>NZ_JANHLE010000014.1 GCF_028682475.1 Pseudomonas putida
GTGATAGGTGTTGCCTTAGAAGGACGTACGCAGACCTACCTCGACACTGCGCCCCGGCGCCGGCGCAATGTCACGCAGGATGGAGCTGGCATAGCGCACGGTCTGGTCAGTGAGGTTTTCACCGCGGACAAAGGCCAGCCACTGGCTCTGGCCGATATCAAAGCGATAGCCGAGGCTGGCGCCCAGGGTGGTATAGCCATCGGTACTGGTTTCATTGTCCGGTTTGCGATGCTGGGCACTGGCATGTTGCACATCAACCCGGGCCTGCCAGCGCTCCCGTTCCCACAGCAGGCCGCTGTTCAGGCGCAGCGGAGCAATGCGTGGCAGGTCTTCGCCGCTGTCCAGGTTCTTGGCCCGGGTGTAGTCGCCGGACAGTTCCAGGGCAAAGCTGCCCAAGTGGTTCTGCGCCAGTTGCCAACGGTCCTGGGCCTCGATGCCATAGAAACGGGCCCGCACACCTTTGTACAGGTACTCGGGCACGTCACCGGCGTGTTCATGATCATGGTCGTGATCGTGGTCTTCATCACCATGGTCATGATCGTGGTCATGGCCTTCGCGCATGTTGCCGCTGGCCAGCAGACCGATGTAGTTGCGGAAGTGACTGTAGAACACCCCGACACTGCCTTTGTGCACCCCATTGTCGAAGCGCAGGGCCAGGTCGCTGGAAATCGCTTTTTCTTTGCTCAGATCCGGATCGCCGACTTCGAAGGTGCCGGTGGCGACGTGGGCGCCATTGGCGTACAGCTCGTAGAAAGTCGGTGCGCGTTCGGTGTAGCCCAAGGTCGCGGCCAGCGACCAGATCGGCGTCAACTCATAGACTGCACCCGATGACAGGCTGGCGGCGGTGAAACTGCTGGCGCTGTCGGCGTGGGCGAAACGCTCGCTGCCCTGGCTGTCGGGATTGATCCGGGTGTGTTCCAGGCGCCCACCCAGGCTCAGGTTGAGGCGCTCGCTGGCTTGCCATTGTTCAAGCATGAACAGCGCCAGGCTATTGGTATCGCTCTGCGGGACGAAGGCCTCCTCACCGAGGGCGGAAAATTCGTTGCGGCTGACCTGGGCGCCGATCACGCCTTCCACCGGCCCCCAAGGTTGATGCCGGGCTTCGACCCGTGCTTCGTAACCCTTGTTCTTGAAGGTGGTGTGAACCTCGCCGCCTTCCATTTCACGATGCTGGTAATCGGTGTAGCCGACGTCGAACTTCAGCGAGCTGAAGGGGCCATCGAGGTCGCGCAGCTCGGAGGCGAAACCGTAGTGATCCTGTTGCATGTCCAGGCGCACACCGGGTTCGGCCACCGAGCCATAGTTCGAGTCATAGCGGCTGTAGGACAGGCCGGTGTAGCCGTGGTCCCAATGATAGGCGCCGCCGACGGCGCCGCCATCCTGACGGCCATCGCTGTTTTCCAGACGATGCTTGCTGCCCGGGTTGTCAGCGTCGCGGACTTTGGAGCTACGGGCGTAGCCGGGGATGCGCAGGTCGTTGAATTGTCGGCTGTTGGCGTCCAGGTGCAAGGCAAAACGGCCGTCGCCGGCTTCCAGCTTGCCGGCGCTGCTGCGGGTGGTGTCGGCGCCGCCGTAGCGCAACTCGCCAGCGCCATGAATACCGTCGATGGCGGCGGAGGGAATGCGGTTGTCGAAGCTGTTGATCACGCCACCGATGGCGTTGCCACCGTAGAGCAGGGCGGCCGGGCCGCGGACGATTTCGATGCGTTCTACGGTGGCCGGGTCCAGCGGTACGGCGTGATCGTAGGACAACGATGAGGCGTCCAGAGCGCCGACGCCATTGCGCAGAATACGAATGCGATCGCCGTCCAGGCCACGAATCACCGGGCGGCTGGCGCCGGGACCGAACCAGGTCGAGGCGACGCCGGGCTGGTTGTTCAGGGTCTGGCCGAGGCTGCCTTTCTGTTGCAGGGCCAGCGCGTCACCTTCAAGCACGGTGGTGGGCGCGGCCAGCTCGCTGTTGCCCAGTGGGTTGGCGGTGATGACCTGGGGTTGCAACTCCACGGCCTGGCTCAGCGGGGAGGCGAGCCAAAGGGCGGCGGTAAAAGGGGAGAGTCGAAGGGGCAAGCGACGCATGGGCGGCAGGGTTCCTTGGCAGGGTAATGATGTTGATACAATATAACATTACCATTATGGGTGGGTGTTCCGATAGCGGTGGGAGCGGGCTTGCCCCGCGATTCGATGTGACTGACTACCTGCAATCGCGGGGCAAGCCCGCTCCCACACATCTCCCACACAGCTGCGCTAGAATGTTTGTAGCCAGCCCACCCCTGGGCTAAGGTGCGCACCTTTGATTCGCTGGAGCACAGGCATGACCACCGCCAACCCCAATCCGCTGCATGGCGTGACCCTGGAGCAGATCCTCACCGCACTGGTAGCGCATTACCAATGGCAAGGGCTGGCCGAGCGCATCGATATCCGCTGCTTCAAGAGCGACCCGAGCATCAAGTCGAGCCTGACCTTTCTGCGCCGTACCCCCTGGGCCCGGGAGAAAGTCGAGCGCCTGTACCTGAAGCTGCAACGCGGCCGCTGAGCTCATGGTCCGGCGCGAGGTCGTGATCGGCCTGGCCGCCTGTCTGGGCTGGAGCGCACTGGCGATCCAGCTGTACCTGGTGCTGTGGGCGCGTTGGCAGGAGCAGGCGAGCCTGATCGGCGGCCTGGTGAATTTCTTCAGCTATTTCACCGTATTGAGCAATACCCTGGTCGCCGTGGTGCTCAGCCAGGCGGCATTCGGCCGCGAGTCGGCGGCGCGCCGCTGGTTTCTCGGCCCGGCAGTCAGTTCGGCTATTGCCGCCAGTATCGTCCTGGTCGGTCTGGCCTATAGCCTGTTGTTGCGCCATCTGTGGCAACCGCAGGGCTGGCAGTGGCTGGCCGATGAGCTGCTGCACGATGTCATGCCGTTGCTGTTCATCGGCTATTGGTGGTGTTGCGTGGAGAAAGGCAGCCTGCGGCTCAGGCATCTGTTGGCCTGGCTGCTGTATCCGGCGGGGTATTTTGCTTATGTGCTGCTGCGCGGCGAGTCGATAGGGGTCTATCCCTATCCGTTCATCGACGTCGCAAGCCTTGGCTACGGTCAGGTGCTGCTCAATGCCTTGGCGATTGTGCTCGGCTTCATTGCTATCGGCCTGCTGATACTGGGCCTGGATCATTGGCAAGGCGGGCGCCTGGCCAAGGCCAGGACGCAACCTTGATGGTGCCGCTTATTCGTCGTCGTGCGGGTCGAGGCGCCAATAGGCAGCAGCCTTGATCAGGTCTTCCTTGACGCCTTTTTCGTCGATCAGCAGGCGCTTGGTCTTGCGCGTCAGGGCCTTTTCCAGGGCAACCCAAGTGTACAGCTGACCTTCCGGCAGGCTCAGGCTTTTCACTACATCCAGCAGATCCTGCTGGTGCCGCTGTACCCAGATCACCTCCAGCTGGGCCTGACTCGCCAGGGCCTGTTGTTCCCCGGCGTCTTCGATCTCGATGACCGCCAGCACCTTGCGCGTGGCCGGCAGCTCTTCCAGGCGACGGGCGATGGCCGGGATCGCGGTTTCATCGCCGATCAGCAAATAGCTGTCGAAGATATCCGGCACCACCATCGAACTGCGCGGGCCGGCAATGTTGAGGACCTGGCCGACCTGCGCCTGGGCCGCCCAGGTCGACGCTGGGCCGTCGCCGTGCAGGACGAAATCGATATCCAGTTCACCGGCTAGCAGATCGATACGCCGTGGGGTGTATTCGCGCATGGTCGGACGCAGGCCATCACGGCTGAAGTCGAGGTTGTCCAGCGCCGCCTGTTCTTCTGCCGAACAGGCGAACATCAGCTTGACGTGATCGTCGCTGCCGACACTGGTGAAGCCTTGCAGTTGCGCTCCGCCCAAGGTGATGCGGCGCATGCGAGGGGTCAGATCGGTGACCCGCAGCACATCCAGGCGGCGATGTTTGATCTCATGGTTGACGCGATGAATCGCGTTGTTTTCGCTGGCACTCATTCGGTTTTCTCCGAGGCGGTCGCAGCAGGCCCTGCGACGATGGCTTTGGCGGTGTTGTTGAGCAGGGTACCCACCCGCTCGATTTCTTCCGGGTTCCAGCGGCCACTGTGCATCTGCAGGGCATGGCGCAGGTTGTGCACTGCTTCGTGGATTTCTGGCGGTCGGTCGTGGCCGAACAGCGAGCGTTTACTGACTTCGATGCGCATGCGCACGCCGTCCAGGGCGATGGCCTGCTCGGCCAGGGACTCGACACCGGCAGCGGTGACGCTGTAGAGCTTTTTACTGCCATGAACCTGGCCGACGATCAGCTCGCTTTCTTCAAGGAAGGTCAGCGTCGGGTAGATAACGCCCGGGCTTGGGCTGTAGTTGCCGCCGAACAGGTTTTCGATCTGGCGGATCAGGTCATAGCCGTGGCAGGGCTGCTCGGCCAGCATCGACAGCAGCAGCAGTTTCAGGTCGCCAGGGGCGAAGACCCGTGGCCCGCGGTCGCCGCGCTCGCGAGTGTGGCGGCGTTCGAATCCGTCATGGCGTTCGCCATGTTCGCGGTGGGGGTGATGTTCACGCATGGAGGGCTCCGTTTGCGTTAGATGTATCTTTAGATATTACTCAAGATATATCTTAAAGCAAGTGTGAGAGTGAGAATATTTCTCATGAAGGCGCTCAAGGAGATGAGCGGTAGCGCTGACAGAGCAACACCCAGGCGCCGTCAGCCGCCTGGGTGTTGCTTTACCGGACTACTGCCGGGCTACTTGCTGAGGGGCTTTGCACAAGGTGTGGCTACCGGGTTGCAGGTACGGGGTAAGGATCGGCGCCATGCCCTTGAGGACCTGCACCGGCAGCGCCGAGGTGAACTTGAAGGACTCGGCGGCGCGTCCGGGGACGAACGCGGTGAGGGTGCCGAAGTGGTTGTCGCCAAGGAAAAACACAAAGGTCGCCGTGCGGTTGATCGCTTTTGAGCCAAGCAGGCGGCCACCGGCGCCCCAGCTTTCGAGGCGGTTGTCGCCAGTGCCGGTCTTGCCGCCCATGACCATCGGCGTACCGTCGTTGAGTTTGAAACTGCCGGACACCCGGCGTGCAGTACCGGCATCGACGACCTGCGAAAGGGCACCGCGCAAGGCGCGGGCGACCTCCACCGAGAGCACCCGCTGGCCAAGGTCGGGGTCGCCTGCCAGGCGTGTTTCATACGGGGTATCGGCGGCAAAGTGCAGGGTATCGATGCGCAGGGTCGGCAGGCGGATACCGTCGTTCTGAATGATCCCGATCAGCTCGGCCAGGGCTGCCGGGCGGTCGCCGGAGCTGCCGATGGCAGTGGCCAGCGAAGGCACCAGGTGATCGAAGGGATAGCCGACCCGTTTCCAGCGCCGATGGATATCGAGGAACGCTTCGATTTCCACCAAGGTACGAATACGGCTGTCACGCGCGCCTTTGTGTCGGCTCTTGAACAGCCAGCTGTAGACTTCCTGGCGCTCGAACTGGCTGGCCTGCGTCGCCTCTTGGAAGCTGGCATTCGGGTTGTTGAGCAAGTAGCCCAGCAGCCACAGGTCCAGCGGGTGGACCTTGGCGACAAAACCCTGGTCGGGCAGATCGAATTTGCCGGGGCCGTAGGCGTAGTACAGGTTGTCCAGACGCTCATCGGTCAGAATGTCTTGCTTGGTGGGCTTGCGCTTGGTGTCCTGCAGGTCCTTTTTCACGTGGGCACGGACGAAGGCGTTGAAGGTGGCCTGGTCAGCTTCGGGGAACAGGTAGCGATGCACGGCGGCCAGGCGGATCGGCGTGATGCGCAAGCTGTCGAGGAAGGTGTCCAGGCGCTGTTGTGAAGTTTTGCGCTGGTACTTTTTCCAGAACCTGCGCAGGTAGTCGGTACCCTCCTTGTCGGCAAAGCGCGCCAGGTACTCCTGGCGGCGTGGCTCGGCATCATCCTTAAGCAAGCTGATGCTGCTGCCCGGTGTCTGGTAGGTGCTGTAGCGCACCAGGTCACGCATCAAACGGATAAACGGCAGGTTGATCGACTCGCGCAGGGCGTCTTTGAGCGTGGGAATGCGGTTGTTGTCTTCTTTGCGGAAGTTATTGAACACATGCATGCCGCCACCGGTGAAGAAGGCTTCGCCGGGGCTGGCCGAATACTTGCGATTGAGCGCGGCATCGAGCATCGTGGTGATGTTGCGGTCCTTGTTCTGGATCAGGTAGTCGAGGGCCCAACGGGTGATGAAGTCCAGTTCAGCGACCTCGACCTTCTTCAGGTCGGCAGCGGGAGTATTGGCGTACTTGTCATGCAGTTCGGCGATGATCTCCAGGTAACTGGTCAGCACCCGCAGCTTGGCGGTGGACCCCAGCTCCAGCTTGCTGCCCTCGTTGATGTCGAACGGCTGGTCGGTACTGTCGGTTTGCACCCGCACGCGCGAACCGTTGGCGGTGCGTTCAAGCAGGGTAAAGCTGTAGCGCACCTGGGTGGTGCTGGTCGGGGTCAGCAACCGCTCGCCAAACAGCCCGAGCTTCTCGGCGATGGCCGGATCGGCGAGGTCCTTGAGGTACTGGCTGACCTGGCCTTGCAGGTCGGACTGCAAGGTGCTGGTGGCCGACAGGTCGAGGCGGTCAAGGTCGTACAACGGCCGCGCCAGGGCCAGCGACAGGCGGCTGCGGGCAACGCTGATGCCCTTGTTGGTGACGATCGGTTGAATGGTCGGTTGCGCCACCCAGTCGCGGTAGATCGCCTTGCTGGCCAGCGCGGCGTCGGCCAGCGGTTGATCGACGATGTTGGCGGCGGCCAGTATGCGAATGTGGCTGTCGGTCAGGTCGGCCAGTTCATTGCGGCCCTTGGAGAGAAAATGCGAGGGACGGCGCTGGGCAATCATCAGCGACAGCACCTGACGCAGGGCCAGGCCACGAGCGGCCTGGCTTGCAGGATCGGTTGCGGTTGAAGCCAGGGCCTGATTGACCTGGGCGAAGTCGGCGCCGTACCAGACCCGCAGGCCCTCGGCCATGCCATGCACTTCACCATGCCCGGGCACTGCCGACAGCGGCACGCTGTTGAGGTAGTCACGCACGATGCGCTGGCGTGCTTCGAGGGTTTGCGGACCGCCCTGGTAGGCGCGCACGCTGGCGGAAATCATCTGGCGGATTTTTTCGCTGCCCGAGACGGTCAGGCCGTCGGGAGAGTGGCGGTACTTTTCCAGTTGGGTGGCCAGGGTGCTGCCCCCGGCAGACTGGCCGGGCAGGGCCAGGTACTTGGCGACCTGGCTGTAGGCCGCCTTGGCAAAGCGTGGCCAGTCCACGGCCGGGTTGGCGTTTGGATCGTTGGGGTCGAGCAGGTCGCGGTTCTCGATGAACAGCAGGCTGTTGACGATGACCGGGGGGATGGAGTCGAAGTCCGGGTACAGGAACTGCGGGTAGTGGTACTGGTACAGCACATCGCCCTTGCAGTCGGTGATCGACAGCCCGGTCTGGATCTTCTCTTTATAGGGAATGAAGAAACCATGCTCGGTGTAGTTCATCAGCGCCGGGGAAAAATGCACCTGCTCGCTGATCACATAATCGCGCTTGAGCAGGCGTGGCAGGAACTCCCCCAACGCGCTGTAGCCCAGGCGTTTGTCGAACGGCCCGTCACCGGGGTAGATGATCGCATCGCTGGGGCCCGGTTGCAGGGAGTAGGTCAGGGTCGAGGCGAGCTGGCTGAGCTCACGCGACTGCAGGCGCGAGGTATGCATTTCGTTGGCGGCGGCAAGTCCCAGCGCAATAAGGGCGAGCAGCAGCATCAGCCCGATCAGCCACCACCCTAGATGACGCTGGCGAGGGCTTTTCGGCGAAGGCGATTCTTCAAGGGATTCAGAGGGAGTTTCCTTACTCGTTGGTTCCGATTGCCACAATGCGCCCATAGTGTTCAGCCCGGCTACGTATTTTCGTCTCGCTTGCCTGAAGCTTAGACGGTGAGCGGGTTTGGTGAAAAATTTGTAAGCCCTGTAGGGCTGCTCCTAAAAAGGGTACGACCTGCGCCTTTGGTAGAGGTTGAAATGCCCTGTTTTGGTGCTATGTTAGCCGCCCTGTTTATCACCCTGGAGAAAAGCACGGGGAATGCCCTCGGTGACTGCGGTTTTTGCCGAGACTTCTCGCCAAATATCCGGCTCTTTATAGTGAAATGCCCTGCAGGGGCCTTTCTATACTGCTCGCCCCTTTCGCTTTGCCGGTTTTGCGTGCCGGCAGACGGGTCCGCTCACAAGGTGGTGCCCGGCAAGACAGCGTATTCAGCCTATCGGCGGTACCAGGTCTGCACGACGGGTCTATATCCAATAACAAAATGAGGTTGTATTTCTATGCCAGTCGGCAACCCTCCTGCTCACAGTGAGACCGCCCAGGGCGGCCCACTCAAGCGAGAACTCGGCGAGCGACACATTCGCCTGATGGCGCTGGGCGCCTGTATCGGTGTCGGCCTGTTCCTGGGCTCGGCCAAGGCCATCGAAATGGCCGGCCCGGCAATCATGCTGTCGTACATCATTGGTGGCCTGGCGATCCTGGTGATCATGCGTGCCCTCGGTGAAATGGCCGTGCACAACCCGGTCGCAGGCTCCTTCAGCCGTTATGCTCAAGACTACCTCGGCCCGCTGGCGGGCTTTCTGACCGGCTGGAACTACTGGTTCCTGTGGCTGGTGACGTGCGTTGCGGAAATCACCGCGGTGGCCATCTACATGGGCATCTGGTTCCCCGACGTCCCGCGCTGGATCTGGGCCCTGGCGGCACTGGGCAGCATGGGCGCGATCAACCTGATTGCGGTCAAGGCCTTCGGTGAGTTCGAGTTCTGGTTCGCCCTGATCAAGATCGTCACCATTATTGCCATGGTGCTCGGCGGCATCGGTGTCATTGCCTTTGGCTTCGGCAACGACGGTGTGGCCGTGGGCATTTCCAACCTGTGGAGCAACGGCGGCTTCATGCCCAATGGCGTGACCGGTGTGCTGATGTCGCTGCAGATGGTGATGTTCGCCTACCTCGGCGTAGAAATGATCGGCCTGACCGCCGGTGAAGCGCGCAACCCGCAAAAGACCATTCCCCAGGCCATCGGCTCGGTGTTCTGGCGCATTCTGCTGTTCTATGTCGGCGCACTGTTCGTGATCCTGTCGATCTACCCGTGGAACGAAATCGGCAGCCAGGGCAGCCCGTTCGTGATGACCTTCGAGCGTCTGGGTATCAAGACCGCTGCCGGTATCATCAACTTCGTGGTGATCACGGCGGCACTGTCGTCGTGCAACGGCGGTATCTTCAGTACCGGGCGCATGCTCTACAGCCTGGCGCAGAACGGTCAGGCTCCGGCGACCTTCGCTCGTACCTCGAGCAATGGCGTGCCGCGTAATGCCTTGCTGCTGTCGATCGCCGCATTGCTGCTGGGCGTACTGGCCAACTACCTGGTGCCGGAGAAAGTTTTCGTCTGGGTCACCGCGATCGCCACCTTCGGCGCGATCTGGACCTGGGTGATGATCCTGCTGGCACAACTGAAATTCCGTGCCGGTCTGAGCGAAACCGAACGTGCGGCGCTGAAATACCGCATGTGGCTGTGGCCGCTGAGCTCCTACCTGGCGCTGGCGTTCCTGATCCTGGTGGTTGGCCTGATGGCTTACTTCGAGGAGACCCGTGTGGCGCTGTACATCGGCCCGGCGTTCCTGGTGATGCTGACGGTGCTGTACTACGTGTTCAAACTGTCGCCTAAAGCCGACAGCGTACAGCTGGCGCGTTCCGCTTCGTGATGTAGAAACATCGCGGGGCAAGCCCGGCTCCCACTGTGGGAGCGGGCTTGCCCCGCGATGAGGCCCCTTCAGGCCGCTGTCATTTGTACCGGCCGCCCCAAACGCTTGTTCAGATCAAGCCAGGCCGCCAGCAACGCCATCACCCCAACCCCGACCAATGCACTCAGCATCTGCATCGACCAGTGCTCATCCGCCAGGGCATTGACCATGTCCGCCAAGGGCGCGAGCAATACGCCCAAACAGAACACTTCCAGCGAATAGCGCCCCATGCGACAGGTTTGCCGGGCCAGCCAGTTTTGCGTCCAGCGGCTGTCAGGCAACAGTTTGGCGGTGACATAAGCCAGTGCCAGGAAGTGCAGCAAACGTACCGGTGACAGATCGGTCTTGCTGATCGGGTACAACAGCTCGCTGATCGCTGCCGGCATCCATGCATCGTGAATCTCCGGCCAGCGCCAGGAAATAGTGATCAGCCCCGCCAGCAGTGAATACACGGCCGCCGCGAGAAACAGCGGTTGGCGCAGCAATGGCCGGGTTTGCGGCGCGCGTGGCTGCTGCCCGTGTATCGCTGCGGCGCCACCGAGCACGAACAGAAACTGCCAGGTGACCGGGTTGAAGTACCAGACGCCGTCGGAAAAGTTCGCCAGATTCCAGCCGAGCTTTGGCGCCATCAGGTACACCGCCATCGAGACGCCCACTACCGCCCAGGTATGGCGCAGCAACAGCGGCAGGGCGATGGCCAGGCCGGCCAACAGCACGATGTACAGCGGCAGCGGGTCCATCAGGTTGGGCTTGAAGCGCAACAGCAGTTCATCGGTCAGCGCTTGCTGGGGATTGGTGATGAAATGCGTCAGGCCCATTTCCTCGACCAGGTCGCGGGTCTGCACATGGCTGTTGGCGTAGAAGACGATGCCCATCAGCATCGCCAACAGGAAGATATGCACCACATACAGTACCCAGGTGCGTCTGAGGATTTTCACACAGGCAATCAGGTAACCGTCGCGTTGCAGGACTTTGCCGTAGGCCAGTACGGCCGCGTAGCCGGCAAGAAAGACGAAAACCTCCGCCGCATCGCTGAAACCGATATTGCGCAGGGTGATCTGGCCCAGCGGGTTATGCGGGATGTGATCCCAGAAGATGAAGATCAGCGCCAGGCCTCGAAAGAAATCGATGCGCGGGTCGCGTCCGTTAAACATGGCAGCGGGCTCTTGAACAGTTGATTTAATAGTGACAGGCCGACGTAGGAATTCTCTTGTGCCGCACGTCGGGCGGGGGGCAGGGTGGCGGTATTGGCAAGCAATTGCAAAAGTTTGCGTATTACTTGATGTCTCAATACCGCGCTGATTTTCAGGCGACTGCCAGGTCCTGGGGCTCAAAGCTGTCCGCCCGGGCCATCTGCCACATCCGCGAATAGAACTCGCCACTGATTTCGCCACTGAGCAGTTCGCCCGGCTTGAGGAACACATGCATCTGCGAGAACAGCTTGATCTCGGTGGCCGAGACCCGGCGCACCAGATGCCTGGCCTCCAGTTGCGACGGGTGATCCAGGCCTGCCGCCGCGAGCATTTCGGCCAGGGCCTTGAGGGTGCTGTGGTGGAAGTTGAACACCCGTTGAGCCTTGTCCGGCACTACCAGGGCACGCTGGCGCAAGGCGTCCTGAGTGGCAACGCCGGTGGGGCACTTGTTGGTATGGCAGCTTTGCGACTGGATGCAGCCGATGGCGAACATGAAGCCGCGTGCCGAGTTGGCCCAGTCGGCGCCGATGGCCAGCATGCTGGCGATGTCGAAGGCGCTGACAATCTTGCCGCTGGCGCCCAGTTTGATCTTGTCGCGCAGGTTCAGCCCAACCAGGGTGTTGTGCACGAACAACAGGCCTTCCCGCAGCGGCACGCCGATATGGTCGGTGAATTCCACCGGCGCCGCGCCGGTACCGCCTTCCTTGCCATCGACGACGATGAAATCCGGCAGGATCCCGGTTTCCAGCATGGCCTTGGCAATGCCCATGAACTCCCAGGGATGACCCAGGCAGAACTTGAAGCCCACCGGCTTGCCGCCGGACAGTTCGCGCAGCTGGGCAATGAACTGCATCATTTCGATCGGCGTGGAAAAGGCGCTGTGGCGAGACGGCGAAATGCAGTCTTCACCCATCATCACCCCGCGCGTCTCGGCGATCTCGCGGGTAACCTTGTGCTTGGGCAGGATGCCGCCGTGTCCGGGTTTGGCACCCTGGCTCATTTTGATCTCGATCATCCGCACTTGCGGGCTGCGGGCCTGTTCGGCGAAGCGCTCGGGGTCGAAGCGCCCGTCGGAGGTACGGCAGCCGAAGTAACCGCTGCCCAGCTCCCAGGTCAGGTCGCCACCGTGTTCGCGGTGGTAAGGGCTGATGCTGCCCTCGCCGGTGTCATGGGCGAAATTGCCCAGCTTGGCGCCCTGGTTCAGGGCGCGGATGGCATTGGCGCTGAGCGAGCCGAAGCTCATTGCTGAAATGTTGAAGACCGAAGCCGAGTAAGGCTGGGTACATTGCGGGCCGCCGACGATCACCCGAAAGCTCGCCGGGTCGCTCAAGGGCGCCGGGCGCATGGAGTGGCCGATGAATTCGAAGCCGGACTGGTAGACATCGATCAAGGTGCCGAAGGGTTTATCCGACGCTTCGTTCTTGGCCCGGGCGTAAACCAGCGAACGCTGGGCGCGGGAGAAGGGCAGGGCATCGCTGTCGGCTTCGAGCAGGTACTGGCGGATTTCCGGACGAATGCCTTCGACCAGGTAGCGGATGTTGCCCAGAATCGGGTAGTTGCGCCGCACCGCGTGGCGGCTTTGCAGCAGATCGAACAGGCCGATCAGGCTGAGCACGGCGGTGGTCAGGGTGAACGGCCACAGCCATTCATGCTGCAGGAAGGGCAGGCTCACCAACGTGAACAGGACACAGGCGGCGAAAAAGGCGTAGCGGCTGAGAAGTGACAGGCTCATACGGATTCCTTGCGATGGCACGGTCAGGCTCAGGGCCTGGACAATCCTCGACCTTAGCCCGGTTGGGCGCGCTAGCGCCAGCCTGCAAAGATGAACGTTTGCGCGGTGCCTTCTGGAGTGAAAATCATTCTCGCAGTGGCGGTCAGCTCAAGCATCCCGGCTCGCGGATCAAACGCTCGCGCAGTTCACCCTGCTGCTCCAGTTCCACCGCGACAAGCATCTGCACCTTGCCGGCAATCAATGTGGCGACCGGCAAGCCATCCCGATAGAGCAGGCGGTTGCCGCTCAGGGCTGGCACCTTGTTGCCCGGTAGCAGAGTACCGATCAGGTTCAACGGGTCGCTGGCGCTGATGGCGACCAGGCTGTCCTCCCGCGGTCGTCTGCGTACTTCGCGCAACAGCGCCAGTGCTTCGGGCAGGGCGAACTGTTCGCCCGCCAGGCCGCCGATGAAGCGCCCGCCACGGATTTCGCCGCGAGCTTCCAGGCGGTGGTAGCAGCGCAACAAATCGCGCCAGCTCGGCAGCCAGTCGGCCTCACGTTCCAGCAGGCGCCAGCAGATCACCCCGTAACGGCGCAGCAGGGTGCGGGCGACGTGTTCCAGACTGTCGTCACGCTTGTCGGCAGCCGAGCTCTTGCGCAGCAGGGCCCAGCGTCCGGCGTCTTCCATACCACCGAACAGCGCGCCGCGACCTCGGCGATGACTACGGTTCTGGCGTTTGCTGGCCGGGGTGATCAGCGCGCGCAGGCCGGCAAAACTGTCGGCACTGACCAGGCCTGCGGCCACCAGCTCCTGCAAGGCGTTTTCCAGCTCAGTGGGGAGCAGGTGGGCGTCGATGACCAACTCGTCGAAAAACAACGCACCGTGCTCGCTCAGCGCCGTGTGCACCCGTTGCGCGCGCAGGCTCAGTTCGCTGCTGTCGAGGGCGGGGCCGAAGGTGCGCCACAGGTTCAGTTGCGTGCGTGGCAGCAGCACCAACGGTGTGCTGCGCAGGGTGTTGCTCGCTGCTGCGGGGGCCAGACGTGCCCACACATGCTTGCCGGCGCGACAGCTCTCGTCCAGCCAGCGCGCGCTGTAGTCGCTGATCCGGCTGGGCAGCAGATCGCTTTCCCAGGCCCCGGCCGCTGCCGGATAGCCCTCGAACTGCCCCAGCACTTCGCTGAGGGCTGCCGGGCCTTGCAGGCGAGTAGCGGGCGAGAGGTGCTGCCAGTCGAACAGAAAACGCATGAAATCCTGCAGGCAGACCGGTTCGATCTCGCGCCGCAGACGTTTGACCGTGTAGCGATGGATGCGCGCCAGCAGGTGACGTTCACACCATTGCAGGCGCTGTTGGCCAGGACTGAAGTAACCGCGCATCACGTAACCTTCAGCTTCAAGGCGGACCAACGCCTGCTCGACGTCACTGGCAGGCAGCTGCAAAGGCGCGGCAATCTGCTCCAGCGTCAGTGGCCCGAAACCGCTCAGGCGCGCGCGCAGTACTTCCACCAGCGCTGTGTCGCCATCGAAGGGCTGGTCGAAACCGGGAAGTGCTGCAAGCTCAGGCGTTATCTGCGCTTGAGGGTAGAGCGCACGCAGGAGCATCAGGCGCTCGCGGGCCAGCCACAGGGATTGCCCGCGCGCGAGTTGCAGGCAGCAGGCCCGACCTGCCGCCTGCAGTTCCTCCAGCCACGCCTGCCAACCGGAGTTGGCCGTCACCTCATCCTTACTGATACAGGCCAGGCTCATCAGCGCTTCGTGCATTTCATCGCCGCGCGTAGGCGTTGGCCAGGCTTCGCTTGCCACTGCAGCAATGGCCTCGGTGTCCAGGGCTCCCAGGTCATCGGCGCTGTGTACATCACTCCAGTGGCGACTCTGTACCGCTTGCGTGCGCCGTTCTTCCAGCGGCGCATCATCGAGAAAGGTGTAGGGCCGGGCATTGAGAATCGCCGCAGCCAACGGCGAGGGCGCGGGCAGGTCGCGGCTGACCAGTTTGATCTGGCCGTGTTCGATGCGTCGCAGCAAGCTCAACCAGCCTTCGCAGTCCATGGCGTGGTGCAGGCAGTCGTCGAGGGTTTGCTCGACCAGCGGGTGATCGGGAATCTGCCGTTCACCAGCAAGGTTTTCCAGGCAGGCGATCTGGTCGGGGAACACCGCGGCGATCAGGTCCTCGCTTTTCATCCGCTGGATCTGCGGCGCCACCTTGCGCCCGCCGACAAAGCGCGGCAAGGCCAGCGCTACACCGGCATTCCAGCACCAGCGCACGCCGAACAACGGCGCATCGAGCAAAGCCTGGATCAGCACCGATTCGGCGTTGTTACTCGACAGGTAGCGCCACACCTCGTCCAGCACAAAGCTGTGGCTGGTGGACAGCGACAGGACGATGGCATCTTCGCTGGCGGCGGCCTGCAGTTCGAAATTGAAGGTGCGGCAAAAGCGCTTGCGCAGGGCCAGGCCCCAGGCGCGGTTGATGCGGCTGCCAAACGGGCTGTGGAGGATCAGCTGGGTGCCGCCGGAGGCGTCGAAGAAGCGCTCCATGATCAAGGTTTGCTGTGAGGGCAGGGCGCCCAGGACCTGGCGGGTTCGAGCCAGATAGTCGAGCAGCTGTTCTGCACTGTCCGGGTCCAGGCCGATCTCCTCCTGCAGCCAGGCTAGCGTGTTCTGCAATTGACCGGCAGACTCACTCAGGCGGCGGTCAATCTCGCCTTGCAGACGGGCGACAGCGAACGACAACTCATCACTGCGCCCCGGCGCTTCACCCAGCCAGAACGGGATGCTCGGCGGCAAGCCCTTGGCATCCTCGACGCGCACCTTGCCGCTTTCCACCCGCAGGATACGGTAAGAGGTGTTGCCCAGCTGAAAGATGTCGCCGGCGATGCTCTCCACGGCAAAATCTTCATTGACGCTGCCGATGTTCAATCCCTGGGGTTCAAGCAGCACCGCATAGTCGGCGTTGTCAGGGATGGTGCCGCCACTGGTCAGCGCGGTCAGCTGGCTGCCGCGGCGTCCGCGCAGGCTGCTGTTGACGGCATCGCGGTGCAAATAGGCGCTGCGTACACCCTGACGCCCATTGAAGCCTTCGGCGAGCATGCGCAGCAGGGCCTGGTAATGCGTCTGGTCCAGTTCGGCATAGGGCATGGCCTGGCGCAGACAGTCGTACAGCGCTTGCTCCTGCCAGGCTTGGCAGCTGACTTCGGCAACGATCTGCTGGGCCAGTACATCCAGCGGCGCCCGGGGAATCTGCAGCAGGTCCAGCTCGCCACGGCGCACACAGTCGAGCAGCGCCACGCATTCGATCAGATCGTCCCGGGACAGTGGAAACAGACGGCCTTTGGGCGTGCCCTCGACCTGATGGCCGGCACGCCCGACCCGTTGCAGAAAGGCGGCGATGGAGCCGGGCGAGCCGATCTGGCAGACCAGTTCGACTTCGCCGATATCAATCCCCAGTTCCAGCGAAGCGGTGGCCACCAGCACCTGTAGCTCGCCACGCTTGAGGCGCTGTTCGGCATCCAGGCGATATTCCTTGGCCAGGCTGCCGTGATGCGCGGCTACGGCGTGCACGCCGAGGCGTTCGCTCAGATGCCGGGTGAGGCGCTCGGCCAGGCGGCGGGTGTTGACGAATATCAGGGTGGTGCGGTGCTCGCGGGCCAGCACGGCCAGACGGTCATACACCAGGCCCCAGACATCGGTAGCCATCACCGCGTCGAGGGGAACGGGCGGCACTTCCAGCGCCAGGTCGCGGGTACGGGCATGGCCGATGTCGACAATTGCGCAGTCGCGGCCCTTGCCGACCAGAAACTCGGCCACCCGTTCGACCGGGCGCTGGGTGGCCGACAGGCCGATACGGCGCAACGGTCGGCCACACAGGGCCTGCAAACGTTCAAGGCTGAGGGTCAGATGACTGCCGCGCTTGTTGCCGGCCAGGGCATGGATCTCGTCAACGATCACCGTGTGCACACTGGCCAGGCCCTGGCGTCCGGAGTCGGAACCGAGCAGCACATACAGCGATTCGGGCGTGGTCACCAGAATATGCGGCGCCTGACGGCGCATGGCGTTGCGTTCCTTTTGCGGGGTATCGCCGCTGCGCACAGCCGTGCGTATCGCCAGGGGCTCGTGGCCCTGTTCAACCAATGCTTCATTGATACCCGCCAACGGTGCCTGCAGGTTGATCTGGATATCGTTGGACAGCGCCTTGAGCGGCGAGACATAGACCACCTGGGTCTGGTCCGGCAGGTGTCCGCTGGTCAGGCCCTGTTCGAACAGTTCGTCGAGAATCGCCAGAAAGGCGGTGAGGGTCTTGCCTGAACCTGTGGGGGCCGCCACCAGCAGCGACTGGCCGCGCCGGATCAGCGGCCAGGCTTGCGCCTGAGCGGCGGTCACGGTCGGGAAGCGACGCTGGAACCAGGTGCGTACAGCTGGGTGGAATGCATCCAGTTCCGGATGGTTCAGGGCAGGTAGGTTCATGGGCTGTTTATGCGGCTAACTGCAGCAACTGGCAAGGTACATTCGTCAGACTGGCTGAACCGAACCTTGTGGGAGCTGGCCTTGCCAGCGATGCGATTGTAAGGCCATCGACAACATGTGATCCTTACGCGCTTTTCCAGTCACGAGTCCCCCATGAGTAAAATCATCCGCATCGCCGCCGCGCTCCTGCTCGACCCGCAAGGCCGCACCCTGCTGGTCCGCAAACGCGGCACCCAGGCCTTCATGCAGCCTGGCGGCAAGATCGAGGCCGATGAGCAACCGGTCAGCGCCCTGGCCCGTGAGCTGTTCGAAGAGCTGGGCCTGCAGATCGATCCGCAAGACGCCGACTACCTCGGTCAGTTCAGCGCCCCGGCAGCCAACGAGCCGGGTTATGAAGTCCAGGCCGAGCTGTTTCAGGTGCACACTTCGATGCCCGTCGAGCCTGGCGCAGAGATCGAAGAAGTGGTCTGGGTCTCGGCCCGCAAGCAACTGACGCTTGAGCTGGCGCCGCTGACCCGGGACTTGATCCTGCCCCTGTACCGGCGCTTGACTAGCCAACCCGCCTGATCTTCCATTTGCAAAGGAATGCCAATGATCCCCGCTCACGAATGGCTGCTGTTCATCGGTGCCGCGTTGTTGATGGTCCTGACCCCGGGGCCCAACATGATCTATCTGATTTCACGTTCGATCTGCCAGGGCCGCATGGCCGGGATCACTTCGCTGCTGGGTGTGGTCGCCGGTTTCCTGGTACACATGACGGCTGCGGCGGTGGGGTTGACCGCCTTGTTCATGGCCGTGCCACTGGGCTATGACCTGCTCAAGTGGGCAGGCGCCGCCTACCTGCTGTGGATGGCCTGGCAAGCGGTCAAGCCTGGAGCACGGTCGCCGTTTGAAGCCCGCGAGTTGACCCCGGATTCCCCCGCCAAGCTGGTGATGATGGGCTTTCTGACCAGTGTACTGAACCCCAAGGTAGCAATGTTCTACCTGTCGATCCTGCCGCAGTTCATCTCCCCGGAGCATGGCTCGCTGCTGGCGCAGAGTCTGATGCTGGGGCTGACCCAGATCACCGTGAGCTTCTCGGTGAACCTGTTGATCGCCTTGTTCGCCGCCGCACTCTCTGCCTGGTTCGTTCGCTACCCGTTGTGGCTGATGGTGCAGCGCTATGTGATGGGTTTTGTCCTGGCGGGCCTTGCGCTGCGCCTGGTGCAGGAACAGCGCAAGCTGGCGTAAGGCTCAACGCACCGCGCTGACACCGTCAAGGGTGGAGAACGAGGTGTCCTTGGCCGTCAGCAGAAAATCACGCATATACGGCGCATCGAGCATATCGGTGCGCACCGCCGCGTACAGTGTGGCAAACAGACCTTTCTCGCCCAGGCGCTTGCCCTTCACGTAACCACGCGAGCTGTACTCGTGCAGTGCCCAGTGCGGCATGCCACAGACGCCGCGGCCGCTGGCCACCAGCTGCATCATCATCACCGTCAGTTCCGCCGTGCGTACCTGCGCCGGTTCCACATCGGCAGGTTCGAGGAAGCGGGTGAAGATATCCAGGCGATCCCGTTCCACCGGGTAGGTGATCAGCGTCTCGCAGGCCAGGTCGTCGGGCACGATGTAGGGCTTGCTGGCCAACGGGTGCTGGTTGGCCACCGCGAGCATGGCTTCGTAGGTGAACAGCGGGACATAGGTCAGGCCCGCCAGCTCCAGCGGGTCGGAAGTCACCACCAGGTCCAGGTCACCGCGGGCCAGCGCCGGCAACGGGGCAAAGGCAAAGCCCGAGGCCAGGTCGAGCTCGACCTCCGGCCAGGCGTCGCGGAACTGGTCGATGGTCGGCATCAGCCACTGGAAGCAACTGTGGCATTCGATGGCCATGTGCAGGCGCCCGGCGGTACCACCGGCCAGACGCGCGATGTCGCGTTCGGCACCGCGCAGCAAGGGCAAGGTGGCATCGGCCAGTTGCAGCAAACGCAGGCCGGCGCTGGTGAAACGGAGCGGTTTGGTCTTGCGCATGAACAGCTGCATTCCCAGGCGCTCTTCCAGCTCTTTGAACTGGTGGGACAGGGCCGACTGGGTCAGGTGCAGCCGTTCAGCGGCTTCTACCAGGCTGTCGGCTTCGCGCAGGGCGTGCAGGGTTTTCAGGTGGCGAATTTCCAGCACCGGGTGCTCCATGAGTAAATTTTGAGATCAACACGAATTTATTGAGTTTGTCTCATGTTGCCCTGTCTGTCGACAATAGCGCCATCTTTTACAGGGAGCACGACTGTCATGGCATTGGCCCACAACCTTGGTTTTCCGCGCATTGGCGCTGACCGCGAGCTGAAGAAAGCGCAAGAAGCCTACTGGAAGGGCGATATCGACCAGGCCGGTTTGCAGGCGGTGGGGCGTGAGCTGCGTGCCCGTCACTGGCAACTGCAAAAGGATGCCGGCATCGAGTTGCTGCCGGTCGGTGACTTTGCCTGGTACGACCAGGTTCTGAGCCACTCGCTGGCGTTCGGTGCGATTCCCGAGCGCTTCGCCAAGACCCTGGGCAGCAATGGCTTGCCGACCCTCGACACTTTGTTTGCCATGGCCCGCGGTGCCACCACCAGCTGCTGCGGTGGCGAGCACGGCCAGGCGCAATATGCCCAGGCGCTGACCAAGTGGTTCGACACCAACTATCACTACCTGGTGCCTGAGTTCAGCGCCGACCAACGCTTTTTGCTCAGCTGGGAACAACTGTTCGACGAAGTTGCCGAAGCACAGGCCCTCGGCCACGCGGTCAAACCGGTGCTGATCGGGCCATTGACCTACCTGTGGCTGGGCAAGGCCAAAGGCGGCGACTTCGACAAACTCGACCTGCTGGAGCGTCTGTTGCCGGTCTACGGCGAAATCCTCAGCCGCCTGGCGCGCCAGGGCGTGGAGTGGGTGCAGATCGATGAGCCGATCCTCGGCCTGGATTTGCCACAAGACTGGAAGAACGCTTTCGAACGCGCCTATCACATCCTGCAGTACTCGCCGTTGAAGAAGCTGGTGGCAACCTACTTCAGCGGCCTGGAAGACAACCTCGGCCTGGCCGTCGGCCTGCCGGTGGATGGTCTGCACATCGACCTGGTTCGGGCTGCGGAGCAGTTGCCGACGGTACTCGACCGTCTGCCGACTTACAAAGTGCTGTCGCTGGGCGTGGTCAACGGCCGCAACGTCTGGCGCTGTGACCTGGACAAGGCGCTGGAGCAATTGCAGCAGGCCAGACAGCGCTTCGGCGCCAACCTCTGGGTTGCCGGTTCCTGCTCGTTGCTGCACAGCCCGGTGGACCTGGCGCGAGAAGACAAGCTCGATGCCGAACTGAAAAGCTGGCTGGCCTTCGCCGTGCAGAAGTGTGAAGAAATTGCCGTGCTGGCCAAGGCCCTGGAGGCGCCTCACCTGCCAGGCGTACAGAACGCCCTGGCCACCAGCCGCGCCGTGCAGCACAGCCGCAGCCAGTCGCCGCGTATCCACAAGCCAGAAGTGCAGGCGCGTCTGGCCGCGGTTACCGCCGCCGATAGCCGGCGCCAGTCGGCTTTTGCCCAACGTATCGAAGCCCAGCGTCAGCGCTTGCAGCTGCCGGCTTTCCCGACCACGACCATTGGCTCGTTCCCGCAAACCTCGGCGATCCGTCTGGCACGTCAGGCCTACAAGCAAGGCAAGCTATCGGCCAACGACTACACCGACGCGATGCACAGCGAGATCCGCCACGCCGTGAAGATCCAGGAGCGTCTTGGCCTGGATGTGCTGGTGCACGGCGAAGCCGAGCGCAACGACATGGTCGAATACTTTGCCGAGCAGTTAGACGGTTACAGCTTCACCCGTTTCGGCTGGGTCCAGAGCTACGGTTCGCGTTGCGTCAAACCGGCGATCATTTACGGTGACCTGAGCCGTCCGCAGCCGATGACCGTGGCCTGGATCGAGTATGCCCAGCGCCAGACCAGCAAGGTCATGAAGGGCATGCTGACCGGCCCGGTGACCATGCTGATGTGGTCGTTCCCCCGTGAAGACGTGTCGCGCAAGGTCCAGGCCGAGCAACTGGCCCTGGCCATTCGCGACGAAGTACAGGACCTGGAAGCGGCCGGCATCAAGATCGTGCAGATCGACGAAGCGGCGTTCCGTGAAGGTCTGCCGCTGCGCCGGGCGCAATGGCAGGCGTACCTGGACTGGGCGGTGGAGGCCTTCCGCCTGTGCTCCAGTGGCGTACGGGATGAAACCCAGATTCATACGCACATGTGCTACAGCGAGTTCAACGACGTGATCGAAGCCATCGCGGCGATGGATGCCGACGTCATCACCATCGAGACTTCGCGTTCGGACATGGAGCTGCTGGAGGCCTTCAAAGCCTTCGACTACCCCAACGATATCGGTCCGGGCGTGTACGACATCCACTCGCCACGCGTGCCGGACACTGCGGAAATGGTCAAGTTGATGAGCAAGGCGGTCAAGCGGATCCCGGCCGAGCGTCTGTGGGTCAACCCCGATTGTGGCCTGAAGACCCGGGCCTGGCCGGAGACCGAGGCGGCGTTGGTGAACATGGTGGCCGCGGCCCGGCAGCTGCGTAGCGAACTGGCTTGAAGCAAGCCGGTTATCAGGCTTCCAGCCATTCTTCAGGGCCTTGCTGTCGTTGGGTGCACGTTGAAAGAAAAAAGCGCCTGCTGTTCATTTCGGCAAGGCTCTGGTCATCGTAGCGTTGGTACTGAATCTTGATGCCCTGGGCCGCACTGCGCTCGGGGCAATCAAAAGGAGTCCAACGGGTCAAGCATCATCGGGAAGAATGAAATAGGTCGTGGGTTGGCGGCCTGCCATTCCAGTGCGAAAGCTTTACCTTGTTCGATTTGTTCGGGAGTCATCTGGACGGATATTTTTTCAAGATCTCTTTCTGCAAATCTTAATGTGTCGCCGCCGCCATCAAGCACCAATAATAATGATGTCAACCCATAAGCTTTGACCAAATCGAAGGGAAATTCAAAATAGGTCCGCAGATGCGCGGACTCCGCGGCCAAATGTGCTACGCCATTCTGATAACCTGTTTTTGCGGATTTTTCTATCCACTGACGCACCACGGCCATGTCACCGCGATCTTCATAAACAATGATAGCGTACTCAATCATGGCTTTTGGATTGCCATTTTCAGCGGCAGCCTTGTACCAGCGCTCCACTTCCTGGCTACGCCGCCAGGGTAGCCAAAAAAAGCCATTTCCATTCGCATAGCTTTTTGCCAGCCAATATTGAGCAAACGGGAATCCGGCCTCGGCCGATTTAACTAAAAATGGAAGGTCGTCAACGGTGATCCAATAGAGAATATACATTGCCTCCGCATCACCTTTCGTGGCTTTAGCATTAGCTAGCTTATAGGCCTCTTCCAGCCATTCCTTAGGGCCTTTCTGTCCATTGGCACAGTTTCCGATTACCGTACATAGCCCATGAGCATTCTGAGAGAGTCGAACCATGGCGTAGAGATTTCCCTGATTAGCGGAAGCCTCTAGCCATTTCTGTGCTTCCGCTGTCATATGGCGATTTTTGTGACGAAGATTTTCTCCCAAATAAAATTGCGCTTCCGCATCTCCGGCTTCAGCGGCAATGCGCAACTCTTTTTCGGCAGGTTTGTACTGGTTGTACAGCATGATGCCGCGCTCTTTCGCTGCCTGCTGAGAAGGTGTCAACGTCGCAGATGACCATTTTGGAAAACTCAAGCAGAGAACAAAGAATACAATTGATTTCAGTGATAGGGTTCTAAGGTTACTGAGACGCATTGTTTTCCTTCCCCGATGTATTTATATGCGCTGCAGAGAGGGCGCCTGCCGGCGCCGTAGTGGGTGTTGCCGGGCGTCATTATTCCTTGAGGGTTTGTAACCCTCATATGACCTATAACAATCAAAACGAATCCAGTGGATCAAGCATCATCGGGAAGAATGAAATAGGGCGTGGGTTGGCAGCCTGCCATTCCAGTGCGAAAACTTTACCCTGCTCGATTTGTTCGGGGGTCATCTGGGATGATATTTTCACAAGCTCTCTTTCTGTAAATCTTAATGTGTCGCCGCCGCCATCGAGCACTAATAATAATGACGTCAGCCCATAAGCTTTGACTAAGTCAAGTGGAAAGTTGAAATGGCTAGGTGAGTGCGCGTATTCCCCCGCCAAGTGCGCTACACCATTTTCATAACCTGTTTTTGCCGCTTCTTCTATCCAGTGACGCACCACCTCCATGTCACCTTGGTTTTCATAAACGCTAACGGCGTATCTGACCATGGCTTCTGGGTGGCCATTTTCAGCGGCAGCCTTGTACCAGCGTTCAATTTCCTGGCTGCGTCGCCAAGGTAGCCAAAAGAAACCGTCGCCGTTATAGTATCTTCTTGCTAACCAATACTGTGCAAATGGGAATCCTGACTCAGCGGATTTTATCAATGAGTCAAAGTCCCCTGTCACTTTATAGAGTATATACAGTCCCTCAGGATCTCCTTGCGCAGCTTTCTCCTTTGATATTTTCAGTGCCTCCCGAAGCCAATCTTCTTGGCTTTTAAATCCTATCGGACAATTTCCTAATATATTGCACAGTCCGCTGCCGCTGTTGCCCAGGCGAATCATTGCATAGAGGTTGCCTTGACTCGCAGAGGCCTCAAGGAGATTTCTGGCTTCTGCTGTCATGTAGCGATTTTTGCGGCGAAGATTTTCTCCCAGATAAAACTGCGCCTCCGCATCCCCAGCTTCAGCGGCAATACGCAACTCTTTTTCGGATGGCTTGTATTGGTTGTACAGCATGATGCCGCGCTCTTTTGCCGCCTGTTGATCAGGCGACAATGCTGCAAGTGAAGATGCTGAAAAAACTGTGCATAGACCCAGGAGTGTAACTATTAGTGATAGATTAAAGCCTCTCATTGTCCCGGTCCTATGTATGTTGCGAAGCCACTTGGAATATAATCTCTGCCGTAATATTGACGGCGCTCGCAGTAATTATCTTTGCTTGCGCCGAGCATCGCAGAGTTGGTCCTGTATTCGGCGCGAACTGCATCGCCCCTTCGTTCATGCAACCTCTCTACACCTTCTGCCATAAAGTTGTCCATTTCCAACCTGTTTGTACAATACGACTGGCCTGGTGTTTCCGATCTGGCGCCAAAGCGGCTCATTCGCATACACGCTTCTTCAAACTGCAGTTGGGCGCTATCCAGTGTGCCTTTTTCCTGGGCGTTGCTAACGATCCAATTCAATAGCCGGTTGACTGCTTTCTGCTGAAGCATCCACGCCTGTGGTTCGGTGTAGTGGGTTTTAACTTCTATCCATACATCTGTTATAAGATCGATTTCATAAGAAACAACGTCAAACGCTTTCGCCTCGCTAATTAACGTCATCAACATTGGCCCCAAGGCTTCCGGGATGGCGTCCACGGTCCATTGTTCCAACTCTGATGGGTTGTCGTAGTTCATAATGGTGTGCGCAATCGGCCCACCCTTACCCGCAGAAGTCAGCGCCTCACAAAGCTCAGCAATCTTGTCGAAGCCCATCAGGTAAAGCATGCCCGGATCCAGGCCGGCCATCCCCAGCAAGTTCATTTTGCTGAACAGGTCCATCGCGCTGCCATCCACCCAGTCCAGTGGCTGGCCGTGGTTTTTGTGCAGTTCGCGTCGGAACAGGTTCAGCAGTTCATAGACGGCGTCGTACCCCACCTCAAAGGCAAACGTACCCTTGGCGCCGGGGCCAAAGATCAAGGCGGCCTTGAGGCGCAGAATCAGCCGTCCCTTGTCGGTAGACAAGGTGAACGCTGCGGCCGCACCGACCCCCGCCGCAGCGGCGACTTCGCCTTCCAGGCGTGCGAGGCTGAGCCATCGACTTGAGGGGGGTGATTGCAAGGACACGCTGCGCAGCGCAACCAGGTCTTTCGGCGGCGCCCAGTTCAGTGCGCCGGTCAGGCGAATGCCTGCCTGCACACCGGCAAACAGGTTAAAGGCGGCAGTGGCGCCGTCGTCGATCTGTACATTAGCCGCCTTGCCGGTAAGTACCGGTGCGCTTTTCTGGGTGTGCGCAGCAGAGAGGACGCCTGCCGGTGCGTTGGCATCCTGCAAGGCGCTGAGCCCGGCGCCATAGCGGGTATTGCTGGGCGTCAGGGCGATACTGGTTGAGGCGAGCATGGCCGCACCGGCAAAGCCCCAGGCATGCGCAGCGACGTTGCAAGAAAAACGCCCGATGTTCATTTCGGCAAGGCCCTGGCCATCGTAGCGCTGGTACTGAATCTTGATGTCCTGGGTCGCACTGCGCTCAGGCCAGTCGAGCTTGAACAGTTCGACTTCACCCTTGGCCAGGTTTACCTCAACCTGTAGCTGTGCCGAGGCGCCTATGCCGTTGGGGGAGAAGCTGCTGCTGGCACTGACGGTTTGTTGCACATTGCTGATCGTTGGGGTCAGGCAACGAATCAGCTGGGCTTGCGGGCTGCTGTCGAACAGACGCAGTTGGCGCTGTGCTCCGGCCATGAACAGCATCTGCCGCAGTTGTTCACCCCAGGCGCCGCGCTGATCGGCACTGGCCAGGGTTTTGACCGCGTAGCCTTGTTCGGTCAGGCGGCGGTGGAACTGCTCGACATCGAAACCGCCCTCGTTGTCGAACCACTCACCCTGGTCGGCAACAGGCACGCCGCCCATGGACTTGAGCCAGTCATGAAAGTCGCTGTGGGCCCGGTCTTTCGCGGACTTGCCCGTACTGTTTGCGCCCCATTTGACTGTGCTTTGCGCCTTTAGCGCCTTGAGTACCGTCAAGCTGATATGGCGCACCGGTGAGCTGCTGGCTGGCCAGCTGATTTCCCGCAACGGGAAGTCAGGTTTGACCAGGCGTTCTACCGGCGTGGGCTTGAACTGCTCGGGCTCCCAGAGCAAATGGCGGCGGGGCACGGTCGCCAGGACATTGCTTTGCGCCCGCTGGTGAATGGCCTCCATCTGGGTTTGCAGATCGGCCCAGGCGCTACGTTCGCCTGCCACCAGGCTGTCAGGCGCCTGGGTGTTTTCGCCGCTGGCCTTGATCCAGGCCCCGTACTTGTCGAACAGACGTTGCTTGATCCGGGTTTGTTGCAGCTGCAACGCCAGGTAGTGCTTGAGAGTTTGCACCCCCGCATCCAGATCCGCGCCCTGGCACAACGCCAGTTCTGGCAGGGCAATGCCATAGTCGGCGGCGTTGAGAATTGCCTCGAGGTACTTCGGGTAGGCGAATTTTGCCGCCTCCTGGCTCTGCAGGGCGTGGTAGCTCATCAGCGCTGCGTCACAGTCAAGCAAGCAGCTTTCCAGGTGATTTCGGTGTTCGCTGGCGGCTTGCAGGACCCTGGCCACCTCATCGGTCGAGAAGGTGCTGAGTTGCCCTTTGTCGTCCAGCAGCTTGGCACGCTCGCTCAGGTAAACCTGCACAATATCGCGGGCCTTGAGGGCTTCAGGGGTAAACAGTGAGCCGCCCTCGACCACGTATCCCTGACGTTTGGCCTGGGCCTGGGCGAGGTTGGCCAGGTGTTTCCATTCCTGGTGAAGCGTTCTCAGTGCCTGGAATTTCTTGTGGTTATCGAGCATCCGCTCGTTGTCTTCCCACGCTGTGTCGCGCGCGTATGGATCAACGGGCCCAGCGCTTCTGGCGGCGATATCGCGCTGTTTGTCTTCAGCCGCTGTCCTGGCCTCCATGGCATAACGAGGGTCGGCAATCAGCGGCTCCTCAGCCTCGATTGCGAGCATCCTTGCCTGCTGCTCACCCTCGAGGAAGTTGGCCAGTTTGGGCTCGAGAAAATAATCCAGCAGATCGCAGGCATACAGACCTTTCTGGCGCTCCTCCGGGCTTTTGCCCGGGGCAATCAGGTTATCCAGTTTGTAGGCGGCTTCCTTGAGTGCGCTGGCTGCCTCAGCCGACAGCAGCCAGAAGGTTTTCTCTTGAGTGGCGTAAATGATGTCGGCGTATTCAGGAGAGCAGGCGAGCTTTTCCTGTGGGGCAAAACAGATGCTGGCGGAGGGTTTGGACTTGGTCTGCGGGTCCAGCTCCAGGGGCTTGGAGGGCGGCGCTGGCGCAGGCGGGTTTTCAGGCTCGGTGTAGGTTGTGGAGGGAGATGTTGCGCTGACCGGCGCGGTTCCACCCCCTGGAACCGGAACCCTGAGGTTCCAGCCCGGGTGGATACTATCGATGATGAATGGATTCAACTGACGCAACTGCGCAACGCTACAAGCATATCGCTGTGAGATGTCATGGAGCGTATCGCCTGCTTTGACGGTGTGGATGATCAATTCCATGAGCTGTGTTTCTTCCTCGAGTCAGGCATACCCATCAGCGCTTGCAGGTGTTCAACCTTGGCAAAGGCTGGGTCAGCACCGCGCAAAATGGTCATGGCGGCGGGTTGAGTGGCAAGGTCGGTGCGCACCATCAAATCCGCCAACTGAAGTAAATGAGTGCTTTCGTAGATCTGGTGCTCGAGCAGCAGATTCAGGTTGTCGATCAATGGGGCGAGTTGTTCGACATCCGGCTGGTTAAAGGCTGCGTGCTGCTGGTCAAGCCAATACACCCAGCGCAGCGTGACGTAGGTCGGCTCGGTGCACGGTGGCAAGTTGAAGAGGGGAGTTGTCGGCGCCTGAGCGGGATGGTCTGTCTGCCAGCTCAACCAGCCAGGCGACAGGCCCTGAATATGACGCGGGGAGGGGGCATAAACCGCAGACCAGGGGCCCAGCAACAGATTTATCGACGATGGTTGAGTGGTCCCGAACAGGGCCGCGCACAAGGCGGGCTGATAGTAGGTCAGCCAACTTTGACCGCCGGAACCGTCATTGACTTTCAACAGCCAGCGCGCGTGCTTGAGCGCCTGTTCACTGTCGCTCGCCACAATTACTATGCCCGCATGGTGGTGCTGGCAAAGGTGCATGCACCACTCGGCTATGGCGCTATCAGCGTGCGTGCTGAGCCAGATCGGCCCGGTATTTGCCAGCGAGGCAAAGTCAGTGTCGATGAGCAAGAAGTCGAATGCGTACACTTGACGTGCGGTGAGCTCTTTTATCAGGTCGGGATACAGCGCCGGATCGAGAATGAAGTGCAGTGGCTGTAAAGTTGCCGCTAATCTGCTCTGCCGAGGCTGGTTGATGAATTCGATCAATCCTTCTTGCATGTACAATCTCCTCGACTACAGACACCATTGCTTTGCTTGCCACAGAGTTTGTGGATTCCGGGTTTGATGGGGCCGTACAAAGCAATACCTGGCGGGAGCGCCTCGGCTGATGGCAGCCCTTCAAGCATGCCGGGTAATATCGGAGCAGCAGCGATTCCCGGCGCAGGTGCGCCGCCGATTTGAATCTCGCTACTGCTGAAGATGCCGCCCGGGCCTACGACGATATGCTGACCACCGCCTTTCAAGCTGAGGCTGTCCCCAGCGTCTAGCACGATTGAGTGGCCCGCCTTGAGGTGCACTTGCTGACCGGCCTCGATCACCAGCGTTTGGCCGATGCGGGTATGGCTGCTGTCGGCGACTTCCAGGTAGTCGTTGGCCTTGAGTTCGACCTTGCGGTCTGCCGTCACGGTGCGCTGGTCTTCGGCTTCCAGCATCACGACGCTGTTGCCCTTGATGGTTTCCCGGCGTTCGTTACCGACCTCCAGCTGGCTGTCGTTCTCGATCTTCTGCTCCAGGTCGCGCTGGGCGCGCAGGTAGATTTTTTCCTGCCCGGCCCGGTCTTCGATCGACAGTTCGTTGTAGCCACCACCGGCCGGCGAACTGCGGCTGCGCAACACGGTTTTGGTTTTGTTCGTGGGCAAGGGATAGGGCACCGCCGTGCGGATATTGGGCACGCAGCCGGTAATCAACGGCTGGTCGGGATTGCCTTCCAGGTAGGTCACCACCACTTCCATGCCGATGCGCGGGATGGTCACCGCGCCAAAACCCTCACCGGCCCAGCTGGATGAAACCCGTAGCCAGCAACTGCTCTTGTCGCTGTTCAGCTCGGCGCGGTCCCAATGGAACTCGACTTTCACCCGGCCATGCTCATCGCAGAAGATTTCTTCGCCTTCAGGTCCGGTAACGCGAGCGGTCTGGCTGACCAGCACGGATTTTCGGGTGACCAGCGGTGGCCGGTAGAACACGTCCCAGGGGATGGCGCTGAAGCGGTTGCGGTAGCCTTGACTGAAGCCGTCTTTAGGCGGTTTTTCGCTGCTGGCCGACTCCTCCAGCACCTGCGGCTGCTTGCCTTCGTGGGTCACACTGAGCAGGAGCCACAAGTCGTTGCAGGCTTTGCGCGGGTGTTCGCGCAGGTCAAAGAAATGACCGCTGCGCAAGTTCGGCTGATCGCTTTTACCTTCGGCCAGCTGATAGTCGCTGCGATGCCGTTCCAGGGCCTGGCGGGCCAGCTGCTTGCCGCGTTCTTCGGTGTCGATCGGCGTGGGGTAGTGGTAATCCTCAAGCGCCGGCTTGAACTCGGCGATGCACTGATTTTCCACTAACCGGCTTGGCCTTTTCAGGTCGTAGTCGCGCCGGGTGACGGTAGTGGTCCGGGTACTTAAGCGCTGGGAGAACTGGCTGATAACCGGCTCATCGGCCACCTGTCCGGTGCCTTGCTGATAGGGGGTTGCCCCCAGTCTGGGAAAGAAGGTCTGGTCGTCGGTGAACACCAGCCGATGACCGTCCGGGCTGTGCTGGTGATGCCAGGCGATACCTTCTTCACTGCACAGCCTTTGGAGTAGCTGGTAGTCGTTTTCGAAGTATTGAGTGCAGTATTCGCGCACGGGGCTGTTGCGAACATGAAAGCTATAGGCATCGGCTTGAATGCCATGTCCCTGGAGCACCTGAGCGATGATCTGCGGCACGGTCAGCTGCTGGAAAATCCGCTGGTTGTGGCTGAACTGCAAGTAGTGCAGGGCCGGGACCAGGGTCAGGTGATAACGGGTCAGACGTGTGCCGGGCTCGCCGTCCCGGACATTTTCGATCCGCCCGTGGATACCTTCCCCGTTCAATCCGAAGCGTAGAAACGCCGGCTGACTGAGCAGGCTTTCGAGATCGAAGTCGGGGTACTCGCTGACCAGTTCAATGTGGATCGCGTACAAGGTGCTGATGGCTTCCGTGCCGTCAAACGTCAGTACCTTGAAATCATTGCGAACCGATGGGATCAACAATTCGAACTGCACGCTATTGGCCGATGCGAACATGCGTTTTTCCTTAAACGGGAGAGAGAAACCACGCAACACTCAAGCGAAATTGTGCTTGAGCGGGCGTAAACACCCGGAAACGCTACCAAGCGCGGCAAAAAATAGATGTCAGACGCTTCCTAAAATGCGTCTGTGTTTCTGGTCTTCAGTTGGTTGGGCACAAAACCCGGTGTCCTGAGCAAAGGTGCAGCCAGTGGACGCCATGATCGAGCAGCATGGCGCTTACCGCTCAGCGCGTGTCATCAAACGGTCACGGTTTTGTGGCAGCGCGCTCGCATGAAAGTCATCAGACTCCCGTTCTACTGGGGATTTTCAATCTGGTGTTTCCTTCATGCGGGCGTTTTTGTTTGTTCTGGCGCTGATCAGCGCCTTACCTTCCTTTGCGGCGTCGCGCTGCGACGTCGACGTGCCCACCGAGCACGCCGAGATCGCTTCGTTGAGCGTGGCGTACCAGAGCATCGGTCGTGACTCGGACCCGGCTCTGTTATTGGTCATGGGCCTCGGTGGCCAGTTGATCCATTGGCCCGATGAAGTGGTGGTTGCCTTGTGCCAACAAGGCTTTCGGGTCATTCGCTATGACAACCGCGACGTCGGCCTGACCCGCTGGCTTCAGGCACCGGCTAGCGCCAACCTGACCTACCAGGTGCTGCGTTACAAGCTCGGACTGTCGGTGGCCGCACCCTATAGTCTCAATGATATGGCTGAAGATGGCCTGGGACTGATGGATGCCCTGCACGTCGAACGCTTCCATGTCCTCGGCGTCAGCATGGGCGGCATGATTGCCCAGCATATGGCGGCAGTGGCCCCGGAACGGGTCGAAAGCCTGACCTTGATCATGTCCAGCTCCGGCGCCCAGGGGCTGCCGACACCTAGCCCAGCGTTGGTGCAGTTGCTGGCACGGCGCGAGGCCCCGAACCGTGAAGCGGCCCTGGAGCAGCAGGCTGACCTGCTGGCAGCCCTGGGCAGTCCGCAGGTCGAGGACGACCGTCAGGCGCTGTTACAGCAAGCTGCGCAATCCTACGACCGGGCTTTTAATCCGCAAGGCGTCGAGCGCCAGATCATGGCCATTCTCGCCGAGCCGAGCCGGGTCGAGTTGCTCAACAGCCTGCGCCTACCGACGCTGGTGGTGCATGGCACTGCCGATCCGCTGTTGCCGGTGATGCATGGTGTACACCTGGCGGCGCACATCCAGGGTAGCCAGTTGAAGCTGATTCCGGGGCTGGCCCATCGCTTTCAGGAGCAGTTCAAGGTGCCTTTGCTGGCGGCGGTGCTGCCTTATCTGAAAACCCAACGCCTGGCAGATACCCATCTGGCGGTGTATTGATCGCGGGGCAAGCCCGCTCCCACCGGCTCAGTGGTAACCCAGTGGGAGCGGGCTTGCCCCGCGATCGGGTTCAATGCAAGCGCACCCAGACACTGACCAGCACCGTCGCTGCCACCAGCCACGCCACTGCCGCCAGCGCCAACGACAGCTCCAGGCGCAGGCGGTCGACCAGTACATACAAGGCCGCCAGGTAGACGAAATAGGGAATGATCGACCACATGCCGAACAGGATGGTGGTCTTCAGGTCCTCCAGTGAGCGGCCTTTACCGACGATGTAGTGGGCAATCAGGGCGAAGGTCGGAAACAGCGGGACCAGGCCGGCGATGTAGTAGTTACGGGTTTTCGCCAGAGCGGCAAGGATCACCACTACCGCCGCGCCCAGGCAGGCTTTGAGTATCAGGTCCACATGCTTTCTCGTGTTGTCGGCCGGTCAACCCAGGCCATATTTCTTCACTTTGTCGAACAGCGTGGTCTTGGCCATGCCCAGCTCCTGGCTGGCCTGGCTGAGGTTGCCGCCGGTACGCTGCAAGGCATCGCTGAGCAGGTTGCGTTCGAAGGCCTCGACCGCTTCGGCAAAACCCAGACCCTGGTTGGCACTGGCGCCAGCCTTCTTGAAGGCCGGCAGGCCCAGGGCATAGCGCTCGGCCACGTTGCGCAGTTCACGCACGTTGCCTGGCCAGTCGTGGGCCATCAGGCGCGACAGGGTCTGGCTGTCCAGTTGCGGCACTTCACGGTCGAAGCGCAATGACGACAGCTGCAGGAAGTGTTCGAACAGTTGCAGGATGTCTTCACGACGCTCGCGCAGCGGCGGCAGCTCCAGGGTGACCACGTTGAGGCGGTAGTACAGGTCGCTACGGAACTGCCCGCTCTGACCGAGTGCGTCGAGATCTGACTTGGTCGCGGCGATCACCCGGCAATCCACGGCAATGCTCTGGTTCGAGCCCAGGCGCTCGAGGGTGCGCTCCTGCAACACGCGCAGCAGCTTGATCTGCAGGTTGATCGGCATGCTTTCGACTTCGTCGAGGAACAGCGTGCCGCCATTGGCGTGCTCGATCTTGCCGATGCGGCGCTTGCCCGCGCCGGTAAAGGCGTTGGCCTCGTGGCCGAAGATTTCGCTTTCGAACAGGTTTTCAGGCAGGCCACCGCAGTTCAGGGCGACAAAGGGCTGGCTCTGCCGGCGGCTGAAGTCGTGCAAGCAACGGGCGACCAGCTCTTTGCCGGTACCGGTCTCGCCTTCGATCAGGACGTTGGCCGAAGTGTCGGCGACGTTGGCAATCAGTTCACGCAGGTTCTGCATGGCCGGCGAACGGCCGATGATCCGGCCTTCCAGGGTGCTTTGCTCGGCCAGTTGCCGGCGCAAGGCGAACACCTCTCGCGATAGCCCGCGTTGTTCCAGGGCGCGGCGCACCACTTCGACCAGGCGTTCCGGGGCGAAGGGTTTTTCCATGAAGTCGTAGGCGCCGTTGCGCATGGCGCCGACGGCCATGTCGATATCGCCGTGGCCAGTGATCAGCACCACCGGCAGGCTGCTGTCGCGCGCCTTGAGCCGGCTCAGCAGTTCCAGGCCATCGATGCCGGGCAGCCGAATGTCGCTGACCACGATCCCGGCGAAATCATCACCGATGCGTTGCAGGGCTTCTTCGGCGCTGCCAACACCTTCACAGGCGATGTCTTCCAGCGCCAGGGCCTGCTGGCAGCCGAGCAGCACATGCGGGTCGTCTTCGACGATCAGGACGGTAAGGGGCGCTTGGTTCATAGGGACTCGGCAGATTCTGTAGGGGCATTGACCAGGGGCAGGGCGAGGACGAACGCCGTGCCGCCACTGGCGGGGTGTTCGACACTCAGGCTGCCCTTGGCAGCGGCGGCGAGGCTGGCGGACAGGGTCAGGCCCAGGCCCAGGCCATGCTCTCCCGGCTTGGTGGTGAAAAACGGTTCGAACAGGTGCTTGCGGGCTTCATCGTCGATGCCATGGCCATTGTCGCGCACCCGCAGGCGATACTTGTCGCCTTGCCGCTCGCCTTCCAGCCACAGCTCGGGCAGCGGTTGTGCGGCCATGGCGTCGAGGGCGTTACCGATCAGGTTGACCAGGATCTGTTCCAGGCGGGTCTGATCGATGGCCAGTTGCTGGTCGTCGAACTGGTTGTTGAGTTTCAGGTGGCAGCCAGCGATACGGTTGCTCAGCACTTGCAGGCTGGCATCCACCGCCTTGGCCAGCGAGGCCTGGCCGCTGTCGTCACCGCGTCGGGCAAAGGAGCGCAGGCTCGCGGTGATCCGGCCCATGCGATCGATCAGGTCGTTCATGGTGCGCAGGTTGGTGCTGGCGGTTTCCAGAGCGCCGCGCTCAAGAAAGCGCACGGTGTTACCCGACAGCGTGCGCAGCGCCGCCAGTGGCTGGTTCAGCTCATGGGCGATGCTGGTCGACATCTGGCCGATGGCCGCGAGTTTTCCGGCCTGGACCAGTTCGTCCTGGGCATGGCGCAGGGTCTGCTCGGCTTGTCGGCGCTCACGAATCTGGCCTTTGAGGCGATCGTTGCTGGCCCGCAAGTCGGCAGTACGCTCGGTGATCTTGCGCTCCAGCTGGCTGTTGGCCTCTTCAAGTGCCTCACGGGCGGCCAGGCGCGTGGCGATGACCTTGCGCCGCTCGTTCCAGGCAATCAGCACAATTGTCAGCAGGGCGAAGGCTACTGCGACCAGGACGCCCTGGATGATCGACTCGCGGCGCAGGTCCTGCAGGGGTGTAAGCAGAGTGAAATGCCACGGTGTGTCGCTCAGGCGTCGGGTCTGGGCCAGGTAGGCGACTTCGCGGCGGCCATCGCCCAGTTCGGCATTGGCCGGGAAGCTGAGTTTTTCGATACCGTCGGCGAGCTTTTCCCGCGACAAGGGCTGCAGCTCATTGAGCGGCCACCAGTAGTACTGCAGGCTGCGGGCCAGGCGTTCCTTTATTTCCGGGGTCAACGGGCGCACCGACTTGAGCCGCCGCGCCGGATCGCTGGAGAGGATGATGATGCCGTTCTCGTCGCTGACGAAAGCTTCCAGGCGAGCCCGTTGCCAGCGTTCTTCCATGTTCTCCAGGCGCACCTTGATCACTGCCACGCCAATGATCTTGCCGTGTTCTTCCAGGCCATGGGCCAGGTAGTAGCCGGGCTCGCCGGTGGTACTGCCGATGCCATAGAAGCGTCCCGGCTGACCGCGTACGGCGTGCTGGAAATAGGCGCGGAACGACAGGTCTTCACCGAGGAAGCTGTCGACATCGCGCCAGTTGCTGGTGGCCTGGACCCGGCCGGTGGTATCGAGGACGAAAATCGCCCGGCTGCGGCTGCGCCGGTTCAGGCCTTCGAGGTATTCGTTGACCGTCTGGCGATGTTCACCGTCGGGTTCGGTCAGCAGGCTGGAGACACTGTTTTCCAGTTCCAGCAGGCTGGGCAGGTAGGTGTATTTGCTGATTTCACTCTCGACGCCGCGCGCGTGCAGCTCAAGCTGGCGCTCGCCGGATTCGCTCAAGGTGCGGATGCCGTTGTGTTCGCTGATCATGAAGCCAGCCACACCCAGGCCGATCATCAGCAGGATGATCAGGGGGGGAATCAGCAGTTGGCGGATCAAACGGGGTTTCACGGCAAGGGCAGGCTTGGCTGGGCGAAAGAGCGTGGGATCGCATTTCATCACAGTGGCCTTGGTACGACCAGCACCCTCTGCCCGGCGTACACCGGACAAAGGGTGCTGATCATCACCTCAGTGTTGCAGGATTTTGCTGAGGAAGTGCTGGGTGCGCTCATCACGCGCACTCTGGTCACCGAAGAATTCCTCTTTGGTGCAGTCCTCGATGATGTTGCCCTTGTCCATGAAGATCACCCGGTTGGCGACCTTGCGTGCAAAGCCCATTTCATGGGTCACGCACATCATGGTCATGCCTTCGTGGGCCAGCTGGACCATCACGTCGAGTACTTCGCTGACCATTTCCGGGTCCAGCGCCGAAGTCGGCTCGTCGAACAGCATGACGATGGGGTCCATGGCCAGGGCCCGGGCAATCGCTACACGCTGCTGTTGACCACCGGAGAGTTGCCCGGGGTGTTTCTTCGCCTGGCTGCTCAGACCCACGCGCTCAAGCAGGGCCAGGCCCTTCTTGGTCGCTTCGGCTTCGCTACGACCGAGGACCTTGCGCTGGGCAATGGTCAGGTTTTCGGTGATGGTCAGGTGCGGGAACAACTCGAAATGCTGGAACACCATGCCGACCCGCGAACGCAGCTTGGGCAGGTTGGTCTTGGGGTCGGCGATCGAGGTGCCGTCGACGATGATGTCACCCTTCTGGAAAGGCTCCAGGGCGTTGACGCATTTGATCAGGGTCGACTTGCCCGAACCGGACGGGCCGCAGACCACCACCACTTCACCTTTCTTGACCTCGGTGTTGCAGTCGGTCAGAACCTGGAAGTCGCCGTACCACTTGTTGACGTTCTTGATGGAAATCATACGGTTATCCTTTTCTGCAGACGCTTGACCAGGAAGGAAGCGGAGAAGCTGATGACGAAGTACACAGCGCCAGCGAACACCAGGAACTCGTTGGAGCGTCCGATGATGTCGCCACTGGCCCGTGCCGAGTTGAGGAAGTCGACCAGGCCGACGGTGTAGACCAGCGAGGTGTCCTGGAACAGGATGATGCTCTGCTGCAGCAGCAGCGGGGTCATCTTGCGAAACGCCTGCGGCAGGATGATCAGGCGCATGGTCTGGCCGTAGCTCATGCCCAGTGCCTGGGCAGCACCCATCTGGCCCTTGGAGATCGACTGCACGCCAGCACGGACGATTTCGCAGAAGTACGCCGCCTCGAACATCATGAAGGCCACGACGCAGGAGGTGAAGGCGCCGATCGGAGTGTCTTCGCCGGTGATCCAGCGCAGTACAAAGGGTACTGCCAGGTAGAACCAGGTGATCACCAGCAGCAGCGGGATGGAACGGAAGTAGTTGACGTAAACGCCAGCGATGTTTGCCAGCAGCTTGTTCGACGATAGCCGCATCAGGGCCAGGATGGTGCCCAGCACGATACCGCCGACAACCCCCATGACCATCAGTTGCAGGGTCATCAGCATGCCGTTCCACAGGCCGGGCAGGGCGGGAATGATTCCACTGAAGTCCATTATTTGCCCCCCACGGAGATCAGGCCGGGAACAGCGACTTTCTTCTCGATCATACGCATCAGCAACATCAGGCCCATGTTCAAGGTGAAGTAGATCAGCGTCGCCAGGGTGAAGGCCTCAAACAGGTTGGCCGAGAACTCGGCGGTCTGTTTGGTTTGCGCCAACAGCTCCATCAGGCCGATCAGCGAGGCCACCGAGGAGTTCTTGAACACGTTCAAAAATTCCGACGTAAGCGGCGGAATGATGATCCGGTAGGCTTGCGGCAGCAGCACGTTCCAGTAGATCTGCGGCAGGCTGAAGCCCATGGCGCGGGCAGCGGCTTCCTGGCCGCGCGGCAGCGCCTGGATGCCGGTGCGTACTTGTTCGCAGACACGCGCGGCGGTGAACAGTCCCAGGCAGATGACCACACTGATCAGTGCCGAGGTGGTCGGATTCAAGTCCTGTTTGAACCATTCCTGCAAGCCTTCAGGCAGCAGGTCTGGCACCAGGAAGTACCAGATGAACAGCTGCACCAGCAGCGGTACGTTACGAAAGAGTTCCACGTAGCACGTGGCGATTCCCGATACCACGCGGTTCGGGACAGTACGCATGACACCGAGCACGGAGCCCAGTAGCAGCGCGATGATCCAGGCGGCGACAGCAATGGCGATGGTCCAGCCCAGGCCGGTGATGTACCAGTCCAGATAGGTTTCGCTGCCAACGCCAGTGGACTTGAAGAATACGCCCCAGTCCCAGTTGTAATTCATCGGGATTTCCCCTCAGATCAGTTTTTTCACGGGCACCTTCGAGCATCCAAGGGCGCAAGGCGCCCTCGGATGAAAGGTTAGACACTAACTAGCTGGGGATCAGGACTTCTTTTCGTCTGCAGCTTTGTCGGTAGGATTGGCGATCAGCGCCTTGAGCTCTTCGCTCATCGGGAAGTTCAGGTTCAAGCCCTTAGGCGGGACTGGCTGATTGAACCACTTGTCGTAGATCTTGTTGATCTCGCCCGACTTGTAGAGGGCCACGATGGCCTTGTCGACGGCTGCCTTGAACGCTGGGTCATCTTTACGGACCATGCAGCCGTAGATTTCATAGGACTGTGGGGTGCCGACGATTGCCCAGCCTTTCGGATCCTTGGCCTTGGCCATTTCACCGGCGAGCAGCGCGTCGTCCATCATGAAGGCCACGGCGCGACCGGATTCGAGCATCTGGAAGGATTCGCCGTGGTCCTTGGCCGAGATGACGTTCATCTTCATCTGCTTGTCGGCGTTCATCGACTTGAGGATGCGCTCGGAAGTGGTACCGGCGGTGGTCACCACGTTCTTGCCAGCCAGGTCAGGGAAGTCCTTGTACTTGGCGTTCTCCGGCTTGCCGTCTGCTGCCTTGGTCAGCAGACGGGTACCCACTTCAAAGATACCGACCGAGAAAGCCACTTGCTGCTGGCGCTCGACGTTGTTGGTGGTCGAGCCACACTCGACGTCAACGGTGCCGTTCTGTACCAGCGGGATACGGGTCTGGGAGGTGACCAGGTTGTATTTGACGTTCAGGTTCGGCACGTCCAGGTCCTTTTTCAGGGACTCGACGATGGCCAGCTGGATGTCATGGGAGTAACCGACGGGTTTACCCGAAGCGTCGGCGATGTAGGAGAACGGGATGGAAGCGTCGCGGTGCCCCAGGGTAATGGTGCCCGAGTCCTTGATTTTCTTCAGGGTGCCGGTCAACTCTGCGGCGGTGACTGGCATGCTGATCAAAGCGGCCGTGATGGCTGCGCCCAACAGGTGGGGAACGATACGCATCAAAATTTCCTCGACGTTGTTTTTTTTATGGAGCCGTTGGCCGGCTCTTTCGTTCAGCGAACACTGCAATGAAGCGTTGCGCATTCGGGTACTGAGTGTAGAGCATGAGTCGTGCCAAGCCCTGACTTTGATCATAACGCCGTGAAAAGACTGGGGATTAAAGTTTTTTGACGCTTGCAGTAGCGCTGACTGCGTACGGATACCCGAATGAGTGCTGGTTTGGCGTTCGGAAATCCGAGTGGTCGATGGACATAGGTCAGCGCTTGACGTAATTACCGCTTCGCAGCGGGTCTGGCATGGTGTTCTGGGGCTTTCTCGACAATGAGCACGCACCATGACCGCAAAACTGATACCTGCCGACTCCGTTGATGCACTTATCGCCAGGTGCCTGCCTGGCTGGCTCAGCAGCGCCACGAGCGATCAACTGCATGCCCTGCATCGCGCCTTGGGCAAGCAGCAGGCAAGCGAGCAGCAAGTGCAGGAACTGTTGAGCACTATTCCTGCGCTGGACGACTTCGCCGCCCCCCTGCTGAGAGCGGCCTTGCACCGCAGCCATCGGCTGACCACCAATGTGCGTACAAGTCGGGTACGTGTCGTAGAAAAGGTGTTCCCGCCACCGGTGATCGCCTCTGCGCCTGTAACCCCCTACACCCGTACATCGTCGCAACGCCTGCTGGCAGCGGCATTGCACAACTTTACCGATGAAGAGACCCGGCCGCGTGCGTTCACTCAGGTGACACTGCTTGATGCTTCACGCAAGCCTTTGTCTATTGCTTTTGAGGACTTTGCCCGACTCTGCCGTCAATTGGATCTGGGGGGTAAGTACCAGGCTGTCCTGCGTGAGCGGCTGTTGCCGGCAGATGTGCCCGATAGTACGCCGGGGCAGGCACGCCAGCGCATTGAGGCCATGCTCGAAGAAGTCCAGCGTTCGCAGCTGGAGGTCGCGGTTCGGTTGGCGGCGCTCAAGGGTGAAATCGACTCCCGTAGCTACCTGCTGATGCTGCCGGTCATCGCTGGCAAACCGGTTGTGCCTGCCACGGCGGCCGTGTTGAAGTGCCGTCAGCTGTTTCTGTTGGGCGCCCGCATCAATGGTGTCGTCGTGGTGGAGATATACCCGCCGGGCGATTCTGCGTCGGTACAAGGCATCATCGCGTGGGTGCCTGATGACCCGCAGCAACCGCTGCAGGCGTATACCTCATGGGCGGCCCTCTACCAGGCGTTAGGCGGGCGCCTTCGCGACCCGGGCTATGCGGCCTTTTTTGCCCGATTCATCAGTGAGCGGGACCGCGTTTCCTTTTTCAGTACGTTGAACGGGCTGCTTGCTTCTAACGACGTCCATTCATCTCTGGAGCTCGATGGGCGTAATTTCGCCATCGATCAACCGTTGTTTGCCTATTTACGTCGATTACGCATCGAAAAGATGCTCGACGATGCCAGGGTAATGGCGGTTCCCACCGGAGATGAAGATGCCGAGTCGCGGCGTCAACGACTGCAAGGGTACGAGAACCTGGGGCTGACCTTGCTGAACCTGGCAGGGTTGCTGGTGCCCGGGCTTGGCCAGGTCATGCTCGGTGTTGCAGTCTTGCAGGTCGCCAATGAAGTGTACGAGGGCTATCAGGATTGGCAGTTGGGTGATCGCAAGGCCGCATTGGCGCACCTGTTTGGCGTTGCCGAAAATGTGCTTCTAGGCGCTGCTACAGGGGCGGGTGCTTCTGCTGCGGGCAGGTTGCTTGAGCGGTTGCCCTTCGTCGATGGACTTTCGCCGATCTACACCGATGGCGGTCAGATGAAGCTCTGCACTGAACAGATCACGACCTACCGCGTCAAGGATGCCGGGTTGACAGTCGGACAACAGACTCAGCGCGAAGGTCGGCAACATTTACGTCTGCATGAAGGGACTTACCAGGTGCAAGGCAGTGAGCTCAACGGCACTTTGCGTATTCGCCATCCGCGCCGAAGCGATGTCGGGCCGCTGCTTGAACATAACGGCGCTGGCGGCTGGCGCCATGTACTGGAACAGCCGCAGGAGTGGACAGGCGCTATGCAGTTGCTGCGAAGGCTGGGCGCCAATCTGGCCGATATCACAGAAGGGGAGGCGCAGAGCGTTCTGCATAGCACCGGCTTCGACGAACCCCGGCTGCGCCGTCTGCATCTGGAAAACGCGCGGGCGCCTGCACGGTTGCAGGATGCTGTGGAGTGTTACCGGTTGCATCAGCAGTTCCCTGAGCTACGAGGGGAAGCGTTTGACGAGCTGGTAGCATCCCGTCAGGCAATGGAGCAGTCCACGGTTGCCGTGCTACGGCGAGATTTTCCGGGCCTGTCGATACGCGGTGCCGAGGAAGTCGTCGAGCAGATTGACAGTCATCAGCTTGAACAGATGCTCGAAACCGGTCGGGTTCCGTTGATGCTGGCTGAAAGGGCTCGTTGGTACATTCGCGACGCGCGCCTGGATCGCGCGTGTGCAGGTTTGCATCAACGCCAGGCGGTCAATACCGACACTGAAAAGTTGGCATTGGGCCTAATCGAACACCTGGCACCCTGGCCCGAGTCGATCAAGGTCGAGCTGCGAGCTGACAGTGTTGCTGGCGCGTTGCAGGCGCAGGCGGGTACGCAAGAGGCCGAACACGTCATGTGCGTTGTCAGGGGGCAGCAGGGCTACGCCACCTATGATGCCTCCGGGCGGCTGCTCCCCATGGCTGCACACACCGACAGCCTGGCAGGCGCCTTGTTGTTGTGCCTGGACGCAGGGCAGAAGTTGCTACTCGGCGATCCGCTGCTCAGCGAGCAAGGGTTGAGTAGAGTATTAGCGAAGCAGGCCGGTAGTCACCGTGAAGTGGCGTCGCGATTAATCGGTCAGGCGCCGGTTGGTGGTGGTGTGCGCCCTCCGGTGCGCTTTGGCGACGGACGACTTGGCTATCCGCTCAGTGGTCGCGGGGCAAGTAGCCGTGTGGCGATCAGGCGCGCTATCCGGCAGGTGTTCCCAACGCTGGACGACACTCAGCTGAACCGCTATCTGGTGGAGCTTGACGAGCGCGGGGTCGCCCTGTGGGAGCATGTCCATCAACTGCATGGCCAGTTGGCGCGCCTGCGTATAGTGCTGCGCCGATGGCGGGAGGAGCGCAACGGTGTCCTCGATCTGCTCAGGCGCCAGCGAGTAACTGACAGATTGCGTCGATGCTGGCGGCGCAAAACCGAGATGCTGGAGGATGGCAGTTACTCGTTGGAAATCGAAGGGGAGCGGGTCGGCAGTCTGCCCAGGCTTCCGGATGACGTGGATTTCGGCCATGTGACCCAACTCAAGCTGCGCAATATGAACCTTTCGCAGCTTGATGCTGATTTTCTGCCGCGCTTTCCCAGGCTGCTCTCGCTTGATCTGCGGGACAACCAGCTTTCGACCCTGCCTCAGGGCATTGAGCAGTTGAGCGCATTAAGGCGATTGCGTTTGAACAATAACCAGATCGTCATGACCTCGGCCGCCAACCTGCGTCTGAGGGCTCTGACCAACCTGGAACAGCTCGACCTTGGGCAGAATCCACTGGGTACGGCACCTGATGTGAATGGACTGGTGCACTTGCGCGAGCTGGGATTGCGCGCTACCGGCCTGACGCAGTTTCCGGCAAGGGTTCAGCAACTGCCTTGGCGGGGCCTTACCGACATGCGGGAAAATCAACTGCGACAGCTAAACCAGGAGCTTCATGGACTGCGGCTACGGGCCGAACGTGTGGCCCTGCATGACAATCCACTGGACGAGGCCAGTGAGCAGTTTCTCAGCGACGTGTCGACGTCATCCAGCGTGTCCGGTTCGGGGGGCAACCATAGCTTGCCCTACCGCCATCAACTGGTTCAGGAGGCCGAGCGTGAGCGCTGGCTGGTCGGCGCGTACGGCGCGCTGAGAACCCAGAGAGAGGCCCGCTGGCGCGCTCTTAACAAAGTCACGAGATCGACGGATTTTTTTCGTTTTCTTCGCGATTTTGCTCAATCTCCGGATTTCCAACGGCACCCGATCTACCACAGGATGCGTATGTGGCAGGTCATCGATGCCTGCTACGAGAACAGTGAGGTACGCGAGCAACTGTTCCTTCTGGCGGGTGGCAGGGGCGCTTGCGAGGACCGGTTGCTACTGATCGTCAGTCAGATGCAGGTCCGGGTGATCATTCATCAACAGACGGCAGGGCTGTCTCTGGCGCAAAGCGAAGTGCCGTTGATGCAGTTGGGCCGTTCGTTGTTTCGTCTTGATCAGGTCGATCTGATTGCCGCCCAGCGGCTTCGGGAGATGCGCGCCAGTGGCAGGCACGCAATTGACGACGTTGAGGTCTATCTCACCTACCGCCTTAGGCTGGCGCATACTCTTGGATTGCCAGGGCAGCCGAGCAGCATGCATTACGAAGCCTACAGTGGCGTAACCGCGCAAGACCTGAATATTGCCCGGGTTGCTGTATTGCAGGCCGAATCCAACGAAAGCCTTGCAGCGGCGTTGGCCGTTCGCGACTTCTGGCAGAAGCACCTGCGCACCAGTTACCCCAACCGTTTTACGGCGCTGTTCGACTCGTACCAAGCACCGTTGGCGGATTATCTAGAGCAATGCGAGGCGGGGGATATCAACGAGGAGACCTATCTGCAGCATTGCAAAATCTTGTTGAGTCAAGCCAACGCTGCTGAGCGCGATCTTTACCTGGAGTTGACCCATCAGGCTTATGCGCGTTGGCCAATCCAGTAGCGCCGCCGCAGCGAGCCAGTGACAGACGAGGGCGTGGTGAAAGCGGCGCCTTCATCTGCCATGGCCGCCCCGTGTATAAGGGCTTCAGGCCGCCTGGACGCGTAGCCGGTTCAGCTCGACTTTTTGCAGATATTCCTTAAGTGCAGAGTGTTCTGCTGCCGAGGTAAACAGCCCGAGCTTGGTGCGGCGCCAGAGGATGTCATCGGCGCTGACTGCCCACTCTTCGCTGCACAGGTAATCCACTTCGCGGGTGAACAGGCCGCCACCAATGGCATCGCCCAGGTCCGCGGGGCCTTGTACACCTTCGAGCAGGCGCCAGACGCGGCTGCCATAAGTGAGGGCCCAGCGCTTGGCGATTGCTGCCGGCAGCCAGCCGCAACGGGCCAGGATGGCGTCGGCCAGGGCTTGCGGGGTGGTCATGTCTTCGCCGCCCGGCAGTGTTGCGCTGGCCGTCCAGCTACCGCGCATCTGGGTGAAGAACGGGGCGAGCTGGGTCATGGCCGACTCGGCCAGTTTGCGGTAGGTGGTCAGCTTGCCGCCGAATACCGACAACAGCGGTGCTTCGTCGGTGCCAGCAGAGAGCGCCAGGGTGTAGTCGCGGGTCACCGCCGATGGGTTATCGGATTCGTCATTGCACAGCGGGCGCACACCGGCGTAGGTGTGAAGGATGTCGGCGCGGCTGAGCTGATGGTTGAAGTGCTCGTTGACCACTTTGAGCAGGTAGTCGGTTTCGCCTTCAGTGATCGTGACCTTGGCCGGGTCGCCGGTGTATTCGCGGTCGGTGGTGCCGATCAGGGTGAAGCGCTCCAGGTACGGAATGGCGAACACGATCCGCTGGTCTTCGTTCTGCAGGATGTAGGCATGCTCGCCGTCGTACAGTTTCGGCACGATCAGGTGGCTGCCCTGAATCAGGCGAATGCCGTAAGGGGCGTCGAGCTTGAGGTCATCCTGGATGAATCTGGCCACCCAGGGGCCGGCCGCATTGACCAGGGCGCGGGCCTTGATCGACTGTTGGCTACCGTCAGCGTGTTCCAGCTGTACGTTCCATACGCCATCGACACGTTGTGCGCTGACACAACGTGTACGCGTGCGGATGTCTGCCCCGTGCTCGCGCGCAGCCATGGCGTTGAGGACCACCAGGCGGGCGTCGTCCACGGCGCAATCGGCATATTCGAAACCGCGGGTGATCGCTGCTTTGAGCGGGTTGCCCGGACCGAAACGCAGGCTGCGCGAGGCGCCGAGCTGCTTGCGTTTGCCCAGGTGATCGTAAAGGAACAGGCCGGCACGGATCATCCAGGCCGGGCGCAGGTGCGGGCGGTGCGGGAGGACGAAACGCATTGGTTTGACGATGTGCGGAGCCTTCGCCAGGAGAACTTCACGCTCGGCCAGGGCTTCGCGCACCAGACGGAATTCGTAGTGCTCCAGATAACGCAGGCCGCCGTGGATCAGTTTGCTGCTGGCCGAGGAGGTGTGGCTGGCGAGGTCGTCTTTTTCGCAGAGGAACACCGACAGACCGCGTCCTGCCGCATCGGCGGCTATTCCCACACCGTTGATGCCGCCGCCGATTACGGCGAGGTCATAGATATCGGCCAGGGCGGGCGATGACAAGCTGGATTGCGGCACGGGCGGCTTCCTCAAAGACTTTCTAACATCGATTTTGAACATTTATGTTCACTTTCGAAAATACTAGCGCAACAGAATGCTGCCTGCCAGCCGCTTTCAATAGAAAATACTGATCGGATGATAATTAAATGAAAAATAACGAACATTTTCGCTGCCACCGTTGCGGTGGCAGCTGTTGCCGCCTCAGACCACTTCCAGGCGAATCTTGTACTGGTTGAGCAATTGGGTGAGTGCAGGCACCGGTGCCTGGTCGGTGACCAGGCAATCGATCAGGCTGATGGAACCCAGACGCACCATGGCGTTGCGTCCGAACTTGCTGGAGTCGGCGGCGAGGATCACCTGGCGGGCATTGGCGATGATCGCCTGGGACACCCGCACTTCCTGATAGTCGAAATCCAGCAGACTGCCGTCTTCGTCGATGCCGCTGATGCCGACCAGGGCGAAATCGACCTTGAACTGGTTGATGAAATCGACACTGGCCTGGCCCACCACGCCGCCGTCACGGCGTACGTTGCCACCGGCCAGCAGCACTTCGAAGTCATCCTTGGCGCTGAGGATCGAAGCCACATGCAGGTTGTTGGTGATGATCTTCAGGTGGTTGTGATTGAGCAGGGCGCGGGCGATGGATTCGGTGGTGGTACCGATGTTGATGAACAGCGAGGCGTGGTCGGGAATCTGTGCGGCGATGGCCTCGGCGATTCGCTGCTTTTCATCGCGCATCTGATCGGCGCGCATGGCGTAGGCGGTGTTCTCGATACTGGAGTCATAGGCGGCACCGCCGTGGTAGCGGCGCAGCAGATTGACTTCGGCAAGCTGATTGATATCGCGGCGGATGGTTTGCGGGGTGACGACGAACAGCTGCGCCATTTCTTCGATACTGACATAGCCGCGTTCGCGGACCAGTTCGAGGATTTGTTGTTGGCGAGGGGGCAGATTCATGGGCGGTCCTTTTGGGCTGCCGGGCAAATTGCGCCATGATGCCGGAGGAATTGGCTGGCGGCCAGTCAACCAAAGCGATCGCGGGGCAAGCCCGCTCCCACCGGGTGTTGATGATCCCCTGTGGGAGCGGGCTTGCCCCGCGATGTTTTACTCTTCGTGCGGTTCCCAATCGCGCGTACGGTCCACTGCTTTCAGCCAACCGGCATACAGCTTCTCTTTGGCTGCTTCATCCAGCTGCGGGCTGAACTCGCGCTCGATGATCGCCTTGCCGCGCAGTTCATCCAGACCACTCCAGAAGCCGCACGCCAGACCCGCCAGGTAGGCGGCGCCGAGGGCTGTGGTTTCGCGCATTTGCGGGCGTTCGACACAGGTGCCGAGGATGTCGGCCTGGAACTGCATGAGGAAGTTGTTGGCCACCGCGCCACCGTCCACGCGCAGTTCGCTCAGACGCTCACCGCAATCCTGTTGCATGGCGTCGAGCACGTCGCGGGTCTGGTAGGCGATCGATTCCAGGGCGGCGCGGATGATGTGATCGACCTTGACCCCGCGGGTCAGACCAAACAGTGCGCCACGGGCGTAAGGATCCCAGTACGGTGCGCCAAGGCCGGTGAAAGCCGGCACCAGGTAAACACCGTTGCTGTCCTTGACCTTGCTGGCGAAGTACTCGGTGTCATGGGCGTCATTGACGATTTTCAGCTCGTCACGCAGCCATTGCACGGTGGAGCCGCCATTGAACACGGCGCCTTCCAGGGCGTAGGCCACTTCGCCACGCGGACCGCAGGCAATGGTGGTGAGCAGGCCGTGGGAGGATTTCACCGCCTTGTCGCCGGTGTTCATCAGCAAGAAGCAACCGGTGCCGTAGGTGTTCTTGGCCTGGCCCGGTTCCACGCACATCTGCCCGAACAGCGCCGCTTGCTGGTCGCCCGCGATACCGGCGATGGCAATCCCGCTCTTGGTGCGGCCGTAGACTTCAGAAGAGCTACGCACTTCGGGCAACATCTGCCGAGGAATGTTCAGCACCTCAAGCATCTTCTCATCCCACTCTAGGGTATGGATGTTGAAGAGCATGGTCCGCGAGGCGTTGGTGTAGTCGGTGACGTGTACCTTGCCGCCGGAGAATTTCCAGATCAGCCAGCTGTCGACAGTACCGAACAGCAGATCGCCGCGCTCGGCGCGCTCACGGGCGCCTTCGACGTTGTCGAGGATCCACTTGAGCTTGGTGCCGGAGAAGTACGGGTCGGTGACCAGGCCGGTGGTTTCGCGGATGTACTCCTGCAGGCCGTCACGTTTGAGCTGTTCGCAGATCTCGGTGCTGCGGCGGCATTGCCAGACGATGGCGTTGTACACCGGGCGGCCGGTTTCCTTGTCCCAGACCACGGTGGTTTCACGCTGGTTGGTGATGCCGATGGCGGCCACCTGGTCATGGCTCAGGCCTGCCTGGGCCAGGGCTTCGACCATGGTCGCGCTCTGGGTGGCGAAGATTTCCATGGGATCGTGTTCGACCCAGCCCGCTTGCGGGTAATGTTGTGCGAATTCACGCTGCGAGGTGCCTACCACGTTGGCATCGCGGTCGAAAATGATAGCCCGCGAACTGGTCGTGCCCTGGTCAAGGGCAATGATGTAGTTCTTGTTCTGGGTGTCTGTCATGTCGTTGGCCTTGCACTTAAATAGGGTGGTGGTCAGGGCAGGGCGAGCCTGGCTCGCCGGTTCGGCATCAGGATGCCTGGGTCTTGCCCTGAGGGTTGGCGTCGGTCTGCGCGCGCTCGCTCTCGGCAACCGGCAGGTTGCGGGCGATCACGCCGCGGTACAGGGCGGCACCAAGGCTCGCTCCTATGATTGGCGCAAAAATCGGAATCAGGAAATAGGGAATGTCACGGCCGCCAGTAAAGGCGACTTCGCCCCATCCGGCGAGGAATGTCATCAGTTTGGGCCCCAGGTCACGGGCCGGGTTCATCGCAAAGCCGGTCAGCGGCCCCATGGCGCTGCCGATCACGGCAATCAGCAGGCCGATCAGCAACGGCGCCATGGCACCGCGGGGCAGGCCGTTGTTGTCGTCTGTCAGGGCCATGATCACCGCCATCAGTACCGCAGTAATGATCACCTCGACCAGAAAGGCCTGGCCGGTGGACAGCGCCGGGTGTGGGTAGGTGGAGAATACCGAGGCCAGTTCAAGGCTGGCCTGGCTGCCACGCACCATGGCGTGGGTTTGTTCGTAATCGAAGAACAGGTTGCTGTACAGCGTATAGACCAGCGCGGCGCCACAGAAGGCCCCGGCGATCTGGGCGACGATGTAGAACGGCAGTTTGTGCTTTTCGAATCCGGCGAACAACCACAAGGCGATGCTGACTGCAGGGTTCAGGTGAGCGCCGGATACCCCGGCGGTCAGGTAGATCGCCATGCTCACGCCGGCGCCCCAGATGATGCTGATTTCCCACAGCCCGAAGCTGGCACCCGCGACTTTGAGCGCAGCCACGCAGCCGGTACCGAAAAAAATCAACAGGGCGGTGCCGAGGAATTCGGCCATGCATTGGCTGGATAAGGTGGGTTGTCGCAGAGCTGTCGTCATTCGTTACCTCGGTTTTTGTTGTTGTGAGGCGCAGTGAGCGCTCGACAAAAGCCCGACAGAAATCCCCATTTCGGTCAGGCAGGCGGCAAAAAAACGCACCTGTTCGGTGCATTGCTATATTCAGAATCGAAAAAATATAGACAAGAAACGCTTATGTCAAAGGTCGAAAGTGAACTGGTGTTCACAAACTGACTATTGGCAACGTGCTGATGCTGAATCGTTCCGGCGCCTGATTGGCTGGTTGAGGGTGAGGGTTAGTGGTTCGAGGAGGTCGTTTTGTCCTAAAGTAACCGGCGAAATGCTATTCACTTTCTGTTTGGAGTCCCGCATGACCCCCGCCCTGGATCTGCTGAAAAAGCTTCGCGCCGAACATCACATTCATAGTTATGAACATGATCCCAAAGCGGCGTCCTACGGGCTTGAAGCTGCGGAGAAGCTTAATCTTGAGCCGGTGCGGGTATTCAAGACCTTGCTCGCCAGCAGTGAAAAGGGTGAGTTGCTGGTGGCGGTGGTCCCGGTGATCGGTAGTCTCGATCTGAAGGGCCTTGCCCACGCGGCCGGGGTGAAGAAGTGCGAAATGGCCGATCCGGCAGCCGCCCAGCGTTCCACCGGCTACCTGTTGGGCGGGATCAGTCCGCTGGGCCAGAAGAAGCGCTTGCGCACTTTTATTGATCAGTCAGCACAATCTTTTGAAACGATTTTCGTCAGTGCCGGACGGCGTGGGTTGGAAGTCGAGCTGGCGGCGGCAGTGCTGGCTGAGCACACGCAGGCCACATTCGCCGCCATCGCCCGCGACTGACAACTGTATGCTGAAAATCCGCCGACTCTGTCTCTGTTAGCCACTGTCTGGTTACGGGCATGCTCACTGCCCCAGAACAGAGAGAGTCGCCGCATGCAGCTGGAATTTCATCAGGTCGACGCCTTCAGTGAGCGTCCCTTTGCCGGCAATCCGGCCATGGTCTACCGCCTCGACGATTGGCTCAGCGATGAGCTGATGCAGCAAATTGCCGCTGAGCACAACCTTGCCGAAACCGCCTTTGTGGTGGCCGATGGTCCGCAGTGGCAGATTCGCTGGTTCACCCCTACTACTGAAGTTCCCTTGTGTGGTCATGCGACTCTGGCCAGCGCCCATGTGCTGCTGGAGGTCTACAAAGTGGCTAGCGAGCGCCTGCTGTTCCAGAGCCAGTCCGGGCCCTTGAGCGTGAGTCGTGAACACGGGCGGTTGCTGCTGGACTTTCCACGCATCGATCCGCAACCGGTAAGTCAGCCATTGCTGGTTGCAGAAGCTTTAGGCTGTCCGGTGCTGGAGGTGCTGCAGACCAAGGAACTGTTGGTGGTGCTGGAGTCTGAGCGGGCGGTACGCGACTGCACACCGGACATGGCCGCAGTGGCGCAATTGCCTGGGTTGGGCGTGATCGTCACGGCGCGTGGCGAGAAGCATGACTTTGTCTCGCGTTACTTTGCTCCGGGGATTGGCATCCCTGAAGATCCGGTAACCGGTTCGACCCACTGCTGTCTGATCCCTTATTGGGCTGAGCGTCTGGGTAAGACTGAGCTGCACGCCTTTCAGTGTTCCAGCCGCGGCGGGGAGCTGTTTTGTCGGCTGGAGGGGGAGCGGGTGAAAATCGGGGGTTATGCCCGGCGAGTAGCTAGCGGTACGTTGAGCCTGTAAAAAGCATCGCGGGGCAAGCCCGCTCCCACCGGGGTTGCGATGGACCGGTGGGAGCGGGCTTGCCCCGCGATTGCGGATATCAGACCGCCGAGCTATAGCGTCGGACACCGTTCTCCGGAACCGGCAACTGCGCCGCCACACTACCCGGTACGGCAAACAGCACCAGGTGGTCTGCGGCCACTTCGACACCCACCTCGGCCCCGACCTGATGATCGATATGGCTGGGGAAAATCGCTTCAAGCTGGCTACCGGTGGGCAGTTGCAGGCGATAGAGGGTCGAGGCGCCGAGGAAACTCTTGCCGGTGATCAGCGCCCTGAGGGCACTGTGCGGCGCATGAATGATGTCGTCGGGACGCAACAGCACATCAACCGCAGAGCCAGGGGTAAATGCATAGGCACGGTTGCCATGCAGCTCGCCCAGTTCGGTTTGCACCGACTCCGGGCTGGTCAGCTGGCCACGAATGAAGTAGCCCTGGCCAATGAAGCTGGCGACGAAGGGCGTCAGCGGTTCGTGATAGAGGTTGTATGGGGTGTCCCATTGCTCCAGACGACCTTCCTTGAACACGCCAACGTGATCGCTGACGGCAAAGGCTTCTTCCTGGTCGTGGGTGACCAGAATGGCACTGGTGCCACGGCTCTTGAGAATGTCGCGGACCTCATGGCTGAGGCGCCGGCGCAATTCCACGTCGAGGTTGGAGAAAGGTTCGTCAAGCAACAGTAGCTGTGGCTCGGGGGCCAATGCGCGGGCCAGGGCCACACGCTGTTGCTGGCCGCCGGAAAGCTCGTGCGGGTAGCGTTTGCCGAGCCCGCCCAGTTTGACCAGTTCGAGCATTTCCGCCACGACCTGTTGCTGCTGCGGGTGTTTGCCGATGCCGAATGCGATGTTCTCGGCGACCGTCAGGTGCGGGAACAGTGCATAGTCCTGGAACACCATGCCGATCCTGCGTTTCTCCGGTGCCAGGGTGAAGCCGGCTTTGGAGATCACCTCGCCCGCCAGCTGGATCTCACCCTCATGCACCGGCTCGAAGCCGGCGATGGCGCGCAAGGTGGTGGTCTTGCCGCACCCCGACGAACCCAGCAGGCAACCGATGTCGCCAGCATTGAGGTGCAGGTTGAGGTTCTGGACGATGCGTTGCTCGCCATAGCCGCAGGCGAGGTTGCGCAGGTTAAGCAGTAAAGGTTGACTCATGCGTGGTGATAGGCCGGTTCAACAAGAAATTCGAGAAGCGCCTTCTGTGCATGCAGACGGTTTTCAGCCTGATCCCAGGCGACCGAACGTGGGTCGTCGAGCAGGTCGAGACTGATCTCCTCGCCACGGTGGGCGGGCAGGCAGTGCATGAACAGGGCATCGGGTGCTGCCAGGTCGAGCAGTTCGCGGGTTACCTGGTAAGGCGCGAACAAGGCCAGACGCCGTGCAGTTTCCTCTTCCTGACCCATGGAAGTCCAGACATCGGTGCTCACCAGGTGCGCACTCTGCACGGCATCCTTGGGTTCACGGAAGATCTGCACGCGGTCACCGGCCTTGGCCAGAAACTCCGGGTTGGGCTCGTATTCGGCCGGGCAGGCGATGCGCAGCTGGAAGTCGAACTGGATCGCCGCTTCTATATAGCTGTTGCACATGTTGTTGCCGTCGCCGATCCAGGCCACGGTCTTGCCCTGGATCGCACCGCGATGCTCAAGGAAGGTTTGCATGTCGGCCAGCAACTGGCAGGGGTGCAGGTCGTCCGATAGACCATTGATTACCGGTACGCGGGAATTGGCCGCGAACTCGGTCAGGGTGCTATGGGCAAAGGTACGGATCATCACTGCGTCGAGCATGCGTGACATAACGATGGCGCAGTCGCCGATCGGCTCGCCACGGCCCAGTTGGGTGTCGCGCGGGGACAGGAAGATGGCCTGGCCGCCGAGCTGGATCATGCCGGCTTCGAACGACAGCCGGGTACGGGTCGAGGATTTCTCGAAGATCATCCCCAGCACGCGGTTTTTCAGGGGTTCGAACAGTACGCCGCGGTTACGCAGGTCCTTCAGCTCGATACCTCGACGGATCACACTGAGCAGTTCGTCGGGTGTGAAATCCATCAGGGAGAGAAAGTGCCTAGCGCTCATGTTTGACTACCTTTTTGCAACAGACCGCAGATCAACAGTGCCGGTTTTCAGCAACAACGGAAGTGACCTGCGGCGAAAGCCGCACGGGGCGACGAAATAAGGGAAGACGCAATACTATAATTAAATGTCGCGTCATACCAAGTGGGGCGTTCACTGTCTGTAGTGCTGGCAGTGTCGTAACCCCTTGGCGGGCCGTTTTTTTTGTTTGCTACACAAGGGTTTTACACTGCCCGCTGAGGCCTTGGCAAACACCCGCGCGAATCGCTGTGCCTGATGCCGCGAGATTCACACGGCGAAACTCGCTGGCCGTGACCCACGTTCAGGCCCATAGTCAGGCGGATTAGCAGACACCCGCAAGAGGTGGCCATGAACAAGACCTTGCATCACCGTGCCTGTCACCTGTGTGAAGCCATCTGTGGCTTGACCATTGAAACCACTCAGGAGCCTGGTGCAGAGCCACGCATCACTTCAATCAAGGGTGATCTCCAGGACAGCTTCAGCCGCGGCCACATCTGCCCCAAAGCCGTGGCCCTGCAAGACATTCAGAATGACCCTGACCGGCTGCGCGCGCCGCACAAGCGGATAGGCGACAGCTGGCACGCGATCGGCTGGGACGAAGCCTTCGCGCTGGCCGCGCAAAAGCTCTGGGCCGTCCAGCAGGCCCATGGGCAGAACGCCGTGGCGGTCTATCAAGGCAACCCCAGCGTGCACAACTACGGCTTGATGACTCACAGCAATTACTTCCTCGGTCTGCTCAAGACCCGCAATCGGTTTTCCGCCACCTCGGTCGACCAGTTGCCGCATCACCTGACAAGCTACCTGATGTATGGTCATGGCCTGTTGTTGCCGATTCCGGATATCGACCATACCGATTTCATGCTGATCCTCGGCGCCAACCCCTTGGCGTCCAATGGCAGCATCATGACCGTGCCGGATGTCGAAAAGCGCCTCAAGGCGATTCAGGCCCGGGGTGGCAAAGTCGTGGTGATCGATCCGCGGCGCAGTGAAACCGCGGCCATGGCTGACCAGCATGTGTTTATCCGGCCTGGCGCAGATGCTGCGCTGTTGTGCGCCATGCTCAACACCTTGTTTGCCGAAGGCCTGGAGCGCGCGTCGGCATTGCCGGTCGATGGCCTGGACGAAGTGCGGGTGGCCATAGCGCCGTTCACTGCCGAGTCGATGGCGCCCCTGTGCGGCGTCGATGCGCGGGTCATCCGGCAATTGGCGCGTGATTTTGCAGCTGCCGATAAAGCCGTGTGCTACGGCCGTATGGGCGTTTCAACCCAGGCGTTCGGCACGCTTTGTCATTGGCTGGTGCAATTGATCAACCTGGTCAGCGGTAACCTTGACCGGGTTGGCGGCGCCTTGTGTACGCAGCCGGCGGTGGATCTGGTTGCGAGCACTGCAGGCGGGCATTTCAACGCGTGGCAGAGCCGGGTCTCAGGCTTGCCGGAATACGGCGGTGAGCTGCCGGTGGTGGCCCTGGCCGAAGAGATGCTGTGCGCAGGGGAAGGGCAGGTGCGCGCCCTGGTGACCGTGGCCGGCAACCCGGTGTTGTCCACGCCCAACGGCCGCCAGCTGGAGCGTGCGTTGGACGGACTTGAGTTCATGCTCAGCATCGATCTCTACATCAATGAAACCACGCGCTACGCCGACCTGATCCTGCCGTCCACCTCGGCGCTGGAGAACGATCACTACGACACCACCTTCAACCTGTTGGCGGTGCGCAATGTCAGCCGCTTCAACCGGGCGATACTGCCCAAACCGGAAGGCGCGCTGCACGACTGGGAAATCTTCGTGGGCCTGGCCAAGGCCTATGCCGCGCTCAGCGACAAGCCGTTGAAGCCCACTGTGCCTCCGGCGCAGATGATCGACAGTGGCTTGCGCTTCGGACCTTATGGCGAGCATTCGTCCTTCAATCTATCGATAGAGACCTTGGCTCAGCACCCTCACGGCATTGACCTGGGGCCGCTGCAACCGAACCTTGCTGGCCGCCTGAAAACCGCCAACCAGCGCATCCAGGCGGCGCCTGCGCAGATTCTCGGCGATTTGCAGCGATTTGCCGCCCAGCAGCCGGCCGAGCCTGGGCAGTTGCTGTTGATCGGTCGCCGACATGTGCGCAGCAACAATTCCTGGATGCACAATTATCATCGTCTGGTGAAGGGTAAACCGCGTCATCAACTGTTGATGCACCCGGATGACCTGGCAGGGCGGCAGTTGCAGGATGGGCAGCGGGTCAGGGTCAGTTCGCGGGTCGGCAGCATTGAGGTCGAGGTGCAGGCCTGCAGCGATCTGATGCCCGGGGTGGTCAGCCTGCCTCATGGCTTTGGTCATGCCCGTGCGGGCGTGCGCATGGACATTGCCTGCAGTCAGCCTGGCGCCAGTGCCAATGACCTGACTGACGAACGTCACGTGGATACGGTCTCAGGCAATGCAGCGCTCAATGGCGTGCCGGTGCAGGTGGTTGCCGCCTGATATCGGCAAGGCCGAGCGTCAAGCTCGGCTTTCCGATACAATGCGTCACCGTGCCGACAACCAGGTCGGAAAGTTCAGCCGCGAGGTGCTTCATGGATATCATTGAAACAATCAAAGAGCAGATTGCCAACAACACCATTCTGCTTTACATGAAAGGCTCGCCGAATGCCCCGCAGTGCGGTTTTTCGGCCAAGGCGGCGCAAGCCGTGATGGGTTGTGGCGAGAAATTCGCTTACGTGGATATCCTGCAGAACCCGGAAATCCGCGCCAACCTGCCAAAATATGCCAACTGGCCGACCTTCCCACAGCTGTGGGTTGCCGGTGAGCTGGTTGGCGGCTCCGACATCATGGCTGAAATGTTTGCCAACGGCGAACTGCAGACCCTGATCAAGGAAGCCGCAGCCAAGGCTGAGGCGGCCAAGGCCTGATTACAGGTTTGGTCAACAAAAAGCCCCGCATTGCGGGGCTTTTTCATTTGCAGCGGACTAGGCGAAGTTACTCGCCCATCTGCGACTGCAGGTAGTTTTCCAGACCGACTTTGTCGATCAGGCTCAGCTGGGTTTCCAGCCAGTCAATGTGCTCTTCCTCGGACTCGAGGATGTCTTCAAGCAGTTCGCGGCTGCCGAAGTCGCCAACGGTTTCACAGTGGGCGATAGCGGCCTTGAGGTCGGCCAGACCTTTCTGCTCGATTTTCAGGTCGCATTCGAGCATTTCTTTGGTGTGTTCACCAATCAGCAACTTGCCCAGGTCCTGGACGTTAGGGATGCCTTCGAGAAACAGAATACGCTTGATCAGTTTGTCAGCGTGCTTCATCTCATCGATGGATTCCTTGTACTCGTGCTTGCCGAGCTTATCCAGACCCCAGTCTTCATACATGCGCGCATGCAGGAAGTATTGGTTGATTGCGACCAGCTCGTTTCCGAGGATCTTGTTGAGATGCTGGATGACGCTAACGTCGCCTTTCATGATGGGGTCCTGCCCTATAAGTGTGCCTATAAGCAAGAGTTTGAGCCCCACAACTTCGACTGTCAAACCTAAGTTATTGAATAATAAATGAAAATTAATCGGAATAAGAATGTTTGTGTTCCGCGTTCGAACCCTAACTTATTGAATTACGGACATAAAAAAACCGGACACGAGGTCCGGTTTTTGGAATCAGCTGTTTTTACGCTGCGGTAAATTCCACAGGGTAGGGCAAGGCGGCCTGACTGACCTGCAGTTCGGTCAAGGTTTCACGCACAACCTGCTTGGCCAGGCAGGCACATTTGCCACACTGGCTCGCCACGTTGGTGGCGGTTCTGACTTCCTTGTAGCTGCAGCATCCTTCATAGATCGCATCGCGGATCTGTCCGTCGGTTACACCAACACAAAGACACACATACATAGGGCAGACCATCGCTGGTAAAGGCTCAATGCGAAGAAGCTTAATGTTAATGAGAATGCTTGTCAAAGTACAATCTTCAGGACTTTGCGCCAGGGCGACCAGCGGCAGCTATCGAATGTGAACGGCCTGAAATTCGGCGAGCAGCGTCAGGCGGTGTATCATGGCCGACCTTTGCGCTGTCAGGTGGTTTATGCCAGCCTGCACAGCTGTTTCAACCATCAGGAGATATCGAATGAGCGTACTCGTTGGCAAAACTGCCCCGGACTTCACTGTTCCAGCCGTACTGGGCAATGGCGAAATCGTCGACAGCTTCAACCTGGCTTCGGCCATCAAAGGCAAGTACGGCCTGGTGTTCTTCTACCCGCTGGACTTCACCTTCGTCTGCCCGTCCGAGCTGATCGCTCTGGATCACCGCATGGCCGAGTTCCGTGACCGTAACGTTGAAGTGATCGCAGTGTCGATCGACTCGCACTTCACCCACAACGCCTGGCGCAACACCCCGATCAATGCCGGTGGCATCGGTCAGGTGCAGTACATCATGGCTGCTGACATGAAGCACGAAATCGCCAAGGCCTACGACGTTGAGTCCGAAGGCGGCGTTGCTTTCCGTGGCGCGTTCCTGATCGACGACAAAGGCGTTGTCCGTTCGCAGATCGTCAACGACCTGCCACTGGGCCGCAACATGGACGAGCTGCTGCGTCTGGTTGATGCCCTGCAATTCCACGAAGAGCACGGCGAAGTCTGCCCTGCCAACTGGAAAAAAGGCGACAAGGGCATGACCGCTTCGCCTGAAGGCGTTGCTGCTTACCTGAGCGAGAACGCTGGCAAGCTGTAATAGCGAGCGATAAAAAAACCGGCCTTGATGGCCGGTTTTTTTGTGGGTTGAGCAAGGCTTCAGTCGTTGAAGTCCTGCCAGCCGCCCATCTCCTTCCAGCGGTTGACGATGCCGCAGAACAGCTCGGCCGTCTTCTCGGTGTCGTAGCGGGCCGAGTGGGCCTCGCGACCGTCGAAATCGATGTCGGCACTCTGGCAGGCGCGAGCCAGTACGGTCTGACCATAGGCAAGACCGGCCAGGGTCGCGGTGTCGAAGCTGGAGAACGGATGAAACGGGTTGCGCTTCATGTCGTGGCGCGCCACGGCCGCGTTGAGGAAGCCCAGGTCGAAGCTGCTGTTATGACCAACCAGGATCGCCCGCTTGCAGCCATTGGCCTTGAGCGCCTTGCGCACGCCACGGAAGATATCGGTCAGCGCCGACTCTTCGCTGACAGCCATGCGCAGTGGGTGATCCAGCTTGATCCCGGTGAACTCCAGGGCAGCCTGTTCGATGTTGGCGCCTTCGAACGGTTCGACCCGGAAGAAGTAGGTGTGCTCCGGGAACAGGAAGCCTTTTTCATCCATGCCGATGGTCACTGCGGCAATTTCCAGCAGGGCATCAGTGGCGCTGTTGAAGCCGCCGGTTTCGACATCCACTACAACCGGCAGGTAACCACGAAAACGTTCCGCCATCGGGTGGCGTGGGCCACCGCTTGGACCGTCCTGGTCGTCGTACAGATCTTCACTCACGCAGTTTCCTCCAGCAGGCGCCAGCGCAGTTGCTCACCGGCGCGCAGCGGGATAACGGTCTGCTCGCCGAACGGCAAGCTGCTTGGGGCAGTCCAGCTTTCGCGAACCAGGGTAATGGTCTCGGTGTTGCGCGCCAGGCCATAGAAGTCAGGGCCGTGCTTGCTGGCAAAACCTTCGAGCTTGTCCAGCGCGTTGCGTTGCTCGAACGCTTCGGCGTACATCTCGATGGCGGCATAAGCGGTGTAGCAACCGGCGCAACCACAAGCCGCTTCCTTGGCGTGACGGGCGTGGGGGGCCGAGTCGGTGCCGAGGAAAAATTTGCTGCTGCCGCTGGTGGCGGCGTCGAGCAAGGCCACCTGGTGGGTGTTGCGCTTGAGGATCGGCAGGCAATAGAAGTGCGGACGAATACCGCCAACCAGCATGTGGTTGCGGTTGTACAGCAAGTGCTGGGCGGTGATGGTCGCGCCGACGTTGGCCGGGGCCTCGTTGACGAACTGCACGGCATCGCTGGTGGTGATGTGTTCGAACACCACCTTCAGGGTCGGGAAGCGCTCGACGACACGGCGCAGGTGTTCGTCGATGAACAGCTTCTCGCGGTCGAACACGTCGATTTCGCTGCGTGTCACTTCACCATGTACCAGCAATGGCATGCCGACTTCGGCCATGGCTTCGAGTACCGGAAAAATCTTGTCGACACTGGTGACGCCGGAATCGGAGTTGGTCGTGGCGCCAGCCGGGTAAAGCTTGGCTGCATGCACGAAGCCAGTGGCCTTGGCTGCGCGGATTTCCTCAGGCTGAGTACGATCAGTGAGGTACAGCACCATCAGCGGCTCGAAGCGGCTCGCGGCCGGACGCGCGGCGAGGATGCGCTCGCGATAGGCGCCAGCTTCGGCGGCATTGCGCACAGGCGGTACCAGGTTGGGCATGATGATTGCGCGGGCAAAGGTGCGCGCAACGTCGCCAACAGTGTGGGGCAGGACGGCACCATCACGAAGATGGATGTGCCAGTCATCGGGACGCAGGAGGGTCAGGCGGTCGGACATTGGGGATTCCAGGCGGGTCGAACTCAAGGTGAATGCTACCGGAAAAGCCGGGTGCGAGCACTCGCTATCAAGTTTTGCCATGCCTGACCGATAGCCTGCGGGTATACCGTGAAAATCTGTGGAGCCGCCCGTGCGCCAGCGTTATCTAGCCCTGCTCAGTGTGTTTGCCTGCCTGCCAGCGACAGCACTTACCTTCCAGACCCGTCTGGAGAATATCGAGTGGAAGGTCGAAGGCGATCAGTTCGAATGCCGCCTGGTCCAGCCGGTTGCCGATTTCGGCAGCGGTGAATTCGTGCGCCGTGCCGGTGAACAGGCGACGTTTCAGTTGCGTTCGAGCAGCAATGTCCTGGGTACAGGTTCTGCCACCTTGCTGGCCGCTGCCGCGCCGTGGCAGCCAGGCCGTGGCGATATCAACCTGGGGTCGGTGCGCATGGCCCGTAGCGGCGTGCTGTTTACCAGCTCCCAGGGGCAGGCCAGCCGTCTGATCAATGGTCTGCTCGACGGCCGCAGTACCGTGGTGCGCAACTATGCCGGCGAAGCCGGGCGATCAATGGAAGTGCGCCTGCTGCCGGTAAAATTCAGCAAGGCTTACAGCGATTACCAGGTTTGCGCCGCCAAGTTGCTGCCGATGAACTACGACCAGGTCCGCCAGGGGCGAGTCGGTTTCCCTGGGGGTGGTATTGAACTGGACGCCAATGCCAAGGCGCGTCTGGATGTGATCCTGGAATTTCTCAAGGCCGATCCTACGGTCAACCGCATCGAGCTTGATGGTCACTCCGACAACAGTGGCAATCGCCTGACCAATCGTGATCTGTCCCGGCGCCGGGCCCTGGCGGTGATGGAGTACTTGAAGGCACACGGTATTCCTGAAAATCAGATCAGCGTGCGCTTCCATGGTGAGCGCTACCCGCTGGCCGCTAACAACTCCGCAGCCAATCGCGCGCGCAATCGCCGGGTGAACATTCAGCTCGATCGGGTGACGCCGGTGGCGGCGCCCGAAGAGAAAGCAGCGGGCAATACCCCAGAACCAACACCGCAATCGGCCGTGCAAACGGATGCAAGCAAGCCCTCGGTCAAGTCCTGAGCTGCGACCGTCCGTCGCGCTCTCGACAGTTCCTGTCGCTTTGTCGTCACAAGCTGTCGCCCCACTGTAATTTTCGCGGCAAGGCCGGTAGAATCAACGGCTTTCCGTACAACCCCGTGGAGTGATGGCATGGCGGACGTAAAAAAGGTCGTACTGGCGTATTCCGGCGGCCTTGATACTTCGGTGATTCTCAAGTGGCTGCAGGATACCTACAACTGTGAAGTGGTGACTTTCACCGCCGACCTGGGGCAGGGCGAAGAGGTCGAACCGGCCCGCGCCAAGGCTCAGGCCATGGGCGTGAAAGAAATCTACATCGATGACCTGCGCGAAGAGTTCGTGCGCGACTTCGTATTCCCGATGTTCCGCGCCAACACCGTTTACGAAGGCGAGTACCTGCTGGGTACTTCCATCGCTCGTCCGCTGATCGCCAAGCGCCTGATCGAAATCGCCAATGAAACCGGCGCCGACGCCATCTCCCATGGCGCTACCGGCAAGGGCAACGACCAGGTGCGTTTCGAGCTGGGCGCCTATGCACTCAAGCCGGGCGTCAAGGTTATCGCGCCATGGCGTGAGTGGGACCTGCTGTCCCGCGAGAAACTCATGGACTATGCCGAGAAGCACGGTATTCCGATCGAGCGTCACGGCAAGAAAAAGTCGCCTTATTCGATGGACGCCAACCTGCTGCACATCTCCTATGAAGGCGGTGTGCTGGAGGATACCTGGACCGAACACGAAGAAGACATGTGGAAGTGGACCAAGTCGCCGGAAACCGCGCCGGACGTTCCTACCTACCTGGAACTGACCTACCGCAACGGTGACATCGTCGCCCTGGACGGCGTTGAAATGTCGCCGGCCACCGTATTGGCCACCCTCAACCGCATTGGCGGCGAGAACGGCATTGGTCGTCTGGACATCGTCGAGAACCGCTATGTCGGCATGAAGTCCCGTGGTTGCTACGAGACTCCAGGCGGCACCATCATGCTGCGCGCCCACCGTGCAATCGAATCGATCACCCTGGATCGTGAAGTCGCTCACCTGAAAGACGAGCTGATGGTCAAGTACGCCAGCCTGATCTACACCGGCTACTGGTGGAGCCCGGAGCGTCTGATGCTGCAACAGATGATCGACGCCTCCCAGGTCAATGTGAACGGTGTCGTGCGCCTGAAGCTGTACAAGGGCAACGTCATCGTCACCGGTCGCAAGTCCGATGACTCGCTGTTCGACGCCAACATCGCGACCTTCGAAGAAGATGGCGGTGCGTACAACCAGGCCGACGCAGCGGGCTTCATCAAGCTCAACGCCCTGCGTATGCGCATTGCGGCAAACAAGGGTCGTTCGCTGATCTGAGCGGCGCCCTGAATAAAAACCCCGGCCTGGTCCGGGGTTTTTTTTTAGCGGTTGATCGACTGGGTTGCCAGGGTGGTCTGGATGCCTGTCTCCAGGTTGATCAGCGTCCAGGTGTTGCACAGTGGCTGGGTCTGGTCCAATGCCAGCATGGCAAAGTGTTCGAGCAATTGGCTCGCACCTGTTCCGCTCAGGGTAATGGTCACGGTTGCTTGTGCAATCTGTGGCGGATTACCGCGCGCATGGGCGGTGCCATTGTCCGCCTCAACGTGGATAGCCTCATTGCCGAAGGGTAATTCGGCAGGTACCTGTATTGCGTCGCTAATCATTGTTTGCGCCGCAGTGGATAGTTGAGCTGAAGTAGAAATAGCGCAGGCGTCAGTAGAGTCCTGTACCGGCAGTGAATACAAAGATTTGTAGTTGAAGTTGAGTGTAAGGAAGAACAAGACTGTCAGAAAAAACGGAAAGCCTACCAGAAACCATGTGTAGGTAGTCTGGCTGTCCTCACTTAGAAAAGGCAATGAGGCCAGTGCCGAGGCTTCGATAATTCCGGCGAATATAGCAATGATGGTCAATGGGCTTTTCGGCTCTGCGTTGCTCATCGCCGTGTCCTCACGTTCGCTATCACCCAGTCGAGTGGCTATTAGTCTGGATAGCACGCAGGAGTGGCACTGGGCGGGATTTCTGAACGGGGAACCTGTTACCTGTCATGTTTTATCGAAATTTATCGGTGTCGGTAAATATATATCAGGATTATAGGACTTTTCCTTCAAGTATTAAGGTCCTGCCGGTTGGGCTGTTTGTGTGCTCTGGTGCTACTTTTAGTTTAAGAGGTTAACGCTGTTTCGTTCGAAGGCACTGGTAGAAGTGTGAGAATGGGCAGGTTAAGGTCTTTTGTAGGACCAATCCTCTATGTGTGTAGGCTTTATCTTAGTGTGCTTTTGCTTGCGGGTGCCGCAATACACTATGTCGCGTAACTGGGCTATTGTGCGGACTCAAAAAAAATCGAACAGCGAACAATTGGATCTGCCCATGAATAAAGTGCTGATCGTGGATGATCACCCGGTCATCCGCCTGGCTGTACGTATGCTGATGGAGCGGCATGGCTATGAAGTCATCGCAGAGACGGACAATGGCGTGGACGCGTTACAACTGGCACGAGAGCATGATCCGGATATCGTCATTCTGGACATCGGCATCCCCAAGCTCGATGGCCTTGAAGTTATTGCCCGGCTTACGACCACCTGTCCGGTTGCCAAGGTGCTGGTGCTGACCTCCCAGGCACCCGGGCACTTTTCGATGCGTTGCATGCAGGCAGGTGCCGCTGGCTATGTGTGCAAGCAGCAGGATCTCACGGAACTGCTCAGTGCAATCAAGGCTGTGCTGTCCGGCTACAGTTACTTCCCCAATCAAGCACTGCATTCGGTGCGTAGCAACCTGGGCGGGGCCAGCGAGGCCGACATGGTCGAGCGTCTGTCGGGGCGGGAGATGATGGTCCTGCAGCAACTGGCGCGCGGCAGGACCAACAAGGAAATTGCCGACGGTATGTTTCTGAGCAACAAGACCGTCAGTACTTACAAGACCCGACTGCTACTCAAGCTCAACGCCCGGTCATTGGTTGATTTGATCGAACTGGCCCAGCGCAACGGCCTGGCTTGATATCACCAGAAGCAACAAAGCCTCCACTCGGGAGGCTTTGATGGTGACGCCGGTGCTCTGCAGCCAAGGGCTACCTGGCTTGCGCAGTCGAGGCGTCAGAGGTCGAAGTCGTAATCGGCCAGTTGTTTCTGCAGGCGACGTTCTTCCAGCAGGTTATCGATGGTACGGCGCTTGCTCAAGTTGGTCTTTGCCACTTCAGCCGGAACATCTTCCTCTGCATCCTCAGTGGCGATGTCGTCATCAACAACCAGGTCTTCTTTATCGGTGCTCATAAGTCACTCCAAGCCAAGAGGGCCATTGGCGCACCTTATAGCGAGAATTTTCGAGCCGGTACAAAAGATTTTTTCAATCGGTCTGGCGCAGTTTTCACTATCTGCTCAATCGTCTGAGGTTTTCTGCTTGTATTCGCACAGGTCTTCGATCCGGCAACTTCCACAACGGGGTTTACGCGCCAGGCACACATAGCGCCCGTGCAGGATCAGCCAGTGGTGGGCATCGAGCAGGTAAGCCTTGGGCACGAACTTCATCAATGCCTTCTCAACTTCAAGCACGGTCTTGCCCGGAGCAATCCCGGTGCGGTTGCTGACCCTGAAAATATGCGTGTCCACCGCCATTGCCAGCTGCCGGAATGCGGTGTTGAGGACCACGTTGGCGGTCTTGCGACCCACCCCAGGCAATGCTTCAAGCGCCTCGCGAGTTTCCGGTACCTGGCTGCCATGCTGTTCGATCAGCAAACGGCAGGTTTCGATCACGTTGCGCGCTTTACTGTTGTACAGGCCAATGGTCTTGATGTACTGCGACAGCCCCTCGACGCCAAGGGCATAGATGGCTTCGGGGGTATTGGCGACCGGGTACAACTTTGCAGTCGCCTTGTTCACGCTGACATCGGTGGCCTGGGCCGAAAGAATGACCGAAATCAGCAACTCGAAGGGGGAGGTGTAAGCCAGTTCTGTCTTGGGCTCGGGATTGTCTTCGTGCAGCCTGCGAAATATCTCCAGGCGTTTGGCGGCATTCATGGGGTCAACGCTTTCCTTGACGACGTGAGGGGGCTCGCCGCAGGCAAACCCGGTTGTACAGGGCCAGCAACAGGCCCAACAGAAAAAATGCCCCAGGCAGCAGGGCAGCCAGACGCAGTCCCGCCCATCCCGCCAACAACTCGCGGCAAAGCCCCAAGGCGATACACAGGGTGGCGAAGGCGCACAGCAGCTGGACGATGTCGCGCCAGCGCCGGTTTTCGCCTTGAGCGTACTCGAATACCACGCATTGTACGGCGATCAACGCCGGGTAGGGGCTCAACGCTTGATGCAGGGGCAGGGCCCAGGCGAGCAGACTCAACTCCAGGCAGGTGACCAGCGCTGCGGCCAGCAGCACACTGGCGAGCATTCTGCCGCGGGCCCCGAGCCAGCGGCGCAATGGACCCATTGCCAGGTGATGCAGGGCAATCAGCAAGACGCTGAAGGCAGCGATGGCGCACGCATTGAGCAGCGTCTGGGTCATACCCAGCAAAGGGGCCAGGCTCACGGCGGCCAGCCATTGTCTACTCATCACTGCCTGCCTCAAGTAGGCGCTGACGATGCTCGTCGAAGTAGCGCAGGGCGTCATGCACAGCATGGATCACGGCCCGCGAAGTCACCGTGGCGCCCGCCAGTTGATCGAACTGGCCGCTGTCACGCTTGAGAGCCCAGGCTGCATCAGGTGTTGTCTGGCGGCTGCTACCGTTGAAGCCCTGTAGCCAATGGTTGTCCGGTTCTACCAGCTTGGCCCCCAGGCCAGGTGTTTCCTGTTGGCGTAGAACCTTGCTGGCAATCAGGCGGCCGTGCGTGTCGATAGCGATCAGCAGCTCGATCTGGCCTGCGTAACCCTGGGCCTGACTGTGCAGCACCACCGCGCTGGGACGACCGGCAAGGGTGGCACGATAGCCTGCCAGCAGCCGGCTGTGGGCGAGGGTGGGGGCGTTTAATTCCAGGGGTGTCTGCAATGGCTGGTTGTCATAGCTCTTTTCTGGCAGGACACTGAGCCAGGTCTGCGCCTTGAGTTTCTGCTCGGCCAAGGCGATATCCCGGGCGCTGAAGTGCTGCCAGATCATGCTGCTGCCCAGACTCAACAAGGCTATGAGCAACAGCAGCATGGCGCTGCGGATCGACGAGCGGTTCATGACGACACCGCTTGACGACGTTCGGCCCAGCGCTCCAGGGCCGGTACACACAGGTTCATCAGTAACACGGCAAACGCGGTGCCATCGGGGTAGTTGCCCCATGTGCGGATCAGGTAGATCAACAAGCCCATGCCGATGCCAAACAGCAGGCGTGCCTGCGGTGATTTGGGGCCGGATACCGGTTCTGTGGCGATAAAGAAGGCTGCCAGCATGGTCGAGCCGCTGAACAAATGCAGGAGTGGTGAGCCGTTGGAGTCGGACCCTGAGCCGTTCCAGCACAGCAGGCTGATCACGAACAGGCTCGCCAGCAAGCCAACCGGGGCATGCCAGCTGAACACTTTGCGTTGCAACAGCAGCAAGCCGCCCAGCAGGAAGGCCAGGTTGACCGTTTCGCTGCCAGCACCGCCGAAATGACCAAAGCCTGGATGACTGGCGAACAACTCGTCGAGGGTCAGGCTGCGGTTGTTGCGCAGGCCATCCAGAACGGTGGCCTGGGCCCAGGCATCGGGTTGCTCATTGGCACTGAAGCCAAACACCTGCTGCAGGCTGCTCCCCAGATCCAGCAAGTGCGCGCCGGGCCACTGGGTCATCTGTAGTGGAAAGGCCAGCAAGACTACGGCATAGCCGAGCATGGCCGGGTTGAACGGGTTCTTGCCGACGCCGCCGTACAGTTGTTTGCCAAGGGCGATGGCACTGACCGTGGCGATAACCGGTACCCACCAGGGGGCGTAGGCCGGCAAGGCAGCGGCAAGCAGGGTTGCGCTGACCAGCGCACTGCCGTCATTGAGTGGAGGCCGGACCGGGCGTTGTTGCAGCTTGAGCAGCAACGCTTCGCTCGCCAGGGCTGAGCCTGCGCACAACAACAGATTGAACAGCATTCCCCAGCCATGCTGCCAGAGCAACGTCAGTACCCCGGGCAGGCACGCCAGCAGCACCAGCAACATGGTGCTGCGCAGGCGCTCGCTGTTGTCAGCGGCCGGCATGGGCGGTGGCCGGTTGCAAGGCCAGCAGTTGCGCCTGGGCCTGTTCGGCCTCTTGCTCCAGCTCGGCCAGCTGCGCCAGTTGAGCCGCGTTCGGTGTCTCGCCGAAGGCGCTTCTGGCTTTGTTCAGCTGTGCCCGGCTCATGGCGGCGGCAATCTTGGCTTTTTTCAGGGCGGCATCGGCTGCGGCGGCTTTCTGTGCCTTGACCCGTTCGATGGCCGCTTTGATCGGGTCATCGCTGGTTGCGGCTTGCTCCGGGGTGTTGCTGGGGGCGCTGCGTTGATTGCGGGCAGCACGTTCGGCTTGTTTGCGCGCCTCTTCGCGCTGCAGGCGGCTGTTGCGCAGTTCAAAGCGACGGCGGGCATGATTGCGTTTGGCGCTGCGGGCGGTCAGGGCCTCGGGGTCCTGGGCCATGCCGCCGACAATCGGGATGATCTTGCTGGTTGCGTTTAGGGGCAGCAGGTCGATGCAGTCAACCGGGCAGGGCGCCACGCACAGGTCGCAGCCCGTGCATTCAGCACTGATCACGGTGTGCATCAATTTGGCCGCACCGACAATGGCATCCACCGGGCAGGCCTGGATGCATTTGGTGCAGCCAATGCACTCGGCCTCGCGGATAAAGGCGACCTGGGGTGGTGCGCTGCCACGCTCAGGGTCCAGGGCGATGATCGGCACGTGCAGGAGATTGGCCAGGGCGGCAATGGTTTCGTCGCCGCCTGGTGGGCATTTATTGATCGCTTCGCCCTTGGCCAGGCCCTCTGCATAGGGCTTGCAGCCAGGGTGACCGCATTTGCCGCATTGGGTCTGCGGCAGCAGGGCGTCGATGCGTTGAATCAGACTCATGATGTAAATAATCCGTTGAAGCCGAGAAACGCCAAGGCCATCACCCCCGCGCCGATCAGCTCTGCAGGCAGGCCGCGAAAACTCTCGGGCATCGCCTCGTTGTCACTGCGTTGGCGCAGATCGGCGAACAGGCTCAATGCCAGCCAGAATCCCAGACCACCGCCCAGGCTCCAGGCCAGGGTTTGCAGTATGCCGTAGGCACCTTCAATGATCTGCAGGCTCAAGCCTAGCAGTGCCACATTGCCCAGCAGTAACGGCATCAGCCCGTCGAAGGGCAGGCTTGGCAATGCCCGGGACAAGACGCCGAGCAGCGGTTCGATCAGCAGTGCGCACAGGGGTAACAGGACGAACAGGCGTAGATAGTCAAGCTGCAAGGGGTGCAGAAGGTAGTGATACAGCAGCTGCCCCAGCGTAGCGGCCAGCACCAGTAACGCCAGCGTTGCCAGCCCCAGGGCGTGCAGGCGACGGCGGTCGTGGCCAGCCGAAGGCTGCAAGGCCGGGTCGATGGCCAGCCCTTGATGCAGGACCAGGTTGTTGACCAGCGCGGCGCTGATCAGGGCCAGGATGAATTCGCTCATGGGGGTGCACATTGCCAGGGCTGTTCGCCATTATCCGGCAATGACGCGAGGATGAGAACGCCCCGGACGCAATCGTCCGGGGCGTCAGGCCTTACTTGATGCGCTGACCGGGCTTGGCGCCGCTGTCAGGGCTGAGCAGGTAGATTTCTTCACCGCCGGGGCCCGCGGCCATGACCATGCCTTCGGAGATGCCGAAGCGCATTTTGCGCGGCTTGAGGTTGGCGATCATCATGGTCAGGCGACCTTCGAGCTTGGCCGGGTCCGGGTACGCCGACTTGATGCCGGAGAACACGTTGCGCTGCTCGTCACCGATGTCCAGGGTCAGGCGCAGCAGCTTGTCGGCGCCTTCAACCGCTTCGGCCTTGAGGATCAGGGCGACGCGCAGGTCGACGGCAGCAAAGGTGTCGAACTCGATCTCGGGCGACAGCGGGTCTTTGCTCAGCTCGCCATTGCCAGTCACCACGGAGGTCTGGCTGGCGGCCAGGTCTTCCTTGCTGGCGGCGGTCATGGCTTCGACTTTGACCGGGTCGATACGGCTCATCAGTGCCTTGAACGGGTTCAGCTGGTGATTGCTCAGGCGCGTCTGATGGTCGTTCCAGGTCAGCGGGGCGACATTGAGGAACGCCTCGGCGTCGGCAGCCAGCAAAGGCAGTACCGGCTTGAGGAAGATCACCAACTGGCGGAACAGGTTGATGCCCTGGGCGCAGATCGCCTGGACTTCGTCCTGCTTGCCTTCCTGCTTGGCCAGGGACCACGGGGCCTTGTCGGCGATCCAGGCGTTGGCGCGGTCGGCCAGGGCCATGATTTCACGCATGGCGCGGGCGAAGTCGCGTGCTTCATAGGCCTCGGCGATGCTAGGCGCAGCGGCCAGGAAAGCTTCGGTCAGCTCTGGTGCGGCGTCGCCGGCAACCATCACCCCGTCGTTGCCCTTTTGAATGAAGCCGGCGCAACGGCTGGCAATGTTGACCACTTTGCCGACCAGGTCGGAGTTGACCTTCTGCACGAAGTCTTCCAGGTTCAGGTCGAGGTCATCGACGCCACGGCTGAGTTTGGAGGCGTAGTAGTAACGCAGGTATTCCGGCGCCAGGTGATCCAGGTAGGTGCGGGCCTTGATAAAGGTGCCGCGCGACTTGGACATCTTCGAACCGTTGACGGTCAGGTAGCCGTGCACGTTGATGCCGGTCGGCTTGCGGTAGCCGGCGCCTTCGAGCATGGCAGGCCAGAACAGGGCGTGGAAGTTGACGATGTCCTTGCCGATGAAGTGGTACAACTCGGCCTTGGAGTCCTTGTTCCAGAACGCATCGAAGTCCAGCTCGGGACGACGGGCGCAGAGGTTCTTGAAGCTGGCCATGTAGCCGATCGGCGCGTCCAGCCAGACATAGAAGTACTTGCCCGGCTCGTCCGGGATTTCGAAACCGAAATACGGCGCGTCGCGGGAGATGTCCCATTCCTGCAGGCCGGCATCCAGCCACTCGGCGATCTTGTTGGCCACGGCGTCCTGCAGGGTGCCGCTACGGGTCCACTGCTGGAGCATGGCCTGGAAGTCGGGGAGCTTGAAGAAGAAGTGCTGGGAGTCCTTGAGCACCGGCGTGGCGCCGGAAATCGCCGACTTGGGGTTCTTCAGCTCGGTCGGGGCATAGGTGGCGCCGCATTTTTCACAGTTGTCGCCGTACTGGTCTTCGGCGGCGCACTTGGGGCAGGTGCCCTTGATGAAGCGGTCGGCCAGGAACATTTTCTTGTCCGGGTCGAAGTACTGGGTGATCGAGCGGGTGGCAATGTGCCCGGCGTCACGCAGCTTGAGGTAGATCTGGCTCGACAGCTCGCGGTTTTCTTCGGCGTGGGTCGAGTGGAAGTTGTCGAAATCGACCAGGAAGTCGGCAAAGTCCCCGGCGTGCTCGGCCTGGACGGCAGCGATCAGTTGCTCGGGGGTGATGCCTTCCTTTTCGGCGCGCAGCATGATGGCCGAACCGTGGGCGTCGTCGGCGCAGACATACACGCATTGGTTGCCGCGATGTTTCTGGTAGCGCACCCACATGTCTGTCTGGATGTACTCGAGCATATGGCCAAGGTGAATGGAACCATTGGCATAGGGCAGGGCGCTGGTGACGAGAATCTGACGTGGCTCGGACATGGGGGCTCGGCTACTTTTTTCGGCTACTTGAGATGAAACGGTGATCGGCCACTATAAAACGCCGGGAAATTTATTTCACCCCATGGACGTCTGTGGATGTTTCGCGGGTTAGCATAGTGGTCTGTTTTACTCAGTCTTTTTAACGGGAGTCTCCATGAGTGCCGTCACTCGCGCAGCCGTCGAAGCCGTTCTTCGCCAGTACACCGACCCTTACCTGAACCAGGACCCGGTCAGCGCCGGTTGTGTCCAGGCCATCGATATCCAGGGCGACCGGGTCAGTGTCCAGCTGCAGCTGGGGTACGCCGCCGGCCTGTTCAAGAATGGCTGGGCCCAGGTCCTGCAAACCGCTATCGAAGGGATCGACGGGGTCGCCTCGGCCCAGGTCGAAATCAACTGTGTGATCACCGCGCACAAGTCCCAGGCGCAGATCCCGGGCCTGGCCAACGTCAAGAACATCATTGCCGTGGCCTCGGGCAAGGGTGGCGTGGGCAAGTCGACAACTGCCGCCAACCTGGCCCTGGCCCTGGCCCGTGAAGGCGCGCGGGTGGGGATTCTCGATGCCGACATCTATGGTCCGAGCCAGGGCGTGATGTTCGGTATCCCTGAGCGCACCCGTCCGCAGATCCGCGAGCAGAAGTGGTTTGTGCCGCTCAAGGCGCACGGTGTCGAAGTCATGTCCATGGCCTTTCTGACCGACGACAACACGCCGATGGTCTGGCGCGGGCCGATGGTTTCCGGGGCGTTGCTGCAGCTGGTGACCCAGACTGCCTGGGACAATCTCGACTACCTGGTGATCGACATGCCGCCAGGCACTGGCGATATCCAGCTGACCCTGGCGCAGAAAGTCCCGGTGGCAGGTTCGGTGATTGTCACCACGCCGCAAGACCTGGCCCTGATCGACGCCAAGAAAGGCGTGGAAATGTTCCGCAAGGTCAATATTCCGGTGTTGGGCGTGGTCGAGAACATGGCCGTGCATATCTGTTCCAACTGCGGCCATGCCGAGCATCTGTTTGGCGAGGGCGGCGGTGAGAAGCTGGCCAGCCAGTACGGTGTCGAGCTGCTGGCCTCGCTGCCGCTGTCGATGTTGATTCGCGAGCAGGCCGACAGTGGCAAGCCGACGGCGATTGCCGAGCCGGAGAGCCAGATTGCCATGGTCTACCAGGAGCTGGCCCGTCAGGTGGGTGCGCGGATCGTGCTGCAGGAGGCCGCAGCGCCGGCGATGCCGAATATCACCATCAGCGAAGATTGATGAGGCCTTGATCGCCGGCAAGGCCGGCTCCCACAGGATCTGGCTACAAAAATCCTGTGGGAGCCGGCTTTGCCGGCGATGGGCTGCGAAGCAGCCCTGGGTTGAAATCGCAGGCATAAAAAAAGCCCCGCCTGTTAAGGGCGGGGCTTTTTTCAAGCTGTAAAGCGGAAGTTAGATAACTTCTACTTCTTCAGCCTGCATGCCTTTCTGACCGCGGGTAGCGATGAAAGAGACCGCTTGGCCTTCTTTCAGGCTCTTGAAGCCGTCAGCCTTGATGGCTTTGAAGTGTACGAACAGGTCGTCACCGGATTGTGGGGTGATGAAGCCGAAGCCTTTTTCATCGTTGAACCACTTAACGGTACCGGTTTGGCGATTGGACATGGTCTGTCTCCTTGGACAAAGTTAACTACGACTCAGGAAACGCCCTGGCCGAGACTGAGTGCAAAGAGGCAGAAAATTCATGAAGATGGGTTGATCGAAATCTTGCATCAGGTAGATATTCTCAGTGACACGTGCAGCACAGTGACGTCACCATAACCCTTTTTCCAGAACGTGCCAATGGTCTTGTTCAGCTTTCGCGCAAATCATGACTGACGGTGCTGCAAGCCTCCCTCAAGGCCCCGCTACACGGGGATTCGACGCCTGACGTTGCATGGAACTTTGAACCGGGCGCCGGGCCCGGTAAGATGCGCCACAGAATTTCTTCACCTCGTTACTTCAGGACACCCGCCATGAGCATCAAATCGGACAAGTGGATTCGCCGCATGGCGCAGGAACACGGCATGATCGAGCCGTTCGTCGAGCGCCAGGTGCGCGGTGAGAGCGACAACCGGCTGATCTCCTTCGGTGTCTCCAGCTACGGCTACGACGTACGCTGCGCCGACGAGTTCAAGGTGTTTACCAACATCAATTCGGCGACCGTCGATCCGAAAAACTTCGATGCCGGCAGTTTTGTCGACGTCAAAAGCGACGTTTGCATCATCCCGCCGAACTCCTTTGCTCTGGCCCGCACCGTGGAGTACTTCCGGATTCCGCGCAACGTCCTGACCATCTGCCTGGGTAAAAGCACCTACGCCCGTTGCGGCATCATCGTCAACGTCACACCGCTGGAACCTGAGTGGGAAGGCCATGTGACCCTGGAGTTCTCCAACACCACCACGTTGCCGGCGAAAATCTACGCCAATGAAGGCGTGGCGCAGATGCTTTTCCTTGAATCCGATGAAGAGTGCGAAGTCTCGTACAAGGACCGTGGCGGCAAGTATCAGGGCCAGCGCGGCGTCACCCTGCCACGCACCTGATCCGACAAAACGCGGGAATTCCCTGCGCCTGGCGGACTCCAAAGAGATGAACTGTTTCGCCAGGCACAGGTCTGGCGGACTTTGCCAAGGAGCCGTCCATGAAACTAGACCCGACCATCAGTGCCAAGCTGGCTGTTTTACAGCCCAATCATGTAGGAGTGATGGCTTGGTCGCTGCTGGCCCACCCGCACCCGCACATCACCCAGGCCGGTGGTGTACCCGGGCAACCTGACCCGGATACCCCTGACAGCCCGCAACCGGGTGAAACCCCGCCCATGGAGCCGGGTGAGCCGACCCTGCCGGATGAACCACCCCCTGCGCCCGTCGCCTGAGGCTTACTTCAGGTTACCGCTCAAGAACTGGCGCAGGCGTTCGCTTTTCGGACTTCCGAGTACCTCGGCGGGCGGCCCCTGCTCTTCGACCAGGCCCTGATGCAGGTACATGACCTGGGTTGCCACTTTGCGCGCAAAGGCCATTTCGTGGGTCACCATGATCATGGTCCGGCCTTCTTCGGCCAGGCCCTGGATCACCCGCAGCACCTCACCGACCAGCTCCGGGTCGAGCGCCGAGGTTGGCTCATCGAAGAGCATGACTTCCGGCTCCATGGCCAGCGCCCGGGCAATCGCCACGCGCTGTTGCTGCCCCCCGGAAAGAAACGCCGGGTACTGCTCGGCCACGCGGGCAGCCAGGCCGACCTTGTCCAGGTAACGCCGGGCGCGAGCTTCGGCTTCCTGCTTGCTGACCCCCAGCACCCGTCGTGGCGCCAGGCTGATGTTGTCCAGCACACTCAGGTGGCTCCACAGGTTGAAGTGCTGGAAGACCATGGCCAGGCGCGTGCGCAGACGCTGCAGCTCATCCGGGTCGCTGACCCGCAGACCGAGGTGGTCGTGGGTCATGTGTACCGGCTTGCCATCGAGGGTCATGCTGCCCTCGTTGGGTTGTTCGAGAAAGTTGATACAGCGCAGGAAGGTACTTTTGCCCGAGCCGCTGGCGCCGATCAGGCAAATCACGTCGCCTGTTTTCGCCTTGAGCGAGACACCTTTGAGTACATGGTGTTCGCCGTAGCGCTTGTGCAGGTCTTCGATGGTCAGTTTGTACATGCGCAGGCTCTCAAAGGTGACTATTACTCAAGGCGATAACAGGTAGCCGCTGCGGTAGGGCTGGCGGCCGGCGACGTGCGCAATGACCATGCCGGCAGTCGCCATGCGCCGTAGCGAGCGGGCATACATGAGCCCGGGCTGGACGTTGCGTACCGCTGTCACCCGGTCGCTGAGCGGGTCGATGACTTCGGCGATCAACTGGTCAGCCTCCAGGTACTGGCCCGGCTTGACGTGGAATACCAGCAAGCCGCCCAACGGCGTGGCAACAGGCTCCACACCCGCCAACGGGGTTGCCGGATACGTCAGTGACGGAAGGGGGCTCGCCTGGCCTTCGATGGCGCCGTAGTGCGTCAGATAATCGAGAATCGCCGCGCAATCCTGTTCGGCCAGCGGGTGGCTGACATCGCCCTGGCCGCGCAACTCGACGGTGACCGAGAAACTGCCTTGCGGGATCGGGAATTGTTTGCCGAAACGCTGCTGCAGCTGCCACCAGACCAGGGTGAAGCACTCGTCGAAGGACTGCCCGCCCGAATCGGTGGCCAGCAGGCTGGCCTGGGCACCGAGGTAGCGCGACAGGGGCTCGACCTGCGGCCAGGCCTCGGGGGTGGTGTACAGGTGGGCGACGGCTTCGAAGTCGCAATGCAGGTCCAGTACCATCTCGGCATCGCAGGCCAGTCGCTGCAGGGTCAGGCGTTGCGACTGCAGCGGTGTGGATGCCGGGTGGTCATCCAGGGCGCGGCGCAGGCACTCGCGGATCAAGGCAACGTTGTGCGCCGGATCCTGGCTCAGGTGTGCTTCGATCTGATCGCCGATCTTGTCGCTCAGGTCGACGAAGTTGCGATTGAAATTTTCACCGCTCTGCAGCTCGAAGCGGCCCAGCGGCATATCCATCAGTACCTGTTCCAGGCCGACCGGATTGGCGATCGGCGCCAGCACGATCTCGCGGCGCAGCAAGCCCTGGGCTTCGAGTTCGCCCAGGCGTTGCTTGAGGTGCCAGGCCACCAGCATGCCGGGCAGTTCGTCGGCGTGCAGCGAGGCCTGGATGTAGATTTTGCCGGCGCCCCGCGGGCCGAAATGGAAGCTGTGAATCTGGCGGGCGATCCCTGGAACCGGGGCCAGAATGTCGTGGGTCGAGTGGTGCATATCAGTCCTAGTGAGTCGGTCCTAGAAAAGCCAGCCAGCGCCGTTCGGCGAGGCGGAACAGTCCCACCAGCGCAAAGGTCACGCACAGGTAGATCAGTGCGGCGATACCGAACGACTGGAAGGTCAGAAACGTGGCCGAGTTGGCGTCGCGGGCGACCTTGAGCACATCCGGCACGGTGGCGGTGAAGGCAACCGTGGTGGAGTGCAGCATCAGGATCACTTCGTTGCTGTAGTAGGGCAACGAGCGGCGCAGCGCCGACGGCATGATGATATAAGCATAAAGTTTCCAGCCGCGCAGGCCATAAGCCTTGGCCGCCTCCACCTCGCCATGGTTCATGCTGCGGATCGCGCCGGCGAAGATCTCCGTGGTGTAGGCACAGGTGTTCAGGGCAAACGCCAGGATGGTGCAGTTCATCGCGTCACGAAAGAAACTGTCGAGCAGCGGTTGCGCGCGCACCGCGGCCAGGCTGTAGATCCCGGTGTAGCAGATCAACAGCTGGATATACAGCGGTGTGCCGCGGAACAGGTAGGTGTAGAACTGCACCGGCCAGCGGATCCAGAAACGCGGTGAGACGCGGGCGATGGACAACGGTATCGAGACCACGAAGCCGATCGCCAGTGCGGCGGTCAGCAGCCACATGGTCATGGCCAGGCCGGTGATGTGCGTGCCATCGGTATAGAGAAACGCGCGCCAGTATTCCTGCAGCAATTCGATCATCGGATGGCCTCCCGGGTGCCGACGTTATAACGGCGTTCCAGCCAGCGCAGAACAACGTTCGAGGCGCTGGTGATGAGCAGGTAGATAAAGGCGGCGACCATCAGGAAGTAGAACAGCTGATAGCTGCTCTTGCCGGCATCCTGGGCGGCCTTGACCAGATCGGCCAGGCCGATGATCGAGACCAGGGCAGTGGCCTTGAGCATGACCATCCAGTTGTTGCCGATGCCGGGCAGGGCGTAGCGCATCATCTGCGGGAAGACCACGAAGCGAAAGCGCTGCATGCGCTTGAGGCCATAGGCGGTGGCGGCCTCGACCTGGCCACGGGGTACGGCGAGGATCGCACCGCGGAAGGTCTCGGTGAAGTAGGCGCCGTAGATGAAACCCAGGGTAATCACGCCCGCCGCGAACGGGTCGATCTCGATGTATTCCCATTCCATATAGTCGGTGAGCGTCGTCAGCCAGGTTTGCAGGCTGTAGAAAATCAGCAGCATCAGCACCAGGTCGGGCACGCCGCGAATCAGCGTGGTGTAGGCCTGGGCGATCAGACGCAACGGGCGCACCGGCGAGAGCTTGGCGCTGGCGCCGAGCAGGCCCAGGCCAACACTGACCAGCAGCGACATGAAGGATAATTTGATGGTCATCCAGGTGCCCTGCAGCAACAAAGGGCCGAAGCCCTTCAGGCTGAAGGCCGAGAGTCCCAGAGACTGCAACAGGTCTTCGAACATGTAAGCAACCTATGCCAGGAGGTGTGGGAGCAACTGTCTAACTGCTTATTTGTGGGAGCCGGCCTTGCCGGCGATGGGGCGCGTAGCGGCCCTGGCCCGGCTGCGCCGGGCATCGCCAGCAAGGCTGGCTCCCACAGTTAATCCAGCTCGCTCCTACCCTTCACTTGCCGCTATAGAGGTTCAGATCACCGAAGTGTTTTTTCTGGATCTGGGTATAGGTGCCGTCATCGTGTAACGCTTTGATACCTTTGTTGATCAGGTCCTGGAGCTCTTTGTTACCTTTTTTGATACCCACTGCAGTCTTCGACGGTAGCAATTCGCTTTCTACCGGTGCGCTGACCTCATAGTCTGCACCTTGAGGCGACTTGAGAAAGCCCAGTTCAGCCTGGAGCATGTCCTGGATCGAAGCATCGAGGCGGCCGGAGGTCAGGTCGGCATACACCTGGTCCTGGTTCTGGTAGGCCTGGGTCTTGACCCCGGCCTTGTCCAGCACGGCCTTGGCGTAGGCCTCCTGGATGGTGCCTTGCTCATAGCCGACGGTCTTGCCCTTGAGCGAAGCCGGATCGGCGCTCATTCCTGAGCCTTTTTTGAACACCAGCGAAGTCGGGCCGGAGAACAGCTCGCTGGAGAAGTCGATGACCTTCTCGCGCGCTGGCGTTACCGTCATGGACGAGATCACGCCGTCGAACTTGTTGGCCTTGAGGCCCGGGATCATGCCGTCGAAATCGCTCTCGACCCATTTGCATTTGACCTTGAGCTCGGCGCAGATGGCGTTGCCCAGGTCGATGTCGAAGCCCACCAGGCTGCCGTCGGCAGCCTTGGATTCAAACGGGGCATACGAGGGATCGACGCCGAAGCGCAGCTCCTTGTATTCCTTGGCCAGGGCATTGCCCGCAGCCAGACACAGTGCAAGTGCAGAAAACGTCAGCCATGCTTTTTTCATTGTGTGTCCCTGGATTTGTAACCTGGAGGGGTGGCACCGGGCCGTTACCGGTCAGTGCCTGACATCACAATGACAGCAATTTTCACACCATGTCGGAGCCGCGGGCTTGCTCCTCGATGTCAGTAGCGTGCATCCACCGGTTTGCCGCCGTTGGGCCAGTCCTTGACCTTGTCCGGGAAGTCCGGTCGCGGCTGCTGCGAGAACCAGGCGGCAACATCCACCGCTTCCTGGTCACTCAGGCCGCCCTGGCCCAGTGGAAAGCGTTCATGAAAGCCGATCGGCATGTTGCGTTTGACGAATGCGGCAGCCGTGTAGGTACGTGCCATGCCAGCGCCGATGTTGAAGGACTGCTCGCCCCACAGTGGTGGAAACACCAGACTGCCATCCGCACGCGCCAAGCCTTCGCCATCGGCGCCGTGACACACCGCGCACTGTTTGGCGTAGACCTGCTGGCCATTGCCAAGGTCGGGCTTGATCGCCGGATCGATCTTGCCGACCCCCCGGCCGGCCACTTTGTCGCCGGGCTGGGTGTTGTTTTTCATCCATTCGAAGTAGGCGACCATGGCCTGCATATCAGCTGACTGCGGTGCAATCGGCTTGCCGTTCATGGAGCGGCGGAAGCAGCCGTTGATACGCTCTTCCAGGGTAATCACCTTGCCGGCGCGCGGCGCGTAACCGGGGAAAAACGCCGATACGCCAACAAAGGGCGAACCATCGGCCACGGTGCCGGCGTTGAGGTGACAGCTGGTGCAGTTGAGTGCATTACCGACGTTGTCGGGCAGCAGTTCCTTGGTCTGCAGGTGCAGGCGCATGCCACGGATAACCTGGTCGGCATTGGCGGCGGCGAGCAGGTCGGCCAGGCGCGGCGTCTCAAAGGCGGTCGAATCAGTGGTTTGCGGATTGAGTTGGCCGCGCAGTTTTTTCACCTGTGCCGGAGTGATTGCGGAACTGTCGTTGCCCCAGCGACTGCGCACGAAACTGAGGATCTCGGCGATTTCCTGATCCGACAGGCGGGCGAATCCGGGCATGGTGTAAACCCGTGAATGGGTCGCGGTCTGCGCGGTCTCCCAGCCGGTCAGGGTAATGTGCAGCAGCGAGGTCGGGTCGCTGGAGGCGATGCTCGGGTTGCCGGCCAAGGGCGGGAACATGCCAGGCACGCCGCCACCGTCGGTGCGGTGGCAGTCGCTGCAGAACTGGGTGTAACCCAGGCCACCACGACTGCTGAACAGATCGGCCGGTGGCGTGGGCGCAGGCAGGGCAACGGTGGGCATGGGCAGGTCGTTTTCGCCCGGTGGCAGCGACTTGAGGTAGCTGGCGATGGCGGTCAGATCACTATCGCTGAAGTGCTGGGTGCTGTGGTGAATCACATCCGCCATGTTTCCGGACACCGTGGCGAAGCGGTTCTGCCCGGTTTTGAGCAGTTGCACGGTGTCGGGCACCGTCCACAGATTGCGCAGACTCAGGGCGCGCCAGTGCTCGACGGTTTCGCCAGCGAGGAAGTGCTTGCCGCTACTGCCGGCGTCACTCATGGCCTTTTCCTGAAAAGCCACGCCACGCGGGGTATGGCAGGCGCCACAATGGCCCAGGCCCTGCACCAGATAGGCGCCGCGATTGATCAGCGGATCGCGCTGCGGGTCGGGCTCGAATGGTGTGTTATCGACAAACGCCCAGTTCCAGAATGCCAGCCCCCAGCGCATGTTGAACGGCCAGCTCATGTCGGCGGCCTGGTTGGACTGGCTGATCGGCTGCACTTCTTGCATCAGGTAGGCGTACAGCGCCTGCATGTCCTCTTCGCTGATTTTGGCGTAGGACGGGTAGGGCATGGCGGGATACAGCTGGGTACCGTCGGCGCTCACCCCTTCGCGCATGGCCTTGTCGAACTGCTCAAAGCTGTAACGCCCGATACCGGTGTCCGGGTCCGGGGTGATGTTGCTTGAGTAGATCGTGCCCATGGGCGTCTTCAGTTGCAGTCCACCGGCCATCAGCGGACCTTGCGGGGCGGTGTGGCAAGCGATGCAGTCACCGAGCTGGGCAACGTAGCGGCCACGTTCGAGCAGGGACTTGTCGGTGGTTTCAGCCGCTGCCATGTCTGGCTCACTGGCGTGAAGGGCGGGTATCAGCAGCAACGTCGTGGCGCACAGGGCCAGGCGTGAAAGTACGGAAGCCATTGCATATTCCTTTAGGCACCTGGCCTGGGTGGTCCCTTGGGCGCAGGTGTGCAATCGTTTTTTATGATTCATCAGGCAGCACTGGGAACGAGGTTCGTCCCAGTGTTGTTGTAGAGGATTTGCAGGCGGGTACAGTTGATGTGGATCAGCGCAGCCGGCATTGCACCGGCTGCGAGGCGCGAGGGGTTACTTGCCGGGCACCAGGGTCAGACGCTTGCTGCCGTAGGCGCGGTCGAAGTTTTGCGCTTGCAGCGGCAAACTCATGTAACGGCCCTTGAACCAGGCATCCAGGCCATCGGCAAAGTGCGGGCTGGCCGGGTTGCCGGACTGGCCGCTGCTGCTCTGCAGTTGCAGCGGTTCGATCTGGCCGAAATCCACCACCATGCGCAGCGACGGCGCCAGTTGGGCGTTGAAATCCTTGCCCCAGGCATAGGGCGCAAGGTTCAGGGTGCTGTGGTCGCCACCGCTGGCCTGCGGGCTACGGCTGACGGCATCACCCAGACCATGGAAGGTCAGTGTCGGCCAGCGGTACTGGTGCAGCTTGCCCCATTGCCAGGCGCGACGGTCATTGCCCAGTTGCGCTTCACCGGCCGTGATCGCGGCGGCCAGGCTACGGGCAAGGATCGCGGGTTTGTCCTCTTGCTGCGCGGTGCGCTGGTCATTCCAGAACGGGCTGTCTTCACGGCCGAGCAAATGATCGGCCTGGGCCGAGTAAGACAACCGCGCATTAGCGACGAAGGCCTGCCAGGTCGCCGAAGTCTCCGGGCCGAGCTCATCGAGGAAGGTCTGTTTCGCGCTTTCCTGCAAAAACAGTTCATACAGGGCGGCGTCGGCCGAGGTGGTGCTCAGGCGACCATCGAAGGCCATCAGGCGGGTATAGGCTTCACGGGCCTTGCTGCGCTGATCGCCGGGCAAGGCGTCGATCGCCTGTTTCAGCGGCTGCGCCATGCCGGGTGCTTCGAACATCTGCTTGAGCTTGGCGGCGAACAGGGTGGTCTGGTCGTTTTGCATGGTGATCAGGCTGCGGCTGTCATGCTTGCCGTTGGCGGCCAGCTGCCCCAGGCGTTCGGCGCGCTCCGGGTAGTACCAGCTGTTGGACAACTGCATGCCGTAACCTTTGGGCACGCTGCGCTGGTTGGCGTTGCCAAGCCAGCCCTGGGGTGGGTCCTGGTCGTAAGGGTGGAGCATCGGGTCGGCGTAGCCATCCCAGTCGTAGCGCCCGTCCCAGCCCGGCGAAGGCAGCAGCCCCTGGCCTTCGCGACGGTTGGGGAAGCGGCCGCTCACTTGCCAGCCGATGTTGCTGGCGTCGGCGAAGACGAAGTTCAGCGCTGCGGCGCCGATTTCACGGGTGTTGTCGAAGGCACGCTCGACGTTCTGCGCCCGTGACAGGTTGAAGAATGCATCCAGGCTCTGGTCGCCCTTGAGCTGGGGCAGTTGCAGGGCCAGGCCCAGGCTGGCGTTCTGTGCCTGGCCGAGCAGCGTGCCATGGCGGGTGTCGTACAGGGTTTCGCGCCGTGGGCGCTGGCCCTTGATGAAGAAGGTTTCGTTGCGCGCCAGGGCTGGCAGCCATTTACCGTCAGCCTGGTACATCAGGCGGCTGCCTTCGCGTTTGAGGCGTTCCAGGTACAGGTCCTGGTTGTCGGCCATGACCGCGCTGGCACTCCAGGCCAGCTTGCCGTTATAGCCGGAAAGCAGCAGTGGCAAGCCGGCAATGGTCACGCCGGCGGCCTGGTATTTAGGCGCGCGGATCTGCACCGGCGTCATTGCCCAGGCGCCCAGGGTGTCGCTGGCCAGCAGGCTCTTGCCGCTACGGCTGCGTTGCGGGGCAATCGCCCAGTTGCTGGAACCGGCCGCACCCAACAGGTTAAGGGCGGCCAACTGTTCGCTGGCGGCGCTCAGCGGCGCCAGCCCGGCCAGCGCGTTGCCCAGGCTCAGGCCTTTGAGCTTGTCGGCTTCAGCCGTGGGCAAGGGTTCGTCAGGGTAGCTGGGCAACAGCCACGGCAGTTTGTCGCTGCCGACTTTCTGCGCCAGGGTCAAAGCGGCAAGCTCTTCCTGCAGGTTGACCGACTGGCTGAAGTTGTACAGGCAGAAGATCAGTGCCGAGTCTTCAGGCTTCCAGTATTCCGGGCGGTAGCCGCTTTGCGCCAATGGCGCCGGGAGGCGGTCGCGGTAACGGAACAGGTAGGCGTTGACGCCACGGGCATAGACTTCAAAGAAGCGCTTGAGCCGTGGAGATGAGTCGGCATAGAGCTGGTTGGCAGTCTGTTTGAGGTTGGCGCCGCGCATCAGTCGGTCGACTTCCAGTACATCCGGGCCGGCAATCTCGGCCAGACGGCCCTGGGCCAGCAAGCGCATGCCGACCATTTGCCCGATGCGGTCACCGGCATGTACATAGCCGAGCGCGAACAGTGCGTCGTGGAAGTTGCTGCTTTCGATCAACGGCATGCCCAGGGCATTGCGTCGCACCGAGACGTTTTGCGCCAGGCCTTTAAGGGGTTGTACGCCACTGGTCGGTGGCACGCTGTCGCGATAGCCGCCCATCTGGCAGCCGCCCAGGGCAAGCATGCCGAACATCGCTGCGGCTACGCCGAACCGGGGGAGAAAAGGGGGGAAGGCTGGCGCGGCCATGGTCGGGCTCCTGCAGGGCGTGGCGTCTAAAAGGCGCTACGTTAGTGAGCCCGACCACGCCATGCAAGCGGGGCACAGCCTTTATTTTTCAGGCTGTTCAAAGGCCACTATCAGGCCCCGTGGCACTTCTTGAACTTCTTGTTGCTGCCGCATGGGCACGGGTCGTTGCGGCCGACGTCCTTCAGGGCGTTGCGCACCGGCTCCTGGTGGCCGTGGTTGCAGTGCGGACCGTGAACATGGCCGTGGTCATGGTCGTGATGATCATGCTCGTGGTTGCAGTCGGGGCCATGGACATGGGGTTGCTGGGTCATTGCGGGTTACTCCGGTAAAAGATCGCCGGGAATTATCTCACCACTACGCGATAAGTGCAGTTCACGGGCGAAGAATAATCCGCTGCTGAGCTCGCCATCGAGGCGATAGCGCAAGGGCAGGGTGGTGTTTTTAAGCATTTTCGCCAGCGGTTTGACCTGTTTCCACAGGTTGGTGCGCACAGGGATCTTGAAGGTTCGACGGGCGTGTGCGCCGACACTGCGCCACAGGTCTTCGTCGCCCTCGACCAGCAACAGATCGTTCAGGTGCACGGTGTAACTCAGGTAGCGGATGAACAGGCGTTCGTCGTTGGGGTTATCGACGCGTATATGAAGGACGAACTCCTGCTCCAGCAGGTGCATCTTGACCGCTTCGACCTTGACCAGGCGAACCTCGGGATCGCGGTAGTCACTGTCCAGCCAACTGGCACACCCGGTCAGTTGCAGTATCAGAAAGCTGAGTAGCAACAGACGGGTCATTGGCGTTAGCTCCCTAGGTAACTGGCACAGCACTTCTTGAATTTGAGCCCGCTGGCGCAAGGGCAGGCATCGTTGCGCCCGGCCTTGAGGCCGACTGTCGGGTCGATGAAATACCAACGCCCGTCATTCTGCACAAAGGCCGAACGCTCGCGATGGCTATGTTCGCCATCATTATCGTGCCAGCGGGCAGTGAAGGTGACGAAAGCGTGCTCGGGCTTGCCGCCGAATACTTCGGCCCCTTCCACTTCCAGGCCCAGCCAGGTGCTTTGCGCGCTCCAGGCGGCAATCGCGGCGCGGTCAAGGCCGGCCTGCTGCGCGGGCAGGGTGGTGTTCACCAGGTAATCGATCAGCCCCAGCACGTAGGCGCTGTAGCGCGAACGCATTAACGTCTGCGCATCAGGGGCCGGATGCCCGGCGTGATAGTGTCCGCAACAGGCGTCAAGCAGATTACCGCTGCCGCAGGGACAAACCGACACACTCATTGTTTCACCACCAGTACTTGCCAAAATTTTGCGGGTTGGCCCAGAACTTGGCATTGAGCCAGTCCGGGACCTGTTTGTATTCACGTAGATCATAGGTGAACAGGCTCAGTACCTGGTCATTACGCTGAAACTTTTCGTTGGCTTGCAGGGCCAGGGCGAAGAAATCGGTGTCTTGCCAGCCGCAGGCACTCAGGTCGGCCAGCACTGCCAAACGGCTGGCATTGAGGTTGCGGATGCCACCCAACAACTGCAGGCCATCGCGCTTGGGCAGGTGCTCCAGGCAATCGACCAGCAAGGCTAGGTCAAAGCGCTGAGCGGCCAGATCCTTAGGTAAAGGTCCCGGTTCGGTCTGGGCAATCTGCACGTGCGGGTGTGCCTGGACAAAGGCCTCCAACGCCGGAAAACGCGTGCCGACCAGTAATAAACGTTGCGGTGAATGGTGTTCAAGCAGCGCCGCCAGGGCTTGCTGCGGGGTTCGTTGGGAAAATCCGTCAATCATCGGGAATCCTCGGTCAGATGCGTCAAGACTAACGATCTCGGGCCGTCAGGCATAGTGGCTGACAGCCGCATCATGGCTTATTGCTGGCGGAGTCGGTTTGCGCGGTCTTTACTCCCATAGCATCGGTTTTAAACCGATTCCCCCTAGGAGACGCAACAAAATGAGCATAGTACGCACAGCATTACCTCTGGTTCTGCTAACCAGCGTCTTAACTGGTTGCGCAGGTTTGCAAAAAACTGACTGGCCGATATGTGCTGCCGTCGGGGGTGTAGGCGGCGCGGGGCTGGGCGCCATAGAAAGTTCGAGCTGGGCTGGCTGGGGCGCATTGCTTGGCGCCGGTTTGGCGGCAGGCTACTGCTGGGCCCACGGCGATGGCGACGAAGATGGTGACGGCGTACCGGACAGCCGTGACAAATGCCCGGGTACCCCGCGTGGCGTTCAGGTCGATGCCAATGGCTGCCCACCTGCGCCGGCAGTGGTCGAAGAAGCGGTCGTGGTCAAGGAAGAGGTCATCGTCATTCGCGACGTGCACTTCGAGTTCGACTCTGCCAGGTTGACGCCAGCCGACAAGGAACGCCTGAACACCATCGCGACCCGCCTGAAAAACGAGGCACCGACTGCCAGACTGAGTGTCACCGGACACACTGACAGCGTCGGCCGCGATGCCTATAACCAGAAACTCTCGGAGCAACGTGCCCATTCGGTTACCGACTACCTGGTCAGCAGCGGAGTGCCGCAAGCCAGCTTCGTCTCGGTCCAGGGCGCAGGCGAGTCGCGGCCGGAAGCCGACAATGCGACCGCTGAAGGGCGGGCAATGAACCGCCGTGTGGAGATTCGTATCCAGCGCTGAAGCGCAACCGGCCTGCGGCTTGAGAAGTGCCGCCGGTCGGTCTTTACTCCTGTGTGACCGGTAGACGCCGGTGACACAGGAGCAATTCCCATGAGTGTTTTCTCCAAGGCCGCAGTACCGGTGCTGGTGACTGCAAGCCTGCTCTCCGGCTGCGCCACCCACAGCGATGGCAGCGCACCACTCAATCAAAGGACATGGCCAGTCTGCAGCCTGCTGGGTGGTTTGGTGGGCGGTGGACTGGGGGCTATCGAAAGTTCTGCCTGGGCAGCCGGTGGCGGTGTTGCCGGGGCCATTGCCGGCGGCCTGATCTGCTATGCCCAGGACGGCGACGAGGACGAAGATGGCGTGTTCGATCGCCGCGATCGTTGCCCTGATACGCCGGCCAACACCCCGGTCAGCCACACCGGTTGCCCGCTCCCGCAGTATCCGGTCACTGACAAGGCAGCGCCCGAACCTGAGGTCATCACCCTCAATGATCAGGGTTCGGTGATGTTCGCCTATGACTCCGCCGAACTGACCAGCAGCGCCCACAGCCAGTTGCAGGGGCTGATGAGCAAGCTCGATGCGCCCGGCGTGAGCAGCGTCAAGGTGATCGGTCATACCGATAGCCAGGGCGCGGATGACTATAACCAGACGCTTTCCGAGCGGCGCGCCAGCAGCGTCGCCGAGTACCTGATCAGCCAGGGTCTGGCAGCGTCGAAAGTGACCAGTGAGGGCCGTGGTGAAAGTGAACCGATTGCCGACAATGAGACTGAGGCCGGGCGCGCGCAGAACCGCCGGGTAGAACTGCACCTCAATTGATCCTGCCTCTGGTGCGCGGCGGTAGCAGCCGTTACTGTTGCAGGCGATGTCAGTTGCTTGGCATCGCCTAAAAAAATAACAGCAGGGGGCGCGTATGAAGGGCTTACTGGGGCTGGGCAAAGCCCTGACGGTAGTGTTCTGGTGGGTGGTGCTGGTGAATCTGCTGATTCCCCAGGAATTTCCCTTCAATCGATTGATCAGCCTTACCGGCGCTACGTTGCTCGGACTGCATCTGCTGGAAGTGCTGTTTTTCAATGGCAGCCTGCGTGGGCGCAGCCATCGCTGGTTTGACCGCTTGCAAATCCTGCTGGTCGGTATCTTTCATGTCCTATCGATTCCGGCGCCCCGTCAGGAGACTAAGCATGCGTAAGTTGGTGTTGTTGGCCGCGCTGTTCAGCCCCTTGGCGCTGGCGCAGTCGATCAGTGTCGCGCCGCACTCGGTGCTGCGTTTGCCGAATAAATCCAGTGTTGTGCACCTGCAACGTCTGCATGTGGCCGATTCCGCAACGCTGCTGTTGCCGGCTAGCCTGGTCGAGCTGAAAGTGGACGAGCTGCAGTTGGGGCAGGAGGCACGTATCGCCATTGCGCCGGCCGAGAGCACGTTGCGGGTTGAAGTGACGCGGGCACAGCTGAGCGAAGGCAGCCAGATCGCCGCGCGTGGCGCTCCGGGGACGTATGAACGGGTGGCGCTGGCCGGGCGCAATCTTGATCTGCAGATGCATGCCGTGCAGGCGCCGTTGCTGGCGATCGATGCCCGCGGAGGCGCTGGGGCGCCGGGATACGTCGGGCTTGACGGGGCCAACGGCAAGGCTGGCGGCTGCACCTGGGGCCAGGCAAGCCGTGGTGCCAATGGTGACAACGGTGGCGATGGTCATGACGGTGCGGCCGGCGGTCGGGTACGTCTGGCGCTGCCGGCGGACTTTCCCGCAGAACGCATCAAGGTCCAGCTCGACGGCGGGGCGCCAGGTGTAGCGGGTGCTGCGGGCAAGCCGGGAGCCGGGGGCGCGAGCAAGGGTTGCCTGGTCTATCGTACAGCCGCCGGGGCACCCGGGAAGCCAGGGGTTGACGGTCAGCCAGGACTGGCGGGCAATGCCGGCGAGTTGATCCTGCAGCGTTTGTAAGTGTAATGGTCGGTGGGAGCGGGCTTGCCCCGCGATTGCAGTGTTTCAGCCACATCGCATCGCGGGTCAAGCCCGCTCCCACCGAATAGGCGTTACATCGGCAGGCGCGTACTCGCCACCAACACCACTGCAATACCGAGTAGCAAGTTGATCCCTACCAAACGGCGAATCTTGCCCAGCACCGCCGCGCCCGTCGGCCAGTCTTGCGCCTGCACCGCTTTACGCAGCTCCGGCAGCAGCAAGGACTGGACACGAATGAACAACGCAATCATCGCAATCGCCCCACCCATCATCACCTGCACATAACGTGGCGCTGCGTCGAAGCCGGCAAAACGCAGGTGCAGCATGGCGATACCGCTGATCGCCAGGACCGCGATCGCTACCCAGACCCAGACGAAAAAACGCTGAAACACTTCTACCCAGAGGCGCAGACGGTCAGGCCCCTGAAGGGCTGCAACCGCCGCAGGCCGCAGGATCAGCCAGGCGAAGAACATCCCGCCGACCCATACCAGGGCGGCCAGGACGTGCAGGCTATAAGGAAGGGCAAAGGCGTTCATCAGGATCTCCATTCGGCGCAAAGGGCAATAGCGGGGTATGATAGCGACCCAATCGAAACACTGAAAATTTATCCAGCCCTTCGGGCGCCCCGACACCATGATCAGCAACGAACTCAAAACCACGATTCAGGGCGCCTATTCGCGTTTTCTCGAAGCCAAGAGCCTCAAGCCGCGTTACGGCCAGCGCCTGATGATCGCCGAAGTGGCCAAGGTGCTTGGCGATATCGCCTGCGACGATGAAGGTCGGCGTGCCGGCGAACCCGCCGTGGTGGCGGTCGAGGCCGGTACCGGTACCGGCAAGACGGTTGCCTACAGCCTGGCCTCGATTCCCGCCGCCAAGGCCGCTGGCAAGCGTCTGGTGATCGCCACCGCGACGGTAGCCCTGCAGGAGCAGATCGTTTTCAAGGACCTGCCCGACCTGATGCGCAACAGCGGCCTGAACTTCACCTTCGCCCTGGCCAAGGGGCGTGGTCGCTATTTGTGCCTGTCCAAACTCGACTTGCTGCTGCAGGAGGGTCATGCACAGTCGGCCACTGCGCAGCTGTTCGAAGAGGAAGGCTTCAAGATCGAGGTCGACGAGGCCAGCCAGAAGCTGTTTACCAGCATGATCGAAAAGCTCGCCGGCAACCGCTGGGACGGCGACCGTGACAGCTGGCCGCAAGCCCTGGAAGACCAGGACTGGGCGCGCCTGACCACCGATCATAGCCAGTGCACCGGCCGCCATTGCCCGAACTTTGGCCAGTGCACCTTCTACAAGGCCCGCGAGGGCATGGGCAAGGTCGATGTCATCGTCACCAACCACGATATGGTCCTCGCCGACCTGGCCCTGGGCGGTGGCGCGGTGTTGCCTGATCCGCGCGACACCATCTATGTGTTCGACGAAGGCCATCACCTGCCGGACAAGGCTATTGGCCATTTCGCGCATTACACCCGCTTGCGTTCCACCGCCGACTGGCTCGAGCAAACCGCCAAGAACCTGACCAAGCTGCTGGCCCAGCATCCGTTGCCGGGCGATCTGGGCAAGCTGATCGAGCAGGTGCCGGAACTGGCGCGGGAGATCAAGGCCCAGCAGCAGTTCATGTTCAGCGCCTGTGAGCAGGTGGCCGATTTCCGTCCCGGTGAGGATATGGAAGGCCGCGAGCGGCCGCGTCACCGCTTTGAGGGTGGTGTGGTGCCCGAGCACATGCGCGAGATGGGCATCGAGCTGAAGAAGGGCTTCTCGCGCCTGACCGATCTGTTTACCCGTCTGACCGAACTGCTTAAAGAAGGTATGGATGCCGAGGTCAATATCGGTATCGCCAGCCATCAGGCCGAAGAGTGGTACCCGTTGTTCGGCAGCCTGTTGATGCGCGCCCAGGGCAACTGGGAACTGTGGACCGCCTTCACTGCGGAAGACCCGGAGGACAGCCCGCCGATGGCGCGCTGGCTGACCTTGGCCGAGAGCGGCGCGCTGTTCGACATCGAAGTCAATGCCAGCCCGATCCTCGCGGCCGAGATGCTGCGGCGCAATCTGTGGAACGTTGCCCATGGCGCACTGGTCACCTCGGCGACCCTGACCGCACTGGGCAAGTTCGATCGCTTCCGCATGCGCGCCGGTCTGCCCAGGGATGCGGTCACCAGTGTCGTGCCCAGCCCTTTCCATCATGTCGATGCCGGTGTGCTGCGGGTGCCGGACCTGCGGGCCGACCCTCGGGATGCGGCGGCACACACCGCTGCGATCATTCGTGACCTGCCGGAGCTGGTTGAGGGGTCGCGGGGTTCGCTGGTGCTGTTTTCTTCACGCAAGCAGATGCAGGACGTGTTCGACGGCCTGGATCGCGACTGGCGCAAGCAGGTATTCATCCAGGGCAACCTGTCCAAGCAGGAAACCCTGAACAAGCACAAGGCACGTGTCGATGGCGGTGATTCCAGCGTCCTGTTCGGCCTGGCGAGCTTTGCCGAAGGCGTCGACTTGCCGGGCGCCTACTGTGAGCACGTGGTAATTGCCAAGATCCCCTTCGCGGTACCGGATGACCCGGTCGAAGCGGCCCTGGCCGAGTGGATCGAAGCGCGTGGCGGCAACCCGTTCATGGAGATCGCTGTACCAGACGCTTCGCTGCGCCTGATCCAGGCCTGCGGCCGCCTGCTGCGTACCGAAGAGGACCGCGGCACCATCACCCTGCTGGATCGACGTGTGGTCACCCAGCGCTACGGCAAAGCTATTCTCAATGCGTTGCCGCCGTTTCGACGGGAAATTTCCTGACCCCCGGGGATCAAACCGGCGGGGCGTTGTCTATGTCTCAGTTCAAGGCCCGCAAGGGCCCTCAAGGAGAGTTCCAGCCCTATGATTCGCCGTACCTTGCCTGCTGTCTTCGCCCTGTTGTTCAGCGCCCCGCTGCTGGCCGGACAACAGACGCTGTTCAGCTTTGTGCGCCCGGCCGCCGTGGTCAATGTGGTGACCGAAGATGCCAGTTTGCCGCAATACAACGCAGAGCAGACGGCCGAGGGCGAGGTATTGCGGCGTGTGGTGTTCAACCCGGTGCAGCGCCCCAGCCTGCGACTGAGCCCGCAAACTGGTGCTTGGGACTGGTCGGCGGCCACGGCCATGACCTTGCGCCTGCAAAGCGGCATGGACTGGCCGTTGAGCGTGGATGTCACGGTATTGAGCAGTGACGGCAAGACCCTTACCAGCCGCATCGACCTGCCCGCCGGGCCGGCACAGACGGTACTGGTGCCACTCACGGCCAGCTCGCCGCTGAGCCAGGGCATGCGTGCCGGGCCACCGATGCCCTGGATGCATGATGGCCAGCGCTGGGTGCTGACCAGCAGCAGCGGGGCGCTGGACTTGAAGCAAGTGGTGTCGGTGACCCTGTCGATGAACAAACCCGATGTCGCCCAGAGTCTGTTGATTGAACGTGTTGGCATCCAGGATGACGACCAACTGCAAAAGGCCGTGTATACCGACCTGATCGATGGTTATGGCCAATCTACCCGTGGCCGCTGGCCGGAAAAGATCGTCAGCGATGACCAGCTCAAGGCTGCCGCGACCCGTGAACAGCAGCAACTCAAGGGCTGGCTGGCTGAGCGCAGCAAGTTGCCGCGCGACAAGTTCGGTGGCGTGACCTCGGGCCCGGATTTCGAGGCCAAGGGTTTTTTCCGTACCGAAAAGCGTGACGGGCGCTGGTACCTGGTCACCCCTGAAGGGAATCCGTTCTACTCGCTAGGCGTCAACACCGTGGCAATCGACGGTGGCCGCACCTATGTGGCCGGGCGCGAGTCGATGTTTACCGCATTGCCGCAAGCCGGCGAGCCACTGGCGCAGTTCTACGGCGAGGGCAACAACAACGACGGTAACGGCTCGTCCAGCGGTCGTAATTTCAGTCAGGGGCGCTGGTTCGACTTCTATGCCGCCAACCTTGAGCGCAGCCATGGCAAACCCTGTACGCCGGTCGCCGCAACCGACACCACGGCGGCAGTGGAATGCCCGGCCGCCGCTGTCGATGTGCAGCGTTGGCAGGGGCATACCCTCGACCGCCTGCAGGCCTGGGGCTTCAATACCCTGGGCAACTGGAGCGAACCCGCTTTGGGGCAGGCCAACCGCCTCCCTTACACCTTGCCGCTGTCGATTGTTGGCGATTACACCAGCATCAGCACCGGTATGGACTGGTGGGGGCGTATGCCCGACCCGTTCGACCCGCGCTTTGCCATGGCCACCGAGCGTGCCGTGGCCATTGCCGCCCGCGATCACCGTGACGACCCCTGGCTGATCGGTTATTTCGCCGACAACGAACTGGCCTGGGCCGCTCCGGGAGATGACCCCAAGGCCCGTTATGCCCTGGCTTATGGCACCTTGCGCCTGACCACGGACGTGCCGGCCAAGCGCGCGTTCCTCAAACAGTTGCGCGACAAATACCGCAATCAGGCCGGGCTGTCGAAAGCCTGGGGGATCGACCTGCCCGCCTGGGAGTTGATGGAAGACCCGGGTTTCGAGCCACCGCTGCCAAGCGCAGAGCATCCGGAGATTGAAGCCGACTTCAAGTACTTCCAGAAGGTCTTTGCCGAAACCTACTTCAAGACCATCGCCGATTCACTCAAGTGGCATGCGCCCAATCACTTGCTGCTGGGCGGCCGTTATGCGGTCAGTACGCCTGAAGCGGTGGCGGCCTGTGCCGAATTCTGTGATGTCCTGAGTTTCAACTTCTATACGCCGAAACCGCAGGACGGCTACGACTTCAGCCAGCTCAACGCCCTGGACAAACCGGTGCTGGTATCGGAGTTCCAGTTCGGCTCACGTGACCGTGGCCCGTTCTGGCCGGGGCCGATGGAAGTGGCCAGGGAAGAAGGGCGCGGCCCGGCCTATGCCGCTTTCGTAAAGGCAGCGCTGGCTGAGCCGTCGATTGTCGGTGTGCACTGGTTCCAGTACCTGGATCAGCCTGCCAGCGGCCGCTTGCTCGATGGCGAGAACGGTCACTTCGGGCTGGTGGGTATCACCGACCTGCCATTCCAGGGTTTTGTCGACAGTGTGCGTAAGAGCAATCTGCAAGCACAGGAGCAGATCGGCAAGGCAGGCGTTGGCGAAAAGGCTGCAAAAGCCCCGTAGCAAAGGCGCGGCAGCCTGAGGCAGGAAAACTGCCTCGGGCTCGCTGGATGACGCTCTGTCCAGTGTCTGTTCCCAAAATCCTCGCAGGCTGAAACAATGCACGCCATTTTCGATAGCGGTATGCGCGAGGAGCGGCTGGGTGCAGATTCAGGGTCATTACGAGCTTAAGTTCGAAGCCGTGCGCGAGGCCTTTGCAGCGCTGTTCGACGATCCTCAGGAACGTGGTGCGGCCCTGTGTATTCAGGTCGGCGGGGAGACCGTGGTTGACCTCTGGTCCGGTACCGCCGACAAGGACGGTGCCGAGGCCTGGCACAGCGATACCATCGCCAACCTGTTCTCCTGTACCAAGATGTTCACTGCGGTGACAGCCTTGCAACTGGTGGGTGAGGGCAAGTTGGCCCTGGATGTTCCTGTCGCCCGTTACTGGCCGGAATTTGCCCAGGCTGACAAGCAGGCGATTACCCTGCGCCAGTTGCTCAGCCACCGTGCCGGGGTGCCCGCACTTCGCGAGTTGATGCCCGCAGAGGCTTTCTACGACTGGCAAACCATGGTCCAGGCCCTGGCTGCCGAGGCACCCTGGTGGACACCTGGCACCGCCCATGGCTATGCGGCGATCACCTACGGCTGGCTGATCGGTGAGTTGATCCGCCGTGCCGACGGGCGCAGCCCTGGCGAGTCAATCGTCGCCCGCACCGCCCGCCCGCTAGGCTTGGATTTTCACATCGGCCTGGCTGACGATCAGTTTCACCGGGTTGCGCATATCGCCCGCGGCAAGGGCAATATGGGCGATGAAGCCGCCCAGCGCCTGCTTCAGGTGACCATGCGTGAACCGCAGGCGCTGTCCACTCGCGCCTTTACCAACCCGCCGGGCATGCTCACCAGCACCAACAAACCGGAGTGGCGACGGATGCAGCAGCCAGCGGCCAACGGTCATGGCAACGCCCGGAGCCTGGCCGGTTTTTATGCCGGTGTGCTTGATGGCAGCCTGCTGGAATCGGAACTGCTCGATGAGCTGACCCGTGAACACAGCCTGGGCGAGGACAGGACCTTGCTGACCCAGACCCGCTTCGGCCTGGGTTGCATGCTCGACCAACCGACCGTGGCCAATGCCACCTTTGGTCTGGGCAGCAAAGCCTTTGGTCACCCGGGCGCCGGCGGCTCTGTTGGTTTTGCCGATCCGGAGTACGATGTGGCCTTTGGTTTTGTCACCAATACCCTGGGCCCTTATGTATTGATGGATCCACGAGCCCAGAAGCTGGTGCGCGTCCTGGCAACCTGCCTTTGATCGGTTAGCCCTGATGTTACCTGAACCCTTTGCCTATTCTGGCTTCCAACCATTAGCGCAATTGGGCGGAATTTCTTTCATTTTCATGGTGTATCACTGATGTCTTCACATAAATCCTTAGCTCTTGCCCTGTGCCTGGTCATGACCGGTTGCGCGCAGCACTCCCAGAAAGGCACAGCCGACAGCAGCATCGATTGGTGGCCCTTCGGTTCGGACAAGGTTGCCAGCCAGGAGGTGGAGGAAGTGGTTGTCGAGAAAGTCGCCAAGGCCGATGCCAAGTCGGAGAGCAACCGCTGGTGGTGGCCGTTCGGCGACAGCGCCAAGGCCAAGGCCGCCGCCGTACCGAAGATTGACCACAAGGCCACTCAAGCCTGGCTGGACAGCTATGAACCGCGCCTGCGTGAAGCCATCAAGGACAGCAAGTTCGAACTCGAGCGCCGTGAAGACGTGCTGGTCGTCACCGTTCCTGTAGACAGCTCCTACAATCCGGATCGTCCGGCCATGCTTCTGCCGGTTACCCTCGGCCCGATCACCCGTGTCGCCAAAGCGATTGAAACCGACAAGCAGACCGCCGTTCTGGTACTGGGCCATGCCGACACCAGCGGTGCCGCCGCCGGTAACCAGAAGCTCAGCCAGGAACGTGCCCAGTCGGTGGCAGCGATCTTCCGCCTCAGCGGGCTGGAACGCGATCGCCTGATGCTGCGTGGCATGGGTTCGGAAATGCCGCGTGCGGCCAACGACAGCTTGCAGGGTCGCGCCCTGAATCGTCGGGTGGAACTGGTTCTGACGCCGCAAAATACCATGGTCGCCTTGCTCGCCAAATACAAACAGCCTACGCCGAGCCCGGCCGAGCTGGTCGCGGTGCAGGATGCCAAGGCCCCGGTCAAAGCAGCGGTGAAGCCTGCCGCCAAGGCCCCGGTCAAAAACGCCAGTACCAGCAAAAAAGCCGCTCCGGCCAAAGCCACGACGGCCAAGAAGAAAGCCCCTGCAGCCAAACCCGCAGCTAAAAAGCCTGCGCCTGCTGCCAAGAAAGTGGCCGCCACCACCAGCCCTGCGAAGACCAACTGATCGTCAAGGAACGCAGCAATGACCAAGACCCTGGCCGATATGCGCCGCGATTACACCCGTGATGGCCTGGCCGAAGCCCAGGCCCCGGACCAGCCTTTCGCGTTGTTTCGCCACTGGTTCGACGACGCGGTGAAGACCGAACAGCCGCCAGTGGAAGCCAATGCCATGACCTTGGCCACGGTAGACGCCGATGGCCGTCCGCATTGCCGGATCCTGTTGCTCAAGGGCCTGGATGACCAGGGTTTTACCTTCTTCACCAACTATGACAGCGCCAAGGGCCAGCAACTGCAGGCCAATCCGTTTGCGGCCATGACGTTCTTCTGGCCGGCCCTGGAGCGTCAGGTGCGGATCGAAGGCAAAGTGGTCAAGGTCACGCCAGCAGAGTCGGATGAGTACTACCAGGTGCGCCCGTTGGGCAGCCGTCTCGGTGCCTGGGCTTCGCCGCAGAGTCAGGTGATTGCAGATCGCGCCGAGCTGGAAGGGCTGGTCAAGGCCACCGAACAGCGTTTCAGTGATACCCAGCCGCATTGCCCGGAACACTGGGGTGGTTACCGTTTGCTGCCGGAGCGCATCGAGTTCTGGCAAGGGCGTGCCAGCCGCCTGCACGACCGTCTCAACTACCGCCTGCAACAAGGCACCTGGCTGCGCGAGCGTCTGGCACCCTAATCGGCCCGGTAAGCGGCGGCCTCGCGTTCTAGCCAGGTCGCCAGCTCGGCGCGTTTGATCTTCTGCGCTTTGGCGTTGTCCAGACATTCAAGCATGTAGGCTTTCTTGCCCTCATCCGTACCGGCCATTGACAGCGCCAGGTCGCGGTCCATCCAGCGGCGGATGCGCACATACAACCACCAGTGAAAATACAGGCCTGCCAGAGTCGTGACGACGACGATGAAGTAATCCATGTCTATCCTTGCGCTAACGGTTTTTCAGGCTGCATCGGTGACACAGGCTGTATGGAAGCTGAATGGAATCAATTTTACCCCGCATCAGTCGTGACAGTCGTCAATGTGCGGAGTCTAATGAACACCTGTCTTATGGAGGTCATCCTATGCGTAAATCTGTTTTGCTGGTTGCCAGCTTCACCACCCTGTCGCTGCTGCTCAGCGGTTGCGCCTCGAGCCTGACCGGTGACACCTACACGCGCGATGAAGCTCGCCGTGTGCAAACCGTGCGCATGGGGACCATCGAAGCACTGCGGCCGGTGAAAATCGAAGGCACCAAAACGCCTATCGGCAGCGGTGCCGGTGCTGTTGTCGGCGGCGTAGCGGGTAGCTCCGTCGGCGGTGGCAAAGGCAGCATCGTTGCAGCGGTCATTGGTGCCGTGGCGGGTGGCTTGGTGGGTGCTGCCGCTGAGGAAGGTATGACCCGTACCCAGGGCGTGGAGATCACTGTGCGTGAAGACGACGGCAGCACGCGTGCCTATGTACAGGCGGTCCAGGAAAACGAGATTTTCCGCGTCGGCGAGCGTGTCCGGATCATGACTGTCGACGGTACCAGCCGGGTCAGTCGCTGATACGTCCGCTGCAAAAAGAAAACCCCGACTCGGCAGTGCCGGTCGGGGTTTTTTACTGCCTGCGCCGGATCAGGCGGCGGCTGCCTTGCGGCTCGCCAGTGCGGTGACGCCGTAACCGATCAGGGCGGCGAGGATCGACCCGGTAAGAATGCCCATGCGGTCCATGCCGGCGTACTCGCTGCTGCCGGGCACAAAGGCCAGCGAGCCGACGAACAGGCTCATGGTAAAGCCAATGCCACAGAGAATCGCCACCCCCAGCACCTGGCCCCAGTTGGCCCCGCTTGGCAAGGCAGCCATGCCCAGCTTGATCGCGATCCAGGTAAGACCGAACACGCCGATGGTCTTGCCCAGCAGCAGGCCGATGGCGATCCCCATCGGCACGTAGTGGGTGAAGCTTTCCAGGCTGACCCCGGCCAGCGATACCCCGGCGTTGGCGAACGCGAACAGCGGCAGGATGCCGTAAGCCACCCAGGGGTGCAGGGCATGCTCAAGCGTCAGCAGCGGAGAGGGTTCGGCGTTGCGCGTGCGCATTGGGATGCACAGCGCCAGGGTGACGCCGGCGAGGGTGGCGTGGACACCGCTCTTGAGGACACAGACCCAGAGGATCAGACCGATCACCATGTACGGACCGAGCTTGACCACCCCGAGCCGGTTCATCGCGATCAGCGCCAACAGGCAGGCACCAGCGAGCATCAGCGACAGGCTCGACAACTCGCCCGAGTAGAACAGGGCAATGACGATGATCGCCCCCAGGTCGTCGATGATGGCCAGGGTCATCAGGAACAATTTGAGTGACACCGGCACACGCTTGCCCAGCAGCGCCAGTACGCCCAGGGCAAAGGCGATGTCGGTGGCCATGGGGATCGCCCAGCCGGCAACGGCAGCCGGGTTGTCCTTGTTCAGGAACCAGTAGATCAGCGCCGGGACGACCATGCCACCGATGGCTGCAGCACCCGGCAGAACGATCTGCGAAGGTTTGGACAAATGACCGTCGATGATCTCGCGCTTGACCTCAAGGCCGATCAGCAGGAAAAACAGGGCCATCAGGCCGTCGTTGATCCACAGCAGCAAGGGTTTGGCGATTTTCAGCGCGCCGATCTGGGCGACCACAGGGACATCCAGCAAGCCGTTGTACAGGTATGACAAGGGCGAGTTGTTGATGATCAGGGCCAGGGCGGCGGCGGCAATCAGCAACAGACCGCTGGCCGCTTCCAACTGAAAGAAACGTGTGAAGGTGCTACGCAGCAAGGGCGCTCTCCATCCTGAGGGTTCCGGTAGGGGCACACCCTACCTTGTGAGGATATGCATTAAAACAAAAACTATATTCTTTTTTGTTATAAGCTGTGACTAACCTGTCCAGGGCAGCCTAGCAGTTGGGCGGGAATATTTTGCCTGGCTGTATCTGTTGGGGATGTAGGGACTTTCTTAACATGCTCCCTTGTATAACGATCTTTTTCGGGACTGGACCATGAACGATCACCGCCAGTGGGCACGTGAAGCAATCCGCATCATCGAAGCTGACTTCCAGCGCAGTGCCGACACGCACCTGATCCCGCTGCCCTTGCCGGGTTTTCCCGAGGTGGAGCTGTACTTCAAGGACGAATCCAGCCACCCCACCGGCAGCCTCAAGCATCGCCTGGCGCGGTCGCTGTTTCTGTATGCCCTGTGCAACGGCTGGTTGCGTCCGGGGGCGCCGGTGATCGAAGCTTCCAGCGGTTCGACGGCAATTTCCGAAGCCTATTTCGCGCGCTTGCTCGGTCTGCCGTTCATCGCCGTGGTGCCCGCTACTACCTCTCAGGAAAAGATTGCACAGATCGCCTTCTATGGTGGTCAGAGCCACCTGGTGAATGACCCGACGCAGCTCTACGCAGAGTCCGAGCGCCTGGCGCGGGAAACCGGCGGTCACTTCATGGACCAGTTCACCTATGCCGAGCGCGCCACCGACTGGCGTGCCAACAACAATATTGCCGAATCGATCTTTACCCAGATGCGTTTCGAGCGACATCCAGAACCTGCCTGGCTGATTTCGAGTCCCGGCACTGGCGGTACGACCGCGACACTTGGGCGCTATGTGCGCTATCGCCAGCATGCCACCCGTGTGCTGTGTGCCGATGCCGAGCGCTCGGTGTTTTTCGACAGCTATACCAGCGGTGACCGTTCGTTGTTGCTCGATTGTGGATCGCGAATCGAGGGCATTGGCCGGCCACGGGTAGAAGCCTCGTTTCTGCCTCAGGTGATCGACGCCATGATCAAAGTGCCCGATGCACTGTCACTGGCGGCCATGCATTACCTGGCTGAACGCCTGGGGCGTCGGGTGGGCGGTTCGAGCGGTACCAACCTGATCGGTGCGCTGATGGCGGCACGGCAGATGCGAGCGGCGGGGGAGGAGGGATCGATCGTGGCGATTCTGTGTGATGGCGGCGATCGTTATGCGACCACCTATTACGACCAGGACTGGCTGGTAGCGCAGGGATATCAGTTGCCGGGATTGATCGCGGCGGTAACAGCCTGTGTGGAGCGCGGTGAGGCTTTGCCTGAGACGGTATTGCGCGCAGGGATCTGAAGCGCATCGCGGGGCAAGCCCGCTCCCACCGTCGGTGTGGGAGCGGGCTTGCCCCGCGATTGCGCTATCAGCCTTCCAGGCCCAGCATGCTGCGAGCCACCGCCTCGGCAATGCGGATCCCGTCGACACCCGCCGAGAGAATTCCGCCGGCATAACCTGCACCTTCACCCGCCGGGAACAGGCCCTTGAGGTTCAGGCTCTGCATGCTGGCATCACGGGTGATACGCAGCGGTGATGAGGTACGGGTTTCGATACCGGTCAACACCGCGTCATGCAGGTTGTAGCCCTTGATCTGGCGGTCGAATGCCGGCAAGGCTTCACGAATGGCTTCGATGGCGAAGTCAGGCAGGCTCGGGGCCAGGTCGCCGAGATTGATGCCGGGCTTGTACGACGGCTCGACACTGCCCAGGGCGGTGGAAGGCCGGCCAGCGACAAAGTCACCGACCAGCTGCGCCGGCGCCTGGTAGTTGCTGCCACCGAGCACGTAAGCATGGGCTTCGAGTTGTTCCTGCAACTCGATACCTGCCAGCGGGCCACCCGGATAGTCCTGCTCCGGGGTAATGCCGACGACGATGCCGGAGTTGGCATTGCGCTCGTTACGCGAGTACTGGCTCATGCCGTTGGTAACCACCCGGCCCGGCTCGCTGGTGGCCGCGACCACGGTGCCGCCCGGGCACATGCAGAAGCTATAGACCGATCGACCGTTCTTGGCGTGGTGGACCAGTTTGTAATCCGCCGCGCCGAGTTTCGGGTGCCCGGCGTATTTGCCCAGGCGTGCCTGGTCAATCAGCGATTGCGGGTGTTCGATACGGAAACCGATGGAGAACGGTTTGGCTTCCATGAACACGCCACGGGCATGCAGCATGCGGAAGGTGTCACGGGCGCTGTGGCCCAGGGCCAGGACCACATGCCGCGAGTGCAGTTGCTCACCGCTGGCCAGTACCACGCCATTGAGCTGGCCGTCGTCCATCAGCAGGTCGGTGACTTTCTCTTCGAAGCGCACTTCACCGCCGAGGGCGTGGATCTCGTGGCGCATGTTCTCGACCATGCCGGTCAGGCGGAAGGTACCGATATGCGGCTTGCTGACGTAGAGGATTTCCTCCGGCGCGCCCGCTTTGACGAACTCGTGCAGCACCTTGCGGCCGTGGTGCAGCGGGTCCTTGATCTGGCTGTAGAGCTTGCCGTCGGAGAAGGTCCCGGCGCCACCTTCACCGAACTGTACGTTCGATTCGGGGTTGAGCACGCTTTTGCGCCACAGGCCCCAGGTGTCCTTGGTGCGCTGACGCACTTCCTTGCCGCGCTCGAGGATGATCGGCTTGAAGCCCATCTGCGCCAGCAGCAGGCCGGCGAAAATCCCGCACGGACCGAAGCCGACCACGATGGGGCGCTCTTGCAGGCCGGCAGGGGCCTGACCGACCACCTTGTAGCTGACATCCGGCGCGACATTGATGTTGTGGTCGTCGGCGAACTTTTGCAGCAGTTCGGTTTCGTTGCTGACAGTCAGGTCAATGGTGTAGATGAACAGCATTTCGCTGTTCTTCTTGCGGGCGTCATAGCTGCGCTTGAACAGGGTAAAGTCCAGCAGCTGGTCGTCGCTGATCCCCAGGCGTTGCACGATGGCCTCGCGCAGGGCCTCATCAGGATGATCCAGCGGCAGCTTCAGTTCGGTGATTCGTAACATGGCAGGGTCCAGTATCCCGGCCATGAACGGCCGGCGGCTTTACACAAACCGCCAAGTATAAGCTGTTCGCCGCCTTTGCAGGCAGGATAAACGCAGGCGCCGATGATCAGTCGTTGCGCGAGCCGCCGTAATAGGCGCAACCGCGCAGGGTCTGGCCGTTCACCCGCAGCTCGGCGCTCAGGTGGCTGACGGCGCCACTCATGCTGTCGACGCAGCGTTGCGGAGCGACCCAGAGGTCAACGCGTTGGCCGTTGGCCTCGGTGCTGAGGCTGAAGCGTCCATCAGGCAATTGTTCTTCCAGAAACGGCACGGCCAGTTCCGGCACGCCCGGGCGCGTCAGGACCATGCCCTTGCCGCTGGCTTTGAGGTCCCAGTCCGGTTCGTTACCGTGTGCACGCACGGTCAGGCGCTTGAAGTTGGGATCGCTGCAGGCGCTGCTGGAATGTTCGACCCGGTACAGACGCTGGACATTCAATTGTCCGTCGTTACCGGCTTTCTGGCTGGCGGAAAGGTTGCCGCTGATATCCGCGAACAGCGTGCCCGGTTCGCCGGCCAGGGCGGCGGCTTCCTGCAACAGACCGGTGTTGCCACTATCGAAGACGGCAAAGTGGCGATTTTCTGTGCAAGGTTTGAACAGCAGTTGGCCACCCTTGGCAGTCAATTCGCCCTGCATCCGGGTCATGCCGGCGGTAGAGGCTGGCTGCGGTTTTTCCGCCAGCATCTGGCAGCCGGCGAACAGCGGCAACAGGGCGACAAGCAACAACGAGGGGGCGGCACGCATCAAGCAATCTCCAGGGCTCTACCGAAAGGTGCCGCCACGTTACGCAGGCTGGCCGCCGATCACAAGGCTTCAGCCGACGTGATAGGTCTGGCCGGTCTGCAGGCCCTCGACGCTCTTGGCGTAGGCCAGCGCCACCTCAGCCGCCGGTACTGGCTTGAAGCCACGAAAATACGGGGCGTAGGCCGGCATGGCTTCGACCAGTACGTTGGGGCTGATCGAATTGACCCGCAGGCCACGGGGCAACTCGATGGCTGCGGCCTTGACGAAGGCATCAATGGCGCCGTTGACCAGGCTGGCCGAAGCACCGGTACGGATCGGATCATGGCTGGTGATGCCGGTGGTGAAGGTGAACGAGCCGCCGTCGTTGATGAACTCGCGACCGATCAGCAGCAGGTTGACCTGGCCCATGAGCTTGTCGTTCAGGCCCAGGGCAAAGTGCTCTTCAGTCATCTCGTCCAGCGCTGCGAAGGTGACATTACCGGCAGCGCAGACCAGGGCATCGAAACGCCCGGTCTGCTCGAACAGGCGGCGAATCGAAGCGCTGTCGCTGATATCGACCTGATAGTCACCGCTGCTGCGGCCGATACGCACCAGCTCATGACGTTGCTCCAGCTCTTTGGCCACCGCCGAACCAATGGTGCCGTTGGCGCCGATCAACAGGATTTTCATTGAACCGTTCCTCGCAGTTTGTTGGGGACAAGGCTCAAGTCTAGGGTGGATTTTTCTGCGGATAAGCGTGCTAATAGGCAACCTTTGGTTTTCATCTGGAAACAATCAATGAGCGACCTGGATGATCTGGCGGCTTTCGCCGTATTGATGGATGCCGGCAGCTTCACCCAGGCCGCGCAACAACTGGGGTGGAGCAAAGGGCAGCTGTCCAAGCGCATCAGTGCATTGGAGGCCAGTCATTCAGTGAAGCTGCTGCACCGCACCACGCGGCGCCTGAGTCTGACCGCAGCGGGTGCCATGTTGTTGCCCCAGGCCCAGGCGCTGGTACGGCAAATGGAGGGGGCGCGTCAGACCCTGGCCATGCTCAAGGACGAACTGGCTGGCCCTGTGCGGGTCACGGTGCCGGTGTCGCTGGGCGAGACGTTCTTCGAAGGCTTGCTGCTGGAGTTTGCCGTCGACTATCCAGACCTGCAGGTGGAACTGGAGCTGAACAATGGTTACCGGGATCTGTTGGCGGACGGCTTCGATCTGGCCATTCGTACTGCGGTTCAGGACGATGCGCGACTGGTTGCGCGCCCGCTGCTGGCCATGCAGGAGCTGACCTGTGCCAGTCCTGTCTATCTGCAGCGTCATGGTGAACCGCGCACGCCGGCTGAGTTGAGCGCTCATCGCTGTTTGCTCAACAGCCATTACAGCGGGCGGGAAGAATGGTTGTATCACCAGCGGCATGAACTGCTGCGGGTGCAGGTCGCCGGCAGTTTTGCCAGCAATCATTACAGCTTGCTCAAGCAAGCTGCATTGCTCGCGGCCGGCATCGCCAGGCTGCCTTCCTACATGGTGCATGCGGAGCTTGCCGACGGTCGCTTGCAGTGGTTGCTACGTGACTACCAGACCCGCAGTGTGCCGTTGTTTCTGGTGCATCCGTATCAGGGCAGGATGCCCAGACGGGTCCAGGTACTGGCCGACTACCTGCTGCGCTGGTTCAAGCGCAGCAGCCAGGCGTTGCAGACGCTGTAGGGATTACATTTTGTCGTCGTGCTTTGCATCTTTCATCATGTTGCCGTCGTGCTTTTCACCTTTCATCATCTTGTCGTCCTTGCCCATCTTGTCTTTGCTCATGTCCATCTTGTCGCCGGACATGTGCTTATCCATTTTCATGTCCTTTTCCATGCTGGCTTCCTTGTCCATTTTCATGTCCTGGGCGGCCTGCACGGCTGGCAGGAAGGCCAGGCTAGAACCCAGGCTGAGGATGAGGGCGGCGGCGCTGATGGTTTTGTTCATGGTGGGACTCCAGTAGGTTAAAGGGGCGAGTGCCACTGGCTGTGGCTCACCTGCAGCACTAGAGTCCGCTGCCCGGGAGGCGTTACAGCGGGCAAGAAAAAAGGCCCGTAGGCCTTTTTTCGTTTGCGTTGCAGAGGCTCAACCGCCCAAGTAGGCGTCACGCACCTTGGGATCGGTCAGCAGGGCTTCCCCGGTGCCCTGCATCACCACCCGGCCGTTTTCCAGCACATAGGCACGGTCGGCGACTTTCAGCGCCTGGTTGGCGTTCTGCTCGACCAGGAACACCGTTACACCATCACGGCGCAGTTGTTCGATGATGTCGAAGATCTGCTGAATGATGATCGGTGCCAGGCCCAGCGACGGTTCGTCGAGCAACAGTAGCTTGGGTTTGCTCATCAGCGCCCGGCCAATCGCAAGCATCTGCTGCTCGCCACCGGACATGGTGCCGCCACGCTGAGTAAAGCGTTCCTTCAGGCGTGGGAACAGTTGCAGGACCTTGTCCATCTGTTCCTGATAGTCGCCCTTGTCGGTGAAGAAGCCGCCCATGGCCAGGTTCTCTTCCACGGTCAGGCGGGCGAACACCCGGCGACCTTCAGGAACCACGGCAATGCTCTTGCGCATGATGTGCGAGGAGGGCTGGCCGACCAGCTCTTCACCCAGGTACTTGATGCTGCCGCTGTGAGCCTGGGGCGAACCGCACAGGGTCATCAGCAGGGTCGACTTGCCAGCGCCGTTGGCGCCGATCAGGGTGACGATCTCGCCCTGGCGGATCTCGACGTTGACGCTGTGCAGCGCCTGGATCTTGCCGTAGAACGTGGAAACGTTTTCGAACTGCAGCATTTACGCTTCCCCCAGGTAGGCTTTGATCACATCAGGGTTGTCGCGGATCTGCTCCGGCGTACCGTCGGCCAGGGGGGTGCCCTGATTGATCACGACGATATGGTCGGAGATGCTCATGACCAGCTTCATGTCGTGCTCGATCAGCAGCACGGTAACGTTGTGCTCTTCGCGCAACAGGCTGATCAGCGCCTTGAGGTCTTCGGTCTCCTTCGGGTTCAGGCCGGCCGCCGGTTCGTCGAGCATGATGATCCGAGGACGGGTCATCATGCAGCGGGCGATCTCCAGGCGACGTTGCTGGCCGTAGGCAAGCGTACCGGCAGGGCGGTTGGCGAACTCGAGCAGGTTGACCTTCTCCAGCCAGAAACGTGCGTACTCTTTCGCTTCGAGCTCACTGCGGCGGAAGGACGGGGTCTTGAGCAGACCGGCGAGGAAGTTGGTATTCAGGTGTCGGTGCTGGGCGATCAGCAGGTTTTCCAGCGCGGTCATTTCCTTGAACAGACGCACGTTCTGGAAGGTCCGCACCACACCCTTGCGGGCGATCTCGTGACCGGGCAGGCCCTGGATCGGTTGACCATCGAGCAGGATAGTGCCGTCGCTGGGTTTGTAGAAACCGGTCAGGCAGTTGAACACTGTGGTCTTGCCGGCACCGTTGGGGCCGATCAATGCCACGACCTGTTTTTCCTTGACGGTCAGGGCCACGCCGTTGACCGCCAACAAGCCGCCGAAGCGCATGCTCAGGCCGCTGACTTGCAGAATTTCGCGGCTCATCGACGCAGCTCCATATGAGGACGTTGCATAGGCAGCAGGCCTTGCGGACGCCAGATCATCATCAACACCATCAGCGCACCGAACATCAACATGCGGTACTCGCTGAATTCGCGCATCAGTTCAGGCAACAGGATCATCACGATGGCCGCGAGAATCACGCCCAGCTGCGAACCCATACCGCCCAGTACCACGATGGCGAGGATGATGGCCGACTCGATGAAGGTGAACGACTCCGGCGTCACCAGGCCCTGGCGCGCGGCGAAGAAGCTACCGGCGAAACCGGCGAAGCAGGCACCGAGGGTGAAGGCCGACAGCTTGATCACGGTCGGGTTCAGGCCCAGCGCACGGCAGGCGATCTCGTCTTCACGCAGCGCTTCCCAGGCACGCCCGATCGGCATGCGCAGCAGACGGTTGATCACGAACAGCGCCAGCAGGGCCAGGAGTAGGGCGACCAGGTAGAGGAAAATCACCTTGTTGATCGAGTTGTATTGCAGACCGAAGAACTCGTGGAAGGTCTGCAGGCCTTCGGCGGCCTTGCGTTCGAAGGTCAGGCCGAAGAAGGTCGGTTTCTCGATGTTGCTGATCCCGTTCGGACCGCCGGTCAGCCCGGTGAGGTTACGCAGGAACAGCCGGATGATCTCACCGAAACCCAGGGTCACGATGGCCAGGTAGTCACCGCGCAGGCGCAATACCGGGAAGCCGAGCAGGAAGCCGAAGGTTGCCGCCATCAGGCCGGCAAGCGGCAGGCAGATCCAGAAGCTCAGGCCGAAGTAGTGCGACAGCAGGGCATAGGTGTAGGCGCCGACGGCGTAGAAGCCGACATAACCCAGGTCGAGCAGGCCGGCCAGACCGACCACGATGTTCAGGCCAAGCCCGAGCAGAACGTAGATCAGGATCAGGGTGGCGATATCGACTGCACCGCGCGAGCCGAAGAACGGCCAGACCAGGGCAACCACGATCAGGCCCATGATCACCCAGCGCTGGGTCCTGGGCAGGGTCAGGAAGTTGCTCATGGCCGGCGAGATCAGCTTGCGGTCCGAGCGGGTGCGCATCACGGCGCTCCACTGTTTGTCGAACAGCACGCGCAGGAACATCAGCACCGAACACAGGGCGATGATCCACAGGGTCATGGCCCCTTGAGTGTGGACGATCAGGCGGATGCCATCGATGCTGAGTTTCAGGCCCAGCACCGGGAAGGCCACGGCCCAGACCAGCAAGGCGCTGAAGAACGCTTGTTTGAGATTTCTGTTCATACTTTTTCAACCTCCGGACGGCCGAGAATGCCGGTCGGACGGAACAACAGCACCAGAACCAAAAGACCGAAGGCCACCACGTCCTTGTACTGGTCACCGAAGATGTCGGCGCCAAAGGCTTCAGCCACCCCCAGCACCAGCCCGCCGAGCATGGCGCCCGGAATACTGCCGATGCCGCCCAGCACCGCCGCGGTGAAGGCCTTCAGGCCCACCAGGAATCCGGCGTTGGGGTTGATCACGCCGTACTGCATGCTCAGCAGTACCGCCGCCACGGCCGCCAGGGCGGCACCGATGACAAAGGTCAGGGCGATGATGTTGTTGGTGTTGATACCCAGCAGGTTGGCCATCTTGATGTCTTCGGCGCAGGCGCGACAGGCGCGGCCCAGGCGGGAACGGGAGATGAACAGGGTCAAACCGGTCATGGCCACCAGGGTGACGACGAAAACCAGGATCTGCATGTAGGAGATCAGCACTTCCTCTGCGCCGCCTGGGCCGAAGGAGATGCTCCCCGGGATCAGGTTGGGGATGGACTTGTCCTTGGAGTCCTGGGATAGCAATACGGTGTTCTGCAGGAAAATCGACATACCGATGGCAGAAATCAGCGGGATCAACCGGTTGCTGTTACGCAAGGGGCGGTAGGCGACCCGTTCGATACTGTAGCCATAGGCACTGGTTACGAAGATCGTGGCGACGAACGCGACGGTCATCAATATCGGCAGTGAATCGATACCCATCATGGCCAGCCCGGCAAGGGCGATGAAGGCCACGTAGGAACCGATCATGTACACCTCGCCATGGGCGAAGTTGATCATTCCAATGATGCCGTAAACCATTGTGTAGCCAATGGCTATCAAGGCATAGGTGCTGCCAATGGTCAGACCATTAACCAGCTGTTGGAAGAAGTGATAGATCTCAGGCATTACAGCGCTCCTAAAAACCTGATACGCATTTCACTGGTGGGGCTGCCCCCGGCCCGGTCGTGTGGTCTTGAGCCACTTCGACACCGGCAACTGCCAGCGAACCGCTGGTGACGGTTTTAAGATTTTCAGGTGAACCTGCCCCCGGATCGCGGGAGTCAGGCCCATGAACCTCGTAAAACAAAGCCCACTGCTCGCACAGTGGGCTTTTAGTCATGTAGTCACACGGGATTACTGAGGGGAAACTTCGGTTTTAGGTTTGCCGAAATGCCATTCGTAGACCACGAATTTGAAGTCTTTCAGGTCGCCCTTGGCGTCGTACGACAGGTCACCAGTCGGGGTCTTGAAGGTACCGGCGTGGATGGCTGCAGCCACCTTCTCGGTGTCTTCGGACTTGGCCGCTTTGATGCCTTCGGCGATCAGCTCGACAGCGGAGTACGCCGGGAACACGAACGGGCCGCTAGGGTCTTTGCCGTCAGCCTTGATGGCGTCAACGATTGCCTTGTTCGCAGGATCGGCATCGAAAGACTTAGGCAGGGTGACCAGCAGGCCTTCGGAGGCGTTCTGGGCGATCTGCGAGATGGAGTCGTTACCGACACCTTCCGGGCCCATGAACTTGGCTTTCAGGCCTTTTTCCTGGGCTTGGCGCAGGATCAGGCCCAGCTCTGGGTGGTAGCCGCCGTAGTAGACGAAGTCGACGTTGGCTTGCTTGAGCTTCTGGATGATCGAGGAGAAGTCCTTGTCACCGGCGTTCAGGCCTTCGAAGACGGCAACATTGGTGCCTTTGCCTTCCAGGGTCTTCTTGACCGCGGTGGCGATGCCTTCACCGTATTGCTGTTTGTCGTGCAGCACAGCAACCACTTTCGGTTTGACGTGGTCGGCGATGTAGTTGCCGGCGGCCGGGCCCTGGGCGCTGTCCAGACCGATGGTGCGGAAGATCAGTTTGTAGTTACGGGCGGTGATGTCCGGGCTGGTGGCAGCCGGGGTGATCATGATCACGCCTTCGTCTTCATAGATGTCGGAGGCGGGCTGGGTGGAGCTGGAGCACAGGTGGCCGATCACGTATTTAACGCCATCGTTGACCACTTTGTTGGCTACGGCGACGGCCTGTTTAGGGTCGCAGGCATCGTCGTATTCCTTGGCTTCAAGCATCTTGCCATCGACGCCGCCCTTGGCGTTGATGTCTTTGATGGCCTGTTTTGCACCGACGAACTGCATGTCGCCGTATTGAGTAACCGGGCCGGTTTTCGGGCCGGCGATGCCGATCTTGATGGTATCGGCTGCAAACGAATGGCTGGCAACCCCGGCCAGTACCATTGCGGCAAACAGCTTGGAAATCTGCTTAGTAGCCTTACTCATAGTGCTCCACTCATTCTGTTGTAATTTTTATAGTCCTGCGGCCAGCGCTTGAGGACCGGAGTGCTCCGATTTTGCCCTGGCAACTGTACCGGTACAGTGTAGAGCGCTGCTTCGTCGCTTGAAAAGCAGGCCCGCTGGGGCAAATTCGGCGCGTGTCGCTTAATTGACAGAAACTTACAAGAAAGCGGCTTGGTCTTGCCCTGATTCCCGTGGCAATCCTTCGCTTTCAAGTCCTTTTCGATCAATTACTTATTTGAAACCGGGTTTTTCTGCAAAAATACCGACCTCTTACAGTAGTCGAATTATTTCTGGCAGGAACCCATGACTGATCAACCAAGCACCCTCTATGCCAAACTGCTCGGCGAGACCGCAGTAATCGAGTGGAAAGCCCTGGAGCGTTTTTGGGCCAAAGGTGACCTGATTTGGGTCGACGCGAGTCTGGACCTGATCGAAGTGGCCCAGGCAATGGCCGAGAACCGCAGTGAAACCTTCGCTGCATGGCGCAATGCTGGCACTGTTGGCCCGCTGTCTGCCGGGCAGGCGCTAGACCTTCAGAGCCGCGATCCAGAGATCTGGGCGGTGGTGGTTTCGCCGTTTATTGTGATTCAGGAAAAGAAACCAGCCTGAGCGCGCCCCAGATTGGTGCGCGAAAACAAGCAGCGAGGAGATTTTGGTGCGCGGGGCTGTTCAGCGAGGGTGGCTGTTGGTAACAGTTGAGTGTGCTTAACGTTAACGGTAACAGATCGCGGGGCAAGCCCGCTCCCACAGGCTGACCCTGTGGGAGCGGGCTTGCCCCGCGATGCTTCTAATCAGTAATCCACCTTCCCAGTATGACTGTTCAGCGAAATCACCCGGGTCTTGCCGATCCGGTGACGGAAGATTTCGCGCAGGTATTTCACTGCCTTCTTCACGCACTCGCGCGACAGGCGAATGTCGTTGATCGAGACGAACTTGCTCTTGTCGTTGATCAGTTCACGGTACTTCTTCTCGTACATCGGCTTGATCGCATACCAGTTGGTATCGAGGATTTTTGCCGGGTTTTCGAATTCATTGAGCAAATCATCGATGCGTTCTTCATCGAAGGTATCGCTGGTGATGAATTCGAGAATGGCGTTGTCCAGGGTGTCGTCGAAGCGGTACGGGTTGCGCGCAAAGCAGCGTTTGATGAAGGCCACGATCAAGGTCAGGAAGTCGTCCGACAGGCACGGGCTCTTGGCGATCAGGGTGGTCAGCGACAGGTTTGCCGACGCGCCGATTACCAGGGCATAGCGCTTGAGAGTGGTGTTGGGGAACAGGCTGTTGAGGTGGGTTTTGAGCCGGTTCAGGTCCATGTACGACAGCTTGTAGTCCTTGGGCAGGGACACGATCGACACCACCGACGAACAATTCTTGAAGAAATGCAGGTCGTGCAGGGCCGCCGCGTCATAACCGGAGGCCTTGTACTGTTCCAGCGCCGCGCGATAGCGCTTGGATTCGATCGGCAACAGGCTGATGCCCTCGATCGCCTGGGTCACCTTGTTGAAGTGCGGCAGGTCGATGGAGCGGAAGAACAGGTCGTCGATGTTCAGACGCGGCTGGTCCTTCTCGAACACTTTGAATTTATCCGAATTCGGTGACGGCTGTTCCGGTACCACGGACTCTGCGTAGGCAATGGCCACGGGGCCGGCCAGGCTCATGAACAGGTCGTTGGCATCCAGGCGAATGGTTTCGCCGATGTCGATGCCGGCGCGGCGGAAATAGTTCTGGTCGTAGTCGGTGGTCACCGCCTGGGCGGTCAAAATGTTGAAGATCTGCTGGGAGATGTACTGGTTGGCGTGCTTTTCCATGGCATTGACATCAATGTTCTGGATGTTGCCGTCATCATTCTCTTCGGCGTAACGCATGATGTCGTTGGAAATCAGCATCATCGCGTTCCAGGGGCGGATGCGCCCCATGACGCTGGCTTCGCTGCTGTCTTCATTGTCGAAGTTATAGGAGAAGTCCCATTCTTCCGACAGGTACTTGCACAGCAGGCGCCCGGCGTTGATGTGCAAGGCCTCGGACATTTCGCTGCGGTGATCGGAAATGTTCGGCAGCACGCAGATGCCGCTGGTGAAGATCGGTTCGAAGACGAACGAGTGCCCGCTCTTGCCGTCGTTTTCGTCGGCCGGCTTGGTGTCAAAGGTCTTGTTCATGTACGAGTACTGCTGGGCCAGGCCGAACTCCGAGGCCATGCCCGAACCGGTACCACCACCGGCGCTGAAGATGTAGAAGTACAGCCGCGACTGATTGGCCTTGATCCCGCAGGAGTCGATCAGGTACGAGTGGATCAGCTTCCAGTCGGCGCTGGAAAAACGATGAGTTTCCTTGTTGAGGATGATCTTGGCCAGGTACTGGCCGAGGATCGGCGCGTTACCGGCGCCGCCGGCATGGACTTCCGAGAGATCCATGATCTTCATTTTGCTGTAGTCGCGAATGAAGCCGCTTTTTTCACCCTTGCGCGAGAAGCGGATACGGCCGGCAATGTCCTTGTCCAGGTCGCCCAGCATCACCAGCGGCTCAACCAGGAACACCGGCTTGCTGCCCTTGTTCTGCACCAGGCGCAGGTTGTTGCGGATCCAGCGGGCCGGGCTGTAGGTGGGCTCGTTGCCGGGCCGGTCTTCGTTGTTGAATTCGTTGAGGTAGAAGGTGCGGGCGTTGTATACAAGTTCGGCGACATCGAGGGCGATGTTCGAGCCGCAACGGCCCAGGCCAATCAGGCAGACCGACGGGAATTGCTGATCCAGGCGCAGCTGGCTGTCGTCTTCGACGTGGACGCTCGGTGGAAACACCAGATCGCGCAGGCCGTCGAGGTTGTCGAGGATGCGTTGGATGTCGGGCTCGGTGAAATACAGGTACTGCTGCGGGTTAAGTGCTCGCGGGCTGTAGAATTCTCTGGGCCCTGGAGCGCTGAACGCGGGAGTGGGTGAGGTCAGCTCGGAAACCGCGTTGGCAGAAGTAGTCTTGGAGGTCATTTTGCGCCATTTGCCTGGGGGTGGGTGGCTGTTCTAGTAGATATCATAGAGCCATCACTGGATAAGTTTCGCGACTGTATCAGTGCGCATTTGGCGTGAGCGATAGGGGTCTGCCCTAGTGCTCTAGGAGTTTTCCTTGCCACGCCTGCAAACTGAATCGTCCAATCTTTCAACTTCTTTAATCTGCCTGGAGCTGTTCATGAGCACTGCACGTCCTTCATTGGGGTTTGCCGGAATCGGTCTGATGGGATTGCCGATGTGTCGGCGCTTGTTGGCAGCGGGGTATCCGTTGACTGTCTGGAACCGTTCGCCGGACAAGTGTGCCGCGCTGGTCGAGGCGGGCGCGCGTCAGGTAGAGACGCCGGCTGAGCTGTGTCAGGCGGCTGATCTGGTGCTCTTGTGCCTGGCCGATACGGCGGTGGTGCGGGACGTGGTGTTTGGGCCCGAAGGCGTGGCCAGTGGCGCCAAGGCCGGGCAGCTACTGGTGGATTTTTCCAGCCTGGAGCCGACTGCAACCCGGGAGATGGCTGCCGAATTGGCCGCGCTCAGTGGCATGAGCTGGCTCGATGCGCCGGTGTCAGGTGGCACGCCAGGGGCCGAGGCCGGCAGTCTGGCGATCATGGTCGGTGGAGATGCGGTAGACCTTGAGCGCGTGCGCCCGGTGTTGCTGACCCTGGGCCAACGGGTTACCCATATGGGGCCGGTGGGGGCGGGTCAGGTGACCAAGGCCTGCAACCAGATGATCGTGGCCTGCAACGCCCTGGTGATTGCCGAGGTGGTAGCGCTCGCCGAGCAGTCCGGTGTCGATGCCAGCCTTATTGCTGAAGCCCTGGCCGGTGGCTTTGCCGATTCCAGGCCGTTGCAGATTCTGGCACCGCAAATGGCGCAGAGCTGCTTCGAGCCGGTCAAATGGCATGTGCGGACCTTGCTCAAGGATCTGGATACGGCGGTGAAATTCTCGCGCGAGCAGGGCTCGGCAACGCCGGTCAGTGGCCTGGCCGCACAACTGATGCGCCTGCACGCAAGCCAGGGCTATCTGCAAAAAGATCCGGCGACACTGATTGATCTGTACCGGCGTAAGGATTGAAGCTGACCCGCGACGACTCGTCGCGCTGGTCAAGCCGGTTGAGGACGGTGCGCAGCTCACCCATGGGCACGGCGCGGCTAAGCAGATAGCCCTGGACGAAGTCGCAACCCTGCTGCGCGAGGAACTGATACTGCTCGATGGCTTCCACGCCTTCAGTGATCACCTGCAGGTGCAGGGTGTGGGCCATGACGATGATTGCCTGGACAATCTCCATGTCCTGTCGGCTGCGTGGCACATCCTGAATGAAGGAACGATCAATCTTCAGGGTGTCCAGCGGCAGACGTTTGAGATAGGCCAATGATGAGTAGCCAGTGCCGAAGTCATCGATCGACAACGAGACGCCCAGGGCACGAATATCCTTGAGCAGGGCGATGGTGCTGTGAATGTTGCCCATCAGCGCGTTTTCGGTGACTTCCAGTTCCAGCTGGCGGGCTGAGAGGCCTGCCTGCTGCAGGGCGTCCTCGACGTCTCTGGCCAGTTCTTCGCGGCCAAGGGTCAAGGCTGAGCAATTGACCGTGACTTTCAATCTGCCATAACCATGACGATTGAGTTGCGCCAGGTCTTCACAGGCATGACGTAGCACCCACAGGTCAAGGTCGGCGATCAGGCCGTTGGCTTCGGCGATGCCGATGAAACGCTCCGGGCTGAGCAGGCCATGCTGTGGATGTTGCCAGCGCACCAGGGCTTCAAGCTTGGCCACCTGACCGGTATGCAGGTCGAAAATCGGCTGATAGTGAATGCGCAGCCCGCGCTCTTCGAACAGGGCGATGCGCAGCTCTTCTTCCAGTTGCAGTTCCAGCGTGGCGCGGGTCTTGAGGCTGCTGTTGAAGAAATTCAGGCTGTTGCGTCCACAGCCTTTGGACTGATACAGCGCCAGGTCGGCATTCTTGAGCAGTTCATCAGCGCTGCGGCCGTCGTCGGGGAAGATGCTGATACCAATGCTGGTGGTCATGACCATGCGCCGTCCGGCCAGGTCGATCGGCTCTTTCATCTTGTGCATGATGCGCTGGGCGAGTTGCCGGGCCTCTTCGCGGTTGCTCAAGGCGATCAGGATGCAGAACTCGTCACCACCAAAGCGGGCCACCACGTCCTGACTGCGGGTCGCCGCCTTGATATAGCCGGCAATGACTTTGAGCAGTTCATCGCCGGCATCGTGACCAAGGCTGTCGTTGATCCGTTTGAAATGGTCGATATCGAGGAACATCACCGCCAGCAAGCCTTCATTGGTGGTCTGCTCCGCAAGGCGTTCGGCAAACACCTGATTGAAGCCGCGACGGTTGATCAGGTTGGTCAGAGCGTCGTAATGAGCGGCTTGCTGCAACGACACCCGCGCCTGATCCAGCTGGCTGAGCAGAACATTGACCCGGCGCAGGTCGTGCTCCTTGCTTTGCAGCTTCTGGTCGGAGAGGGCGGCACTGATACTGCTGGCGCTGACCAGCAGGGTGATGAAGGCGATTGTCAGGCCCAGCTGCAGGTTATTATCGGCGCCAGGCAGAACCACGACTGCGTCGCTGGGGATGATCAGGGTCATGCCCGCCATGCCGGTGAAATGGGTGGCGAAAATGCCGCCGGCCATCAACAGGCTGGCCGCGTACTTGAGCAACTGATGAAGGGTGCCGCTGCCATAGCGAAAGTAGCGGGCCAGCAACAGGGCCAGTAGGCTGGTGATGATGGCCACTGCAATCGAGGCGGCGAATAGGTCCGGACGATAGAATTGTTCGGCGTTGGAGCGCATCGCCGACATGCCGATGTAATGCATCGCCGCGATACCCAGACCGATGCAGATGGCCGCCTGGAGGAAATGGCGGACACGCAGGTCACTGCGGCCCAGGGTGTTCATCGCCAGCCAGCCGGCCAGCAGCATGACGATCAACGACAAGCCGGTCAGGGCGAAGTCGTAGTGCACCTCAATGGGCGCCTGGAAGGCCAGCATGCTGATGAAATTCAGAGCCCAGACACCACTGGCCAGGCAGCAGGCGCCGAGCAGGCGCCATTGGCGCTGGGCAATGGGTTGTTCTACATGGTTCAGGCGTTCAGCCATGCTCAAGGTGGCGAAGCTGCCTGCGCCAGCGACCAGAAAGGCAAGTACGACCAGGTAAGGGTTGTACTGGCACTCAAGAATCATCTGTCCGCTTGCCGGAAGATCGACGAGCATCTGTAGCCCCAGCCACTCCATAGCCTGCCTCTTCGTCGAGTTTTCACTCGTCCCCCAAAAGCCTGTCTGGAGACTCTTGTGCTGGAGTATAGGAAGAGGGCATTAACCCAGGCGGATTAATGGCACTTTGACTGCTACGATTTGGGTATTAGGGTAATAGCGCAACGTTCTAAAGCATCGCGGGGCAAGCCCGCTCCCACCAGGATTACAACAATCACTGTGGGAGCGGGCTTGCCCCGCGATGAACTGGACCGGATTTACCCAGCGACCAACACCCGGATCGCTTCCAGACGCAGCGCAGCTTTTTCCAGCATCGCCAGGCCTTCCTCACGTTGCTTGCGCACCGCTTCGATCTCGCTGTCGCGCACGCTCGGGTTGACCGCTTGCAACGCGGTCAGGCGCGCCAGCTCTTCGTCGGTTTCCGCCGCCAGACGACGCTGGGCTTCGGCAACGCGTTCGGCGTGGCGCGGCATGATCTTGGCTTCACCACTGTTGATCCGTGGCGTCAGCACATCGCGCTGGGCCTGGATGAACTTGTTGGCACTGGCCTTTGGCACGCTTTCGAGCTGGTCGTTGAGGGTTTCGAACGATACCCGCGAGGCCAGATCGTTGCCGTTGGTGTCGAGCAGGCAGCGCAGTGCTGCCGGTGGCAGGTAACGGCCCAGTTGCAGGGCGCGCGGAGCAACCACTTCGCTGACGTACAGCAGTTCGAGCAGCACGGTGCCAGGCTTGAGTGCCTTGTTCTTGATCAATGCCACCGCGGTGTTGCCCATCGAACCGGACAGCACCAGGTCCATGCCGCCCTGGACCATCGGGTGCTCCCAGGTAATGAACTGCATGTCTTCGCGCGACAGCGCCTGGTTGCGGTCGTAGGTGATGGTGACACCTTCGTCGTCGCCCAGCGGGAAGCTGGCGTCGAGCATTTTTTCGCTCGGCTTGAGGATCAGGGCGTTTTCCGAATGGTCTTCGCTGTCGATGCCAAAGGCGTCGAACAGGGTTTCCATGTAGATCGGCAGGGCGAACTGATCGTCTTGCTCAAGGATCGCCTCGACCAGGGCCTGACCTTCGCCTGCACCGCCGGAGTTGAGCTCCAGCAGGCGGTCGCGACCGCTATGCAGCTCGGCTTCCAGGCGCTCACGCTCGGCGCGGGCTTCATCGACCAGCACCTGCCATTCACCGTCGTCACCACTTTCGAGCAGTGGCAGCAGGCGCGGGCCGAACTGATGTTGCAGGGCGTTACCGGTCGGGCAGGTGGCGAGGAAGGCGTTCAGCGCCTGGTCGTACCATTGGAACAGGCGCTCTTGCGGGCTGTTCTGCAGGTACGGTACGTGCAGTTCGATGGTGTGCTTCTGGCCGATACGGTCGAGACGACCGATACGCTGCTCGAGCAGGTCAGGGTGGGCAGGCAGGTCGAACAGCACCAGATGGTGGGCGAACTGGAAGTTGCGGCCTTCACTGCCGATTTCCGAGCAGATCAGCACCTGCGCGCCGAATTCTTCATCAGCGAAGTAGGCGGCGGCGCGGTCACGTTCGAGGATGCTCATGCCCTCATGGAAAACCGTGGCCGGAATCCCGGAGCGTACGCGCAGGGCGTCTTCCAGGTCCATGGCGGTTTCGGCGTGAGCGCAGATCACCAGAACCTTGACCCGCTTGAGCATCTTCAGGGTGTCGATCAGCCAGTCGACCCGTGGGTCGAAGCGCCACCAGCGTTCTTCTTCGTCAGTGTCGCCTTGAGACTGGAATGCTACCTCAGGGTACAGTTCGGCGTGTTCACCAACCGGCAGCTCCATGTATTGATCGGGGCTTGGCAGCGGATAAGGGTGCAGATTACGTTCCGGGAAGCCCTGAACGGCGGCACGGGTGTTGCGGAACAGTACCCGGCCGGTACCGTGGCGATCGAGCAGTTCGCGAATCAGACGCGCGCTGGCCTGGGTGTCGCCGTCGTTGACAGCGGCGAGCAGGGCTTCGCCTTCGGCACCGAGGAAGCCTTCGATGGTGGCATGGGCTTTGGCCGACAGGCGACCTTCGTCCAGTAGCTCCTGTACCGCTTCGGCGACCGGGCGATAGTGCTCGCTCTCGGCGCGGAAGGCTGCCAGGTCATGGAAACGGTTCGGATCGAGCAGGCGCAGGCGTGCGAAGTGGCTGTCCTGGCCCAGCTGTTCAGGCGTCGCGGTCAGCAGCAGGACGCCAGGAATGACCTGGGCCAGTTGCTCGACCAGGCCATACTCAGGGCTGACCTGCTCTTCATGCCAGACCAGGTGATGCGCTTCGTCGACCACCAACAGGTCCCAGCCAGCGGCGAACAGCGCGTCCTGGGCCTTTTCGTCTTCGGTCAGCCATTCCAGGGCGACCAGCGCCAACTGGGCATCTTCGAAGGGGTTGCTGGCGTCGCTCTCGATAAAGCGCTCGGCGTCGAACAGCGCTACCTGCAGGTTGAAGCGGCGGCGCATTTCTACCAGCCACTGGTGCTGCAAGTTCTCCGGCACCAGGATCAGCACACGGCTGGCACGGCCCGAGAGCAACTGACGGTGAATCACCAGGCCGGCTTCGATGGTCTTGCCCAGGCCCACTTCATCGGCCAGCAGTACCCGTGGGGCAATACGGTCGGCGACTTCGCGGGCAATGTGCAGCTGGTGGGCGATGGGCTGCGCACGGGTGCCGCCCAGGCCCCACAGCGCGGACTGCAACTGGCGGCTGGTGTGTTCCAGGGTGTTGTAGCGCAGCGAGAACCACGACAACGGGTCGATCTGTCCGGCGAACAGACGGTCGCTGGCCAGACGGAACTGGATGAAGTTCGACAGTTGCGTTTCCGGCAGCGTGCAGGCCTGGTTCTGCCCATCGAGGCCATGGTAGACCAGCAGGCCGTCGACATCATCGACCTCGCGAACGGTCAGCTTCCAGCCTTCGAAATGGGTGATCTGGTCGCCAGGCGAGAAGCGCACCCGGGTCAGGGGCGCATTGCGCAGGGAGTACTGGCGGGTGTCGCCAGTGGCCGGGTAGAGCACGGTCAACAAGCGGCCGTCCTGTGCCAGAACGGTCCCCAGACCTAGCTCGGCTTCGCTGTCGCTGATCCAGCGTTGCCCCGGTTGATACTGCTGCGCCATACTGCCTGACTCCCGCTTTGAAAAGCCGACTATCTTAACGGATAGGACTGTGCAGACCAAAGAGTCTAGCAATATCAGCGACAAAAACCGTTGCCGCTATACTTCGGGCCAGTGGTTGTTGCGATAAGCCCCTCATATTCTTGCTTGCCGGCTCAAGGCCTCTGTTGCCTGGCCGACACAGTGGCGACAGGAGATCTTCCCCCATGCTGCCGCCCATCATTCCGCTCAGCGCTGCACCCGTGACATCACAACTGGACCCGGTCAAACCGACCCCCGACATCAAGCCGGTGGTGCCTGCGCAGCCAACGTCCAGTGAGGGGGCGATCGATCTCAAGCATCGAGACCCGGAAAAATCGGCGCTATTGCTGCGTGAAGAGCAGCGCCGCCAGCACGGGCGACGCCAGTCAGACAGAGATGCTGAACTCTATCAACCGTTGCCAGGGGATGAAGTCAACGCTGACAACACCGTGCCTGTCGCACCATTGATGGGCGAACAGCCTCGCCAGGGGTTGTTGGTGGATATTGAAGTCTGAAGCGCAGTCCTCTGACTGGTCAGCGCAGGCAACAGCCTTCATTATGGCAGCATCGCAGTCCGCTTCCTGAGTCAGACCATGAGCCAAGATGACAACCTGATCGACCTCGGCGCCGAACGCGCCCGGCGCGTCCACGACCTCAATGAAAAACGCCTGAACGAAGTGCGCCAGGCGTTCGAACAGGCCATGCCGCTGGGCAAGGCCAAGAAAAAGCCCAAGGGCAAACCCAAGAAACGTTGAAAACTTGATGCAGGTCAAGCCTGCACCCGCCTTGCGCGCCCGGTTCCGGGCGCTATTGACCTCGGTCAATTTCCTTTCGCCCTCCATTGGTTACCTTGAGCCCATCAGACAGGTGCAGGCAAATGGAGGCCGACATGTTCTTCGATAATGTGGTTATCGCTGGAGTCATTACAGTCGGCCTGATGCTGCTGTTCTTTGTCGGATTCGGAATTTTCATCTGGAAGGACTCGAACAAGCGCAAACAGCGCTGATTCTTCCGGTACACGAGCACGCAAGGCATTTAGGGCGACTTCGGTCGCCCATTTTTTTGTCCGCAAGAAACCTTTCAGCTGCACTGGACTTTTATTAGTTAGCTAGCTAATAATCTGTTCCTGATTCTTTCACCTCTTCCTGTCTATGGTTACAACACAGTCAGCCAAGGTTCGTCCCGTGCCCATCACTTTGCAGGCCCTGTTGGCGCCGAACAAACTCGCCGTGCAATTTGCCATCAAGACCTTGCTGGGCGGTGGCCTGGCCCTGTGGCTGGCACTGCGCTGGGGGCTGGAGCAACCGGCCTGGGCCCTGATGACGGCGTTTATCGTTGCCCAGCCACTGTCTGGCATGGTTTTGCAAAAGGGCCTGGCGCGTCTGTTCGGCACCCTGGTCGGCACGGCCATGTCGGTAGTGTTCATGGGGCTGTTCGCGCAGACACCCTGGTTGTTCCTGTTGGCTTTGGCGCTGTGGCTGGCCTTGTGCACTGCTGGTTCGACCATGCTGCGCAGCGCCTGGGCCTATTCGTTCGTGCTGGCCGGTTACACCGTGGCGATCATTGCCTTGCCAGCGATCAATCATCCGCTGGCAGTGTTCGACCAGGCGGTGGCGCGCTGTACCGAGATCTGCCTGGGGATTGTCTGCGCTACGGTGACCAGCGCGTTGCTCTGGCCCATGCGCGTTGAACAACAGCTAGGCGGGCAGGCGCGCCAGGCCTGGCTCAGTGGCTTGCAGGCGGCCAGTGCGACCCTGACCGGTGAAGCTCAGGCACGCAAGGGCTTGCTGGAAATCCTCGGGCGCATCGTTGCCGTTGACGCTCAGCGTGAACATGCCTGGTTCGAGGGGCGTCTTGGCCGAGAGCGTGCCAGGGCAATCCGCGGTTTGAGTCAGAAATTGCTGGTCCTCCTGCGCATCGCCCGTTCGGTGCGGCGTCAGTGGCAGCAATTGGACGAGGCCCAGGCGCGGCATCTGCAGCCCTGGCTCGACGATGTGCATGATGCCCTGGCCGCACCCGACCAGGCCGGATTGCTGCTCCTGCGTCAACGGGTCTGGGATGCTGCACATGATGAGCGCATCAGCTCGGCCGAACATTATTGTCTGGCGCGTCTGACCTTGCTGCTGGACAACGCCATGGCTGCGACCCAGGCCTTGCGGGCGGTAGAGGAGGGCAAGGCACCGGCGGATGTTCCCGACAGCCTGGCCGCGCACCGCGATCTGCCGCTGGCACTGTTGTTCGGTTCGCGTAGTGCCCTGGCATTCCTGGCCATGGCCAGTTTCTGGCTGGCCACTGCCTGGACGGCGGCCCCGGGTGGCTTGGTGCTGACCTGTGTGGTCTGCAGCCTGTTTGCCAGCCGTGAGAACGGCGCGCAGATTGGTATGAGCTTCTTGCGCGGGATCCTGCTGGCCATACCCGTGGCGTTTGTGGTCGGGCAGATCCTGCTGCCACAGTGGAGCGGTTTTCCCATGCTCTGCATGGCCATGGGCGTGCCGTTGTTCTTTGGTGCGCTGGGCATGGCCAACCCGCGTATCGGTGCCACGGCGACGTCCTACTGCCTGCACTTCATTGTCTTGGTGGCGCCGCTCAATGCCATGAGCTTTGAGGTTGCGACTTTTCTCAACAGTGCCCAGGCCATGTTGATCGGCGTGGGGGCGGCAGTGTTGGCGTTCAAGCTGTTGGTACTGCGCAATCCTGCGTGGCATGGTCGCCGTCTGCGTGCTGCAACCCAGAGTGACCTGGTGCGCTTGACCCGCCGCGAGCTGCGCGGCGCCGATACCTGGTTCGGTGGCCGCATGGCCGACCGTTTGTTGCAGCTGGCGCGGCATTACGCAGCATTGACCGAGCAGGAGCGCGGCCGTTGGGACGATGGCGTACATGGCCTGGATATCGGTGATGAGCTGTTGCACCTGCGCCACTGCCTGGCCGTTGCCAAGGCGCCGCTGGCAGGTGCCGAACGCGCGTATCTACAGCAACTGGAAGCCGTGCTCGCGCGTGGCCCTGCGCCGGGCAGAGGCGAGCGTCTGGATGCCGCCAGTGCCGCGTTCATCGACGCCCTGCAACGCCAGCCGCCCAGTGATCCGCTGCGCCTGGCGGTGGGGGCGGTGTTGCAGTTGCAGCGCAGTTGGGGCAAATGGTGCCGTCGACAGGAGGAAATTCATGGGCTTGCGTGAGTGGGCGTTGGGCGGTGTGTTGCTCAGCCCTTTTTTGATTTACGTGGTGTTGGCCCTGGTGCTGACCGCTGCGGTTCGCCTGCTGCTGCGCCTGACCCCGTTGGGGCGCTGGGTCTGGCATGAGGCGTTGTTCGACTGCGCATTGTTCATTTGTGTATTGACCCTGGTAACCCTGGGACTTGGGCCTTTGTAAGGAGAGTGACCATGCGTGCATTGCTACGTATCGCAGTAACCTTGTGCCTGGTGGCAGTGGCGGTGTTTGCCGGCTGGAAACTCTGGCAGTACTACATGCTCACCCCATGGACCCGCGATGCGAAAATCCGCGCCGACGTGGTGATCATTGCCCCGGACGTGTCGGGCTGGGTGCGCGAACTCAAGGTGCATGACAACCAGCAGGTCAAGGCCGGCGAACTGCTCATGTCGATCGACCGCGATCGCTTCGAGGCGGCGCTGGAGAAGGCCAACGCGGTGGCCGAAACCCGCCAGCAGCAGTTGCGTCTGCGCGAGCATGAAGCCTCGCGGCGCGCGGCCCTCGGGCCGCAGGCGATCAGCGCCGAACTGCGTGAGAACGCGCAGATCAACGCTGCAGTGGCCCGGGGCGAATTGCGCCAGGCCCAGGCCGAGGTCAAAGCAGCGGAGATCAACCTGGCGCGCAGCCAGCTCAAGGCCCCGCGCGATGGCCACATCACCAACCTGCGCCTGGCCGAGGGTAACTACGTTAATGCCGGGCAGCCGGTGATGGCCTTGATTGACGATTCAACCTTCTACGTCCAGGCGTATTTCGAAGAAACCAAACTGCCACGCATCCGTGTCGGCGACCCGGTCAAGGTCTGGTTGATGAGCGCCGGCGAGCCCATGCAGGGGCATGTTGAAAGCATCAGTCGCGGGATCACTGACCGTAACGCCAATCCCGACAGTCAGTTGCTCGCTGAAGTCGAGCCAACCTTCAACTGGGTGCGCCTGGCCCAGCGCATTCCGGTGCGGATCAAACTGGACCAGGTTCCCGACGGTGTGACCTTGAGCGCAGGCATGACCGCCAGCGTGCAGGTGCGTGAAGACCAGGTGCAGCGCTGATCAAGGCTCCTGGCGCGTAGCGGCCAGGACGATTTCGCGGATGCACACATGTTGCGGTTGCTGGTAGGCATAGGCGATAGCGCCAGCAACATCCTCGGCGCTGAGCACCTGGCCGCCCATTTCGGCTTTCCAGGCCTGATAGCCGTCCTTGATCCCGGCATCAGTGGTATGACCAAGCAGTTCGGTTTCCACCGCGCCCGGAGCGATAGTCACCACCCGCACATTGTGGGCCGCGACTTCTTCGCGCAGGTTCTCGGAAATGCCATGCACGGCGAACTTGGTGCCGACATAGGCCACATGGTTGGGGAAAGTCTTGCGTCCGGCCACCGAGCTGATATTGATGATCGTGCCCTGGCGCCGCTCGATCATGCTGCCTACAAGGGCATGGATACCATTGAGCAGCCCTTTGACGTTGACGTCGAGCATCTGCTCCCACTGATCGGGGGCCTGCTCGTGCATCTGCCCCAACAGCATCACGCCAGCATTGTTGACCAGTGCATCGGCCGGGCCATAGAGGCTTTCAGCTTCTTTCACTGCCGCGACAAAGGCCCCGCGGTCACTGACATCCACGGCACGGCACAGGCAGTTCGGCAGGGCCAGGGCTTGCATTCGTTCCAGGCGACGGGCCAGTAGTAACAATGGATGCCCCGCTTTCGACAGCAGGCGTGCAGTCGCTTCGCCGATACCCGAACTGGCGCCAGTGATGATAATCAGTGGTTTGCGCATGGTGGTCTCCAAGACATAATTGATTTCAATGGCTCAAGTTTATTGGCTTGGATTTGTTCTGAAAAACGGCTTATTTCTCTCGCTGACATCGGAATTTCCTATGGATATCCGCCATCTCAAGGCGTTTCTTGCGGTGTTCGAGGCGCGCAACATCACCTCGGCCGCGAATCGGCTGTGCGTTGCCCAACCGACCTTATCGGTCACCATCCGCCAGCTCGAAGAGGAGCTGGGTGTCACGCTATTCCTGCGTCAGGCGCGCGGTGTCGCGGTCAGTGAACAGGCCCGGCAGTTATACCCACAGGCACAACGCCTGGTAGCTGAAGCGCAGGCCTTGAGCCGACGTTTCCGCGAGGGGCAGGACCGCCTGCCGCTGCAACTGGGTGTAGAAGCAGATATCGCCGCCAGTCAGGTTGAGGCATTTGTCCGCTTGGCCATTCAGGCTGTCCCCTCTGTACAACTGACCCTGCTCGACGGTTGTGTCGGCGATGCGCGGCTTGGGGTCGAAGCCTTGTGCTGTGAGGATGAGCTGTTCCTGGCGCTCTGGGAGGAGCCTTTCGTGTTTGCCATGGCCACTGGCAGTAGCACGACTGACCGCTGGATCACCTGTCCGCAGCACGTTTCCCATCAACGCCTGCTCGCGTTCTATGGCAATGGCGAGCAAGTCGGGCAGGCCGGTTCCCTGCAGCAGGCCGTACCGATGGTTGCCGCAGGGTTGGGGGCAGCGTTGTTGCCACAGTCGCTGGTCGAGCGCCATCCCGGGCTGCAGTGGCGCCCTTGGCAAGGTTCGGCACTGACCCGCCGGGTTGGGCTATGTTTTGCTGCTCAGGCCCTGCAACTGCCTGTTCTGGCACAACTGCATCAGGCCTTGGGCGGCGTGCAGGTCGCTTAAAGGAACATACCGCCCGACACTTCCAGACGCTGGCCATTGATCCAGCCGCCACCCTCGCCGAGCAGCAGTGCAACCGCCGCGCCGATGTCATCCGGCAAGCCCACCCGACCCAGAGCGGTATTGCTGGCGATAAAGTCGTTGACGTCAGCGTTGTCGCGGACCACGCCACCACCAAAATCGGTCTCGATAGCGCCCGGGGCGAGGATGTTGACGCGAATGCCCCGTGCACCCAGTTCCTTGGCCTGATAGCGGGTCAGCACTTCCATGGCCCCTTTCATCGCGGCATAGGCTGCATAGCCGGGCAGGGCGAAGCGGGTCAGGCCGGTGGAAATATTGACGATCCGGCCCTGGTCGGCGATCAATGGCAGCAACCGTTGAGTCAGGAAAAACGGCCCCTTGAGCTGGATATTGCACAGCTGGTCGAACTGCAACTCAGTGGTTTCGCTGAACGCTGCGTTGATGCCAATACCGGCATTGTTGACCAGAAAATCCAGCTGCTCGCGGCCAAACACCGACTTGAGGGTTTGGCGCAGTTGCGCGGCAAAGCTTTCGAAGCTGGCACTGTCGCTGACATCCAGTGCCAGCATCGCGGCGCGCACACCTGCTTGTTGCAGCGACTGCAGCAGCGCCTGGGCTTCCTCAGCCTTGCTGTGGTAAGTGCCGATAATGTCGATACCCTGGGCCGCCAGGTGTTGCGCGGTGTTTTTGCCCAGGCCGCGGCTGGCGCCGGTGATCAATGCGATTTTCCGATTCATGCGCTGTACCTCGGGGTGAGAGGGGAGAAGTCGAAGAAAGTCTATTGGTCGGCTGACTGCTGATAAATCCGCAGAATTCGGAAATACTGGTCGTTACTAGCGAACAATCGAGCCTGCCCCCCATGAACAAGCTGGAGTTGCTGCGGACCTTTGTCCGGGTCAGCGAACTGTCGAGTTTTACCTTGGCCGGGGAGAGTCTGGGGTTACCGCGATCAACAGTCTCCGAGCAGATCCGGGCCCTGGAAAGCCTGCTCGGTACGCGGTTGTTGAACCGCACCACGCGGCGGGTCCAGGCCACTCAGGACGGCTTGCACCTGTACGAGCGTAGCAAAGACCTGTTATCGCGCATGGATGAGATCGAAGGCCTGTTCCACAGTGAAAAAGCCGCGCTTGTCGGGCGCTTGCGGGTCGATCTTCCGACTTTGATGGCGCGGCGCATCATCTTGCCCAATCTGCCGCAGTTCATTGATTGCCACCCGGGGATCGAGCTGGAGATCAGTTGCACGGATCGGCAGGTCGACCTGCTGCGCGAAGGGTTCGACTGTGTGCTGCGCATCGGCACCTTGAGTGACCTGGACCTGATCGCGCGGCCGTTGGGCTGTCTCGCTCAAATCAATTGCGCCAGCCCACGCTATTTACAGCGTTATGGCGTGCCCAGGAATCTGGCAGATCTGCATCACCACCAGTTGATCCACTATGTGAAAAACCTGGGCAGTCGTAGCCCGGGGTTCGAGTACTTGCAAGCCGGTGCCTTGCAGGTGCAGCCGATGGCCGGGACAGTGACCGTAAACAGTACCGAGGCTTACGAAAGTGCCTGCGTGGCCGGGCTCGGTCTGATTCAGGCACCCGCGGCAGGGCTGCAAGGGTATCTGGAACGCGGCGAACTGGTGGCGCTGCTGGCGGATTTCGTTCCGCCGCCGATGCCGGTGTCCTTGCTCTATGCCAGACAACAGCATGTGCCGCCGCGCCTGCGCGCATTCATGGATTGGCTGGCGGCGTTGCTTGAACCTCGTCTGGACCCAGCGGCAGGCGGAAACTGAACAAGGTCCCGGCTTCCTGGCTTGAGATCACCTCCATTCGCCCGCCATGGGCCAGGGCAATCTGGTTGGCGATGTACAGGCCCAGCCCCAGGCCGGAGTGCACCGTGTCGTTCAGTGGGTGAGAAAACGGTTGGAACAGCTGCGCCAGCACCTGCGGGGCAATCGGGTCGCCAAGGTTATGCACCCCGAGCACGAAGGCCCGATCACGAATCTGCGCACTGACATCTACGGGCTTGTCCTGAGCACCGTGCGTCAGCGCATTTGCAATCAGGTTGGAGAGTAACTGGGTAACCCGCTCGCGATCACAATGGACACCACTCAAGTCGCCAATCTGCAGATTGATCTGCCGCTGCGGGTGGACCCGTTGCAGTTCCGCGGCGACGTGTCTGAGGGCATCGCCCAGGTCCGGACAAGGTTGGATAGTGACGGTGATGCCATTACCCAGTCTCCCACGGGCAAAGTCCAGAACATCACGCACCAGCTGTGTGGCGCGTCGACCGCTGGTGAGGATGTGCTGGGCAATGGTCCGGCTTTTTTCATCCTGCAAGCGTTGGCTCAAGAGTTCGGCCCCAGCAGTGATCGCAAACAACGGGTTACGCAGGTCATGGCCGAGCACGGCAATGAACTGTTCACGCAGCTCGGCCATGGCCCGTTCCTTTTGCAGGGCCTGCTCGGTTTTCTGGGCGTTTTCCTCGCTTTCGATCTGGATCGACAGCAAGCGGGCGAAGGACTCCATCATCGGCTGGATGGCACTGCCCTTGAGCGCTGCGGGAAGGGGATCGAGGGCACAGATCGTGCCGAAAAAACTGCCATCGGTACGAAACACCGGTACCGAAATGTAGCTTTCGAACGAGTAGATACGCGGCGCGGAATGGTTGCAGTACCGCTCGTCTTCGCTGGCCTTGTCGATCACGATGGTCTGATGACTGCCGCGAACTTCGTGGCACAGGGTCGTGTACAGCTCCAGCTCGCCCCCTACCTTGAGGCCAAAACCCAAGTTGTCGAGCACGGCACAGGCGGTCCAGGTGTTTTCGCTGACCCGGGCCACCGCGGCAAATCGCATGCCGGTGGATTCACAGATCACCTGCAAGATAGCCGGCACGGCATTGATCCGGCCAATCGTGGCGATATCGGAGGTAATGGCGTTGTTCATCGATCATTCACGGTAGCTGTCGACTTGAACAATCAGTGTGGGTCAAGTCTGGCGAGCCGGCCTGGATCGGTCGAAAAAATCCATACCCGCCGGCCAGGTTTTTCCATTAACCTTGGGCCTCGAGTCGCTCCAGCAGAGAGCGGCCACAACCGCCCCGCGTGCCAATCCCTTTCGTCCTGCGTCCTTGTGGATGCTTCAGTGAGGTTTGACATGCACATCACATCACAGGATATCTGTGCCGCCGCCGACCAGCTCAAGGGCTTTGTCGGATTCCACCGCAAGCTGGGCAAACACATTGTGCGCTTCAGCGAAGACTCCTTCGGCATGGACGTCGCCGATGACAGCATCACGCCCAGCAGCGAATTCGTCTGGCAGGACGGCGAGGGTGAGGTCATGACCCTGAGCCGCGCATTGATCGAAATTCTTCTGGCGCAAAATGTCGATGAGCGACTCAATGTCAGTGAGCCATTGCGGGTTTACCTGCGTCGCCGCGACCTGCCGGAGATTGCCGCGCAACGGCGCCTGCGCGCGTAATCCCGGTAGGAGCGGGCTTGCCCCGCGATTGCGGTCTGCCAGCTATACCGCATCGCGGGGCAAGCCCGCTCCCACAGGATGGCGCAACAGTTGTTCGAAGGCTTGCTTGTCGACCGGCTTGCTCAGGTAGAAACCCTGGACTTCGTGGCATTTTTCCTTGCTCAGGGCCTTGAGTTGCTGCTCGGTTTCCACACCCTCGGCGGTAACCGTCAGGCCCAAGGCCTTGCCCAGGTTGATGATCGCCTGGACGACGGCGCGGTCATTACCGTCACTGTTCAGCCCGGCAATGAAGCGCTTGTCGATCTTGATGCTGTCGAAGGGGTAAGTGCGCAGGTAGCCCAGCGACGAATAGCCAGTGCCGAAGTCATCCATGTTCAGCCGCACCCCCAGCTCCTTGAGCGCAGTCATGGTGCCCAGCGCACCTTCGATATCGTTGAGCATGACGTTCTCGGTAATCTCCAGCTCCAGACGCTGGGCGGGAAAACCGGTGTCAACGAGGATCTTGTAGACATCGCTGACCACATCGCTACGGGAAAACTGTGCGGGCGACAGATTGACCGAGACCAACAGGTCTTGCGGCCAGCTGCGTGCAGTCTCGCAGGCCTCGCGCAGCACCCAGCGCCCCAGCGGCACGATCAGGTCGGTCTGTTCGGCCAATGGGATGAAGGTGTCCGGCCCCAGCAGGCCCTCGACTGGATGCTGCCAGCGCACCAGCGCTTCGACCGAAACGATTTGCAAGGTCTCCAGGCGATAGCGCGGTTGATAGTGGAGGACGAACTCGTTGTTCTTCAGCGCTTTGCGCAAGTCGCTTTCCAGCTGGCGGCGGTGCTGGATCTGCTCGTTCATCTGCGGTGAAAAGTAGCGCCAGGTGTTTTTGCCATCGGCCTTGGCCTGGTACAGGGCGATATCGGCGCAGCGGATCAGCTCGCCGGCATCAAAACCCTGCAGCCGGGTCTGGGCAACACCCAGGCTGGCGCCGACGTGCAGAATCTGCTCCTCGAAGTGAATCGGCTGGTGCAGGTTGTCGATCAGGCGTGCGCAAAAGCGGTCGATTTCGTTACGGCTGTCCATGCCGTTCATGACCAGGACGAACTCATCTCCGCCCAGGCGCGCCACCAGGTCACCGTCACGGGTCGATTCGCGCAGGCGGGTGGCGATTTCCAGCAGCACCGCATCCCCGGCGGCATGGCCGAGGGAGTCGTTGATCGGCTTGAAGCTGTCCAGGTCCAGCAGCAACAAGGTCAAGGGCACGGCGTCCTGGCCTTTGAGCAGCGCCTGTTCGAGAAAGCGTGACAGCTTGTTGCGGTTGGCAAGCCCGGTCAGCGCATCGTGCATGGACAGGTGCTGGATGCGGGCGTGGGCTGCCACTTCATCGGTGATGTCACTGGCGGTGCCGCGAAAACCGGCGAGTTTGCCTTTGATCATGATCGAGCGCGCCGACACTCGGCAAAAACGCAGCTGACCGTTCTGGTCGCGATAGCTGCAACGCAGATTGGCCAATTGCCCCGGATCGGAATCGGCCTGACTGTCGAGCCACAGCGTCAGGGGGGTGGTTTCGCAACTGAGCAATTGATTGATCGGCTGCCCTAGCCAGTCTACGGTGCTGAATCCCGTCACTGCGACAAAACGCTGGGACAGGTAGCTCAGGCGATGGTGGCGGTCGGTTTCCCAGATCCAGTCCGAGGCGGCCTCGGCTACTGCCCGGAAGCGCTGTTCGCTGGCTTCCAGGGCCAGGTTGCTGGCCTGCAGTCGCTGCAAGGTACCGTCGATTTCCCCCGAAGTACGCAAGGCGTAGCGGAAGAAGTAGACCATCAGCAGGCCGAGCACCAGCATGGCGCCAAGCAGCGGCGGCAGTACCGCCCAGAGCAACTGATCACCCGGGCGCGGTGTAAGCCACTCCAGACGGTAACCGGTAGTGCCCAGAGGCAAGCTCGACTCGTCGGCCGCCAAGGTCCCGGTTTTCTCGATGCGCATCCCCGTCAATCCAGCGCCTGCGCTCAGATTGGCCAGTTTTTCCGGGGTTAACTGGTCGACGAAGATCATTACCGAAGTGGTTTGCGGGTCAATGCCCAGCTCTTCATCGTCAGGCCGGATGGCGGCGGCCACCAGCACTGCCGGCCAGCCATTGAACAATATGTACCGGGTGATCTGCTGGCGTTCGGCGGCGACGTTCCGTGCCTGGGCAATGATCGGTGCCAGCGCGTCATCTATATAGGTGCTGGCCGGTGCGCTGCTGAGCTGGCCTTTGAACAAGGCGTACTTGGTGCTGTGGTCATCGACCACGAACACCCCTTCAAAGCCGCTGGCGGTGTACAACGAGTCACCGACGTTCTCTTCTTCATGGGTCCACTTCAGGTCCGCAGCGCCATTGAGGTGTTCATAGGCGGCATCCCATACGGCATAGCTGGAGAGAAACTGACGGGCTGCTTCAAGCCGTTGCTCCAGTGCTTTGTGCGCGTAGAAGCTGCTTTTCTCTCGCTCGTCGGCGTTGAGCGAGGTGGCAATGTTGAACAGGGACCCGAGCGCTATCAGGCAGGCCAGGGCAAACAGCGCGGCGATGCTGGCGATGAGTTTGCGCGTTTGCAGGCTGGGGGGCGGGCTGGCAGACGAAACCTCGACGATCCTGTCCATACGCATCCTGATCCTTGGTGAGTTGCATCCCGGCGGCTGCGCCGCAGGGCGAACGTTCAATCAGGATAGGCCAGCTTCAGCGCGGTGAGGTCCGGTTGGGCGAAATTGACCTGGTTGCGTCCGCTTTTCTTCGCCGCATACAGGGCTTTGTCGGCTTCGTTGAGCCAGTCCTGGGCGTCAGTCAGACCGTCGCGGTAACTGGCAAGGCCGATGCTCAAGCTGATCCGCAGTTCCGGCAATTGTGGATTGCGGTAGCTGCCGACCCGCTCGCGCAGGCGCTCCATGGCCAGGTTGGCGTGCTCCAGCGAGGTGTTGGGCAGGATCAGGCAGAATTCGTCGCCGCCATAGCGACCGGCCAGATCGTCCTCGCGCAGGCCGAGTTTGAGCTCGTTGCTGAGCTGACTCAGTACACAGTCGCCGACGACATGTCCGTAGGTATCGTTGATGGCTTTGAAGTGATCGATGTCGATAAGCGCGATCACCGCCTGGCAATGGTGTTGCTGGCAGGTCTGGAACTTGAGCTGCAGCAGGTCTTTCCAAGAACCGTGATTGAGCAGGCCGGTCAGGCTGTCGGTCCGGCTCAGGGCGCTGAGGCTGCGTTTGTGTTCAGCGAGTTTCATCGCCAGCCGGTAGCAGACCCAGCCGACCGCCATGGGGTAAAGGGTCAGCATCGGCAGGCAGGCATAGACTTGCTGGGGCGTTGCCTGCAATTGCAGGGCGGCACCAAACAACGCAATCGCCAGCCCTGCACCCAGGGCCTGGACACCGAGCCCCTTGAGGAACAGACGCTGGCCGCCAGCGGCAAAATTGTTCATCGCCATCATTGCCAGGATGGTCACGCTGGGCAGCGGATTGAACTGCATCGCAGCGGTCCAGAATCCGCCCATCATCGAGTCGAGCAGCAAGTTGCGGTACTCGGCGTGATAGGGGGCGGTCGCGCGGCGAGCCAGTTGGAAGGCCAGATGTGGCCAGATCAGCCCGTTGAACAGTAGCAGGCCCCAGACCCACGGCGGCATCTGCAGGGTAGAAATGCCGGCCATGACGCTGAGCATGCCGATGCCCAGGCCGAAAATGCGCGGCAGGTATATTCTTCTGACAAATGAAAGTCCCTTGCCGCTTTTATTATCCATCATGGTTGCTGGTCTGTTCCGGGACGCCGTTTATCGCATAAAACGTGTGAGTATTGTTGAACAATCGAAGGCCATTGAAAAATGGCCTTACAAGCCATTTCACGAGTGATGCAGCCACCTTGGGGTACCATGAAACCAGCCCTTATCCTTGGAGTGCTTCTGCTCATGGCCCCTTTGGTCCCCAAGGCCGGTGAACCGGCGCAGCGCCAGGATGGGCGATACCACAACCAGCAGGCTTTGCCGCAGGACAGCGTGTTCAAAAAACTGCGCATCGGCTTCAAGTTCCTGTTCCTTGGCAAACCGCCGCAAACCCGGCCGGATGTGGAAATTCCCGTGCAGCCCCTGAGCCGTCAGCAATTGATCGAGGCGCCGGATCGCAGCCTGTGGCGTCTGGGGCACTCCACGGTACTGCTGAAGCTGCACGAGCGCTTCTTCATCACCGACCCGGTGTTTGCCGAACGCGCCTCGCCGGTGCAATGGGCCGGTCCCCAGCGCTTTCACCAACCGCCACTCAAGCTTGAAGAACTTCCGCCGCTGACCGCAGTGATCCTCTCTCACGATCACTATGATCACCTCGATGAACAGGCGATACGCCAGCTGACCGATCGGGCCGAGTATTTTCTGGCGCCGATGGGCGTTGGCGACCTGTTGATCGAGTGGGGGGTTCCGGCGACCAAAGTTCGCCAGCTGAACTGGTGGCAGGAAACCGAGGTCGAGGGCATCCGCTTCGTTGCCACCCCGGCGCAGCATTTTTCCGGACGTGGGCTGTTCGACAGCAACAGCACCCTGTGGGCGTCCTGGGTGATCCTGGAGGAGAGCCTGCGACTGTTCTTCAGCGGCGACACCGGCTATTTCGATGGTTTCAAACAGATTGGCGAGCAATATGGCCCGTTCGATGTAACCCTGATCGAAACCGGCGCCTACAACCTTGAGTGGCCCAACGTGCACATGCAGCCCGAGCAAAGCCTGCAGGCGCATAAAGACTTGCGTGGGCGCTGGCTGCTGCCGGTGCATAACGGCACCTTCGATCTTTCGGTTCACAGCTGGCATGAGCCGTTCGATCGTATTCTGGCCTTGGCCAATGCAGCGCAGGTGTCGCTCAGTACCCCGCAGATGGGCGAGCGGGTCAGCCTCGATCAGCCCCATAGCGGACCGGCCTGGTGGTTGCCCAAGCCGGCGCGCCAACCGCATTCGGCTGGCGAGCGGGTGATGGCGCTCAAGGAGTTGTAAGGGCGCGGGTTACTTCTGCGGACGGGCGCGGGGTTTTTCCTTGTCCGCTGCCGGTAGTCTGGAAGGGGGCTTGCCGCTGTCGCTGCGTACTTGGGCATGGCTGATCAGGGCAAAGATAAAGCTGCCACCGATGATGTTGCCAACCAGGGTGGGGGCGGCGAAGTCCAGCCAGAATACGTGCCAGCTGACCTCGCCGGCCCAGGCGAGGTAGGAGACTTCCACCGAGCCTACGACGATATGGGTGAAATCGCCTAGGGCCATCAGGTAGGTGATCATCAGGATAATCCAGATCTTGGCGTGCTCCATTGAGGGGATCATCCAGACCATGGTGGCGATCATCCAGCCAGAGATGATGCCTTTGGCGAACATCTGGCTCAGGTCGTTCTCCATCACCTTGCGACCGACATCGAGAAAGGCTTCGTCGGTCTTGCTGTCGAAAATCGGCAGATTGAGCATCACGTAGGACACCAATATAGTGCCGGCCAGATTACCGAGCAGCACCACAGACCATAAACGCAGCAGACGCCCGAGGTTGTTCAGCGTCGGGTCGGTCATGACGGGCAGCACCGCAGTCAGGGTGTTTTCGGTGAACAGTTGCTGGCGAGCCAGAATCACCGCCAGAAAGCCGGCCGAATAGCCAAGGCTGGCAATCACCTGGCTGCTTTCGCTTTCTGGCAGTCGCGCATAGAACAACCCCATGGCCATCATCGACAGCCCCATGCTCAACCCGGCGGCCAGCGCCGACCACCAGAGGGCGGCGAGGGTGCGCTCCAGCTCCTGATCACCCTGGTAGCGAATGATCTCGTGCAACACGGCGGCGCGGGGCGGTTGGTTCTGACTGACTTCCTGCTCTTCATCCGCCGACAGGCCCGGGGTTTTGTTGCTTTCGGTCTCGCTCATGGCAGTGGCTCACATGGGGTGCCTCTACTACAGAGCAGTGCCGGACCCGTTTAGTTGCCTGCCGGCGGTGGATTGGTTGAAGTACCTATATATAGCCATCTGAAACTAATTTGAAATAAGTCCTTGACGCCCCGTTTAATCTCTCTATAATTCGCCCCACTTCCGGCGCAGTCGGAACGGAAAACTCCTTGAGATTCAACGAGTTAT
>NZ_JANHLE010000140.1 GCF_028682475.1 Pseudomonas putida
CTGGGTGTAAGTGAAATCCGCTGGGCGAAGGTTATATACGGGTCCGCCGGGCAACTCGCCGAGCTGCTTCGGATCGACCCAGTTGCCATCAAGAAACTGGTCGTAAAAGTTATTCTCCGTGGCATATAGCCGATCTTTAGAAAAATAGCGCTGCTCGACGATTGCCGGTTGCAAGGTCAGCTCTTTACCCGCCAGCGCTGCGGGCAGCTGGATTTGTACCCAGAAGCCCGGACACTTTCTCGGGGGGCTGCCACCGCCGCAATACAAAGCGTTTCCAACTACAGTGGGCCGT
>NZ_JANHLE010000141.1 GCF_028682475.1 Pseudomonas putida
CTTGCAGCCGGTGCCGGCCGGGGTGCTGGGCGAGCTGTACCTGTGCGGTACCGGGCTTGCCCGCGGCTACCACCGTCGTCCCGGGCTGACGGCCGAACGTTTTGTCGCCAGCCCGTTCGTGGCGGGTGAGCGGATGTATCGCACCGGTGACCTGGCGCGTTACCGGCCGGACGGGGTGATCGAATACGCAGGGCGCCTGGACCATCAGGTGAAGCTGCGCGGCTTGCGGATTGAACTGGGCGAGATCGAGGCGCGCTTGCTGGAGCATCCGTGGGTGCGC
>NZ_JANHLE010000142.1 GCF_028682475.1 Pseudomonas putida
TTTGCAGCCGGTGCCGGCCGGGGTGCTGGGCGAGCTGTACCTGTGCGGTACCGGGCTTGCCCGCGGCTACCACCGTCGTCCCGGGCTGACGGCCGAGCGTTTTGTCGCCAGCCCGTTCGTGGCGGGTGAGCGGATGTATCGCACCGGTGACCTGGCGCGTTACCGGCCGGACGGGGTGATCGAATATGCAGGGCGCCTGGACCATCAGGTGAAACTGCGCGGCTTGCGGATTGAACTGGGCGAGATCGAGGCGCGCTTGCTGGAGCATCCGTGGGTGCGT
>NZ_JANHLE010000143.1 GCF_028682475.1 Pseudomonas putida
AGCGGATCATGGGCAAATACGGCACCAGTGGTGATTACCAACGTGTCACCCAGGCGGTGACGGCTGCCTTGCAGGGCTTGGCCGGTGGCGATATCGGCTCGGCATTGGCTGGGGCCTCGGCGCCGTATCTGGCGCAGCTCATCAAAAAGTCCACGGGCGACAACGCCGCGCTCAATGTCATGGCTCACGCCGTGCTGGGCGCCGTGGTCGCCCAGGCCCAGGGCAACTCGGCCGCTGCGGGTGCCGCCGGTGCCGCCGGAGGCGAGCTGGTTGCGCGT
>NZ_JANHLE010000144.1 GCF_028682475.1 Pseudomonas putida
TGGCTCTGGGATGTAGCTGTCCAGAGTTTCAACCAGACGCTTGACAGCGGTGGTGCCCATTTCGTTGTCGTCTTTGCCTTCCAGCGCCATCCGAGCCGAACCGATGATGATCGGAGTGTCATCGCCCGGGAAGTCGTAGGTGGACAGCAGGTCGCGAACTTCCATCTCGACCAGTTCCAGCAGCTCAGCGTCGTCCACCAGGTCAGCCTTGTTCAGGAAGACCACGATGTACGGAACGCCAACCTGACGGGACAGCAGGATGTGCTCACGGGTTTGC
>NZ_JANHLE010000145.1 GCF_028682475.1 Pseudomonas putida
ACAAACCCGTGAGCACATCCTGCTTTCCCGTCAGGTTGGCGTTCCGTACATCGTGGTCTTCCTGAACAAGGCTGACCTGGTAGACGACGCTGAGCTGCTGGAACTGGTCGAGATGGAAGTTCGCGACCTGCTGTCCACCTATGACTTCCCAGGCGACGACACTCCGATCATCATCGGTTCGGCTCGTATGGCGCTGGAAGGCAAAGACGACAACGAAATGGGCACCACCGCTGTCAAGAAGCTGGTTGAGACTCTGGACAGCTACATCCCAGAGCCT
>NZ_JANHLE010000146.1 GCF_028682475.1 Pseudomonas putida
GGCGCCTTCACCAAGAACGGCACGGGTACGCTGACCATCGCCCGGGCCAACAGTGCCAGCGGGGCGACCACGATTCAGGGCGGCGTGCTGAAACTGAGCGACGCTGACGGCGTTGGCACCGGCACGGTGAATATCGACACCGCAACGGGCAGTACGACGACCGGGCTGGAGTTGGCATTAGCCTCGGCCAGCAACTTCGATAACCTGCTGGCCGGTGCGGGCACGACCACGGTGAGCGGGGCGCAGGCCACGATCAGCGGCGCCAATGCGGCCTA
>NZ_JANHLE010000147.1 GCF_028682475.1 Pseudomonas putida
GGGAGAGCGCCGGCTGGCGGTGGATCAGGAACGATCTTGGACATGCTGCAACTCCTATATCAGCCAGGAAACTGCCAGCATCCGCTTGCACACGAATGGGTGGCAGCTGTGCGCAGGTGTGCAAGACCGAGGATATAGGACCCGGCAGACCCGAAGGTCTCCCACGCACAGCCACCATAAAACGATTCCTCAGGCGTAAAGACGCGCCGGGAAGGTCTCAAGGTACTGATTGCTCCATATCTGTCGGGCTTGCACACCCGGTCGCTGAAT
>NZ_JANHLE010000148.1 GCF_028682475.1 Pseudomonas putida
CTCCAGATAAGTCTCGTTCATCTGCGAAAAATTACGCCGCGATGATTGAACCTGTCCGGTGTAAACCGGCAAGGGCGACAGGAACAGGGTTTCGTTCAACCCCTTGATCCGGATTTCACCGGCCTGAGGCCGCTGGCTGCGAAAGTCCGGGGCAGGCTCGGTGACGACGGCTTTGTCTTTGCGTTTGAACAGTTTGCTAAACATCACCACCCTGCCCGTTGACGCGCCATCAATGTAACCCCGCCGCTTTGCAG
>NZ_JANHLE010000149.1 GCF_028682475.1 Pseudomonas putida
TGACCAGCAAGCTGAGCCTGGCCAACCTGGCCGGCTTCGACCTCAACGGCAAGACCCAGACGGTGGGCGTGCTCAACGCTGTGGCAGGGTCGAGCTTGAACCTGAACAACGGCACGCTGGCGCTGAGCAACGGTGGCACCTCGGCGGGTACGCTCAGTGGTGCGGGCCTGCTGCAGGTCAATGGCGGTACGCTGGACGTGCAGGGCAGCAACACTGGCCTGAGCGCCGATACCCTCATCGCGACAGGGGCCA
>NZ_JANHLE010000015.1 GCF_028682475.1 Pseudomonas putida
TTGAAGATCGATGTCAGTAGCGTGGACCATCCGGTGGTCATTGATGGTCTGAGCGTCGACGGTGGCGAACTGACCGTCTACGAAAAAAATCTCAGCGACGGCAGCAGCCCGGATTCACCCGCGTTAGCCCACACGGGCAGCTTCACCGTGACCGCGCCGGATGGCCTGCAAACCCTGACTGTGGGGGGGATCAACGTGGTCAGTGGCGGCCATGTCGCCGGCTTCCCGCAAACGGGTACGACGCCCTTGGGTAATTCGTTGACCATCACCGGCTACAACGCCAGTACCGGCGTGGTCAGTTACACCTACACCTTGCTGGACAGCGAAAACCATTTGAATGCCAATGGCACCAACAGCCTCAACGAGCCCATCAATGTCACGGCAATCGATAAAGACGGCAGCACTGCCCAGGCAACCCTGGATGTAAACATCGTCGACGATGTAGCTGCGGTGGTGGGCGCCGAGCGCTCGGTGACGCCGGGGCAGGTCGATACCAACCTGCTGCTGATCGTCGACGTATCCGGCAGTATGAACGATCCATCCGGTGTCGTGGGCAAGACCCGTCTGCAACTGGCCAAGGATGCCATCAGCGCTTTGCTCGACAAGTATGACGAAATGGGCGACGTCAAAGTCCAGATCGTCACCTTCAGTTCCTCCGCATCTGAACAATCCGACGTCTGGGTATCGGTCGCCCAGGCCAAGCAGATCGTTGCCGGGCTGTCGGCGGGTGGTGGTACCAACTACGATAATGCGGTGGCCGAAGCGAAGTCCGCCTTTGCCAACGGTGGCAGTCTGACCGGGGCGCAGAACATCGGCTACTTCTTCTCCGACGGCAATCCGTCCTCGACCTCACAAGGCATCGGGACCGACGACGAGATTGCCTGGAAATCCTTCCTCGACAGCAACGGGATCAAGTCCTACGCCATTGGTCTGGGTGACGGCGTCAACGCCAGCAATCTCAACCCGCTGGCCTATGACGGTAGTACCCATACCAATACCAACGCTGTGGTGGTCACCGATCTCAATGCGTTGAATCAGGTGTTATCCGGTACGGTGCAAGGTGCGCCGATCACCGGCAGTCTGATGAGCGGCGGCACGTTCGGCGCCGATGGCGGCTTTATCAAAGCATTGCTGGTCGATGGTACGACCTACACTTATGACCCGAAAGGGCAGGGCAGTTACAGCGCCAGCGGTGTCGATCGCGGCTCCTTCGACACGGCGACCAACACCTTCAACATCAAAACCATCAAGGGCGGTACCTTGCTGGTCGATATGGATACTGGCGAGTTCACCTACACACCACCGAAAGACAACGGCAATACCGTCAGCGAGAACATCGGCTTCACTGCCAGCGACAACGATGGTGACCTGAGCAGCGCCAACCTGGTGGTCAACGTCTATTCCAATGCCGCGCCGGTGGCCGGCGCTGACCATATCATCACCAACATCCTCTCCAGCACCATCACCGTGCCGGCCGAAGCGCTGCTGGCCAACGACAGCGATGCCAACAACGATTTGCTCAGTGCATCGCCGATCAGCTTCACGACCAATTGGGCGGCCAAGGGGGCGGGGTTCACGGTGGGGTCTGGCACGCCTACGGTCAGTTTCTCGGGAACTTCCAGTAGCTTGGCCAACCAGTCGAAGGACTTGCTGCGCAGTGCCTTCCGCACCGCCACGAACACCACCACGGCAGCGCTGCTGATCAATGGTTATCTGGGCACGCTCGCCAGTGGTGCCAATGCCGAGGACGTACTGACCGTCACCCTGAAAAAAGGCGAGACGCTCAAGCTTGATCACGACCGCCCCCTCGGCAACATCCTGATGGAATGGAAGGATGAAAACGGCATTTACCAGACCATTGCCGATGGCAGTAGCTTTACCGCCAGTCATGACGGGGTGTACAGCATCCACGTGGTCAACCTGCTCAATCCTGTCGGAGGTAATGCCGACGGACTGGAAAGGTATGCCCTGACCATGACCGTCGACTACGCCAACGCCCAGAACGAAACCTACAACGGCACCTATACGGTCAGTGACGGGCATGGGGGTACCGGCACGGGCAATGTGGATATCACTTATCAGCAAGGCGGTGTGCTGACCGGGACCGATGGTCATGACACCTTGCTGGGCGGGACAGGTGCCGACACCCTCAATGCCGGTGCTGGCAATGATGTGCTGATCGGTGGCGACGGTAACGACATCCTCAATGCCGGCGATGGCGATGACTTGCTGATTGGCGGCAGTGGCAATGACCAGCTCAATGGTGGTGCCGGTATCGATACTGCCAGTTACGCCGGTGCCAGCGGCGGGGTGACCGTAAGCCTGGCGAACCTTGCAGCGCAGAATACCGGCGGGGCAGGGACCGATACCTTGAGCGGTATCGAGAACCTGATCGGTTCGGACTACAACGATAGCTTGACCGGCGACGCCAATGCCAACCTGCTCAGGGGCGGCCTGGGCAACGATGCGTTGAATGGTGGTGGCGGTAACGATGTGCTGATCGGCGGGTCGGGGAACAACACCCTCACGGGCGGTGACGGTAACGATCTCTTCCTCTGGCAGCAGGGTAATAGCGGACGTGACCTCGTCACTGATTTCACCCCGGGTACCGATCGGCTCGACCTGTCGCAGTTGCTCCAGGGGGAAAATGCGACATCGGCGTCACTGGATGATTATCTGCACTTCAAGGTCACCGGTAGTGGCGCTGGCGTGGTGTCGACCATCGAGGTGAGTGCGGTGGCGGGGGCTGCGCCGACCCAGATCATTGACCTGGCGGGGGTCAACCTGGCTCAGCATTATGGGGTGACGGCGGGGGCGGGCGGTCTGATTGCCGCCGGGCAGGATACCGCGACCATCATCAATGGAATGCTCAATGATCATTCATTGAAGGTGGATACGGTGTAGTGGTCGGGGGCACGGTGGGAGCGGGCTTGCCCCGCGAATGCGGTTTGTCAGTTACATCGCATCGCGGGGCAAGCCCGCTCCCACGGGCAGCTCGCAACAGAATCAGGACGGACGACGCAGGGTCTTTTGCCGCAAGATGTAAATGCTGACCAGCACCGCACTGGTCAGCATGAACCCGCGCGCCCAGATCAACGGCACCAGGTAGCAAGACAGGCCAATGCTCAGCCACATCAAGGCGATGGCGTAGACCTTGCCTTTGAGCGGAATCCCCTCACCACTGAGGTAATCACGAATCCACGGCCCAAGCCGCGGATGATTGACCAGCCAATGGTGAAAACGCGGAGAGCTGCGGGCAAAACAGGCCGCGGCCAGCAGCAGGAAAGGAGTGGTCGGCAACACCGGCAGGAAGATGCCGATCACTCCCAGCGCGACGCTGAGCCAGCCGGTGGCCAGCAGCAGGTAGCGCATTGACGCCGACTCAGTGGTGGCGTGGCTTGAGCAAAGCAGGTGCAGGTTTTTCGTCAGGCGCGTGCTGCAGCAGGTACAGCGCGGTCAGCGCCTCTGGAATCTGCACGATCATGTCGTCCATCAGGTTGTGGTCGCTGGCGATGTCGGCGAACTCAGGCTGTTCGTCGAACAGACCGGAGCCGACCATGATCGGCAGCAGCATCTCGCTGACTTCTTCCTCGGCGGTCTCGAACCAGGCTTCTTCGCGCATGAACACGCCTTCCATGAAGCCGATGCACCAGCCGCGCAGGTCGGAGTCGTCCGGCTCGTCGCCCAGGTCCAGGTCGCACGGCAGCTCGAATTCCTCGTCGCTGGCCAGCTGACGAGCGATGTGCGCCTTGAGCTGGATCAGCGTGGCTTCGATCTCTTCACGCTGGGCGGCGTCCTTGTAATGCGGCTCTTCGGCGAACAGGGCGTCGATCCATTCGCGCTCGGGAACCACCTCGGTACCAATCGACAATGCAGTCAGGTAGCCGTGGGCGGCAACGTAGTCCAGCGCTTCTTCGTGCAGCTCGTCGGCGTCGAGGAAGGCTTGCAGGCGGTTCAATTGCTCGGCGAAGGACATTACAGGGCTACCTTGGGAATAAACGATGATCGAATTCTAGCATCTTGCAGCGCTTGCGAGGCAAAGGATGACGCCTATCGCAGAGCGCCCTGTGCGAGGCGACGCTCGGGTATAATGCCCGGCTTTTGTACCTGGGCATGCTGGAACGGCAGCTCAGGTAAAAGCCGCTTACGCATTTTCAGGTGTGGCGGGGAAGGTTTTCATCCAGCCTGTGGCCAGGATGGTTCTGCGATTTATGGAGTTTTTATGCTCGAACAGGCTCAGCGCGTCCTCAAGGACATCTTCGGCTACGACAGTTTTCGGGGACGCCAGGGGGCGATCATCGAATGCGTGGCCAAGGGTGGCGATGCGCTGGTCCTGATGCCCACCGGGGGCGGCAAGTCCCTGTGCTTCCAGGTCCCGGCGTTGTTGCGTCCGGGCCTGGCGGTGGTGGTGTCACCGCTGATCGCGCTGATGGAAGACCAGGTGGCAACCCTGGATGAACTGGGTGTCGCCGCCGCCTCGCTGAATTCGACCCTGAGCGCGGAGCAGCAGCGTGAGCTGGCCGGGCGCATTCGCCGTGGCGAGGTGAAGATGCTCTACCTGGCACCGGAACGTCTGGTGCAGCCGCGCATGCTGGATTTCCTGCGTACCCTGGATATCGCCTTGTTCGCGATCGACGAAGCCCACTGTGTATCGCAATGGGGTCATGACTTCCGTCCCGAGTACCTGCAGCTGGGGCAACTGGCCGAGCTGTTCCCGCAGGTGCCACGCATTGCCCTGACCGCCACGGCGGACATGCGCACCCGCGAAGAAATCGTCACGCGCCTGCACCTGCAGAACGCCGAGCGTTTCCTGTCGAGTTTCGACCGGCCGAACATCTTCTACCGTATCGTGCCCAAAGAGCAGCCGCGCAAGCAGCTGCTGGCGTTCCTCACTGAGCGTCGCGGCAACGCCGGCATTGTCTACTGCCTGTCGCGAAAAAAGGTCGACGATGTCGCCGCCTACCTGTGTGACCAGGGTTTCCCGGCCCTGCCGTATCACGCCGGCCTGCCTGCCGAGACCCGCGCCTCCAACCAGCGCCGTTTCCTCAACGAGGAAGGCCTGATCATGGTCGCCACCATCGCCTTCGGCATGGGTATCGATAAACCCAACGTGCGCTTTGTCGCTCACCTGGACCTGCCCAAGTCACTGGAAGCCTACTACCAGGAAACCGGCCGCGCCGGCCGCGATGGCCTGCCTGCCGATGCCTGGATGGCCTACGGGCTGCAGGACATGGTGATGCTCAAGCAGATGCTGCAGAACTCCGAAGGTGACGAGCGCCACAAGCGCATCGAGCAACACAAGCTCGACGCCATGCTCGCCCTCTGTGAAGAAACCCGCTGCCGCCGGCAGATCCTGCTCAACTACTTCGATGAAGAACTGCCGCAGCCTTGCGGGCATTGCGACAACTGCATCGATGGCGTGCAGACCTGGGACGCTACCGAACCTGCGCGCCAGGCCCTGTCGGCGGTGTACCGCACCGGTCAGCGCTATGGTGTCGGCCACCTGGTGGATGTATTGCTGGGGCGCGACAACGAGAAAATCCGCAACTTCGGCCATGAGAAGCTAGCCGTTTATGGTGTCGGCAAGGCCCGCTCCGAAGGCGAATGGCGCTCGCTGTTCCGCCAGCTGGTGGCGCGCGGCCTGGCCGATATCGACCTGGAAGGGTATGGCGGTTTGCGTCTGTCCGATAGCTGCCGCCCGTTGTTGCGCGGCGAAGTGAGCCTGGAGTTGCGCCGCGACCTCAAGCCGCAGACCAGCAGCAAAAGCAGTGGCAGCGGCGGCAGCCCGGCCAGTCAGCTGGTGCGTGGCGAGGAGCGCGAACAATGGGAAGCGCTGCGTGCGCTGCGGCGCAAGCTGGCCGAGGAGCACGGCGTGCCACCTTACGTCATCTTCCCCGACTCGACCTTGCTGGAGATGCTGCGCAGCCAGCCGGGCAGCCTCAGCGAAATGGCCCAGGTCAGTGGCGTCGGTGCGCGCAAGCTGGAACGCTACGGTGCGGCGTTCCTCGACGTACTGGGCGGTGCCGCCGAGGCGCCACCGCAGGTGGCCGACCTGCGCCACGAACTGACCAGCCTGGCCCGTGCCGGCATGACCCCGGCGCAAATCGCCGGGCAGTTGAACTGCAGTGAAAAGAACGTCTACAGCCTGCTCGCCGAAGCCATTGGCCGTCAGCAGCTGTCGCTGGAGCAGGCCCTGGACTTGCCAGAGGACCTGCTCGCCGAAGTGCAGGATGCGTTCCTCGATGGCGAGGGCGAACTACCCCCGGTATCGGCGATTGCCGAGCAGTTTGGTGGCCGTGTGCCGGAAGGGGTTCTATATTGCGTTCGAGCGGCGTTAGCCGCTGAATTCGAGATGTAAACGGTGTTTTGTCATCTTTTATAACGATTGTCAGACAGGTTGAACCGTGGCGAGCCTTGCCTGTTGCGCAGGAGCATGGTTAGCTGACTAATAATTAGTACTGATGATGAGTTTTTTATGCCGTTGACCGATCACCACCGCTTCGGAATGCAGCTGGCCCAGATGTCGCGGGGCTGGCGTGCCGAACTGGACCGCCGCCTGGCTGGCCTCAATCTGTCCCAGGCCCGCTGGCTGGTGTTGCTGCACCTGGCCCGATTCGACGAGGCACCGACCCAGCGCGAACTGGCTCAGAGTGTGGGGGTCGAGGGGCCAACCCTGGCGCGTTTGCTCGACAGCCTCGAGTCCCAGGGGTTGGTGCGGCGTCAGGCTGTAGTGGAAGACCGCCGGGCGAAAAAGATCCTCCTGTGCCCACCGGCCAAACCCTTGATCGAGCAGATCGAAACCATTGCCAATGCCTTGCGCGTCGAACTTTTCACTGGGGTCGACGAAGAGGAATTGCGCGTGTGCATGAAGGTCCACGCGCGCATCCTGGCCAACCTGGAAAAGTCCTGAGCGGCCTCAGAAGGTGTGACCCAGGTTCAGGTACAACGCCTTCTGATTTTCGCTGTTGGCCCCGTAACTGAAGTTCAGCGGGCCCAGTGGCGTCTCGAAACCAACGAAAACACTGGCGGCATTGATATAGCCGCTGTCGAATTCGTTGTCATTGTTCCAGGCCCTGCCGCGTTCCAGCGAGCCACCCAGGTACAGCGGGAAGTCCAGCGGCAGGTAGGCGCGTGGCGTCAGCCGACGGTAGTAGACCACGCGCATCAGGCTGATGTTCTGCCCGGACACCGAATCCTGACGAAAGCCTGACAGCTGGCGGGCGCCACCGAGGACAAAGCTTGAGGTCACCACCTCGGCCTCATCCAGGGTCCGGCCGTACTGGCTGCCCAGGACCCAGGTATTGGCGCCGCTGCTCAGGGCCTTGTCGAGTTTGAAGTTCCACTGCCGGTAACGCTGGTCGGAGCCCAGGTCCGGTTCGAACTGGCGCAGTGTCAAACTGATGTCTTCCCCGCTGTGCGGGAAGTAGACGTTGTCCAGGGTGTCGAACGAATACTTCAGCTCGTAGAAACCTTCGTTGAAGCTGAAGTGCGGCAGATCCTGATCGCCAATGCGCACTTCGGCATTGCCCCAGGCCTGGCCGACGCCGAAGCGCACTTCACCGCTGTTGCCGATCTGACGCCCCAGGTTCAGGCCGAAACCGTAGCGTTCCAGGCGGTACTCGGCAATCGGGTCGTCGTCCAGCGTGGCTTCGATGTTCTGCGAACCGAGGTCCAGATAAGGCGCGATGAAGTAGCGTGAGCCGGCATCCAGTGGTTGGTAGAACTCGCTGTACAGCTCTTGCTGATCGCCGATCTGCGCCCGGGTCAGCCACTCGCCGCCCAGTTCGTTGATCCCGTTGACCCGATAGCTGGCGCCAATGTTGAAGGCGCTGTCGCCACGCATGTCATCCGACAGGTTCAGGCCCAGGCGCAGGTAGTCGGTACCGCCGCGGCGGCCACGGGCGTTGATCACCAGGGTGTTGTCGCTGCCCTTGTGCACCACCCGGTATTGCACCCGGTCGAAGTAGTCCAGCCCATAAAGGGTGCCCATGTCGGTCTGCAGACGTCCCAGCTCCAGAGGTTCGCCGATCGGCTGGCGAATGTAGAAGCGGATCACGTCGTCACTGACCTTCGAGTCGTTCTCGATTCTGATGGCGGTAATCACCGGCGTACGCTGGCTCGGCGAGCGCGCGATATTCAGTTCGGCGTCATCGCCGTCAGGGCGTTTGAGTAACGCCAGGCGCGGGTCCAGGGCTCGGGTGGCACGGTAGCCGGCATCGATCATTTCTGCGGCCCTGCCAAAATCGGTGACCCCGAAACTGGCCAGCGGCGGCTGGATCAGGATGTCGTCGCGATGCAGTTGGGCCAGTTGTTCCTCGGAATTGCGCCGGGTCATCAGGGTGATCGACTGGTTGAGCACATCGACCACGGTGGTCAGTTGCTTGCGATCGCGCAGCGGCGAGCCGATGTCGACCACAATCGCTATATCCACGCCCATCTCGCGGGCGACATCCAGGGGAATGTTGTCGACCATGCCGCCATCGACCAGCAGCCGGCCATCCAGATCGACCGGGGCGAATACCGCAGGAATCGACATGCTGGCGCGAATCACCTGGGGCAGGTGGCCGCGGCGGAACACGACTTTCTCGCCACTGGCGATGTCGGTGGCCACCGCGCGGAACGGGATTGGCAGCTTGTCGAAGTCGCGGGTATCGCTGGTGTGCGCCAGCAGGCTTTCCAGCAGCAGGGCCAGGTTCTGCCCCTGGATCACCCCGAGCGGCAAGCCGAGGCTGCCGTCGTCGCGGAAACTGAGCTTCTGCTTGACCAGAAAGTCGCGGTCATCCTGCTTGCGCCGGAACGGCACGTCCTTGCGTGGTGGGGCATCGGAGAGTGCCTGTTGCCAATCGATACCCAGGGCGAGTTTTTCCAGCTCGTCGATTTTGTAGCCGGAGGCATACAGGCCACCGATCACCGCCCCCATGCTGGTGCCGGCGATGGCATCGACCTTGATGCCTTGCTCTTCCAGGGCTTTGAGCACACCGATATGGGCCAGGCCACGGGCGGCACCGCCAGACAGCACCAGGCCGATTTTCGGTCGTGGTGGTTCGGCGGCCAGGAGCGGGAAGGAAACGACGATCAGCAACAGACTCAACAGCAAACGGTGCATCTTGGCTCTCGGAGCTAAGGCTAAAGACCGCTAGTATAAGCGTCCCCGCCTGTCATGAGTCTGTCACCCCATGAATGCCCATAAAGCCGAAATCGTCATTACTTACTGCACCCAGTGCCAGTGGCTGCTGCGGGCCGCCTGGCTGGCCCAGGAACTGCTCAGTACGTTCAGTGACGACCTTGCCCGGGTGGCCCTTGAGCCCGCCACAGGCGGTGCCTTCCGTATCACCTGCGACGGCGTGCAGATCTGGGAGCGCAAGGCCGATGGTGGTTTCCCGGAAGCCAAGGTCCTCAAGCAGCGGGTGCGCGACCAGATCGATCCGCAGCGCGACCTGGGTCACAACGACCGCTCGTGACTGGCGTCAGCCTTCGACGGTAGCTGCCTTGCTGACCTGGTTGCTGGCGGCCAGGCGGCTGGAGACGACGATGGCGAGGATGATCAATGCGCCACCGAGGAGCATGCGCGGGGTCGGTGCTTCGGCGAAGATCAGCCAGGCCAGGGCGATGCCGTAGACTGGCTCGAGGGCGAACACCACTGCCGCCGTGCGCGCCTTGATCACGGCCAGGCTGGCGACGAAAAGACTGTGGGCGACGCCGGTACAGAACACCCCGAGCAGGCCGATCCACAGCCAGTCCATGGCTGCGACTTCGGTCAGTACCGGCGCGGCGGCTGGCAACAGGCACAGGGCGACCACTGCGTTCTGGCACATCGCCGCCTGCACCGCTGGTATGCGCGCGCTCGACGCCCGGTTGGTCAAGGACAGTAACGAAAACAGCAGGCCTGATAGCAACGACCAGAGCAGGCCACCGGTGGCCTGGCTGGCCAGGTCGAAGTCGGGGATGACCAGTACCAGGCCGATGCTTACCAGCAGCACCAGGATGATTTCATTGGTGCGAACCCGCTCGCGGAACAGCAGGCCTTCCAGGATCACAGTGAAGGCCGGAAAGCTGGCAAAGCCCAAGGTGGCAATCGCCACGCCGGCGACTTTGACGGCAATGAAAAAACTCACCCAGTGCCCGGCCAGCAACATGCCTCCCAACAGCAGGCGACGCCAATCCTGAGCTTGCAGCGGTTGCCAGGCTTTTTGCGCAAAACGGGCGAAGAGGCCGAGCGCCAGGACGGCGAAGACCGCGCGGCCAAAAACGATGACCGACGGCGCCGCCTGGGCCAGCTTGCCGAAGACCCCGGTCAGGCCGAAGAACAGTGCGCCGATATGCAGGGCGCCGAGGGCGGTGCGATGGTTCATGGTGATCCTTGGTGGCAACGGTATCGCGGGGCAAGCCCGCTCCCACAGCCGGTGGGAGCGGGCTTGCCCCGCGATAAGAAGTGTAAGAGAACAATGCCGCAGGTGTCTGTCGCACGCCTCGCGCTACTTGTCGCCAGGCTCTTGTCGTAACGCTCGCGGCGAACAGCCAAAGGCTTTGAGCACGGCGGCAGAAAAGGCGCTTTGCGAGCTGTAGCCGACCTGGCTGGCGACTTCGCCGATGGCCAGGTCCGTCTCGGCCAGCAGCCTGCGTGCTTTGAGCAGCCGGCGTTGGCGGATGTAGTCCATCGGCGTGATCGACGCCTCGGCGATGAAGCGCGCATGCAGGCGAGCACTGGAAAGCCCGGCCAAAGCGGCCAGGTCGGCAACCTGCAACGGGTAAGCGGCATTTTGCTCGATGTAGGCATCGAAGCTGGCAAAGGGCAGTTGCCTGTGTGCGGTGACCGGGTCTGCTGCAGTGCTCAGGCTGGCCAGCAGCAACACAGCGCCCTGTTGGGCAATCAGCGGGTTGTTCACCGGGCCGGCCGCCAGCCAGTCGACCAGTTGCTGTTGGTGGTTGTTCAGCAGCAGCGAGCCGCGGCGTTCCAGCAGCCGCTGGCTGGCCGCAGCCTGTTCGCCCAGGCTGCGTTCGAGCCAGGCGTCACCCGGCACATCAAAGACCAGGCAATGGCTGCCCCTGACACTGCCGCAGGTATGGTGGGCGCCGCCCGGCACCACGATCAAGCCCTGACGCTCGATCCGCGCGCCGCGACCGTCAAGCTCGAAGTCCAGTTGCCCACGCAAGCCGAACACCAGTTGTGGATGCTCATGGCTGTGGGCGATCAGGTCGTGTGTGTAGTGACGCAGGGAGAGAATCGAGCCGCTGCTCATTGCCGTGTCCTCCAGGCAGTGGCCGCAGTGTACAGGCTCAGGCAGGGCGCTGGCTTGCCATCAGATCGATGTTAATTCGTCACGGGCGCTTCACTGCCCGCTGACACGCTGACTCAGGCGTCCGCGCTCAACGAGTGCAGCGCGGCCTTGTAGATCGACTGGCGCGGCTGGGCGAACAAACGCTTGAGCATGGGTTCGAAAAAGCTCAGTGGCAGGTTGTCGTAGCCGGGATCAAAGGCTGCGGCATCGTAGCGGGCACAGCATTCGATGGTCTGCTGGTACAGGGACTGTGCCACCCATTCTACCGTTACCGTCTGTCGGGACAGTGGCCGCTGAGGACGCGTTTCCGGCCTTGCGGGCCGAAATCAGAACGATACGTTGCCGCGCAGCATGTCGCGGTACATGGCGAAATCGCCAATGAGGCTGTAGAGCGGATGTTTGAAGGTGGCGGGGCGATTTTTCTCGTAAAAGAAATGGCCGATCCAGGCAAATCCGTAGCCGGCAAACGGCAGCGCCAGCAATACAGCCCACTTGCCGCTGCCCAGGGTGTAGGCGAGCAGGGCGATGACCAGGGTGGTACCGACGAAGTGCAGGCGCCGACAGGTCGGGTTGCTGTGCTCTTGCAGGTAATACGGGTAGAACTCGGAAAAACTGCGAAATGGCTGATCACTGTTCACGGCACAGCTCCTGAAGCGCTCGATACTGATAAAGATAGACTGCGTGGAGCCTGAACTGAGTCTAGAGTGAGTTAAATTGCCAGGCAGTGACAATAAGCGCCAATTGAGTATCCTTTGCGTTCGCCGCAGGAGCGGTCAGTTCGAACATAAGAAGCCAGCCATGAGCGAGAGAACCACGTCAGCAAGCTGGGCATCAGGGATCGTCAAGGCACTCGAGCTGGAAGGGCTGGATTGCCGTGCCATGTTCAAACAACTCGGCCTGGATTTCGCCGCGCTGGACGACCCCGACGCACGTTTCACCCAGGACTCCATGACCCGTCTGTGGCAACTGGCGGTCGATCTTTCCGGCAACCAGGCGATTGGCCTGAACATGGCCCGGGTGGTCCGGCCGGCGTCATTCCACGTGGTCGGATACGCCTTGATGTCGAGCCGCACCCTGGCCGAAGGGTTCGAGCGCCTGGTGCGCTACCAGCGCATTATTGCCGAAAGCTCCGATCTGAGCTTCCGCCTGGAACCGGACGGCTACGCCTTGATCCTCACCGTTCACGGCGACCATCTACCGCCCACCAGGCACAGTGCCGAGGCCTCGCTGGCGTGTGCCTTGGCGTTGTGCAGCTGGCTCAGCGGGCGGGTGATTCAGCCGCGGCGGGTGTTGATCCAGGGGCCGCAGCCACAGGATGTGACGCCCTACAAAACCGCCTTTCATGCCCCGCTGGTGTTTGCTGCGGCGGTTGATGCGCTGGTGTTCGAACGTGCCGACATGGAAGCGCCGCTGCCGACGGCCAACGAAGCTATGGCCATCTTGCATGATCGCTTTGCCGGTGAGTACCTGGCGCGATTTTCCGAAAGCCGCGTGACCCACCGTGCCCGCCAGGTGCTGTGCCGGGTGTTGCCTCAGGGCGAGCCCAAGCGCGAGACGGTGGCTCAGGCCCTGCATCTTTCCCAGCGCACCTTGCAGCGGCGCTTGCAGGAAGAGGGCACCAGTTTTCAGACCCTGCTCGACGATACCCGCAGGGAGCTTGCCGAACAGTACCTGACGCAGCCGAGCATGACCTTGCTGGAAACGGCTTATTTGCTCGGGTTTGCCGATCCGAGCAATTTCTTCCGGGCGTTTCGCCGCTGGTTCGACGCCACCCCTGGCGAGTACCGGATACGCATGGGCGCCAGTGCAACTGCCCCAGCGTGTGCCGAGGGCGGCGAAGCGTTGGTCAGTGACGCCAGAACGCCGGCATACACAGCACCAGCACCGTAATGATCTCCAGGCGTCCGAGCAGCATGCCGGCCGCCAGAATCCACTTCGCCGCATCCGGCAGGGTGGCGAAGTTGCCGGCCGGGCCAATGGTTTCGCCCAGGCCCGGGCCGACCCCGGAGACCGTGCTGGCGGCACCGGTCAACGCGGTCATCCAGTCCACGCCAAGCAACGACAACAGCAAGGCGATGATGCAGATGGTGATGGCAAAGAAGAACGAGAAGGTCAGAATCGAGCGGACAATCTCTTCATCCAGACGGTGGCCGTTGTATTTCTGCTTGATCACCGCCCGTGGGTGGATCAACTGATTAAGGTTGGCCTTGAGCAGGATGTAGGCGACCTGGAAGCGGAAGATCTTGATCCCGCCGGCGGTCGAGCCGGAGCAGCCACCGACAAAGCCCAGGTAAAAGAACAGCATCAGCGAGAAATTGCCCCACAGGCTGTAGTCGCCAAGGGCAAAGCCGGTGGTGGTGACCACCGAGGTGACGTTCAGCGCCACGTGCCGCAAGGCATCCAGCCAGTGCAGTTTGGTAGTGGCCCAGTACCAGGTGCCGAGCACCAGCCAGGTGACCAGCAGCATGGCCAGCAGGCCCTGGACCTGCTGGTCCTTGATCAGTGCCTTGCGGTTGCCGCGCAGGGTGGCCACGTAGAGTGCAAAGGGCATACTGCCTAGGATCATCACTACCACTGCCACCCAGTGCACCGCAGGCTGGTCCCATTTGGCCAGGGACTGGTCGGAGGTGGAGAAACCGCCGGTGGAGATTGCCGACATGGCATGGTTGATCGCATCGAACACGTTCATGCCCGCCAGCCAGAACGCCACGCCGCCCAGGGCGGTGAAGCCGACGTAAACTGCAACGATCGACTTGGCGACCATGTGCGAGCGCGGCATGACCTTTTCGGAACGGTCCGAGGATTCGGTCTGGAACAGGCGCATGCCACCGATGCGCAGCAGTGGCAGAATCGCTACGGCCATGGCGATAAAACCGATACCGCCGAGCCAGTGCAGCAGTGAGCGCCACATCAGGATGCCCGGCGACATGCTGTCCAGGCCGCTGAGCACCGTAGCGCCGGTCGCGGTGATCCCGGACATGCTTTCGAAGAAGGCGTCGGTGTAGCTGATGTGCTGGGTCAGCAGAAACGGCAGGGCGGCGAAGATGCACACTACCAGCCAGCTGCTGACGGTCAGCAGGTACATGTCGCGCGGGCGCAGGTGCACATGTTCCGGGCGCCCCTGGATCACCAGGGCCAGGCCGGCGACAAAGGTGATCATGCTGGCCCAGAGAAATGACGGCAGGTCACCGGTGCGATCGAAGATCACCAGGGTGGCCATGGGCACGACCATGCTGATCGCCAGGGTGATCAGGAAGATGCCGATGATGAAACCAATGATCCTTAAGGTCGGCAACGCCATGTGATCTGCTCTGACTCGTAACGGAAGGGCGCCATTCTACCTATGGACCTTTTTAAGTAAACGCTAGAATAGCTGCACATTTCTCTTTAGGGGGTAGCCGATGGAGGCTCTCGACGCATTGCTCAACCGTGTTTCCGTACCACGCCTGGTGGAGCCCGCGCCCAATGCCGCACAGCGCGAGGGTCTGTTTCAGGCCGCGTTGCGGGCGCCAGATCACGGCCAGCTGCGGCCGTGGCGCTTTCTGACGGTCGAGGGTGAGGGCCGCGAAAAGCTCGGCGCACTGCTGGCCGAAGCGGTGAAAATTGAAGGTGACGCCACTGAGGCCGCCCTCGACAAGGCCCGCGCCATGCCATTGCGTGCGCCATTGCTGGTGGTGGTGATTGCGCGTTTGCACGATCACTTCAAGGTGCCCGCCTCGGAGCAGCGTCTGGCGGCCGGTTGTGCGGCGCATGGCATTCTGCTGGCAGCGCATGCCCAGGGTATCGGCGCGGTCTGGCGTACCGGCGAGCTGGCTTACAGCAAGCATGTGGCCAAGGGCCTGGGGCTGGCGGATAACGAGGAGATCATTGCCTTCCTGTACCTCGGGACCCCGCTGAACGAGCCGCGTACGGCGCCGGTGCTGGCCACGGCTGATTTCGTGACTGCCTGGGGCTGATCGGCCTGATCGCGGGGCAAGCCCGCTCCCACAGGGGGATGTAGAACCGGTGGGAGCGGGCTTGCCCCGCGATACGATTCCAGATCAGGCACTCAACTCCAGCCTGGCAACAAACCCGCCCTGCGGGTGATTTTCCAGTGTCAGGCTCCCGCCATGGCGCTCCGCCGCCTTGCGCGCAATGGCCAGCCCCAGGCCATGACCCGCCGCGCTCTGTCCAGGTGCACGGAAAAACGGCTCGCCCAGTTGCGCCAGGTATTCTTCAGCCACTCCCGGCCCATGGTCGCGCACGCTGATTACGATGCGCTCGTTGTCCCGCAGCGCGGTGATTTCGATCATTTGCCCGGGCGGATTGAAGCGCAGGGCATTGCGCAGCAGATTGTCCAGCGCTCGCTCGATAAGGGTTGGCCAGCCTTGCAGGCTCAGTCCTCTTTCCTGATGCAGCAGAATCTGCTGCTCCGGCGCGCTGAGCTGGGCGTCCTTGTGCACCGACTGCAACACAGCATCCAGGTCCACCGGCTCGGCCCGCGCCTGTTCGGCATCGACCCGTGCCAACACCAGGATTTCACTGATCAACGCTTCCAGGCGGTCACATTCGCGCGTCAGGCGCGGCCACAGCGCCTGGCGCTGCTCCGGCCCGGCTCGTTCCGCCAAGGCCAGGGCGATGCGTAAGCGGGCCAGCGGCGAGCGCAGTTCATGGGAGACATCGCGCAACAGTTGGCGCTGGCTGCCGATCAGGCTCTGCAGGCGTGAGCCCATACGGTTGAAGTCATTGGCCAGTACCCCGAACTCGTCGCGGCGATTGGCCAGGCGTGCCAGGCTGTTTTGCTGGTAGGTGGTCTGTCCAAGGTCATGCACCGCACCCCGCAGGCGGCTCAATGGCCGGGTGATGGAGAGCGTCACGAACAGGCTGAACAGGGTCAGCACCACCAGGGCAATGCCTAACGCACTCAGTGGCCAAAGCAGGCTGTCGCGGTGCCAGGCATCCAGTTCCGGGTGCGGAATACGGTAGATCAGCAGGTAGGTATCGCCACTCTCAGGGCTGGTGTATTCCTCGGTCAGGCGCCGCCAGGGCAGGCGTCGGTCGTCGTTGTGCCGACGCGCCTCGAAGGCCGCCGCACGCCGCGGGAAGGTGCCCGGCACCACCGCTTCGCCGCTGTCGTTGAGGACCTGTACGTCAATGTTGTAGTGGCGTTTGCGTCTTTCCAGAAAGTGCTGCGCCGAATCCGGCCCTTGCTGTTCGTAGCGCTGGGTCCATTTCTGCGCCAGGGTATTGAGGCCCGGATGACGGCTGAGGATCCAGGCATCCTGATTCAACATATGCCCGAGCAGGATCGACAGGCCCGCGACCAGGGCAATGGCCAGCCAGAAGCTGGCCAGGATGCGCCAGAACAATGAACGCAAGGGAGGCTCCTTCAACGACAAAAAGCCCGGCCTGCACAAGGGCAGGCCGGGTGGGGTGGCTGACAGCTTACTGAGCCTTGCTGGCTTTTTCAGCTTTCCAGGCGTTGAACTCTTCCAGTTCGGCTTGGCGTTTTTCCTGCTCTTTCTTCAGCTCATCGTATTTCTTCTGCTGATCAGGTTTGAGCAGGGCGCGAATGTCGGCCTGGGTCTTGTCCTTGCTGGCTTTGAGCTCTTCTTTCAGGGCTTTCTGCTCTGCTGCCGGGAGCTTTTCCAGGTAGCTCTTGGTGATTTCCTGACGGTTTTTCATCTGTTCGCCCATCAGTTTGCCGATCTGCTGACGCTGGTCGCGGCTCAGGTCCAGCTGGGCGAAAGGCGCTCCACCGCGGTGGTGCTCGCCATAGTGCCGGCCGCCTTCTGGCATGGCCATGGCAACGGTTGGCAGTGCGCTGGCGAACATCAGGGCGATAAGGGTCTTGCGCATGGTGTCTCTCCTTTCAGGGGGCCGGTGATTACCGGATGAGCCCAGTTTAGGGAGATCAAGGTCAACGGCGGTCAGGCAAGGGTAAAGCTTAGGTAAAGATGGCCGGGCGCCGTGCTGACATTACAGGCTGTAGTAGTAGCCGCGGCTGCGCAGGGCAACGATGCGCGGACGGCCGTCAGGGTGCGGGCCGATTTTCTTGCGCAGGTTGCTGACGTGCATGTCCAGGCTGCGGTCGTACAGGGTCAGCTTGCGGCCCAGGGCGATCTGCGCCAGCTCCTGTTTGTCCAGCGGCTCTCCCGGCTGCTTGAGCAGCGCTTCGAGAATGCGGCTTTCGGAGAGGGTCAGGGTCAGTTCATGTTCGTCGATACTGACCACGCCGCGGGCCGGGCTGAAGCACAGGTCACCGATTTCGACCTGGCTGGGCGTGGCGTTGGGGTGACTGCGCCGCAGTACCGCACGCAGGCGGGCGGTGAGCTCGCGCGGGTCACAGGGTTTGGCCAGGTAATCGTCGGCGCCCAGCTCAAGGCCAAGAATGCGGTCAAGCGGCTCGCCGCGTGCTGACAACATCAGCACCGGCAGCTCGGCATACTCGCTGCGCAGTTGCTTGAGCAGCTCCAGGCCGCTGCCATCGGGCAACATCACGTCCAGCACCACCGCCGCCGGCGCCTGCTCGGCCAGGGCCTTGCGCGCGCTCTGGCCGTCGTGGCAGGCCCTTACCACGAAACCTTCCTGGGTCAGCCAGCTGCCGAGCAGCTCGCAGAGTTCCTGGTCATCATCAATCAGTAACAGCTCGCTCATGACTCACTCAATTCAACCATTGCCGACGCTTTCTGTGTCCGCCGCTGGCAAAGATACCGCAGAGTGCCGCCAAGAGGGCAACTGCACCACCAATCACGAACCACTGTTGCTGGTCGGTGATCAGCCGTTCCGGGGCATTGGCCTGAAGTTCCTTGAGGGTCAGCTTGAGGCGCTGGTTCTCCTGGCGCAGGCGGGTGAGCTGGGCGCTTTCGCGTTCGCTGTCGGCATTGTGCAGTTGCTGGGTCAGCGCTTCGCGCAGGCGTTCGCTTTCCTGCAGGCGCTGTTGCAACTCGGTGATCTGGCTGCCGGCACTGAGCGACAGCGGGGTGCTTGAGGCAGTGGGCTCTTCGGCCTGGGTGAGCGGGCTCAGCAACAACAGGCACAGCAGCAGGGACAACGGACCTTGACGCATGGGGACTCCTGATTCTTGTCGATTCAGCAGGTTGTCGGCGGCAAGACGAGAATAATGAGCAGTTGCGTCAGTAAAAGCAGGGAATGCGGTGCGCATCACGGCGCACCGCATGTAGCGGATTACGGCAGGACTTGCTTGAACGGCTTGACGATGACGTTGGCGTACACGCCAGCAGCAATGTACGGGTCGGCATCGGCCCAGGCTTGAGCCGCAGCCAGGGAGTCGAATTCGGCAACGATCAGGCTGCCAGTGAAGCCGGCGGCACCTGGATCATTGCTGTCGATAGCCGGGTGCGGGCCGGCCAGCACCACGCGACCTTGTTCCTTGAGCTGCTGCAGGCGTTCGATATGCGCCGGGCGGGCGGCCAGGCGTTTTTCCAGGGACTCGGCAACGTCAGTGGCGATGATGGCGTAGAGCATGTCAATCCTCAGGCTTGGGAGTGGTGGGGTCGCTGTCGTGCAGGTGGCGGGACAGGTACACGCCCTGGCCCACCAGGAACAGTACGGTCATGCCCAGGCTGCCGAACACCTTGAAGTCGACCCAGATGTCCTGGAAGGTGAAGGCGACGAACAGGTTGGCAGCGCCGCAGAACAGGAAAAAGGCGATCCAGGCGACGTTCAGACGGCTCCAGACGGGCTCGGGCAGGCTGATGGCATGGCCCATGATGCGTTTGATCAGCACGCGGTCACCAATGAAGTGGCTGCCGGTGAACGCCAGGGCGAACAGCCAGTTGACCACCGGCGCCTTCCATTTGAGGAAGGTTTCGCTGTGGAAGGCGAGGGTCAGGCCGCCAAAAAACAGGCAGGCGAGCAGGGTCAGCCACTGGCCTTTTTCCAGCTTGCGCTGGCGGATGAACAGCGCGCCGTAGACCACCACGGAACTGATGATCAGCATGGCCGTAGCGCTGAAGATGCCTCCGACTTCGACGCTGTGACCGGCAAATTCGACGGCGCGAGGTTCGAGCTTGAAGACGATGAAGAACAGGAGCAGCGGGATGAAATCGATGAATTGTTTCACAGTGGCAGCCAGAAGCAGGATGTGACGGCATAATAACAAACATCAATGACAGCGAAAGCGCCACCTATGAATGTTGATCTGCACTGCCACAGTACGGCCTCCGACGGCGCCCTGTCGCCATCGGTACTGGTCGCCCGGGCCCATGAGCACGGCGTGCGGATGCTCTCGCTGACTGATCACGACACCCTTGAAGGGCAACTCGAGGCCCGCGCCGCCGCGCAGGCCCTGGGCATGCAGTGGGTTAGCGGGATCGAGCTGTCGTGCACCTGGGGCGGCGCGACCATCCATGTGCTGGGCTACGATTTTGCCCTCGACGCCGCGCCTTTGCTTGAAGCCGTCGAGTCGCTGCACCGTGGGCGCTGGTTGCGTGCCGAAGAAATCGACCGGCGGTTGGGGCTCAAAGGCATGCCGGGGGCGCTGGAGGGCGCACGGGCCATCCAGCAGGAGCTGGGCGACAGCGGCAACGCCCCGGCGCGTCCGCACTTTGCCGAGTTCCTGGTGCGTGCAGGCCACGTCAAAGACCGCGCCGAGGCCTTTCGCAAGTGGTTGGGCGCCGGCAAGCTGGGCGACGTCAAGCTGCACTGGCCAACCCTCGACGAGACTGTGGATACCCTGCGCAAAGCCGATGCCTGGGTCAGCCTGGCGCACCCGATGCACTATGAATTAACACGCAGCAAGCGCCGCCGGCTGATTGCCGACTATATTCAAGCAGGCGGCCAGGCGCTGGAAGTAGTCAACGGCATGATGCCGGCCGAACAGGTGGGCACGATGTCCATCCTGGCCCGTGAGTTCGGTCTGCTGGCCAGTGCTGGCAGTGACTTCCATGGCCCTGGCACCTGGGGTGAGATCGGTGCCTACCGGCCATTGCCAGAGGACCTGCCACCTTTGTGGCGTCGATTCAAACATGAGCAGCCTATCGCGGCCGTCTGAACAGGAAGAGAATGTGAGTCAGTTTTTCCAGATTCATGCGGAGAACCCGCAACCGCGCCTGATCAAACAGGCCGTCGAAATCATTCGCAAGGGCGGTGTGGTGATCTATCCGACCGACTCCTCTTACGCCATGGGGTGTCAGATCGGCGATAAAAATGCCGTGGAGCGTGTTCGGCGCCTGCGCCAGCTGGACAAGAACCACAACTTCACGCTGATCTGTTGCGACCTGTCGCAAATGGGCCTGTTCGCCAAGATCGACACCGGAGTCTTCCGGCTACTCAAGGCGCACCTACCCGGGCCCTACACGTTCATTCTCAATGGTACCCGTGAGGTGCCGCGGCTGCTGCTGCACGAAAAACGCCGTACGATTGGCTTGCGTGTGCCGCAGAACCCTATTCTGCTCGCGTTGCTCGAAGAGCTTGGCGAGCCGCTGATGAGCGTCAGCTTGATCTTGCCGGGCAATGAAGAGCCCATGACTGACCCTTATGAGATTCGCGAACGCCTGGAGAAGCAGGTAGACCTGATCATCGACGGCGGCTACGGCGACCTCAAGGCGTCGACTGTGGTCGACTTGAGTGGCGATGAGCCTGAAGTCATCCGCGTCGGTTGTGGTGACCCGGCACCGTTCATGGTCGAAGCGTGAGTCAGGCGTCCACCCCCGAGCCGCACAGCGACCCACAAGCAGGCGCTCAGCAGGAACTGCCACTGGTGCTGGTCTATGGCGAGGCCATGACCGAAATGCCGGTGGACCTGTACATTCCACCGGACGCTCTGGAAGTGTTCCTCGAAGCCTTCGAGGGGCCGCTGGACCTGTTGCTCTACCTGATCCGCAAGCAGAACGTCGACATCCTCGATATTCCCGTGGCCGAGATCACCCGGCAGTACATGGGCTATGTCGAGTTGATGAAGACCGTGCGCCTGGAGCTGGCGGCCGAGTACCTGGTGATGGCGGCGATGCTGGCGGAGATCAAGTCACGCATGCTCTTGCCGCGATCGGCCGAGATCGAGGAAGAGGAGGGGGACCCGCGTGCCGAGCTGATTCGCCGCCTGCAGGAGTACGAACGCTTCAAGGCGGCGGCCGAGGGCATCGACGGGCTTAGCCGGGTCGGGCGCGAGATCATCGTGCCACGCCTCGAAGCGCCTCAGGCCAAGGTGCGCAAACTGTTGCCGGAAGTCAGTCTGGAAGAGTTGCTGATGTCGATGGCCGAGGTGTTGCGCCGCGGCGATCTGTTTGAGCATCACCAGATCAGCCGTGAGGCGTTATCGACCCGTGAGCGCATGAGTGAAGTGCTCGAACGCCTCAAGGGTGGCGGCTTTGTGCCGTTCGTCGAGCTGTTTACGGCTGAGGAAGGCAAGCTGGGCGTGGTGGTGACCTTCATGGCAATTCTTGAACTGGTGAAGGAATCCTTGATCGAACTGGTGCAAAATGAACCCTTTGCGCCGATCCACGTCCGCGCCCGGGCTGAGTGACAACGAGCAACGCCATGAACCTGAACGATCCGCGCGACCTGGCGCCCCTGCTTGAAGCCTTTTTGCTGGCCTCGGGAAAACCGCAATCACTGGACCGGCTGTTCGAGCTGTTCGAAGAAGCCGAGCGCCCTGAACCTGCCGTGTTCAAGAAAGCCCTGGAAGTATTGAGCAAGTCCTGCAAGGGGCGCGCTTTTGAACTCAAGGAAGTGGCGTCGGGTTATCGCCTGCAAATCCGTGAAGACTACGCCCCCTGGGTCGGCCGTTTGTGGGAAGAGCGACCGCAGCGCTACTCCCGCGCGCTGCTGGAGACCATGGCCCTGATCGCCTATCGTCAGCCCATCACCCGCGGCGAAATTGAAGACGTGCGCGGTGTGGCGGTCAACACAAACATCGTCAAGACCCTGCTCGAACGTGAATGGATTCGCATCGTTGGCTACCGTGAAGTACCGGGCAAACCGGCGATGTTCGCCACTACCAAGGCCTTCCTCGATCATTTCAACCTGAAGAACCTCGATGACCTGCCGGCCCTGGCCGATCTACGCGAGATGGAACCAGAGCCGGTGCTGGAACTCGATGATGCCCCGGTGCCGGCGCATCTGCAGGCCCTCGCCGATGAAAGCGCCGAGCCAGAGGAACCCAAGGAAGAAACCAGCTTCCGCAGCCTGTTGGTCGAGCTCGACACCATGGAGGAGGGCCTGAAGACCGACTTTGACGACCTGCTCGATGAAGAACCTGCGGCTGAAGAGACCCAGGCCCTTGACCCGGAGCCGGAAACGCCAAGGCAGTAAGCAGTGGCCTTCGGGCAGAATTAAGCGTCGGCCCGGAGAATTTCAGCTAGTCTCAGGTGCGCTCGGCGCGTGATCAGCGTATGATTCGCGACCTTTTTGGCGCTTGTTCGCCCAATCAGCTTTCAATACCTACACCGGGAGGTGCCCAGCATGAGTGAAAAAGACCTGCAAGAAACCCAGCCATTGCCGCCATCAGGCGAGAAACTGCAAAAAGTTCTCGCCCGTATCGGCGTGGGGTCGCGTCGTGACGTCGAGGCCTGGATCAGCCAGGGCCGGATCAAGGTCAACGGCGTCGATGCCACCCTGGGTCAGCGCGTCGATCTGCATGATGCGATTTCTGTCGATGGCCGTCTGATCAAGCGTGAAGAGTCCGCCGAGACCGTGCGCCGGGTGATCATGTACAACAAGCCCGATGGCGAGATCTGCACCCGCGACGACCCGGAAGGCCGTCCGACCGTGTTCGACCGCCTGCCACGGCCGAAAGAAGGCCGCTGGATCAACATCGGTCGCCTGGACATCAACACCACCGGCCTGCTGATGTTCACCACTGACGGTGAGCTGGCCAACCGTCTGATGCACCCTTCCTACGAGATGGACCGTGAGTACGCGGTGCGTGTGCGGGGTGAAGTCGACGAAGACATGATTGCCCGCCTCAAGGCCGGTGTCGTGCTCGAAGACGGTCCGGCGCGTTTTACCGACATCCAGGAAGCGCCTGGCGGTGAAGGCTTCAACCATTGGTACCACTGCGTGGTGATGGAAGGCCGTAACCGTGAAGTGCGTCGCCTGTGGGAGTCCCAGGGCCTGGTGGTCAGCCGTCTGAAGCGCGTGCGTTTCGGCCCGGTGTTCCTCAACTCCGACCTGCCGATGGGACGCTGGCGCGAAATGAGCCAGCAGGAAGTCGATATCCTCGCGGCTGAAGTTGGTCTGACCCCGGTGGCGATGCCGGTGTTGAACCACAAGTCCAAGGACAAGCTGGAGCGTCTGCAGCGCAAATCCACCCGTCCGCTGGGCCGTGGTGAGCGTGTGCGTACGCTGCGTCCGGCACAAGAGGGTGCAGCCGCAGCCGAGCGTCCGGCTCGTCAACCGCGTGGGGGTGAAACCGAGCGTCCAGCCCGTCAACCCCGTGGCGGTGAAGTCGAGCGTCCGGCTCGCCAGCCTCGTGGCGAAGCCCCGGGCAAGGATGCAGGCCGTGGTCGCAGCACCGTGGCGGAACGCCCGAGCGAGATGAACAAGCGTGGCAAGCCTGCACCCAAGCGTCCAGGCAGCACCCGCAACAAGCCTCGCCCTTAAGGGCTTGAATGAAAAAGCCAACCTTCGGGTTGGCTTTTTTTTGCCTGTAAAAACCGTGTGTTACAGGCGGCTCCGTAAGCACTGGAAAGTTTCTGAACCGCTACGTAAACAAAACGTTACAAAGCTGCCAGCCCTGTAGGGCGGTTTCCGTGATCTGCCGTTGCTGTAAACAGAACTTGCCGCAAAGCTCGGCCCAGTGCGATTTACGTGCACGTCAAGTGCTTGCCCGCAACCCTTGGGAACGGTGAGATGTGTGCCATTGCCGTGTGCAAAGCCGGGCCGGAGAGCCGGGCATTCAATAAGAACAAATGGAGGCGCCATGTACGCCGATTACCCTCCCAGGCTTCATTCTTTCCTCAGGAACGGTGCGTTTTGTCATCAGACAATTACGCAACGTGTTGACCCCTGCGCGTCTGCAGGGGTATACAATGCGCCGCGTTTTACCTGTGACCCCAATGCGTACCGCGCACTCTTGCTGACACCCGGCTGATTTACCCACGGCGTTTGCCCTGGATGGGCAGCAGTTGGCCAAGATCCTCAAGGTAATCACCTTGTTAATTCCGCTGCGCCACGAGCGCGGTGGGTCCGATTCCGTCACAGATAAAAACAATGCAGGTGACTTCGTTCATGAGTGGACAAAACACGCATTCAGGCGAGCTGAAACGCGGCCTGAAAAATCGCCATATCCAGTTGATCGCCCTGGGCGGTGCAATTGGTACCGGGTTGTTTCTCGGATCGGCCGGGGTGATGAAATCGGCGGGTCCGTCGATGATTCTCGGCTATGCGATCTGTGGCTTCATCGCCTTCATGATCATGCGCCAGCTCGGCGAGATGATCGTCGAAGAGCCGGTGGCCGGTTCCTTCAGTCACTTTGCCCACAAATACTGGGGCGGTTTCGCCGGCTTCCTGTCCGGTTGGAACTGCTGGGTCCTGTACATCCTGGTCGGCATGTCGGAACTGACCGCCGTCGGCAAGTACGTGCACTATTGGTGGCCGGAGATCCCGACCTGGGCCTCGGCGGCAGCCTTCTTCATCCTGATCAACGCGATCAACCTGGCCAACGTCAAGGTGTTCGGTGAGGCCGAGTTCTGGTTCGCGATCATCAAGGTCCTGGCTATCGTCGGCATGATTGCCCTGGGCAGCTACATGCTGGTCAGCGGTAGCGGTGGTCCGCAGGCGTCGGTGAGCAACCTGTGGGAGCATGGTGGCTTCTTCCCTAACGGGGTGAGCGGCCTGGTCATGGCCTTGGCGATCATCATGTTCTCCTTTGGCGGCCTGGAAATGCTCGGTTTCACCGCGGCAGAGGCCGACAAGCCGAAAACCGTGATCCCGAAAGCGATCAACCAGGTGATCTACCGTATCTTGATTTTCTACATCGGTGCCCTGGTGGTGCTGCTGTCGCTGACTCCATGGGACAGCCTGGTCGCCAGCCTCGATGCCTCCGGTGGCACCTATGGCGCCAGCCCGTTCGTGCAGGTGTTCTCGCTGCTGGGTAGCGATGTTGCAGCACACATCCTCAACTTCGTGGTCCTGACTGCGGCACTGTCGGTGTACAACAGCGGCACCTACTGCAACGCCCGTATGCTCTACGGCATGGCTGAGCAGGGCGATGCCCCGGCAGGCCTGGCGAAGATCGACAAGCGCGGTGTGCCCGTGCGTTCGATCCTGGCCTCGGCTGCCGTGACCCTGGTGGCGGTGCTGCTCAACTACTTCATCCCGCAGCATGCCCTGGAGCTGCTGATGTCGCTGGTGGTGGCGGCCCTGGTGATCAACTGGGCGATGATCAGCTACTCGCACCTGAAGTTCCGCCAGCACATGGACAAGACCGGCCAGAAGCCGCTGTTCAAGGCGTTGTGGTACCCCTATGGCAACTACATCGTCCTGGCCTTTGTGGTGCTGATTCTGGGCATCATGCTGCAGATTCCAGGTATCCAGATATCGGTGTACGCGATTCCGGTGTGGCTGGTGGTGATGTTTGCCTGCTACGGCCTGAAGAACAATCGTCAGGCCCGTCGCCTGTCTGAGGCGAGCACTGCGGCCAAGTAAGGCGCAGTGTGTGCTGAAGAAGCCCGGCCTTGCGCCGGGCTTTTTGTTTTTGCGGTATCCTCATGGCCTTATCAGGCCTGTGACCCATGTTGATCATTTCCAATTCCGTGCACATCCCCGACCAGGAAATCGAACTGACGGCTATCCGCGCCCAGGGCGCAGGTGGGCAGAACGTCAACAAGGTTTCCAGTGCCATGCACCTGCGTTTCGATACTCAGGCCTCCTCCTTGCCGCCGTTCTATAAAGAGCGCTTGCTGGCGTTGCGCGACAGTCGCATTACCCGTGACGGGGTGATCATCATCAAGGCCCAGCAATATCGCACCCAGGAGCAGAACCGTGCCGATGCGCTGGAGCGCTTGCGGGAAATGATTGTAGCGGCGGTCAAAGTCGAGAAGGCGCGACGCCCGACACGGCCGACACTGGGGTCGAAAACCCGGCGGCTGGACACCAAGAGCAAGCGGGGGACGATCAAGGCCGGTCGCGGCAAAGTCGATTACTGAGGCGTGGAGCGGTTTGGCGGGGAATTCTTGACGGTGTGAAAACGCGTTGACGGGGTAGTCCCTGCATCAGCCGTTTTCACACAGTCTGACGGTTGCGCGGTTATTCCTGGTCGGCGCTGGAGGTTTCTTCGCCGTCGTAGTCAGCCTGGGCTGGCTCGGCGCTGTGAGTGGCAGGTGTCTGCTCTTCTGGGTTCAGGCTTGGGAAGGGAAGATTCGGGATTTCATGCATCTCGTCGTTCCTCGCAAGTGAGTGTGGAAAGGCTGCGCAAGGCGCGCGTGGCTTGTAAAAAGCTCGTGCAGGATACAGGAGTCTGGATGACAGTATGAATTTTCCTGCCGATTGGTGTTGAGGCTAGGGGCTGCTGTGCACCCCATCACCGGCAAGGCCGGCTCCCACAACAGCCATTGCAATGCAGACTGTGTGGGAGCTGGCCTTGCCAGCGATGCTTTTAGCGACAGACGTCAGCGATAGCTGCAGCCAGTGCCTTGAGGCGTGCCGCATCGGCGCCGGCGATGTTCGCCCGGCCAGTGCCGACCATGTACACACTATGGCGCTCACGCAGTTGCTTGACCTGCTCCGGCGACAAGCCGGTGTAGGAGAACATCCCGCGTTGCGCGGCGATGTGGGCAAAGCGTTCGTTCAGGCCGTGCGGTGCCAGTGCTTCGACCAGCCCGACCCGCAGTTGGGCAATGCGCTGGCGCATGGCCTCGACTTCTTCGATCCACAGCTTCTTCAGCGCGGCGTCACCGAGAATCAGTGCAACCACCGCAGCACCATGATCCGGCGGCGTCGACCACAGGTTGCGTGCCAGCAACGCCAGTTGACTGCGGACATCCAGCAACTTCTCGGCATCATGGCTGCACACCAGCAGGGCGCCGGTACGCTCACGGTAGAGGCCGAAGTTTTTCGAGCAGGAGCTGGTGATCAGCAGTTCGGGCAGTTCGGCGGCAAACAGCCGTACCGCCCAGGCATCTTCTTCCAGGCCATCGCCAAAGCCCTGATAGGCGAAATCGATCAATGGCAGCAGTTCGCGACGGCGGACCACTTCCAGTACCGCGCGCCAGTCGTCCTGAGACAGGTCGAAGCCGGTCGGGTTGTGGCAACAGGCGTGCAGCAGCACCACGTCGCCTTTGGGCGCCGCTTCCAGGGCGGCCAGCATCCCGCTGACGTTGAGGCGGTTATCCGCACCGACGTAAGGGTAATGGCTGACCTTGAGGCCGGCACCGGCGAAGATGGTTTCATGGATCGGCCAGGTCGGATCGCTCAGCCAGATGCCGCGGCCCGGCAGGCAGTGTGCGATGAACTCCGCGGCAAGGCGCAGTGCGCCGGTGCCACCCGGTGTCTGGGTGGCGCCGGCGCGTTTGCTGGCCAGCAAGGCCGAGCCGCTACCGAGCACCAGTTCGCTGATCAGGCGCCCGAAGTCAGCGTCGCCATGACCGCCAACGTAGCTCTTGCTCGACTGTTGCTCGAGCAGGCGCTGTTCGGCCAGTTTGACCGCCGCCGGGATCGGCGTCAGGCCCTGGGCGTCCTTGAAGACGCCCACGCCCAGGTCGAACTTGTCCGGGTTGCTGTCGTTGGCATAGGCCTCCATCAGCCCCAGGATCGGATCGCCGGGTACGCGCCCGATGGCGCTGAAGTGCATTACTTGCGGCCTTCGGCGGTTTTGGCGACCTCGTCGGTACGCGCGGCCATGATGAAGTCGTTGCGGTGCAGGCCTTTGATCGAGTGGCTCCACCAGGTCACGGTGACTTTGCCCCACTCGGTCAGCAGGCCAGGGTGATGGCCTTCGGCTTCGGAGATCTCGCCGACGGCATTGGTGAAGGCCAGGGCGTGTTTGAAATTCTTGAACAGGAAGACTTTTTCCAGCTGCATGATGCCGTCACGGACTTCGATGTTCCAATCCGGGATCTGCTTGATCAGTACCGGCAGTTCTTCATCGCTGACCTGTGGAGCATCGGCACGGCAGGCTTCGCAGTGGGCTTGGTTCAAGGCGTTCATAAGGTTTTCCGCAAGTGGTTTGTTATTGGTTTGCAAGGTGGCTCAGGCAGCAACCTTAGGTGGAAATTTCGGTGCGTGCAGGCCCATCTTCATCGCTGTGTGAACCATGCCCATGATGTCTTCGTGGGCCAGGTCGAACAGGCGCTTGAGGTTCGGCAGGGCAAAGTACACAGGTTGCAGGATGTCGATGCGATACGGCGTACGCATGGCTTCCAGCGGGTCGAAGGCCTGGTGTTCAGGCTCGTCGGACAGGCTGTAGACCGTTTCTTTCGGCGAAGAAAGGATGCCGCCGCCGTAGATCTTGCGACCCTGCGGGGTATCGACCAGGCCAAACTCGATGGTCATCCAGTACAGGCGGGCCAGGTAGACGCGCTCTTCCTTGGTGGCCTGCAGGCCGAGTTTGCCGTAGGTGTGGGTGAATTCGGCGAACCAGGGGTTGGTCAGCAGTGGGCAGTGGCCGAAGATCTCGTGGAAAATATCCGGCTCTTGCAGGTAGTCGAGCTCTTCTTCGGTACGAATGAAGGTCGCCACCGGAAAGCGCTTGCTGGCCAGCAGTTCGAAAAAGGTCTGGAAAGGAATCAGCGCGGGCACGCGGGCAACTTGCCAACCGGTGGTGGCGCCCAGCACTTTGTTGATCTCGCCCAACTGCGGGATGCGGTCGTGCGGCAGGCCCAGTTGTTCGATGCCGTCCAGGTATTCCTGGCACGCGCGGCCCTCGATCACTTTCAGTTGGCGGGTAATCAGGGTGTTCCACACCGCGTGTTCCTGTTGCGGGTAGTCGATAAACCCTTGCGCATCGGGCTCGCGAGCCACGTATTGCGTCTGTTTCATACTGCTCTCCTGCTGAGGGCCGTTCTTGTTATGTGATCAAGCCGTTGCTTAAGTGATAACTCGCGGCGCCGCACATTGCATCGGTGCTACAGCGTGTAGGGCTGGATAAACGAGGTGTTTTCTGTAACGATTATTTTACGATTTTGCCAGGGTGCCGGAAAATCGAGGGGAGTTGAGTCTCGGTAATCGGCGTTTTGTCACGTAATCTTTACGAAAATTCTTCCGGACTGGTAAAAAAGTGCCAGCCCGGTAGCTGTCAGGGCTCGTTCCAGACCTATATGTAGGACACTTCATGCGTATCAAAGTGCATTGCCAGAACCGCATCGGCATTCTGCGCGACATCCTCAACCTGCTGGTGGAGTACGGCATCAACGTCGCCCGCGGCGAGGTCGGCGGCGAGCATGGCAATGCCATCTATCTGCACTGTCCCAACCTGATCAACCTGCAGTTCCAGGCCTTGCGCCCCAAGTTCGAGTCGATTGCCGGGGTGTTCGGGGTCAAGCGCGTGGGCTTGATGCCGAGCGAACGACGGCACATGGAACTCAATGCCTTGCTGGGGGCGCTGGATTTCCCGGTGCTGTCGATCGACATGGGCGGCTCCATCGTCGCCGCGAACCGGGCGGCGGCGCAGTTGCTCGGGGTGCGGGTGGATGAGGTGCCGGGCATCCCCTTGTCGCGCTATGCCGAAGACTTTGACCTACCTGAACTGGTGCGGGCCAACAAGTCGCGGATCAATGGCCTGCGGGTCAAGGTCAAGGGCGATGTGTTCCTGGCCGATATCGCGCCGCTGCAATCCGAGCATGACGACAGCGAGGCGCTGGCAGGCGCGGTGTTGACCCTGCACCGCGCCGACCGCATCGGCGAACGTATCTACAATGTGCGCAAGCAGGAGTTGCGCGGCTTCGACAGCATTTTTCAGAGTTCGCGGGTCATGGCGGCGGTGGTGCGCGAGGCGCGGCGTATGGCACCGCTGGACGCGCCACTGTTGATTGAAGGGGAGACCGGTACCGGCAAGGAACTGCTGGCCCGTGCCTGTCACCTCGCCAGCCCGCGCGGGCAAGCGCCGTTGATGGCGCTCAATTGCGCCGGTCTGCCGGAGTCGATGGCTGAGACCGAGTTGTTCGGCTATGGGCCGGGAGCGTTCGAAGGCGCGCGGGCTGAAGGCAAGCTGGGTTTGCTGGAGCTGACCGCCGGTGGCACGCTGTTTCTCGATGGCGTGGGTGAGATGAGCCCGCGTTTGCAGGTCAAGTTGCTGCGCTTTTTGCAGGATGGCTGCTTCCGTCGGGTCGGCAGCGACGAGGAGGTGTATCTGGATGTGCGGGTTATCTGCGCGACCCAGGTCGACCTCTCGGAGCTCTGCGCGCGCGGTGAATTCCGTCAGGACCTTTACCATCGTCTCAATGTGCTTTCATTGCATATCCCGCCGCTGCGCGAGTGCCTGGATGGCTTGTCGCCGCTGGTCGAGCACTTTCTCGATCAGGCCAGCCGCCAGATCGGTTGCCCATTGCCGCGCCTGGCCCCGGCGGCCATGGAGCGCCTGAGTCAGTATCACTGGCCGGGTAACGTGCGTCAGTTGGAGAACGTATTGTTCCAGGCGGTATCGCTGTGTGATGGCGGGGTGGTCAAGAGCGAACACATTCGCTTGCCGGACTATGGTGCACGGCAACCGCTGGGTGAGTTTTCCCTGGACGGTGACTTGGGTGAGATTATCGGGCGCTTTGAAAAAGCGGTGCTGGAACAATTGATGAGTGAATACCCGAGCAGTCGGGCATTGGGCAAGCGTCTCGGTGTTTCACATACCACGATAGCCAACAAGTTGCGCGAACATGGTGTTGGCAAGTCGGCGGAATGAGTCAACTGTAATGACAGAAATGTCAGCGTTGATTGGTTGTAGCGCAACGATTCAATATCGATTGTTTGAACTGCGCGCCTCGGTCAGTGGTGATCGAGGCGCGGCGAGCGGTAATCTTCAGATTATCCGTTGGAGCAACCGTTACCCATCACACGGTACTCGAGAATATGCCGCTGGCCCTGCGAGTCTTCATAGGTCATGCGCGCCGGGACCACTTCGCAGACGTTCGGGACTTCGCTCATGGAAATGACTTTGGCGATGTCCAGGTGCTGCGAGTAACTGTACTGTTCAACCGGAATCTGCTCGGCGCCGCCGTTTGCAACTTCGTCGGCGACTGCCGCGGTGCAAAGACTGCCAAGTACCAATGCCAGTAAAGCTTTCATTTTCATTTTACCTGTCTAAGGTCGTAAGGGGGCACGCAGCGCTTGTGGCGCCGCGTGTACAACTAAAGTTCAACTATCACAGTTATCTCGGGATTAACGGCCTTCGTGGGGGCTGTAACAAGAAGTTAATCGCGATGCCGTTGCTGGCGGTGCGAATTTTAGGGGCGAGGGCCTGGGTTAAACAGATGATGTTTTGATAAACACTGTTGGCGAAAACTGTAACAATCGCTTGCTTGACAGGGTTGGAATTTATTTTTTGGTACCAGTGCCCGGTCTTGAGCCTGCGGTCAAGTGCATGGGTGCAAAAGAGCAGGGCGTTACTACCAACGTCGAATGGCCTACCGGGTCTGGTACAGTTACAACGAGGTCATACAAAAACAACTATTACACCGAGGTAGATAAAGATGAGTGCGGCTCCCCTGTATCCCGTTCGTCCCGAGGTTGCGGCCACCACCCTGACTGACGAGGCGACCTACAAGGCGATGTACCAGCAGTCGGTGATCAACCCGGACGGCTTCTGGCGTGAGCAGGCGCAGCGCCTGGACTGGATCAAGCCCTTCACCAAGGTCAAGCAGACCTCCTTCGACGACCACCATGTTGATATCAAGTGGTTTGCCGACGGCACTCTGAACGTCTCCTACAACTGCCTGGACCGCCACCTTGCCGAGCGCGGTGATCAGGTCGCCATCATCTGGGAAGGCGACGATCCTTCCGAACACCGCAACATTACCTACCGCGAACTGCACGAGCAGGTGTGCAAGTTCGCCAACGCCCTGCGCGGCCAGGACGTGCACCGTGGTGACGTGGTCACCATCTATATGCCGATGATTCCCGAGGCGGTGGTGGCGATGCTGGCCTGCGCCCGTATCGGTGCGATCCACTCGGTGGTCTTCGGTGGCTTCTCTCCTGAAGCGCTGGCCGGCCGTATCATCGACTGCAAATCGAAGGTGGTGATCACCGCTGACGAAGGTCTGCGTGGCGGTCGTCGCACACCGCTCAAGGCCAATGTCGACCTGGCCCTGACCAACCCGGAAACCGCCAGTGTGCAGAAGATCATCGTGTGCAAGCGCACCGGTGGCGACATTGCCTGGCACCAGCATCGTGACATCTGGTACGAAGACCTGATGAAGGTCGCTTCCAGCCACTGCGCGCCGAAAGAGATGGGCGCCGAGGAAGCGTTGTTCATCCTCTATACCTCCGGCTCCACCGGCAAGCCCAAGGGTGTGCTGCATACCACGGGGGGTTACCTGGTCTACGCTGCGCTGACCCACGAGCGGGTGTTCGACTACCGTCCGGGTGAAGTCTACTGGTGCACCGCCGACGTCGGCTGGGTGACCGGTCACAGCTACATCGTCTACGGTCCGCTGGCCAATGGCGCGACCACCGTGCTGTTTGAAGGTGTACCGAACTATCCAGACATCACGCGCGTGTCGAAGATCATCGACAAGCACAAGGTCAATATCCTCTACACCGCCCCGACTGCCATCCGCGCGATGATGGCCGAAGGTCAGGCCGCTGTGGCCGGTGCCGATGGCTCGAGCCTGCGTCTGCTCGGTTCGGTGGGTGAGCCGATCAACCCGGAAGCCTGGAACTGGTACTACCAGACCGTTGGTAAAGAGCGCTGCCCGATTGTCGATACCTGGTGGCAGACCGAAACCGGTGGCGTGCTGATCAGCCCGCTGCCAGGTGCTACCGCGCTCAAGCCGGGTTCGGCGACCCGTCCGTTCTTCGGTGTGGTGCCGGCGCTGGTGGATAACCTCGGCAACCTGATCGATGGTGCGGCCGAAGGCAACCTGGTGATCCTCGATTCCTGGCCGGGCCAGTCGCGTTCGCTGTACGGCGATCACGATCGTTTCGTCGATACCTACTTCAAGACCTTCCGTGGCATGTACTTCACCGGTGACGGTGCCCGTCGCGATGAAGACGGCTACTACTGGATCACCGGTCGCGTTGACGATGTGCTCAACGTTTCCGGGCACCGTATGGGTACTGCGGAGATCGAAAGCGCCATGGTTGCCCACCCGAAAGTGGCCGAGGCTGCGGTGGTCGGTGTGCCGCACGACATCAAGGGGCAGGGCATCTATGTCTACGTCACCCTTAACGGTGGTGAGGAGCCGAATGAGGCGCTGCGTCTGGAGTTGAAGAACTGGGTGCGTAAAGAGATCGGCCCGATTGCTTCGCCGGATGTCATCCAGTGGGCGCCAGGCCTGCCCAAGACCCGTTCGGGCAAGATCATGCGCCGCATCCTGCGCAAGATTGCCACGGCTGAGTACGACGCCCTGGGCGATATCTCGACCTTGGCTGATCCGAGTGTGGTGCAGCATCTGATCGATACCCACAAGGATATGAGCAAGGCGTCGGCCTAAAAGCTTCGCGGGGCAAGCCCGCACCCACCCGGATGATTGTAGTCCTGGTGGGAGCGGGCTTGTCCCGCGATGAGGTGCTCCAATCCACACCAAGCCCCGCCCGGCTCTGCCAGCGGGGCTTGGTGCTTTCTGTTACTCCGACAATCATCGGTAACCTTTCTGTCACCACAATGGTTCGGCAACGGGGCAAAGCGAAACGTTTTCGCCTGCTAACAGGGCGCTTCCTTCACTGATTTCAATCCGCTGAAACGCTACGCTTGCCGGATTAGAAGGCTTTGCCAATAATAGGCCCGCTTATTGCTTCATTGATTGGTTATTTGTCTTTTGCTTTTGCATATTCCGTGAAAGCTGTCAATATCTCCGGCCCCGCGTTCCTGCGCTTCTGTAACTAGTTGTCGCATTGAAGAAATATCGGCTTCGGAGCTGTCGTTAAAATGCCGATCACTCGCTCGTGGCGTTCGACCTTCGTCGACCCTGCGCAGCTCGCGTTGTACCCATTCGCATATCGGGCAGTTTTACCGGCTGCCTTGTATTGCCCTTTACCGATGGAGTTCCAGATGAAGAAACTCGCACTGCTTGGCGCCCTGGCGCTATCTGTGTTTTCCCTGGCATCGCTGGCTGATGAGAAACCGCTGAAAATCGGTATCGAGGCCGCCTACCCACCGTTCGCCTCGAAGGCGCCAGATGGCAGCATCGTTGGCTTCGACTACGACATCGGCAACGCCCTGTGCGAAGAGATGAAGGTCAAGTGCACCTGGGTCGAGCAAGAATTCGACGGCCTGATCCCGGCACTGAAAGTGCGCAAGATCGACGCCATCCTCTCGTCCATGTCGATCACCGACGATCGCAAGAAGTCCGTGGACTTCACTGGCAAGTACTACCTGACCCCGGCGCGCCTGGTGATGAAGGAAGGTACTACCGTCAGCGACAACCTGAGCGAGCTCAAGGGCAAGAAGATCGGCGTTCAGCGCGGCTCGATCCACGACCGTTTCGCCAAGGAAGTCCTGGCTCCGCAAGGCGCCACCATCGTTCCTTACGGCACCCAGAACGAAATCTACCTGGACGTCGCTGCCGGTCGCCTGGATGGCACCGTGGCCGATGCTACGCTGCTTGAAGATGGCTTCCTCAAGACTGACGCCGGCAAGGGCTACGCCTTCGTCGGTCCGTCCTTCACTGACGTGAAGTACTTCGGTGACGGCGTCGGCATTGCCGTGCGCAAGGGCGACAAAGCCAACCTGGACCGCATCAACGCTGCCATCGCCGCTATTCGCGCCAATGGCAAGTACAAGCAGATCCAGGACAAGTACTTCAACTTCGACATCTACGGCCCTGAAGCCAAGTAAATCGTCGAGGTTTCACCTGTGTAATGGTGCAAGCAGCAGAGGCTCTGAGGTTTGCACCATTTTTTCATCCCTAAGGTCGAGGACCTCATCATGTTGAAAGGCTACGGGGCAGTTATCCTCGACGGCGTGTGGCTTACGCTGCAGCTTGCCTTGTCGTCCATGGCCCTGGCCATTGTACTCGGCCTTATCGGTGTGGCCCTGCGTCTGTCGCCAGTGCGCTGGCTGGCGTGGCTGGGCGACCTGTATTCCACGGTGATCCGCGGGATCCCCGACCTGGTTCTGATCCTGCTGATCTTCTACGGTGGTCAGGACCTGCTCAACCGTGTAGCACCGCTGCTCGGTTATGACGATTACATCGACCTCAATCCGCTGATGGCGGGTATCGGTACCCTGGGCTTCATTTTCGGTGCCTATCTTTCGGAAACCTTCCGTGGTGCCTTCATGGCCATCCCCAAGGGCCAGGCCGAGGCCGGCATGGCTTACGGCATGAGCAGCCTGCAGGTGTTCTTCCGGGTCATGGTGCCGCAGATGATCCGCCTGGCAATCCCCGGCTTCACCAACAACTGGCTGGTCCTGACCAAGGCCACGGCGCTGATTTCGGTGGTCGGCCTGCAGGACATGATGTTCAAGGCCAAGCAGGCGGCAGATGCCACCCGCGAACCTTTCACCTTCTTCCTGGCGGTCGCGGCCCTGTACCTGGTGATCACCAGTGTCTCGCTGTTGGCCCTGCGTTACCTCGAGAAGCGCTACTCGGTTGGCGTAAAGGCGGCTGAACTATGATTTTCGACTACAACGTCATCTGGGAAGCGCTGCCGCTGTACCTGGGCGGTTTGCTGACCACCCTCAAGCTGTTGGCGCTGTCGCTGCTGTTCGGTTTGCTGGCGGCGATCCCGCTGGGGTTGATGCGGGTGTCCAAGCAGCCGCTGGTGAACATGACCGCCTGGCTCTACACCTACGTCATCCGCGGCACGCCGATGCTGGTGCAGCTGTTCCTGATCTACTACGGTCTGGCCCAGTTCGAAGCCGTGCGGGAAAGCTTCCTCTGGCCATGGCTGTCGAGCGCGACCTTCTGCGCCTGCCTGGCCTTCGCCATCAACACCAGTGCCTACACGGCGGAAATCATTGCCGGTAGCCTCAAGGCCACGCCCCATGGCGAGATCGAAGCCGCCAAGGCGATGGGCATGTCGCGGGTCAAGATGTACCGTCGCATCCTGCTGCCGTCGGCCCTGCGCCGGGCGCTGCCGCAGTACAGTAACGAAGTGATCATGATGCTGCAGACCACCAGTCTGGCGTCGATCGTTACCCTGATCGACATCACCGGTGCGGCGCGCACGGTCAACGCCCAGTACTACCTGCCGTTCGAGGCCTATATCACCGCCGGCGTGTTCTACCTGTGCCTGACCTTCATTCTGGTACGCCTGTTCAAGCTGGCCGAGCGCCGCTGGCTCGGCTACCTGGCGCCGCGCAAGCACTGAGGCCTGCGCCAACTTTTTCGCCCTGAGCGTTAGCTCAAGACTGACTGCTTTGTGAGAATCGACAGCATGTACAAACTCGAAATCCAAGATCTGCATAAACGCTACGGCAGTCACGAAGTGCTCAAGGGTGTGTCCCTGGCGGCCAAGGCAGGCGACGTGATCAGCATCATCGGTTCCAGCGGTTCGGGAAAAAGTACCTTCCTGCGCTGCATCAACCTGCTTGAGCAGCCGCATGCGGGCAAGATCCTGCTCAACAATGAAGAGCTCAAGCTGGTGGCCAACAAGGACGGCGCGCTCAAGGCTGCCGATCCAAAACAGCTGCAACGCATGCGCTCGCGGCTGTCGATGGTGTTCCAGCACTTCAATCTGTGGTCGCACATGACTGCGCTGGAAAACATCATCGAAGCGCCGATTCACGTGTTGGGCATGTCGAAGAAGGACGCTCTGGAAAAAGCCGAACATTACCTGGCCAAGGTGGGTGTTGCTCATCGTAAAGACGCCTACCCTGGGCATATGTCCGGTGGTGAGCAGCAGCGTGTGGCGATTGCCCGTGCGCTGGCCATGGAGCCGGAAGTCATGCTGTTCGACGAGCCGACCTCGGCACTCGATCCCGAGTTGGTCGGTGACGTGCTCAAGGTCATGCAGGCACTGGCCCAGGAAGGCCGGACCATGGTGGTGGTGACCCACGAGATGGGCTTTGCCCGCGAGGTCTCGAACCAGTTGGTATTCCTGCATAAAGGCCTGGTGGAAGAGAGCGGCAATCCTCGCGAGGTGCTGGTCAATCCGCAATCCGAGCGCCTGCAGCAGTTCCTTTCGGGCAGCCTCAAGTAAGATTGCCGATCCGCACCAAAATGGGTCATGCTGCGAGTTTGTCGCAGCATGACCAGGCTCTATCTTGTTGATCCCTCCTCAGGTTCCGGACCGCACCCCATGACCACCCAGCGCATCGGTTTTCTCATCTGGCCCAGCACCAAAGCCCTGACCCTGGCGCTGGCCGAAGAGGTTTTGCGGGTTGCCCAGCGTGTCCATCCAGAGGTGGTCTACGAGTTGGCGTTTCTGCAGGCCGAGCCCCCAGCCGAAGGTGCCTGGCGCTTGCCGGGTGAGCCGTGGGCAGGGCGCCTGGAAGGTTGCCAGAAGCTGTTTTTGCTGGCCGATGAGCCGCCTCAGGCGGTGGCATCCGGGCTGGCCAGCGCGCTCAAGCAGTTGGCCCGTGCCGGTTGTGTCGTCGGTGGGTTGTCGGCAGGGGTTTATCCCTTGGCGCAGCTGGGTTTGCTCGACGGCTATCGCGCGGCAGTGCACTGGCGCTGGCAGGATGATTTTGCCGAGCGCTTTCCCAAGGTTATCGCCACCAGCCATCTGTTCGACTGGGACCGTGATCGCCTGACCGCGTGTGGCGGGATGTCGGTGATCGATCTGTTGCTGGCGGTGCTGGCCCGCGATCATGGTGCCGAGCTTGCCGGTGCGGTGTCGGAAGAGTTGGTGGTCGAGCGGATTCGCGAGGGCGGTGAGCGTCAGCGAATTCCGCTGCAGAACCGTCTGGGCTCAAGTCACCCGAAGCTGACCCAGGCCGTGCTGCTTATGGAAGCCAATATTGAAGAACCGTTGACCACCGACGAGATTGCTCAGCACGTCTGCGTTTCGCGCCGTCAGCTGGAGCGGATCTTCAAGCAGTACCTCAATCGTGTGCCGAGCCAGTATTACCTGGAGCTACGCCTGAACAAGGCGCGGCAGATGCTGATGCAGACAAGCAAGTCGATCATCCAGATCGGCCTGTCCTGTGGCTTCTCTTCGGGGCCGCACTTCTCCAGCGCGTATCGCAACTTCTTCGGCGCAACGCCGCGGGAAGATCGCAATCAGCGACGAAGCAGCAGCCCTTTTGAGTTGTCTTCGGTGCCTGCCGAGCGCGGTTGATTTTAATCGCGGGGCAAGCCCCGCTCCCACAGTCAGTGATAGCTGTGGGAGCGGGCTTGTCCCGCGATCGAACCGTCCATACAGAATCTCCCACCCATCCCCGCGCACCGTTTAAACTGCGCCTTTGCGACCCTATTTGTCGCATTGCCGTAAGCCTTGGTAAAACAGGGTTTGGCGCTATAAGAAGTTGTCGCTTGGCGGCAAGGTCGGGCGCCGATCTGTCCTTACAATCCCCCCATCGCTCGCCAGTTTCAGGCAGGCGTTCCTCTTCAGGAGACTCCGATGTCCGCTCCGCAAGCTCCGGTGCAACGCGCCGATTTCGACCAGGTAATGGTGCCCAATTACGCACCGGCGGCCTTTATCCCCGTTCGTGGTGCGGGCTCTCGAGTCTGGGATCAGTCGGGCCGCGAGCTGATCGACTTCGCCGGCGGGATTGCCGTAAACGTTCTGGGTCATGCCCACCCGGCGCTGGTTGGCGCGCTGACCGAGCAGGCCAACAAGCTGTGGCACGTGTCCAACGTGTTCACCAACGAGCCGGCCCTGCGCCTGGCCCACAAGCTGGTCGACGCGACCTTCGCTGAGCGGGCGTTCTTCTGCAACTCCGGCGCCGAAGCCAACGAGGCCGCGTTCAAGCTGGCCCGTCGTGTCGCCCACGACCGTTTCGGCCCGGAAAAGCACGAAATCATCGCCACGGTTAACAGCTTCCACGGCCGTACCCTGTTCACCGTCAGTGTCGGCGGTCAGCCGAAGTACTCCGACGGTTTCGGCCCGAAGATCACCGGCATCAGCCATGTGCCGTACAACGATCTGGAAGCGCTCAAGGCACAGATCTCCGACAAGACCTGCGCCGTGGTCATCGAGCCGATCCAGGGCGAGAGCGGTGTGGTCCCGGCAGACGTCGCCTACCTGCAAGGCGCCCGCGAGCTGTGCGACAAGCACAACGCGCTGCTGATCTTCGACGAAGTGCAGACCGGCGTTGGCCGTACCGGCGAGCTGTTCGCCTACATGCACTACGGCGTGACCCCGGACATCCTCTCCAGCGCCAAGAGCCTGGGTGGCGGTTTCCCGATCGGCGCCATGCTGACCACCGAAGCCCTGGCCAAGCACCTGACCGTCGGCACCCACGGCACCACCTACGGCGGCAACCCGCTGGCGTGCGCCGTGGCCAATGCGGTGCTGGACGTGGTCAACACCCCTGAGGTGCTGGCGGGTGTCAAGGCCAAGCATCAGAAGTTCAAGGCCCGCCTGGAGCAGATCGGCGAGAAGTACGGCCTGTTCACCCAGGTGCGTGGTGTTGGCCTGCTGATCGGTTGCGTGCTCACCGAATCCTGGAAAGGCAAGGCCAAGGAGGTGTTCAACGCCGCCGAGAAAGAAGGCCTGATGGTGCTGCAAGCCGGTCCTGATGTGGTGCGTTTCGCCCCGAGCCTGGTGGTCGAAGATGCCGATATCGACGAAGGCCTGGACCGTTTCGAACGCGCTGCGGCAAAACTGACCCAGGCCTGATTGACGCCTGCGGTCCTTTCGCCGGCCCTTCGGGGCCGGTGAATCCGAATTCCAGAGCCAGTGCCCAGCGGGCGCTTGCTGATATTTCCTGTGCCGGCGATGGCTGGCCTGTTTTCCCGAAAGGAGTGACACCATGCTGGTGATGCGCCCCGCGCAAATGGCTGATCTGGGCGAAGTACAGCGTCTGGCAGCGGACAGCCCCATTGGTGTCACGTCCTTGCCGGATGATGCCGAGCGCCTGAGCGACAAGATTGCCGCCTCGGAAACCTCCTTCGCTGCCGAAGTCAGCTTCAACGGCGAAGAGAGCTATTTTTTTGTGCTTGAAGACAGCACCACCGGCAAGCTGGTTGGCTGCTCGGCGATCGTCGCCTCGGCGGGCTATTCCGAGCCGTTCTACAGCTTCCGTAACGAGACTTTTGTGCACGCTTCGCGTGAGCTGAAGATCCACAACAAGATCCATGTGCTTTCGCAGTGCCATGACCTGACCGGCAACAGCCTGCTGACCAGCTTCTACGTCCTGCCAGAACTCGTCGGCAGCGGCTGGTCGGAACTCAACTCCCGTGGCCGTCTGCTGTTCATGGCTGCTCATCCCGAGCGGTTCGCCGATTCGGTGGTGACCGAGATCGTCGGTTACAGCGACGAGAACGGCGACTCGCCATTCTGGGATGCCATCGGGCGTAATTTCTTCGACCTCAACTACGCCGAGGCCGAGCGCCTGTGCGGGCTCAAGAGCCGGACCTTCCTGGCCGAGCTGATGCCGCATTACCCGATCTACGTGCCGCTGCTGCCGGATGCCGCGCAAGAGGCCATGGGCCAGGTGCATCCGCGTGCGCAGATCACCTTCGACATCCTGATGCGCGAAGGCTTCGAGACCGATCACTACATCGATATTTTCGACGGTGGCCCGACCTTGCATGCGCGGGTCTCGAGCATCCGTTCGATTGCCCAGAGTCGCGTGGTGCCGGTCAAGCTCGATAGTACCGTGGTCAAGGGCGGACGCCCTTACCTGGTGTGCAATGGTCAGTTGCAGGATTACCGCGCGGTGCTCCTGGAGCTGGACTGGGTGCCTGGCAAACCGGTCACCCTGAGTCTTGAAGCCGCCGAAGCCCTGGGCGTCGGTGAGGGCGCCAGCGTGCGCCTGGTCGCGGTTTGATTCCTGCGGTTCGATAACCGAGCCCCCAGGTCGAGTTTCGCGGCAGGCCAAAGGCCGCCGCCCGAGGAGATAGCATGATCGTTCGTCCCGTACGCAGCAGCGATTTACCGGCGCTGATCGAGTTGGCGCGCAGCACCGGCACCGGCCTGACCACCTTGCCGGCCAACGAGGAGCGCCTGTCGCACCGGGTCAGCTGGGCCGAGAAGAGCTTCCGTGGTGAAGCGGAGCGCGGCGACGCTGACTACCTGTTCGTGCTGGAAAACGACGACGGCGTGGTGGTGGGGATTTCCGCCATCGCCGGCGCGGTCGGCTTGCGTGAGCCCTGGTACAACTACCGGGTCGGCCTGACGGTCAGCGCCTCGCAGGAGCTGAACATCTACCGCGAGATCCCGACACTGTTCCTCGCCAACGACCTGACCGGCAACTCCGAACTGTGCTCGTTGTTCCTGCGCAGCGACCATCGCAGTGGCCTCAACGGCCGTCTGCTGGCCAAGGCGCGCCTGCTGTTCATCGCCGAGTTTGCCGAACTGTTCGGCAACAAGATCATTGCCGAAATGCGCGGCATGTCGGATGAGCAGGGGCGTTCGCCGTTCTGGGAGAGCCTGGGCCGGCACTTCTTCAAAATGGAGTTCAGCCAGGCCGATTACCTGACCGGTGTCGGCAACAAGGCGTTCATCGCCGAGCTGATGCCCAAATTTCCGCTGTACACCTGTTTCCTTTCCGAAGCTGCGCGTGGCGTGATCGGTCGTGTCCACACCGACACCGAGCCGGCCTTGGCCATGCTCAAGAGCGAAGGTTTCAGCTACCAGGGCTATGTCGACATCTTCGATGCGGGCCCGGCTGTGGAATGCGAAACCTCCAAGATCCGTGCGGTGCACGACAGCCAGGCGCTGGTATTGGCCGTCGGCACGCCGGGCGACGATGCTACGCCGTTCATCATCCATAACCGTAAGCGCGAAGAGTGCCGCATCACTGCGGCGCCGGCGCGCCTGGCGGCCGGTACCCTGGTGGTCGATCCGTTGACCGCAAAACGCTTGCGCCTGAGTGCCGGTGACCAGGTGCGTGCCGTGCCGCTGTCTGCTGCCCGGGAGGCCAAATAATGACGACTCACTTTATCGCCGGCAGCTGGCAGGCAGGGCAGGGCGAAGCACTGCAATCGCTCGATCCGGTCAGCCAAAAGGTGGTCTGGCAAGGCCAGGGCGCTAACGCCGAGCAGGTCGACAGCGCCGTCAAGGCAGCACGTCAGGCCTTTGCCGGCTGGGCATTGCAGTCGCTTGAGGCACGCATCAGTGTCCTCGAAGCCTTTGCCGCAGCACTCAAGGCTAACGCTGACGAGCTGGCCCGCTGCATCGGTGAAGAGACCGGCAAGCCGCTGTGGGAGGCCACTACTGAAGTGACCAGCATGGTCAACAAGGTCGCCATTTCAGTGCAGAGCTACCGCGAGCGCACCGGTGAGAAAAGCGGCCCGCTGGCCGATGCCACCGCCGTACTGCGGCACAAGCCGCACGGTGTGGTCGCGGTGTTCGGCCCCTATAACTTCCCGGGCCACCTGCCTAACGGTCACATCGTTCCGGCGCTGCTGGCCGGTAACACCGTGGTGTTCAAGCCCAGCGAACTGACCCCCAAGGTGGCCGAGCTGACGGTCAAGTGCTGGATCGAAGCCGGCCTGCCAGCGGGCGTCCTGAACCTGGTTCAGGGCGCACGCGAAACCGGCGTGGCCCTCGCTGCCAACCCGGGCATCGATGGTTTGTTCTTCACCGGTTCTAGCCGTACCGGCAACCTGTTGCACCAGCAATTCGCCGGCCGCCCGGACAAGATCCTGGCCCTGGAAATGGGTGGCAACAACCCGCTGGTGGTCGATGAGGTCAAGGACCTGGACGCAGCGGTCTACACCATCATCCAGTCGGCATTCATCTCCGCGGGCCAGCGCTGCACTTGCGCCCGCCGCCTGCTGGTACCGCAAGGCGCGTGGGGCGATTCGCTGCTCAAGCGGCTGGTCGAGGTGTGCAAGACCATCGCCGTCGGCGCCTTCGATCAACAACCGGCACCGTTCATGGGCTCGGTCATCTCGCTGGCAGCAGCCAAGGCATTGCTCGATGCCCAGGCGCAGTTGCTCGGCAACGGCGGTGTCTCGCTGCTGGCAATGACCCAGCCGCAAGCCAACGCTGCCCTGTTGACCCCCGGTATCGTCGACGTGACCGCCGTGGCCGATCGCCCGGACGAAGAGTTCTTCGGGCCATTGCTGCAGGTCATTCGCTACAGCGATTTCGACGCGGCGATTGCCGAAGCCAACAACACCCAGTACGGCCTCGCCGCCGGCCTGTTGTCTGACTCCCATGCCCGTTATCAGTACTTCTGGCTGCAAAGCCGCGCGGGCATCGTCAACTGGAACAAGCAGCTGACCGGTGCGGCCAGCACTGCGCCGTTCGGTGGCGTGGGTGCCAGCGGCAACCACCGTGCCAGTGCCTACTATGCAGCCGACTATTGCGCGTACCCAGTCGCCTCGCTGGAGACCGCCAGCCTGACCCTGCCTGCCACGCTGACGCCAGGCGTCTCCCTATAACAAAAGGTCCACGGAGCCTTGCCGATGAAATCGTTTGAAGTGAACTTTGATGGTCTGGTGGGACCGACGCATAACTACGGCGGGCTGTCCTACGGCAACGTTGCCTCGCAGAGCAACAGCCAGCAGGCGTCCAACCCGCGCGAAGCCGCGCGTCAGGGCCTGGCGAAGATGAAGGCGTTGATGGAGATGGGTTTCCAGCAGGGTGTGCTCGCCCCGCAGGAGCGTCCGGACGTTGGCGCACTGCGCCGTCTGGGCTTCTCCGGTACGGATGCCGAGGTGATCCAGCGCGCCGCCAAAGAAGCGATGCCCTTGCTGGTCGCCAGCTGCTCGGCATCGAGCATGTGGGTGGCCAATGCCGCCACGGTCAGCCCGAGTGCCGATACTGCCGACGGTCGCGTGCACTTCACGGCTGCCAACCTCAATTGCAAGTATCACCGCAGCATCGAGCACCCGACCACCAGCCGTGTGCTGGGGGCGATGTTCGCCGACAGCAAGCACTTTGCCCACCATGCCGCGTTGCCGGCGGTGGCGCAGTTCGGTGATGAAGGTGCGGCCAACCACACGCGCTTCTGCCGCAGCTACGGCGAGGCTGGCGTGGAGTTCTTCGTCTATGGCCGCAGCGCCTTCGACACCCGCTACCCGGCGCCGCAGAAGTACCCGGCGCGCCAGACCCTCGAGGCTTCCCAGGCGGTCGCCCGTCTGCACGGCCTGAGCGAGGAGGGTGTGGTGTTTGCCCAGCAGAACCCTTCGGTGATCGACCAGGGTGTGTTCCACAACGACGTGATCGCGGTGGGCAACGGCGAGGTGCTGTTCTACCACGAAGACGCCTTCCTCGAGACCGAGGCGATGCTTGGCCAACTGCAAGCTAAACTGGCTAAACGGGGTGGCAACTTCAAGGCGATCTGCGTACCGCGCTCGGCTGTCACGGTAGAGGATGCAGTGCGTTCATACCTGTTCAACAGCCAGCTGCTGTCCCGTGCCGACGGTTCGATGCTGCTGATCGTCCCGGAAGAGTGCCGTAACAACGAGCGGGTCTGGGCCTATCTGTCGGCCTTGACCGGCCAGGGCGGTCCGGTGGCCGAGGTCAAGGTGTTCGACCTCAAGCAGAGCATGCAGAACGGCGGTGGCCCGGCGTGCCTGCGTTTGCGCGTGGCACTCAACGAAACTGAACTGGCAGCGGTCAATCCAGGGGTTATCATGACGGCGCCGCTGTACGACACCCTGACCCAGTGGGTCGACAAGCACTACCGCGACCGCCTGAGCGAAGCCGACCTGGCGGACCCGCAACTGTTGCTGGAGTGCCGTACGGCACTGGATGAACTGACCCAGATCCTCAAACTGGGTTCGGTCTATCCGTTCCAACTCCAACCTTGAGAGAGAATTCGACTATGTCCGACACCCTGCAGCTGATCCTTGAAGATGACGATGGTACCCAGCTGGAAACTTCCTGCACCCGCTTTGCGGTGGTCTGGCAAGGCAAGGAGGTATGGATTCAGCAGGATGGCCGTGGTCAGCTGCTGATCGGTGTCGACGTCGAAGAAGACGACGAAGAGTACGCCAACCTGTTGCTGCGTCCGCTGGCCACCAACCTGGTCAGCCTGCAGCTGGAAATGGAACCGGCCGACGCTGGCGGCGACGATGATCACGTTCATGGTCCGGATTGCGGCCACCATCACTAAGGAATAGCCCATGCTCGCCCTCGGCAAACTGCTCGAACTGACCCTTGCCGGTCGTGAACCGGCAGAGAAGACCCAGCTGACTGTCGATGGCGTGCGCATGCGCTGGCTTGGTGAGGGCGCACTTGAAGTGCGCCCCCCTGAGGCGCGTGACAACGGCATGGACCTGCTGCTGTCTGCAGGGATCCACGGTAACGAAACCGCCCCCATCGAGCTGCTTGACGAGTTGCTGCATGGCATTGCCAGAGGCGAAATCAAGCCGCGGGCGCGGATTCTGTTCCTGTTTGGCAACCCCGAGGCGATCCGCAAAGGGGAGCGTTATCTGGAGCAGGACGTCAATCGCCTGTTCAACGGTCGGCATGAGCTGTCCAGCGGCACCGAAGCGTTGCGCGCTTGCGAGCTGGAGCGTTTGGCCACCACCTTTTTCAGTGTGCCCGGGCGTACCCGGTTGCACTACGATCTGCACACCGCCATTCGTGGTTCGAAGATCGAACAATTTGCACTCTATCCGTTCAAGGACGGTCGCCAGCACTCTCGTCGCGAACTGGCGCGTCTGCGTGCGGCAGGCATGGAGGCGGTGTTGCTGCAAAGCAAGACATCGGTCACCTTTACGGCCTTCACCTACGAAACCCTCGATGCTGAGGCCTTTACCTTGGAGCTGGGCAAGGCGCGGCCGTTTGGGCAGAACGAACAGGTCAACCTTGAGCGTCTGGAAACCCGTCTGAAGCAGATCATCGAAGGCAACGAGCCTGAAGCGCCTGAGGCGCTGGATGGCCTACAGCTGTTCAGCGTGGCCCGCGAGATCATCAAGCACAGCGACAGTTTCCACCTGCATCTGCCGGCGGATATCGAGAACTTCTCGGAGTTGTCCAAGGGCTACCTGCTGGCAGAAGACCTGAGCAGCACGCGCTGGATCGTCGAAGAGGAGGGCGCGCGCATCATTTTCCCCAATCCCAAGGTCAAGAACGGCTTGCGCGCGGGGATTCTGATTGTGCCAACCACGCCCGATCAGCTGGCCTGAATCGGGCTGTAGGTGCAGCTGTCAGTGGGAGCGGGCTTGCCCCGCGATCGCAGTGGCTGACACTCCGCAATCGCGGGGCAAGCCCGCTCCCACCAGAATCAGCCTACGCGTTTCTGTGGCACGTCATTGCGGCGCAGGGCGCGCAGCTTCTGCAAGGTATCGGCACAAGTCTTCGCCGCCTCAGCACCCTTGACCAGGAAATGCTCGAAGTAGAAGTTCTGGTGCTCATCGCCCGCATGGAAGTGATGCGGAGTCAGCACCACCGAGAACACCGGCACTTCGGTTTCCAGCTGAACCTGCATCAGGCCGCTGATGACTGACTGGGCCACGAACTCATGGCGGTACAGGCCGCCATCGACGACCAGGCCAGCGGCAACAATGCCGGCATAGCGGCCGCCACGGGCCAGCAGCTTGGCGTGCAGAGGGATTTCGAAGGCGCCACCGACTTCAAAGAAATCGATATCGCTGGCCTGATAGCCCAGATTCCCCATTTCCTCGACGAAGGCTTTACGTGCCTGATCGACAATATCCTTGTGCCAGCAGGCCTGGATGAAGGCGATGCGCTCGTGGGAAGGGTTTTTGCTATCGATTGCGGTAGGTTGCATTGAAACGGACTCCTGTTTGTATGAGAAACAGGGCATCTGGATCGAAGGGGATTTCGCCGCGCAGGTGCGCAACGACAGGCACAGGCGTGCCTATCCCGTTCTCTCTTTATCCGGACTATGACCGTCGGCCCCGGAATCACACCGGGTCTGCTGACCTTGCAGGGCAAGCCTGCAAGCGCTCGCGGGCTATGCGCAATGGGCGCAATTACCGCCGGTGGGGAATTGCACCCCGCCCTGAGAACGTTGCCACCGAGCGTCGGCGGCGGAGAATTATTAGCACATATGTAAAGCAAACGTATAGGCTGCTAACGATTTTTTTGCGGATGAATGGCATTTCATCCGGGAAACCTTGCCAATTCCACCTCGCATCCCCAGTAATACGAGATCAGCTGATGGTTGCAGAGCGTCCAATTGACGGTTTCTATAGCATAAACACACTGCATCCGAGCCTAAGGCCCGATATAATGCGGCCCTTTGCCGTCGTTTCGTCAATTTGACGCAAGCATTTGCCGTAAGGCCGCCGTTTCCGTGGAAGAACCTATGAAAAGCGCAGAAATCCGTGAAGCCTTCCTTCGCTTCTTCGAAGAGCAGGGACATACCCGAGTTGCCTCCAGCTCCTTGATTCCGGGCAACGACCCGACCCTGCTGTTCACCAACGCGGGGATGAACCAGTTCAAGGACTGCTTCCTTGGCCAGGAAAAGCGCGCCTACACCCGCGCGACCAGCAGCCAGAAGTGCGTGCGCGCCGGTGGCAAGAACAGCGACCTGGAAAACGTCGGCTACACCGCCCGTCACCACACCTTCTTCGAAATGCTGGGTAACTTCAGCTTCGGTGACTACTTCAAGAAAGATGCGATCACCTACGCCTGGACCTTCCTGACCAAGGTGCTGGGCCTGCCGGAAGAAAAGCTCTGGGTCACCGTCTATGCCAGCGATGACGAGGCATACGACATCTGGACCCAGGAAATTGGCGTCCCGGCCGAGCGCATGGTGCGCATTGGCGACAACAAAGGCGCGCCGTACGCCTCCGACAACTTCTGGACCATGGGCGATACCGGCCCGTGCGGTCCTTGCACCGAGATCTTCTACGATCACGGCCCGGACATCTGGGGCGGCCCACCCGGCTCGCCGGAAGAAGACGGTGACCGTTACATCGAGATCTGGAACAACGTCTTCATGCAGTTCAACCGCACCGCTGACGGCGTGCTGCACCCGCTGCCGGCACCGTCGGTGGACACCGGCATGGGCCTGGAGCGCATCAGCGCGGTCATGCAGCACGTGCACTCGAACTACGAGATCGACCTGTTCCGTAGTCTGCTCGAAGCTTCTGCCGCCGCCATCGGCTGCAAGAACGAAGAGCAGTCGTCGCTCAAGGTGGTGTCCGACCACATCCGTTCATGCGGCTTCCTGATTGCCGACGGCGTGCTGCCGTCCAACGAAGGTCGCGGTTACGTACTGCGCCGGATCATTCGTCGTGCCTGCCGTCACGGCAACAAGCTGGGCGCCACCGGCAGCTTCTTCTACAAGATCGTTGCCGCGCTGGTCGCCGAGATGGGCGAAGCCTTCCCTGAGCTCAAGCAGCAACAGGCCAACATCGAGCGCGTGCTCAAGGCTGAAGAAGAGCAGTTCGCCAAGACCCTGGAGCAAGGCCTGAAGATCCTCGAGCAGGATCTGGCCGAGCTTAAAGGCAGCGTGGTTCCAGGTGACGTGGTGTTCAAGCTCTATGACACCTACGGCTTCCCGATGGACCTGACCGCCGACATCGCTCGCGAGCGCGAGCTGACCATCGACGAAGAAGGTTTTGAGCGCGAGATGGAAGCGCAGCGTGAGCGCGCGCGTTCCGCCAGCGCCTTTGGCCTGGACTACAACACCCTGGTCAAAGTCGATGTAGCCACCGAGTTCACCGGCTACACCAGCACCGAAGGCGAAGCGAACATCGTTGCTCTTTATAAGGACGGCAAAGTCGTCGAGCAACTGGCTGAAGGCGAGCAGGGCGTGGTGATCCTCGACCGCACGCCGTTCTACGCCGAATCCGGTGGCCAGGTCGGTGACACCGGTTACCTGCAAGCCGCCAATGTACGCTTCGATGTGCGCGACACCACCAAGACCGGTGGCGCCTTCCTGCACCACGGCGTAGTCGCCAGCGGCACGCTGGTGGTCGGCTCCAAGGTTCAGGCCAAGGTCGATGCCGATGTGCAGCACGCCACTTCGCTGAACCACTCCGCTACTCACCTGCTGCATGCAGCCTTGCGTCAGGTGCTGGGCGATCACGTACAACAGAAAGGCTCGCTGGTCGACAGCCAGCGCCTGCGTTTCGACTTCAGCCACTTCGAAGCGGTCAAGCCGGAGCAGCTCAAGGCTCTGGAAGACATCGTCAACCGCGAAGTGCGCAAGAACTCCGAGGTGCAAACCGAAGAGACCGATATCGATACCGCCAAGCAGAAGGGCGCCATGGCGCTGTTCGGCGAGAAGTACGGCGACAGCGTGCGCGTCCTGAGCATGGGCGGTGATTTCTCCGTCGAGCTGTGCGGTGGTATCCACGCCAAGCGTACCGGTGATATCGGCCTGCTCAAGATCATCAGCGAAGGCGGTGTGGCCTCCGGTGTGCGCCGTATCGAAGCGGTGACCGGCGAGGCGGCACTGGCTTACCTCAATGCTGCCGAAGAGCAACTCAAGGAAGCCGCGCAGCTGGTCAAAGGCAGTCGCGACAACCTGATCGACAAGCTGTCGGCGGTGCTCGAGCGCAACCGCCAGCTGGAAAAACAGCTGGAGCAACTGCAGGCCAAGGCCGCCAGTGCTGCCGGTGACGACCTTTCCAACTCGGCTGTCGAGGTCAAGGGCGTCAAGGTCCTGGCTGCACGCCTGGATGGTCAGGACGGCAAGGCGCTGCTGGCGCTGGTCGATCAGCTGAAGAACAAACTCGGCCGCGCAGTGATCCTGCTCGGCAGTGTCCATGAGGAAAAGGTCGTACTGGTTGCCGGTGTGACCAAGGACCTGACTGGCCAACTCAAAGCCGGTGATTTGATGAAGCAAGCCGCTGCCGCAGTGGGCGGCAAGGGTGGCGGTCGTCCGGACATGGCGCAAGGTGGTGGCGTTGATACCGCCGCGCTGGACAATGCGCTGGCCTTGACCGTGCCATTTGTGGAGCAGGGCGTTTAAGGCGCTGTTTGGCCCGTCGTCTAGTGGCGGGCCATGGCGTCGTTTGAATGTTTATTGGGTGCCCTTCATGGGCTGAGGCGGCTTTGAAATGGCGTTGATCGTACAGAAATTTGGCGGCACTTCGGTCGGCACGGTCGAGCGAATCGAGCAGGTTGCCGACAAGGTCAAGAAATTCCGCGAGGCCGGCGATGACCTGGTGGTCGTGCTGTCGGCGATGAGTGGCGAAACCAATCGCCTGATCGACCTGGCCAAGCAGATCAGTGATCAGCCGGTTCCGCGTGAGCTGGATGTGATCGTGTCCACCGGTGAGCAGGTGACCATCGCCTTGTTGGCCATGGCCCTGATGAAGCGGGGGATTCCTGCGGTGTCGTACACCGGCAACCAGGTGCGCATCCTCACTGACAGCGCGCACAACAAGGCGCGCATCCTGCAGATCGACGACCAGAAGATTCGTGCCGATATCAAGGCCGGTCGCGTGGTGGTGGTCGCAGGCTTCCAGGGGGTGGACGAGCACGGCAACATCACCACGCTCGGTCGCGGTGGCTCCGACACTACCGGTGTTGCCCTGGCGGCTGCCCTGAAGGCGGACGAGTGCCAGATCTACACCGACGTCGATGGTGTCTACACCACCGATCCGCGTGTGGTGGCCCAGGCACAGCGCCTGGACAAGATCACCTTCGAAGAGATGCTGGAAATGGCCAGCCTCGGTTCCAAGGTCCTGCAGATCCGTGCCGTCGAGTTCGCCGGCAAGTACAACGTTCCGCTGCGCGTGCTGCACAGCTTCCAGGAGGGTCCGGGTACCCTCATTACTATTGATGAAGAGGAATCCATGGAACAGCCGATCATTTCCGGCATCGCCTTCAATCGCGATGAAGCCAAGCTGACCATTCGCGGCGTGCCGGATACCCCGGGCGTTGCCTTCAAGATCCTCGGTCCGATCAGCGCCGCAAATATTGAAGTCGACATGATCGTGCAGAACGTTTCGCACGATAACACCACCGACTTCACCTTCACCGTGCACCGCAACGACTACGACAAGGCCCACAAGGTCCTGGACAAAACCGCCGAGGAGCTCAACGCTCGCGAAGTGGTGGGCGACACCAACATCGCCAAGGTCTCGATCGTTGGCGTTGGCATGCGTTCCCATGCCGGTGTTGCCAGCCGCATGTTCGAAGCCCTGGCTAAAGAGAGCATCAACATCCAGATGATCTCCACCTCCGAGATCAAGGTCTCGGTAGTGATCGAAGAGAAGTACCTGGAGCTGGCGGTACGCGCCCTGCATACCGCTTTCGAACTGGACGCCCCTACCCGACAGGGTGAGTAAGGCGTTGCCTCAAGGGCGCGGCTATGCCGCGCCCTTTGCATTTCTGGCGGGTGTGAGAAATCTGTCGTTTTACTCGCGCTAGTCAATACTTAGGCGTAGGTCGGTGGCCGTCACAGGCTGAAGGCTGAAGCCCTTTTTTTTGCAGACTGTTGTCCCTGAACTGAATTTCGTGAGGAGAAAGGTATGTTGATTCTGACTCGTCGGTGCGCCGAGAGCTTGATCATTGGCGACGGCGAAATCACTGTGACCGTGCTCGGCGTCAAAGGAAACCAGGTGCGAATCGGTGTAAACGCCCCTAAAGAAGTGGCCGTCCACCGCGAGGAAATCTACCTGCGGATCAAGAAAGAGAAGGACGAAGAACCAAGCCATTAATTTTTATCGAGTTTTTTTCAAAAAAGAGTTTGCAAACGGGGAAAGCTCTGGTTATTATACGCCCCGTGTTGCGGAGAGGTGGCCGAGTGGCCGAAGGCGCTCCCCTGCTAAGGGAGTATACCTCACAAGGGTATCGGGGGTTCGAATCCCCCCTTCTCCGCCATTATTCATGTAGGACGCTGTAATCTGCCTGAATCGCCTAAGTCGTTGAAATTAAACGAAAAAGTGGTTGGCAAAAAGATTTAGCGGCCTATAATGCGCGGTAACAAATGCACTCATAGCTCAGCTGGATAGAGTACTCGGCTACGAACCGAGCGGTCGGAGGTTCGAATCCTCCTGAGTGCACCATACGACGAAGCGGTTTTCATCTAGAAAGCTGCTTCAGCTTCAACCAGAGGTGATCTGGTCCATCAAGCGCCAACCCTGCACTCATAGCTCAGCTGGATAGAGTACTCGGCTACGAACCGAGCGGTCGGAGGTTCGAATCCTCCTGAGTGCACCATACGACGAAACAGTTTTCATCTTGAAAGTTGTTTCAGCTTCAACCAGAGGTGACCTGGTCCATCAAGCGCCAACCCTGCACTCATAGCTCAGCTGGATAGAGTACTCGGCTACGAACCGAGCGGTCGGAGGTTCGAATCCTCCTGAGTGCACCATACAACAGAAAGCCCGCCTACTCAGGCGGGCTTTTTGCTTTTCTGCGTTCTGTGTTTTTCTTCCTGACATGTGTTTTTTTTATCTTGGTCGCCGTCGCACTGATAGTGGCCGAGATTGTCCTGACGATGTCTCGCAAACGATTGTTCTAACCACGATTTTTTCAGCCCCCTGACAGCTCAAGCGGTGTATGATTGCGCCCGTCAGCCCCGCCGGGGCTTGTGGAAAACCACCATGGACTTACCCAGTAGTTACTCAATAGCAAGTTTTGCCAATCAAGATCTGACTGATTGATTCTCCCGGCGTGCTCCGCTGCTGGGAGTGGAGTTCGCCTATGACTGAAATCGAAGTAAAAAAGACGCAAGAGAGCTTGCAGGATCGCCTGGCTCAGGTGGTCGAACTGCTGCAGCGTCAACGCGTGGTCGAAGACCTGACCCACCGTCAGGAAGGTCATCACCATGACCTGGTAGAAAACCTCGTTCACCGCCAGAACCTCGTCGAGCTGCAGCGCAAGCTCGATGACCTGCACTCCGCTGACGTCGCCTACATTCTCGAAGCCTTGCCCCTGGACGACCGCCTGACGGTCTGGCAGCTGGTCAAGGCCGAGCGCGATGGCGACATCCTCCTGGAAGTATCCGACTCGGTTCGTGAAACCCTGATCGCCGACATGGACGATCATGAGCTGCTCGCCGCCGCCAAGGAGATGGACGCCGACGAACTGGCCGACCTGGCGCCAGAGCTGCCTCGTGACGTTGTCCATGAGCTGATGGAAACCCTCGATGCCCAGCAGCGTGAGCGCGTCCGCTCCGCGCTGAGCTATGACGAGGAGCAGGTCGGTGCGCTGATGGACTTCGAGATGGTCACCATCCGTGAAGACGTCAGCCTGGAGGTGGTGCTGCGTTACCTGCGCCGGCTCAAGGAGCTGCCAGGGCATACCGACAAACTCTTTGTGGTCGATTACGACGGCATCCTCAAGGGTGTGCTGCCGATCAAGCGCCTGCTGGTCAACGACCCCGAGAAGCAGGTGGCCGAAGTCATGGCCGATGACCCGGTGGTGTTCCAGCCGGAAGAAGACGCTTACGACGCCGCGCAGGCGTTCGAGCGTTACGACCTGGTATCGGCACCGGTCGTGGACAAGAACGGTCGCCTGATCGGCCGTCTGACCATCGATGAGATGGTCGACCTGATTCGTGAGGAAAGCGAGACCGAAGTGCTGAACATGGCCGGTCTGCGCGAAGAGGAAGACATCTTTGCTTCGGTCTGGCGCTCGTTGCGTAACCGTTGGGCGTGGCTGGCGATCAACCTGATTACTGCATTTGTCGCTTCGCGGGTGATCGGCCTGTTCGAAGGCTCGATCGAGAAGCTGGTAGCGCTGGCGGCACTGATGCCGATCGTAGCGGGTATCGGCGGCAACTCCGGCAACCAGACCATCACCATGATTGTGCGTGCCATGGCGCTCGACCAGGTCAGCCCTGGCAACACTACGCGGCTGATGCGCAAGGAGCTGGCGGTGGCCTTGATCAATGGCCTGGTATGGGGCGGTGTGATCGGTGTGGTGGCGTATCTGTTGTATGGCAGCTGGTCGCTGGGTGTGGTGATGACCGCGGCAATGACTCTCAATCTATTGCTTGCGGCACTGATGGGCGTATTGATTCCAATGACCCTGGCACGCCTGGGGCGCGATCCGGCCATGGGTGCCAGTGTGATGATCACGGCCATGACCGACAGTGGCGGGTTCTTTATCTTCCTTGGCCTTGCAACCATCTTCCTCTTGTAAGGGCTGCAGCCCAGACACAAAAAAAGCCAGCATTCGCTAGCTTTTTTTATTGCGGCGGGCAGTGAATCAGGAGGCGTCCGCGGCCATCTCGACGTCGTGAGCAATCAAGGCTACCAGCGCGTTCTGCTGGCGATGGGAAAGTTGGCGGAAGCGTTGCAGCAATTCACGTTCGTGCAGCGACAGCTCCGGGCTGTCCAGGCGCATGCTCAGCTCGTCACCCAGGGCTCCTTCCTGGATCAGGCTCTGCTCCAGGCGGGCGATGATCTCCGAGTTCATGCTGCGATGGTGGTGGCGCGCTACTTCGGCAATGCGCTCACGCATTCCGTCGGGGAGGCGGACGACGAATTTGTCAGCGGTGCGGCTAGAGTAAACAGCCTGTTTCATTGGGCGCATATAATTGACCGGTTTTAGTTCAGGGGAAGCGGTTCTCGAAATTGGCCGCACGATCTCAGTACGACCATCACGGCGACAAAATGTTCAACCTGAATTGTGAATGAGGTGTGAATCATGCCTCATTGTCGCCGGTTCCTTGGCGTCAATTCTGTGACAAATATTGAACCGGATGGAGGCGTTTTGCCAGTACCAATTATCAGAAATGAGCACTGGTTTGAAAAGTTTTCATTTTTCATTAAGCGCTCCGTCGCTGTCTTTGCCATCACCTGCTGGTAACAGGCGAAAAAGGCCGTTGAAAGCGTCTAGAATGCGCAGGCTTCCTTACCGATGAGCATAGTGGCTATGCAGCATGACGCAAGCGCCGCGCCCCGTACAGCACTCCCTGGGCGCCTGGTTTATTTGATGGGGCCTTCCGGCTCCGGCAAGGACTCGCTGATTGATGCCGCCCGGGAAGCCTTGGCGACTCACCATGTGGCAGTCGCCCGGCGGGTGATCACCCGTTCGGCTGAGGCCAAGGGTGAGGATGCCGTTGGCGTTTCGCCCGAGCGTTTTGCACACATGCGTGCTGCGGGTGACTTTGCCTTGCACTGGCGGGCCAATGGTCTGGACTATGGCATCCCAGCGCAGATCGACCACTGGTTGCAGCAGGGGCGGAGTGTGTTGGTCAATGGCTCGCGCGCACATCTGGCTGAGGCGCGGCAACGTTATCCTGATCTTCTGGCGGTATTGCTGACCGTCGAGCCGCAGGTATTGCGTCAGCGCCTGCTCGCCCGTGGCCGGGAGAGCCTGGAGGATATCGAGCGTCGTCTGGCGCGCAGCCAGCAACTGCAGTTGCCTGGTGAGGATGTGTACCTGCTGGATAACTCCGCCCGGCTCGATGACACCGTGGCACGGTTGCTCGAGTTTCTGCGTGAGCAGGGTCTGCTGGCTGGCCGTTGAGGCTTAGAAGATCAGCCGCTGTCCGGCTGCGGGTTGTAGTCTGGGCTGCTGGATCGAGGCCGGCAGCGTTTCTGCAGCGGTGTCGAACTTGATCAGATGTGGCGTCATCGCCGACGCGGCTTCGGCTGGAGACGTTACCACAGTGCCCTGCGGTTGCAGGACCAAGGCTGCCAGTACAGCCAAGGCCAGGGCGTTGAGTAAAAGCAGTGTGCGGTTCATCAGGCATTCTCCACAGCAGTGAAGGGCGGTTGCCGGGCGCTTTTTTATCGAATTGCACGCTGCATGCCAGCCGTTTTCTGGTTTTTTATTTTTTAAAATCAATTACTTATGTGGCTTTTGATGTGCGGTTTCCGTGCATTTTGCAATAATGGCTCACTGCCTTGTTGCAAAATGCACGATCCTCATCGCCAGCGCGCTAAAAGCTACAGCTAAAAAGCCCCACGGATGACATGACAAATGCCGGTATGCTGGTTAACATGCACGCCGTCCTCCGTCGTGCAACGCTCGTTGCCGGCTCTGTGTCTCAGTAGCTCAATTGGATAGAGCATCCCCCTCCTAAGGGGAAGGTTGGCAGTTCGAACCTGCCCTGGGACACCATCTTGATCAAAACCTCTTCGCCTTTGTGCTGGTGTCGGCAGACCGCAATGGATCAGCTCGAAATAAAACCTGTTGCCTTTAATATATGGATATCCGTATATTCGATTATCCATATATTAAAAGGTGTGCCGAATGCTCACTCCTCCCGAGGTCTTCAAAAGCCTGGCTGATGAGACCCGTGTCCGCGCCACTCTGCTGATCGCCAGTCAGGGCGAACTTTGTGTCTGCGAACTGATGTGCGCTCTCGATGACAGCCAGCCGAAGATCAGCCGTCACCTCGCTCAATTGCGCAGCAGCGGACTGCTGCTGGATCGCCGTCAAGGGCAATGGGTCTATTACCGCCTCAACCCCGATCTTCCTGGCTGGGTGCACGAAGTCCTGCAGGTGACATCCCAGGCCAACACCGACTGGCTGCAAAGCAACGCTTGCCGTCTGCAGAACATGGATGGACGTCCTGTGCGCGATGCGGTCTGTTGCTGAACCCCTACTGAGTGAATTTTCCATGCGAGTCCTGTTCATGTGCACGGCCAATAGCTGCCGCAGCATTCTTTCAGAAGCCATGTTCAATCACCTGGCGCCGGAAGGGTTTGAGGCGGTGAGTTCCGGCAGCTTTCCCAAGGGCGTGGTACACCCGCTCAGTCTGGCCACGCTGCAGCAGGCCGGCATTGCCATTGAAGGCTTGCGTAGCAAAGGCAACGATTGTTTCGAGGAAAACCCTGTGGATATCGTCATCACCGTCTGTGACAAGGCGGCGGGCGAAGCCTGCCCGGCGTACTTCGGCCCCGCGCTGAAATCCCATTGGGGTCTGGAAGACCCGTCCGATGTGAGCGGGGACAATGCTGTGGTTGCTGCCGCGTTTCGCGCCACCCTGGGCCACATCGAACAACGCTGCAAAGCCTTCTTCGAGCTTCCCTTTAGCAGCCTCAGCCGCGATCAGCTCAAGCGCGAGCTGGATCGAATCGGCACTCTCTGAGCAGGAGGACACATGTCAGAGCAACTACCCAATCTGGACCTTTCCCTGTTCGATGGTGCACCGGGCGCAACCTGTGCAAGCGATCACAAGCCGCGCATTCTGCTGTTGTATGGGTCAACCCGTGAGCGCTCGTTCAGCCGGCTGTTGGTGGAGGAGGCTGCACGACTCCTGGAGCATTTCGGTGCAGAGACCCGCATTTTCAATCCTTGCGGGTTGCCGCTGCCCGACGATGCTCCGGTAGAGCATCCCAAGGTGCAGGAGCTGCGTGACCTGGTGTTGTGGTCAGAAGGCCAGGTCTGGTGTTCGCCGGAACGCCATGGTGCGATGTCGGCAGTGTTCAAGGCACAGATCGACTGGATTCCCCTGGCGCTGGGCGCCATCCGACCCAGCCAGGGCAAGACGCTGGCAGTCATGCAGGTCTGTGGCGGTTCACAGTCGTTCAACGTGGTGAATCAGCTCCGGGTGTTGGGGCGCTGGATGCGGATGTTCACCATCCCCAATCAGTCCTCGGTGCCCAAGGCGTTCATGGAATTCGACGAAGCAGGCCGGATGAAACCGTCGGCGTACTACGACCGGGTCGTCGACGTGATGGAAGAGTTGGTGAAATTTACCCTGCTGCTACGCGATCGGCAGGAGTACCTGGTGGACCGCTACTCGGAACGCAAAGAGACCGCCGAGCAACTCACGGCCCGTGTAAACCAGCGCTCGATCTGAGGCTGACGCTGCCTTCACTACCATTGAAAGGCCCGCCTAACCGGCGGGTCTTCAGCTGGCTGATCGCTTTCCGATTTCCGCTCAAAGAAGGGGATCTTTATCCTGCGGATTGTCGGCGGTACCGGTCTGTGCCGAGTCCGTCGCCGCCAGCTTCGCCATCAGATTCGCCGACAATTCAGGCCCCTGAATATGAGCGTTGAGCGCGGCCAGCGATTGCAGTTCAGTTTCCTTCTTCTTCTGCTCGGCAATTTTCAGCTCGATCTTCTCCTGCTCTTCCGGTGGCATGGCATCGAATTCTTCTTGCGTGATGCCCAGTTCGTTCAGCAGTTTGAGTTTGATCTTCTCGGCAGGCGAGAGGGCCATGTAATCGCGAAACTCCTGGGCGACACTCGTGGTCGGGGTATCAGCGGCGCCGGCACTGGCCTGTTCACGGCGGGCAACGTCCGGGTTCTGCAGCTGCACCTTGAGCTTGGCGAAGGCTTCTTCGCGGGCATCCTCGGCGTTCTGCTGTGCGGTATTGCCGCGGTTTTGCTGTTGTGCGGCCGCGCCGCTGGTGGCAACCGGGGCGCGGAACTGTGCCTGCAGCTCGGCGCTTGCCTCAGACGTGCCGCGTAGCGGATTGATTACCTGCTGTTGCCAGCCGACTCCATTGACGATGTTCACCCGATCGATCTCCTTGAACGAATGCAGGAATACGATCCATCAAGGGCAAATCCTGTGCCAGCTGGTCAACGTCCCGCCAGGCTCTACTATATTAGGGGGTGCGCAGTGGTGCGGCCGACGCACCCTTGGAGCCTGTTTGCCGTGAAGGGGAAATTCCTTGCCGCCAACGGCAAACAATCAGCGAGACAGTGATAAGGCAAGACTGGGACGACGACGTCCGGACAAGGGAGAAAGTCCATGAGTCAAGCATCTGAATCGGCAGCATCCAGGGTTCCACCTGTAGCCTTTGAGGGCGTTCAGTTGCAAACCCTGCTGGACCTGATCAGTGACGGTATCTGGGATTGGAATGCCAACACCGGGTACGTATACCGCAATCCGGGTTGGTACAAGATGCTTGGCTATGCCAGCCACTCACTGGATAACACGGTGTTCACCTGGGAGAGTGTCATCCATCCCGACGACTATCCGCGGGTGATGGAGCATTTTGAGGCCTATATCACCCAGCGCGCTGAACAGTATCGGGTGCAGTACCGCTGCAAATGTCAGGACGGCAGCTACCTGTGGATTGAAGACAGCGGCCATGTCATTGCGCGTAACCCGGATGGTTCAGTGGCGCGGATGCTGGGCGCGCATCGCAACATCGACGCCAGCAAGCGTTTGTTGCAGCAACTGGAGCAGCAGAATCATTCACTCGAAGCGCTGGTCGCCGAGCGTACGCGCGAGCTGTCGTGGGTGAATCAGCAGTTGCAGCGCCAACTGGACGAGAACCGCGACCTGGCTGAACGTGATGCCCTGACCCTGATTGCCAACCGTTATCGCCTGGAAAAAGTCCTGCAGCAAGAATGTGAGCGCGCCCGGCGTTTTCGTCAGCCACTGTCGCTGATCGTTATGGATCTGGATGACTTCAAGCCAATCAACGATCGCTACGGTCACGCGCGCGGTGACAGCGCCCTGGTCGACCTGGTGGGGCTGATCAGACGCTGCCTGCGTGAGTCGCAGATGCTGGCCCGTTGGGGCGGCGATGAGTTTGTCGTGGTGCTGGTTGATGCGTCGCTTGACGATGCGCGCAGGTTGGCGATGACCATTCGCCAGGCGCTGGAGCAGGCGCCGCCGATAGGCGAGTGCCAACTGACCATGAGCTATGGCGTGGTGCAGCGCCTGGAAGGAGAGGGTCAGGCGCAAATGCTGGCGCGGGCTGATCAAGCCCTGTATCGGGCCAAGGCGGCGGGCAAGGACCGGGTGGGTGAGTGAAAGCCCACTGCGATGTGCGCAGTGGGGCTCCGGTCTGTGATTACCAGTGTTGCGCCAGCGGCTGGGGCCCGTCGTGAGCGGGGAACAAGGGCAGGACGTCTTCGCCCAGCTCTTGAATGATGTCTAGCGCAGGGCGTCGCGCCAGTTGGATGCCCAGCGCTGCGTGATTCACCCCGGCAGCGCGCCACTCACCGAGCAACTCGATCAGGCCCTTGCGACCGGTCTTGAGCACATAGCCGCCGCGCAGCGCGGTACGGGGATAGTTCGGATCCTCGTCCAGGTCAATCCACTCGTTGGTCACATGGGGACGGAATCCTCGGTCTGGAATATGGCTGCGCCAGGCGCGGATTTTCTCGGCCAGCTGTCGCGGGCCGATGCTGGTTTGCGTTGATTGCGGGTAGGTCAGCCAGCCATCGGCATGATCTCCCAATCACTGCATCGATTGGCGCGACGAGCCGGTGACCAGCAATGGAATCTTGCCAGTGGCGGGCTTTGGCAGTAATTGAGCTCCGCTCAGGTGGCCGAGCGGGGAGGCGATCGAATGCTCTCCCTCCTGCAGTAGCTGACGAAAATAGCTCACTGCTTCGGCAAAGCGCTCGCCGCGTTCACTGTGCTCCAGGCCATACGCCGGAAACTCCACAGGACGGTCACCGGAAGCGATGCCCATGACCAGACGTGCGCCAGACAGTCGGTCGATGGTCGCAGCCGCTTTGGCCAGGTCGATCGGATGGCGCAGGGAAAAAATCGCGCTGCCGGCGGCCAGGCTGATGCGTTGCGTCCTGGCGGCCAGATAGGCCAGGTAGGTGAAGGGGTCGAAGACTTGCCCGGCATCGCCGAAGTACGGATCGAACAACGGCACGTCCCTGACCCAGACAGCAGCGAAACCGAGGCGGTCGATCTCGCTGACAAGCTCGGCCTGTCCGGCCAGGATGTTCATATCGCCTTGATAGAAGCGCAGAGGCAGAAAGATGCCCAGCGTCAGTTGATCTGCCGCGAACATCCGGTTGTAGCCAGGGTGCCCGGCAAACGCGGGTGCGCTGGCGCCTCGGGTGGTTGCGTGGGCGGTGCGTATCACAGTCTCGTTCATGCCGATTCTCTTCTGCGTCAGGTGTCAGGGGCCGGTCGCCGGTTGCGGCAGGTTGATGCCGCGTTGCACCGCGGGGCGCTGGCTGACCCGGTCAAACCAGGTGCTCAGGTGGCTGAAATCGTTGAAATCGAAATCGATGATGCGGGCGATGTGCATCCAGCCGAAGGTGGCAATGTCGGCGATGCTGTACTCCGGGCCAGCCAGCCAGTGGCTGTCTTTCAGGTGGCTGTCCAGCGTGGCGAAGGTGTCTTCGGTGAGGCCTCGAAAGCGTTCGGTAACCGCTGTGTTGGGTGGGCTTTCGAACAGTTCGTAATGCACCCGTTGACCAAGGATCGGTCCCATGCTCGAGGTGTGAAACATCAACCACTTGATGGCTGACCAACGCATGTGCGGATTGTCTGGCAGCAGGCGGCCGGTTTTTTCCGCCAGGTACAGGAGGATGGCCGCAGACTCGAACAGCGTGATGCCTGTGGTTTCATCGACCAAGACGGGAATGCGCCCATGGGGATTGAGCTTGAGGAACTGCGCGCGACGGTGGTCGCCCTGCTCGATACGGACATGCCTCAGGGTATACGGTATGCCCAGCTCTTCCAGGGCGATGGTGATCTTGAATCCATTAGGAGAGCTATCGGTGTAAAGGATCAGTCCAGGGTCGTTCATATTTCGCATCCTGCGTGGCTAAAGCTGCTTTGTAGTTGACGCTCTGCCAACTATCCTAGAGCGCTGCAATGACCTTGAGAAACGATGATTTCTCTCTTATGGATTTAGAATTACTAAACTGAGGTTGGGCCTGTGGGAGCCGTTTTACCGTTGCTGGCGTTGCGCGCCTTTACCGAGACAGGACGCCTGGGCAGTTTGAAGGCGGCGGCCGAACGGCTGGGGGTCACGCCTGGCGCGGTTAGCCAACAGATACGTTTGCTGGAGGAGCGGGTGGGCGTTGCGCTGTTTGTGCGTGGGCATCATGGGGTGTACCTCACTGAAGCCGGTGCGCGGGTGCACGCCAGTTTGCTGCGCGGTTTTGACCTGATCGAAAAATCCTATTCAACGCTGGAAAACCTGACCCTGGAAAAAAGCCTCACCATCAGCACGGTCCCTTCGTTTGCTGCGGCTTGGCTGGTACCGAGGATCGGTCGTTTCAGTGCATTGCATCCACAGATCGAGGTGCGCGTCGAAGCTTCGGCGACGCTGGTGGACTTCAAGCGCGATCGGGTTGACGTGGCCCTGCGCCATGGCCTGGGCACTTATCCTGGGCTGGAGTCGATTCGGCTGATGGCGCCGGTGTTGTTGCCGGTAGTCAGCCCAGCGTTACTGGCCCAGGGTCCGCTCATTGATGAGCCGGCCGATTGCCTCAAGTACCCCTTGTTGCAAGATGGCGATCGCGCTGACTGGGTGCTCTGGTTACAGGCCCATGGTGTACAGGTGGGGGACGAGGGGCGGCGCGGGATGAGTTTCGAAGAGGACCTGCTGCTGTTGCGTGCCGCGGCAGCGGGGCAGGGTATTGCCCTGGTTCAGGATACGCATGCGCAGGAGGATATCGACGCCGGAAAGCTGGTCGTGGCCCTGGATAAACCCTGGCCTTCACGATTCGCCTACTACCTGGTCAGTCGTCCTGAGACGGTGCAGCGTCCCGAGGTGCAGGCGTTCATTGATTGGATCAGGGCCGAAGCCGAGAGCAGCCTGCCGGTACGTTGAGTCCTGTCCAGTTGTGCCGGCCCGAGGCAAAAAAAGACCCGCTGCACTTGCGCGCAGCGGGTCAAATCGGCCGCAGCCGCTTCAGTGTGTTACAGGTGCAGGGCGTGACCGAGTGCCCGCAATGCCGCTTCCTGGACCGCCTCACCGAGGGTCGGGTGAGCATGGATGGTGCCGGCCACATCTTCCAGGCGAGCGCCCATTTCCAGGGACTGGGCGAACGCCGTCGACAATTCCGAGACGCCAACGCCAACGGCCTGCCAGCCGAGGATCAGGTGATTGTCGCGACGCGCGACCACGCGCACGAAACCGCTTTTTGATTCCAGGGTCATGGCCCGGCCATTGGCGGCGAACGGGAACTGCGCAACGATGCAGTCCAGGCCTTCCTGTTCGACGTGCTCCGGGGTCTTGCCGACCACCACCAGTTCCGGGTCGGTGAAGCACACCGCGGCAATGGCCGTGGGTTCGAAGCGCCGGGTTTTGCCGGCGATGATTTCAGCGACCATTTCGCCCTGGGCCATGGCCCGGTGGGCGAGCATCGGCTCACCGCTGAGATCGCCGATCGCCCAGACGTTGCGCATGCTGGTCTGGCAACGTTCGTCGATGGCGATCGCCGCGCCGTTCATCTTCAGCGCCAGGCTTTCCAGGTTGAAGCCCTGGGTGCGCGGTTTGCGACCCACGGCGACCAGGACCTGGTCGGTGTCCAGTTGCAGTAACTCGCCGTCCGGGTTGCGTACCTGCAGGCGCTGGCTGCCGGCATCAAAGCCTTCGACGCTGTGTTTGAGGTAAAGCTTGATCCCGAGCTTTTTGATCGACTCGGCTACCGGTGCGGTCAGCTCGCTGTCATAAGTCGGCAGCACCCGCTCACGGGCTTCGACCACGCTGACCTCGACGCCGAGCTTGCGGTAGGCAATACCCAGCTCCAGGCCAATGTAGCCGCCGCCAACCACTGTCAGGTGCTTGGGCAGGGCCTTGGGCGCCAGCGCTTCGGTGGACGAAATGATCGCGCCGCCGAGCGGCAGCATCGGCAGTTCGACGCTGCTGGAGCCGGTGGCCAGCAGCAGGTGTTCGCACTGGATGCGTTGGCCATCGACCTCGACGCTTTTGCCATCGAGGATCTTCGCCCAGCCATGGATCACCTTGACCCCGTGCTTTTTCAGCAAGGCGGCGACTCCGCTGGTCAGGCGATCAACGATGCCGTCTTTCCAGGCCACGCTCTGGCCGATGTCCAGGCTCGGTGGCGAGACCTTGATGCCCAGGTTCGACTGCTGGCTGTGCAACTGGGTCTGGTGGAACTGTTCGGCGACATGGATCAGTGCCTTGGACGGAATGCAGCCGATGTTCAGGCAGGTGCCGCCCAGCGCCTGGCCTTCGACCAGCACGGTGGGAATGCCCAGCTGGCCGGCGCGAATCGCCGCGACATAACCGCCAGGGCCGCCACCAATGATCAGCAGGGTGGTGTTGAGAGTCGCTTGCATGGTCACTCCACAAACAGGCTGGCAGGTTGTTCGAGCAGGCCGCGGATGGCCTGGATGAAGAGTGCCGCGTCCATACCGTCGACCACCCGGTGATCGAACGAGCTGGACAGGTTCATCATCTTGCGGATGACGATCTGGCCGTTGATCACCATCGGCCGTTCAACCATGCGGTTGACGCCGACGATGGCCACTTCCGGGGTGTTGACCACCGGTGTGGAAACGATGCCGCCCAAGGCGCCGAGGCTGGTCAGGGTAATGGTCGAGCCCGACAGCTCTTCACGGCTGGCCTTGTTGCCGCGCGCGGCGTTGGCCAGGCGCACGATTTCGCCAGCGTTGCTCCACAGGCTGCCGGCTTCGGCATGACGCAGTACCGGCACCATCAGGCCGTTGTCGCCCTGGGTAGCGATGCCGACATGCACCGCACCGTGGCGGGTGATGACCTGGGCTTCGTCGTCGTAGGTGGCGTTGATCTGCGGGAATTCGCGCAAGGCCACGACCATGGCGCGCACCAGAAACGGCAGCAGGGTCAGCTTGCCGCGGCTGTCGCCCCACTTTTTGTTCAGGTGCAGGCGCAGTTCTTCCAGGGCGGTGACGTCGATCTCTTCGACATAACTGAAGTGGGCGACGCGGCGCTTGGCATCCTGCATGCGCTGGGCGATTTTGCGGCGCAGGCCGATGACCGGGATCTGCTCGCTGTCGCTGCGCTTGGCGTAACCGCCCGGTGCGCTTTGGCTGCTGAGGGTCGGCTGGGTCAGGAAGGCATCCAGGTCTTCATGCAGGATGCGCCCGGCCGGGCCGCTGCCGTGTACGTAACGCAATTCGATACCGGCATCCAGGGCGCGCTTGCGCACGGCCGGGGAGGCCAGCGGGCGCTCGTTGGCTTCGCGCGGGACGATTGCGGCGGGTTGGTGTGTGGAAGGGACAGGTGTGGTGGGTTTGCTGGCCTCTTCGCGGGGCAAGCCCGCTCCCACAGTCGGTTCTGCAGCAGGTGCTGGGGTGGGTTCGGCAGCTTTGCTGGTGCTTTCCTGGAGGTTGCCGGTGCCTTCGACTTCGATGCGGATCAGTTCGCTGCCCACGGCCATGACTTCGCCCGGTTGGCCGCCCAGCGCGAGCACTTTACCGCTGACCGGTGAGGGGATTTCCACCGTGGCTTTGTCGGTCATGACATCGGCCACGACCTGGTCTTCGGTGACGGTGTCGCCGACTTTGACGAACCATTCCACCAGTTCAACTTGTGCGATGCCTTCACCGATATCCGGCATCTTGATAACGTGCGTGCCCATTCAGACCTCCATGACCCGTTTCAATGCCGCGCCCACCCGTGAAGGACCGGGGAAATACGCCCATTCCTGCGCGTGCGGGTAGGGGGTGTCCCAACCGGTAACGCGTTCGATCGGGGCTTCGAGGTGATGGAAGCAATGTTCCTGAACCAGCGAGATCAGCTCGGCGCCGAAACCGCAGGTGCGGGTGGCTTCGTGGACGACCACGCAGCGCCCGGTCTTTTTCACCGAGGCGACGATGGTTTCCAGGTCCAGCGGCCACAGGCTGCGCAGGTCGATGACTTCGGCGTCGACACCGGTTTCCTCGGCCGCCACCTGGGATACGTACACGGTGGTGCCATAGGTCAGCACGGTGACGTCATTGCCCGGGCGGGTGATGGCGGCCTTGTCCAGCGGCACGGTGTAGTAGCCGTCCGGCACGGCGCTGGCCGGGTGTTTCGACCACGGCGTTACCGGGCGGTCGTGGTGGCCGTCGAACGGGCCGTTGTACAGGCGTTTGGGTTCGAGGAAGATCACCGGGTCGTCGTTTTCGATCGAGGCGATCAGCAGGCCTTTGGCGTCATACGGGTTGGACGGCATGACGGTACGCAGGCCACAGACCTGGGTGAACATCGCCTCAGGGCTCTGGCTATGCGTCTGGCCGCCGTAGATGCCGCCGCCGCAAGGCATGCGCAGGGTCAGCGGGGCGACGAACTCGCCCGCTGAGCGATAACGCAGACGGGCCATCTCGGAAACGATCTGGTCGGAGGCCGGGTAGAAGTAGTCGGCGAACTGAATCTCGACCACCGGACGCAGGCCGTAGGCACCCATGCCCACGGCGGTGCCGACGATGCCGCTTTCGGAGATCGGCGCATCGAAGACCCGTGATTTGCCGTACTTGGTCTGCAGGCCTTCGGTGCAACGGAACACGCCGCCGAAGTAGCCAACGTCCTGGCCATAGACGACCACGTTGTCATCGCGCTCAAGCATGATGTCCATGGCCGAGCGCAGGGCCTGGATCATGGTCATGGTGGTAGTCGCCATGGCGGTTTCCAACTGGATAGTGGTGGTGTGATCGTTCATGTCAGATCCCCAGTTCCTGGCGCTGCCGGCGCAGGTGCTCCGGCATCTCCTTGTAGACATCCTCGAACATGGACGCTGGGCTTGGCATCTGGCCGCCGGCCAGGGTGCCGTACTGCTCGGCTTCTTTCTGCGCCTTGATGATCTCGGCCTCAAGCTCGGCGGTGACCGCCTGGTGCTCTTCCTCGGACCAGTGGCCGATGGCGATCAGGTGCTGTTTCAGGCGGGCGATCGGGTCGCCGAGCGGGAAGTGGCTCCAGTCGTCGGCGGGGCGGTACTTGGACGGATCGTCGGACGTCGAGTGCGGGCCGGCGCGGTAGGTGACCCACTCGATCAGGCTTGGGCCCAGGCCGCGGCGGGCGCGTTCGGCAGCCCAGCGCGAAGCGGCGTAGACGGCGATGAAGTCGTTGCCATCAACCCGTAGCGAAGCGATGCCGCAACCGACGCCGCGACCGGCGAAGGTGGTCGACTCACCACCGGCGATGGCCTGGAAGGTGGAAATCGCCCACTGGTTGTTGACCACGTTGAGGATCACCGGCGCGCGGTATACGTGGGCGAAGGTCAGGGCGGTGTGGAAGTCGGATTCGGCGGTAGCGCCGTCACCGATCCAGGCCGAGGCGATCTTGGTATCGCCTTTGATCGCCGAGGCCATGGCCCAGCCGACGGCCTGGACGAACTGGGTTGCGAGGTTACCGCTGATGGTGAAGAAGCCGGCTTCGCGCACCGAATACATGATCGGCAGCTGGCGGCCTTTGAGTGGATCGCGCTCGTTGGACAGCAACTGGCAGATCATCTCTACCAGCGACACGTCGCGGGCCATGAGAATGCTTTGCTGGCGGTAGGTGGGGAAGCACATGTCCGTACGGTTCAGGGCCATGGCCTGGCCGCTGCCGATGGCTTCCTCGCCCAGGCTCTGCATATAGAAGGACATCTTCTTCTGGCGCTGGGCGACCACCATGCGGCTGTCGAACAGCCGGGTCTTGAGCATGGTGCGCATGCCCTGGCGCAGGATCTCCGGGCTGATGTCCTCGGCCCATGGGCCCAGGGCATTGCCTTTATCGTCCAGCACGCGGATCAGGCTATAGGCGATATCCGCGGTATCGGCGGCTTCTACATCGACGGGAGGTTTACGGACCTTGCCAGCATCGTTCAGACGCAGGTAGGAAAAATCAGTCTGGCAGCCTGGCCGGCCGGTAGGCTCGGGCACATGCAGACGCAGGGGGGCGTACTCGTTCATGCTTTTTTACGCTCGCTCTGTCTTGTGTTTTTGTTGAGCTTTGAAGCGGTCGCTGCTGACACCCCGGCTTGTGACCAGGGAGTCAGTCTTGTCCTACATGATATTCGGGCGCCTGAAGAATATTTCTCTCAAGTTGATTGCCTTTGTTCGGGCTTGCGGATAAACATTCTTTATAAAGACAAAAAACAGGTGAAATTTTCTCATGCGCAAACTGGATCGCACGGACATCGGTATTCTCAACAGCCTTCAGGAAAACGCGCGGATCACCAATGCCGAGCTGGCGCGTTCGGTCAACCTGTCGCCGACGCCCTGTTTCAACCGGGTCAAGGCCATGGAAGAGCTGGGGGTGATTCGCCAGCAGGTGACCTTGCTGGCGCCGGAAGTACTGGGGCTGGACGTCAATGTGTTCATTCATGTCAGCCTCGAAAAGCAGGTGGAGCAATCCCTGCACCGTTTTGAAGAAGAAATTGCCGAACGCCCGGAGGTCATGGAGTGCTACCTGATGACCGGGGATCCGGATTACCTGTTGCGGGTGTTGCTGCCGAGCATTCAAGCGCTGGAGCGCTTTCTTGATTACCTGACGCGCCTGCCGGGTGTGGCCAACATCCGCTCCAGCTTTGCCTTGAAGCAGGTGCGATACAAGACTGCCTTGCCGTTGCCAGCCAATGGCATGACCTTGCCGGGGTAACCGGTAAGGGCATCGCGGGGCAAGCCCGCTCCCACAGGAAAGTTGCTCACCGGTGGGAGCGGGCTTGTCCCGCGATCAGGCCTGTAGAAAATTTCGATCATGCCGCGCCTGGGTGCTTGAAATTCCGAACGCCTGGTGCCTATGTTGTAGCTATCGCCTTTCACGGCATGCGAAAACAATAAGGATAGTGTCATGACCACCAGTGGCCAGTGTGCGCTCGCGGAGCGATTGAGCGGCATTGATGAGATCGAGTGCGTTACGCCGGATCTCAACGGCGTACCGCGCGGCAAAGTAATGACCGCTGCGGGATTTCTCGAAGGCCGGCGCTTGCAGATGGCCCGTGGGGTGCTGTTGCAGTGCATCATGGGTGGCTATCCGCCGGCGCGCTTTTACGGCAGCGACGATGGCGACCTGGCCCTGGTGGCTGATCAGCAGCAGATCCATCGCCTGCCCTGGAGCGACGAGCCGCGTGCCCTGGCTATTTGTGATGCGGTCGAGCTCAGTGGCGCAAGCTCCGGTCTGTCCACCCGCGGTCTGCTTAAATCGGTGATTGCACGCTATGCGGCCCGCGGCCTGGCACCGGTCGTGGCGACCGAACTTGAGTTTTTTGTCTTCGCGCCGAACACCGACCCGCACCAGCCGTTCCTGCCGCCGCTGGGCAAGGATGGTCGCCGCGAAGAAGGGCATTCGGCGTTCAGCGTCAGTTCCAACAATGGCCTGCGACCATTCTTCAGCGAGGTCTATCGCTGCATGGAGGCCCTGGGCTTGCCGCGCGACACCTTCATGCATGAAATGGGTGTCAGCCAGTTCGAGATCAACCTGCTGCACGGCGATCCTTTGTTACTGGCCGACCAGACCCTGCTGTTCAAGCATCTGCTCAAAGAGGTTGCGCTCGAGCATGGCCTGACCGTGGTGTGCATGGCCAAGCCCTTGGCGCATACACCGGGCAGCTCGATGCATATTCACCAGAGCCTGGTAGAGATCAACGGTGGGCGCAACGTGTTCAGCGACGCCGACGGCAAGCCGACTGCGACTTTCCATCATTTCATCGGTGGCCTGCAGGCCTGCATGGCCGACTTCACTGCGCTGTTCGCGCCGAACGTCAATTCCTACCAGCGCCTGTGCCATCCTTACGCCTCGCCCAACAATGCCTGCTGGTCAGAAGACAACCGCGCTGCCGGCTTGCGTATCCCGGCCAGTTCTCCTGTGGCGCGGCGGGTCGAGAACCGTTTGCCCGGTGCCGACACCAACCCTTATCTGGCCATCGCCGCCAGCCTCGCCGCCGGTCTGTATGGTATCGAGCAACAGCTCGAACCTGCGCCAGCGATCCAGGGTGAGTTCGAGGTGCCGGAACATTTGAGCCTGCCATGTACCTTGCATGCGGCCCTTGAGCGTCTGAAGCACAGTGCGCTTGCACGGGAGTTGTTCGGTAGCGAGTTCATCGAAGGCTACATCGCCACCAAAACCCTGGAGCTGACCAGCTTCTTCGATGAAATCACCCCGTGGGAGCGTCGCGTGCTGGCGGCTCAAGCCTAGTGTTTTTTTAGTCCCAGGACCTGCAGTACGGTTATTTTCACTTATGCTTTCAAGCAGTTTTTTCACCTGCTCAAGGGGCCGTTCGGGACGCTGATGCGACAGATCTGGAAGTCTTTTCGCTCGCTGTATTTTGCGGCGCTGATGATGTTGATTGGTTCCGGCTTGTTGAGTACTTACCTGGCCTTGCGCCTGGCTGCCGATCATGTCGACAGCCTCTGGGTCGGTGCGCTGATGGCGGCCAACTATTTCGGTCTGGCCCTGGGCGGCAAGATCGGTCACCGGCTGATTGCCCGGGTCGGCCATATCCGTGCCTACGCCACTTGCGCCGGGATTGTCGGTGCAGCGGTACTTGGGCATGGCCTGGTCAGTTGGCTACCGGCGTGGGTGGTGCTGCGGGTGATTGTCGGTCTGGGGATGATGTGCCAGTACATGGTCATCGAAAGCTGGCTCAACGAGCAGGCCGATGCCAAGCAGCGCGGGGCGGTGTTCAGCGGCTATATGATCGCTTCCTACCTGGGACTGGTGCTCGGTCAGCTGATCCTGGTCGCGCATCCGCAGCTGGGGCCGGAGCTGTTGATGCTGGTGGCTATGTGCTTTGCCTTGTGCCTGGTGCCAGTGGCGATGACCCGGCGCATTCACCCGGCACCGTTGCGGCCGGCACCGATGGAGCCGCGCTTCTTCATCAAGCGGGTACCCCAGTCGTTGAGTACGGTGCTGGGCTCGGGACTGATCGTTGGCTCCTTCTATGGCCTGGCACCTTTGTACGCTTCCAAGCAAGGGTTGAGCACCGAATACATCGGTCTGTTCATGGGCTGCTGCATCTTTGCCGGCCTGCTGGTGCAGTGGCCGCTGGGCTGGCTCTCGGATCGCTACGATCGTGCGGTGTTGATCCGCAGTGTGGCCGTGGGCCTGGCGATTGCCGCGTTGCCCCTGGCGATCATGCCGACAGTGCCGCTGGTAGTCCTGTTCGTTGCCGGCTTTGCCGTGTCGTTGCTGCAGTTCTGCCTGTATCCGCTGGCGGTGGCATTCTCCAACGACCATGTGGAAAGCGAGCGACGGGTGTCGCTGACCGCCATGCTGTTGGTGACCTATGGTGTCGGCGCCAGTATCGGGCCGTTAGTGGCGGGGGTGCTGATGAAGATGTTCGGCACCCAGATGCTCTATGCCTTCTTTGTGTTCTTTGCCCTGGTGCTGGTCTGGCGGATTCGTCCGAAGGCCGTTACCGGATTGCATCAGGTTGAGGATGCGCCGCTCAATCACGTGGCCATGCCGGCGGCGGGCTCGCCCTTGTCGGCAGCGCTCGATCCGCGGGTTGACGAGCAGAGCGTGCAGGATCAGATGCAGGCGCCGGTGGCGGCTGAGGATACCGAGGAGGATAGCGATCAGGAGGGGGGTGAAGCGGCGGGGTCGGAGGAGAAGCCGGCGTCGGTGTAAATCAGTGCCGCTTTTCGGCCCTTTCGCCGGCAACGCCGGCTCCCACAGGAATCAGGGTAATCGAGGTCATTGTGGGAGCTGGCTTTGCCGGCGATTGGGCTGCAGGGCAGCCCCAGGCGTTCAACTCAATAATCGTCTTTATCGAAGCGTCGCGCTTCACGCTGCAGCTGGTAGACGAAGGTTTCAATCTTGCGCTGCATCTGTCCGTTCAGGTTGTGAAAGCGTACGCCTGCAAAAGTGGTGTTAACCCGCTCTTCGAAATGCAGATGACGCAGCTCCACCTCGACCTGGGACAAGCCCAGCGGTGCGCCGGAGGCGAATTTTTCGTAGACCTGGCCCAGTTGCAGGCGCTCCTCGATATTGCCTTCGAAGCGCAGCTTGCAGCCGGTAGCCGAGATGTCCAGCAATTTGCCGCGCAATTCACCATTGCCCTTGAGCTTGTCGCCGTCGAGCTTGATGTCGACCAGTTGCGACAGTTTCAGTGCGGCGCGAAACGCATTGCGCCGCTGATGGTAGGCCACTGCGCTCGGCAGTACGCCGCGGTAGCAGCGATGACCGTCAACTTCGCTGATGCTCAGCGGGGTATTGCACTCCCAGGCGATACGCACACCCTCATGAAAGCCCTCGACCCGGAACGGCTCGCCGTTCTCCAGGTAGCGCTCACCGTCGCGCGGGACCATTTCATCAAGCGCCAGGCGATTGCTTTCGCGGTCGACCTCGACCACATAGCTCTGGAAGCGCTGGCTGCGTTCGTGGAAGGTGATGATCAGCGGGTCATGGCTCTCTTGCAGCGACCGCAAGTTGGCGGCGATTTCCAAAGGCGTGGTGAGCACCTTTGGCGGCTGCGGAGCTTCTGCTTCATTGAACACGGGTAATCAATCTCCAGGCAAAAACGACACACGCAAGTAACGGCATTTTGCCAGTATGTTCCGTGCCTTGATACAGGGAATCAAGCCTGGCTGAGCGCCCGTGGCTTGGCAAGGGGCGAGGTCGACCCCCGGGCGTCATACAGCGACGGTGATTCGCCGCCCATGAGGATTCTGATCTGATTGGCTGTGGTGCTTTGCTGAAGCTGGATCGAGCGGCCATTGCGCTCGTTGACGGTCTGGCAGTCGGCAAGCAGTTTGCCCAGTACGTCCAGCTGTTGCAGCAGCAACTCGCCCAGCGACGACTGGCTGGCCAGTTGTGCGACGCCTTCGCGGTCCTGGCTCAGGCCAAGGCTTGCCAGCAGTTCACTGCGCCGCCGACCTTGCTGATCAAGAAGGATTACCAGCGATTGCTTGCGCGCCAGAATGTCTTCCAGCAGCGGCATGTCACGGCCGTGCAGGGCGACCGCTTCGGTCTGCAGCAATTCAAGCAATTGTTGCGCTGGAGCAAAATCATCTTCGATCAATTGCAGCAAGGTAGTGTCGTGCATGGCTGGCTCTTTGGTTCAAGCGTCCTGAAGTCAGCGCGCCAGGGGCTAGCGCTGGGCTTCGAAATTAAGCAGTTTGCTGGCGACGCGGTTGCTGTCGACCTGGTAGCTGCCGTCGGCGATAGCCTGCTTCAACTCCGCCACCCGGGCGCTGTTGACAATAGGCTGGTCGCGCAGCTTGTCGCTGACCTTTTGCAACTGCTGGGCCTCGTGGCTCAGGTGTACGGCTTCCCCGCTGGTACCGCCCTGGGCGACTGCGTCGGCCTTGGCTGCGGTGTTGCTGGCGGTGCTTTCCTGGCTGTTGCCAGTGCGCACGCCGGCAACCGACGGGGAGTTATTCAAACGACTGAAGTCGATGACCATGATCAGAAAACCTCTGGGTATAGGGACGCTTGCCTTGTTTTCGGCCAACCCGAAAGAAACTTTAGGCGCAATTGCAGTGCAGACTGCGCAGCAGCTTCCGGGCCCCCAATGGGGCACAGTTTAGGAAAAGCGCTTGCTGATCGCCAGAGTTCTTCGTTGTTCTGCCGTTTACATGGCCACTTCGACCTGGCCTGGCCCGGTTACCCTGGCCTTGACCACCCGTTTGGAATTGAGATTGCGCACCCGGATCTGTTCGCTCAGGCCGCCTTTGCTCAGGGCTTCGCCTGGCATGCGTACGCTGAGTGTGCCGCTGCGGGCGGTGATGACCACCTGATCACCCTTGCGGATGACTTCGGCCTGTTCCAGGTGTTGAGGGGTCAGCACCTGATCCATGACCGTCGGTCGGATAACCTTGAGCCCGATCGCCTGTTCCAGATCGCTCAGAAACCCCTGGTTCAGCGTGCCGACATCGCGTTCGCGCAGGCTGACGTCCTGCTCGCCGACAATGCTCTCGCGTTTGAGCGGGCGCACCACGGTGACAACATTGCGAAACAGACGTACCTGGGCGGGCACGAACACCGTCCACGGTGAACTGCCGTTGCAGCGAACCTTTACGGTTACGCGGCCCAATGGCTGTGCCGGGCTTTCCAGATTGGCGTCCAGTTGCCGGTTGCACAGCGGCATGCGCAGGCGCGGGTCGAGGGTGTTGACCTGGATTTCGTAGCGGCCAGGGGTCTGGCTGCTGGCCAGGTAGTCTTCAACGGTGAATTCAAGAAACCCCTGGGTGACGCCGATAAGCTGTTCAGGCAAGGTGAAAGCGTCAGCCAGAAGTCGAGTGCCCGGCATCAGCAGGCACAGCGCAGCAAGATAGCTGCAGAGGTGGCTGGTCAGGCGTCGGAAAAATGTCGTTTTCGTGTTCATACGATTAAAAAAGCAAAGCGCGTGCCGAGACTGGGTACGAAGTTCGAAGCGTTTGGTGAAGGAGTCTTGCATGGCTGGTGTAATGGATTCGGTGAACCAGCGCACGCAACTGGTGGGGCAGAATCGCCTGGAGCTGTTGTTGTTTCGTCTCAATGGCGAGCAGCTCTACGGGATCAACGTGTTCAAGGTGCGGGAAGTGCTGCAATGCCCACCCTTGACCGTGATGCCCAAGTCCAATCCGGTAGTGCGCGGTGTCGCGAATATACGTGGAGCAACCATCCCGATCCTCGATCTGGCGATGGCGACCGGTATGCCCGGTCTGAGTGAAGATGTCAGCAAGAGCTTTGTGATCATCACCGAGTACAACACCAAGACCCAGGGTTTTCTGGTGCACTCGGTGGAGCGCATCGTCAACATGAACTGGGAAGAGATCCATCCACCACCCAAGGGCACCGGGCGTGATCACTACCTGACGGCGGTGACCCGGGTCGACAACAAGATGGTCGAGATCATTGACGTGGAGAAGATCCTCGCCGAAGTGGCGCCGACGTCCGAGTCGATCTCTGCCGGTGTGGTCGATGCCGAGGTGCAGGACAAGGCGGTGCTGTTGCGGGTGCTGACGGTCGATGACTCATCGGTGGCGCGCAAGCAGGTCAGTCGTTGCCTGCAGACGGTCGGGGTGGAGGTGGTGGCGCTCAATGACGGCCGCCAGGCACTCGAGTACCTGCGCAAGCTGGTGGATGAGGGCAAGCGTCCGGAAGAAGAATTCCTGATGATGATCTCTGATATCGAGATGCCGGAGATGGACGGCTACACCCTGACGGCCGAGATCCGCAGCGACCCGCGCATGCAAAAGTTGCATATCATCCTGCATACTTCGCTTTCCGGGGTGTTCAACCAGGCGATGGTCAAGAAGGTCGGGGCCGATGATTTCCTGGCCAAGTTCAAACCGGACGACCTCGCCCAGCGCGTCGTCGATCGCATCAAGGCCACGCACTAACGGCCAGGGGCTGTGCCCCTGGCGGTTCACATGATTTAAGAGGCGGCATCATTGTCTACGGGTAATTTGGATTTCGAACAGTTCCGGGTCTTCCTGGAAAAAGCCTGTGGCATCCTGCTGGGCGAAAATAAGCAGTACCTGGTCTCCAGCCGTCTCAACAAGCTGATGGAGCAGCAGGGCATCAAGTCCCTGACCGAACTGGTGCAGCGTATCCAGAGCCAGCCGCGCAGCGGTTTGCGCGAGCAGGTGGTGGATGCCATGACCACCAACGAAACCCTGTGGTTTCGCGACACTTACCCCTTTGAAGTGCTGAAGAACAAGGTGCTGCCTGAGCAGATCAAGGCCAATCCTGGGCAGCGTCTGCGTATCTGGTCGGCCGCCTGTTCCTCGGGGCAGGAGCCGTATTCGATCTCGATGGCGATTGATGAGTTCGAGCGCAGCAACATCGGCCAGCTGAAGATGGGGGCGCAGATTGTTGCCACTGACCTGTCCGGCGCCATGCTCAATAACTGCAAGAGCGGTGAGTACGACAGCCTGGCGATTGCCCGTGGATTGTCCCAGGAGCGTCTGCAGCGTTACTTCGATGTCAAGGCGCCCGGACGCTGGGCGATCAAGGTGCCGATCCGCAGTCGTGTGGAGTTTCGCTCGTTCAACCTGCTCGACAGTTACGCCAGCCTGGGCAAGTTCGACATCGTGTTCTGCCGCAACGTGCTGATCTACTTCTCGGCCCAGGTCAAGAAAGACATCCTGTTGCGTATTCACAGCACGCTCAAACCAGGGGGTTATCTGTTCCTCGGGGCGTCCGAAGCGCTCAATGGCTTACCGGATCATTATCAGATGGTGCAGTGCAGCCCGGGGATCATCTACCAGGCCAAGTAAGTCCCTTCCATAAATTGCCGCTTTGCTGGCGCCGAGCGGAAATCCTTTGCCGCTTTTCTGGCATTGCCGCCAGCGGCAAATCTCTCAAAGCCCCGTATTTACGGGGTTTTGTTTTTTGGCATGGCTCTTGCTCTAGCTCAGTCAACGAAAAACCTTCGAAGGTTTCCCCGACATGAGCATCAGCTTCGACAAAGCGCTTGGCATCCACGAAAAGGCATTGGGCTTTCGCGCCCAGCGCGCCGAGGTGCTGGCCAACAACATCGCCAACGCCGACACGCCGAACTACAAGGCGCGTGACATGGACTTCGCTTCGGTCCTGGCGGCCCAGGCCGAGAAGACCAGCAAGGGTCATTTTGCACTGGACCGTACCAACGCCCGGCACATCGAGGCTGAAGGCCTGAGCATGGGTGATGAAACCCTGCAGTACCGCACGCCGATGCAGCCGTCGATCGACCAGAACACCGTCGATGCCCAGCTCGAGCAGTCGAGCTACGCGGAAAACGCCGTAGGCTTCCAGGCCAGCTTCACGCTGCTCAACAGTAAATTCAAAGGGCTGGTATCGGCCCTGCGCGGAGAGTAAGTCATGTCCCTCGCCAGTGTCTTCAACATTGCCGGTAGCGGCATGAGTGCGCAGACCACGCGTCTGAACACCGTCGCATCGAACATTGCCAACGCCGAGACGGTTTCGTCGAGCATTGATCAGACCTATCGCGCTCGTCACCCCGTGTTCGCCACTACCTTCCAGCAAGCCCAGGGCGGTGTCAGCCAGTCGCTGTTCCAGGATCAGGGCGAGGCCGGTCAAGGTGTTCAGGTGCTCGGTGTGGTGGAGGACCAAAGCAACCTTGAGGCGCGCTACGAGCCGAACCATCCGGCAGCGAACAAAGACGGTTACGTCTATTACCCGAACGTCAATGTGGTCGAGGAGATGGCTGACATGATCTCTGCCAGCCGCTCGTTCCAGACCAACGCCGAGCTGATGAACACGGCCAAGACCATGATGCAGAAGGTCCTGACCCTGGGTCAGTGATAAAGGACGAAGCCAATGGCAAGCGTTAACGATACCACCGCCGGTGTAAACCTGAACGACGTGCTCAAGGCGTCGGTCAAGAAGACTTCCGATACCAATCCCACTGGCGTTGCTACGGCGACCAACAGCAAGACCGGCAATCAGGCGCTGGGCAAGGATGCGTTCCTGCAGATGCTGGTTACCCAGATGCAGAACCAGAACCCGCTCGATCCTCAGGACAACAGTGAGTTCGTTGCCCAGTTGGCGCAGTTCAGTAGCCTGGAAGGCATCACCACGCTCAATGAGACGGTGACGGCGATTTCCGGCAACTTCAAATCGTCCCAGGCGCTGCAGGCGTCGTCCCTGGTCGGTCGCTCGGTGATCGTCCAGACCGACAAGGCCATGGTCGACACCACCAAGAGCTTCACGGGTTCCGTGGTGGTGCCGCAATCGCTGAGCAACGCCTCCGTCACCATCACCGACAAGGATGGCAAGGTGGTCAAGACCATCGATATGGGTGAGCAGAAGGCCGGCAATTCCGAGTTCGTCTGGGATGGTACCAATGATGCGGGTGAGAAGGTCGATCCGGGTACCTACACCTTTGCCGCCAAGACCACCATCGAAGGCAAGCAGCTGGATATGTACACCTTGTTGCCGGCCACGGTCAGCAGCGTAACCCTCAGTCAGACCGGCGGCGAGATGATGCTCAATCTTGCCGGCCTGGGCAGCATTGCACTGTCCAAAGTCCAAACCATCGGTATATAGAGCCGGCTAACGCGGCACAAGGAGTGAAAGATGTCATTCAATATCGGCCTTAGCGGTCTCTATGCAGCCAACAAACAACTGGACGTAACCGGCAACAACATTGCCAACGTTGCCACCACCGGTTTCAAATCGTCGCGTGCGGAATTCGCCGACGTCTACTCGGCCAACAAGCTCGGCGTCGGCAGCCAGAGCGTCGGTAACGGTGTGCGCCTGGCCTCGGTCTCGCAGCAGTTCACCAATGGTGATATCACCAACACCGGCAACGTGCTGGACATGGGTATCCAGGGTCAGGGCTTTTTCGTCCTGAGCGACAACGGCTCGCTCAGCTATACCCGTGCCGGTGCGTTCCAGACCGATAAAGACAACTACGTGGTGACCTCCGATGGCCTGCGTCTGCGTGGCTATGGTGTGGATGAGAACGGCAAGATCATCAATGGCGTGCTGACCGACCTGAAGATCGACACTTCGGCGCTGGCGCCAAAGTCCACCACCTCGATCGATCAGGGTATCAACCTGAACTCGTCGGACAAGGTCATCCCGGGCACCACCACGTTCGACCCGACCGACGACACCACCTGGAACAAGACCTTCGCCACCAAGATCTATGACAGCCAGGGTAACGAGCACGTCATGGATCAGTACTACGTCAAGACCGACACCAATGAGTGGAAGTCCTACACCCTGATCGATGGTCGCAACCCGCTGGATCCTGCCCAGGAGCCGCCGCAGCCGCTGGAAGGCACCATTTCCTTCAACCCTGATGGTAGTGTCGATACCATGACTGCCGGTGCTGCTGGTTCTGGCTACGAAGTGGTGAACAAGGTCTTCAAGCTGACCGGTTGGATACCTGCCACCGTTACCGATCCGACTGCCAAGCCGCCGGTATGGGGTTCCAATGGCTCCGAGGCCAGTGCCGGTGGTATCGCCATCGACATGACCAAGACCACTTCCTACAACACCCCGACCACGCGTCTGTCGCAGAGCCAGGATGGTTACGCTACCGGTATTCTGTCGAGTCTGAGCATCGACTCCAGCGGTGTGATGTTCGCCAGCTTCAGTAACCAGCAGTCGCGCGCTATCGGTCAGGTTGCCATTGCGTCCTTTGCCAACGAGCAGGGGCTGCAGCCTATGGGTGGTACGCGCTGGGCCGAGACTTACTCGTCGGGTATTCCGGGTATCGATGCGCCGAAGACCGGCACCCTGGGCGCGATCGCCTCCAACTCGCTGGAGGCTTCCAACGTCAACCTGACCACTGAGCTGGTCGAGCTGATCAAGGCGCAGAGCAACTACCAGGCCAACGCCAAGACCATCTCCACCCAGAGCACCATCATGCAGACCATCATTCAGATGACCTGATGCCGCTGTGAGGCGATAGGTGTGGACGGACCCCTTTCTCGGAAGGGGTCTGTCGTTTCAGAGGTATCGATCATGTTGCAACGATTGGCGTTAGCGGTGTTCGCGCTGCTGCTGATGGCTCAGGTCCGGGCTGATGCCGCACCTTGGTACCGTTGGGAAAGCCAGGCGGATGGACGCCTGGTCTGTGCCCAGTTTTCTCCGGGAGATGGCTGGAAGCGCTTTGCCGGTCCCTTCAACAACGCGGCGTGCCGCGACTACTGAGGCTTGCCGCTAGCGGCAAGCTGGCGCCGTAATTTCGACGGCGTTTCTCCCTGTTGCATATCTGTACAGCGACCAAGCCCTTGTCTGGCGGGGCTTTTGGCTACTTCTGCAAAGTTGGTTTGAAACTTGCTTCAAGCACTGCAAAGCAGCGGCGAGCGGCAAGTGTTCGCCAGCGCAGGGGAGAAATACTGTGGACAAGATGCTGTACGTGGCCATGACCGGTGCCAGCCAGAACGCGCTGGCGCAGAAGGCGCATGCCAACAACCTGGCGAACATTTCCACTACCGGTTTTCAGCGTGACCTGGAGCAGGCACGCTCGATGCCGGTGTTTGGTGACAGCTTTCCGGCGCGTGCCTACGCCATGACCGAGCGCCCGGCGACGGATTTCTCGCCAGGTTCGATGCTGGAAACCGGGCGTGACCTGGACGTGGCTGTGGGGGGTGACGGCTTTATCGCCGTGCAGGCACCGGATGGCAGCGAAGCCTATGTGCGTACCGCGAGTATGAACATCGATGCCCTGGGTGTGCTGCGTGCCGCCAACGGCATGCCGATCATGGGTAACGGCGGGCCGATTGCCGTACCGCCAGAGCAGAAGGTCGAGGTCGGTGAAGACGGCACCATCACCATCCGCGCCATGGGCGAGGGGCCAGAGGTAATGGCTGAAGTCGACCGGATCAAGATGATCAATCCTGATCTCAAGACCATGACCAAAGGCCTGGACGGTTTGATCCATACCAGCAATGGCCAGCCCGCGGTGGCCGATGCCAACGTCAAGCTGGTGTCGGGCTTTCTTGAAAGCAGCAACGTCAACGCCGTCGAGGAAATGACCTCGGTGCTGGCGTTGTCACGTCAATTCGAACTGCACATCAAGATGATGACCACAGCCAAGGAAGGCGACGAAGCCATGGCTCGGGTTTTGCAAATCGGCTAATTACACAGACGTAGCGCCGTAAAACAGGCGCGCGAGGAGAACAGCATGCTTCCGGCTCTTTGGGTCAGTAAAACCGGTCTGTCCGCCCAGGACATGAACCTGACCACCATTTCCAACAACCTGGCCAACGTCTCGACCACCGGCTTCAAACGTGATCGTGCCGAATTCCAGGACCTGCTGTACCAGACCCGTCGTCAGGCCGGCGCCCAGTCGACCCAGGACAGCGAGCTGCCTTCGGGCCTGCAGCTGGGTACCGGTGTGCGCATTGTCGGTACCCAGAAGAGCTTCACCGCCGGTAGCCTGCAGACCACCGAGAACCCGCTGGACATGGCGCTTGATGGCCGCGGATTCTTCCAGATCCTGCAGCCTGATGGCACCGTCTCCTACACCCGTGACGGTACCTTTCACCTGAACTCCGATGGCCAGATCGTCACCGCCAGCGGTTTTGCCCTGGAACCTGCGATCGTCGTGCCGCCTGAGGCGCAGACCTTCACCGTGGGCCGTGACGGCACCGTGTCGATCACCACCGCAGGCAACCCGGCGGCGCAGGTGATCGGCAACATCCAGACGGCCGACTTCATCAACCCGGCCGGCCTGCAGGCAACCGGTGGCAACCTGTTCCTGGAAACCGCTGCCAGCGGTGCGCCGCAAGTCGGTACGCCAGGCCTGAACGGTTTCGGTGTGGTCCAGCAGCAGACCCTGGAAAACTCCAACGTCAGCACCGTGGAAGAGCTGGTCAACATGATCACCACCCAGCGTGCCTACGAGATGAACTCCAAGGTCATTTCCACCGCCGACCAGATGCTCTCGTTCGTTACCCAGAACCTGTAAGTGAAGTCTTCGAGGTCGCTTGTACGGCGCCTGTTACACCGTGAGGTCAGAGTCATGAGTCGTTTGTTTTGCGTACTTGCCCTGAGTGGGATCAGCGTGCTGGCCGGCTGCGTGGCGCCGACGCCCAAGCCCAATGATCCGTACTACGCGCCGGTATTGCCGCGTACGCCACTGCCGGCAGCGGCCAACAATGGCTCGATCTACCAGGCCGGTTTCGATCAGAACCTGTACAGCGACCGCAAGGCATTCCGGGTCGGTGACATCATCACCATCACCCTCAACGAGCGGACCCAGGCGAGCAAGAACGCCAACTCGCAGATCGCCAAGAACAGCAAGGCCGATATCGGCCTGACCTCGCTGTTCGGCTCGTCGATGACCACCAACAACCCGTTCAGCGATGGCGACCTGAGCCTGAGCGCCGGCTACAGCGGTGACCGTGCAACCAAGGGCGACAGCAAGGCCGGGCAGGGCAACAGCCTGACCGGCTCGATCACGGTGACGGTGGCCGACGTGCTGCCCAACGGCATTATTGCCGTGCGTGGCGAGAAATGGCTGACCCTCAACACCGGTGATGAGCTGGTGCGCATCGCCGGGATGATCCGCGCCGACGACATTGCCACCGACAACACCGTGCCTTCGACCCGGGTTGCCGATGCGCGCATCACCTACTCGGGAACCGGCTCGTTTGCCGATGCCAGTCAGCCGGGCTGGTTCGACCGTTTCTTCCTCAGCCCGCTTTGGCCTTTCTAGGTTCGGATGACCATGTTCAACTTCAAGCAGCTGATCACCGCCGCGCTTCTGCTGTCCGTCGCGTTCGCCGCACAGGCTGAACGCCTGAAGGACATCGCCAGCATTTCCGGCGTGCGTAGCAACCAGCTGATCGGCTACGGCCTGGTGGTGGGGCTCAATGGCACGGGTGACCAGACCACCCAGACGCCGTTCACTCTGCAGACCTTCAACAACATGCTGTCGCAGTTCGGTATCAAGGTGCCGCCAGGCTCGGGCAACGTGCAGCTCAAAAACGTCGCGGCGGTGTCGGTGCATGCCGACCTGCCGGCGTTCGCCAAGCCGGGGCAGGTGGTGGACATCACCGTGTCCTCGATCGGTAACTCCAAGAGTCTGCGCGGCGGCAGCTTGCTGATGACGCCGCTCAAGGGTATCGACGGCAACGTCTATGCGATCGCTCAGGGCAACCTGGTGGTGGGCGGTTTTGACGCCGAAGGCCGCGACGGCTCGAAGATCACCGTCAACGTACCATCGGCGGGGCGTATTCCTGGCGGTGCTTCGGTAGAGCGTGCGGTGCCGAGCGGATTCAACCAGGGCAACAGCCTGACCCTGAACCTCAATCGCCCGGACTTCACCACCGCCAAGCGTATCGTCGACAAGGTCAACGAACTGCTCGGCCCAGGTGTGGCCCAGGCCCTGGACGGTGGCTCGGTGCGCGTCACTGCACCGCTCGATCCGAGTCAGCGTGTCGATTACCTGTCGATCCTCGAGAACCTGGAAATTGATCCGGGCCAGGCGGTGGCCAAGGTCATCATCAACTCGCGTACCGGCACCATCGTCATCGGCCAGAACGTCAAAGTGTCGCCTGCGGCGGTCACCCATGGCAGCCTGACCGTGACCATCACCGAAGACCCGATCGTCAGCCAGCCGGGGCCGTTCTCCAATGGCCAGACCGCGGTGGTGCCACGCTCGCGGGTCAATGCCGAGCAGGAAGCCAAGCCGATGTTCAAGTTCGGCCCGGGCACCACGCTGGATGAAATCGTCCGTGCGGTGAATCAGGTCGGCGCTGCCCCGAGTGACCTGATGGCAATCCTCGAAGCCCTGAAGCAGGCCGGCGCGCTTCAAGCCGACCTGATCGTGATCTGAGGACTGGCGCATGGATATGCCGAAAAACCCGATGACCTCCATGGCTGACAGCGGTGCCTACACCGACCTCAATCGACTCAGTTCGTTGAAGGTCGGTGACCGCGACAGCGACGCCAACCTGCGCAAGGTGGCCCAGGAATTCGAATCGCTGTTTCTCAACGAGATGCTCAAGTCGATGCGTTCGGCCAGCGATGTGCTGGCCAAGGACAATCCGCTCAACACCGAAACCACCAAGCAGTACCAGCAGATGTACGACCAGCAGCTGGCGGTGAGCATGTCCCGCGAGGGCGGCGGTATCGGTCTGCAGGAAGTGCTGATGCGTCAGCTGTCCAAGCAGAAAGCGGCGTCTGTGAGCAACAGCAGCCCGTTCCCACGCTTCGACATCCAGGCGCGGCCATTGGGCGCGACGGCAGTCGGCGTACCGGAGCGGCCACAGGAAACTGCGGTCACACGCAACGATGTCGCAGCGCTCAACTCCCGTCGTCTGGCGTTGCCAAGCAAGCTCACCGATCGCTTGCTGGCGGGCCTGGTGCCGGCGGCCGGTGTTGTCCCGGCCAGCACTAATACGACGCCGATTCCCGGGCGCTCGAGCCTGGCAGGCGACGCCGTGGCCAAAGGTGACTGGCAACCGGCGCAAGCCTTTGCCGCACCCGGCAGCCTGCGCATTTACGGTCGCGCCATGGCCCAGCCGCCGTTGGCACCGGCCAAACGTGCCTTCAGCTCTTCGGATGATTTTGTCGCCACCATGCTGCCGATGGCCGAGCAGGCCGCCAAGCGCATCGGTATCGACCCCCGTTACCTGGTGGCGCAGGCGGCGCTGGAAACCGGTTGGGGCAAGTCGGTCATGCGTCAGGCCGATGGCCGCAGCAGTCATAACCTGTTTGGCATCAAGGCCACCGGCAACTGGCAGGGCGAACAGGCGCGGGCGATCACCAGCGAGTTTCGTGATGGTCAGTTCGTCAAGGAGACGGCGGCGTTCCGTTCCTACGATTCCTATCAGGACAGTTTCCATGACCTGGTGAGCCTGTTGCAGAACAACGCTCGCTATAAAGAAGCGGTCAAGGCTGCCGATAAACCGGAACAGTTTGTACGCGAGCTGCAGCGGGCCGGTTATGCAACCGACCCGGATTACGCGAGCAAGATCTCGCAGATCGCCAGGCAAATGAAATCCTACGAAAGCTACGCAGCGATTGGCACCACTACGCAACTATAAGGTTTGAACCATGGCGAGTTTGATCAACATCGGAATGTCGGGGCTCGGCGCCAGTCAGTCGGGCCTGTTCACTACGGGTAACAACATTACCAACGCCGATGTCGCTGGTTATTCGCGCCAGCAGAACGTGCAGCGGGCCAATGGCTCGCAGCAGAATGGCAACGTGTTCATCGGCACCGGTACGACCCTGTCCGATGTGCGCCGGGTATACAACAGTTACCTGGAAAGCCAGTTGCGTACCACCACGTCGTTGAGCAGCGATGCGGCGGCGTACCTAAATCAGGTGGCACCGATCGACAGCCTGCTTTCCGGTGCTGACACTGGCATTACCGCCGCGTTGCAGAGCTTTTTCACGGCCATGCAAAGCGCATCCGCCAAGCCCAACGAGGATGCCTCGCGCCAGTTGCTGCTGACCAGTGCGCAATCGCTGAGCAAGCGCTTCAACACCATCGCCAGCCAGCTCAACGAACAGAACAGCAACCTCAATGGCAACCTGTCGTCGATGGTCGACCAGGTCAATAAACTGTCGGCAACCATTGCCCAGTACAACGACCAGATCTCGCAGATGCAGGGCACTCCGAACGACCTGCTCGACCAGCGCAACGAAGCGGTGCGTCAGCTGTCCGAGCTGGTCGGTACCCAGGTGGTTGAACGTGAAGGCAACCTGGACATCTACCTGGAGAACGGTCAGCCGCTGGTGATGGGTAAAACCATCAATACCCTGCAGACCGTACCGAGCAAGAACGATCCGACCCGGGTCAGCATCCAGCTCAACCGTGGCAGCACAGTCATGGACGTCACCTCCAGCCTCAACGGCGGCGAGATCGGCGGCCTGCTGCGTTATCGCAGTGAAGTGCTCGACCCCTCGCTCAACGAACTGGGGCGTGTGGCCCTGGTCATGGCCGATCAGATCAACCGCCAGCTGGCCCAGGGTATCGACAAGAACGGTGAGTTCGGTGCCGCGCTGTTCAACGACATCAACAGCCCCGAACTGATCAGCCAGCGCAGCATTGCCAAAGCCGGCAATACCGGTAACGGCATGCTCGATGTGGTCATCAAGGACACCGGCAAGCTGAGCACCAGCGACTACCAGGTGACCTTCACCAGCGCCACCGGCTACAGCGTCAAGAAGCTGCCGGAGGGTACCGACATGGGTACCTTCGATATCAACGACGATCCGCCGAAGGTGATCGATGGTTTCACCCTCAAGCTCAACAGCGGTGGCATGAGCGCCGGTGACAGCTTCAAGATCACCCCGACCCGCAATGCCGCGAGCAACCTGGATACCGTCCTCACCGACCCCAAGCGCCTGGCGCTGGCATCGCCGCTGACCTCTACCAGCGGTTCGGGCAACCAGGGCACTGGCATCATCGGCCAGCCCAATCTGACCTCGTCGCTGGATATCTACGATCCGGCCCAGCGCCTGGATCTGCAGAACGGCCTGAAGTATTCGACACCGGTGAAGCTGGTGTTCGGTGATGAAAAAGCCAACCCGCAGACTTACAAGCTGCTCGATGCCAAAGGTGATCCGCTGGGCACCGGCACCATCATCCCGGGCCAGGCCAACAAGCTGCAGTTCTCGGTGCCGATGGTCGACTCCACCGGAGCGCCGATCAACGATGCCAACGGTGTTCAGAAGACGTTCACCTTCGAGATGGAAGTGTCCGGTTCGCCCAAGGAAGGTGACAACTACACCATATCCCTGACCGGCCCGGGCTCGGACAACAACCGTAACGGCCAGGCGGTGATCGACCTGCAGACCAAGGGTACGGTTGAAGTCGGTGCCAACGGCAAGGGCCTCAGCCTCACCGACGCCTACGGCAAACTGGTGGAGAACGTCGGCGGCAAGACCGCCCAGGCGAAGATGGACTCGGATTCGACCACGGCCCTGCACACCTCGGCCAAGGCTTCGCGTGATTCGCTGTCGGGCGTCCAGCTCGATGAAGAAGCCGGCAACCTGATCAAGTACCAGCAGTACTACACGGCCTCGTCGCAGATCATCAAAGCGGCGCAGGACATCTTCTCCACACTGATCAATGCCCTTTAAGGAGTGGTAGACCGTGCGTATTTCTACTTCCCAGTTCTACCAGACCAGTGCGTCGAACTACTCGAACAACTTCTCCAATGTGGTCAAGACCAGCCAACAGGCCAGTGACAACATTCGTGTGCGCACCGCTGCCGATGATCCGGTAGGGGCTGCACGCTTGCTGCAACTGCAGCAGCAGAGCAATCTGCTCGATCAGTACAACGGCAACATCACCAGCGTACGTAATAGCCTGGGCACCGCCGAGTCGACCCTGAACTCGATCACCAACGTGCTGGCGCGGGTCAAGGAACTGGCCGTCGGTGCCGGCAACGGCGGCTATACCGATGCTGACCGAAAAGCCAATGCCCAGGAGCTGACCCAGCTCGAAGAGCAGCTCTACAGCCTGATGAACAGCCGTGACGAGAACGGCAAATACATTTTCTCCGGTTCGCGTGGCGATACCCAGCCCTACGTGCGCAACGCAGATGGCACTTACAGCTACCAGGGCGACCAAAGCACCTTGAGCCTGCAGGTGGGCGACATGCTCAGCATGGCCACCAACGACAGTGGTTACAACGTATTCGAGCAGGCACTGAATACCAGTCGCAGCCAGACGACCCTGACCTTCCCGGCCGTGGACGATGGCCGGGTCAGCCTGTCCAACGGGCAGGTGTCCGGCAGCACCCAGTACAATGATCGTTTCCGTGGCGGTGAGCCGTACACCATTACCTTCACCAGCAACACTGAATTCAAGATCACCGACGCAGCCAACAATGACGTGACCCTGGAGGCCACCGGCGGTGGCACCTTTGATCCGGGCAAGGACGGCAGCATCAGTTTCCGTGGTGTCGAGATGCGCCTGGACGTCAACCTGAAAGAGGGTGACGATCCGGATACCGCAATCGCCGGATACACCTTCAATCTGGCCTCCAAAGCCGATGAAGTCAGTGGTTCGCGTAGCCCGGGCAATACCTCGTCGGCGCAAATCAACAGCGCCACCATCACTGACAAGTCGGCCTACAGCGATGCGTTCCCCGGTGGCGGTGCGATCATCAAGTTCACCAGCGCCACCGACTTTGAAGTCTATGCCCAGCCCATGCTGCCGGATGCCCGTCCTGTGGCCAGTGGTGCCCTGACCGGCACGCCTGCGACCAAGGCCACCATCGCCGGTGTCGATTTTGACTTCTCCGAGCCGCCAGCCGGGGGGGACCAGTTCTCGGTCAAGGTCGATACCCACCAGACCCAGAACATACTGGACACCATTTCAGAGTTCCGTAAAGCGCTGGAGATGCCGGTCGACACTGATCTGGCGTCGCGCCAGAAGTACCAGGCCGCGCTCGACTCGGCGATTGGCAATCTGGAAAGCGGGGCCAACAAAGTCGCCGAAGCCATCAGCTCGATCGGTGCTCGCGGTGCCGCTCTGGATGTCCAGGCGGAAACCAACGAGAGCCTGAAAATGGCCAACACCAAGACCCAGAGCTCGATCCGTGATGCGGACCCGGCCGAGGTGCTGATTCGATTGAACCTGCAACAGACCATGCTGCAGGCATCGCAGCTGGCTTTCTCGAAAATCTCCTCGCTGAGCTTGTTCAACCAGCTTTGATTGACTCGGCGCTTTGACAGGAGGCGGTAGTTTCTGGCAAAGCGCCTCCCTCCGGGTTTCCCATCGTGAACCACCTTGCATTAGTCAGTATTGCCATCCCGGCTTTCAATCCCGAGTTCTTTCGCCGGGCACTGCTCAGCGCAATCTCACAGGATTACGGGTGTCTTGAGGTCATCGTCTGTGATGACAGTCTCGGGGATGAGATCAAAGTAATCTTTGACGAACTGGCCGTTCAGGCAGTCTGTGAACTGCGCTATGTGCGCAATGCCATGACTCTGGGGTTCTCACGTAATTTGCTGGTGTGCCTGGAGCAATCCCGGGGCGAGTACATCAAGTTTCTCTGTGATGATGATTGGTTGCTGTCGACCAGCATCCGTCATCAAGCGCAAGTCTTGGCAGACTGTCCCGATGTCAGCATGGTGACCAGTCACCGTTTTTTGTGTGATGCCAACGACTCCTTGCTGCCACCACGTGCAACCAATTGCTTTATCGCTACAGAAAGCGCGGTACTCAACGGTGGCGACCTGTTGGAGGCTGTGGCTACCAATGCGCCGAACCTGTTTGGAGGCATAAGCCACGTTCTGTTGCGTAGGGCGCTGGTGGAGCAGTCGCTGGCGATGTTGGTACAGGATGGGCAGGGATTTAGTGCTCGCCTGGACATGGCGCTGTACATTTGCCTGTTGCGCCGTGGGCACCTGGGATACCTCCAGCAAATGCTCAGCATCGAGCGGATGCATGCCGGTCGCTTGAGTCACCACACCAGCATGGAAATGGCCTTCAAGGTAGAGACCGAGTGGCTGTTGCAGATGCTTGCTTCGCGAACAGGTGAGCCGGCACCGGCTTTCGGCTGGGTGCGCCATGTAGCGTTCGAGCAGTATTGTGAGGGGCCGGACAAGGATTGGCAGGAGTATGAGCTGTCTCGATTGTATTCCGGGCAAATTGCCAACTACCAGCAGCAGGTGGGTAGCGACAGTCTGAGTTTTGCCGAGCTTTATGCTCAGTGGCTGGAGTGCAGAACTTTGTCTGCTGCACAGATTCGTCTGATGTCCAGGCGGGTCGAGCAATGGCCGAGCACACCACGCATTGTTCCGGTGGTCATGGATCCCACGGGAGATGCGCTGGCATTGAAGGCTACGCTGGAGAGCATTGCGCTGCAGTCCTACGCAGCCGGCCAGGTGTGGGTGCTTTCCCGTACCCCGGCGCAAGTGCCAGACGCTGCCAATGTGCAGACCACTACCTTGCGTGGGGACGGCTTCGAGCAGGTCAATGCACGACTGCAATCAGCAGGTGACGTTGACTGGATCTTCCTGCTGCGCGCTGGCGACCGCTTGCATCCGCATGCATTGGTAATCATGGCTGAGCGCATGGCGTTGTATGCCGACAGGAACTGCTTCTACACCGATGAAGGGGCGAACGACAATCTGCAGGCCGCCAGCCCGATTTTCAAGCCGGACTTCAATCTCGACCTGATGCGTAGTTTTCCCTATGTCGGACGCATGCTGGCTTTCAAGCGCGAGGCCTTGTCCCGTTTAGGTGGTTTTGCTCCGGAGTTTGGAGCGCTGGCGCCCCATGATCTGCTCTGGCGGATGGTCGAGGCGGATGGTTTGCAAGTCGTCGGGCATATCGCTGAGCTCCTCGTGCAGTGCAAGGCCAGTTACGCGGATTGGTTAATCGAGCCTGACTGTGTGCTTCAGGCGCCGCAAATTTTAAGGGCGCATCTGCAGCGTCTGGGCGTGCCGTTCGAGCTCGCTTCAGCGCAAGGCACCATGCTCTCGCGCGTTCGCTATCAGCATGATGAGAGGCCAGGGGTGTCGATCATTATTGATGCTGGCCATGACCTGCGGTTACTGCGCCGTTGCGTCGAGTCGATATTCGAATACACGGCCTACGCCCCGTACGAAGTCCTGGTCGTGACCGGCGGTAGTGAGCCTGAGCCGATGAAGGACTGGTTTGCCGCCATGCAAGAGTTGGGCAGTGAGCAACTGAGAATTATCGAGGTTGCGGGGCGCAGTGCCGCGCAACGGATAAACCTGGCCAGTCATGAAGCGCTGGGTACCTATCTGCTGTTGCTTGACCCCGGGTGCATGATTTTTGACGGTCAATGGCTGAACGAGCTGATGATTCAAGCCCAACGTCCGGAGGTCGGGGTAACGGGGCCGAAACTCTGCGCTCATGACGGCACCGTGGTGGGCGCAGGTCTGGTGCTGGGCCTTCAGGGGCCTGCCAGCAGTCCATTCGTCGGGCATTCGGCTGATGCCAGCGGGTACATGAATCGCTTGAGTGTTGTGCAGAACTGGAGCGCAGTCAGTGGTAACTGCCTGGTGGTGCGTCGAAGCATATTCACCGAGTTGGGTGGCCTTGAGGAGGACGCTTATCAGGATCAATGGTTCGATGCGGACTTCTGCCTGCGGGTTCGCGATCAGGGTTATCTGATTGTCTGGACGCCTTTTGCCATGGTCGCTCGATTGAGTGAGGTGCAGGCAGGACAGGTCAAAGCTGGTCGGGATCAAGAGGCTTTTTATCAGCGCTGGTTGTCTCGTGTGGCCAGTGATCCCGCCTACAATCGTAATCTCAACCTGAAGATGTCCAGTTTCACCCTCGACCCCGGCTTGCGTACCGGCTGGGATCCGTTTGTCAGTCGAGCGTTACCCTTTGTCCTTGCTTTGCCAATCAACACGTCGGCGGTAGGGCACTATCGGGTGGCACAGCCATTTTTTGAGCTGGAAAGCGCAGGCTGGATCCAGGGGCGATTGACGTACACCACGCCGGGGCACATCGAGATGGAGCGCGACAAGCCGGATGTGGTCATCCTGCAATGCCGCTATACCCCCAACGCACTCGAGGAAATAGAGCGCATCAAGCGCTTCTCCAATGCTCGGCGTATTTACGAGATTGATGACTACATCCTCGATGTGCCGAAAAAGAATGCTCACGGCCGCAACCTCCCAATCAACATGCGTGAAATGGTGACGCGAGGCATTTCCCTTTGCGATCGGCTGGTGGTCTCTACTGAGCCGCTGGCTGAAGTGTTGTCGAGCATGAACCAGGATATTCGCGTGGTTCCGAACATGCTGGCTTCACAGTTGTGGCACGGATTGCACAGTCGTCGCCAGACCTCGCTCAAGCCGCGGGTGGGTTGGGCGGGGGGCACCAGTCACCGTGGCGATCTCGAGCTGATTGTCGATGTCGTCAAGGAACTGGCGAACGAGGTCGAGTGGGTCTTCTTTGGCATGTGTCCGGATTTGCTTCGTCCTTATGTCCATGAGTTTCACCCGGGGGTATCGCTGCTTGAATACCCGCGCAAGTTGGCCAGTTTGGACCTGGATCTGGCGCTGGCACCGCTGGAGTCCAACCTGTTCAACGACTGCAAGAGCAACTTGCGATTGCTTGAGTATGGTGCCTGTGGTTATCCAGTGATCTGTAGCGATGCCAGGGCCTATCGAGGTTACTTGCCTTGTACGCGCGTGGTCAGCAACACCACTCAGGAATGGTTGCAAGCAATACGTATGCACCTGGCCGATCCCCGAGCCAGCTATCGACAAGGTGATGAGTTGCGTGAAGTGGTGTTGCGCGACTATGTGCTGACGGCAGATAAGTTGCAGCACTGGGCAAATGGCTGGCTGGCTGATTGATCACACCCGATCGGTAATCGGCGCCTGCCCGAATTCGAATTTTATGAGTACTAGGTGCGCTATGGGCGAGAAAGCGGTTGAGTTGGCGACATCACTGAACAACGTAACGGTTGTCTTGCTGGGCGTGAGCGCCCCTGATTATCAGGGACGTGCACGCTATTACTACAAACAGCACTTTTGCCAGTTGCTGAGCGTCGACATTGCAAGCCGACCAGCATCTTCTCAAATATGGCAGGAGCAGTTGCTTGCTGCGCTTGAGCAAATCGAAACGCCATTCGCGGTCCTGACGCCGGACAGTGACTTTCTGCTCGCCGATACCTTGGCTGCGCAGGTGGACTTTCTCCAGAGTCACGCCGATTTCACCATGGCACAGGGCTATTCAATCGGGTATTCGGCAGGTGGCGACGAGGTCGACTATTACAAGCTTGGATCGGCCCGCAACCATAACGCTTATGCCGTTGATCCCTGCGAGCGTGTTGCGTTGCACGCGCACCTCGGCTTGCAGGCATGGCGCTCGCTGGTAAGGGTCGAAGCCTTGAAGACTGCCGTGCGTAATGCGCCTGCAGATTTGCCATTCGAAGGCTGGTGTGTGGCAATTGCCTATGCGCTGCTGAGGCAGGGGGCGTGTCGGCTTTTGGCGCAGACCAGTGCCGTGGTCGAGTATCGACCGAGCCAGCAGAACCCTGTTGCTTATGAGGAATGCCTCAATCAGACCGTGCGCAGCTTGCATCAATGGGATGCTGAAACAGGGCTGGCGGGCCAAGGCAACATCGACTTCGATGTGCTGGGTAGATTTGTTCGTAACACTCACGAGGGGCGTGAGGCGCAGTTGTTGTTCAAGTCATGCTGGGGAGGGGTGTTGAAAGACCCGGAGCGGACCTTTGAACCGCGTCAGTTCGTCGAAATGCCTTACTACAATGCTGTGGTGTTTGAGCAACTGCATGCGTTGGAGTTTCTGTTGCATGCCTGGCCAGCGGGGCAGCGGCAGATCCAGGCCCTTGAAGGAAGCTGGGTTCGCCAGCAGGCTCTGCTCGAGGTTCACCCAAACGATTCGGTGGACACTCTCAAGGATCGTTACTGGCAAGCGCTGTCCCTGGGTCTGTTCAATAGCCAGGTATGCCGGCGTCTGGTCGAAGTGCTGGATGGCAAGGACGACGCAGTCAAGGCCCGCGAGCTGGAGGGATGGCTTGAGCGGCTCGATATACCCGGTAGGGCTTCGGTGCAGGAGCGCTTGGCATCTACCCCGTCAGGCAGGATTCTTGCGGCCATGGCCGCAGCAACGCCTGACGCCGCCGCCAGAAAACGTGTGCTCGCTCACCTGAGCAAAAAACGCCTGCCGCAGATCGCTTTCGTGCTGATGGATCTCGATAACGATGATGCTGCCCTGCAGGGCACGTTCGACAGCTTGTTGGCCAGTGGGCTGCGGGACTTCAAGATTGTCGTGCTCAAGGCCGGTGAGCTGCCGGCGATTACCACGCCACGGGATACCTTGCATTTTATCAAGGTCACTGCCGGCAACGTGGTTGCCCACCTCAACCAGGTGGTACGTCAACTGTCCAGTGACTGGTTGATGTTGCTTGAGGCGGGAGATGTCTTGGCCCCGGGTGGATTGCTGCGTTTGCAATCTGAACTGGAAGGGGCAGAGGGTTGTCTGGCGATTTGTGCCAATGAAGTACAGCGTGCGGGAGATGGTCGTCTGGTCAGCGTTGTCCGGCCTGGCGCCAACCTGGATCTGTTGCGCAGTCGTCCCGATCTGATGTCTCGGCATTGGTTGCTACGCCGTGAGAGCGTGGTTGGCCTGGGGGGATACAGTGAGGCGTATCCACAAGCCCTTGAGTTCGACTTGCTGCTCAGGTTGATTGAGCAGCAAGGTATGGGGGGGCTGGCGCATCTGGACGAGTATCTGGTCGTTGGTCAGCAAAGGCGCGAGGCCATGTCGGTGGACGCGCTGGCTACGCTCAAGCGTCACCTGGTCGGGCTTGGTTACAATGGACAGGTCAGTGAGAGTGTCGACGGGGCCTTCCAGATTGATTTTCGTCACCCTGTGACACCGCAGGTCAGCATCCTGTTGCCGGTCGACGGCGACCTGGCGCAACTCAGGGCTTGCCTGGCGAGCATCGTGCAACGTACCCGCTATCCTCGCTACGAGGTGATCGTGGTCGATGATGGGAGCAACGCAAAAACACTGGCGAATGAGATTGCCGGGGGGCGGATCAGCGTGCTGGCAGGCGAGCCGGGGATGTCTCGCTCGCAGTTGATCAATCAGGCGGCCGTACAGGCTCGCGGTGAATACCTTGTACTGATGTCCAGCCGCAGCCAGGTGGCCTCGGCAGCCTGGATCGAGGCGTTGCTCAACCAGGCGCTACGGCCTGAAGTGGGCGTGGTGGGTTGCCTGATGCATGGTCGCGAGGAGAAGGTGACCCATGCCGGTTACGAGTTGCTGGTTTCCGGTCAAGTCCAGGGTGCATTGCTGGGCGTGTCCAGGTTTGCGCCTGAGTCGGTCCTGGGCTTGGCACAGGTGCGTAGCTGTCAGGCGGTGTCCGGCGATTGTCTGATGGTGCGCAAGGACCTGTTCAGCCAATGCGACGGCATGCAGGCGTTTGCCGGTTCCGATATCGACCTGTGCCTGAAAGCTGCGCAAGCGGGTCTGCTGGTGATCTGGACGCCACAGGCGCAAATGCTCAATGACGCTGTTCCGGTGCTTGAGCAGCAGCAACAACAGGCATTGTCAGCGCGCTGGCCCTCGGCGTTCACGACGCGAGTGGCGGCCTGCGATCCATCTGGTGTGGACGTATCGAGGGGTGCGGATTCAGGCCAACCGGTGGTGCTCGAGTGGGTCAGCGAACTGGCTTGACGCAGGTGTAACGACAAGGCCGGGCTTAATGCCCGGCCTTGTCGTTTCTGCGTCACTGCCGAGGCAGTGGTCGGCTTGGCGCTTCTCATGATTCTTGCTTTTTACAAGTTGGCAACATTCTTGCTTTTAGTCCGCTCAGCCATTGCTTTGGTCAGTAAATTGTCGGCTCGGATCGTGGCAAAAGCCCTTAAGGTAAGCAGATAATGAAAACAGTCATTCTGGCCGGCGGCCTGGGTACGCGTATCAGCGAAGAATCCCACCTGCGGCCGAAACCGATGATCGAGATAGGCGGCAAGCCGATCATCTGGCACATCATGAAGATCTACTCGCACTTTGGCATCAACGACTTCGTCATCTGCTTGGGCTACAAGGGCTATGTGATCAAGGAGTACTTCGCCAACTATTTTCTGCACATGTCAGACGTCACTTTTGACATGGCAGAGAACCAGATGTGCATCCATAACCGCCATGCCGAGCCCTGGCGCGTAACCCTGGTAGATACCGGCGAGAACACTGCCACTGGTGGTCGTCTGAAGCGCATACGCGACTATGTGGGGGACGAGACTTTCTGTCTGACTTACGGCGACGGCGTTGCCGACGTCAATATTCCTGCACTCATCGACTTCCACCGCAGCCATGGCAAGTTGGCCACAGTCACTGGTGTACAGCCGCCAGGACGTTACGGTGCCCTGGATATACGCGGGGAGCAGGTCCGAGGATTTCAGGAGAAGCCCCTGGGCGATGGCGGCTGGATCAACGGTGGCTTCTTCGTGTTGGAGCCCGGCGTATTCGACTTCATTGACGGTGATGACACCACCTGGGAGTCCGAGCCGATGCGTGCGCTGGCCGGGCAGGGTGAACTCATGAGCCACCTGCACCGAGGCTTCTGGCAGGCTATGGACACCCTGCGCGACCGCGTCCTGCTGGAAGATCGCTGGAAGACTGGCCAGGCGCAGTGGCGGCTATGGTCGTAAGTCCATCGTTCTGGTCAGGACGCCGGGTGCTTCTGACCGGACACACCGGTTTCAAGGGTGGCTGGCTGGCGTTGTGGTTGCGCGAGCTGGGTGCTCACGTTCACGGTTACTCGTTGCCGGCCAATACCGAGCCTGCATTCTGGGATGTCGCTGCGCTTGCCGGACGAGTTCCTGGCACCTTGGCCGACATCCGTGATGTGCAGCGTTTGAGTGAAGCCTTGAATGCAGCCCGGCCCGAGATTGTTCTGCACCTGGCAGCCCAGCCGCTGGTGCGTGAGTCTTACCGCACACCGTTGGATACCTATACGACCAATGTGATTGGCACGGTCAATCTGCTTGAAGCGGTACGGCAGTGCGAGTCGGTGCGTGCGGTGTTGGTAGTCACCAGTGACAAGTGCTACGACAACCGTGAGTGGCTCTGGCCGTACCGCGAAACAGATGCCCTCGGTGGTCATGACCCCTATAGCAGCAGCAAGGCGTGTGTAGAGGTGCTGTGTACCTCGTGGCGCGAGTCTTTCCTGCGTGAGTCGGGTATCGCCCTGGCGACTGCGCGGGCGGGCAATGTCATTGGTGGCGGCGACTGGTCCGGCGACCGGTTGGTACCCGACATCCTGCGTGCCTGGCAGGCGGGGGAGTCGCTGACCTTGCGTTATCCACAGGCTATCCGTCCTTGGCAGCACGTGCTTGAGCCGTTGCAGGGCTACTTGCATCTGGCTCAGGCATTGGTAGAGCGCGGCGATGCCGTGGCGTCGGCCTGGAACTTCGGCCCGGACGCTGATGGCGTGGCCACAGTAGGTGAGCTGGTCGAGCAGCTTGCCCGGCTCTGGCCTGGTGACGCGCACTGGCAAGTCGATGCGGCAGGGCAACCGCATGAAGCGGGATTGCTGTCGCTGGACTCCAGCAAGGCACGTCGACAACTTGGCTGGAGGCCGCGTTGGACGTTGGCACAAGCCCTGGAACAAACCCTCGACTGGCACCGTGCCTGGCACGCCGGTCAGGACATGCATGCATTCAGCCGCGCGCAGATCGCGGCTTATCAAGGCGAGACCCCATGAGTGAACACACGGCGCAACAGCTGCGCCAGCAGATAGCCGAGCTGGTAGGCCGCTATGCGGAACTGGAATTGGCCACCTCGCCATTCGTAGCAGGCGAGGACGCAGTGCCTCCTTCCGGCAAGGTCATTGGTGCACCCGAGTTGCAAGCCATGACCGAGGCGGTGCTGGACGGCTGGCTGACGACCGGGCGTTTCAATCAGGCCTTCGAAAAACGCTTGTCGCGCTACCTTGGGCGGCGCGGTGTATTGACCGCCAACTCTGGGTCATCTGCCAATCTTCTGGCATTTTCGGCATTGACTTCGCCACGTTTGGGCGACCGTGCGATTGGCAAGGGCGATGAAGTGATTGGCGTGGCCGCAGGCTTCCCGACCACGGTCAACCCGATCCTGCAGTTCGGCGCAGTACCTGTGTTCGTCGATATCGAACTGGGGACCTATAACATCAATCCAGCCCTGATCGAAGCGGCGATTGGTCCGCGGACCAAAGCGATCATGTTGGCCCACACCTTGGGCAACCCGTTCAATCTCAAAGTGGTGCGCGAGCTGTGCGACCGTTACGGTCTGTGGCTGATCGAAGACTGTTGCGACGCCTTGGGTGCGACTTACGATGGTCGTCAGGTAGGCAGCTTCGGCGATCTTGGTACCCTGAGCTTCTACCCGGCCCACCACATCACCATGGGTGAGGGCGGTGCTGTGTTCACCGATTCGCCGCTGCTCAAGCGCATCGTCGAATCGTTCCGCGACTGGGGTCGTGACTGCTATTGCGGACCGGGCGAGGACAATACCTGCAGCAAGCGTTTCTGCTGGCAGCTGGGTGATCTGCCGCAAGGCTACGATCACAAGTACACCTATTCACACCTGGGTTACAACCTCAAGATCACTGACATGCAGGCCGCCTGCGCGCTGGCGCAGATGGACCGGGTCGATGACTTCATCGCTGCACGCAAGCGCAATTTCGACTGGCTTAGCGAGCGTCTGAGTGGTTGCACCGATCAATTGATCCTGCCGCACGCCACCGCCAACAGTGACCCGTCCTGGTTCGGTTTTCCGCTGACCCTGCGCGATGGTTGCGGTGTCGAGCGCCTGGATCTTCTGCGTCATCTGGATGCACAGAAGATCGGTACGCGACTGCTGTTCGCAGGCAACCTGACTCGCCAGCCTTACATGAAGGACCAGCAATACCGAGTGGCGAGCGAGCTGACGGTGACCGACAAGGTAATGAAGGACACCTTCTGGATCGGCCTGTGGCCAGGACTTTCCGAACAGCACCTCGAGCATGCTGCCTGCAACATAGAAAGCTATGTGCGCAGGTTGCGCTGACAGGTGCTCAATGCTGTTCAGTGGCCTTGGTGTGCGTTCAAACGCTGTGGACTCAAGGAGCCCGCGCGCAGCCACCGAGGCCAGGTCTTGAGTAGTCCACCCGACACGTCGAATGTTCTGCGTTAATTCAGGGTTTCAGAAGTCTATGGCCAATCAATCCTTTCCACCTCTGTTTGTTGCGCCTACGCGCCCCTACTACCTGCTCGCTCCAGACTATCGCCGCAACTCGGCAGGCATTCGTGTGATGCACATGCTCTGCCATCTGCTCAATCGGTGTGGTCAGGATGCCTATATGTTTCCCGCTCAGACCAATCCGCTGTGGCATACGCCGCTGCTGACGGGGGATCTGAAGCAGCAACACGCAGAGGCGGGGCGTCGGCCGATCGTGGTGTACCCTGAAGTGGTCCGGGGCAATCCTGCCAATGCACAATCGGTGGTGCGCTATCTTCTGAACGTACCGGGTCTGCTCGGTGGCGATACGGAGTTTGCAAGCACGGACATGATTTTTGCCTACGCGCAGAATTTGTTGCCGGAGGGCGAAAGTCCGGATCAACTCCTGTTTATGCCTCCCATCGATACCTCGATTTACAACAACCTGGCTAATCCCTATGACCAGCAGCGCAAAGGGTGGCTGTTGTATCCGGGACGACATGTCGATGCCCTGAAGGAACACCCTGAACTTGCAGCAAAGTGCACCGTCATTACCGGTGAGTGGCCTGCGACTCCACAGGAAATGGCCGAGCTTTTCCGAAGAAGCGAGCGGGTGTACTGCTTCGCCTCCACGGCCATTGCCCTGGAGGCAATATTGTGTGGCTGCCCTGCCGTTGTTCTGAAGTCGCCGTTCTTCGACGGTGTTCCGCTTGGTATCGAAGAGTTCGGTACGCATGGGTTGGCATTCGAGGATACGCCAGCGGCGATTGAGCATGCGATGGCCGGGATACCCATCGTCAGGGAAAAATATACAGCTTTGCAGAATCGTTTCTGGGAGCAACTAGGCACATTCATCGAGAAGACCCAGGCGATGCCCAGCACAACCTTGGGGTTGGATAATCCAAAGGTTGACGGGGCAGAATCCGCTGAGCAACAGCGCATCCGGGAACGTAGCCTGTCCATTGAGCATTGGCTGCGGCAACGGTTCCCCACCGAAGGGCAAGCGGCACTGATGACCCGGCGTCTTGAGGAGCGCAGGCATGATTTGCCGCACTTCAATTTCATCATTGTGCCGGATGGGCAACCGGCCACCACCGAAACCACACGGCAGAGTCTGCAGGCACAAGGTTATCAATTTATCGATATCCATGTTGCCGCTGATGCAGAGGTTGCAACGCTCAATGATCTGGCTTGGCAAATAGTCGACGGCCAGTGGCTGTGCTTTGTGCGGGCGGGCACTACATTCACTCCGTTTGGGTTGTTCGTACTGGCACTGGAGCTGCTCGATGCGCCAAGTGTCCGAGCGGTGTATGCGGACGAGATCGTCCGCACGCCCACAGGTGAGCTGGATACCCTGCTGCGGCCTGATTTCAATCTGGACATGTTCCTGTCCTGTCCGGCGAACATGGCTCGTCACTGGTTCTATCGTCGGGATGTTTTTCTGGATGCGGGTGGACTCGACCCGGAATGCGCCGGGGCCGTTGAGTTCGGGTTGCTGTTGCGGCTGATCGAAGAGTCTGACGGGCTGGATGGTCTGGCACATATCAGTGAGCCTGTGTGCATCAGTGCCGCGGCCGATCTGGTTCACAACCCCCAGGAACAGGCTGTTCTGGAACGCCACCTGCATCGGCGCGGCTATCTTCAGGCCCGGGCCCAGATGCATCGGCCCGGTATTCATCGTATCCACTACGGCCATTCGGATACGCCGCTGGTGTCGATTGTCATTGCCGTCAGAGGGCGAGGCGACCGGGTGCGCAGTTGTGTCACCTCTCTGATGGAACAAACCACCTACCGAAACTATGAAATCCTTTTGGTGGACAACGGCAACACTGACCCGGCCACTCGTGCCTGGCTTGACGGCATGGCGGCGCTGGAGGCATCTGGTATTTGCGTGCTGCGCTCTCCGTCCGAGTTCGATTACGGTGCTGTCAACAACCTGGCGGCTCGTCATGCCCGCGGCGATTATCTGGTGCTGTTGCATAGCGATACCGTCATTGTCCAGGACGACTGGCTGGATGCTTTGCTCAACCACGCGCAACGTCCGGAAGTGGGCATCGTGGGTGCCAAGTTGCTGCACCCCGACGGCACGGTCGCATGTGCAGGAGTGGTACTGGGGTTGAACGGTCCGGCACATGGGGCATTTGCTGGCCAGGCTGACAGCGGCGGCTTTATGCAGCGTCTGGAAATGGATCAGAACTACAGTGCTGTTTCCGGAGCCTGTCTGATGATTCGCCGAGCGCTTTATGAGTCGTTGGGTGGTATGGACATGCCACAGTTGCAAGAAGCGTATGGGGATATCGACCTGTGCCTTAAGTCAGGCCAGGCTGGCTATCTCACGGTCTGGACACCGCACGCCGTTGTGTTGCAGGAGGGGGGCGCCGTTCAGGAGCAGTCCGCGCCCTCGTCTCAAGAGGCTGGTACCGCTGAACAGGACGCAATGTACCGCAAATGGCTGCCGCTCATTGCCCGTGATCCGTCCTATAACCGGAACTTGTCTCTCCAAGGGGCGGGTTTCGAGCTGGAAACCGATTCGGGGCTGACCTGGAGTCCGCTTGCATGGCGGCCGTTGCCAGTGGTGCTGGCGATGCCTAGCGATCTCGAAGGGAGCGGATACGGCCGTATCATTGATCCAGCGCTGTCCATGAATATCAGCAGTGTGGCCGATGTGCGCTTGAGTTTGCGTGACTACTTGCCTGCACAGCTGGAGCGGCTGCAACCAGATGCCTGGGTGTTGCAGGGGCAGATCACTGACGCGCGAATTGAATCGCTACGCCGCACTGCCCAGTTCTCGAGCGCGTTCAAAGTGGCAGAGGTGGACGCTTACCTTCCCGCTTTACCCGAAGGCCATGTGCTGCGTGCCAGCGTATCTGGAGATATCCAGGCTGCGTTGCAACGCTTTGTGGGGCTGGCTGATCGGCTGGTGGTGCCCACTGAAGCCTTGGCCGAAGTGCTACGAGGCTCGAATCAGGACATTCGCGTGCTGCCCGATCGTCTGCATCCTGCGCGCTGGGGTGCCTTGGAGTGCCGCCGGACGCCGGGTGGGCGCCCTCGCGTTGGATGGGTTGACGAACTCAGTGATCCCGATGTGCAGGCGCTGATGATGGATGTCGTTGAGGCACTGGCCGGGGAAGTGGACTGGGTATGCCTGGGCAACTGTCCGGAGCAGATGCGCCCCTACGTGTGTGAGCTGCACGATCCTGTGTCATTCGATCAGTACCCGCAGAAGTTGGCGTCGCTGCACCTTGATCTGGCCCTCGCTCCGTTGGGGCACGGTCTGTTCGACGCATGCAAAAGCAATGTGCGGCTGCTGCAATACGCTGCTTGCGGCTATCCGGTGGTGTGCAGTGATGTGCAGCCCTATCAGGGCTTGCCTGTGACCCGTGTAAAGAACATCGCCAGAGATTGGCAGAACGCGATCCGCATGCACGTTGCTGACCTTGATGCCAGCGCAAGACACGGGGATGTACTGCGTCAAGCGGTACTGAGCCAGTGGATGCTGGATGAGCAGTATGTGGAGCAGTGGTTGAAGGCGTGGCTTCCTGATTGAAGCGTGTGCCGGAGTAGCAGCGTATTACCGAACATTCATACCGCGCTTTTCGGGATAGGCGTGCGGCCATTGCTGCGGCCTGAAATGCGGATTTGCGGCGGCCAGGGCCGGAACCTGTCCTGGCGCCAATTTCAATTGAGCAAGGCAAAAGAGCACGGAGTATTCAATGAAAACCATCAGCCAGCGTGACAAAGATTTATTTGAAAACCTGTTCGTACTGGAACTTGCCAACAACCACTGGGGCAGGCTGGAACGCGGGCTGAAAATCATCCGTGATCACGGTGCGATTGCGCGTTTCAACAACGTCAAGGCTGCCATCAAGCTGCAGTTCCGTGATGTCGATGAATTCATTCATCCTGATTTCAAAGGCAACTCTGACCTTCGCTATATCAAGAAAACCGAAGACACCAAGCTCAGCAAGGCTGAGTTTGCGCGCATGGTCGAGGAAATCAGGAATCTGAGTTGCATTCCCATGGCCACGCCGTTCGACGAGGCATCTGTTGATCTGTGTGTCGAATTCGACATGCCCATCCTCAAGATTGCCAGTTCCGACATGAACGACTGGCCGCTGATCGAGAAAATTGCATCTACGCGCCTCCCGACCATCATCTCCACCGGTGGGGCATCGGAAAAGGATCTGGATGACGTTGTCCGCTACTTTGAAAAGCGCGATATCCCGTTGTCCATCAACCACTGCGTTTCGCTCTACCCCAGCGAGGACGACGAGCTGCATCTCGATCAGATCGACTACCTGCGTAATCGCTACCCTGGCCATGTTATTGGCTTGTCCACCCACGAGTACCATGACTGGCATTCGTCCATGTTGATCTCCTACGGCAAGGGGGTGCGCACCTGGGAGCGGCACATCGACATCCAGTACGAAGGCGTCCCGGTTTCCAACTACTGCTCGTTACCGGAACAGTGTGACGCCTGGTACAAAGCCTTCCACAAGGCCAAGGAAATGTGCGGTGGCGTCAGTGCCAGCCGACGCATCATCTCGCGAAAGGAAACCGAATACCTCAATGCCCTGGTGCGTGGCGCCTATGCGCGCCGTGACTTGGAGCCTGGCTATGTGCTGGGCAGGGATGATTTCGAGAAAGACTTCTACCTCGCTATTCCCCTGCACAAGGGGCAACTGTCTTGTCGCGAGGTGATGAACGGTGAACGGCTGTTGCAGCCGATCAAAGCCAACGAACGTCTGACCATCGAGCATATCGACGGTCCTTACAGCGAAACTCCCGCCCTCAAAAATCTCATCCTGAGCCGGGGGCTCTGACCATGACGCGTGTCGCCGAGCAAATCGCACAATGGCTGGTGCAGCAAGGGGTCGAGCAGGTTTTCACTGTCACCGGCGGTGGTGCCATGTTCCTCAATCAGGCGCTGGGAGGGCATCAAGGGCTGCGCTGCACTTTCATGCACCATGAGCAAGCTTGTGCGATGGCTGCCGAAGGCTACGCGCGCATTACCGGAAAACCGGCGGTGGTGATGCTGACCACGGGGCCAGGGTCTATCAACGCGCTCAACGGCGTGCATGGTGCGTTCACTGATTCCATCCCGATGATCGTCCTCTCGGGCCAGATCAAGCGAGAAACCTGCACCTCCTTCCGTGATGTACCAGGGCTGCGGCAACTGGGTGATCAGGAAGGCCCCACCATCGCGATGGCCAGTCCGGTCTGCAAGTACGCGCAGCTGGTGCGCTCTGAAAAAGACCTGGAAGTGATGTTGCCCAGGGCCTATGCCGAAGCAGTCGGTGGCCGCCCGGGCCCCGTGTGGCTCGACATTCCTCTGGATATCCAGCAATCCACGACTGCCATTGCCATACCCGCACCTGACTTGTCCAAGCTGCCTGCAGCCGAAGGTCTGCGCGCCGCCTGCCGGGATATCGCCGGCAAGTTGCTGCAATCGCATCGTCCGCTGATCCTGGGGGGCACGGGGGTGCGGCTTTCGCGTACCGAGAAGCGCCTTCTGGCGTTGATCGAGCGCTACCGTATTCCACTGGCCACGGCCTGGACGCACGATCTGATCGCCTCGGACCACCCGCTGTTCGCCGGTCGGCCTGGGACCATTGGCACGCGAGCGGGCAATCTCTGCCTGCAGGCTGCCGACTTCGTCCTTGTATTGGGATCCCGACTGAACGTGCGCCAGACCAGTTACAACTGGCAGGCCTTCGCCAAGCATGCGTGGATCGCCCAGGTGGATATCGATGCGGCCGAGCTGGCCAAGCCCACCGTCCAGCCGCACTTGGGAGTGGCTGCCGATCTGGGTGATTTTCTCGATGTGCTAGAGCAAGAGTTGGCGCGTATGTGCCTTCCTGATTTCGGTGCGTGGGTAGAGTGGTGCCAACACATCGGTGCCACCTATCGTGCTGCGGCAGAGCATCGTCAAATAGCAGGCGCTGCGCTCAACCCTTATGTGATGGTCGAGCGCATCTTTGGACAGATGCGCCCTGATGACATTGTCGTATGCGGTAATGCGTCTGCCTGCATCCTGCCGTTCCAGGTGGGTGGTCTGAAAAAAGACCAGCGTTTGTTCAGTAACTCAGGCTCTGCCTCCATGGGCTACGACCTGCCTGCCGCCATTGGCGCCGCGACGGCCGCTCAAGCGCAAGGGGGGCAGCGCGTGATCTGCTTTGCGGGGGACGGCAGCCTGCAAATGAACATCCAGGAACTGCAGACGCTGAAAACCATCGGCGTCAATGTGATCGTGATCGTGCTCAACAATCGCGGTTATCTGTCGATCTGGCAGACCCACGAGAACTTCTTTGGCCGGGTCATCGGTGCTACGCCGGAGTCGGGGGTGGAGTTCCCCGACTTTACCGCTGTGGCCCGTGCCTATGGGCTGCGTGCCGAGTCCATAGCATCGGAAGACGATCTGGGCAGGCTGGATAGCCTGCTGGAAACCGACGGGCCACTGCTGATCGATCTGCATGTCGATCCACGACAGGAGTTCGTGCCACGCATCAAGTCTCGTGTCGATGCACAAGGCGCTTTCGTCACCCCGGAACTTGACGATATGCACCCGTTCCTGGAGCAGACCGTGCTGGAGCAGATCCGCAGTGAGGCCCTGGCGATACGCGCGCGTTCCTGTTCAACAGACGATTCCGAGGCCCGCACCAATGGCTGACACGACGACATATAGCGCCACTGATTTTTTTACCCTGCGTGACCAGGCAAGTGACTTGCCGCGCGTCCACATCGAGCCGGGCCGGCGCATCTGGATTTTCGGTGCCGGGAACTTTGGTCGCAGCCTTGCAACGGCTATGCAGGCACAGGGTGTTGTCGTTGAAGGTTTTGTTGAAACGTCTCCTCGCGTTACTTCGGCACTTGGTTTGCCAGTGTTGAACTGGAACCAGCTTGCGAATGAGCATCCACAGGCGCAACTCGCGCTCGGTATCTTCAATCGTGACACCCCTTACAACGAGTTGTTAAGCCTTGTAGCCCGTGCCGGTTTTGCTCCGCCATTGATGCCCTGGATGCTCTATGAGCAATTCTCCCAGGCGCTGGGGTGGCGCTTCTGGTTGAGTGCTCGCTCCTTTCTTCTGGAGGCGATGGGTAGAATTGCCAGCGTTGCCGAGGCATTGGCGGATCAGGAAAGCAGGAAAACGCTGTATCGCATGTGCGCTTTTCGCCTTGGACTGGATATCGAGTACTCCAGCTTCTTGTCCAGTGATACCTGGTATTTCAATGAGCTGACCTTGCCCGCCTTGCGGGGGCGCGACATTACTTATGTGGATTGTGGCGCCTACGATGGCGATAGCTACGAAGAGTTGATCGGACACCCGCAGATCTCTTGCAAGCAGGCTTTTCTGCTGGAGCCCGATCCGCAGAATTTTTCCCGTCTGGTTAGCCAGGTGGCGCTCAAGCAAAGCAATGCGGTGTGCTTGCCGATGGCGGCCGCCGAGGCCTACAGCATCCTGACATTCAATGCCGGGCAAGGGGAGGCCTGTTCCATCAGTCATGAGGGCGGTGGAACGTCCATTGCGGCGGTGGCGCTGGATCAGCTGTTGCCCGGCATGCCCGTTGATCTCATCAAGCTCGACGTGGAAGGTGCGGAGGCCCAGGTATTGCGTGGAGCCGAACAGATCATCCGGCGCAGCCGCCCGGTGCTGATCGTGTCGCTGTACCATAACCCGCAGGACCTTTGGGTGTTGCCGGAGTTGCTGTTCGATCTCTGCCCCGACTACCGGTTTTATATCCGGCAGCATGCTCCTAACACGTTTGAATCCGTCTTGTACGCAGTGCCCAATCCATGAACGTGCTGCTGACAGGCGGGACTGGCTTTTTTGGGCGAGCGCTGCTGCGCCATTGGCTGGCATCGGTCGAGGCGGGCGAACAAGTACCTGCGGTCACGGTGTTGAGCCGGTCACCGCAGGGTTTCCTGGCGCGGTACCCCGAGTTTGCCGGTCAGCCGTGGCTGTGCCTGCATCAGGGCGACATCCTGGAGCCGGCTTCGCTGCCCGGGACGGGCGGTTTTACGCACGTGCTTCACGCCGCTGCGGATTCTACGGCAGGTCCGAAGCTTAGCCCTCTGCAGCGGTATACCCAGATCGTTGACGGTACCCGTCACCTGCTGGACTATGCCGCCACTCATCGAATCCCGCGCTTTCTGCTGACCAGTTCCGGTGGTGTCTATGGCCCCCAGCCAGCGGACATGGACGCCATCTGTGAGCATTACAACGCGATTCCGGACCCGCTCGATGCAGCGCATGCCTACAGCGTCGCCAAGCGCTGCGCCGAGCATCTGTGTGCCCTGTACCAGCAACAGTATGGTCTGCAGGTCGTTATTGCCCGCTGTTTCGCCTTCGTGGGTCGCGATCTGCCGCTGGACGCGCATTTCGCCATCGGCAACTTTATCCGGGATGCTATCGCCGCACCGTCTATCACGGTCAATGGCGACGGAACGCCGGTGCGCTCCTACATGGATCAGCGCGATCTGGCCCACTGGCTCGACGTTCTCCTGCGCCATGGTCAGGCCGGACAGGCCTACAACGTCGGCTCGGACGTGGCTGTCACGATTGGCGAGCTCGCGCATCTGGTGCGCGACATATTGGCACCGCAAAAGCCTGTACGCATCGCCTGCGGCGTGGCGGCGGCCGGGAGTTTCCGTAATCGCTATGTACCCTCCATTCACAGGGCACGCATCGAACTGGGGTTGCGGCTGCAATATACCCTCGCAGAGTCGATCCGAAATGCTGCCGGGCAGGCACGGCCCGTTGGCTGAGTCGCCGCCGCACAGCCCATGGACATTCCATCATTCATCCGGTGTTTCAGGAACGAAAACATGATCAACGACTTTCCGTCCTCGCTGCAGCGTGAACACATCGCAACGCAATGTGTTTGCTGTGGCAGCACCGCGTTGCAAAAGTCTCCGGCCATCCTCATGCCGTTTGTTTCACACCGGGCTCTGGGTTGGCCGCCTGTGGTTATCGACGCCGAATGGGGGCTGCAAACCATTCCTCAGGGAATGGCTTACTGCGTGTGCAATACGCTTCACTGCGTGCGTTGCGAATTTCTGTTTCTTGATATCCGCTTCAGTGATCGCGAGATGCAGCAGTTGTATGACGGCTATTACGGTGAAAAATATGAGGCGCTACGTGAACATTATGAGCCTGGATTTCGCGAGCGGAATAAAACACTGACAACGCCAAGTGAGTATATCGAGCTGACAAGGGGCTTCATTCTTCAGCATGCGACGCCGACCCGCATCCTGGATTGGGGTGGGGGAGATGGCATGAATACCCCGTTCAAGGGGCAAGGGTACGACACGGATATCTTCGATATCGACAAAAAGCCAACCGTGCCGGGCACTCGTGGCGTGTCGAAGGAAGAGCTCGGCACGTCCAATTACGACTTGATCGTTTGTCGCCATGTTCTTGAACATGTTCCCTATCCGTCGGATGCTCTAGGGGAAATACATCAATGTATGCGCGATGACACCTTGCTTTACATCGAGGTGCCGCATGAAGCGCTGATGGTGGGTCTTGACGAACTCTCAGCCGGGAAGAAGCGACATTGGCACGAGCACATCAACTTTTTTTCGATTGAAGCCCTCAATAATTTGTTTGGCGCCTGTGGGTTTACGGTCTTGAACATTCAGTCAACCCCGGTCGTGAGTGATGCAAGGTTGAGCTCGGCATCCCGCATCCTGCAAGCGGTGGTGAAAAAAGCCAAGCCAGCCACTCAGGCAGATATCAGGTAGCCAGCAGTCGTCGAGCCAGGCACGGGTCTGGCTTGATGCCGGGTGAGCGGAATGGGAGAAAAGCGGGCGTTACGTTGCCGTGTCGGCCACTTTGGCCGTATAACCGTGACTTAGCAGTCGGAAAGTGCATCTCTTATCTATCGAGTCAGCGGGCAGCCACGTCGACGAGGCTTGCCAGGCCTGCGCAGCAGGGCCTGATCCCGCAATATCCGCTATGTCTACCGGGAAGCGACAATGATTGGCATTAAAAGCATCGCCAGTTTCGTACCTGTGGAGGGTGTCGACAACTACGCCCAAGGTGCGAAATTCGGTAAGGATCAAGAATTCATCTTCGGCAAGATCGGTTCCACGTTCTTGCCGCGCAAGGACGCTACCCAGGAAACCTCCGATCTCTGTGTCGAGGCAGCTAAAGCGTTGTTCGCCGCCAACCCATCGCTGGACATGTCGTCAATCGATGCGCTGATCGTCGTCACCCAGAATGGCGATGCCGAAGGGCTGCCGCACACCGCAGCCATCGTTCAGCAAAAGCTCGGCCTGCCGACCCATATTGCAGCGTTCGATATCTCTCTTGGCTGCTCCGGATATGTGTACGGCATCTACGCGATGAAGGGCTTCATGGAAGCTGCGGGCTTGAAAAACGGCCTGCTGATCACTGCTGACCCCTACTCGAAGATCGTTGACCCGGAAGACCGCAACACCACCATGCTGTTCGGTGATGCCGCCACTGCGACCTGGATGGGTGAGGGCGCGCCTTGGCAATTGGGCAAGTCACTGTTTGGCAGCGATGGGGCGGGGGCGGAGCACCTGCGTACGACCGAGGGCAAGTTCTTCATGAACGGTCGCCAGGTCTACAACTTCGCGCTGGTCAAGGTGCCGGCGCACCTGCAGCAGCTGCTCGAAGCCAGCCAGCTGCAACCTGAGGATATCGACCTTTATTGCCTGCATCAGGGGAGCGCGGCGATTGTCGATGCAGTGTCCCTGCGCTTCAATGAAGGCAAACAGCGGGAAAAGTTCGTCAAGGACATGGTTGAGACCGGTAATACCGTATCGTCCAGCATCCCGTTGCTGCTGGAGAAGCACGTGCTTGGTTCGCAGCACAAGCGCGTCGCCTTGAGCGGCTTTGGTGTGGGGTTGTCGTGGGGCTCTGCGATCATCGAGCGATGCGACTGACAGTCGTATGCAATGAAAAACGCCGCCGTTTCCCGGGCGGCGTTTTTATTTGTGGCTCATCTGCAGGATGCTCCTGCAGTAAAGGGGGAGGTCAGAAGCCCCCGATTTCATTGGGGTGGCAGGATGCCAGTAATTTTTTTTGAAAATCCGCTAAAGCAACCCGCCCTGACGACGATAACTACTACGAAGGTTCTCTGTGCCACCCTCGGCGAATTGCCAAGGCCGGAAGCCGTAGTACCCAATCCAACGAGGAATTCGTCATGGCTTTGACCGTTAACACCAACACCACCTCTCTGGGCGTTCAGAAAAACCTGAACCGTGCTTCCGATGCACTGAGCACCTCGATGACCCGTCTGTCTTCCGGCCTGAAAATCAACAGCGCCAAAGACGACGCTGCCGGCCTGCAGATCGCTACCCGTATGACCTCGCAGATCCGCGGTCAGACCATGGCAATCAAAAACGCCAACGACGGTATCTCGATCGCCCAGACCGCTGAAGGCGCGATGCAAGAGCAGACCAACATTCTGCAGCGTATGCGTGAGCTGGCTGTTCAATCGCGAAACGACTCCAACAGCTCCAACGACCGTGACGCGCTGAACAAAGAGTTCCAGTCGATGGCTGCGGAACTGACCCGTATCGCTCAGTCCACTCAGCTCAACGGCAAGAACCTGCTCGACGGTTCGGCCAGCACCATGACCTTCCAGGTTGGCTCCAACACCGGTGGCATGAACCAGATCGACATCGACCTGAGCGCCAAGTTCACCGCCAGCGACCTGGGTATTACCAGCGCCATCACCATCACCGGTGCTACCAGCTCCGCTGCCGAAGCCAGCTTCAGCGCCGCTGTTTCGGCGATCGACAACGCTCTGCAGAAGATCAACACCAGCCGTGCTGACCTCGGTGCTGCACAAAACCGTCTGACCAGCACCATCAACAACCTGCAGAACATCAACGAAAACGCCGAAGCTGCTCGTGGCCGCGTTCAGGACACCGACTTCGCTGCTGAAACTGCCCAGCTGACCAAGCAGCAGACTCTGCAACAGGCTTCGACTTCGATTCTGTCCCAGGCTAACCAGCTGCCATCCGCCGTACTGAAACTGCTTCAGTAATCGCCTGATGGTTATCGGCGGGGGAGTGCACCTGTTGCGCTCCTCCGCCTTTTGCATTGAGAGGTGGTAGACATGGATATGAGCGTCAAGCTGAACTTGTCTTATCCGGCCGCGCGCCCGGCCGAGCAGGCCACCGACAAGTCGGCGACACAGGTGGTTCAGGCGGCTAATGAAGCTCAGGCGCCTACCCGGGACAAAACGTCTGAAACTGAACAAGTGAAAACCGCGGTCAAGGATATCGAGAAGTTTCTCGCCTCGAACCGCCGCAATCTCGAATTTTCCACGGATGAAGAGTCCGGCAGAATTGTCGTCAAAGTGATCGCCAGTGAAACCGGTGAGCTGGTCCGCCAGATTCCATCGGAAGAAGTGCTGCGCATCGCCCACAGCCTCAGCGATGTGAACAGTCTGCTGTTCGACGCCAAGGTCTGATACCTTAAAGATTCAAATGTTCGCTAGAGTTGTTCGCTAGGGAGCAGCGCAACGGAGAGGGAGTTACTCATGGCAAGCCCAATTACAGCGAGCATCGGCACCGGTTCGGGAATGGACATTGGCGCTATCGTCAAAGTGCTGGTCGATGCTGATACCGCAGCCAAGTCGAGTCAGATCAAGCGCCAGACCGCCAACAACACGGCGATGATCTCCGGGGTTGCCTCGCTCAAGAGTGCGCTGTCGACCTATCAATCAGCCTTGAAAGGGCTCAGCAACAAGGACGCACCATCGTTCCTCGCCTTCGCTGCAACCAGTGGCAATGACAAGGCTGTCGCTGCAACGGCGAACAACACCGCAGTGCCGGGTAGCTATCAGGTTGAGGTGGTCAAGCTGGCAACTTCCTCGCGGGTTGCGAGCAAGGTGTTCTCGGGCGCTGATGCAGCGATTTCCCCAGGTACCCTGGAAGTCACCCAGAATGGCAAGGTATACAAGGTCGAAGTGGGTGCCAATGCCACCCTGCAGTCGGTGCGTGACAGCATCAACAATACGTTGGGCAAGGATGGCATCACGGCCAACATCATCGATGATGGTAAGGGCGCGCGACTGGTATTCGGTTCGACTACCACGGGCAAAGGGTCGGACATTTCTGTAGGCGGTATTCCCGAGCTGGTCATCAGCAATGGTACGCCAATGGCGGGTAGTGCGGCTGGCCGAGTGGGCGAACTGGCCATCGACGCCGAGGTCAAGATTGACGGTATGGCGGTTACCAGCAAGTCCAACAAGCTGGACAAAACGGTCAGTGGCCTGACCCTGGAACTAAAGGCCGAAGGTGAAAAGTCGACGGTGACAGTCGGGCTCAACAGCGACGGTCTGAAAAAAGACGTGCAGACCTTTGTCGATGCCTACAACAACCTGGTCAAGACGGTTAACAGCCTGACTTCCACCAGCAAGGATGAAGATGGTAATACCGTCCTCGGTCCTCTGACTGGCGACCCGACCACTCGCTCGTTGTTGGCGTCGCTGCGCTCCGAGCTGGCTGTTGCGCAAACCGGTGGTGGGTTGACCTCGCTAAGCCAGCTGGGTATCAACACCACCAAAGACGGTACTCTGGAATTCAACGACACCAAGTTCAAGGCGGCGTTGAACGACAAGAAGCTGGGCAGTGAAGTGCAGGCGTTGTTCACCAAAGACGATGGTGTGATTGCGCGAATGAACAAGGCCATTGATCCGTTCCTGCAATCAGGTGGTTCGCTGGATAAGCGTAATGATGCACTCAATCGCTCGCAGCGATACCTGGAGTCGCAGCAGCAGGCACTGAATTTTCGCATCGACAGTCTGACGACATCGCTGACCAAAAAATACATTGCCATGGATGTTGCTGTCGGCAAGCTCAAATCGCAGGCAGCTGGTATTACCTCGCTTTTCGAGGCCATGAACGCTCAAGCCAAGAAGTGACAGTGATCGCCAAAAGCCCGGCAGCATCCGTTGGATGCGCCGGGCTTTTTCTTTCCCTCTAAAGTTTTTTGACGCCCAGGCGATATAAGCGGTATACGAAACCTTTTAGTTGTGACGAGGTAGAACATGAACCCTATGTTGGCCCTTCGGCAGTACCAGAAAGTCAACGGTGTGGCACAGACCTCCGAGGCCAGCCCACATCGCCTGGTGCAAATGTTGATGCAGGGTGGTCTTGATCGCATTGCCCAGGCCAAAGGCGCCATGGCGCGCAATGATGTTGCCCAGCGTGGCATTCTTATTGGCAAGGCAATTGGTATTGTCGGCGGTCTGCGCGAAGGTCTGGACCTGGAAAATCATGCTGACTCGCTGGCCGAACTGGATAACTTGTATTCCTATATGAGCAAGCGTCTGGTCGAAGCCAACGTGAAAAACGATCCGGAAATCCTCAATGAGGTTGCCCGTTTGCTGATTACCGTCAAGGAAGGCTGGGACGCAATCGGCGATCAATCCGCCGACGTCTAGGAGGTTGTGATGAGTGTCGTGCTCGAGCGTATCGAACAAACCCGCGAAGCATTGCTGGGTGCCCTGGCCAGTCGCGACTGGGAGGCGATCAGCGAGCTCGACGTCAACTGCCGGTTGTGTGTCGATGATGTACTGGCCGAGGCATCGGTCAACGAAGAAGTGTTGCGTAGCAGTCTTGAAGAGTTGCTCAGGGTTTACCGGCAACTAATTGAGGTTGCAAGTGACGAGCGTCAAACAATAGTCGATGAGATGACGCAGATCCGGCAAGCCAAAAACGCGGCAAAGGTATACCATTTGTTCAGCTGAAGCTGGGCAAAACCAGAAACAGGGCGCCATAAATTTGACTCTGTGCGGTTTTTTGACTTAACTAGTGGCTGTTTTCAAATTTCAGACGTCCGAACACTGACCGTTCAGTCGGAATGATGTCGAGCTTGCCCACAATAGGGCGCCGAGATGACTAGGGAAGTTGCTATTGCATGTGGCGTGAAACCAAAATTCTGCTGATCGATGACGATAGCGCCCGCCGCCGCGACCTGGCGGTGGTTTTGAATTTTCTTGGCGAAGAAAATCTCACCTGCTCAAGCCAGGACTGGCAGCAGGTGGTTGAGTCGTTGTCATCCAGTCGTGAAGTACTCTGTGTCCTGATCGGGACCGTGAACGCTCCGGCAAGTCTGATGGGCTTGCTTAAGACAGTGGCTGCGTGGGATGAGTTCCTTCCTGTTCTGTTAATTGGTGAAATTTCTTCTGCCGAGCTTCCGGAAGAGTTGCGCCGCCGCATTCTTTCCAGCATTGAAATGCCGCCGAGCTACAGCAAGCTGCTCGATTCGCTGCACCGTGCCCAGGTCTATCGCGAGATGTACGACCTGGCCCGTGAGCGCGGTCGCCAGCGCGAGCCGAACCTGTTTCGCAGCCTGGTGGGCACCAGTCGCGCCATCCAGCACGTGCGCCAGATGATGCAGCAAGTGGCTGATACCGATGCCAGTGTGTTGATCCTCGGCGAGTCGGGCACTGGCAAGGAAGTGGTTGCGCGCAATCTGCATTACCACTCCAAGCGCCGCGAAGCGCCCTTTGTGCCGGTCAATTGCGGAGCGATCCCGGCCGAGCTGCTGGAAAGCGAGCTGTTCGGTCACGAGAAGGGTGCCTTTACCGGTGCCATCACCAGCCGTGCCGGGCGCTTCGAGCTGGCCAACGGCGGTACCCTGTTCCTCGACGAGATCGGCGACATGCCGTTGCCGATGCAGGTCAAGCTGCTGCGCGTGCTGCAAGAACGGACGTTCGAGCGGGTGGGCAGCAACAAGACCCAGGGTATCGATGTGCGCATCATCGCCGCGACCCACAAGAACCTGGAAAGCATGATCGAGGCGGGCACCTTCCGCGAAGACCTGTACTACCGCCTGAACGTGTTCCCCATCGAGATGGCGCCGCTACGTGAGCGTGTCGAGGACATCCCGCTGCTGATGAACGAGCTGATCTCGCGCATGGAGCACGAAAAGCGTGGCTCGATCCGCTTCAACTCCGCAGCGATCATGTCCTTGTGCCGTCATGGCTGGCCGGGCAACGTCCGCGAGCTGGCCAACCTGGTCGAGCGTATGGCGATCATGCACCCCTACGGTGTGATCGGCGTGACGGAGCTGCCGAAGAAATTCCGCTACGTCGATGACGAAGATGAGCATCTGGTCGACAGCCTGCGTTCGGATCTGGAAGAGCGTGTGGCAATCAACGGCGGCTCGCCGAGCTTTGCCACCCATGCCATGCTGCCGCCCGAGGGGCTGGACCTCAAAGACTACCTGGGCGGGCTGGAGCAGGGGCTGATCCAGCAGGCGCTGGATGACGCCAATGGCATTGTTGCGCGCGCTGCCGAGCGTCTGCGCATCCGGCGCACGACCCTGGTGGAAAAAATGCGCAAGTACGGCATGAGCCGTCGCGATGGCGATGAACAGGCGGAGGATTGACGCCTGTCTTGCCACGGTGCAGAGCAAGGACGCTCCGCTGCGTGCAATATCCCTACCTTTCAAAGGGCTGTAACGCCCGTCTCATCGGCCTTTGCTACTCGCTCTGATGGCTTGCGGCACATCGCTTCAGGTTATCCGGCACGGCTATTGCTATATCGCAGGCAACATACCGTTTTATGACGGTCAGCCACGCGAGAGAGCATGATGCCCCAGGCCGCCCCCATCTCCAGTGTCCCCAAATCGAAGGGGCCGAACGCTGCCGAGCAGGAAAGTCGCCTTGGTCTGGAACAGGCCTTCGCGCTGTTCGATCAGGTCTCCAGTCAGTTGAATCAATCCTATAACCTGCTCGAAGCCCGGGTCACCGAACTCAAGGGCGAGCTGGCGGTGGTCAGTGCTCAGCGCATGGCCGAGCTGGCGGAGAAGGAGCGTCTGGCCAACCGCCTGCAGAACCTGCTTGATCTGTTGCCCGGCGGGGTCATTGTCATCGATGGCCAGGGCCGTGTGCGCGAGGCCAATCCTGCTGCCTGTGATTTGCTCGGCGAGCCGTTGGTGGGCGAGTTGTGGCGCCAGGTGATCGCCCGCAGTTTTGCCCCGCGTGAGGACGACGGCCACGAAGTGTCGCTGCGCGATGGTCGGCGTCTGTCGATTGCCACCCGTTCGCTGGATGCCGAGCCGGGCCAGCTGGTGCTGCTCAACGACCTGACCGAAACCCGTCACTTGCAGGGTGAGCTGGCGCGCCATGAGCGCTTGTCGTCGCTGGGGCGGATGGTCGCCTCGCTGGCGCATCAGATCCGTACGCCGTTGTCGGCTGCCTTGCTGTATGCCAGTCACCTGGCCGAACAGAGCCTGCCGCTGGAGACCCAGCAGCGCTTCGCCGGTAGTCTCAAGGAGCGTCTGCATGAGCTCGAGCATCAGGTGCGTGACATGCTGGTGTTCGCGCGCGGCGAGCTGCCGCTGACTGACCGGGTGACCCCCAAGGCGCTGTTCCAGGCACTGCAGCAGGCTGCCCAGGCGCACGTTCAGGGACATGCGGTGCGCTGGCAGTGCGACAGTCACCTGGGTGAGTTGCTGTGCAATCGCGACACCTTGGTCGGCGCCTTGCTCAACCTGATTGAAAATGCCTTGCAGGCCAGCAGCGAACCTGTGCGCCTGAAGGTGCACCTGTACCGCCGTGGGCAGCTGTTGCGTTTGTGTGTCAGTGACGCCGGGGCGGGAATCGACAGCGCGTTGCTGGCGCGTCTGGGCGAGCCGTTCCTCACCACCAAAGCCACCGGTACCGGCCTTGGCCTGGCTGTGGTCAAGGCGGTGGCGCGGGCGCATCAGGGTACGCTGCAGTTGCGTTCGCGGCTGGGTCGTGGCACCTGCGCGCTGGTGACGCTGCCGCTGATAGATGCGTTGAAAATGGAGATTGAGCAATGAAGGCAATCAAGGTGCTGCTGGTCGAGGATGATCGGGCACTGCGTCAGGCCTTGGGCGATACCCTGGAGCTGGGTGGTTTTGCTTATCGTGCGCTCGGCTCGGCCGAAGAGGCGCTGGAGGCTGTGGCTGAAGAGGCATTCAGCCTGGTGGTCAGCGACGTCAATATGCCGGGCATGGATGGCCATCAGTTGCTGGCCCGCTTGCGTGCGAATCAGCCGCAATTGCCGGTGTTGTTGATGACGGCGCATGCTGCTGTCGAGCGCGCGGTCGAAGCCATGCGCCAGGGCGCGGTGGACTATCTGGTCAAGCCGTTTGAGCCGCGGGCGCTGCTTGAGCTGGTGGCGCGTCATGCCCTTGGGGTGGTTGCCGGTGTGGCTGACGAAGGCCCGGTTGCTTGTGAGCCGGCCAGTGCGCAGTTGCTGGAGCTGGCCACACGCGTGGCGCGCAGCGATTCCACGGTGTTGATCTCCGGCGAATCGGGTACCGGCAAAGAAGTGCTGGCGCGTTTTATCCATCAGCAATCAACCCGGGCCGGTCAGCCATTCGTGGCGATCAACTGCGCGGCGATTCCGGACAACATGCTCGAAGCGACCTTGTTCGGTCACGAGAAGGGCTCCTTCACCGGAGCGATCGCCGCCCAGGCGGGCAAGTTCGAGCAGGCTGATGGCGGCACCTTGCTGCTCGATGAAATCTCCGAGATGCCTCTGGGGTTGCAAGCCAAGCTGCTGCGTGTGTTGCAGGAGCGCGAGGTGGAGCGGGTTGGCGGGCGCAAGCCGATTGCTCTGGATATCCGCATCGTTGCGACCACCAACCGTGATCTGGCGGGTGAGGTGGCGGCCGGGCGTTTCCGTGAAGACCTGTTCTATCGTCTGTCGGTGTTCCCCTTGGCGTGGCGACCATTGCGCGAGCGTAGCGCCGATATTCTGCCGCTGGCTGAGCGCTTGCTGGCGCGTCACGTCAATAAAATGAAACATGCGCCGGTGCGCCTGTCGCCTGAGGCCAAAGCGTGCCTGCAGGGGTATGCCTGGCCGGGTAACGTGCGCGAGCTGGATAACGCCATTCAGCGGGCGCTGATCCTGCAGCAGGGCGGGGTGATCGAGGCGGCGGATTTTTGTCTGGCCGGTGCCATGCCGATGTTCACCACTGTCGCGCCAGCGCAGCTGCCGGTTGAAGCGCCAGCGGGTCTGGGTGATGACATGCGTCGTCACGAGTTCCAGATGATCATCGATACCCTGCGCTCCGAGCGCGGGCGGCGCAAGGAAGCGGCTGAGCGTCTGGGCATCAGCCCGCGGACCCTGCGCTACAAACTGGCGCAGATGCGGGATGCCGGGATGGATGTCGAGGCCAGTCTGTACGCCAACTGATGGCTGGGAATATTCACCTATTTGTTTGCGCTGTACGCAGAGCTGGCACTCTTGTTGCTAAGTCCTGCGTATCCGCTGCGTGAGTGTCAAAAAAATGCGGGCCGTCGGAGAGAGAAGTCCATGAGCCAAGGTGTTGAGTTTAATCGATTGATGTTGGACATGCGGGCCATGCAAATGGACGCCATGTCGATGCCTAAAGCGGCGGCCGCGCCCGAGCTTGGCTCGAGCAATTTTGCCGACATGCTGGGGCAGGCCATCAATAAGGTCAGCGACACCCAGCAGGCTTCCACGCAACTGGCCAATGCCTTCGAAATCGGCAAGAGCGGTGTCGACCTGACCGACGTGATGATCGCTTCGCAGAAAGCCTCGGTATCCTTTCAAGCCTTGACCCAGGTGCGTAACAAGCTGGTCCAGGCCTATCAAGACATCATGCAGATGCCGGTATAAGGGCGAGATTGAGTCATGGCCGAAGCAGTCGTCGATAACGTGCCCGCCAAAGGCAGCGCATCAGCGCCCAAGCCGCCGTTGTTCGGCATGTCGTTCCTGGAAAACATCTCGCAGATGCCCATGCTGCGGCAGGTTGGCCTGCTGGTCGGTCTGGCCGCGAGTGTGGCCATCGGTTTTGCTGTGGTGCTCTGGTCGCAGCAGCCCGACTACCGTCCGCTGTACGGCAGTCTGGCGGGCATGGACACCAAGCAGGTCATGGAAACCCTGGCCGCTGCCGATATTCCCTACAACGTCGAACCCAATTCCGGTGCCTTGCTGGTCAAGGCCGACGACCTCTCCCGTGCCCGTCTGAAACTGGCCGCCGCCGGTGTGGCGCCGAGCGACGGCAATGTCGGCTTCGAGATTCTCGACAAGGAACAGGGCCTGGGCACCAGCCAGTTCATGGAGGCCACCCGCTATCGCCGTGGCCTTGAAGGTGAACTAGCGCGCACCGTTTCCAGTCTCAACAACGTCAAGGCCGCACGCGTGCACCTGGCGATTCCGAAGAGCTCGGTGTTCGTCCGTGACGAGCGTCGGCCGAGTGCCTCGGTGCTGGTCGAGCTGTATCCGGGCCGCGGCCTGGAAGCCGGTCAGGTGATGGCGATTGTCAACCTGGTGGCAACCAGTGTGCCGGAACTGGACAAGTCCCAGGTCACCGTGGTGGACCAGAAGGGCAACCTGCTCTCCGACCAGATCAACAACTCCGAACTGACCATGGCCGGCAAGCAGTTCGATTACAGCCGACGCATGGAAGGCATGCTCACCCAGCGCGTGCACAATATCCTGCAGCCAGTGCTGGGCAATGATCGCTACAAGGCTGAAGTGTCGGCCGATGTCGATTTCAGTGCCGTCGAATCCACCTCCGAACAGTTCAATCCGGATCAGCCGGCGCTGCGCAGCGAGCAGTCGGTCAACGAACAGCGCTCCAGCAGCATGGGCCCGCAAGGTGTGCCTGGTGCCCTGAGCAACCAGCCGCCTGGCCCGGCATCCGCACCGCAAACCACCGGTGGCGCACAGACCGCCGCGGCGGCCATCCAGCCGGGTCAACCGCTGCTCGACGCCAACGGCCAGCAGATCATGGACCCGGCCACCGGCCAGCCGATGCTTGCGCCTTATCCTGCGGACAAGCGCCTGCAGTCGACCAAGAACTTCGAGCTTGATCGCTCCATCAGTCATACCCGTCAGCAGCAGGGCCGTCTGAACCGCCTGTCGGTGGCGGTGGTGGTCGATGACCAGGTCAAGATCGACCCGGCCACCGGTGACACCACCCGTGCGCCCTGGGGTGCTGAAGACCTCGCGCGCTTCACCCGCCTGGTGCAGGACGCGGTGGGCTTCGACGCCAGCCGTGGCGACAGTGTCAGCGTGATCAACGTACCGTTCGCCGCAGACCGTGGCGAGGTGATCACCGAGATTCCGTTCTACTCGCAGCCATGGTTCTGGGACATCATCAAGCAGGTCATGGGGGTACTGTTCATCCTCGTGCTGGTGTTCGGCGTGCTGCGCCCGGTACTCAACAACATCACTGGCAATGGCAAACAGAACGCCGGTAGCGATGGCGACATGGAACTGGGCGCGCTCGGTCTGGATGGCGATCTGGCCAACGACCGCGTGAGCCTGGGTGGTCCGCAAAGCATTCTGCTGCCGAGCCCGAGCGAGGGCTACGATGCGCAGCTCAACGCAATCAAGAGCCTGGTGGCCGAAGATCCGGGTCGTGTGGCCCAGGTCGTGAAAGAGTGGATCAACGCCGATGAGTGATAACCGAGCCCTTACCGCGAAACTGACCCGGGTCGACAAGGCTGCAATCCTGCTCTTGTCCCTGGGGGAAACCGACGCTGCCCAGGTATTGCGCCACATGGGGCCCAAGGAAGTGCAGCGGGTCGGCGTGGCCATGGCGCAGATGGGCAACGTCCATCGCGAGCAGGTCGAGCAGGTGATGAGCGAGTTCGTCGAGATCGTCGGCGACCAGACCAGCCTGGGTGTCGGTTCCGACGGCTACATCCGCAAGATGCTCACTCAGGCCCTGGGTGAAGACAAGGCCAACGGCCTGATCGACCGCATCCTGCTCGGTGGCAACACCAGCGGCCTGGACAGCCTCAAGTGGATGGAGCCGCGCGCCGTGGCCGATGTCATCCGTTACGAGCACCCGCAGATTCAGGCCATTGTTGTTGCTTACCTGGACCCTGATCAGGCCGGTGAAGTGCTCGGCAACTTCGACCACAAGGTGCGCCTGGACATCATCCTGCGCGTCTCCTCGCTCAACACCGTGCAACCGGCGGCGCTCAAGGAACTCAACCAGATCCTCGAGAAACAGTTCTCCGGCAACTCCAACGCTGCGCGTACCACCCTGGGTGGTATCAAGCGTGCTGCCGATATCATGAACTTCCTCGACAGCTCCGTGGAAGGCCAGCTGATGGACGCGATCCGCGACATCGATGGCGACCTCTCCGAGCAGATCGAAGACTTGATGTTCGTCTTCAACAACCTCGCCGATGTCGACGATCGCGGGATCCAGGCGCTGCTGCGCGAGGTCTCCTCCGACGTGCTGGTGGTCTCCCTCAAGGGCGCCGACGAGAAGGTCAAGGACAAGATCTTCAAGAACATGTCCAAGCGTGCCTCGGAACTGCTGCGCGACGACCTGGAGGCCAAAGGGCCGGTACGGGTCAGCGATGTCGAGACGGCGCAAAAGGAAATCCTCACCATCGCCCGCCGTATGGCCGAAGCCGGAGAGATCGTGCTCGGTGGCAAGGGCGGCGAAGAGATGATCTAAGCGGATCTCATGGTTGGCAACGGCTCCTGTGGGAGCTGGCCTTGCCAGCGATGGAATCGACGCAGTAACCCTGGGGGCGAGGTGTCCGCATCGCTGGCAAGCCAGCTCCCACAGAACTGTTTTATGAGTGCGTGCAATCATGTCAACCAACGAGCACCTGAGTGAGCTGATTCGCGCCGATCAAGTCGAGGCCTTCAATCGCTGGGCGCTGCCCAGCTTCGACCCGGAGCCCGAACCTGAGCCGGAGCCCGAACCTGAAGTGGTTCAGGAAGAAGTCGAGGAAGTGCCGCTCGAAGAAGTGCAGCCGCTGACCCTCGAAGAGCTCGAAAGCATTCGTCAGGAAGCCTACAACGAAGGCTTTGCCACCGGTGAGCGTGAAGGCTTTCACAGCACCCAGCTCAAGGTCCGCCAGGAAGCTGAGGTCGTGTTGGCAGCCAAACTGGCCAGCCTCGAACAGCTGATGGGCAACCTCCTAGAGCCGATTGCCGAGCAGGACAGCCAGATCGAGAAAGCCCTGGTCAACCTGGTCGCGCACATGGCCCGTGAAGTCATCGGCCGTGAGCTGCGCAGCGACTCCAGCCAGATCGCTCAGGTTTTGCGCGAAGCGTTGAAACTGCTGCCCATGGGCGCCGACAACATCCGTATCCATATCAACCCGCAGGACTTCGAGCAGGCCAAGGCCTTGCGCGAGCGCCACGAAGAGCGCTGGAAACTGCTCGAAGACGAGGCGCTGCTGCCGGGTGGCTGCCGCATCGAAACCGACCACAGCCGCATCGATGCAACCATGGAAACCCGTATCGACAAGGCCCTGGCGCAACTGTTCGATCAATTGCACGACCAGGGCCTGCATCCTGCGGCGCCCGATCTGACGGTCGATCTGGACGACACCCATGCGTCTTGAGCGCACCAGTTTCGGCAAGCGCCTGGGCACCTACGCCGACACGATAAAGCTGCCTGCCCAGCCCGTCGTCGAGGGTCGTCTGTTGCGCATGGTCGGCTTGACCCTGGAAGCCGAAGGCCTGCGTGCCGCGATTGGCAGTCGCTGCGTAGTGATCAACGACGACAGCTACCACCCGGTGCGGGTCGAGGCGGAAGTCATGGGCTTCGCCGGCAGCAAAGTGTTTCTTATGCCGGTCGGCAGTGTCGCCGGGATCGCGCCTGGGGCGCGGGTCGTGCCATTGGCTGACAACGGTCGTCTGCCGATGGGCATGAGCATGCTCGGCCGGGTCCTCGATGGTGCTGGCCGGGCGCTGGATGGCAAGGGCGGGATGAAGGCCGAAGACTGGGTGCCGATGGACGGGCCGACCATCAACCCGCTCAATCGCGACCCGATCAGTGTCCCGCTGGATGTCGGTATCCGCAGCATCAACGGCCTGTTGACCGTAGGGCGTGGTCAGCGCCTGGGCCTGTTCGCCGGTACCGGCGTGGGTAAGAGTGTGCTGCTGGGGATGATGACCCGCTTCACCGAGGCCGACATCATCGTGGTCGGCCTGATCGGCGAGCGGGGCCGTGAGGTCAAGGAGTTCATTGAGCATATTCTCGGCACCGAGGGCCTCAAACGCTCGGTGGTCGTGGCATCGCCGGCTGACGATGCGCCGTTGATGCGCCTGCGTGCCGCCATGTATTGCACGCGGATTGCCGAATACTTTCGCGACAAGGGCAAGAACGTCCTGTTGCTGATGGATTCGCTGACCCGTTTTGCCCAGGCCCAGCGGGAAATCGCCCTGGCCATCGGCGAACCCCCCGCGACCAAGGGTTATCCGCCGTCGGTGTTTGCCAAGTTGCCCAAGCTGGTGGAGCGAGCCGGTAACGGCGAGGCGGGCGGTGGTTCGATTACCGCGTTCTATACCGTGCTGTCCGAGGGCGACGACCAGCAGGATCCGATCGCCGACTCGGCGCGCGGCGTGCTCGACGGGCATATCGTGCTCTCCCGGCGCCTGGCGGAAGAAGGGCATTACCCGGCCATCGATATCGAAGCTTCGATCAGTCGGGTCATGCCCCAGGTGGTCAGCCCTGACCAGATGCGCGAGGCACAACAGTTCAAGCAGCTGTGGTCGCGCCTGTCGCAGAGTCGCGACCTGATCAGTGTTGGCGCTTACGTGGCCGGCGGTGATGCCGAAACTGACCTGGCCATCGCGCTGCAGCCGAAGCTGGTGCATTTCCTCCGCCAGGGCCTGAACGACAATGTGGGTATGCAGCAGAGTCGTGAGCACCTGGCCAGTGTGTTCGCCCAGCCCAAAACCGACGCGGGCTGATAGACCATGGCCCAGCCCAGTCGTGCCGCGCGTCTGACCCCTGTGGTGGAAATGGCCGAAAATGCCGAGCGTCAGGCTGCCCAGCGCCTGGGGCAGTTCCAGCAGCAGGTGAATCTGGCGCAGGCCAAGCTCGCCGAACTCGACCGCTTTCGTGAAGACTACCAACTGCAATGGATCGACCGCGGCGGGCAGGGTGTGTCCGGTAGCTGGCTGGTCAACTACCAGCGCTTTCTCGGGCAGTTGGAGAGTGCCATGACCCAGCAGCGCCAGAGTCTGGCCTGGCATCAGAACAACCTCAACAACGCCCGTGGCACCTGGCAGCAGGCCTATGCCCGGGTCGAAGGGTTGCGCAAGCTGGTCCAGCGTTATATCGACGAGGCGCGGATGATCGAAGACAAGCGCGAGCAAAAACTGCTCGACGAGTTGTCCCAGCGCCTGCCGCGGCATGATCGCTATTGAGTCAGCCTTTGACCGGGGAGGCTTGCCCCGGGGTCGGCGGGCTGCTAAACCTTCCTGGTGTCTGCAATCGTCGTAATGGAAGGAATCGCCAACATGGCAGTGAGTGCTGAGATTTCCCAGGATGGGAAAAAGCTGACGATCCAGGTCAAGGGGCGCTTTGACTTTGGCAAACATCAGGAATTTCGTGCGGCCTATGAGCGCAATCACCCTGAGTCGGTGGTGGTCGATCTCAAGGACGCCACCTACCTCGACAGCTCGGCGCTCGGCATGCTGTTGATGCTGCGCGATCATGTCGGCGGTGACGGCGCCGAGATCCGGGTGGTCAACACCAGCTCGGATGTGCGCAAGATCCTCGCAATCTCCAACTTCGACAAATTGTTCGACATCAGTTGATCCAGACCATGCCTGAGTCACGCCTGACCGTGCTCATCGCCGAAGACAGTGCAGCGGATCGTCTGCTGCTGGCGCGAATCGTCAGCAGGCAGGGTCACGCCGTGCTCACCGCTGAAAACGGCGAGCAGGCGGTAGCCTTGTTCGCTGAGCAGCGCCCGCAACTGGTGTTGCTCGACGCGCTGATGCCGGTCATGGACGGTTTCGAGGCGGCGCGGCAGATCAAGCTGCTGGCCGGTGAGGCATTGGTGCCGATCATCTTTCTGACCTCGCTCAGTGAAGACGAAGCGCTGGTGCGCTGTCTGGAGGCGGGTGGCGACGATTTTCTGGCAAAGCCCTACAGCCCGGTGATCCTGTCTGCCAAGATCAAGGCCATGGATCGCCTGCGCCGCTTGCAGGCCACGGTGCTCGAGCAGCGTGACCAGATCGCCGGCCATCACCATCATCTGCTCAATGAACAAAGGGTGGCCAAGGCGGTGTTCGACAAAGTCGCCCACGCCGGTTGCCTGAACGCCCCCAATATCCGCTACCTGCAATCACCTTATGCGCTGTTCAACGGTGATCTGCTGCTGGCGGCGTTCACGCCCTCCGGTGACATGCATGTGCTGCTGGGCGACTTCACCGGGCATGGTTTGCCCGCCGCCGTTGGTGCGATGCCGCTGGCGGAGGTTTTTTATGGCATGACGGCCAAGGGCTATGGCCTGGCCGAAACCCTGCGCGAGATGAATGCCAAGCTCAAGCGCATCCTGCCGGTGGACATGTTCTGTTGTGCGCTGCTGCTCAACCTGAGTTTCCAGCGGCGCATGGTCGAGGTGTGGAACGGCGGCATGCCTGATGGTTACCTGCTGTCTGCTGACGGTGGTGCGCCATTGCCGTTGGTGTCCCGGCACTTGCCGCTGGGTGTGTTGGCGCCGGAGCGCTTCGACGATTCGACGCAGGTTCTGCCCCTGGCGCTGGGCGAGCGTCTGTTGCTGCTGTCCGACGGCGTGGTGGATACCAGTGACGAGCGTGAGCGGCTGTTCGGGGTCGAGCGCCTGCTTCGGGTGCTTGGCGATAATCGCCAGCCAGATCGTTTGTTCGAGGAAATCAATCAGGCACTGGAGGCATTTCGCGGGCGCTCGCGTGACGATGTGAGTCTGCTGGAGATTGCGGTTGTCGAGCCGGATGCATTGGCGCCACCGCCAGTGATCTATTCTGACAGCGGGCAATCCGTGCCGCTGGACTGGTCGCTGCAGTTCGAGTTTCGCGCCGAGACGCTCAAGCGCTTCAATCCGTTACCGTATCTGTTGCAACTGCTACAGGAGATACATGGTCTGCGCGCCCAGAGCGGGGCGTTGCACAGTGTTCTGAGCGAGCTGTATTCCAATGCCCTGGAGCATGGGGTGTTGGGGCTTGATTCAGGGCTCAAGCGCGATGCCCAGGGGTTCGGCGAATACTACCGGCAGCGCAATGAACGTTTGCAGGCGCTGAGCAGCGGCTATATTCGAATACGGTTGCGTGTTGAACCACAAGGTGTGGGCGGGCGTCTATGCATTGAGGTCGAAGATAGCGGCAAAGGCTTCAATGTCGGTACAGTGCTCGCCCGTCCGCTGGTGGAGCAGGGCTTGTATGGGCGCGGACTGAACCTGATACGTCGGCTGAGCCGGCATGCCGAGTGGGCTGACGAGGGGCGCCGCGTATGCGTGGAGTTCGCCTGGGAGGCTCTGGCATAATCCAGCTTGATCAAGGAGTGAGCAAGTGTCCAATATCCACATCGATCATGAAGTGTTAAGCGGCTTGCAGGAGGTCATGGAAGATGACTACCTGATATTGCTTGATACCTTTCTCAAAGACTCCGAAATGCGCCTCAGCCAGTTGCATCAGGCGACCAGTCCTGAAGAGCTCGGCTATGCCGCGCACAGCTTCAAGGGCAGCAGCAGCAACATGGGCGCCAAAGCGCTGGCCGAGCTGTGCAGGCAGCTGGAGGAGCGCGTCAAGCAACCACCGCTGAATGACATAGAGGTTCTGATCAATCAGATCGACCGTGAGTATGAGGCTGTTCGTATCTTGTATACCGAAGAGCGTCAGCGTGTGTTGATTGGTTAAGGCTGTTTCGTCGGACTTGGCGCGACTCTTGCTAAATCTACGCTAATCAACCTTCCAGACCCTCTGTCGCGGAGAACCCTACATGCCGGTCGCTTCCAATCCATTGCTGCAGGTCAGTGCTGCGACAAAGGCTTCGCGCGCTGCCTCCAGCCCGTCGGACAAACCGCTGCAGACGGCGAACGACAAGGCCTCGGGCTTTTCCAGTGTGTATGCGCAGCAGTCGCGGGAAAAGCCGTCTGCGGCTGCCGACAGCCTGAATCGCGACAAGGGCGTCCCGGCCGGGAAAGACGTTGCCGGCGGCAAAGGCGCTGCCGCTGAAAAGCCGAAGCTTGCCGACAGCGGCAATGCGTTGCCAGAGGATCAGGACAGCACGCTGGCCGTTGACGGCGAAGGTACAGATCCGACGCTGCTCGATCCCAATCTGGTGGCCGGTCAAGTCACCGATGCACAGCCTGGCGCCCAGTTGATTCAGGCTCAGGCCGAGGCGGTGGCGCCGGTTGTCCAGGCGGCGCAGCTACAAGCCCAGGCTGTGCCGGCAGCTCCCCTCCCAGCGGCAGCGCCTGAATTCGATCCTGAAGCCGATCCGCTCGCCGACCTGCCAGCCTTGCGCATGGCGCTTGAGCAGAGTGCGCAGGCGAAGGGAACCACCTCGGCGCATGCCGCCACTAAACCGGCGACAGCACAGCCTGAAGCGGCGCCAACCCAGCCTGCCGTCAATACCCTGGCGGCACTGCTCGATAAGCCGGGTGCTGATGCTGAACAGGGCGAGTCGGGTGAGAAAGCGTTTTCCGGGTTGCTCGATGATGGCCTCAAGGATCTCAAGAGTGCTGCCAGTGACACCCGGGTGGATAACTTCGCCGAGCGTCTGAGCACTCTGACCCAGGCGGCCACGGCAAAAACCGCCAATACCGTGCCGCTGGCAGCGGCGCCCTTGCATCAGCCCTTGGCGATGAACCAGGGTGGCTGGACCGAGGGCCTGGTCAACCGGGTGATGTACCTGTCCAGCCAGAGCCTCAAGTCGGCCGACATCCAGCTGGAGCCGGCAGAGCTGGGGCGCCTGGACATCCGCGTCAACCTCGCGCCTGAGCAGCAGGCGCAGATCACCTTCACCAGTGGTCATGTCGGCGTTCGTGAAGCACTGGAAAACCAGGTGCACCGCCTCAAGGAAATGTTCGCCCAGCAAGGGCTCGGACAGCCGGATGTGAATGTCGCCGATCAATCGCGTGGCCAGCAGCATCAGCAGGGCAACCCTGACTCGCCGCGTTTGAGCGGTGTGGCGGCGCGGCGCAATGCGGCGGGCGAAGAGGGTGAGGTTGCTGCAAGCACTGCCCCGGTCGAGCAGCAGGCTGTGGTCGGCTCCAGCGCGGTCGATTACTACGCCTGATCGGCGACCCTCTGTAGGGTCAACTGTCTTGCACTTGTCTGATGTGGGAGATTCTATGGTTGAGGGCAAGGCACTTTAGCCCCCTTTGAGATGTATTCGCCCTGGCTTTTAAGCAGGGCGAAGGCGACTCGTGCCAGCTTT
>NZ_JANHLE010000150.1 GCF_028682475.1 Pseudomonas putida
TTGAGTCACTGGCATGCGCGCCTGCAAAGCATCCGCGACGATCGCCTCAAGCTGTTCACCGCCGGCGTGTTCCACCGTGCGGCCTGGTATTACGACTTCACCCTCGATGACCAGATCAAGCACCGCCTGGAAACCGAGTTCGTCTGCGTGGCGGCGATGTGCGCGGACCAACAAGCCACGGAAAAACTGGCCGCCTACCTGGAGTCCGACCTGCTGACGGTCGTGCCCGGGCTCGACACCCTGACC
>NZ_JANHLE010000151.1 GCF_028682475.1 Pseudomonas putida
AGTCAGGGTGTCGAGCCCGGGCACTACCGTCAGCAGGTCGGACTCCAGGTAGGCGGCCAGTTTTTCCGTGGCTTGTTGGTCCGCGCACATCGCCGCCACGCAGACGAACTCGGTTTCCAGGCGGTGCTTGATCTGTTCATCGAGGGTGAAGTCGTAGTACCAGGCCGCACGGTGGAACAGGCCGGCGGTGAACAGTTTGAGGCGATCGTCGCGGATGCTTTGCAGGCGCGCATGCCAGTGACTCAG
>NZ_JANHLE010000152.1 GCF_028682475.1 Pseudomonas putida
ACCCCGAAAAAGTGTCTGGGGTTCTGGGTACAAATCCAGCTGCCGGCAGCACTGGCGGGCAAAGAACTGACCTTGCAACCGGCAATAGTCGAGAAGCGCTATTTCTCTAAAGATCGGCTGTATGCCACGGAGAATAATTTTTACGACCAGTTTCTTGATGGCAACTGGGTCGATCCGAAGCAGCTCGGAGAGTTGCCCGGCGGACCCGTATATAACCTTCGCCCAGCGGATTTAACTTACACCCAG
>NZ_JANHLE010000153.1 GCF_028682475.1 Pseudomonas putida
GCCCCAACCTGGCCGTTCTTCTTCGGCTAATCTGATCTTCATCCGCACGGTTTTACCCGGCAATTGATCAGGGGTGAAAGCCGCTGCAGGACGGTAGCGGCTCAGGGTGCCCTGTGCATCCATACCTTTGCAGTCAAGGAGCTTCACAATACGACGATTAAGTCCGACTGTTCGAAACAGCCATTGGCACTGACCGTAGAACTCACTCTCCCCAGTTTCGTTGAAAGTCCCTTTGTG
>NZ_JANHLE010000154.1 GCF_028682475.1 Pseudomonas putida
AACTCCTCGAACAACCGCTCAAACGTCTGACGAACGGGCTGGGTCATGACATTGGCATGGGCGCGACAAGCCAGAATCATCCGCGAGGCATGATCGGTGACCGTCAGTGGGAAGCACCACTGGCCGTCCAGCATTTTGAACTGACCTTTGTAATCCGCGCACCACGTCTGATTGGGCTCGTTGGCTTCACGCATCTGCGTGGCACTCTTGCCATAGCGCCGTTTGGGG
>NZ_JANHLE010000155.1 GCF_028682475.1 Pseudomonas putida
CTGACATTTTTGAAATGGCTTGCAGGGATAACGGCTGTTTTTTTTGTTTTCATGGCAACCATTGATCCGTCGTTCTTGCTTGGTGCAGTGATAGGTCCTGGTGGAGTGGGTTTGACATATCTTTCGATGGCATGCTCAAAGAACTATCGGGAAATGCATACCCAATACCATTACTATGCATTTAAGTGGGAAGAACTTACGCAGCTCGCTGTTGTTG
>NZ_JANHLE010000156.1 GCF_028682475.1 Pseudomonas putida
CTGTTCGTCTATCTCGTAACGAATTCCAACTCCAGCATTGTCACTACCGAAATCTCCGCGATCTTTACCATAAGTAGCGTTGATTTCCAGCTCGATATGATTGATCACCAGCGGGCAGCCATTACGGGTTCGATAGACAGCAATTTCGGCGTCGGGCTTATAGTCTTCGCGCCATTTATAGTTGAACACCGGCGCCTTGTTGTCAGCA
>NZ_JANHLE010000157.1 GCF_028682475.1 Pseudomonas putida
TGTAGGCCTCCTCCAACATGCTCTGCAAACCCATGAACTGCGTATTCAGCTTGTTGTAGTTGGGCAGGCGTTCGGCCATCAGGAGGTGGAACTGATTGCTCAGCACATTGACCCCGGCCAGGCTTTCCGGTGCGCTGAAGGCACTGATGGTGAAACGGCTCAACTCTGCCAGTTTCTTTGCCACATCGACTTGTTCGGCCAC
>NZ_JANHLE010000158.1 GCF_028682475.1 Pseudomonas putida
CAGGTTCTGCTCGGCCATGACGAAGGCTTCCATCGCGGCGCGATCGACCAGGTCATCGATGCCCCGCTGGCCCAGCTCCTTGCCGTGCAGCGTCTCCCAGCTCTGCACGCTGAGCTTGTTGAGGGTGCGCTGGTGCTTTTCATAAAGCGGCGTGCCCAGTGCATCCTTCATGTCGATGAAGGCCCGCGCATAGACATTGAC
>NZ_JANHLE010000016.1 GCF_028682475.1 Pseudomonas putida
GTGTAAACCATGTCTCCGGTTTACTGTGTAAAGGATGTCTCCGGTTGTACACCCGCGAAATCCGGTCAACTCAATACTCGATCCGCACGTCGCCCTTGGGCACGCTGCAGCACGACAGGATATAGCCTTCGGCGACGTCATCATCGGTGATGCCGCCGTTGTGCTCCATCTCCACCTCGCCGCCCAGCTTGAGCACCTTGCAGGTGCCGCAGATGCCCATGCCGCAGGCTTTGGGAATCATCAGGCCAAGCTTGGCCGCTGCGGCATGCACGGTCTCACCCGGCGCCACACGAATACTCTTGCCGGCCGTGGTGAACTCCACCTGATGCAGGTCGGCATTGTCCACTTCCGGCGCATCGGCCGCTTGCTCGGCAAGTTCGACAGCGTCGGCCTTGACCTCGGCCGGGGTCGCACCGAACGACTCCTCGTGATAGCGGCTCATGTCATAACCGCTGCCTTCGAGCAGGCGCTTGACCGCATGCATGTACGGCGTCGGACCGCAGCAGAAGATTTCCCGTTCCATGTAGTCCGGGGCAATCAACTCCATCAGCTTCTGGTTCAGGTAGCCGCGATAGCCCGCCCAGGGCTCGCCCAGGCCGTGCTTCTCACAAATGATGTGCAGGCTGAAGTTATCGATCCGCGACGCCATGTGCTCCAGCTCGCGGTGATAGATGATGTCTTTCGGCGAGCGCGCGCTGTGCACAAACACCATGTCGACATTGCCGTTGGTGTCGTAGAACCAGCGGGCCATGGACATCACCGGGGTGATGCCGACGCCACCACTGAGGTACAGCACCTTGGGGCTGGGGAAGTCCATGGCGTTGAACAGCCCGACCGGGCCATGCACGGCCAGCTCCTGGCCTTCGTGCAGGGTGTCGTGCAGCCAGTTGGAGACCTTGCCACCCGGCACCCGCTTGATCGTCACCGAGAAGCTGTACGGCACCGAAGGCGAGCTGGAGATGGTGTACGAGCGCATGATCGGCTCGCCGTCGATCTCCAGCTCCAGGGTCACGAACTGCCCGGGCTTGAAGAAGAACATGATCGGCTGGTCGGCCATGAAGCAGAAGGTGCGCACATCCCAGGTTTCCTGGATCACCTTGACGCAACGGACGATATGGCGGCCGTTGGCCCAGGTCTGGGTGCTGACCGGATTGAGGAAATTGGACATGCTCGTCTCCACGGCCGACTGCGGCCTGATGCTTGCGATTCTGCTCAAGCTGCACGGCGGACACTTTCCTATCCGCGACATCGGCGTGCTTATCGCGACCAGCCCCCTGCCACAAGGGCTGGCGCGTCGGAAACGGATCTGATCATGTCGCCCATGGATATGGTTCGCGGCGGCTTCGAACGCACACTCCATCGCACATGATCCTGCTGTTATTCAGCCTTGCGTCGCGATAACAATGATTAGCCACTTTCACCGGCCACAAGCACTGGCCATGAGGACCTGAACGATGGACGTCACCGCAACTTTGAGTCTGGGCGATCCACTGGAACCTGCGCGCAAGGCGACTGCCGAGATGCTGCAGAGCCGCGAGCGGACCTACTCGCTGCCACAGCCGTTCTATTGCGACGAACGCCTGTTCCAGATCGATATGGAAGAAATCTTCCAGAAGGAATGGCTGATCGCCGGGATGACCTGTGAAATCCCGGCCAAGGGCAACTTCCTCACCCTGCAGATCGGCAAGAACCCGATCCTCGTGGTGCGCGGTGCCGAAGGTCAAGTGCATGCCTTCCACAACGTCTGTCGTCACCGCGGTTCGCGGCTGTGCACCAGCGACAAGGGCAAAGTGGCCAAGCTGGTCTGCCATTACCACCAGTGGACCTACGAGCTCGATGGCCGCCTGCTGTTCGCCGGCACCGAGATGGGCGCCGACTTCGATATGAAGCAGTACGGGCTCAAGCCGGTCAATGTGAAGACCGCAGGCGGCTATATCTTCATCAGCCTGGCCGAGAACCCACCCGCCATCGACGACTTCCTCGCCACCCTGGCTCACTACATGGAGCCCTACGACATGGAAAACACCAAGGTGGCGGTGCAAACCACCTTGATGGAAAAGGCCAACTGGAAGCTGGTGCTGGAAAACAACCGCGAGTGCTACCACTGCAGCGGTTCGCACCCGGAACTGCTGAAAACCCTGCTGGAGTGGGACGACGTCACCGACCCGCGTGCCGACCAGGCCTTCAAGGATCACGTGGCGGCCTCGGCTGCGGCCTGGGACGCCGAGAAGATTCCGTACGCCCACGCCAGCTTCGGCCTGCGCAACCGCATCGTGCGCATGCCGCTGCTCAAGGGTACGGTGTCGATGACCCTGGACGGCAAGCAGGGCTGCCAGAAGCTGATGGGCCGGATCAAGAACCCGGACCTCGGTTCGATGCGCATCCTGCACCTGCCGCACTCGTGGAACCACTGCATGGGCGATCACATGATCGTTTTCACCGTGTGGCCGATCAGCGCCCAGGAAACCATGGTCACCACCAAGTGGCTGGTGCACAAGGACGCGGTCGAGGGTGTGGATTACGACCCCGAGCGCATGCGTCAGGTGTGGGATGCCACCAACGACCAGGACCGGCGCCTGGCCGAAGAGAACCAGCGCGGGATCAACTCCACGGCGTATCAGCCTGGGCCGTACTCCAAGACCTATGAGTTCGGGGTGGTGAACTTCGTTGATTGGTACAGCGAGCGCTTGCTGAGCAATCTGGGGGCGGCGCCTGCGCCTTATCTCAAGGGTGTGGCTGTGCAGTAAAGTCTGATCGCGGGGCAAGCCCGCTCTCACCGGGGGATGGTGAAAACCGGTGGGAGCGGGCTTGCCCCGCGATGCTGTTCAACTATTAACCACCCCGCGCAATCCCCCGGCCCTGCTGGCCCCGTCCATACAGCAAACACTTTATCCACAGGACAGCCCACAGCTAATGTGGGCAAGTCGTTGTTTTTGCGCATAAAAAATATTGATCATTAATTGATCAATTCTCTGTAACCCTTTAAATACAAGGCTCACAGCGGAAGGCAAACACCTTATCCACAGAGACGCCAACAGACTTTGTGTGCAAAAGTCCCGGCAGTTGAAAACGCTTGTGGATAAGGCTTCAGACAGCAGATTTGCGGGGCTCTGTAGGCCATAAAGGCAGCTATTGTGTGTTTTTTGATCAATCGAATGCAGCCCTTGCCACACGGGCCTCTCAGCCATGGGCAAACATATTATCCACAGACCCGCCAACAGCGATTGTGGGCAATATCAACCCAGGCTGTGAGAGAAAACCCCGAAAAATCCGTCACTTAGCTTGATCATTTTTTGACCATAACGCCGAAAGGCACGCCATGCGTGCCCTGCAGCCATACACAAACACTTTATCCACAGATCGGCCAACAGACTTTGTGAGCAACTGATCAGCGCAGCACACCCTCTTCCACCAGCAATTTGAGGATGGCCTCGGCACCCGCTTGCGGGCTGACATCCTTGAGCACTTGTCCACCGCCGCCACTGGCCTTGGCCGTGGCCGCTTTCATGCGGTCGGCACCGCTCTTGGCCTTGATCACTTTCAAGCGCTTGGGCCGCGGTTTGGCCGGTTGCAGTTCGGCGCTGGTGAATAACTCGTCTTCGACAATCTGTACCTGGCGGGCGGCCAACACACCACGCCGGGCCGGGCCAAAAGCGCTTTGGCGTGGCTTGGGTGCGGCGTTATCCACAGTGGCCAGCAACGGCAAGCGCACCTTGAGGCGGCGCCGCTGGCCTCGCGGCAGCGCCTGCAGCACCTGGGCTACGCCATTGTGGATAGATTCCACCTCGGCCAGACCCACTACCAGTGGCCAACCCAGGCGCTCGGCCAGCAGGAACGGCAGCATGCCCGAACCTTCGCCGGTTTCCGCCTGGCTACCGGTCAGCACCAGATGGGCCCCGGCATCACGCAGGTAATCCCCCAGTACCCCCAGGGCATCGGCGCCGGGCGGTTGTTCAAGTACATCCAGCTGTTCCAGGCCCATGCCCAGGTAGGCGCGCAACGCCGGCTCCTGAGGATCGCCGGCATGCAGCACCTGCAAGTCATCCCCAGCCAGTTGAAGGCCCAGCTCCACTGCCCTTGCGTCCTGCTCGGCACGCCGGGTGCGGCCGGAGCTGGGGTGGGCACCGATCGAAACCAGACTGATGACCTTGGTGTTCATAGTTGTCCCCTGCCCTTATGCCGCGTCGCGCTTGGCGTCGTTGCGATAGTTTTCCACAGCCTCGATCAGCGCCTGAAGGATCGCGGCGCTGTCGCCAATCACCGACAGATCGGCACGTTTGATCATGTCGCAGCCAGGGTCCATGTTGATCGCCACCACCTTGTCGCAGGCGCCAATGCCCTGCAGGTGCTGGATCGCCCCGGAGATACCCACAGCGACATAGACCCGTGCGGTCACCCAGGTGCCGGTGGCACCGACCTGACGATTACGCGGCATGAAGCCGTCATCCACCGCCACCCGCGACGCCCCCTCGGTGGCGCCGAGGGCCACGGTGGCGCGGTGGAACAGCTCCCAGTCCTTGACCCCGTTGCCGCCGGAAACAATGAACTCGGCTTCGGCCATGGCAATCGCAGCCGGGTCCACGGCCACCGGGCCGAGGTCTTCGATACGTGGCAGGCTGCGCGCCACATTTGTGGATAACTGCTCAGGCAAGGCTTCGTGACGGGTTTCACTGACGGGCTCGGCGCACTCGGCTGCCGCCAGGATCAAGCGTGGCAGACCGCGAATCAGGTCCTGCTGGCCAGCACCGGCGCGACCGCTGCATTGCCCGTCTTTAACCTGCCAGACGCGCGTAGCCGGGCGCTCATTGATCGCTGCGGCAAAACGCCGACCCAGTTCGCCGCCACCGCTGCGGCTGTCGGGCAGCAGCCAGTGACGCGGGCTGAACTGGTTATCCACAGCGCGCAGGCCCTGCACCAATTGCTCCGGTGCATAACCGTCGAATTCGTCACCTTCGATGACCAGCAAGCGATCGACACCGGCTGTGGAAAAGTTGTTTTCCTTGTGTTCACCAAACACCACGGCCAGCACCGCGCCGTCACTGCCGGCCAGGCTGTGAGCCAGGCCGAGCAGATCGCGGTCGTGGCTGCCCAGGCGGCCACCGACCATGTCCGGGACCACGGCGATGTAAAACGCCGGCTGCAGCACCTGGTGCAGTGGCAACTCCACCACCGCCGCGGCACTGCGCTTGTTGCTGGTGCCTTGCTGGGCGCCACTGCGGTCGATGCGTTTGATGCCGTTGGGGCCGATAAAGCCGACACCATGGGGATTCTTGCGAAGGATGCCGTTGGGGCCCATCCAGCTGTGCTGCTGGCCCTGTTGCATGGCCGCGTGCAGCGGATGCAGGCGGTTGCGGGCAATCCACTCGGCGCGCGGGTCACGGCGGATAATGTCGCTCATCAGTGCACCTCCGCAGGTTCACGCTTTGCCGGGGCAGGTTTACTCGCCGGGGCCTGTTCTTCGAGCAGGGCATCGGCGACCAGCTCGGCCAGGTCCTTGATCATTGGGCGCGGTTCGACCACCCCTTCGAGCATTGCCGTGCACTGTGGACAACCCACGGCAACCAGCTCGGCGGCGGTCTCGCGGATATCGTCCATGCGCATGTCGGGAATCCGCTGCTTGCCGGGAATGTCGGTGATCGGCGCACCGCCGCCACCGCCGCAGCAACGCGAGCGGAAGCCCGAACGCTGCATTTCCTTCACTTCGATGCCCAGGGCCCGCAATACCTCACGCGGCGCCTCGTACTCACCGTTGTAACGGCCCAGGTAGCACGGGTCGTGATAGGTGACGCTGCCACCCTTGTGTTGCCCCAGGTTCAGCGCGCCGGCGCCGATCAGTTCGGCGATGTAGGTGCTGTGGTGTTGCACCCGATATTCACCACCGAAGGCGCCATATTCGTTCTTGAGCACATGGAAGCTGTGCGGATCGCAGGTGACGATGCGCTTGAAGCTGTACTTGGCCATGGTCTGGATATTGCGTCTGGCCAGTTGCTGGAAGGTTGCTTCATCGCCCAGGCGCCGGGCCACATCACCACTGTCGCGCTCTTCAAGACCGAGCACGGCAAAGTCCACCTGGGCCGCTTTCAGCACTTTGACGAAGGCGCGCAGGGTGCGCTGGTTGCGCATGTCGAAGGCGCCGTCGCCGACCCAGAACAGCACGTCTGTGCTCTTGGTCTCGCCGAGCAGGTTCAGGTTGAGGTCCGCAGCCCAATTCATCCGCCCGCCCGGGGCGAAGCCACCCGGGTTGTCGGTGGCGATCAGGTTGTCCAGTACCTCGGCGCCCTTGTTTGGCGTGGCGCCTTTTTCCAGGGTCAGGTGGCGGCGCATGTCGACGATGGCATCGACGTGCTCGATCATCATCGGGCACTCCTCCACGCAGGCGCGGCAGGTGGTGCAGGACCACAGGGTTTCGGCATCGACCAGGCCGTTGACGATAGGCTGGTGCGGGTTGCCGCCATGCTCGCCGATGGGCTTGCCGGGGTACGGGCTGCCAGCGAACCTGGCATCGGTACCACCGGCCAGGCCGACGACCATGTCCTGGATGAGTTTTTTCGGGTTCAGCGGCTGTCCGGCGGCAAAGGCCGGGCAGGCAGCTTCGCACTTGCCGCACTGCACGCAGGCGTCGAAGCCGAGCAACTGGTTCCAGGTGAAATCCTTGGGTTTCTCAACGCCCAGCAATGCCTGCGGATCTTCCAGGTCCAGCGGTTTGAGGCCGGTGGAACGGCCACCGTCGAAACGCTCGGCGCGGCGGTGCCAGGCCAGGTGCAGGGCGCCGGCAAAGGCGTGCTTCATCGGCCCGCCCCAGGTCATGCCTAAGAACAGCTCGGACACACCCCAGAGCACACCAAGACCGAGCAAGGCCACCAGCAGCCAGCCACCGAAACCTTCCGGCAAGATGCCAGCCACCGGCAAGGTCGCGACAAAGAAGCTGGCGGCGAACACCAGCAGGCTTTTCGGCAGACGCATCCACGGCCCTTTCGACAGCCGCGAAGGTGGATTGAGCCGGCGTTTGTAGACGAACAGCGCACCGGCAAACATCAGCACCGTGGCCAGCAGCAAGGCATAGCCGAGGATCTTGTTATGCAGGCCGAAGCCATGCACCAGGATCGCCAGCACCGCTGCCAGCACAAAGCCCCCGGCGGTGGCGACGTGGCTGTTGGCCATGTATTTGTCGCGGGCGACCACGTGGTGCAGGTCGACCATATAGCGCCGCGGCATGGCCAGCAGGCCGCCGAGCAGGTCGACCTTGGATGGCCGGCCTTGGCGCCACATCCGCACACGTCGCAGCGCGCCGAGGACGGCAAGGCCCAGGGCGGCGAACAGCAGGATGGGGATCAGGGTGTTCAACATGGGAAGCTCCCAAAAGGCACCTCAGTGCCTTGCCAGGGGATCACTGTGGGAGCTGGCGTTGCCAGCGATGCAAACACCGCGCAACAACAGACATTGCGCTGATCCCATCGCCGGCAATGCCGGCTCCCACAGGGGTAGTTGCAAGCCTTGTGCGATCAGAAATCCTTGCACAGGCGCAAGGCGTCGTAGATCGCCGCATGGGTGTTGCGCTGGGCCACGCAGTCACCGATGCGATACAGCAGGTAGCCTTCGCCCGATTGACTGAGGATCGGCTGCGGCTGGATCGCGAACAACGCCTCGACATCGATCTGGCCCTTGTTGCGCGAACCTTCCTTGAGCCCGTAGTAGAGCGCTTCGTCCGGCCGCACGCCGTTCTCGATCACCACTAGGTCGACCACCCGCTCCTCTTTGGCGCCGGTGTATTCGTTCTCCAGCACCGCCACCAGCTTGTCGCCCTCGCGGTAGACCTTCTCCAGCGCAAGATCGCCGGTCATGATCACTTCCTTGGGGTACATGCTGCGGTAGTAGGTCGGGAACGAGGTACCACCAATGGCCACGCCCGGCTTGATGTCGTCGGTGACGATCTCGACCTGGCTGCCTTTGTCGGCAAGGAAGTCGGCCACCGACATCCCGGTGAATTCGCAAATGGTGTCGTAGACCAGCACGTTCTTGCCCGGCGCCACCTTGCCGTCGAGCACGTCCCAGCTGCTGACCACCAGCCCTTCGGCGGCGCCCCAGTGCTCGTTCTGCTCGAGGAACGGATGACCGCCCACCGCCAGCACGATCACATCTGGACGCAGGTCCTTGATGGTGTCGATATCGGCAGCGGTGCCCAGGCGCAGGTCGACCTTCAGGCGCGCCAGCTCAAGCTGGTACCAGCGGGTGATACCGGCAATCTGATCGCGTTGCGGTGCCTTGGCGGCGATGCTGATCTGCCCGCCGATAGCGTCCTTCTTCTCGAACAGGGTGACGTCATGACCACGCTCGGCCGAGACCCGCGCCGCTTCCATCCCCGCTGGGCCTGCGCCAACCACCACCACCTTGCGCTTGGGCCCGGTGGTTTTTTCGATGATGTGCGGCACGCCCATGTATTCACGGGAAGTCGCGGCGTTCTGGATGCACAGCACATCCAGGCCCTGGTACTGGCGGTCGATGCAGTAGTTGGCACCGACGCACTGTTTGATCTGGTCGACCTGGCCCATCTTGATCTTGGCGATCAGGTGCGGGTCGGCGATGTGCGCGCGGGTCATGCCGACCATGTCGACATAGCCGCCTTCGAGAATGCGCGTGGCCTGGTTCGGGTCCTTGATGTTCTGCGCGTGCAGCACCGGAACCTTGACCACTTCCTTGATCCCGGCCGCCAGGTGCAGGAACGGCTCCGGTGGATAACTCATGTTGGGGATAACGTTGGCCAGGGTGTTGTGGGTATCGCAGCCCGAACCGATCACCCCGAAGAAGTCGAGCATGCCGGTGGCGTCGTAGTACCTGGCGATTTCCTTCATGTCCTCGTGGCTGAGGCCATCGGGATGGAATTCGTCACCACAGATACGCATGCCGACGCAGAAATCCGGGCCGACTTCGGCACGCACGGCCTTGAGCACTTCCAGGCCGAACTTCATCCGCCCTTCGAAGCTGCCGCCCCATTCGTCGGTACGCTTGTTGACCCGCGGGCTCCAGAACTGGTCGATCATGTGCTGGTGCACGGCCGACAACTCGACGCCGTCCAGGCCGCCTTCTTTGGCCCGGCGCGCGGCTTGCGCGTAGTTGCCGATCACCCGCCAGATCTCCTCCGGCTCGATGGTCTTGCAGGTCGCGCGGTGCACCGGTTCACGAATACCCGAGGGCGACATCAGGGTCGGCCAGTTGAAGCCGTCCCAGCGCGAGCGCCGCCCCATGTGGGTAATCTGGATCATGATCTTGGCGCCGTGCTTGTGCATGGCGTCGGCCAGGTTCTGGAAGTGCGGGATGATGCGGTCGGTGGACAGGTTCACCGAGGCCCACCATTCCTGCGGGCTGTCGATGGCCACCACCGAGGAGCCGCCACAGATCGCCAGGCCCAGGCCGCCCTTGGCTTTCTCCTCGTAGTATTTGATGTAGCGCGCGGTGGTCATGCCGCCGTCGGTGGCGTAGACCTCAGCGTGCGCAGTGCTCAATACGCGGTTGCGGATGGTCAGTTTGCCGATCTGGATCGGCTGGAACATTGCTTCGAAAGCCATGACGAGATCCTCGACTTACAGCGGCTTGACGATGAACAGGCCGTCGTCGTGGCCTTCTTCCGAACCGCCGTAGACCTGCTCGGCGACCGTACGCATGGAGCTGCCGCGGGCGGCAAGAATCTGGTCCATGGCCCCGGCGAACCAGCCGGTGAACATGTAGTCGACCTTGCGCCCGACCTTGCCGTACACATAGACGAATGCCGAGTGTTCGAGCTTGACGCTGGCGGTGCCTTTTTCCAGGTCGATGTCCTGGATCTTGAACAGGCCCCAGCCGCGTTGCGACAGGCGCTTCATGTAGTGCTCGAACACCGCCACGCCTTCCAGGCCGTGGCATTCGGCTTCCTTCTCGCACCAGTGCCAGGCGGATTTGTAGCCGGCCTTGTAGAGGATCTCGGCATAGGCTTCAGCGCCCAGCACTTCCTCGATGCCCATGTGGTTGTTGACGAAAAAATGCCGCGGTACGTAGAGCATCGGCAGGGCATCGCTGGTCCAGACACCGGTCTCGCTGTCGACTTCGATAGGCAATTGCGGGGCGATCTTGGCCATGGAAACTCAACTCCAGAAAATTTGGTTGGCTGCCCCTGCGCCGGTGGCAGGGGTCGGAAGACGGTTACTGGCGGCTTATTCGCCCCAAACGTCTTTGAGGACGTTGACCCAGTTTTCACCCATGATCTTGCGCACCACGCGCTCGCTATGGCCGCGCTTGAGCAGGGTTTCGGTGAGGTTGGGGAACTCGCCCACGGTGCGGATGCCCAGCGGGTTGATGATCTTGCCGAAATTGGTCAGGCGCCGGGCGTAGCCCTTGTCGTGGGTCAGGTACTCGAAGAAGTCCTGGCCATGGCCCTGGGTGAAGTCGGTGCCGATACCGATGGCGTCTTCGCCGACGATGTTCATGGTGTATTCGATGGCTTCGGCGTAGTCGTCGATGGTCGAGTCGATGCCTTTGGCCAGGAACGGCGCGAACATGGTCACGCCAACAAAACCGCCGTGGTCGGCAATGAACTTGAGTTCTTCATCGGACTTGTTGCGCGGGTGCTCCTTGAGCCCGGAAGGCAGGCAGTGGGAATAGCACACCGGCTTTTTCGATTCGAGAATGACTTCTTCGGAGGTCTTGGAACCGACATGGGACAGGTCGCACATGACGCCGACGCGGTTCATTTCCACGACGATTTCCCGACCGAAGCCCGACAGGCCGCCGTCGCGCTCGTAGCAGCCGGTGCCGACCAGGTTCTGGGTGTTGTAGCACATCTGCACGATGCCGACGCCGAGCTGCTTGAACACCTCGACATAGCCGATCTGGTCTTCATAGGCGTGGGCGTTCTGGAAGCCGAAGAGGATGCCGGTTTTACCCAGCTCCTTGGCCTTGCGGATGTCGGCGGTGGTACGCACCGGCATGACCAGGTCGGCGTTGTCGCGAATCAGTTTCTGGCTGGCGGCAATGTTGTTGACCGTGGCCTGGAAGCCTTCCCAGACCGACACCGTGCAGTTGGCAGCAGTCAGGCCGCCCTTGCGCATGTCTTCGAACAGCTCGCGGTTCCATTTGGCAATGATCAGCCCGTCGATAACGATGCTGTCGGCGTGTAATTCGGCTGGGCTCATCAGGCTGTCCCCTTTATTGGCATTACCTGCGCCGAATCGTCTGCCGGCGCTTTGGGGCCAGCATATGCCTAGGGGCCAGGTCGCTAAGATGCAAAAACGACAGGGGAATTGCCGAAAGCGTCAAACCGCGACAAAGGGCTATCGCAAGTTTCATTCGGAGGGTGACGGGCTAGCGACTACCCTGTTCTTTGCTGCGGCACTGAGCGAGAATCGGTGCCCATGTTCCCCGGGGAGGATGATTGAATGAAATCGATGGTTTGGCTGGTTCTGGCCGCGCTGGCCTTTGGTGCCCACGCCAGTGAGGAAGACAGTACGCCGTGCGACAACGTCGAAACCGACCAGCAGAACTACGACTGCGCCCTGTTCAGCCGCACCACCGCCGAACGTGAGCTCAACGCCGCGTTTACCGATCTGCTGGATCGCATCAAAGAGCAGTACGCCGGTCAAGGCACGAAGATCGCCGAATTGAGCAAACGCCTGAACGACGCCGAAACCCTCTGGAAACAGCTGCGCGACGCCGACTGCAAGGTCGAGACCTTCGACCAGGCGCCCGGCAAAGCCTTCGACGCCGCCCAGAACACCTGCCTGGCACAACGTAGCGACGACCGCTCCGAATACCTGCAGACCCTGGGTCTGCAAAACTCCGATTGAGAACAGCATGAAAATCTGCGGAATTGAAATCAAAGGCAGCGAAGCGCTGCTCGCTGTCGCCGCGCTGGACGGCGCAAGCCCGGTGCATGTTGCCCTGGCGACGAAAAAGATCGCTCTGGAAGACGACGAGCAGGCAGACAACGTCAAAGCCTTCGCCAGCCAGGCCCGGCAGTTCATCGCTGAACACGGCATCAGCCACCTGGCGATCAAGAAGCGCAGCAAGAAAGGCGACTTCGCCGGCGGCCCGACCACCTTCAAGATTGAAGGCGTGCTGCAGTTGCTGGACAACTGCGAAGTGGAACTGGTTTCACCGCAAACCGTCAGTGCCCAGGCCAAGAAACACAATATCGAGCTGCCCGCGTCGTTGAACAAATACCAGCACGAAGCCTTCAAGAGCGCTTGTGCGGTGTTGCTCAAGCGCCACGCATGAGCTCGCGCCCCTCTGAAGACATGAAGCACTTTCACGCTGAAACCTATGAGGCATTTCATTCCATCATTACAGAGCTGAAGAAGCAGTCACCGGGAGAGTTGTGGTTCCGAGGACACTCCTGTTCTAACTACGCTCTCACACCAGGTGCCCTGCGCGATCTGACACCGATCACCGACTGGAAGGGAGAACGGGTAAAAAAAGGGCAACCAAAAATTTCTGAGAGTTGTGTCGTTGCCGGTGTGAATGCGGAGGACATGCTCTCTGCATTCAAAAATGAGGCTAATCCTTATCTGACGGAAAAACCGGAAAATGACTTTGAGTGGATGTTCATCGCGCAACACTACGGTTTGCCTACACGCTTACTAGACTGGTCGAAATGCCCACTGGTTGCGCTTTTTTTCGCCACTCATGCAGCCAAGCCCAAGAGTGGGAAAGCTGCAAACCATTCATCCGCAGACGATGATTGCTCCGGGCGCTCCTCTTCGGCAGCGGTGTTTGTAATAGACCCTGTAGCTATCAACAACGAAGCCCACTTTCATCCGACCGTTCTTGATTTCCAGAAAGATGCAGAACGCTACCAACAGTTCCTTGATCCAATGAATACCCGGCACCCGCTGGACCATCCTGTCTGTCTATACGCTCCACATATGACTGAACGAATCAAAGCTCAGCATGGATGCTTCAGTTTGCACGGCCGAATGGTCCACCATCTGGACTATTACAACGTACTCCGCCCGCATATCACTAAAATTTTGATTCCTCTGAATGCTTTACAGGGCATGAAAAAGGCCCTCAAGCACCAAAACGTCACCAAGAAGTCGATTTATCCAAAAGCGGCCGGCGACAAGTCGCTGGTTGAAATCGCAGAACGGATAAAACAGCGTGAAAAGGACCAATACGAAAAACGCCTCGCCGAGCTTTTCGAACCCTTGTGAATCGATCACCCCTCAGCCTGTAGGTTCATCCCTCTAAGGGGTATACGGTCCTCCCGTGGACAACGCTCAAAGCGCGCCCGGTAGCAGCGGGTAAAGTACGAGGCCGACTCGAAACCGCAGGCAATACTCACCTCCAGCACGCTCATGTCGGTCTGGCGCAGCAGTTGCCGCGCCTTGTCCAGGCGCAGGCGCAGGTAGAAGCCGCTGGGGGTGTCGTGCAGGTACAAGCGGAACAGGCGCTCCAGCTGACGCCGGGTCACCTGCACCGACCCGGCCAGCACCAGGGTGTTGAGCGGTTGCTCGGTGTTGCGCTCCATTTCGCCGATCACCTGCACCAGTTTCTTGTTGCTGATGCCGTAGCGTGAGGCGATCTGCATGCGCTGGTGATCCTGGCGTGGGCGAATGCGCCCGAGTACGAACTGTTCGGACACCTGGATCGCCAGCTCTGGGCCGTGAGCCTGGGCGATCAGATCGAGCATCAGGTCAATCGATGCCGTACCCCCGGCCGAGGTGATGCGCCGTCGATCGACCTCGAACAGCTCCTGCGTCGCCTGCAGCTGTGGATAAGATTCCTTGAACGCCTCCAGCGCCTCCCAGTGCAGGGTCACCCGGTGGCCATCGAGCAGACCGGCTTCGGCCAGAACCACCGTACCTGTGTCGATACCGCCAAGCACCACACCGTCGTGATCGAGCTTGCGCAGCCAGTGCTGCAGCGCCGGACTGAAGCTGCCCAGCGGCTCGAACCCGGCCACCACCAGCAGGGTGGCACCTTTGCCCAGCGGCTGCAGCGCGCCATCGGCGTTGACCGACATGCCATTGCTGGCCTGCACCGCCCCGCCCTCTATGCTCAACACCTGCCAGCGGTACAACCCGCCGCGAAAGCGGTTGGCCACCCGCAGCGGCTCGATCGCCGAGATAAAGCCGATCGCGGAAAAACCGGGGAGCAACAGAAAGTAGAAATCCTGGGGCATAGCGAACGACTCGACGGCCACGGGTCTGCGGTTAATACCCTGCAGGTCGCCCCTGTGCAAGTGCTGGTCGCCAGGGTGCGTATTTTGCCGTTGCGGTGCGCGTAGTTTGATCAGCACGGCCCGCAGAGGCCTCCCCCTATAACAATTAGAACTGCCGCTGGAGGAGCCACCATGAACAGATTGATCAGCCGTAGCCTACTGATGCTCGTCGGTACCGCAATCCTCAGCACCAACGTAGTGGCCGCCGAACCGGCCGTTTGCAAGAACGTGCGCCTTGGCGTGGTCAACTGGACCGACGTGATGGCCACCAGCGCCATGACCCAGGTGCTGCTCGACGGCCTCGGCTACAAGACCAAGCAGACCAGTGCCTCGCAACAGATCATCTTCGCCGGTATTCGTGACCAGCGTCTGGACATGTTCCTCGGCTACTGGAACCCGATCATGACCCAGACCATCACCCCCTTCATCGACGCCAAACAGGTCAAGGTCCTTGATCAACCCAGCCTCAACGACGCCCGCGCCACCCTCGCCGTACCCAAGTACCTGGCCGACAAGGGCCTGAAAACCTTCGCCGACATCGCCAGGTTTGAAAAGGAGCTGGGCGGCAAGATCTACGGTATCGAACCCGGCTCCGGCGCCAACACCCAGATCAAGGCGATGATCAGCAAGAACCAGTTCGGTCTGGGCAAATTCCAGCTGGTCGAATCCAGCGAGGCCGGGATGCTCGCCGCCGTCGACCGTGCTGTGCGACGCAATGAGGCCGTGGTGTTCTTCGGCTGGGCGCCGCACCCGATGAACGTCAACATCGACATGGCCTACCTCAGCGGCAGCGAAGACGCCCTCGGCCCGGACGAAGGCCGCGCCACGGTGTGGACGGTTACCGCACCGGATTACGCCGAGCGTTGCCCGAATGCCAACCGGCTACTGAGCAACCTGAAATTCAGCGCTGAAGACGAGAGCCGCATGATGCAACCGCTGCTCGAGCACAAGGACGCGCTGGCATCCGCCCGGCAGTGGCTCAAGGACCACCCCGAGGACAAGGCGCGGTGGCTTGAAGGGGTGACCACCTTCGACGGCAAGCCTGCTGCTGAAAACCTCAAGCTGACTGCCAACTGACAGCCCCTGTGGGAGCGGGCCTTGCCCGCGATGGCCCCAACACGCCCGAAGGAAACCGCCCATGAACCACGACGTCATCATCACCTGCGCCCTGACCGGCGCCGGTGACACCGCCAGCAAGAGCCACCTGGTCCCCGTCACCCCCAAACAGATCGCCGCAGCCGCCGTGGAAGCAGCCAAAGCCGGTGCCACGGTAGTCCACTGCCACGTCCGCGACCCGCAAACCGGCCGCTTCAGCCGCGATGTCGCGCTGTACCGCGAAGTGATGGAACGCATCCGCGAAGCCGATGTGGACATCATCGTCAACCTCACTGCCGGTATGGGCGGCGACCTGGAAATCGGCCCAGGCGAAACACCGCTAGAGTTCGGCGCGGGCACCGACCTGATCGGCGCGCTGGAGCGCCTGGCGCATGTCGAGGCACTGTTACCAGAGATCTGCACCCTGGACTGCGGCACCCTCAACTTCGGCGACGGCAACAGCATCTATGTTTCCACCCCGGCCCAATTGCGTGCCGGCGCCAAGCGCATCACCGAACTGGGGGTCAAAGCCGAGCTGGAAATCTTCGACACCGGCCACCTGTGGTTCGCCAAACAGATGATCAAGGAAGGTTTGCTCGACGACCCACTGTTCCAGCTGTGCCTGGGCATTCCCTGGGGCGCGCCGGCCGACACCACCACCATGAAAGCCATGGTCGACAACCTGCCTGCGGGCGTGACCTGGGCTGGCTTCGGTATTGGCCGCATGCAGATGCCCATGGCTGCGCAGGCGGTGCTGCTCGGCGGCAACGTGCGTGTAGGCCTGGAGGACAACCTGTACCTGGACAAAGGCGTATTGGCCAGCAACGGCCAATTGGTCGAACGCGCCACGGAAATCCTCAGCCGCCTCGGCGCACGGGTGCTTACCCCTGCTGAAGGCCGCGCGAAAATGAACCTGAGCCGTCGCTGATTGCAGGAGTTAATGATGAGTTTTATTACCGAGATCAAGACCTTTGCAGCCCTGGGCAGTGGCGTGATCGGCAGCGGCTGGGTCGCCCGCGCCCTGGCCCACGGCCTCGATGTAGTGGCCTGGGACCCGGCGCCCGGCGCTGAAGCGGCGCTGCGCCAACGTATCGCCAAAGCCTGGTCGGCCCTGGAAAAACAGGGCCTGGCGCCCGGTGCGGCACAGGATCGCCTGCGCTTCGTCGCAACCATCGAGGAGTGCGTGCGCGATGCCGACTTCATCCAGGAGAGCGCCCCCGAGCGCCTCGACCTCAAGCTCGACCTGCACAGCAAGATCAGCGCGGCGGCCAAGCCTAACGCACTGATCGGTTCCAGTACTTCGGGCCTTTTGCCCAGTGAGTTCTACGAATCGGCAACCCATCCTGAACGCTGTGTGGTCGGCCACCCATTCAACCCGGTGTACCTGTTGCCGCTGGTGGAAATCGTCGGCAGCAACAAGACCGCACCTGAAGCCATCGAGGCGGCCAAAACGGTCTATAGCGCCTTGGGCATGCGGCCGCTGCATGTACGCAAGGAAGTCCCCGGCTTTATCGCCGACCGCCTGCTCGAAGCGCTGTGGCGCGAAGCCCTGCACCTGGTCAACGACGGCGTGGCGACCACCGGCGAGATCGACGATGCCATCCGCTTTGGCGCCGGTTTGCGCTGGTCGTTCATGGGCACCTTTCTCACCTACACCCTGGCCGGTGGCGATGCCGGCATGCGTCACTTCATGGCGCAGTTCGGCCCGGCGCTACAACTGCCATGGACCTACCTGCCGGCGCCGGAGCTGACTGATGGCTTGATCGACGCTGTGGTCGAAGGCACCAGCGAACAGCTGGGTGAACGCAGCATCAGTTCGCTGGAGCGCTATCGTGATGATTGCCTGCTGGCCGTGCTGGAGGCGGTAAAAACCACCAAGGCCAAGCACGGCATGGCCTTCAGCGACTGACCGGAGCCCTCGGATGCCCGCATTGATCACCTACCAAACCCCAGTCCAGGCGGACTGGGTCGACTACAACGGGCATCTGCGCGATGCCTTTTACTTGCTGATTTTCAGTTACGCCACCGATGCGTTCATGGACCGCATCGGCCTGGATAGCGACAACCGCAGCGCCAGCGGCAACTCGCTGTTTACCCTGGAGTGTCACCTGAACTACCTGCATGAGGTGAAACTGGGTACCGATGTCTGGGTGCAAACCCAGGTCATCGGCTTTGATCGCAAGCGCCTGCACCTGTATCACAGCCTGCACCGTGAAGGCTTTGCCGAGGCGTTGGCGGCCAGTGAGCAGATGCTGCTGCATGTGGACCTCGCCGGGCCGCGCTCGGCGCCGTTTGCGCCGGGGGTGGTGGAGCGTTTGCAGGGGATTGTTGATGAGCAGATTGATCTGCCAGCGGCCGAGTTTGTTGGGCGGCTGATTGGGTTGCCAGGCTGAAAGCCTTACCCGAAAACGACCTGTTCTTAGGTAAAGCAGCCATTGCGACATTCTGCCCTTGCCGCCCTGCACCGCTGCCCACAGAATCGACTGACGATCACACCTGCAAACAAGGACAACAGCCATGATGCATGCGGATTTGATTGATCAAGACGACCTGCTGGGGCAGTTGCGTGCCCTGGGTTTCGAGATGCCGAGCGACGCCAGCGCCGAACAGGCCTGCGAGTACGCAGTCCGCGGCTTGAGCGAACCGCGGGCCAAAGCCCTGAAGGGCATGGTCGAGCAAATGTACACCGGCAATGCGACCATCCTGCCCGCTGTGCGTCAGGCGATCGAAAAGCAGCTTTTGCCGGCGTTGGCGCAATTCCAGAATCGCTGAAAGCATCGCGGGGCAAGCCCGCTCCCTGTGGGAGCGGGCTTGCCCCGCGATGAATCCAACCTGGCCTAGAGCCTCACACTGGCAAACGTCGACTCATTACGCGCCTGGCTCAGCGCCGACATCGGCCCCGCCAGCGGCGACAGCACCAACGCCTGTGGAATCGGCATCATCGCCACTTGTTGCGCGGTATTGGAACCCACACGCTCATCACGCGGCGGAATACCGAAGTACTCGCGATAGCACTTGGAGAAGTGCGGCGTGGAGACAAAACCGCACACCGAGGCCACCTCGATGATCGACATCGGCGTCTGCTTGAGCAGTTGCCGGGCGCGAATCAGGCGCAGCTTCAGGTAGTAGCGCGACGGCGAGCAGTGCAGGTACTTCTGGAACAGGCGCTCAAGCTGGCGGCGCGATACCGACACATACACCGCCAGTTCGTCGAGGTCGATCGGCTCTTCCAGGTTGGCTTCCATCAGCGCGACGATTTCCTGCAGCTTCGGCTGATTGGTGCCGAGCATGTGCTTGAGCGGCACGCGCTGGTGATCCTGCTCGTTGCGGATGCGCTCGTAGACGAACATCTCGGAGATCGCGGCCGACAGCTCGCGACCATGATCGCGGCTGATCAGGTGCAGCATCATGTCCAGCGGCGCGGTACCACCGGAGCTGGTAAAGCGGTTACGGTCGAGGGTGAACAGCCGGGTACTCATGCTCACCCGCGGGAAAGCTTCTTGCATCGCCGCCAGGCATTCCCAGTGCACGCTGCAATCGAAACCGTCGAGCAGACCGGCGCACGCCAGCGCCCAGCTGCCGGTGCACACCGCCCCCAGACGGCGCGACTGACGCGCCTGGCTCTGTAGCCAGGTCACGTGCTCGCGGGTCACGGTACGCTGAATGCCAATACCGCCGCAGACAATCACGGTGTCCAGGGGCGGCGCCTTGTGCATGGCTGCATCGGGCGTGATCTGCAAGCCGTCGCTGGCCCACACCTGACCACCATCCACACTCAAGGTGCTCCAGCGGTACAGCTCACGGCCGGACAGCTGGTTGGCCATGCGCAGCGGTTCGACTGCAGAGGCCAGGGAGATAAGCGTGAAGTTATCCAGCAGCAGGAAGCCGATGGATTGGGGTGTGCGGTTCTGGGTTGGGGTCCCGGAGTTGTACGACGTCATCGCGGTATCTCCTCACACAATGCAGGGTGCGCCTCAGGCAGGCACGGGCTTTTTTTGTCATGGCCCCGTTTCGGATGCAGGGGCTTTGCCAATCACAACGCAAATGCCATGCCTGAAATTGAATGGGCATTCAATAAAACCCAAAAGCGACGTCGCGCAGCGTCTAACTGGCCTTTGTTGCGAAAGCGGGTTTTAAACGCGAAGGACCGTGCTAGCGCCGCTGCGTAGGAAACATGAGCAATTCGGTAGCACTTGTGGGAAGGATGCTCAGAAACGACATCGGCGAGTGTCACCCCAGGCGCCAATGACCGGGGTGACAGGCGTTTATCGAGGAGGTATCAAGTGCTGCGCTAAAAGGTGGCACGCATGAGCATAAACGGCGCAGGCCGGGTTAACACTCAATGGCGTTGACCGCCAGACCACCGCGCGAGGTCTCCTTGTATTTGTCGTGCATGTCGGCGCCGGTGTCGCGCATGGTGCGGATCACCCGGTCGAGCGAGATGAAGTGTTCGCCGTCACCGCGCAGCGCCATCTGCGCGGCATTGATCGCCTTCACCGCAGCGATGGCATTGCGCTCGATGCATGGCACCTGGACTAGCCCACCAACCGGGTCGCAAGTGAGTCCGAGGTTATGTTCAAGGCCGATTTCCGCGGCGTTTTCCAGCTGTGCCGGGGTCGCACCGAGTACTTCGGCAAGGCCCGCCGCGGCCATCGCACAGGCCGAACCGACCTCGCCCTGGCAGCCCACCTCGGCACCGGATATCGATGCGTTCTTCTTGCACAGGATGCCCACCGCTGCCGCCGCCAGGAAGAAATCGACCACGCAGGCTTCGCTGACCTCGTCGCTAAAGCGCATGTAGTAATGCAGCACTGCCGGAATGATCCCTGCCGCGCCATTGGTCGGTGCCGTGACCATGCGCCCACCGGCGGCGTTTTCCTCATTGACCGCCAGGGCGTAGAGGTTGACCCACTCCATGGCGCTCAAGGTCGAGCCGATCACATTGGGTTTGTTCAGCTCCTGCAGGCTGCGATAGAGCTTGGCCGCCCGACGCTTCACATTCAGCCCGCCAGGCAGAATCCCTTCATATTTCAGACCGTTTTCGACACAGGCCTGCATGGCCTGCCAGAGCTTGAGCAAGCCGGCGCGAATCTCCGCTTCGCTACGCCAGACCTTCTCGTTTTCCAGCATCAGTTGCGACACGCGCAGGTCGTTTTTCTTGCACAGCTCCAGCAGTTCTACAGCGCTGTTGAAATCGTAGGGGAGCACGGTGTTATCGGCATCCAGCACACCACTGGCAGCCTGCGCCGCATCCACCACAAAGCCGCCGCCGACCGAGTAATAGGTATCGCGATGCAGCTCGCCCGCCGCGCCTTCAGCGATCAGGGTCATGGCGTTGGGGTGATAAGGCAGGTTCTCGTCGAGCAGCAGCATGTCGCGCGCCCAGATAAAGCCGACTTCCAGCCGGCCATCAAGCAGCAAAGTGTCTGTTTCGCGCAGTGCAGCGATGCGCAGGCCGATTTGCGCCGGGTCGATGGCGTCCGGCCATTCGCCCATCAGACCCATGATCACCGCATTGTCGCTGCCGTGACCGATACCCGTCGCCGACAACGAACCGTACAGGCGCACCTCGATGCGGCGCACCTGCTCGAGCTCACCGCGTTCACGCAGGCCCTGGACGAATAACGCCGCGGCCCGCATGGGCCCGACGGTATGAGAGCTGGACGGGCCGACGCCAATCTTGAACAGGTCGAACACACTGATGGCCATGCCACCTACCTCCTGATTGAGCAGCCACCCCCAAGCCAGGCCAAGGGCGTTGCAACTGCTACGCTAAATAGGCGGCAATCCGCCGAATTCGCGCATCATCAGGCTTTTGAGCGGACTTCTGACGTCTACAACCGACGCGTTCTTGCCCAGCAACGCCGCCAGCTGTCACGAGCGTTTCTGCGCCGTTTTTTTGCGGTGCAGAACCTGCAAAACCGCGTTTACGGGCTGATAAAAATCTGTAAACGACCTCATCGACACTGGATGCGACCCTGTCTGTACTGGATACGACGCACCCTGTAGGCGTTTGATTTTCGCTGTTAGATGATCGGTATCGACTCGATTGCACGGCACCTGTCCCGCTATCGCCCGATAGTCCGGCCCGACCGAATGCAAACCATAAAGCACGGCGGTCCCGTGGGACATCCGAGAAAAAACATCAGGAGTCCATCGCATGAAAGGTTCACCCTCGCTATTGCTGACCGCGCTACTGAGTGTGCCGCTGCTGGCCCAGGCCGCCGAGCCCGAGCAGTGTCATACCGTCAACTTCTCCGATGTCGGCTGGACCGATATCACCGTGACCACCGCGGTGACCAGCGTAGTCCTGCAATCGCTGGGCTACAAAACCAAGACCACCATGATTTCGGTGCCGGTGACCTACAAGTCGCTGGCCGACGGCAAGAATATGGATGTGTTCCTCGGCAACTGGATGCCGACCATGGAAAACGACATCAAGCAGTACCGGGATGCCGGTACGGTGGAAACCGTGCGGGCCAACCTGGAAAACGCCAAGTACACCCTGGCCGTGCCGCAGGCCCTGTATGACAAAGGCCTGAAGAACTTCGCCGACATTGCCAAGTTCAAGAAGGAACTGGACGGCAAGATCTATGGCATCGAACCGGGCAACGACGGCAACCGCACCATCCAGAGCATGATCGACAAGAACGCCTTCGGCCTGAAAGACGCCGGTTTCAAGGTGGTCGAGTCCAGCGAAGCCGGCATGCTCTCGCAGGTTGAACGGGCCCAGCGCCGCGACACCGCGGTGGTGTTCCTGGGCTGGGAACCGCACCCGATGAACACCCGTTTCAAGATGAAGTACCTCGACGGCGGCGATGATTTCTTCGGCCCCGAATACGGCAAAGCCACCGTGCTCACCAATACCCGCAAGGGTTATGCGCAGGAATGCAGCAACGTCGGCCAGTTGCTGAAAAACCTGTCCTTCACCCTGGACATGGAAAGCACCCTGATGGGCAACGTCCTGGACGACAAGATGAAACCCGACGCAGCCGCCAAAGCCTGGCTGAAAAACAACCCTCAGGTACTCGATACCTGGCTGGCAGGGGTTACCACCGTTGACGGCAAACCGGGCCTGGAGGCGGTCAAGGCCAAACTCACGCAGTAAGCACTGCCTGCGGCGGGCTGGCCCCGCCGCAGGCTGTCTTCAATTTTTTGCAGGTGGACGCTCGCTATCATGCTGATCGATGAAAAACTCCCTCTGGGCCAGTACATCGCAGGCTTCGTTGAATGGTTGACGCAACACGGCGCCAACTACTTCGATGCTTTCGCTGCGGCACTGGAATACATGATCCACGGTGTAACCGGGGCACTGACCTGGTTCAATCCCTTCGTCCTGATCGGCCTGATTGCAGTGATCGCGCACCTGATCCAGCGCAAATGGGCGCTGACCGTTTTCTGCGTGCTGTCATTTCTGCTGATCCTCAACCTCGGTTATTGGCAGGAAACCATGGAAACCCTGGCCCAGGTGCTGTTCGCCACCCTGGTCTGCGTGGCCATCGGCGTACCGCTGGGCATCCTCGCCGCGCACAAACCGCTGTTCTACACCGCCATGCGCCCGGTCCTCGACCTGATGCAGACGGTCCCCACCTTCGTGTACCTGATCCCGACCCTGACCCTGTTCGGTCTGGGCGTGGTCCCCGGGCTGATCTCGACGGTGGTGTTCGCCATCGCCGCACCGATCCGCCTGACCTACCTGGGTATCTGTGATGTGCCCCAGGAACTGCTCGATGCCGGTAAAGCGTTCGGCTGCTCACGCCGCCAGTTGCTGTCGCGCATCGAACTGCCCCACGCCATGCCGAGCATCGCTGCTGGCGTCACCCAATGCATCATGCTGTCGCTGTCGATGGTGGTGATTGCCGCCTTGGTGGGCGCCGATGGTCTGGGCAAACCTGTAGTCAACGCACTGAACACTGCCGATATTGCCTTGGGCTTCGAAGCGGGTCTGGCGATCGTACTGCTGGCGATCATGCTCGACCGTATCTGCAAACAACCCGACGTAGCGGTAAGGAGTGAAGCATGAGCATTATTCGCTTCGAAGATGTAGACGTTATCTTCTCCAGCCGACCGCGTGAGGCCCTCAGCCTGCTAGACCAAGGCCTTTCGCGGGAGCAGATCCTGAAAAAAACCGGGTTGGTAGTCGGCGTGGAAAAGGCCAACCTGGATATCAACAAAGGCGAAATCTGCGTGCTGATGGGCCTGTCCGGTTCCGGCAAGTCGAGCTTGCTGCGCTGCATCAACGGTCTTAACACGGTCAGCCGCGGCAAATTGTTCGTCGAGCACGAAGGCTCGCATATCGACATCGCCCATTGCACCCCGGCGGAACTGAAGATGATGCGCACCAAGCGCATCGCCATGGTGTTCCAGAAGTTCGCCCTGATGCCCTGGCTGACGGTGCGCGAGAACATCAGCTTCGGCCTGGAAATGCAGGGGCGCCCGGAGAAAGAGCGGCGCAAGCTGGTCGACGAGAAACTCGAACTGGTCGGCCTGACGCAATGGCGCAACAAGAAGCCCGATGAACTCTCAGGCGGCATGCAGCAACGCGTCGGTCTGGCCCGTGCGCTGGCCATGGACGCCGACATCCTGCTGATGGACGAACCCTTCTCCGCTCTCGACCCGCTGATCCGTCAGGGCCTGCAGGACGAGCTGCTGGAGCTGCAGCGCAAGCTGAGCAAGACCATCGTCTTCGTCAGCCACGACCTGGACGAAGCACTGAAACTGGGCAGCCGCATCGCCATCATGAAAGACGGCAAGATCATCCAGTACAGCAAGCCCGAAGAGATCGTCCTCAACCCGGCCGACGAATATGTACGGACCTTCGTCGCCCATACCAACCCGCTCAACGTCCTGTGTGGTCGCAGCCTGATGCGCACCCTGGACAAGTGCAAGCGCATCAACGGTTCGGTGTGCATCGATCCGGGTGGTGACTCGTGGCTGGACCTGGCCGAAGGCAACACCATCAAGGGCGCGCGTCAGGGTGCTACGGGGATGGACCTGCAGAACTGGGCACCGGGGGAAGCGGTAGAGGAGTTAGCCCGCAAGCCAACCTTGGTCAGTGCCAGCATCGGTATGCGTGAAGCACTGCAGATTCGCTATCAGACCGGTAACAAACTGGTGCTGCAGGAGGGTAATACCGTGGTGGGTATTCTCGGTGACAGCGAGCTGTATCACGCGCTGCTGGGCAAGAATCTGGGGTGAATGCTATCGCGGGGCAAGCCCGCTCCCACAGGGATCACCTAAATCCCGGTGGGAGCGGGCGTGCCCCGCGATAGAGGAGCATCAACGAACGACGATCCCCTGCTTGGCCATGAACGCCTTGGCCTCTGGCACCGTGTACTCGCCAAAGTGGAAGATGCTCGCCGCCAGCACTGCGCTGGCATGACCTTCAAGAATCCCGTCGGCCAGGTGCTGCAGGTTGCCCACACCACCGGACGCAATCACCGGAATCCCCAGGGCATCGCTGATGGCCCGGGTTACGCCCAGGTCAAAGCCGTTCTTCATGCCGTCCTGATCCATGCTGGTCAGCAGGATCTCACCGGCACCCAGGCCTTCCATCTTCTTCGCCCACTCCACCGCGTCCAGGCCAGTCGGCTTGCGACCGCCGTGGGTGAAGATTTCCCAGCGCGGGGTTTCGCCCGGGCCGGAGACCTTCTTGGCGTCGATGGCAACCACGATGCACTGCGAACCAAAGTGCGCGGCAGCCTCGCCAACGAACTCCGGGTTGAACACTGCGGCAGTGTTGATCGAGACCTTGTCGGCACCGGCATTGAGCAGGTTGCGGATGTCCTGCACGGTACGCACGCCGCCGCCCACGGTCAGCGGGATGAACACCTGACTGGCCATGCGCTCGACGGTATGCAGGGTGGTGTCACGGCCATCGACGCTGGCGGTGATGTCGAGGAAGGTGATTTCGTCAGCGCCCTGCTCATCGTAGCGCCGGGCGATCTCGACCGGATCACCGGCATCGCGGATGTTCTCGAACTTGACGCCCTTGACCACACGGCCGTTGTCCACGTCCAGGCAAGGGATGATGCGCTTGGCCAGTGCCATGTCGGAGTCCTCAGCCTTGGTAGCTGTCGCAGAAGGCTTGTGCCTCGGCGACATCCAGGGTGCCTTCGTAGATGGCGCGGCCGGTGATCGCACCGATGATGCCTGGCGCCTTGGCGTCGAGCAGGGCCTTGATGTCACCGAGGTTGTGGATACCGCCGGAGGCGATGACCGGAATCTTGGTGGCGGCGGCCAGAGCTGCGGTGAAAGGCACGTTGCAGCCTTGCATCATGCCGTCTTTGGCGATGTCGGTGTAGACGATGGCCGAGACGCCGTCAGCTTCGAAACGCTTGGCCAGGTCGATGACCTGCACCGAGCTGACTTCAGCCCAGCCGTCGGTGGCAACGAAGCCGTCTTTGGCGTCGAGGCCGACAATCACTTTGCCCGGGAACGCGCGGCAGGCTTCGGCGACGAACTCCGGCTCTTTAACCGCCTTGGTGCCGATGATCACGTAGCTGACGCCGGCCTTGACGTAATGCTCGATGGTTTCCAACGAACGGATGCCGCCACCGATCTGGATCGGCAGGTTCGGGTAGCGCTTGGCAATCGCGGTAACCACTTCGCCGTTGACCGGCTGGCCTTCGAAGGCGCCGTTGAGGTCAACCAGATGCAGACGGCGGCAGCCGCCCTCGACCCACTTGGCGGCCATGCTCACCGGGTCGTCGGAGAAAACCGTGGAATCTTCCATGCGGCCTTGGCGCAGGCGTACGCAAGCACCGTCCTTGAGATCGATAGCGGGGATAATCAGCATCTGCAAAACCTGTCTATTCGGTAAACAGTGATGCCCGGGAAGTCAGTTCTTCTCGAGCGCCCACAGGTCGCTTTCAATGCTTTCGAACCGTTCCTTGAGGTGGTTCTGCACATCGAAAATCGCCCTGTTGTAGTAGTGCGGGGCAATCTCTTTGGTAAACAGGTCCAGCACCTCGGCGACCTCGAACGACCCCAGTTGCAGCTCGAAACGGTCTTCGAGAAAGCGCTTGAGAACATCCAGCGCTTCACGTTCCTGTTCCGCGGCGAGGGTGAGAATCGGTGCCTTGGTCCTGGACTTGCTCATTACCAGCGGCCGTCCCAGGCGGCGAAGTTCTGCAGCAGCTGCAGGCCATGGGTATGGCTCTTCTCCGGATGGAACTGCACGGCAAAACGCGAACCTTCGGCCAGCGCGGCGGCGAAATCGACGCCATAGTGACCGCGACCCACCACCTGCACGGCCTTGGCCGCGGTGATGTAGTAGCTGTGGACGAAGTAGAAACGCGCCAGGTCAGGGATGTTGTGCCACAGCGGGTGCTCGATGGCCTGGGTGACTTCGTTCCAGCCCATGTGCGGCACCTTGAGGTGCTCGCCGTCTTCGTGCAGGTCTTTGCCGAAGAACTTCACCTGGCCCGGGAACAGGCCGATGCAGTCGACACCGTCGTTCTCTTCGCTGTGATCAAGCAGCGCCTGCATGCCGACGCAAATGCCGAGGAACGGACGGTCCTGGCTGACTTCACGCACCAGGCTGTCGAAGCCCAGGCGGCGAATCTCGGCCATGCAGTCGCGAATCGCGCCGACACCCGGGAACACCACACGATCAGCCTCGCGGATCACCGCAGCATCGCTGGTGATCAGCACCTTGCCGGCGCCGACGTGCTCCAGGGCCTTGGCCACCGAGTGCAGATTGCCCATGCCATAGTCGATAACGGCAACTGTCTGCATTACAGGCAACCCTTGGTCGATGGCATCTGCCCGGCCATGCGCTCGTCCAGCTCGATGGCCATGCGCAGCGCGCGGCCGAACGCCTTGAACACCGTCTCGATCTGGTGGTGGGTGTTGTGCCCACGCAGGTTGTCGATGTGCAGGGTGACGTTGGCGTGGTTGACGAAGCCCTGGAAGAATTCCTGGAACAGGTCGACATCGAAACCGCCCACCGAGGCGCGGGTGTAGGGTACGTGCATCTGCAGGCCGGGACGGCCGGAGAAGTCGATGACCACACGCGACAGGGCTTCATCCAGCGGCACATAGGCATGGCCGTAGCGGCGGATGCCCTTCTTGTCGCCGATGGCCTGATTGAAGGCCTGGCCGAGGGTGATACCGACGTCTTCGACGGTATGGTGATCGTCGATATGCAGGTCGCCCTTGCACTCGATGTCCAGATCAATCAACCCATGTCGGGCGATTTGGTCGAGCATGTGTTCAAGGAAAGGCACGCCGATATCAAATCGGGCCTTGCCGCTGCCATCCAGGTTGATCGAGGCCTTGATCTGGGTCTCCAGAGTATTGCGCTCGACGGAAGCCTTACGTTCGACCATCACCAGCTCCGCAAAATCATTGGGCGAAAAAGGCGATCATTATAGGCCTAGAAGCGCGTGGCATGAAACGAAGATGACATGTGGCAGGGGATTTACCTGCCACATGATGATTTTCTGCAACTTCCAATCAGAACAGAGGGGTCAGTTGAACAGCACTGCGGTTTTTTGCAGTGTCACCCAGATACCCCAGGCCAGCGGAATCCCCACCACCAGCCAGGCAGCCACCACCAACGGCAGGCTACCCGGCGCTGCGTGCCACTCCAGCACCCGGGCATTACCGTTGCTCTGGTCATGGCCCAGCGCCTGTTCGGCCGCCAGTTGCGCATCGGTCATGAAGTACTTGTCGGCCACCGGGCGTACCAATGTATTGCAGACAAACCCCAGCACCAGCAGGCCGGCCAGGATGTACAGGGTGATGTCATACACGGCCGCACGCTCCACACCCAGCGCCAATTGGTATTCACGCAGGTAGGTAATCAGCACTGGCCCCAGCACGCCGGCAGCAGCCCAGGCGGTCAGAAGGCGACCATGAATGGCGCCGACCATCTGCGTGCCGAACAGGTCGGCCAGATAGGCTGGCACAGTAGCGAAACCGCCGCCGTACATCGACAGGATGATGCAGAACGCTGCCACGAACAGGGCGATATTGCCCAGATGCCCCATGTTCGGCACCAGCGCATACAGGGCAACACCCAGGGCGAAGAAGGCAAAATAGGTGTTCTTGCGCCCGATATAGTCGGAGAACGAAGCCCAGAAAAACCGCCCGCCAATGTTGAACAGGCTCAAAAGCCCGGTGAACCCGGCCGCGATGGCGGCAATTTGCGCCAGTTGCGCGGTATTGAGCTCGCTGAAGCTCAGGTCATTACCAAGCAATTTGCCGGCGAACACTTCCTGCAGCAGGGGTGAGGCCATGCCCAGAATACCGATGCCCGCCGATACGTTCAGGCAAAGCACCAGCCAGATCAGCACAAACTGTGGCGTTTTCCACGCGACGCTCACATGCACGTGACGATGAGTGATCATCGCATTGCTGGCTTTCTTCAACGGTGCGCTCCAGCCTTCAGGCTTCCAGCCGGTAGGCGGCACGCGATAGGCCAAGGCACCGCCGATCATGAACACGAAGTAGATCACCGCCATCACCACGAAGCTCTGCCAGACGCCTACGCCTTCAGGGCTGGCGAAGTGGTTCATCAGCGCTGCCGCCAGCGGCGCTCCAACCATGGCACCGCCGCCAAAGCCCATGATCGCCATGCCGGTAGCCATGCCGCGCTTGTCGGGGAACCACTTGATCAGGGTCGAAACCGGCGAGATATAGCCCAGACCCAGGCCGATACCACCGATCACGCCCGAGCCCAGCCACATCAGCCAGAGCTGGTGGGTATAGATGCCGAACGCCGAAATCAGCAGACCACCGCACCAGCACAGCGCCGAAACCACCCCGGCCTTGCGCGGCCCGGCGTGCTCAAGCCAGCCACCCCAGATAGCGGCGGAGCAACCGAGGAACACAAAGAACAGGGTATAGATCCAGCTCAGCATCGAAATCTGCCAGTCACACTCGGCACTGAACAGGCGGGCGAAAAAGCTCATGTCCGGTGCACAGGCGACCGGCGCGGTAATACCAAGGGCCTGCGACAGCGGCAACCAGAACACCGAAAAACCATAGGCCATGCCAATGCACAGGTGAATCGCCAGCGCCGCCGGTGGCACCAGCCAGCGGTTGAAACCAGGCGCGGCGATGATCCGCTCTTTGGACAGAAAACCAGGGCTGCTGGTTAGCGTGCCTGCCGTGATGCTGCTGTTCATTATTGTGTTCCCCGCGTAGAGATGGTCAGCTCACGGCTCACGACCTTGGCCCATAGGCAACTGATCGTTTTTTGGCACAATTGCCCTGTAAAACGCGACAAATCGCCGCACAAGGGCCTGTGAGCGGCGCAAGAGTAGCATTAGCCTCTGCCTTTGAAAGCAATCTGATACCGTCTTTTGTTCAGCAGCTGATTGCTGTGCACAAGGAACTGTCATCCCCATCGCGGTCGAAGTCCTGAGCAAATCAGGCCAGCGCTGTAGGAGAAATCCGCAGTAATCCTTGCGCATCGCCAGCGACGCCAAGCGCAGCGCTATACTCTGCGGCTAAATTTTAGAATCGAACTACAAGGACTCGCCCATGAAAGCGTTCGGCAAAATCCTGGGGCTGGTGCTTCTCGGGCTGTTGCTGATCATTGTGGCTCTGGGATTTGCCCTGACCCACCTCTTCGATCCCAACGACTACAAAGACGAGATTCGCCAGCTGGCGCGCGATAAAGCCCACGTCGAGCTGACACTCAATGGCGATATCGGCTGGAGCCTGTTCCCCTGGCTGGGTCTGGAGCTGCATGAAGCCAGCATCGCCACCCTGAACAACCCGAAAGTGCCGTTTGCCGACCTGCAGATGCTCGGCCTTTCAGTGCGCGTCCTGCCATTGTTGCGCCGTGAAGTGCAGATGAGCGACGTGCGCGTCGAAGGCCTGAACCTCAGCCTGAGCCGCGACGAGCACGGCCACGGCAACTGGGAAGACATCGGCAAGCCATTGCCAACCGCCGCCGCAGCCCCTGCCGACGGCGCTACCCCGGCACCCGCTGACGAAGCCACGGCCAAAGCCCAGAGCAAGAGCGACAGCAACGAGCGGCCGGTCAAGCTGGATATCGACAGCCTGACCGTGAACAACGCCCGGGTTCAGTACAGCGATGCCCGCAGCGGCCAGACCTTTGGCGCCGAAAGCATCCAGCTGAGCACCGGCGCGGTACACGAAGGGGTGAACATCCCGCTGAAAATGACCGCGTTTGTCAGCGTCGGGCAGCCGGTACTCAAAGCCCGCACGGAACTCAACGGCGAGCTGCGTTTCGACCGCCGCCTCAAGCGCTACCAGTTCGAAGACATGAAACTCAGCGGCGAAGCCTCCGGCGAGCCCCTGCAGGGCAAGCCCCTGACCTTCGCTGCCCAGGGCCAGTTGCTGGTCGACCTGGCGGCCAACGTCGCCGAATGGAACGGCCTGAAACTCTCGGCCAACCAGTTGCGCGCCCTGGGCGAGCTGAACCTGCGTGACCTGGACAAAACCCCGCAACTGACCGGTGGCCTGTCCATCGCCCAGCTCAACCTGCGCACCTTCCTCGACAGCATTGGCATTGCGTTGCCGGCCACCACTGACGTCAGCGCACTGAACAGCTTCGAAATGGTCAGCCGCCTGCAAGGCAGCCCCAACAGCCTGGCCCTGGAAGACCTGGCCGTAAAACTCGATGGCAGCGCCTTCAGCGGTCGTCTGGCGGTCGAGGACTTCGCCAAACAGGCCCTGCGCATCCAGTTGAAGGCCGACAAGTTCGACGCCGACCGCTATATGCCGGCCAAGAGCGAAGCCGCAGCCAGCGCCACGGCGGCGCGCCAGGCCGAGGTCAAGAGCAAGGAGCAAAGCGCCCTGGCCAGTGCCGGTAACACGCCGCTGCCCGACGCCCCGACCCAGGTGGCCTGGAGCAACGACAAACTGTTGCCGGTCGATCGCCTGCGCCAGCTCGACCTGCAGGCTGACCTGAGCTTCGGCCTGCTGACCCTGGAAAAACTGCCGATCGAAAACGCCCACCTCAAGACTCAGGGCCAAGGCGGTCTGATCACCCTGGAAACCCTGCGCGGCGGCCTTTATGACGGCGACTTTGAAACCAGGGGCACCCTGGATGTGCGCCCGGCCGTCCCGCAGATCGGCCTCATCACCAAGGTCAACCGGGTGCCGGTCGAGCACTTCATCAAGAGCCAGACCGAAACCCCGCCGGTCAAAGGCCTGCTGACCCTGAACAGCGACCTGACCGCCACCGGCAACAGCCAGAAGGCGCTGATCGACACCCTCAATGGCAACGCCAGCTTTGTCATCAACGACGGCATCCTGGTCAACGCCAACCTTGAACAACAGCTCTGCCAGGCCATCGCCACCCTCAACCGCAAGACCCTGAGCAGCGAACCGCGTGGCAAGGACACGCCCTTCCAGGAGCTCAAAGGCAGCCTGGTGCTGCGCAATGGCGTGGCCAGCAACCCTGACCTCAAGGCGCGCATTCCCGGCCTGAGCGTCAACGGCCACGGCGACCTCGACCTGCGCGTGCTGGGCATGGACTACCGGGTCGGCGTGATCGTCGAAGGCGACAAACGCGACATGCCCGATCCGGCCTGCCAGGTCGGCGAGCGCTATGTCGGCCTCGAACTGCCGCTGCGCTGCCGTGGCCCGCTGGAGCTGGGCGCCAAAGCCTGCCGCCTGGACAAAGACGCGCTGGGCAAAGTCGCCGCCAAACTGGCGGGCGACAAAGTCAGCGAAAAACTCAGTGACAAGATCGACGAGAAGCTCGGTGACAAGGTCAGCCCGGAACTCAAGGATGCACTCAAGGGGTTGTTCAAGCGATGAGCCCTGAGCAGTTTTCCAGCGCCGTGCTGGAGTGGTACGACCGTAACGGCCGTCATGACCTGCCCTGGCAACAGGGCATCACGCCTTATCGGGTGTGGGTTTCGGAAATCATGTTGCAGCAGACCCAGGTCAGCACCGTGCTCAATTACTTCGAGCGCTTCATGGCGGCATTGCCAACAGTGCAGGCCCTGGCCGAAGCCCCTGAAGACGAAGTGCTGCACCTGTGGACAGGCCTGGGTTACTACACCCGGGCGCGCAACCTGCAGAAAACCGCGAAGATCGTCGTCGAGCAGTACCGCGGCGAATTCCCCCGCGATGTCGAAAAACTCACCGAGCTGCCCGGCATCGGCCTGTCCACCGCCGGCGCCATTGCCAGCATCAGCATGGGCCTGCGCGCGCCGATCCTCGACGGCAACGTCAAGCGCGTGCTGGCCCGCTACACCGCCCAGGAAGGCTATCCGGGCGAGCCGAAGGTGGCCAAAGCCCTGTGGGCCAATGCCGAACGCTTTACCCCTCATACCCGGGTCAATAACTACACCCAGGCGATGATGGACCTCGGCGCCACCCTGTGTACCCGCAGCAAGCCCAGCTGTCTGCTGTGCCCGCTCAAGCTCGGCTGCGAAGCGCACATGCTCGGCCAGGAGATTCGCTACCCGATCCCCAAACCGCGCAAGGCGCTGCCACAGCGGCGCACGCTGATGCCGCTGCTGGCCAACGGCGAAGGTGCCATCCTGCTTTACCGGCGCCCGTCCACAGGGCTCTGGGGCGGTTTGTGGAGCCTGCCGGAGCTGGACAACCTGGAACAGCTCGACGATCTGGCCGACCAACACGGCCTGCACCTTGCCACCCGCCAGGCGCTGGACGGCCTGACGCACACCTTCAGCCATTTCCAGCTGGCCATCGAACCCTGGCTGGTCCGGGTCGATGACTCCCGGGCCCACGTGGCCGAGGCCGACTGGCTCTGGTATAACCTCGCCACCCCGCCGCGCCTGGGCCTTGCTGCCCCGGTGAAAAAGCTGCTGAAACGCGCGGCCGACGTTTTGATTGCAGGAGAGTCGTGATGACCCGCACCGTAATGTGCCGCAAGTACAAAGAACAATTGCCAGGCCTGGAGCGTCCACCGTACCCGGGCGCCAAGGGCCAGGACATCTACGAGCACATCTCGCAGAAGGCCTGGGCCGACTGGCAGAAAGAGCAGACCATGCTGATCAACGAGAAGCGCCTGAACATGATGAACGCCGAGGACCGCAAATTCCTCCAGGGCGAGATGGACAAGTTCTTCTCCGGTCAGGAATTCGAAAAGGCCGAAGGCTACGTTCCACCGGCCGAATAACCCCGGAAAATCGTAAGCGACGGAATTAATTTAAAAAATTTTCAAAAAGTCGTTGACGTAAATCCGAAAAAGCCTTTTAATGCGCCCCGTTGCCCAGATAGCTCAGTCGGTAGAGCAGGGGATTGAAAATCCCCGTGTCGGCGGTTCGATTCCGTCTCTGGGCACCACTAATACCGAAACCCTGGATCAGATGATCCAGGGTTTTTTTATGCCTGGGATTTTGCACCACACCTTCAACCCCAGACCTGCGACAGAGATATCACTATCGACCTACGCCGCGCTTCGACTCTCGAACTGCTCCTCCGTCATGTACCCCATGTAGGAAATCCCCTGTAGTTTAAAGTCACCATGCTCCTTGGATGAATCCAAAATCGACTGAATATCCGCCTTGGTGATGATCTGCTCGTCACCGCTCGCGAAACCTGTAATGAAAAAAAGGCTGCCGTCCTCGTCATTACCGAACAGAGTGACGCAGAAGTAGTGCTTCATGGTTTTTCTCCTGACTACGCGTAATCGCGTATCGACATTGGGTTTCGAATCGCTTCCGTGCCACCTGCCAACACCATGCGAGATCGATGCTCGAATGACAGCTCGCAAGTGACCCAAGGCCAACCTACGCAGCTTACGAACCGGGCTTCAGCAGGAAGGGGTACCGATACCCAATCGATAGCGCTTGATCAGCATCAATTGGTCCTCTACCCGTGAAGCCTAGGATGAGGAACAGAAATCCAATCGATCGAGCAATACCCTCATGAGCGATGAACCAACCCTTCTACTTTCCCCTCCCCCCAAATCAACACCCAGCACCACGCCCTTGCGCAAACACCGCCAAGTTCGCAACAAGCCCACCAGCGATACATCTATCAGCGGCATCAGCCAGCAACCTGCCGCCCTGAAAGTCGCCTCCGCCCCACGCGGCTCCAACGAAGACAGCACCAACGCAAAGCTGCCTGTCAGCTACCCCTACCGCAACCGCATGCGCCGTGCAGAGTACGAAAAGGCCAAGCACGAGCTGCAGATCGAGCTGCTCAAGGTGCAAAGCTGGGCCAAGGAAACCGGCCAGCGCATCGTCGTGCTGTTCGAAGGCCGCGACGCGGCCGGCAAAGGCGGCACCATCAAACGCTTCATGGAGCACCTGAACCCGCGTGGCGCGCGGATCGTCGCCCTGGAGAAGCCCTCCGAGCAGGAAAAGGGCCAGTGGTACTTCCAGCGCTACGTCCAGCATCTGCCCACTGCCGGTGAAATGGTCTTCTTCGACCGCTCCTGGTACAACCGCGCCGGTGTCGAGCGGGTGATGGATTTCTGCTCGCCCCTGCAATACCTGGAGTTCATGCGCCAGGCGCCTGACCTGGAGCGCATGCTCTGCAACAGCGGCATCCTGCTGTTCAAATACTGGTTCTCGGTCAACCGCGAAGAACAGCTGCGCCGCTTCATCTCGCGCCGTGACGACCCGCTCAAGCACTGGAAACTCTCGCCCATCGACATCAAGTCGCTGGACAAGTGGGATGAGTACACCACCGCCAAAGAGGCGATGTTCTTCCATACCGACACGGCCGATGCGCCCTGGACGGTGATCAAGTCCGACGACAAGAAGCGCGCGCGGATCAACTGCATTCGCCACTTCCTGCATTCGCTCGACTACCCGGGCAAGGACCTGGGCGTGGCCCACCAGCCCGATCCGCTGCTGGTTGCGCGTGCGGCACGGGTACTGGTCGAGGAAGACCGTGGCGAGCTGGTACAGCCCGCCTGAGCGATGGCCGTCGGCGGCACTTGGGTTTCTTTGCCAACTAGGCTTCAATACGCAAAATTTTTCGACTCAGGATTCACCGATGGCCTCCAACAGCAAACAGCAGAAACGCGCCAAGCGCGCCGCCACCAAGGCTCGCGAGAACCGCATGGTGCGCAGCGGCCAGGCGGTCAAAAGCTCCGGCGAAAGCTCCAGCGCCAGCGTCGAGCAGGTGTTCGACAAGGCGATGAACTCGGGCAGCTACAGCGCCCTGTTCGACAAGATGAAACAAGCCCAGGAAGGTGGCCTGGTGGCCTTGATCTCGGTGTTCCTGGTCGATCCTCTGCTGGCCCTGGTACTCAAAGGCCACAAGGAAGAGCACGCCACCGACTACATCGTCATGGTCTTCACCGCCTACCGCAAATGGCTGGACGGGGCTGACGAGGACACCACCATGGCCTGGCTGGAGAGCGACGAGTTCCAGGAAGCCTACATCTCGGCCTCGGAAGCGGTGGCCAAGCAGCAACAGAAGAAGTTTGGCTGAGCACAAACAAAAAGGCCGCGATCGGTAAAGATCGCGGCCTTTTCATTTCAACAGCACTGAATCAGTTGTTCAGCACCGCACGTCCAGCCGCCTCGGCCTTGCGCTTTCGCGCCACCAGCAGGCCAGCCGCAACCACGGCAATCGACAGCAAGCCGGTCGCGATGATCTCGATACGGTGATCCGGACGCACCAGCATCACGGTGAGAATGGCAACGATGAAGAAGATGGTCGCCCAGGTCAGGCCCGGGAACAGCCACATCTTGAACGCGATCTTCTCGCCACGCGCCATGCGCTGACGGCGCATGCGCAGTTGCGAGATGGCAATCACCAGATACACCAGCAAGGCAATGGCGCCGGAGCTGGCCAGCAGGAACTCGAACACCGCGGCAGGTGCCACGTAGTTGGCAGCCACAGTCAGGAACGCCGCTGCAGTCGACAGCACCACCGCAACGTACGGGGTACCGCTGGAGGTGGTGCGCTGGGCCACGGCCGGTGCGTCACCACGCTTGCTCAGGGAGAAGAGCATGCGCGAGGAGGTGTACAGCGCCGAGTTCAGGCAGCTGGTTACCGCGATCAACACAACGATGTCGACGATCAGCTTGGCGTTAGGGATGCCCATCAGGTTCAGCACGGTCTGGTAGGAACCGACTTCTGCCAGCTCGCTGCTGTTCCACGGCACCAGCGCCACGACCAGGAAGATCGACACGAGGTAGAACAGAAAGATCCGCCAGATCACCGAGTTGGTGGCCTTGGAGATCTGCTTGCCCGGATCCTTGGATTCGGCGGCTGCAATCGTGACGATTTCGGTACCCATGAACGAGAACATGGTGGTCAGCATGGCTGCCAGCACTGCGCCCAGACCGTTAGGCATGAAGCCCTGGGTGTCGAACAGGTGGCTGACGCCGCTGACCTGGCTGTTAGGCAGGAAACCAAAGACTGCCGCCACACCCAGAACAATGAAGCCGATGATGGCGATAACCTTGAGCAGGGCGAACCAGAACTCGAACTCGCCGTAGTTCTTCACGCTGAACAGGTTGGTTGCGGTCAGCAGCAGGGTAATGACCAGGCTAAACACCCAGATGCCGACATCAGGGAACCAGGCATGCAGGATGGCCGCTGCGGCGTTGGCCTCCAGCGGGATCACCAGGACCCAGAACCACCAGTACAGCCAGCCAATGGTAAAACCGGCCCAGTGGCCGATGGCCTTGTCGGCATAAGTAGAGAAGGAGCCCGTGTCGGGCGAGGCGACGGCCATCTCCCCGAGCATGCGCATGACCAGCACCACCAGGGTACCGGCGGCGGCATAGGCCAGCAAAACAGCCGGGCCGGCAGCGGCGATGGCATGGCCGGAACCGACGAACAGGCCGGCACCGATCACACCAGCAATGGACAGCATGGTGACATGCCGTTGTTTGAGCCCCTGAGCGAGGTCATTGGAATTGTGCGTACCGCTCATAAAACTACCTTTGCAAGAATTGCGTTTTGATCCTGCGACTTGAGGCGCGCCTTGGATAAAAAGAGTGCTACATCCTGTTGCCGATGCATAAGGCAATATCCGCGCCAGCACGATGACCGTTCGTTCGAAATATCTCACAGCCCCGTCAAACAAGGCTTACAGGCCTTTCTGCCAGAAGCTGACCGAAAGACCCTCAAAAACCCTCGGAAAACCACGATTACTGAAATACCCACTTACAAATGCCCCAGGAGCACCAAAATCGTCCAGCGGTAACACCTCACGCCCATCGAAGAAACCAGAAGGCGCAACCTTCAGGTACAACCAAAGCCGCGATTCACCGCCCGAAGCTGTGCGCTAGGTCAGAAACGACTTCCCAGCACTGGCCAAAAATGGCACCATCGCGCCTTTTTTCATCAAGGCTCCGGCCCTGGAAACGAGGGCAAGTGGTCATCCGCGCGACAGTCCGCTGCAGCGATGCGACACTCGCCCACCTGGCAACTGCTTGCCCCTCCCGACCTTGTTGGCTGTCATTCGGCCGCTATGCTAGCTTGGCGCTCGCCAAGAAGGCCGCCAACAGCAGGAGCGCACCAGAACACATGAGGACCGCACATGGCTGAGGCCACGCCCGCGCTGGAAATCCGCAACCTGCACAAACGCTACGGCGATCAGGAGATCCTCAAGGGCATCTCGCTGACCGCACGCGATGGCGACGTGATCTCGATCCTGGGATCCTCCGGCTCCGGCAAGTCCACTCTGCTGCGCTGCATCAACCTGCTGGAGAACCCGCACCAGGGCCAGATCCTGGTGGCCGGTGAAGAACTCCGGCTCAAGGCCGCGAAAAACGGCGAACTGGTGGCTGCCGACAACAAGCAGATCAATCGCCTGCGCAGCGAGATCGGCTTTGTGTTCCAGAATTTCAATCTGTGGCCGCACATGAGCATCCTCGACAACATCATCGAGGCGCCACGCCGCGTGCTGGGCCAGAGCAAGGCCGAAGCCATCGAGCATGCCGAGGCCCTGCTCAACAAGGTCGGTATCCACAACAAGCGCCACGCCTACCCGGCCGAACTCTCCGGTGGCCAGCAGCAGCGCGCCGCTATTGCCCGTACCCTGGCAATGAAGCCCAAGGTCATCCTGTTCGACGAGCCGACCTCGGCGCTGGATCCGGAAATGGTCCAGGAAGTGTTGAACGTTATCCGCGCCCTCGCCGAAGAAGGCCGTACCATGCTACTGGTTACGCACGAAATGGGCTTCGCCCGTCAGGTGTCCAGTGAAGTCGTCTTCCTGCACCAAGGGCTGGTCGAAGAGCAGGGAACGCCGCAGCAGGTTTTTGAAAACCCGAACTCGGCGCGTTGTAAACAATTCATGTCCAGCAACCGCTAACGGAGCAACACGCATGCAGACCTATAAGAAATTCCTCCTGGCCGCTGCCGCCACGCTGGTGTTCTCGGCCAATGCCATGGCTGCCGAGAAACTGAAGATGGGCATCGAGGCGGCTTACCCGCCGTTCAACAACAAGGATGCCAGCGGCCAGGTCGTCGGCTTCGACAAAGACATCGGTGACGCCCTGTGCGCCAAGATGAAAGTCGAGTGCGAAGTGGTCACCTCCGACTGGGACGGCATCATCCCGGCCCTGAACGCCAAGAAGTTCGACTTCATCGTCTCGTCGCTGTCGATCACCGACGAGCGCAAGCAGGCCGTGGACTTCACCGACCCGTACTACTCGAACAAGCAGCAGTTCATCGCGCCAAAAAAAGTCGATTTCAAGACTGACGACGCCTCGCTGGTCGGCAAGACCCTCGGCACCCAGCGCGCCACCCAGGCCGCGATCTGGCTGGACGACCACGGCGGCATGGACGGCAAGTTCAAGGTCAGCCTCTACGACACCCAGGAAAACGCCTACCTGGACCTGACCTCCGGCCGCGTCGACGCCCTGCTGGCCGACAAGTACGCCAACTACGACTGGCTCAAGTCTAAAGCCGGCGAGAACTACGAGTTCAAAGGCGAGCCGGTGAACGAAAGCGACAAGGTCGGCATCGCTGTGCGCAAAGGCGACAACGAACTGCGCAACAAGCTGAACGCCGCCCTGAAAGAAATCGTTGCCGACGGCACCTACGAGAAGATCAACAACAAGTACTTCCCGTTCAGCATCTATTGATTCGCCCCGACCGGCATTGCCCTGAGGGCGATGCCGGTCCTTTGAACAAACCTGCCCATGAATATTGATCTCTACGGATTCGGTCCGGCCCTGGTGGCCGGGACGCTGATGACCGTCAAACTCGCGTTGTCGGCCCTATGTCTGGGGCTGGTGCTGGGGCTGCTTGGCGCCCTGGCCAAGACTTCGCCGTACAAACCCCTGCGCTGGCTGGGTGGCTTCTACTCCACGCTGGTTCGTGGCGTGCCCGAACTGCTCTGGGTGTTGTTGATTTACTTTGGCACCGTCAGCCTGATGAACCGGCTTGGCGAAGCCCTGAATATTCCCGGCCTTGAGCTCAACGCCTTTGCTGCGGGCGTAATCGCTCTGGGCCTGTGCTTCGGCGCGTATGCCACGGAGGTCTTCCGTGGTGCGATCCTGGCCATCCCCAAGGGCCACCGTGAAGCGGGCCTGGCCCTGGGGCTTTCGAAAGGACGGATTTTTTCCAAGCTGATCCTGCCGCAGATGTGGCGCATCGCCCTCCCCGGCCTGGGCAACCTGTTCATGATTCTGATGAAGGACACCGCGCTGGTATCGGTGATCGGCCTGGAAGAGATCATGAAACATTCACAGATCGCCGTGACGGTAAGCAAGCAGCCCTTCACCTTTTATATGGTCGCTGCGGTGATCTACCTGGGCCTGACCATCCTTGCCATGATCGGCATGCACTTCATGGAAAAACGTGCCGCACGCGGCTTCGTGAGGCCTAACCAATGAACTGGGAAGTCATCATCAAATGGCTGCCACGCCTGGCCCAGGGCGCCACACTGACCCTGGAACTGGTCGCCATCGCCGTGATTGCCGGCCTGATCCTGGCCATTCCGCTAGGTATCGCCCGCTCTTCTCGTCACTGGTACGTGCGCGCGCTGCCCTACGGCTACATCTTCTTCTTCCGCGGCACGCCGCTGCTGGTTCAGCTGTTTCTGGTGTACTACGGCCTGGCCCAGTTCGACGCAGTCCGTGACAGTGCGTTGTGGCCCTACTTGCGCGATCCGTTCTGGTGCACGGTGCTGACCATGACCCTGCACACCGCCGCCTACATCGCCGAGATCCTGCGCGGCGCGCTGCAGGCCATACCACGCGGTGAAATCGAAGCGGCGCGGGCCCTGGGCATGTCCAGGGCCAAGGCGCTGTTCTACATCATGCTGCCGCGCGCAGCGCGGATCGGTCTGCCCGCCTACAGCAACGAAGTGATCCTCATGCTCAAGGCCAGCGCCCTGGCCAGTACCGTGACACTGCTGGAACTGACCGGCATGGCGCGGACGATCATCGCCCGTACCTATCTGCCGGTGGAGATCTTCTTCGCCGCGGGCCTGTTCTATCTGTTGATCTCGTTCCTGCTGGTGCAAGCGTTCAAGCAACTTGAACGCTGGCTGCGCGTCGACGCCTGCCAGGGTCGCTGATCCTGTATAACGGGGCTGATTACAGCCCCGTTTTCGTACCTGCCCATGACCACTGCCCGCCCGCTCGAAAATGACCAGTTGCTCAGCCGCTTCCAGGCCCTGGACGACTTCCTGTGCGAGCACCAGGCGCTGTGGCGGCCACGCCCCTTCACCCAGCTGCAGCTACCCTGGGAGACCGAGCACCCAGCCCTGGCCAGCTGGTTGCGGCAACGGTCGTTGAGTGAGGCGGAAGCGGCGCACAACCTTCCCGAGCAACTGCAGGCACCCGCGCCTTTTCCACAGCTGGCGCGCCAGGCTGTTGAATTGGCAGAAGTGGGGGAGTTATCCACAGTTGCGCTGCCTTCTGCGAGCCACCGCCTGAATGTCGATGTGCCCGGGCGCAAGTGGCAGCAGATCGAAGCGTTTGCCAGCCATCTGGGTTTTGCCCGCCCACCGCAACACTGGCTCGACTGGTGCTCGGGCAAAGGCCACCTCGGACGGCGTCTGCTGCAAGCCGACAGGCAACACCTGACCTGCCTGGAATACGACGCGGCACTGGTCGCGGCAGGCCAGCAGCTCAGTCAGCATCACGGCCTGCCCAGCCAGCACCTGCTGCAGGACGTGCTGGCCGACGATGCCGACCGTCACCTGAGCAGCGCCCATACGGTTGTGGCCCTGCACGCCTGCGGCGACCTGCATGTCCGCCTGATGCAACTGGCCAGCCGTCAGGGCTGCCGTCAGCTGGCCATTGCCCCGTGCTGCTACAACCGCATCCAGGCAGCGCAGTATCAGCCACTGTCCACTGCCGCCGTTGCTTCAGGCTTGCAGCTGTCGATTGATGATCTGGGCCTGCCCCTGAGCGAAACCGTCACCGCTGGCGCGCGGGTACGCCGTCAGCGCGACGAGTCGATGGCCAGACGCCTGGGATTCGACCTGCTGCAGCGTGAGTTGCGAGGTCTGGATGAGTACTTGCCGACACCGTCATTGCCGGTCAGCTGGCTGCACAAACCGTTCGCCGACTACTGCCGGGACCTGGCGGCCCTCAAAGACCTGCGGATCGATCACGCCCCCGATTGGGAGGCATTGCAGGCCAGGGGCTGGCAGCGCCTGACCGAGGTGCGCAACCTCGAGCTAGTGCGCAATCTGTTCCGTCGCCCGCTGGAACTGTGGCTGGTGCTGGACCGCGGCTTGTACTTGCAGGAGCAAGGCTACCGGGTGCAATTGGGAGTGTTTTGCCAGCAACCGCTGACACCGCGCAATCTGATGCTTCTGGCCGAACGCCAATAGCCGCTGCCAGCTGTGCGCAGCCTGTGGATAAGTCTGTGGGCAACCTTTTGAAAAAGCCCTGAAAATCCTTGGATCCAAGCGCTTTCGTTGATTGGTGGTTTTTTATCCAGCGGCTTATCGCCAGCAAAAACAGCCATTTGCGCAAAGACCAACGGCCTGCGTCGCTCCGACGCACGTACGGCCTGGCTGGTACGTGCTTTGTGCATAAGCGCTTTAGCGATTTGCTCTAAGCAGGCAAATCAGGCCAGTTTCAGCAGGCTCATACCGGCCAGCAACAGCACCAGGCCCAACCAGCCGCGACCGGCCAGACGCTGACCAAACAGTGCCCAACCCATCGCCACAGTGGCGAGGATGCCGAAGCCGCCCCAAATGGCATAAGCCAGCGACAGTTCAATATCGCGAACAGCCTGCGCCAGCGCGGTAAAGGCCGCCAGCACACAGAGAATCGACAGAATCCCCAGGCCACGCTTGCGGAAGCCGTCGGAGTATTTGAGCAACAGGTTGGCAATGACTTCCAGCACGATTGCCACACCCAACCAGGCGAAAGGCATCCAGTTCATGCTTAGCATGGCAGGGCCTCCATGTTGCGCTCGGCAGCTGCCGGGCGGGTACCGGCCTTGATCAGCAGGATACCGGCGATCATCACACCCAGGCCCGCCGCCTTGAGCAGGCCGAGGCTCTCACCCAGCCAGGTAACGCTGATCAGGGTAATCAGCACGATGCCGATCCCTTCCCACAGCGCGTAAGCCACGCCGACCGGCACGCGTTTTACTGCCAGGGCCAGGAAGAAGTACGACAGACCGATCATGGCGTACATCAAGCCATGGCCAAGAACCGGGTGTTCAGTGGCGGCGAATTTCATCGACGCAGTGCCGATCACCTCAGCGGTGATAGCGATAAACAGATAAATCCAGGAACGCATGATGCCCTCCCACGGGCGACACAAATCCGGCGCACAAACGGCGACGGCTACAGACAAAAAGAGAGAAAAAGCTGTTTGTCGGGGGAGGCGCTAGAGACCGCCGGTCCAGTGGTTTTCACGGGAGGCCAGACGAGAGGTGGGGAGCAGAAACGCTTTAGTGTTCAACATAATGAACAACAAATTAGCTCAAGGCATCGTTAAAGTCAAATCGATAGAAAATGACTAATTAAATTTCGCGTCTTTGAGTACGTATTCAGGTGAAAGCCCTTAAAGGCTGCAGAAAGGTTCGTAAATTATACTTTTCACTCTTGAAAGCATCGCGGGGCAAGCCCGCTCCCACCGGGGATATCTGTGGGAGCGGGCTTGCCCCGCGATGAGTCAAAACGCCGCACACCCACAAATACAATAATTAATTATTGTATTACGATAATTTCTAGAAAATAATGCCCACCGCTCAACCCCGAACGGAGGCAATCCATGAACAGTAAAACAGTGGCCTATGCGCGCTCGCGCCTTCGAGTGATCGGCGCATTCGCCGCCCTCCTCACCTGGACAACCGCCATCGCCGAATTTGGCGGCAACTTGCTGCTCTGGGTATTCGACAAGGCCCAGATGCAAAGCGCCTACCTGCAAAGCTATGGCGATCAGATGCCACTGCTGCTGGCACCCGACCATCAACCTTCGACCCTGGCCCTGAGCCTGGTCCTGGCCCTTGAACTGATCCCCAGCAGCCTCTCGGTGCTGGCGCTGTTCTTCACCGGGCTGTTCTTCATGCGCCTGTCCAAAGGCCAGACCTGGACCGCGTCGAACATCAAGCTGCTGTGGTGGGTAGGCCTGCTGTGCATCTGCACCCCGCTGCTCTGGCCGCTGATCGGCACCCTTCAGGGCCTGGCCTTCGCCATCGACCTGCCGGCCGGGGAAAGAAGCTTCAGCGTATCGATCGGTGTATCATCCGTGGCGGTTTACGAGATCATGAAAGGCATATTGCTCTGCGCCTTTTCGCTCCTCATGCGTGACGCCAAAACCATCAGCGATGAACACAACTGTTATGTCTAGCTTCCCCCTATGCCGATAATCATCCGCCTCGACGTGGTCATGGCCAAAAACAAGATCCGTTCCAAGGATCTGGCCGAAATTATCGGAATTACGGAAGCGAACCTGTCGTTGCTGAAAAACGGCAAGATCAAGGGTTTCAAGATCGAAACCCTGGAGAAACTCTGTCGCGCGTTGAACTGCCAGCCAGGTGATCTGCTGGAGTTCAGCGAGGAATGATCAAGGAAGTGGTAACTCGTGAGCAATTCCCTCAAGTGGCGCGTTGCGCTGCTCCTGGCTGTCGCCCTGCTCGGCGGCTGCGGCCCCAGCTACACCTATAGATATTCGCCACCGCCCAGCGCGATGGGCATGAACTGCATCAACAGCTGCGCCAGCGAACGCAACCACTGCAAACAGATGGCCCGCCTGCAAGAGAACAGCGAGCAGGCCCTGTATCAGGCCAACCTCAGAAGCTACCAATACTGCCAGGCCGGCAAGAGCAAAAAAGACGCACGCAACAGCTGCTACTACCCCAGCTACCCGTACAGCAGTGGCTCGAGCTTCAGTTGTGGCAACGACTACGACAGCTGCTACCAGGCTTGCGGCGGCACCATCCAGCGCATCCTCAGCAAAGACTGAAACCTTCGGAAAACGGAATTCACTGTGAACACACTCAGCTCACTCGCCTTGCTCACCTTCATCCTGACCCTGGCCGGTTGCAGCAGCTCAAGCTACACGCCGGACGCTGGCTGGGAGATGCCAAAGATGCAGGTCCTGGGCGACAACGGCCTGCCGGCCCAGCCCTACAGGCACTGCAACAAGCGTGGTTGCCACGATCACAAACCGATGTTGTTCGACCCGAGCAAAGCCGAACCCGACGCCACGACATTGCACCGCGGCTGGTAAGAAAATCGCTTGCGATGCCTGTGGAAAACGGGCATCGCAAGGAATCTTGCAGAAGTAGTTTACAGACGCAAACTGATCGCTATAATGACGCCCCTGTGCCGGTATAGCTCAGATGGTAGAGCAACTGACTTGTAATCAGTAGGTCCCGGGTTCGATTCCTGGTGCCGGCACCATACGCAGTAAAAAAGAGGCTCACCGCAAGGTGGGCCTTTTTTGTTTGTGCCGTATAAACACCAAAATCCCCTGTGGGAGCTGGCATTGCCGGCGATGGGCTGCAAAGCAGCCCCAATGGATGCCCAGCACCTGGCTCAACGTGAAAAGCCGCACGAACAAGCAGCCGTCGCTGCACGTCAGCGATACAGGATTGGGACGCCTGTGCGGAGTACTGCTCTAGATCGCAAGCAGCCTTGGCTGGGCGAATTACTCTAAGGTGGCCCCGCCCTGGCAGGGGGCGAGCGCCGCGCTCAAGCTTTCGCCAGGCCTGACGATAAGCTAGTCAACGCGCTGCCGCCAGCTCGATGGCCCATGGCCCATCGCCTGTAGGCCCAACGCTGAAGAAACGAGGCGGCGCAGAGAGTCGCTTGTCCAGGAAGTCGCAGGGGCCTTATGAGTGCTTTTTCGCTTGATTCGGATGGTTTCGAGATTTTTTCGAACGCCATTCCCCAGCCTTACATCTCAGCTATCGAAACGGAACTGCTCGACGTCGCCGCCCAGTTGGCGGGCCAGTCCTTCGCCTCGCTGGACGCGGCCTGGAACCATTTCAAGGCGCATGACCGGGCACTGGGCGGGCTGCTATATAACGCCTTCAAGCGTCTGCCTTCGGTTATGAGCCTGGCCAGTTCCCCCGAGCTGCTGGCGTTGGCCCGTCGGCATGGCGACGTGGCGTCACCGGCGATCATCGATATCAATTGCCGCATCGACTCGTTCGGTGAAGACCGTTTCCTGTTCGACTGGCATCAGGACTACTGGTTTTCGGTGTGTTCGCCGCAATCGCTGGTGGCCTGGGTGCCACTGACGGCGGTGAACCAGCACACCGGCGGCCTGGACCTGATCTCCCATCGGCATACCCAGGGGCGGCTGTACCGGACCCGGCCCGGCGACACCTATGTCACCTATGCCGACTCGGTGCTGCTGGACGAGGCGATTCCGCAGGCGCACGCGCAGTCCATCGAAGGGCTGTGCTGCCCGGGCGATGTGGTGCTGTTCAAGTTCAACACGCTGCACAAGTCACGGCCGGTCGCATCCGCGCAGCACTCGCGGTTCACCATCCAAATCAGAATTGCCGACTTCGGCAATGCAGAATTCATCAGCCATGCGTTCAAACCCAACGTGGTTTCTTCGTTGTAGTTTTCAAAGTAAAGGTGGTCTATGGCGATCTGGGATCTAACCCCGCATGACGCACCCCTCGAACAGATGTACGGGGTGCAGTCTGACAAAGACAAAAAGTTCTGGAACGAACTGGAAGACATTCAAACCCAGTATCCGCACGGTACGCTGCACACGCTGACGCATTGGCCGGTGTACACCAAGCGGATCCTGATGACGCGTTTCCTGGCTCATTTCGAACTGTTCAAGATGACCGTGGACCTGCCGGGGAGCATCGTCGAGCTCGGCGTTTCGCGTGGCGTGTCGTTCTTCACCTTCCACAAGTTCCTGGAGATCTTCGCGCCCACCGACACCTCCAAGAAAGTCTATGGCTTCGACTCGTTCGAAGGCCTGTCCGACTTCAACAGCAAGGATGGCGTGGCGGTCAACGATCTGCAGGCCGACAAGAAGTCCGGCGGCTGGTCGGCCGAGTCGGTCGAGGGCGAGATCTTCGCCCTGACCCGGCTGTTCAATGAAGACAACATCCTCGCTCGGGAGCGCTCGCGGCTGATCAAGGGGCGGGTCCAGGACACCCTGGGGCCTTTCCTGGAGGCCACGCCTGGCCTGCGCATCAACCTGCTGCACTTCGACCTGGACCTGTACGAGCCGACGCTGTACACCCTGGAAAAGCTCTGGGACCTGGTGGTGCCGGGCGGCGTGGTGGTGTTCGACGAGTACGGCCTGCCGCCATGGGGTGGCGAGGCGACGGCGTTCGATGAGTTCGTCAAGTCGCGCAACATCAAGGTCACCTTGCGCAAGTTCCCTTGGTGCCTGACGCCGACGGCCTACTGCATCAAAGAGTGACCGTGGTTGAGCGGGCTCTTTGCGGGCCTGCAGTAAAAAGAGGCTCACCGCAAGGTGGGCCTTTTTTGTTTGTGTTTTAGTAACGCCGTGTTCATGAGTTCCTAGGCTCAATCCCCCAACCGTTCAACCGCCTTCCGATAAACCTGCTCCCGCTCTCGTTTATCCACAGCAACCACAAACACCACGACCTCCAGGTCAATCACCTGGTAGACCAGCCGATAGCCACTGCTACGCAGCTTGATCTTGTAGCAATCGGGCAAGCTATGCAGCCGGTTCGCTTCAACCCGTGGGTTGAGCAAAACCGAAACCAGCTTTTTCTTGAGCTGCTGGCGAACGGTGTCTCCCAGCTTGTGCCATTCCTTCAGCGCTCGTGCATCAAACTCAAGGCTATAGGTCATCCAGCGAAACCTTTACCCGCTGAGGTGCAGCAAGACGTTCGCGTACTGTGGCGAGCAGGGCCTCATCATCCTCTGTCATCAGCACTGGCTTGAAAGGCAACTGGCCGCGCTCTGCTACGTACTGCAGCGCTTGGCGCATCAGTTCGGAAGGCGTGACACCCAGCTTTTCAAGTTCGCGGTATGCACGCGCTTTGAGATCGTCGTCGATACGTACGTTGATAGATGCCATGGCACCGGCCTCACTGTAATGACATTAGTCTGTACATTGGCCTAAAGCGACTCTATGAGCAAGCGCGCCTGTAGACATACCGACGGAGCGTCATGCGAAAGCAGGCGGCGGGCTTTCGAGCCCCTGCAACCAATCACAGTAACGCGCCACACCCTGCTCAACCGTCAACGTCGGCACCTGATAGCCCACAGCGCGCAAACGCTCAAGATCGGCGCAGGTGTAGCACTGGTACTTGCCACGCAGGTGCTCGGGAAATTCGCTGTACTCGAGGATGCCTTCGAGCAAAGCCATCTCCAGTGACAACGGCGGTTGATCCTGCTGTTCACGCAGACGGTTAATCACCGCCAGCGCCACGTCATTGAACGGCTGGGCGCGGCCGCTGCCGACATTGAAGATACCGCTGAGCTGCGGACGCTCAAGGAAGAACAGGTTGACCTTGACCACGTCTTCCACCGAGACGAAATCACGCAGGTGCCCACCACTTGGGTAATCACCGTAACTGCCGAACAGGCTGACCTTGCCATGGGCCTGGTACTGGTTGAAGCAGTGCAAGGCCACCGATGCCATCGCGCCTTTGTGCTCTTCATGCGGGCCGTAGACGTTGAAATAACGCAGGCCGACGATCTGGCTACGCGCTGCAGGCAATTGCCTGCGCACGCGCTGGTCGAAGAGAAACTTGGAGTAGCCGTAAACGTTCAATGGCCGCTCAGCTTCGCGCTGTTCGCGAAAGTCCTGCCCGGCGCCATACACCGCCGCCGACGAGGCATACAGCAACGGCACCCGCAGCCCTTGGGCAGCTTCGAGCAGGTCGCGGCTGAAGCGGTAGTTGTTGTCCATCATGAAACGTCCGTCGCCTTCGACGGTGCTGGAGCAGGCGCCCTGGTGCAACACGGCGCGGACCTTGCCGAACTGGCCGCGGGCAAAGCGCTCAAGGAAGTCGTCCTTGTCCAGGTAGTCAGCAATCTCGCTGTCGGCCAGGTTGCGAAACTTGTCGCCATCGGTCAGATCATCCACAGCAATGATCTCGGTTTCGCCACGCTGGTTGAGGGCCTGTACCAGATTGCTACCGATAAACCCGGCGGCGCCGGTCACGATAATCGTCATGCCATATCCCCTGTAAGGGTGCTGAGCCGCTAGTCTAGGCAATGGATTTGTACAAAAATTAACCAGGATCAATAAAATCGCGAATAGCCGTGACGCTCGTCAGGCCATGATTTTGCCGTGACTGTAGGCTCTGCCTTATCATCCCTCACCCGCTTCTGTGCACATGGATGTCTGATGAAAGCCTTTTCACGCTTGCTACCTGCGGCCTTCGTAATTGCCTGCCTGGCCAGCCCCTCGACCTTTGCCGCCAGTTTCGATTGCAGTAAAGCCAGATCGCTGGTGGAAACTGCCATCTGCACCACCCCTTCACTGTCAGCCAAGGATGATCTGCTCAATGAGCACTATCGTCCGCTGCAACACCTGAAGATTTTCCGTGAGCTGGAACGGCAATGGCTGCGCGAGGTTCGCAATCGCTGCGCGGCGGTCCCGTGCATTGAGGAGGCTTACGATCAACAGATTTCACGGCTCACACCGGTGCCGGCCAACTCGCAAGCCGAGACACCTGCGCTAAAGCCTTCACAGGACCAACAACCCTACCTGCAGATCGAGGATGCAGCCTGGCAACGCTTTGCCTTGGCCACCTTCGCGCAGGTCAAGGGTGTCGACTATGCCCAGGTGGTTGACGTGGCAACCGTGGACGGCGTGCTCAACGTGGTGATTTTTGTTGGCGAGCACCTGGACCAGACCATCCGCAGCCCTGGCAATAGCTATGAGCGCCGCTACTTCGGCTCGCTGTATGAGTACTCCGACGCCCGCCCAGGCCTTCACCCGATTGTCCGTGACATCCGTTTCAGCGGCTGGAACAAGATCGGCGCCAATGATCAGGGCGAGCGCTTTGCCGGCATCATCGATGGGGTGTTCTACTACCGTCATCGCGTGAAGGGCGAAGCCGAGCAAAGCATGGCCTACACCTTGGGCTCCAAGGCAGAGCCACAACCTTCAACGCAGCTGTTTTCCGCCGAGTCCGGGAGCAAACGCTTTTCCAAGGCGCGAATCGCCAATGACCTGAACGTCGAAAACTACCACCTGCGGCTGTACTACCCCTACGAGTACGACTCGAACGCTTACGACCAGGTAATGGACAAGAACGATAAAGGCTGGAGCCTGGTCAATCCGGTGTGGAACGAAACCCGGCCGGTGCTGTACTTCGACAACAGCGGCGACTTTGCCTGTGTCTGGCGTGTTGATCTACTGAACAAGACGCTTGAAAAGATCGTTCCCGAGCATGAAGCGATTTCGGCTGTTCCGGTGGATGTTCTGGGCCACGAAGCCATCGTGTACCTCGAAGGCGACAAGCTGATGTTCGCTATCGCCCCCGGGCAGTAATGGCTCAGCCCAGCGCCGACAGTGCCACCGCGCGTCGGCGCCCATACAGGCGGCCGACGCTGATCGCCCAGTTGATCAAGGCCACAACCAGCAGGCTGATCATCATCGCCTCGGTACCCTTGCTGACAATCAGGTGGCCCGCCAGCCAGGGAAAGCCGAACACCCCGAGAAAGTACGCCAGGCTGAACAGCAGCAGGGCCTGCGGGGTGTACCCGGGCGGCGCCTGGTTCGCCGCCAGGCCATTGATTACCGAATAATTCAGGCCATAGCCGACGCCCAACAACGCCGCCGCCAGCAAGTAACTGAGATTGCCCTGTACGCCCCACCCCAAGGCCAGCACCGCCAGGACGATAAAGCCCGACAGCAGGCACGACGCCCGATAGGCATCGCGCTTGACCACCCAGCCGGCGATCAGCAACCGGCAACTGATCGCCGCGCTCATGAAGCCGATGAAAAACAACGAGTAGTCCAGGCCGCGCCCCGCCGCGTAGGACGTCTGGAAGCTGCCCAGGCCACCAAAGATCGCACCGCCCAGGCCGACCATGAGAATCGGCCAGCGCGACTTGGAGCTCAGCACTTCGATACCGGCGCGGCGACTGATGCTGACCGGGCTCGAAGCCGGGCGTGGCAGTCGCGCCAGATGCTTGAAGATCAGCAAACCGCACAGCGCGGCCAGGGCTGCGGTGTAGAACGCCGTCTGTACCGGCAGATCGAAAACGCTGGCCAGCTTGCCGACCAGCGGCCCGGAGCCGATGCCACTCATCATGCTGCCCGAGAGCAGGGCAAAACTGTGCGTGCGCCGCTGGGCATCGACCCGTTCACTGACCAGGATCGGCCCCAGGGTGTAGAACGCTCCCCAGCCTAGGCCGAGGATCAGGCCGCACACCATCAGCCCGCTGCCGGTGCCAGGCACCAGGGCAAAGCCCAGGCATGCCGTCACCAGGCACAATGCCGAGAGCGCGATGGCCCGCGCCGAACCCAGGCGATCGGCCAGGTGGCCACTGCCCAGCACGGCGACCACGGTACTGAGCATGGCCAGCGAAATGATCTGCCCGGCGTCCTGTTCGTTACCACCGCGGCTGCTGACCAACAGCGACAGCAAAAAAGTCGAACCGTAGGACAACGACAGCAGGTAACTGGCCAGGCACAGCAGGCCGAAGCCCTGTGCCGTGGGTGCTGCGCGGGTAGCGGGCATGGTGTGGCTTCACTTGGCAAATACTGGAAATTCCTTGTAGCACGGGGGCGGCAAGCGGCAGTTATGCAAGTGCCGGAGTCAGGTTCAGCAGGCAGCGAACTAACCCGCCGAGGCCGGCCTTGCAAGCACGCCGGGGATAAAAGTCTTTTACTGATTTCACGGGTTTTCCGCCCGGGCGCTTGCCCTATCCTTGGCAGGATCTCTCATATCAGTGGAAGATTCATGAAAGCTTCGCTTCCCAGCCGCTACGCCTGTCTGGCCGGCTGCCTGCTCCTCACCTGCATCAGCCTACCCTTTCTGGCGAACCATGCCTGGCTCTGGCCCTTCACCCTGATCTGCGCCCTGCTCAGCCTGGTTGGCCTGAATGACCTGCGTCAAAGCCACCATGCGGTACGGCGCAACTATCCGATTCTGGGCAACATCCGTTACCTGATCGAAACCATCCGCCCGGAAATTCGCCAGTACTTGCTTGAGGGCGATGACGACAAGCTGCCGTTCTCGCGCGCGCAGCGCTCGCTGGTCTACGCCCGGGCCAAGAATGAAAGCGCCGAGAAGGCTTTCGGCACGCTCAATGATGTGTACCGCCCCGGTTTCGAGTTCATCAGCCATTCGATGCTGCCAGCGGGCACCCCCGATCCCGCCTCGTTTCGTATCACCATTGGTGGCCCGCAGTGTCGCCAGCCCTACTCCGCCTCGATCTTCAACATCTCGGCGATGAGCTTCGGCGCCCTCAGCGCCAACGCCATTGCCGCGCTCAACCAAGGGGCCAAGCGCGGCCGCTTCGCCCACGACACCGGGGAAGGCAGTATCAGCCCGTATCACCGTGAGCACGGCGGCGACCTGATCTGGGAAATCGGCAGTGGCTATTTTGGCTGCCGCACCGCCGCTGGCCACTTCGACCCCGAACGCTTCGCCGAGCAGGCCCGCGACCCGCAGGTGAAGATGATCGAAATCAAGCTGAGTCAGGGTGCCAAGCCAGGACATGGCGGAATTCTGCCCGGGCATAAGGTCAGCAGCGAAATCGCCGCTACCCGTGGGGTGATGGTGGGTGAAGACTGCATCTCACCGGCAGCGCACAGTGCCTTTCGCACGCCGATCGAGCTGTTGCAGTTCATTGCGCAGTTGCGCGAGTTGTCGGGTGGCAAACCGGTGGGCTTCAAGTTCTGCCTGGGCCACCCCTGGGAATTCATGGGCATCGCCAAGGCCATGCTGGTGACCGGCATTGTTCCGGATTTCATCGTCGTCGACGGCAAGGAAGGCGGCACCGGCGCCGCACCGCGTGAGTTCAGCGACAACATCGGCGTGCCGATGCGTGAAGGGCTGATGTTCGTACACAACACCCTGGTCGGTCTGAACCTGCGCGACAAGGTGCGCATTGGTGCGGGTGGCAAGATCGTCAGTGCCTTCGATATTGCCAGCGTCCTGGCCATCGGCGCGGACTGGGTCAACTCGGCGCGTGGCTTCATGTTCGCCATTGGCTGCATCCAGTCGCAGAGCTGCCACACCAACAAATGCCCCACCGGGGTGGCCACCCAGGACCCGTTGCGACAACGTGCACTGGTGGTGCCGGACAAGGCCGAGCGGGTCTACAGCTTTCACCGCAACACCCTGCATGCCCTCGCCGAGATGCTCGCTGCCGCAGGCCTGGAGCATCCGTCGCAGCTCAAGCCCAAACACCTGGTCCGGCGCATCAGCGCCAGCGAAATCCAGCTGTTTTCCCAGCTGCATGTGTTCCTCAAGCCCGGTGAGTTGCTCAGCGGCTCGATCAGCAGTGAGTTCTATGCGCGGATGTGGCGGATGGCCCGCAGTGACAGTTTCGAACCAGAGACGGGTGAGGCGCCGGCAATCAAGCCAGTGCTGCGCCATAAAGCAACAACCCCGGCCTAGGCCGGGGTTGCTGGAGACGCAAACAGCAATCAGAGAATGCTGATCGGGTACTCGATGAACACGCGGACTTCGTTACCGTCGTCGTTGAGTTCAGCCTGACGCATGCTGGTGTCGGTACGCAGGAACGAGCTACGCAGTTTGATGGACAGGTCCTTGGCAGCACCTTCCTGAACGACGTATTTGAACTGGTTGAAGATCTCGCGCTCTTCACCTTCGCCGAAGCCACGGGTGTTGATGTGGTCACCACGCACGTAAGCCACTTTGTAGGTCAGGCCCGGTACGCCGAAGGCGCCGAAGTCCAGACCATAGGCCAGCTGCCAGGAACGCTCGTCTTCGTTGTTGAAGTCAGACCAGTAGGAGTTGGCCAGGTAGATGGTCGAACCACCGTCACCCACGCCACCGGCGTTCTGGTAGAAGCCGTAGTTGTAGCCGGTGTTACCGGTGCTGCGCTGGTGCGCGACGGTCACCGAGTGCGCGCCGAAACCGTAAGTGGCCGCCAGGCTCCAGATGGTGTTGTCACGACGGTCGTCAGTGGCAAACTCGCGATCCAGTTTGGTCTTGTAGCCGTTGAAGTCCAGGGTCAGCGACTGGTCAGACGCGAGCGGGTGAACGTAGTTGACGCCCAGGTACTGCTTCTTCAGCACGTCTTCGACGTCGGAGCCGTACAGGGAAGCCGACAGGTTCTCGGTGAACTTGTAGCTACCGCCGAACACGTTGATCGACTTCAGGCCACCGCTGTCACGGCCTTCAGCACTTTTACGCGCTTCCTGGGTGAAGCGACCGGCGTTCAGTTCCAGGCCCTGGATTTCCTTGGAGGTGATCAGGGTACCGGTGTAGCTCTCTGGCAGCAGACGGCCGTCGTCGTACTGCAGCACTGGCAGTTCCGGCATCTGGTCGCCGTACTTCAGCACAGTGTTGGAGACACGGAATTTGACCGCCGCGCCGCCACGGGCGAGGTTGTGTGGGGAGTTCTGCGGGTTGCTCGGCGAATCGCCATCAGCCGGCTTGAAGAAGTCGATACCGGCACCGCCGTTATGACCTTTACCGCCGTCCAGACGCACAGCGTACAGTCCGAATGCATCCACACCGACACCGACGTTGCCCTGGGTGAAGCCGGAGGAGAACTTGCCGATGAAGGCCTGGCCCCATTCGCGCTGGTCCTGGGTGTCGTGCTTCTTGTCGCGGTTGATGAACGCGTTGCGTAGCAAAAGGCTGGCGCTGCTGTCTTCGATGAAGCCCTTTGCAGAGGCCTGGTCATTGGCCGAAGCCTGAGTCGCCGCCATAAGCCCCAGCGCGATCAGGCTGATCCTGGTTTTCAACATTTTATTTTCCTTATTACGTAGTCAAATACGCTCTGCGGCCTACGCCAAAAACCACGCCCCCTGCGTGGGTTGACGCTCGCGGGTCAGAAAATGAAAAGCCCGCCTGCGAGTGATCGCAGCGGGCCTTTTATTCTGGACTCTTGGCCTATGGGCCTACAGGCGTTGACCGAATCCTATCCGTGTGCGGATCAGCATGTCAAAAAATCGTGAAATTGCCTTGATGATTACGTTGAATCACAGCCATTCAGCGCACTTGAAATAATTTGAAATATAAAATCACAAGAGCAAATGAGAAACGATTACCGCAAGTAAATGGCAAGCATTACCATCCGCGCAAAATTTCCATCCCCCCGTTCTCTAGTACTCAACCCCCTTCGGATGTTCTTGATGCCTGCCCCTTGCCGCCTGTCACCCTTGACCCTGGGTGTCTCCCTGTTTCTCAGCTCCGGATTGGCGCTGGCCGCCACCACCACCCTGCCGGAAGTCTCGGTAACCGCTGAAAGCGATCGTGACCGTGATGATCCCCGGGTCAAGGAAGTCAGTACCGCTACCCGTACTTCCACGCCGGCCCGCTACGTTCCCCAGGCTATCGACTCGGTGAAAACCAGTAACGTCCTGGACTACGGCACCAGCGATCTGGGCAAGGCGTTGAGCGGCATCCCCAACGTCAGCAACGGTGCCGACACCCGTTTCGACAGCGTGCGCATCCGCGGCTTCGATGCCAGCAACGACTTCTATCTGGACGGTATCCGCGACGATAGCCAGTACGTGCGCGACCTGCATAACATCGAGCGCGTCGAAGTGCTCAAGGGCCCGGCTGCGGTGCTGTACGGACGCGGCAGCCAAGGCGGGATCGTCAACCGCGTGAGCAAAATGCCGGAAGCCGGCCGGCGCTCGACCATTGAAGCCCAGGGCGGCAGCGAAGACCTGCGCAGCCTGTACGCCGACCTCAGTGCCGATCCGTCGGACAACATCAGCCTGCGCCTGAACATGGGCAACCAGGACAACAACAGTTTCCGCGACGGCATCGACGGCAGCCGCCAGCTGTTCGCCCCGTCCATGAGCTGGCAGCTGACCCCGGATCTCAACTGGCTGGTGCAGTACGAGTACAGCCGCTACAACCGTACCCCTGATCGCGGCATCCCCAGCGTCAATGGCCGCCCGGCCGATGTCAGCCGCGACACCACCTACGGCGACACCCAGCGCGATTTCATCGACGACAAGGCGCAATCGCTGCGCTCGCGTCTGAACTACCAGCTCAATGAAAACTGGCAGGTACGCCACACCCTGGGCCTGTTCAAGCTCAACAGCGACTTCGACAACACCTACCAGACCGGCTACAACGCCAAGACCAACCAGGTCATCCGTCAACGCTGGCAGCAAGACCTCAACACCCGCAACCTGTTCAACAACCTCGAGCTGGAAGGCAACTTCGACACCTTCGGCATGCAGCACACGCTGCTGACCGGCCTGGAGTTCGGCAATCAGCGTCGTGACCCGCTGCTGTACAAAGCCGCCGCTGCGGTGCCGAGCGTAGACCTGGACAACCCCGACCGTAACGCGCAGTACAACGGCCTGATGGTGCCTTCGAGCAACAACCACACCGTGGTCGATAGCCGAGGCCTGTACATCCAGGACCAACTGCGCCTGAACGATCAATGGCAGATTCTGGCCGGTGTGCGCTTTGACCAGTTCGAGGTAGAGACCACCAACAAGCTCAAAGACATTACCGAGAAACAGGACAGCAACAGCACCAGCCCTCGCTTGGGTGTTGTCTACTCACCGTGGCAAGAGCACTCCTTCTACGCCTCCTGGAGCAAGACCTTCTCGCCAGTGGGCGGCGGTCTGATCGGTATCACCCCGGGTGCTGCTGGCAACACCAATGAAACCAGCCCCGAAGAGACCCGCCAGAAAGAAATCGGGGTCAAGAGCGACTGGCTCGACGAGCGTCTGAGCACCACCCTGGCCATCTATGAGCTAGAGCTCTACAACCGCCGCACGAGCGACCCGAACGATCCGAGCGTCACCCTGATGACCGGCCTGCAGCGCTCGCGCGGCGTGGAGCTGACGGCTACCGGCAACATCGTTGGCAATTGGTATGTACGGGGCGGTGTCGGTTTTCAGGATGCAATCATTGTCGAGGACAACAACGGTCAGGAAGGCAATCGGGTCAATGACGTCGCCAAACGCAACGGCAGCCTGTTCGTCACCTGGAAACCGGAAATGGGCTGGTACGGCGAGACCGGTCTGACTCTGGTCGGCGAACGTTACGCCGACAACCAGAACACTGCCGTGCTGCCAGGCTACGGCCGCTGGGACGCCCTGGCCGGCTTCCGTACCAAGGACTGGGACCTGCGTGCGGCGTTGAACAACATTGCCGACAAGACCTATTACAGCTCGGCAACCAGCGCCGCGCAGATCCAGTTTGGTGACCCGCGCAGCCTGGTAGTTACCGGTACTTACAGCTTCTAATGCCCCTACCCATCAGCTACCGAGCAGGGCTTCAAGCTCTGCCTCGGTGATCAAGCCTGCTGGATAACGTGCAAGCAATGCACGCCGTGGATCGGACTTCCTGCCCCTGATGGCTCCATGGTGCTTCAACCATCGCGCCACTCGCTTGAGCGACTCGTGATTCACTGTTGATGAGGGCAAAGCCGGCTCACTTGCTGCATTCATTTCGACACGTACTCCCAGGGCCGTGAGCGGCAAACTACTCAAACTTTGTGACAGAAAAACGCTGCCCTATCCGTTTGAAATACAATGCAAAACAAATACAAGAGGTGTGCCAAAACCACGCACCGATTATCGTCAGCCCATAAAAAAACCCGTCCGAAGACGGGTTTTTTTATGGCCGCAAACTTAGCCCTTGAACGGTGCCGGCTGCTGCTGGGTCAGGCAGTGAATGTTGCCGCCCCCCAAAAGCATCTCACGCCCCGGGATCATCACCACTTCGTGCTCCGGGAAGACGCGAGCCAGAATCGCTCTAGCCTCGGCATCTGCCGGGTCGTCGAAGCTCGGCGCAATGATGCCGCCGTTGACGATCAGGAAGTTGACGTAAGATCCGGCCAGGCGAACCGACGGGTTACGCTCCTGGCTACCGGCCACCGGATCGACGCCCGCGCACTCTTCTTCAGTGGCGAACAGCGGTCCCGGGATAGGCATTTTGTGTACGGTAATCGCACGCCCTTTGGCATCACGGCTGTTTTGCAGCACTTCCAGTGCCGCATGGCAACGCGCGTAGTTGGAGTCTTGCGGATCATCTGTCCAGGCCAGTAACACTTCACCTGGGCGCACGTAACAACAGAAGTTGTCGACGTGGCCATCGGTTTCGTCGTTGTACAGGCCATCGGGCAGCCAGATGATGGTGTCCACCGCCAGGTGATCACGCAGTACCGCTTCGATCTGCTCACGATTGAGGTGCGGGTTGCGGTTGTGGTTGAGCAGGCATTCTTCGGTGGTGATCAGGGTGCCTTCACCATCGACGTGAATCGAACCGCCCTCGAGCACGAAGCCTTCGGTGTGGTAACGCGGGCAGCGTTCCATCTCGAGGACTTTGCTGGCCACTTGCTCGTCACGGTTCCACGGCGCGTACAGCCCGCCCTCGAAGCCGCCCCAGGCATTGAAGCCCCAGTCGACGCCGCGTACTTCGCCGCTGTTGTTGATGACGAAGGTCGGCCCGGTGTCACGTACCCAGGCGTCGTCGTTGCTGATTTCCACCACACGGATGTTCGGCGCGTCCAGACGGGCACGGGCGTTGTCGTACTGGGCGGCAGAAACGGCCACGGTCACCGGCTGGAAACGGGCGATGGCCTGGGCCAGCGTCACGTGTGCGGCCTGTACCGGTTTGCCGCCCAGGCGCCAGTTGTCCGGACGCTCGGGCCAGACCATCCATACCTGGGTTTGCGGCGCCCATTCGGCTGGCATGTAGAAGCCGTCGGCGCGTGGGGTGCTGGTCAGGGTCTTCATGAGTAAACCTTTGCAGTGTCCGGCGCAGGCATCGAGGCCTGCGTCGAGTTCATTGAACGATCAGGATTCCAGCGCGCCATCGAGGGTCTTGACCGGGCCGTACAGGTTCGGACGGCGGTCACGGAACGTGCCCCAGGCGCTGCGGATGTGCTCCAGTTTGTCGAGGTCGAAAGTATGCACCAGCACACCCTCTTCGGTCTCGTTGAGCTCCTGGACTTTCTCACCGAACTGGTTGGCGATGAACGAGGAGCCGTAGAAGGTGATGTCGTAGCCGTCCTGTTCTTCGGTGCCGATACGGTTGCTGGCGATCAGCGGCATCAGGTTGGCACCGGCATGGCCCTGCTGCACACGCTGCCAGTGGTCACGCGAGGAGATGGTCTTGTCATGCGGCTCGCTGCCGATGGCGGTCGGGTAGAACAGTACTTCGGCGCCGAGCAGCGCCATGCTGCGGGCGCACTCCGGGAACCACTGGTCCCAGCAGATGCCGACGCCGATCTTGGCGTAACGGGTCTGCCAGACCTTGAAACCGGTGTCGCCCGGGTTGAAGTAATACTTTTCGTGGTAGCCAGGGCCGTCCGGGATGTGGGTCTTGCGGTACACCCCAAGGTTGCTGCCGTCGGCATCGATGATCGCAATGCTGTTGAAACGCGCGCGTCCGGCCAGTTCGAAGAAGCTGACCGGCAGCACTACCTGCAGCTCTTTGGCCAGTGCCTGGAAATGCTCGATCGCGGCATTGGTTTCAACCGGAGTAGCCAACTGCAGATAGTCCGGGTTCGGCTTCTGGCAGAAGTACGGGGTTTCGAACAGTTCCTGGATCAGGATGATCTGCGCGCCCTTGGCCGCGGCTTCGCGGACCAGCTTTTCGGCGGTGGCCAGGTTGTCCTGGCGATCCCAGGAACACGCCATCTGGGTGGCGGCGACGGTAACGGTGCGGCTCATGAAAACCTCTTCGAAGGATGGCTGGGCCGGCTGACGGTGCAGACGACCAAAGACAGATTGCTGGGTGATGGCCGACTTTATATCCGATAAATATCGACTTTAAAAGCCAGCAATCAAAATATTCAGGCACAAAAAAGCCGCTTAAACCGATAAGAATCGGCTTAAGCGGCTGTCAGCCCACGCGCTAGAGCTCTTCTGTCAGCACCCTGTCGATGCTGTCGACGAAGAAGTCCACGCTTTCACGGGTCGTGCACATCGGCGGTTTGATCTTGAGGATGTTCAGGTAGTCGCCAGTGGGCTGCATGAAAATCCCAAGGTCACGCAGGCGGTTGCACAGGGTGGTGGTTTCTGCGCTGGCCGGCTCCAGGGTGTTGCGGTCGCGGACCAGCTCAAGCCCCAGGTAGAAGCCCGAACCATGCACGGCACCGGCAAGCGGATGTTTATCGACCAAGGCCTGCAGACGCGCCTTGAAATACCGGCCGACGTCACGGGCGTTGTCCCACAAGCCCTCTTCCTTCATGACATCGAGCACGGCAATGCCGATCCGGCAACTGACCGGACTGCCGCCGGCCGAGGAGAAGAAATAACCCTCGGCCTCCAGCGCTTCGGCAATCTCCCGACGGGTGATCACCACCCCCAAGGGCTGGCCGTTGCCCATGCCTTTGGCCATGGTGATGATGTCCGGCACCACGCCCTGCTGCTCGAAGCCCCAGAAATACTCGCCAAGACGGCCGTAGCCGACCTGTACCTCATCGGCGATGCATACACCGCCAGCGGCCCGGACTTTGGCATACGCCTGCTGCAGATAACCCGTTGGCAGGGAGATGCCGCCGGCATTGCCATACACCGGCTCACAGATGAAGCCGGCCAGCTGGCGCTGTTCGCCAGCCAGCGCCTCAAGCTTGGCCTCCACATCGCGCAGGTAGTCAGCGCTACTGTCTTCGCCGCGATAGGCACCACGGTAAGTGTTCGGCGCAATCACCGGGTGTACCCAGTCAGGCCGGGTGCTCAGGGCCTGGGGGTTGTCGGCAATCGAGGTGGAAATCGCGTCGGTGGCCACCGACCAGCCGTGATAGGCCTCCAGCACGCTGAGCATGTCGCGGCCACCGCTGTAGGCCCAGGCCAGGCGAATCGCCAGGTCGTTGGCTTCGGTGCCGCTGTTGACCAGGAACACCCGGTCCATGGAATCAGGCGCCAGCTCCAGCAAACGCTCGGAGAACTCGGCGATGGCTGCGTAATGGAAGCGTGAGTTGGTGTTGACCAGCGACCATTGCCGCGCCGCTTCGCTGGCCATGCGTGGATGACCGTGGCCGAGTACCGCGACATTGTTGAGCATGTCCAGGTACGAGCGCCCCTGCATGTCGATCAGGTAATTGCGCCAGCCGCGTTCGATATGCGGCGGCTGCTCGTAATAGTGCTTCTGCGAGCGGGCAAAGCTGGCGTCGCGGCGTTCCAGCAATTGCTGCGCATCGACCAGCGGCTCGGCCTCACAGGCGAACCCCAGCACTGCTTGCGGCGACGGACACAGCGCCTGCCACGCAGCAGCCCGCGAAGGCACAACGAAAGACGGCGGATACAGATCCGCGACACGGCACAGCTGGATCCGCAAGACGCCGTCAGTCTGTCCCAGACGTTGCCCCTGGTTAAGGTGCGTGCCCGAGTCAGGCGCATCCTTCAGCCCGCGCAACCACAGGCTGCACTGCTCGCCCTTGAGGCAGCCCTGGCCCTCTGCCGTTTGCACCCAGACCCCGGCCCAAGGCGCTTGCACCTCGGTAGTCGCCGCCACTTGCAGCTCGACGTGCAAAGCAAAGGTGCGCGGTTCTTGCGGGTTGTCGATATGGGTTTGCGACAGACGATACTGACCGTACAGCGAACAGGCGGCACCGTGTGCACCGGCCTGCGCGCGCAACAGCTGCTGGTCGATTCCGGGTTGCTCCCAGTTGCCCGCCTGGAAGTGACTGCTCAATACCCCCAGGTCCACGGCGCTGACGCTGCTGGCTGGCAAGCCAGGCAGCAGCTGGCTGGCTTGCAGCGCCAAGGCCGGCAGATCGAAACCGGCGACCTGCACAATCGCCGCTTCCATCAGTTCGAACGGTACGCTGGTCGCGACATCGAAAATTTCCCATTCGTGACTCAGGTTGTCACGTATGTAGCCGTTGCCCGGATCGACGCTCAATTGCTGCTCACTGCTGAGCACCAGCACTGCCGCGCGGGCAACGATCAGCGGCCAGAGGGCCTTGAGCTCGGCCTCAGTCAGTGGGTTGAGTGCATGGTAGGCCTGGACGGCAGGCAGGATGCGCAGCGGATCGCCCTCGGCATGATGAAGCAAGGCCGCGCAGGTTACCGACAGGTCGGCAATTCGCCAGGTGTGCAGCAGATCACCGAAATCGATGACCCCCTGCAACTGCCATTGCCGCTGCTCGTCCCGTTGCCAGACGGCGTTGTCATCGGTGATGTCCAGATGCACAGCCTGCATCGGCAACTGCTCAACCAAGGGTTGCAAGCGTTGCTCGGCCTTGGCTGTGGCCGCTAGCAGCTGCGCCTTGCGCGGCCCGTCGCTGAGTACCGGCGACAGATGGGCGATCAGCGCCGGGGCATGCCGAGGGTCCCATTGCAGCGTGCGCTCAAGTCCTGGGTGAGTGAAGCCGGCCAGCGCCAGGTCGATCCGTGCGCAGAGCCTGCCCAGCTCAGCGATCAGCTGCGGGGCCATGTACTTCAGGCGGGTCAGCGACTCCCCTTCGATGTAGTCGAGCAGGCGTACACGCAGGGGCTGGCCGTCCAGATCCAGCGCCAGCAGTTGCTCACTGGACCCTGCCGCGATCACGGCGGGCACCGGCAAACCACGGTCGAGCAAGTAGCTCAGCGCTGCGTGCTGGGCTTCCAGTTCGGCAACGGTATAATCGCCGTGGCAGATTTTCAGCACATAGCGCCCCTGGGCGCTATCGACACGAAAGTTCAGGTCTTGCTGACTACCCAAAGGTTGCAATGAGCCACTGAGCCCATAGTGCTCCTGCAACACCCGCAGTGCTTGCTGCTCGCTGACGTCGGGACAAGGCTGGCTGGAGCGGTGGAGCAAGGTGCTGAGCGGCATGGTAAGACCTCATTTTTTTGCTGCTTATATCGCCACCGCTTTTGCCGATAAGCAAGTACGGCGAGGAAAAAGCGATGAACAACGAGGTGTACCGCAGTACCCTGCCGTAGCGGCGTAACTGCCTTGCACCGGTTTGCCCGCAAGCTAGGCTTGAGCAGATCATCATAGGATTCTTCAAAGGTCACTGGATATGCGCATACTCATAACCGGCGGTGCCGGTTTTATTGGCTCAGCCCTGATTCGCCACCTGATCAGCGCCACTGAGCACGAGGTCCTCAACCTCGACAAACTGACCTATGCCGGCAATCTGGAATCGCTCACCAGCATCGCGACCAATACCCGCTATGAATTCGTCCAGGCCGATATTGCCGACCAGGCAACCGTCAGCGCGCTACTTGAGCGTTTCAAGCCCCATGCGATCATGCATCTGGCGGCAGAGTCGCACGTCGACCGCTCGATCGATGGACCGTCGGACTTCATTCAGACCAACATCGTCGGTACCTACAGCCTGCTGGAAGCGACGCGCGCCTACTGGCTGACACTGCCAGCGCAGGAGCGTGCAGCGTTGCGCTTCCATCACATTTCCACCGATGAAGTGTATGGCGACCTGCATGGCGTCGATGACCTGTTCACCGAAACCACACCTTATGCGCCAAGCTCGCCCTACTCCGCGAGCAAGGCGGCATCCGACCATCTGGTCCGCGCCTGGCACCGTACCTATGGCCTGCCGGTACTGATCACCAACTGTTCGAACAATTACGGACCGTTCCATTTCCCGGAAAAACTGATTCCGCTGGTGATTCTCAATGCGTTGGCCGGCAAGCCGTTGCCTGTTTATGGCAATGGCCTGCAGGTACGTGACTGGCTGTTCGTCGAGGACCATGCCCGCGCCCTGTTCAAGGTGGTCACTGAAGGCGAAGTCGGTGAGACCTACAACATCGGTGGCCACAACGAGCAGAAGAACATCGATGTGGTCCGCGGCATCTGCGCCTTGCTCGAAGAGCTCGCACCACAGCGTCCTGCAGGCGTTACCAACTATGCCGACCTGATTACTTACGTTCAGGATCGCCCCGGCCACGACCAGCGTTACGCCATCGACGCCAGCAAGATCGAACGTGAACTGGGTTGGGTCCCCAAAGAGACATTCGAGACCGGCCTGCGCAAGACTGTGCAGTGGTACCTGGACAACCTGGAATGGTGCCAGCGGGTTCAAGACGGTAGTTATCAAGGCCAACGCCTGGGCGCCAGCAACTTCAAGGATCTTATTGCATGACCAAAGGTATCGTTCTGGCCGGAGGCTCCGGCACCCGCCTGCACCCCATCACCCTGGGGGTTTCCAAACAACTGCTGCCGATCTATGACAAGCCGATGATCTACTACCCGATCTCGGTGCTGATGCTGGCCGGCATCCGCGAAATCCTGCTGATTTCCACCCCCTATGACTTGCCCCAATACAAACAGCTGCTGGGCGACGGCAGCCAGTTCGGTATCAAGCTGAGCTACGCCGAACAGCCTTCTCCCGACGGCCTGGCCCAGGCGTTCCTGATCGGCGAGGAGTTCATTGGCGACGATTCGGTCTGCCTGATCCTGGGTGACAACATCTTCCACGGCCAGGGCTTCAGCGAACAGCTGTTGCGCGCCATCAAGCAGCCGTCTGGTGCCACGGTGTTCGGCTATCTGGTCAAGGATCCGGAGCGCTTCGGTGTGGTCGACTTCGACCAACACGGCCGCGCGCTGTCGATCGAAGAGAAACCCGCCAAACCCAAGTCCCCCTATGCGGTGACCGGTCTGTACTTCTATGACAACGATGTGGTGAAGATCGCCAAGCAGGTCAAACCGTCGCCACGCGGCGAGCTGGAAATCACCGACGTCAACAACGCCTACCTGCAACGCGGCGATCTGCGTGTGGAGCGTTTCGGTCGCGGCTTTGCCTGGCTCGATACCGGTACCCACGACAGCCTGCTGGAAGCCTCGCAGTACGTGCAGACCATCGAACATCGCCAAGGCTTGAAGGTTGCCTGCCTTGAAGAGATCGCGTTCCAGCAAGGCTGGATCGATCGCCCACACTTGCTGGAACGTGCCAAGGCATTCGGCAAGACCGGCTATGGACAATACCTCTACGCCTTGGCTGAAGAAGATTAATGAACGTAATTACTACTGATCTGCCGGGTGTACTGATCATCGAGCCGAAGGTATTCGGTGATAGCCGCGGCTTTTTCTACGAGAGTTTCAACGCCAAGGTGTTCGAAGCGCAAACCGGCGTCAGCACCACCTTTGTCCAGGACAACCACTCCAGGTCGCAGAAAGGCGTACTGCGTGGCTTGCACTATCAAGTGGAAAATACCCAAGGCAAGCTGGTTCGCGTGATCCACGGTGAAGTGCTGGATGTCGCTGTCGATGTCCGCCGCAGTTCCCCACACTTCGGGCAGTGGGTCGGGGTAAGGCTGTCTGGCGACAATCACCGCCAGCTTTGGGTACCAGAAGGTTTTGCTCACGGATTCGTGGTGTTGAGCGACAGCGCCGAGTTTCTCTACAAAACCACCGACTACTACAACCCGGCAGCTGAACGCTGCATTCGTTGGGATGATCCAGACCTGGCCATCGACTGGCAGCTGACTGAAGCACCGCAGTTGTCCGTCAAGGACCAAGCCGGAAAATCGCTGAAAGAGCTGGACCTGCTGCCATGACCGCACGCCGACTGAATATCCTCATCAGCGGCCAGCACGGCCAGGTATCCCGGGAGCTGCAACAGCACCTGGGCGGTCTTGGCCAGTTGCACGTCCTGGGTCGTGATCAGCTCGACCTGGCTCACCCCGAAGGCATCCGCGCGCGGGTGCAGACGCTCAAGCCCGACCTGATCATCAACGCCGCCGCTCACACTGCGGTGGATCAGGCCGAAAGCGAACCGGAACTGGCGTTTGCGATCAATGCCCAGGCGCCAGGCATCTTCGCCGAGGAAGCCCGGAAACTGGGCATCCCGTTGATCCACTACTCCACCGACTACGTGTTCGATGGCAGCAAGGACAGCCCTTACACCGAAGACGATGCGCCCAATCCACTGGGGGTCTACGGGCGCAGCAAGCTGGCCGGCGAACAGGCCATTGGCGCTGTTGGCGGTGAACACCTGATCCTGCGCACCAGTTGGGTGTATTCACGCCACGGGAGTAATTTCCTGCTGACCATGCAGCGCCTGCTGCAGGAAAAGCCGGAACTGCGCATCGTCGCCGATCAGATCGGCGCGCCGACCTGGGCGGGTACCATTGCCCAGAGCACCCGGGCCTTGATCGAACGCTGGCTGGCCGGCCAGGCCGGTGCCTGGGGCACCTATCACCTGACTGCGCAGGGTGAAACTTCCTGGTTCGGTTTTGCCCAGGCCATCGGCGAGCAACTCAAGGCCCAGGGACTACCCTGCGCCGAGCTGCTACCGATTCCTTCAAGCGAGTACCCGACCCCGGCCCGTCGTCCGCTCAACTCGCGCCTCGATTGCAGCCGCCTGCAACGCGAGTGGCAGGTCAGCCAGCCACACTGGCAGCAAGCGCTGATCGACTGCCTGAAGTAGCGCATAATGCGCCAGATCATTCTGGCGCAGTTACCATGACCAAGATTCCACCACTTCCCCGCCGCCCTCGATGGCGTAGCCTGGCATTGCTGGCGGTGTGCCTGGCGCCCTTGCTCTGGCCCTTGCAGCACCTGGCCAAACACTATTACCAAGGCGAACTGGCCGGACAAAACCGCCAGACCCTGGACCTGTATGTCGCCAACCTGCTGGGCACCCTGCACCGCTATGAAACGCTGCCGCAGATCCTTGGCGACCTGCCGGCCCTGCGTGCGGTGCTGGCCGATCCCCTGCGCCTGGAAACCCTGACCAACGCCAACCGTCTGCTCAAGGACATCGCCACTCAGACCGGTGCCGAAGTCATGTACCTGATGGACGCCCGGGGCAATACCCTGGCGGCCTCCAACTGGGACAAGCACGACAGCTTCATCGGCCGCAATTTCGCCTTCCGCCCTTATTACACCGATGCTGTCGCAGGACGCCTGGGGCGCTTCTTTGGCCAGGGCACGACCTCGGCCAAACGCGGTTACTTCTTCGCCGCTGCGGTGCGCGACGGCAAGCAGATCATCGGCGTATTGGTGGTCAAGGTCGATCTGGACCACACCGAAACCCTGTGGGGCAAAACCCCCGAGCAGTTGCTGCTGACCGACCATAACGGCGTGGTGATCCTCACTTCACGTCCAGACTGGCGCTTTCGTGCCACCCGGCCGCTGAGCGCTGCCGAAGGCGAGGCGATTGCCGCCATCCAGCCCTACCCGACCCAGGCCCCGCAGCCACTGAACCTCAATCAAGAGGCCTGGTTGATCCAGACCCAGGCCATTGAGGAAACCGGCTGGCAGGTCAGTATCCTCGCCCCGCGAACCCTGATCGACCGTTCGGTGAACACCGTGGTCGCCATCGGCACCGCCGCCCTGCTGGTACTGATGCTGTTGCTGGGCCTGATGATGCAACGCCGACGTCATTACATGGACCGCATCGACTTCGAGGCCCATGCACGCCAGGAACTGGAGAAGCGCGTGATTGAACGCACCGCCGATCTGGAAGGGCTCAACAGCCGCCTGAAAGACGAGGTACTGGAACGCGAGCAGGCCCAGCAGGAACTGGTGCGCGCCCAGGACGAACTGGTCCAGGCCGGCAAGCTGTCGGTGCTGGGGACCATGTCGGCGAGTATCAGCCACGAGCTCAACCAGCCCTTGGCGGCGATCCGCAGCTATGCCGAAAATGCCGAGATCCTGCTCGATCACCAGCGCACCGACGATGCCCGCAGCAACCTCAAGCTGATCAGTGAACTGACCGGACGCATGGCCTCGATCATTGCCCACCTGCGCGCCTTCGCCCGCCGCGACCGGCATGCGCCGGAAAGCGTGGCCCTGCAACCGGCGCTGGACGACGCCCTGGCCCTGCTGGCCAAGCGTCGGCGTGCCATGGCGGTGGAGCTGGTGCGCGACCTGCCGGACGCGACGCTGTGGGTCCAGGCCGGAGAAACCCGCCTGCGCCAGGTGCTGGGCAACCTGCTGGCCAACGCCCTCGACGCCCTGACCGAAAAAGCCAACCCGCGCAGACTCATGCTCAGTGCCGAACAGCGCGACGGCAACGTCTACCTGTACATTCGCGACAACGGCCCGGGTTTTACCAGCGAAGCGCTGGCCCGTGCGCGCGAGCCGTTTTTCACCACCAAGACACGTACCCAGGGGCTTGGCCTGGGCCTGGCGATCTGCGATACCTTGATGCGTGCGCTGGGCGGCGAATTAGTGCTCGGCAACCACCCGGAAGGGGGTGCCCTGCTTACCCTGCAACTGCGCGTGGCCAAGCCCGGCGCCAACCTGCAAACTTCGGAGGACCCATCGGCATGACGACCGAGCCGCGCATCGACAGCCGCGTACAGGTAATTCTGGTCGACGACGACCCGCACCTGCGCCAAGCCCTGAGCCAGACCCTGGATCTTGCCGGCCTCAACGTCCTGTCGCTGAGCGATGCCCAGAACCTGGCCGGACGCATCGAACAGGACTGGCCCGGCGTGCTGGTCAGCGATATCCGCATGCCCGGCATTGATGGTCTGCAGCTGTTGCAACAGGTGCGCGCCCAGGACCCGGAGCTGCCGGTGTTGCTGATCACCGGCCATGGCGATGTGCCGCTGGCGGTACAGGCCATGCGTGCCGGGGCCTATGATTTTCTCGAAAAGCCGTTCGCCAGTGACGCCCTGCTCGACAGCGTGCGCCGCGCCCTGGCCCTGCGCCGCCTGGTGCTGGACAACCGCAGCCTGCGCCTGGCCCTGAGTGACCGCCAGCAACTGAGTACCCGCCTGGTTGGCCATTCGGCGCCGATGCTGCGCCTGCGTGAGCAGATTGGCGCCCTGGCCGGAACCCGCGCCGACGTGCTGATCCTTGGCGAGACTGGTGCCGGTAAAGAAGTGGTCGCCCGTGCCCTGCATGACCTGTCGAGCCGTCGCGACGGCCCGTTCGTGGCGATCAATGCCGGGGCCCTGGCCGAGTCGGTGGTCGAAAGCGAACTGTTCGGCCACGAGCCGGGGGCGTTCACCGGGGCGCAGAAACGCCGGATCGGCAAGTTCGAGTTTGCCAATGGCGGAACGCTGTTCCTCGACGAGATCGAGAGCATGAGCCTGGACGTGCAGGTCAAGCTGCTGCGTCTGCTGCAGGAACGCGTGGTCGAGCGCCTGGGCGGTAACCAGCAGATCCCGCTGGACATCCGCATCATCGCCGCCACCAAGGAAGACCTGCGCCAGGCCGCCGATCAGGGCCGCTTCCGCGCCGACCTGTACTACCGCCTGAACGTCGCGCCGCTGCGCATTCCGCCGCTGCGTGAACGTGGCGACGACATTCTGGTGTTGTTCCAGCATTTCGCCGATGCCGCGAGCGAGCGCCACGGTCTGCCAGCGCACAGCTTGCAGCCGGCACAGCGCGCGCTGTTGTTGCGTCACAACTGGCCAGGCAACGTACGTGAACTGCAAAATGCCGCCGAACGCTTCGCCCTCGGGCTGGAACTGGCGCTCGACGGCGAAGCCCCGGTGCCGGCCCACGCCCAACCGCTCACGGCAACCAGCGGCAACCTCAGCGACCAGGTCGAGCAGTTCGAACGCTCGCTGATCGCCGCCGAACTGGCCCAGCCGCACAGTTCCATGCGCAGCCTGGCCGAAGCGCTCGGCATCCCACGCAAGACCTTGCACGACAAACTGCGCAAGCATGGCCTGAGCTTCGCCGACAGCAACAGCAGCCCTGACGAGATGGAGGACAACCGCTGATGGCCACAGACAGCCACTACCTGGAATCGGTGCTGCACGGCGACATTCCGCTGACCCGCGAAATGGGCTTGCAGGTGCTCGACTGGCAGCACCAGCAACTGCGCCTGCAGTTGCCACTGGCCGCCAACGTCAACCACAAGAGCACCATGTTCGGCGGCAGCCTGTACTGCGCGGCGGTGCTGGTCGGCTGGGGCTGGTTGCACCTGCGTCTGCGCGAGGTGGGCATCGACGATGGCCATATCGTCATTCAGGAAGGACAGATCAGCTATCCGCTGCCGGTGACGGGGGCGGCTATCGCTGTCTGCGCAGCGCCGGAGGAGAAAGTCTGGGAGCGCTTCATCGCCACCTACCAGCGTCGCGGCCGGGCGCGCCTGAACCTGCACACCCGGGTCAGCAATGCCGGCAGCGATGAGGCCGCCGTGCTGTTCAGCGGCCAGTACGTGCTACATCGTTGAAGCCAGTTGCAGCAGCTTGCCGCGCCACGGCGCGGCGGCTGGCAAGGCGAGGAAGAAAGGATTGAGCAACGACTCGCGCGGCGGGTAGGCAAAGGCCTGGCCATCGAGGTCGAGCACTTCGCCGCCAGCCCCCTCCAGTACGCCCTGGGCCGCCGCAGTATCCCACTGGGACGTCGGCGCCAGACGCGGATAGCAGTCGGCCGCCCCTTCGGCCAACAGGCAGAACTTCAGCGAGCTGCCGATATTGGCAAGCTCAAGCTCACCGACCGCTGTACTTAGACCGGCCAGCAGGGCTTCTTGCGTAGGGCTGGTGTGTCGACGGCTGGCAACCACGGTAAAGCGTTCACCCGCAGGCGGAGCGGTGCGCACCTGGATGGTTTCAGCCGCGCCCTGTACTTTTTCAAGCCAGGCCCCCATGCCCTGGCCGCCGTAGTAGCAGCGACCATTAGTAGGAATCGCCACCACGCCAAACACCACGCGCCCCTGCTCGATCAGGGCGATATTGACGGTGAACTCTTCAGTCCCGGCGATGAACTCCTTGGTGCCGTCGAGCGGATCCACCAGCCACCAGCGCTGCCACTGCTGACGCTCACCCAAGGGAATATTGCAGTCTTCTTCAGACAGCACCGGAATCTCCGGGGCCAAGGCGTGCAGGCCCTTGGCAATGACTTCATGGGCCGCCATGTCAGCAGCGGTCACCGGTGAATCATCGGCCTTCGCCGTTACCGCGACATCGGCACGCCAGAACGGCAGGATGGCCTTGCCCGCCTCGCGTGCCAAGCCGACCACTTGTTGCATCAGTTGCTGGTCATTCATGCGCTGAACACCCCACGCTGCGTCAGCAGGTCACGCACCAGGTACAGCGCCGCCAGCGCACGGCCTTCGGAAAACTGCGGATGCTGGGCCAGCGCTGAAAGCTCGCGCAGGTTGATCTTGTCGACGCGCATCGGCTCAGGCTCATCGCCTTCCAGGCGCTCTTCGTAAAGATCAGTGGCCAATACCACCTGGATCTTCTGGCTCATGTAGCCCGGCGACAGCGACAGCTCGGTCAGGTGCTCGAGCTGACGTGCACCAAAGCCCGCTTCCTCCTTGAGCTCGCGGTCCGCCGCCGCCAGCACATCTTCGCCGGGCTCGATCAAGCCCTTGGGCAAAGACAGCTCGTACTCGTCGGTACCGCCGCAATACTCTTCCACCAGCACCGCGTGCTCGGCATCGAGCATCGCCACGACCATCACCGCACCATAACCGTTACCGCGCCCCACCAGACGCTCATAGGTGCGCTCGTTACCATTGGCAAAACGCAATTGCACAGCTTCGACCCGAAACAGACGGCTGCTGGCGACAATTTCGCGGGAAAGGACGGTGGGTTTCTGGCGCATGGGGCGGCTCCTGGGCGTGAACGGGTTACTATACCGTGGCTTGCCCGGCCACCGCTGCCCTGACTGTCCGAGAATTTCATATGCCCGTTTTAGCCTGGTCCACCATCGACACCGTACTCCTGGATATGGACGGTACCCTGCTGGACCTGCACTACGACAACCATTTCTGGCTCGAACACCTGCCCCAGCGCTATGCCGAGCTGCACGGTATCAGCCGGACGATGGCCGAACTGGAAATGCAGCCCTTGTTCGAACAGCACGCCGGCTCGCTGAACTGGTACTGCCTGGATTTCTGGAGCCGCGAGCTGAATCTGCCGGTGCGCGAACTGAAGCTGGAAACCGCTCATTTGATCGCCTTGCGCCCGGACGCGGACACCTTCCTCCAGGCCATCAAGCAGGCCGGCAAGCGGGTGATCCTGATCACCAACGCCCACCGCGACTCGCTGTCAACGAAACTGGAGCGGGTGGAACTTGCGCCCTACTTCGAACGCCTGATCAGCTCGCATGACTACGGTTATCCCAAGGAAAACCCGCAGTTCTGGGAGGCTTTGCAGGCCGATATCAACTTCATGCCTGAACGCAGCCTGTTTATCGATGACACCTTGCCGATCCTGCGCAGCGCCCGTGATTTCGGCGTGGCGCACCTGCTTGCGGTGCGCCAGCCGGATAGCCGCAAAGGGCCACGGGATACCGAGGAGTTCGCGGCGGTCGAAGACTACCGGGCGTTACTCGAAGGCTTGTGATTACTCGGGAATGCGCAGCGACTGGCCCGGATAGATCTTGTCCGGGTGTTTGAGCATCGGCTTGTTGGCTTCAAAGATCTTGTTGTACAGATTGGCGTTGCCATACACCGCCAGCGAAATCGCGCTGAGGGTATCGCCCTTCTTCACGACCACAAAACGCGCAGCGGCGACGACCGGCCCGGTCACCGTGATCTGATCATCCACGGTCGCCACGCCGGCAATGTTGCCCAGCGCCAGCAGGATCTTCTCCTTTTCTTCCTGGCTGGCCACTTCTCCGGTGACGGTCACCTTGTCGCCATCGACCGTGGCCTTGATGTTCGGGTTGCCGAGGCCAACCGCTTCCACGTGCTTCTGCAACTGCTCGCTGGCATTGGCATTACCTGGGGTCAGCAGGTCGATGATTTTCTCACCGGCTTCTTTGATGAAACTGAAAATGCTCATACCGCTCTCCTTGGTGATGAATCTCGGAGCCTGGAGTCTAGGACAGGTTAGAATGCTTCGCCTGCTTTGCGCCACGGAGCGACGATGGACATCAAACAACTCAAATTCCTCATCGCCCTGGATGAAACCCGCCACTTCGGCCAAGCCGCCGCCCGCTGCCATGTAACCCAACCGACCCTGTCCATGCGCCTGCGCAATCTGGAGCAGGAGCTGGACCTGGCCCTGGTCAACCGTGGCCAGCGCTTCGAAGGCTTCACTGCCCAGGGCGAGCGGGTACTGGCCTGGGCGCGTACGGTGATTGCTGCTTACGATGGCCTGCACGCCGAAGCCGCTGCCTGCCGTGGCCATCTGGTCGGTAACCTGCGCCTGGGCGTGGTGCCGCTGTCGAGTTTCGATCCGTTGCCCTTGCTGCAACGCCTGCACCAGCACCACCCGGACCTGAACTTCGAACTCAGCGCGCTGAGCTCCGAACAGATCCTTGAACAGCTGACCAGCAATCGTCTGGACCTGGGCGTGTCCTACCTCGAACGCCTGGACCACGAGCGCTTTCTGTCCCTGCCTCTGGGCGAAACCCGCATGGGCTTGTTGTATGACCCAGATCATTTTCGCTTCGACGAACAGCCCTTAAGCTGGCAGGCATTGACCGAACTGCCGCTGGGCCTGCTGACCGCCGGCATGCACTTTCGCCAGTCGATCGATCACAACTTTCACAGCCGGGGGCTGGAGCCGCGCTTGCTGCTGCAGACCGATGCCGTCCATCAGCTGGTGCAGGCGGTCGGCGGTGGTTTGTGTTGCGCGATCATGCCGCTGGCGGCAGGCCTTGAAGTCCTCACCGAACGGCTGCGCCTGCAACCGATCGAGCAGGCCAGTACCCTCGCGCCACTGGGCCTGATCATGCGGCGTACGGCGCCACGCTCGGCCCTGGCCGAAGCCTGCCTGGCTGAATTTCAAGCCTTGCAAAGCGGTGCCTGATCGACGCCGTCTATCAAGGCATCAGCATTAGCGATTAGACGATACCCGAGCGCAAGCCTAGGCTTAAACCAGACCAGCCGCCGGTATCTCTAATGAGCACAACACCTCCGGCCTGCGCGGCGTCCGCCCCCCTGACTGCGCCCGCGGCCAGCAACCGCTATGACTACAGCCACCTGACCGATGCCAGCCAGGCCAGCACACCACTGGCCGAAGAAGTCGCCCTGGGCATTGCCTACAACGGCATCAACCAGGCGGTCATGCTGGTGAGCCCGACCGACCTTGAAGACTTTATCGTCGGTTTCAGCCTCGGCAGCGGCATCATCACTTCGCCCGACGACATCTATGACCTCAAGCTCACCGGCCGGGGGTCGGCGATCAGCGCGGAAGTGGAAATCGCCAGCCGCGCCTTCTGGAACCTGAAAGACCAGCGCCGCCAGTTGGCCGGCACCAGTGGCTGCGGTCTGTGCGGGGTCGAAGCCCTGGAACAGGCCCTACCGGAACTCAAGGTGTTGCCTGGCGCCCCGCTGCCGCCTGCGCACTGGCTCGATGGTCTGCGCCAGCGCATCGATGCTTTCCAGCCGCTCGGCCAGCACTGCGGTGCGGTGCACGCGGCACTGTTCATGAACAATCAGGGTGAACTGCTGCTGGGCCGCGAAGACATTGGCCGCCACAACGCTCTGGACAAGCTGATCGGCGCCTTGCTGCGCCAGCACATCAGCCTCGACGGCGGACTGGCGATTGTCACCAGCCGCTGCAGCCTGGAACTGATCCAGAAAGTCCTGCGCGCCGGCATCCAGACCCTGGTCAGCCTGTCGTCGCCCACCGGCCTGGCCCTGCAATGGGCGCGCCGCCACAACCTCAACCTGATCCATCTGCCCAAACACAGTGCGCCACGGGTGTTCAGCCCCGTGCTGGAGAATTGACCGTGAGTCTGCATCACCAAGCCGATCAGAAGCCCGTCCCGCGTTACAAGCCCTACCTCGGCGCTGCTGGCGGTTGGGGCGCGCTGCGCAGTGTGGCCCAGGCCTGGATCGGCAGCGACAATGCGCTGAAGAATATCCGCGCCCTGCTCAAGACCAACCAGAATGGCGGCTTCGACTGCCCCGGCTGCGCCTGGGGCGATTCGCCGGAAAGCGGCATGGTCAAGTTCTGCGAGAACGGCGCCAAAGCGGTGAACTGGGAAGCGACCAAGCGCCGCGTCGATGCGGCGTTTTTTGCCCGTCACAGCGTCACCTCGCTACTGGCCCAGAGTGATTACTGGCTCGAATACCAGGGGCGGCTGACCGAACCGATGGTCTACGAGCCAAGCACCGACCGCTACCGCCCGATCGACTGGGACGCGGCTTTCGCCCTGATCGCCAGCCACCTGCAAAACCTTGCCAGCCCCGACCAGGCCGAGTTCTACACCTCGGGCCGGGCCAGTAACGAGGCGGCGTATCTGTACCAGCTGTTCGTGCGCGCCTACGGCACCAACAACTTTCCGGACTGCTCGAACATGTGCCACGAAGCCAGTGGCGTGGCCCTGGGCCAGAGTGTCGGGGTCGGCAAAGGCACGGTGACGTTTGACGATTTCGAGCACGCCGATGCGATTTTCGTCTGGGGCCAGAACCCCGGCACCAATCACCCGCGCATGCTTGAACCGCTGCGTGAGGCAGTCAAACGCGGCGCCCAGGTGGTGTGTATCAACCCCCTCAAGGAACGCGGCCTGGAGCGTTTCCAGCACCCACAACATCCACTGGAAATGCTCACCAACGGCGATCGTCCAACCAACACCGCGTACTTCCGCCCGGCACTGGGCGGCGACATGGCGCTGTTGCGCGGCATGGCCAAGTTCCTCTTGCAGTGGGAGCGCGAAGCCCTGGCCAGCAACGCCCCGGCGATCTTCGATCATGACTTCCTCAATCAGCACACCCAAGGCGTGCACGAGTATCTGCAGGCGGTGGATAACACCTCCTGGGCCCAGATCGAGACCCAGTCCGGGCTGAGCCTGGCCGATATCGAACAGGCCGCGCGGATGTACTGCAAAGCCGGCAAAGTCATCATGTGCTGGGCCATGGGCATCACCCAGCACCGCCACTCGGTGGCGACCATCCAGGAAATCGCCAACCTGATGCTGCTGCGTGGCAACCTCGGCGTTCCCGGTGCCGGCCTGTGCCCGGTGCGCGGCCACAGCAACGTCCAGGGCGACCGGACCATGGGCATCAACGAACGCCCGCCAGTGGCCCTGCTCGATGCCCTGGAGCGTCGCTTCAGCTTCAAGGTGCCACGCCACAACGGCCACAACACCGTGGAAGCGATTGGCGCCATGCTCACCGGTCAAGCCAAGGTGTTCATCGGCCTTGGCGGCAACTTTGCCCAGGCCACACCCGACACCGAACGCACCGCCCAGGCCCTGCGCAGCTGCGAGCTGACCGTGCAGATCAGCACCAAGCTCAACCGCAGCCACCTGGTTCACGGTAAGCAGGCACTGATCCTGCCGTGCCTGGGCCGCACCGACATCGACCTGCAAAGCACCGGTCCGCAGGCGGTCACGGTGGAGGACTCGTTCAGCATGGTGCATGCCTCCAACGGCCAGCTGCAGCCACTGTCACGGCAGATGCGCTCGGAGCCTGCGGTGGTTGCCGGGATTGCCGCTGCCACGCTCAGCGCCAAGCCGGTGGACTGGCACTGGCTGGTGGCCGACTACGGGCGTATTCGTGATTTGATCAGCGATACCATTCCCGGCTTCGACAACTTCAACCAGCGCCTGGAGCACCCTGGCGGGTTCTATCTGGGCAACAGCGCCGGGCAACGGCAATGGAAGACCGCCAGCGGCCGGGCCAACTTCAAAGCCAACGGACTGCCGGATGACCTGCTGCACGAGTGCGTGCGCGCGACCGGCCAAGTGCCGGACCTGATCATGCAGTCGATGCGCTCCCACGATCAGTACAACACCACCATCTATGGCCTCGACGACCGCTACCGGGGGGTCAAGGGTCAGCGCAACGTGCTGTTCGCCAACGAGGCCGACATCATCCGCCTGGGCTTTCATCCCGGGCAAAAGGCCGATATCGTTTCACTCTGGAGCGATGGCCGCGAACGTCGGGTCAAGGGCTTCACCCTGCTGGCTTTTGATATCCCGGCAGGTCAGGCGGCGGCCTACTACCCGGAAGTCAATCCGCTGGTACCGCTGGAAAGTGTCGGTGATGGCAGCCATACCCCGACCTCGAAGTTTGTCGCGATCAAACTGCACGCCGCCAGCGACAACGCCCGCATCCTCTGACCGCATTCTCTATTCGAGAATCAAAAAAAAGGCCCTGGCAGCGATGCCGGGGCCTTGTCTCAAGTAAGCTCAGACAGCGTAAAATCAAGAAAGTTTCACAGTGAAAACAGTAACTTAGCGAATTGTGTACAAGTCGTGTTACTCGTCGGATTTCCGTTGCCAGCCCCCTTCGCCAGCCTCAGGATCGCCTCGTCATCCCTATGAGGCTTTCTTGATGAAGTACTCCTCGATTCTGTTGTTGTCTCTCGGCCTGCTCAGTGGCGTTGCCTCAGCAGGTGGCACCACCGAAGCCGGTATCGGCGGCGCATTGGGTGGGGTACTGGGCTCAGTGGTCGGTAATTCCATCGGCGGCAGCACTGGCTCAACGATCGGCGCGGGCCTTGGCGGTGCGGCAGGCAGTGCGGTCGGTGCGAACAAGCACAGCCGTGGTGAAGCGGCCATCGGTGGCGCCTTGGGCGCAGCGGGCGGTAACGCAATCGGCCGCAGCGTGGGCGGCACTACGGGTGGCTACATGGGTGCCGCCGCAGGCGGTGGTGCCGGCGGTGCGCTGGGTAACTACATGGGCAAAGAAGCGGACGAGGAAGATTATCGCCATAGCCGACGTGGCTACGACGACCGTCGTTACTACCACGACCGTGGCCACCACTATGGTCATCGCAAGCACAAGAAGCACTGGCGCCACCGCTAAGCGTGCCTGGGCTTAAGCCAATCTCTTAGTCCCTGCCCTCACCGACAGGGACTTCGAGCGTTCCATCCGCGTTACCGCTCAAGCCGTTCAGGCAAATCTCCCGCTGACTCAGCAAAGCCCCACAGCGCCCTATTACCCCTACCCTGTCTATGGCCTTAGGGGACACCCCGATTCTGCCAGTAATAGCCAGTAGCTATCATCGATCATTCCCCAATCAGCCAATGGACGCAGGGAATGCGCATCGATTCTGCAACGCCGACCCGACGGCTCATTGCCCGCAGAGGCTGATATGCCGGCCGGCAAACGCTTACCCGCGCTCAACGAAATACAGTTCCTGGAGCTGCAATCACTGGTCGAACAGGCTTCGGGCGTGGTTCTGTCAGCGGACCGCCGCGTGGTCATTGCAGCCCGCCTGGCCCGGCGCCTGCGCCACTGTCAGTTGGCGACTTTCGCCGACTACCTGCACCTGCTCACGCTGCCGGAACAGCATGCCGAGCGCCAGCGTGTGGTCGAACTGCTGGTCGCCAAAGAGACCTATTTCTTCCGTGAGCACCGGCATTTCGAGTTCCTTGCCCACTGGCTTGCCGAGCACCCCGCTCCTGCGCGCCTGTGGAGCGCCGCCTGCGCGTCTGGCGAAGAGGCCTACAGCCTGGCCATGGTCGCCAGCGAGCACGCCGCCAACGACAACTGGCGCATCCTCGCCAGCGACATGAGCCCTGGCATGCTCGGACTTGCCCGCGAGGGCATCTACGACATCGCCCAGGCTCGTTACTTTCCACAGGGCTGGCTGCAGCGATACTGCCAGTGTGGCGTTGGCGAAATGGCCGGGCGCCTGCAAATACAGTCCGCCCTGCGTGAGCGTGTCAGCTTGCGGCAAATCAATCTGATCCAGGCATTGCCTGATGACCTTGGCGTGTTCGATGCGATATTGCTGCGTAATCTGCTGAGCTGTTTCAGTCAGGATGACAAGCAGCGGGTGGTCGAGCGCCTGCTGGCCCGACTGCGCCCGGGCGGGCTGCTGTTGATCGGCCACAGCGAAAGCATTCACGGGCTTGATCTGCCATTACGGCCGATACTGCCCTCGGTGTTCGAGCACCTATGTTGAGCTGCGCTGCCGACACCGGCGGCAGACCTTCGACACTGATCACGCGCCGTCGCGGCAGCGCTCATACGGACCGAGCACACCTGCCGCCTCCCAACACTTGCGAAACAGGCTCGAACCCATGCTTTGCCGAATCCTACTTGCCGACGACTCGCCGCTCTTTCGAGCCGGCCTGCGCGCGTTGCTCGAACAAAAAAAACAATACGCCGTAATCGGTGACGCAGGTGATGCCATGACCGCTGTCACCCTGGCGGAAAGGCTCAAGCCCGATGTCATCGTTCTCGCCATGACGGCCGACACCCTGGACAGTGAGCAGATTCTGCGCGAGTTGTATTTGCGCGCACCAACCTGCCACGTGCTGATGCTCTCGTCACGTTCGGAACTGGATTTCGTCATGCGTTGCCTGCAACTCGGCGCCCATGGCTTTCTGCTCAAAAGTGCTACCGTGCAAGAACTGGAGCAGGCGTTGCAGGCCTTGAAGAATGGTGGTCAGTACCTGTCTTCGGCGGTACTACCGATGGTCATCGGCCAGGCCGTCAAACACAGCCGCAAGCGCATGTCGGCAAACAACGCCATGCAGCTGACCACCCGTCAGCTGGAAATCCTGCGGCTCATCGCCCGTGGCGAAAGCACCCGCTCGATTGCCGACGGTCTGGGCCTGAGCGTGAAAACCATCGAGGCGCACCGCTCACAGATCATGCATCGCCTGCAGATTCATGATGTGCCGGGCCTGGTCCTGTTTGCGGTACGTGAAGGCATCATTTGCCTGAACGACTGAGCGTGCGCCTCAGCCTTGCAAGCTCAGTAGCGCTGCCTGCAACTCGGCCGGCAACGGCACTGGCCGCCCCGAGGCGCGCTCGACGAACACCTGGACCACCTTGCCCGCCGCGCAGGGTTGCGCCTCGCCGACCCGGAACAAAGCCAACTGATACTCCACCGAACTACCGGCCAGGCGTGCTACCCGCAGTCCGACTTCAAGGGTGTCGGGGAATGCCGGCAAGGCGAAAAAGTCCGCGGCCGAGCTGACCACAAAACCCAGTACCTCTCCCTCCTGCGGGTCCAGACCGCCCTGCTGCTGGAGGAATGCCTGGATAGTGGTGTCAAAGTAGCTGTACACCGTGGCACCGGCGATATGGCCGTTGAGGTCGCTGTCCTGCCAGCGCGTGAGGATGGGTTGCAGGTGGGGATAGTCGTGGCGTTGAGGGGTATCGGTCATGGCTGGCCTGTGCTGCTGATACGGATCGAAGAAGCTTCCCACAATCACATCAGAAGTCCTATAGTCGCAATCAACTATAGATCGCATAGCATGGGCTCACCGAATGAAACAGAGACATTCCCCTATGCCGACTCACCACGTTGACCACTCGAGCCTCAGCCAATTGGCGGGCAGCGGCGCTATCAATGCAACACATATCGTCGGGCAACCGGGCGGTTGGGCAGTGCAGGTTTCCATCAATGATCAGGAACACATCCTGACCGCACAACGCAGCGGCAACATTCGGTTGTTCAAGAAACTCGAGACACTGGTCAGTTATCTGCAAGGATTGGGTATCGAGTACTTCAAGGTCGACACCTCCGGCTACGACCCCAACATGCTCAAGACCTATCAGCGCCCTGATCGCGCGCAAGCACTGAAGCTCGCTCACGAGGCAGCGGCCTATGAAGCCTGGTTCAGGTCGCAGGTCGAAGCCAGTCTGCAGGACCCGACGCCGGTAGTTGAAGACGAAGAGGCTCGCCGCCTGTTTGCCGCTCGCAGGGCAGCGCTCAAAGCCCGTTCTCACTAATGCGCCTGGTGTGGCGAGTTCTGGCGTTAAAAGATCGGGAACGAATCATGGAGCATATTGCGAAGGGAATGGCGGGGAGCATTGGTGCTCCTTACTTTTAGGTTGCCATCAGTCACAGTGCCACACTCTCGGTGGGAGCGGGCTTGCCCCGCGAAGCAATGCAGCTGACCGCCTGCAATCGCGGGGCAAGCCCGCTCCCACAGACAACAAAAAGCCGCCCTTGGGGGCGGCTTTTTGTGTCACACCGGCATCAGCTTACAGCTGTGGGCCAGCGGCCTTGATGGCGTCGGACACTTCAAATTTCTTGAAGTTGTCGATGAACAGGTTGGCCAGGGCCTTGGCTGCTTCATCGTAGGCGGCTTGGTCAGCCCAGGTGTTGCGTGGGTTGAGCAGAACGGTATCGACGCCAGGAACGGCTTTTGGCACGTCCAGGTTGATGATGTCCAGGTGCTCGGTCTCGGCACCGACCAGTGCGCTGCTCTGGATCGCTGCGATCACCGCACGGGTGGTCGGGATGTTGAAGCGCTTGCCGACGCCGTAGCCACCACCGGTCCAGCCGGTGTTGACCAGGTAGACCTTGGAACCGAAACCACGGATACGCTTGATCAGCAGTTCAGCGTACTCGCCAGCCGGACGCGGGAAGAACGGTGCGCCGAAGCAGGTGGAGAAGGTCGACTTGATGCCGCTGCCCGAACCCATCTCGGTGGAACCGACCAGCGCGGTGTAGCCCGAGAGGAAGTGGTAGGCCGCTTGCTCTTCGCTGAGGATCGACACGGGCGGCAGTACGCCGGTCAGGTCGCAGGTCAGGAAGATCACAGCGTTAGGCTCGCCGCCGAGGTTCTTCTCGGAACGCTTGGCAACGTGCTCCAGCGGGTAGGCAGCGCGGCTGTTCTGGGTCAGGCTGACATCGGCGTAGTCGGCGTGCTTGGCGTCGTCGATCACGACGTTTTCCAGCACCGCACCGTGCTTGATGGCTTTCCAGATGACCGGCTCGTTCTTCTCCGACAGGTCGATGCACTTGGCATAGCAACCGCCTTCGATGTTGAACACCACGCCTTCGCCCCAACCGTGCTCGTCGTCACCGATCAGGTAACGGCTTTCGTCAGCCGACAGGGTGGTTTTGCCGGTGCCCGACAGACCGAAGAACAGGGTGACATCGCCTGCTTCGCCGATGTTGGCAGCGCAGTGCATTGGCAGCACGTCGGCAGCTGGCAGCAGGAAGTTCTGCACCGAGAACATGGCTTTCTTCATTTCACCGGCGTAACGCATGCCGGCGATCAGCACTTTCTTCTGGGCGAAGTTGATGATCACGCAACCGTCGGAGTTGGTGCCGTCACGCTCTGGCACGCACTCGAAGTTGGCAACGTTGAGCACTTGCCACTCATCACGGCCAGCAGGGTTGTACTGGGCCGGATTGATGAACAGGCAACGACCGAACAGGTTCTGCCAGGCAGTCTGGGTGGTCATCTTCACCGGCAGGTAGTGCTCGGCCGAGGCACCTACGTGAACGGAGGAAACGAAGTGCTCTTGAGCGTTGTTGAAGGCCTCAACGCGGTCCCACAGGGCATCGAACTTGTCGGCCGGGAACTTGCGGTTGATCGGGCCCCAGGCGATGGCATCCTGAGTGGACGGCTCTTCGACGATGAAACGGTCAACCGGCGAACGACCGGTACGATGACCGGTTTTCACGACCAGCGCGCCAGTATCGGCCAGCTCGCCTTCACCGCGGTTCAGCGCTTCTTTTACCAGCTCATCGACGCTCAGGTCGGTGTACACGGTGTTGTTGGCTTGCGTCATGAGATTCCCCATCCGGCCTGCGGCCGAGTGCTCCAAACGTTTTGTAGTAGAGCTTTGAAAACTACTACAGCGAAAAAAGTGGCCGGATTATGCCAGAAACGCCCAAAAAAAGTAGGGCCCTCCTGTCAGAACGGCGAGTTTCCGGCGTTAGACAGGAGATTTACCTGTAGTGAAACGTTTTAGTGCCGAGTATCTGACGGCGTGTCCACACCGCCACCGGCGAACAATTGCTCGATATCGGCTGCATCGAATAGGTAGCTCTGGTTACAGAACTGGCAATCGACTTCGATCTTGCCGCCATGCTCTTCGACCAGCGCCAGCGCATCAGGTTTGCCCAGGCTGACCAGGGCATTACCAGAGCGCTCACGCGAGCAACTGCAGCGGAAATGCAGGGGCTGGATATCGAACAGGCGTACCGCATCTTCGTGATACAGACGATGCAGTACGGTTTCGTTATCCAGGCCGAGCAGTTCCTCGGCTTTCAGCGTGTTGGCCAGCGCCTTCACGTGGTTCCAGCTTTCCTCACGTTCCTCGATATCCTTCTGGCGGTCGGCAGGCAGTTGCTGAACCAGCAGGCCGCGGGCTCGGATGCCATCGGCGGTGAGGGAAATGCAGGTGTTGATCTGCTGGGACATGACGAAATAGTTGGTAAAACATTCCGACAGATCCTTGCCGTCCAGCTCCACGGTACCCTGGTAGCGCTGACCGTTGACCGGAATGATGGTCAGGACCAGGTGCCCGCCAGGCATCAGGTCGGCGAGGGTTGCTTCATCCTTGATCTGCTCGGCCACATAGCGTGCCAGGCCGCGGATTTCGTGCTCGCTGGTGCATTCGATGGCCAGCAGGGGCACCGGCCCGCTCGACTGGGCCTGAAGGATCAGCAAGCCATCGAACTTCAGCGTCCCGACCAGCAGCGCGGCAGCCGCCATCAGCTCACCGAGCAGCTGTGCGACTGGCTGCGGGTACGGATGCTTGGCCAGCACTTCGGCATAGCTGCGCTCCAGCCCGACCATTTCACCGCGGACATCGCGGTCGTCGAAGAGGAAGCGTTGGGTGTAATCGGTATCCGGCAATTCAGACATGGGTTCGGGTTTTCGCGTAAATGAGTTAATGGCGCCTAGTTTATCAGTGCGCCCCGCGCCCGTTAACCGGCGCTGTCGTGAAGCTGGTGAAGCTGGCGCCGTTGTTTCTTGGTTGGCCGACCATCGGTCGTCACCCCCAGTGCGCCAGCCTTGCGCAAGGCGGCCGCTTTCTCGCGCCGCGCGATACTCTCGGCGGTTTCCTCATACAGCGCCTGGGCTTCGGGGGCGCCACGGCGCACCACAGACAGCGCCCGGACCACCACCGTGCGCTCATCGAAGCCGGTGCGCAAGACGAATTCATCGCCGATCCGCGGCTCTTTGCCCGGCTTGCAGCGTTCGCCGCGACAGTGCACCTTGCCGCTTTCGATGGCCGCCTTGGCCAGCGCCCGGGTCTTGTAGAAGCGCGCTGCCCATAGCCATTTGTCCAAGCGGACCTTATCGTCCTCTTCCGGCTTTTGTGCCATGACATTTCCCCGCTTAATTTCGTAAACGGAACTGTACTACCGTATCTGACGGATGCAAAAAAACCGCGGCGTGCTTACAGTTCACCGACCTGTCGCGCACACCGGTTCCGGCCTTGCGACTTTTTATGCTGGTTGAGCAATTTGAAGACATTTGACCATTTGACTGTGATTGGCCTGCGCGAGTGGGTAGCCTTGCCCGACCTCGGTGTGGCGGGCCTGCGCGCCAAGATCGACACCGGCGCCAGCACCTCGAGCCTGCACGCCACCGAGGTCGAGCCTTTCGAGCGCAACGGCGAACCCTGGGTGCGCTTCAATGCGCACCTGGGTTCGGTCGTGCAGCTGCGTCACCGGCGCTGCGAAGCACCGCTGGTGACAATGAAGACCATCAAGAGCTCCAATGGCCAGGCGCAAATTCGCTACGTGATCCGTACACCGCTGGCGCTGGGTGACCGGGTCTGGGAAGTGGAATTCACCCTGGCCTGCCGCAAGGCCATGCGTTATCGCCTGTTGCTCGGTTCCAAAGCCCTGATCCATGGCCAGTTGGTGGTCAATCCGGGCCTCAAGTACGTTCAGGACAAGCCGGCATTCCCGGCCACTATTTCTCCTTCCACAGGTGTTGCATGAAGATCGCCGTGCTGTCGCGAAACCCGCGTCTGTATTCCACTCGTCGTCTGGTTGAAGCCGGTACTGCACGAGGCCATGAGATGGTTGTGATCGATACCCTGCGCGCCTACATGAACATCGCCAGCCACAAGCCGCAGATCCACTACCGCGGCAAGCCCCTGGAAGGCTTTGATGCGGTGATCCCGCGCATCGGCGCCTCGGTGACTTTCTATGGCTGCGCGGTGCTGCGTCAGTTCGAAATGATGGGTGTGTTCCCGCTTAACGAGTCGGTGGCGATTGCCCGTTCGCGTGACAAGCTGCGTTCGCTGCAACTGCTGTCACGGCGTGGCATCGGCCTGCCAGTCACCGGCTTCGCCCACTCGCCCGACGATATCCCCGACCTGATCCAGATGGTCAATGGCGCACCACTGGTGATCAAGGTGCTCGAAGGCACTCAAGGTATCGGCGTGGTCCTGTGCGAAACCACCAAGGCTGCCGAGTCGGTGATCGAGGCGTTCATGGGCCTGAAGCAGAACATCATGGTCCAGGAATACATCAAGGAGGCCGGCGGTGCCGACATCCGTTGCTTCGTGGTCGGCGACAAGGTGATTGCCTCGATGAAGCGCCAGGCCAAACCCGGCGAGTTCCGCTCCAACCTGCATCGCGGCGGTAGCGCCAGCCTGATCAAGATCACCCCGGAAGAGCGCATGACCGCCATTCGTGCGGCCAAGGTCATGGGCCTGAGCGTAGCCGGGGTGGATATCCTGCGCTCCAATCACGGCCCGCTGGTGATGGAAGTGAACTCTTCGCCTGGGCTTGAGGGCATCGAAGTCACCACCGCCAAGGATGTTGCCGGGATGATCATCGAGCATCTGGAGAAGAATGGCGGGCCAAACCTGACCCGCACCAAGGGTAAGGGCTAGACCGCATCACGCGGCAGCAACAGCCCCAACGGCAGGCGCACCCGGGCTTCCAGGCCGCCGCCGGAGCGGTTGCGCAGCTCGACATTGCCGCCATGCTGGGCGGCGATACGCTTGACGATCGCCAGCCCCAGCCCCGTGCCCTTGCCGCTGCGGGCACGGTCACCACGAATGAACGGGTTGAAGATGCCTTCCAGCTCGTTCGGATCGATGCCCGCCCCGCGGTCCAGAACGCTGAGCACCACGTAAGGCGCACTGCTGTCACCCGATACGTAAGCTGCCACTTCAACCCCTTTGCCGGCGTGATACAGAGCGTTGCCAATCAGGTTGTTGAGCATGCGCTTGAGCGACACCCGGCGCAGCGGGAACGGCGGAATCGGCTCAAGGCACAGGCGCACCCGCTCTTCTGGCTGGTTGAACGGCGCGACCACTTCGCGCACCAGATCGCTCAGGTCAACCTCTTCCACCGGCTCGTCACGGCCGTCACGAATGAAGGCGAGGAACTGGTCGAGGATGGCGTCCATGTCTTCGATGTCACGCACCATGTCGTCCGTAAGGTCGCTCTCATTAGCCAACATCGACAACGACAGTCGCAACCGGGTCAGCGGCGTACGCAAATCGTGGGACACCCCGGCCAGCATCAGTTCCCGCTCCCGCCCAGCCTGCTCGACATCTTCGGCCATCTGGTTGAAGGCCCGGTATACCTCGGTCATCTCGCTGGGCGTATCGCTGACCGGCAAGCGCACACTGCGCCCCTGGCCCAGCTGCCGGGCGGCAAACACCAGACGCTTGAGCGGCTGGTTGAGCTGGCGGACAAAGATCCAGGCCGACGCCGTGGACAACAGACCAATAGCCAGGAACCAGCCGAGCACGCTCCAGATTTTCTGGCCGCGCAGCGGATGCGGATACAGCGGCACCTTCAACCAGCCATCACCCAGGCTCGGCGCCCTCACCCATAACGCCGGTGGCGCATGGATGCGCAGGCGTACCTCGGTATCAGCGCCAAGCTCGGCCTGCATCTGGCGCTGGTAGATTTCACTGTACGGCCAGTGCTGCTCGCCTTCCGGAACACCGGAGCCGACCACGCGGATCAGCCCTGCCGCTTCAGCGATCTTGTCGCGGTCGGACTCATCGGCGGCCCAATAGGCACGCAGGGTAAGGGCCACCCCGTGGCTGTACTGACGATCGACCAGCACGTCTTCGTTCATCAGCAGGTAAACCAGGGTCAGGGCCTTGGAAAACAGCACGACGATCAGCACCAGCCAGAGGGTGCGGGCGAAGAAGCTTTGCGGGAACCACAGGGGCGTTTTCATCGACAACGGCTACACACTTTGCAGGAACGAGCATGGCTCGCAGGCTTTGCGGATCTCGGCACACGCAAAAACAGGGCAACCCGAAGGTCCGCCCTGCTTGCAGTGACTGGCTCCTACATTCGAAACATCACTTGCTGGCATTGCCATCCGGAACAAACACGTAGCCAACGCCCCAGACGGTCTGGATATAACGCGGCTTCGACGGATCGGGTTCGATCATGCGGCGCAAGCGGGAAATCTGTACGTCGATGGAACGCTCCAGGGCATCCCACTCGCGGCCCCGGGCCAGGTTCATCAGCTTGTCGCGGGTCAGCGGCTCGCGCGCATGCATGACCAGTGCCTTGAGTACGGCAAACTCACCGGTGGTGAGCATGTGCACTTCTTCACCGCGCTTGAGCTCACGAGTTGCCAGCGACAACTCATAGTCGCCGAAGGTGACGGTCTCGTCTTCGCTGCCCGGGGCACCCGGCACTGCAGGGGCCTGGCGACGCAGAACGGCTTTGACCCGTGCCATCAGTTCATCGGGGTTGAAGGGTTTGGCCAGGTAGTCATCGGCACCCAGCTCCAGGCCCTTGATGCGGCTCAGCTCGTCGCCCTTGGCGGTGAGCATGATGATCGGGATCTGGTTGTTGGCGGCGCGCAGGCGCCGGCAGGCAGTCAGGCCATCCTCGCCAGGCAGCATCAGATCGAGGACCACCAGGTTGAAAACCTCACGGGCCAGCAGGCGGTCCATCTGTTCGGTGTTCGGTACTGCACGGGCGCGATAGCCCTTGCTGGTGAAGAAACGTTCCAGCAGGCTGCTCAAGCCTGGGTCGTCATCGACGATGAGAATTTTTTCGCCTTCAGCGGTTTGGGCAGTGCTGCTCATGAATAACTCCTCTAATCTCGGCACGCATTATGGCTTAGCCGCCATTGGCCGTGCCGTGTGCATTGTTAGCAGATTTTTCCCGGGGCGCCAGTTCTGCCTGGTCGCGAGCTGGCGCGCTGCTATCACCGCAAGCCCGGCGCGCTGGGTATAATGCGCCGCTTTCAGCCAGCGCCGCATTGCTCCGAGCGCCCCATGGCGCCCGCCCGCGGCCTTTGTTTTCACAATTTGTCAGGTGGTTTTATGGACAGCATCAACAGCCGCATCGCCGAGGAACTCGGTGTCCGCCCACAACAGGTCGAGGCGGCCGTGGCCCTGCTGGATGAAGGCTCGACGGTGCCTTTTATCGCCCGTTACCGTAAAGAAGTGACCGGCAGCCTGGATGACACCCAACTGCGGCATCTGGAAGAACGCCTGCGCTACCTGCGCGAACTGGACGACCGCCGCGCCAGCATCCTGGCCAGCATTGAAGAGCAAGGCAAGCTGACCCCGGAGCTGGCCCGCGAGATCAAGCTGGCCGACACCAAGACCCGTCTTGAAGACCTCTACCTGCCGTACAAGCAAAAGCGCCGCACCAAGGGCCAGATCGCCCTGGAAGCCGGCCTGGGCGAGCTGGCCGATGGTCTGTTGAACGACCCGCAGCTGAGCCCTGAAGCCGAAGCCGCGCGCTTTGTCGACGCCGAAAAAGGCGTTGCCGACGTCAAGGCCGCCCTCGAAGGCGCCAAGTACATCCTCATGGAGCGCTTCGCCGAAGACGCCAGCCTGCTCGACAAGCTGCGCAGCTTCCTCAAGCAGGAAGCCGTGCTCAGCGCCCGCCTGGTGGCCGGCAAGGAAGAGGAAGGGGCCAAGTTCCGCGACTATTTCGAACACGACGAGCTGCTCAGGAGCGTGCCGTCGCACCGCGCCCTGGCGATTTTCCGTGGCCGCAACGAAGGCGTCCTGGCCGCCTCGCTGAAAGTCGGCGAAGAGCTGCCGGGCACCCTGCACCCCTGCGAAATGATGATTGCCGAGCGTTTCGGCCTGCAGAACCACAATCGCCCGGCGGACAAGTGGCTCGGCGAAGTGGTGCGCTGGACCTGGAAGGTCAAGCTCTACAGCCACCTGGAAACCGACCTGTTCGGCGAGTTGCGCGACAATGCCGAAGGTGAGGCGATCAACGTCTTCGCCCACAACCTGCACGACCTGCTGCTGGCCGCTCCGGCTGGCCCGCGTGCCACCCTGGGCCTCGACCCGGGCCTGCGTACCGGCTGCAAGGTGGCGGTGGTCGATGCCACCGGCAAGCTGCTCGACACCGCCACGGTCTACCCGCACGTGCCGAAAAACCAGTGGGACCAGACCATCGCCGTACTCGCCGCCCTGTGCGCCAAGCACTCGGTGGAACTCATCGCCATCGGCAACGGTACCGCCAGCCGTGAAACCGACAAACTGGCTGCCGAGCTGATCAAAAAGTATCCAGCACTGAAAATGACCAAGATCATGGTCTCTGAAGCCGGTGCTTCGGTGTACTCGGCCTCGGAGCTGGCGGCCCGCGAATTCCCCGACCTCGACGTGTCGATCCGTGGCGCCGTGTCGATTGCCCGGCGCCTGCAGGACCCGCTGGCCGAACTGGTGAAGATCGATCCGAAGTCCATCGGTGTCGGCCAGTACCAGCATGACGTTTCCCAGCTCAAGCTGGCGCGCGGCCTGGACGCCGTGGTCGAGGACTGCGTGAACGCCGTCGGTGTCGACGTCAACACCGCCTCGGTGGCGCTGCTGGCGCGGATCTCCGGCCTCAACAGCACCCTGGCACAGAACATCGTCAGCCACCGCGACGCCAACGGCGCGTTCAAAACCCGTGCAGCGTTGAAGAAAGTCAGCCGTCTGGGCGAAAAAACCTTCGAACAGGCTGCCGGCTTCCTGCGCGTGATGAACGGCGACAACCCGCTGGACGCCTCGGCGGTGCACCCTGAGGCCTACCCGCTGGTACAACGCATTGCCGCCGAAACCGACCGCGACATCCGTTCGCTGATCGGCGACAGCGGTTTCCTCAAGCGTCTGGACGCGAAGAAATTCACCGACGAAACCTTCGGCCTGCCGACCGTCACCGACATCCTGCAGGAACTGGACAAACCCGGCCGCGACCCGCGTCCCGAGTTCAAGACCGCTGAATTCCAGGAAGGCGTCGAGGACCTCAAGGACCTGCAACTGGGGATGATCCTCGAAGGCGTGGTGACCAACGTGACCAACTTCGGTGCCTTCGTCGACATCGGCGTACACCAGGACGGTCTGGTGCACATTTCGGCGCTGTCGGAGAAGTTCATCAAGGACCCGCGTGAAGCGGTCAAGGCCGGCGACGTGGTCAAGGTCAAGGTCATGGAAGTCGACATCCCGCGTAAACGCGTCGGCCTGTCGATGCGCATGAGCGACACCCCGGGCGAGAAGATCGATGGCGCCCGTGGCAGCCGTCCGGGTTCGGCACCGCGCCAGCAGAGCGCTGCACCTCGCGCCAAGGAGACGCCGGCGCCGAGCAACAACGCCATGGCCGCGCTGTTTGCCAATGCCAAGCAACTGAAGAAGAAGTGATGGAGCTGCCACCGGACGTTGTCCTCAGCGCCTTCAGCCAGTTGCTTGGCTGCCGTCTGCAACGCCTGGAAGCGGGCGTTGCTGAAATGACCCTGGAACTGGAGCCGCATTTGCGCAACCGCGGCGGCAAGCTGCATGGCGGGGCGATCTTCAGCCTGGTCGATACCGCCATGGGCCTGGCTTGTTCCAGCGCCCATGGTTTCGATCAGCAAAGCGTGACCCTGGAATGCAAGATCAACTACCTGCGCGCCGTCAGCGAAGGTGAAGTGCAGTGTATCGCCCGGGTGCTGCATGCCGGGCGGCGCACCCTGGTGGTCGACGCCGATGTACTTCAGGGCGACAAGCTGGTGGCAAAAGCGCAGGGAACGTTCGTCGTCCTCTAGCCGCAAACGGCCAAATTGCGATACTTTCGGCAGAGCGCAGGCACTGCCGCAAGCCGGCCAACACCAGGCGACAACGCCAGTTCCTCTGTCCACCCTTGTAGACCGTCATATCCACCCCCATATTGGGGCGACTGACGCGTGAAGGAATCCATCTTGAGCGAACTTCTCAACCGCCGCCTGAGCCTGCTCGGCCAAGGCGACAACCTCTCCCTGCTCAAGCAGTGCCTGCACGGCATCGAGCGCGAATGCTTGCGTGTGACCGAGGACGGTCGCCTGGCACAGACCCCGCATCCCGAGGCTCTGGGCGCGGCGTTGACCCACGAGCAGATCACCACGGACTACTCGGAGTCGCTGCTGGAGTTCATCACCCCAGCCCTGGCCGACCCCGCGCAGACCCTCGAAAGCCTGGAGAACATCCACCGCTTCGCCTACTCCAAGCTGGGTAGCGAATACCTGTGGAGCCCGTCGATGCCCTGCCCGCTGCCGGCCGAGGAAGACATTCCGATTGCCTGGTATGGCGACTCCAACATCGGTCAGCTCAAGTATGTCTATCGCAAGGGCCTGGCCCTGCGTTACGGCCGCACCATGCAGTGCATTGCCGGGATTCACTACAATTTCTCGCTGCCAGAGAAACTCTGGCCGCTGCTGCGCAGTGCTGAAGGCAGCAATCTCGATGACCGCGCGTATCAGTCGGCGGCCTACATCGCCCTGATCCGTAACTTCCGCCGATACAGCTGGTTGCTGATGTACCTGTTCGGCGCCTCGCCGGCGCTGGATGCCGGTTTCCTGCGCGGCCGCCCGCATCAGCTCGAACAGTTCGACGCCGATACGCTGTACCTGCCGTACGCCACCAGCCTGCGCATGAGCGACCTGGGTTACCAGAGCAACGCCCAGGCCGGCCTGACACCTTGCTACAACGATCTGAACAGCTATACCGACAGCCTGCGCAAGGCCGTCGCCACGCCGTATGCGCCCTATGTGGAAATCGGCACGCACAAGGATGGCGAATGGGTACAGCTCAATACCAATATCCTGCAGATCGAAAACGAGTACTACTCCAACATCCGTCCCAAGCGCGTGACCTACAGCGGCGAGCGGCCGATCCAGGCGCTGATGGCCCGCGGTATCCAGTACGTTGAAGTGCGCTGCCTGGACATCAACCCGTTCCTGCCGACCGGCATCGATTTGCCAGAGTCGCGCTTCCTTGATGCCTTCCTGCTGTTCTGCGCGCTGGAAGACAGCCCGCTGCTGGGTTACCTGGAATGCGGCAACTGCACGGGCAACTTCCTCAGTGTGGTCAAGGAAGGCCGCCGTCCGGGCCTGATGCTGCAACGCCACGGCAAGCCGGTGGAACTCAAGGAGTGGGCCAATGAGCTGCTGGAGCGAATTGCACCGTTAGCCGCGCTGCTCGACCGCAGCCTGGACAGCGATGAACACGCCAAGTCTCTTGAACTGCAGAAGGCCAAGGTCAGCGACCCGTCCCTGACGCCGTCGGCTCAGGTGTTGGCGAGCATGACTCAACACAAGGAAAGCTTCAGCCGCTTTGCCTTGCGCCAGAGCCAGGCGCATGCCGAGTTCTTCCGCGCAGAAAACCTGCCGGCAGACGAGCAGCAGCGCTTCGAAACGGCGGCGCGCGAATCCCTGGAGGCCCAGGCCAGGCTTGAGCGTGAAGAGGACAGGGGCGACTTCGACCTGTTCGTCAGCGCTTATCAGGCCAGCATTCTGGCGATCAGCAACTGACATGAGCCGGACTGTCTCCACACGCAAACCCCGCGCCGCCAGCCAGGCGCGGATCGACTCGATCCTTGAGGCGGCACGCACCCTGCTGGCTAGCGAAGGCGTGGCCAGCCTGTCGATCTACAGTGTCGCCGAGCGGGCGCAAATCCCGCCGTCCTCGGTGTATCACTTTTTCGCCAGTGTCCCGGCCTTGCTCGAGGCCCTGACCGCCGATGTCCATGGCGCGTTCCGGGCCTGCCTGGCCGAGCCGATTGAAGCCAGCACGCTGAACACCTGGCACGACCTCTCGCGCCTGGTCGAGCAGCGCATGCTGAGCATCTACAACCAGGATGCCGCAGCCCGTCAGTTGATCCTCGCCCAGCACGGTCTGAGCGAGGTGACCCAGGCCGACCGCCAGCACGACATCGAACTGGGCGACTTGATGCACAAGCTGTTCGCCCAGCACTTCCAGCTGCCGGTGCTACCGGACGATGTCGATGTCTTTGCCCTGGCCATGGAGCTGGGGGATCGGGTCTATGCCCGTTCGGTGCAGTTGCATGGCCAGATTACCCCGCGCATGGCTGAAGAAGGCATGCGCGTGTTCGATGCGTATCTGGGGCTGTACCTGCCACCCTATCTAGCAAAGCGAAACGCTTGCTGACCTAGCAACATGTACCGCAGGTGATCATGAATTGACCGCTGAAATGAGCCCCCCCTTCGAGGGCTCACCTTTTCAGAGATCATGATCATGACGGAAAACCTTCCCCCTAGCGATGACGCTTCCTACATCGACATCGACATCGGCGACAGCGTTCCCCTTGTCACTATTCCCGCCGACAGCTGGATAGCCGCGGGCCGTGGTAACGCCTTGCGCAACGCCGAGCAACAGCGCCAGCAAGCAGTCAAGGCGCTGCACGCTGTGCTGGAGCAGGCCCCCCGCCTACGCACAACACTGCGAAACCACCTGCAAGAAAACCTGCAGGTCGATCCCGAAGCATGCGGCCTGTATGCCGGCGACAGCCAGGCGACGTTGCTGAGTTTCGCCGCCCGCGTGCTTTCCAGCGCGGTATTTGCCAACCCCTTTGTCGAATGGTCGACCTGGGGGCTGGCGCACGACTCAAGGTATGCAGCCTGGACAGGCCGGGACTGGGTACGGGCACTCAATCCGCTACTGCTCTCGCTGCTCGCCGATAGCCGTGCTGCTTACTGGGACGTTCGCATGCCAGGCCATGCGGTATCACGCAGGGCCTACACGCAACGGCACCTGGGTGAGCATTTGCGCAGCACGATCGAGCTCAACTACGGACTTGACCGTATCAGTGAAAAGGCGTCGCGGCTGGGCCAGCTGGACAGCAGCAGCCAGTATGCCCAGCTGTTCTGGAACCACCCGGGCGACCCGGCCGAGTTATGTCCAACAGCATTGCTGGTCAAGCCTCAGGCTGACGACGCACCGTGGCTACTCTATAGACCCGCGGCCAACAACCCCATTCGCTCGTTCCAGAACCAGGCGGCACTGCTGCGTTGGTCATACGAACATCGTCAATTGCTCTGGCCATACCTGGCAACACCCCTTGATCGTGAGGCTGATACGTCCTTCGTTGACGTTCGGGATATGGCTGTCGATGGTCTCGCCGGGCTGCTGGACAGTGCGCTGGAAGAAAGCGACCGCCTGACCGAGAAGTATCTTCTGCAGGCCGCCCGGGAAAGCGCCACCGACCCGCTGGACTGGTCGCCCCTCGAAGCCTGGGAAACCAGACGTGGCATACACCCGAAGGAGGAGCTGCCCGAACAGCTCAAGGAGCAGCTGGACCTTCTGGTCAGCGCGGACGACACCCTGGCCGCCGAAGAGCTCCACTTCGACTCACTCGACGAGCGCCTGCCGCTGGGCTGGCGCAAACAGAGGATCGAACGACAGGAGAAGCTTCTGGCTGACTATCTGGGCGATGAAGTCGACCCGACATCGGCGAAAATGACCGGACTGCGGCAACGCCAGTCACTGCTGGACAACCAGACCGAGGCGCTGCAGAAACTGCTGACCGACCTCCCCGACAGTCTGGATTCAGAAACCTGGGGGCAGACATACGGCGAAACCAGCCGTTTCGAACAGCTTAGCCAGCACTTCGCCCAGGATCTGTTACTGGAGGCACGCTTCCAGCATCTGCTCGGTGATCTGGCGCCGTCTCGCCTGGCGTGGGTCGAACACCTTATCGAGAGACCCGAGCCGAGCCTGCAACGTCCGGTCGTGGCCAATGCAGTGAAGCTGGTCATCGGTGAGCGATCCTGGGCATTGACGGGCTATCTGGCCGTTCGGGCAACACCCGAGGATGACAGCGAAGCGTTTGACAGCGCATGGCTGCTCCACAAGTCTGGCCATTTTGGCGGGCTGAGCGTTTTCGCCGATCAGACCCAGTTGAACAACGCGCTGCTCAAGACGCTCTATGGTGCCTGGCCGGAAACCCTGCTCGAAAGCGCCTGGCCACAGGATGCACAAGCGCTGCTCAAACACCTCGACGAGACGACTGAGGTGCCGTCTATCGTCATGGTGCCCATCACCACGCATGTCTTCGATTATCTGACACAGACGCAATTGGCGCTGTTCACCCGCACGGCTTCCTCGGCACTGCAGACGCTGCAGCAAAATCTGGCAATCAGCACTAACCAGGCGAGGGTTCAGGCTTTCGAACGGCTTGCGCAAAGAAACCGCACCGCGCACATCCATACCAAAATGCAATCGCTGACCCACCTGGATGATGCCCAGCGTGCGCAGCTGGCCGCAGCCTTCGAGGCGCTTCGCGTCGCCATGTTGAGTTCCAGCCGACTGTTGCAACGAGACTTGCCCGAACGCGGCCTGTTTGCCCGCAACAAACTGCATGAGCGTTTGCGCCAGTCATTCAGCGTGCCGACGTTGCCTGACATCACCCTCGATATCGCTGACCGCACCTTCAAACAAAGGGTCCCCTTACCCGAGTCCGGTATGGCCAACGCATACAAGCTAGTCGTAGCGTTCAGCCCGGAGCGCAGCGATGTGCCCTTGGAGAAGTTCCTGCTGTGGGCCCTGGATGAAGACCTGACGATGCGCCTGGGGAACGCCCGCATCCTGTTCGGCGACAACACGCCTGCACAAATGCGTCAGCAACTGACTCTCAGCTATATCGCCAACCTGGTGAAAGAGCTGGACCTGGCCGGGGCTTACGAACGGCAGATAGTCGACGCCTTCAAAGGGCTGACGGATGGGTCGCAATGGGCAGCGCAGTTGCGCCAGGAGACACTGCGTGCACCGTTTGAGCAGCAGTTGTCGATCATCAATCTGAGCCGCTCGGCGAACCTCGACGAGGAAGGCCAGCACCTGCTCGAGCGCTTTTGTCAGGAACAGCAGGACACTGCCCTGACCACGACCATCGACTACTTCACACTGGAGTTGATGCCTGGCGTGGCAGCGGACGGTTCGAGCAACAGGGTCGACCTGTCTGGTGTCTGTGTACTGCAGGCGGAGACTGGCCCTGTTCTGCTGTTGCTGCCCGATGCTCCCAACGAACAGGTCATCAGCCAGTACGACAGCACAGAGAATGCGTGTCGGGCGCTGGAAGAAATGGCCTACACCGAAGCAATGCGCAGCTACCTCGCCAGCCTGCCACTGGAAGGCGACGCTAGCGACCACCTCAGCTACATCAACACTGCCGTTCTGCAGAAATACACCGGTTTCATCGGTCTCGGTTCAAGACGCCAGGAACCATGGGCCCAGTTTCAGGCCAACCTGCAGATGGGCCAGCTGATCGTGGAGAATCGAACTTCTTCCCGAAGCCAGCGCGACCTGTTCCTTGAGCAAGCAGCCATCCGCCACGGCCGTGTGTACGACTACATCAAGATGGCGATGAGTCTGGTGCCGTTAGTCGGTACGACCATCGCCCTCTATGATGGCTGGAATGCGGCGAATGCGAGTGTGGAAGCCTTCCTGAGGGGAGACGCCCGTGAAGGTATCGAACACCTGAACAGCGTGTTCCTGTCAATGGTAGACGCCCTCCTCGACCTGACACCCGGCTCCCTGGCTGCCAACAGCAATGCCGTAGCCCGCACAAGCACCCGACAACGCACGCTCTCGACAGGTATCCCACTTGCCACCGTGACGCGCCGCAGCCCGTCAGATCCTTTCATCGGCTATGAAGCCGAGGCGCCGGCAGGCCGCTGGGTGGATCATCCGGCAGCCTATGGCACGGGCGTCGTTCAGCATGCCGAAAGCCTGTCGGATTACATCGTCCGACACGGGCGGTACTTCCAGGTCGAGTGGGACGAAACTTATCGTACCTGGCGGCTCAAAGGCACCCACGCCCGTACTTACAAGCAACCGGTGAAACTCAGCGAAACAGGACACTGGCAAACCCATGGCAGTTTGAGCGGGCGAATCATCGACAATGGTCTGGCTGGCGGCGGCGCTTACCTGGGCACGCTATATAACCGAGGCTGGCAGACCTTGCGTGGCTACCTCCGCCCCCAGCCCGCACGCCTGTCACCTGTGGAGGTGGTAAGCAGCATCGATACCGGCCGTCTGGCCCAACAAGCCCGACTGCAGTTGACCACAGACGCGCTTAACCGGGCGCATGGCTTTCGTGCGGACCGCACCAGAGGCACACCTGCTGATCCGGCAACCATCAAACGGGCCCTGCAGGAAGCAACAGACCAACTTCAGGCGTTTGTGACCTTCCATGAGCAAAGCCTGGACCGCCTGCACACGATCCGCTCGCAAGTGCGCCCTGCGCAGTACCGAGCCATCTACGACGACCTGGGTATCAACTTAGGCAGGCAGCACCCGAAGCTGCTTCAGCGACGTCGTACACAGATGCACAATTGCTTTCACGACCTGGATCGGCTCCTCCAGACGTTCGATGAGATCACAAACAACCCTTTGGAGCATCTGAGGCAATTGCAACGCATACATGAGGAACTGACCGCGGCCTTGGGACGGCTGGAAGCGGAGGTCCGCCGCATCGGCCATATCCGCAATCGCCTGCAGAGAAATAACCTGACCATCTACGACCAGGACATCGCCGCCCTCGACATGCCGCTGGACCCGCACGGCTATCGGATAGTGCGCCTATCCTCCCTGGCAGCTGGCATCTTCAAGCCACCGAGCGTTGAAAGTTATGACTTCCTGCTGATGCTGCGCAGGGTGAACAGAGAGGTCCTGGAGTTGCGCAGCGCCTTGTTCAGTCATGGCGATCTGGCCGCCGCCGGGCTCAGCCGCGCAGAGACTCACCGCTTCTTGCTGCAGCTCAAACAGCGCTATCAGCGATTCGTTAACCACATGCTCAGTTGGCAGGACATCTTTCCTGACTTTTTTACCGCCGAAACGACCCGGCAGATGCGCCAGGAACTGGCCAGCCTGATCAATGAAGTCGATGGGGCGCTTAGCGCCTCCTCACCGAGCAAAAAAATTGCCGGCAACCGAGGTCGAAGCAGGCCGCGTCTGTTCGAAACAGTCGACCAGCAGCTCCTGATCGGCCATGAAATTTCCGTCGATGGCCAACCCACAATGGTGGTCAACCGCACGGTCAACAGCGAGACCCATACCAGCTACACCCGCGCCCCGAACGGCAAATGGCAACCGGCACGTACGGCGTCCGCCGCGCCCTCTGGCCCGCTGACGTCATTGGTGGCCAGCGCCAACAAACGCCTGGCGGATGTTCCCGGCCAGCGCTCCAAACTGCAGCAGTACAAAGGGCTGAACATGTTGCCTGCGGACCTGGAGGATCTGGCGCAAGGTTATGCCGCCACGCTCAGGGACCTGGCGCAGGACATCGTGCGCAAAAGCGCGGATGACCTCACCGACGCCCTGCAGACACTGGTGCAACGCCTTGAGCAGGCAGCCGATGAACTGACCACCTTCGGCCGGCAACTGCGCATCGAGCAGATAAAGGCCAGCCAGCAGCCTGGCATCAGCCATCTACAGTACCTGCATACACAGGAACAGGTGGATATCCACTGGTCACGGACGCTGGAGCCGGCCAGAAACAAGCAGGGCAACCCCATCGAGTACCTGGAGGAATACCGTATAGACGACCGCTCCACCGGTACACCGCTGTGGTATGCCCACTTTCACTTCAAGAACACGCCAGGCAAAGGCTTCGCCCGCCTTGAAGCAGGTCACCTGAAGCTGGCCAGTGAGGTGAATCAAGGCAGCGGTGCATGGCGCGGCCCGATCACGGAAAGCCAGGCCACTGCGCTGTTCGGCGGCCTGCGACCGAACCCTGGGTGACGTGAATGATCACGCCCGGACCAGCGCATGGCCCGGGCGTCGGTCGTTACAGCTTGGCAATAGACACTTCGGTGGATTTGACGAAGGCAATCACCTCACTACCGATGGTCAGCTCCAGCTCTCGCACCGAACGGGTGGTGATCACCGAAGTGACGATGCCTGAGGCCGTCTGCACGTCGATTTCCGACAGTACCGGACCTTCGAGGATTTCCTTCACGGTGCCTTTGAACTGGTTGCGTACGTTGATCGCTTTGATGGTCATGTGCTTGCTTCCTTCAGGTCAATGAGCCCAACGCAGCTGCGTTGGCAAAGGTGCTACGGGTTCCGGCTCAGGCGGTGCACCCGGCACCGAGAGCACGCGGTTGAGAACTTCGGTTTCCAGCGCCGCCAGGCGATGGGAGCCACGTACACGGGGGCGTGGCAGGTCGACAATCAGGTCCAGGCCCACTTCACCGTCTTCGATGAGGATCACCCGGTCGGCGACCGCGACCGCTTCGCTGACATCGTGGGTCACCAGCAAGACGGTGAAACCATGCTCACGCCAGAGCCGTTCGATCAGTTGCTGCATCTCGATGCGGGTCAGGGCATCCAGTGCGCCCAGCGGTTCGTCGAGCAACAACAGACGCGGCTGGTGGATCAGCGCACGCGCCAGGGCCACCCGCTGCTTCTGCCCGCCAGACAGCGCTGCCGGCCATTCATTGGCGCGCTCGGCCAGACCGACCGCCTCCAGGGCTTGCAACGCCTGTGGCCGCCAGTTGCCGGACAAACCCAGGCCGACGTTGTCGATCACCTTCTTCCAGGGCAGCAGCCGCGCTTCCTGGAACATCAGGCGGGTGTCCTCGCGCGCCTCGCTCAACGGCGCCGAGCCTGCCAGCAACTCGCCGCCGCTGGGTTGGTCGAGCCCCGCGAGCAAGCGCAACAGCGTGCTTTTTCCGCAGCCACTGCGCCCGACGATGGCGACGAACTGGCCGGCAGGGATATGCAGATCGATGTCACGCAGCACCTGGCGCGGGCCAAAGGTTTTCCGCAGGTTGTTGGCGGCCAGCGGTATGCCGCGCAACAGCCGCGCCGGTGCTTCTTTGAGGATGGTCATGTGCCCTCTCCCCGCGTCGGTTGATAGGCCGGGTGCCAGCGCAGCCAGACCCGCTCAAGGCCCCGCGCTGCCAGGTCGGCAAGCTTGCCGAGCACGGCATACAGCACAATCGCCAGGACCACCACGTCGGTCTGCAGGAACTCACGGGCATTCATCGCCAGGTAGCCGATGCCGGCGTTGGCGGAAATGGTTTCGGCAACGATCAGGGTCAGCCACATGAAGCCCAGGGCGAAGCGCACACCGACCAGGATCGAAGGCAAGGCGCCGGGCAGAATCACCTGGCGAAACAGCTCGAAACCGGACAAGCCATAGCTGCGCGCCATTTCCACCAGCGCCGGATCGACGTTGCGAATGCCGTGGTAGGTATTGAGGTAAATCGGGAACAGAGTGCCGAGGGCGACGAGGAAAATCTTCGCCGACTCATCGATACCGAACCACAGGATCACCAGCGGGATCAGCGCCAGGTGCGGGACGTTGCGGATCATCTGCACCGAGCTGTCGAGCAGGCGTTCGCCCCATTTCGACAGACCGGTGATAAAGCCCAGGGCCAGACCGATTGCGCCACCGATCAGAAAGCCCAGCGCGGCGCGCCAGCCACTGATTGCCAGGTGGGTCCAGATTTCACCGCTGCGCAGCAGTTCGACCCCGGCGCTGAACACCGCGCTCGGTGCCGGCAGGATGCGCGTCGACAGCCAGCCGACGCTGACTGCCACTTGCCAGACCGCCAACAGCAGCAGCGGCAGCGCCCAGGGCGCCAGGCGCTGCGGCCAGGGAGTGGATGCACGACTCATGGCCAGGTCCTCAGCGCTGTGCTGCGGATTTGGGCAGGATGTCGTTGGCGACCATCTCGCCAAACGGGCTCACGTAGCCAGCGCTTTTCGGCAGCTCCGGGCGCTGCACATCCAGGTGCGGGAACAACAGCTCGGCCACCCGGTAGGATTCTTCCAGGTGTGGATAACCGGAGAAGATGAAGGTATCGATTCCCAGTGCGGCATATTCCTTGACCCGTTCTGCCACGGTCGGGCCATCGCCCACCAGCGCAGTGCCGGCACCGCCACGCACCAGACCGACGCCGGCCCAGAGGTTGGGGCTGACTTCCAGGTTGTCACGGCTGCCGCCGTGCAGTGCGGCCATGCGTTGTTGACCCACCGAGTCGAAGCGCGCCAGCGACGCCTGGGCGCGGGCAATGGTGTCGTCGTCCAGGTGCGCAATCAGGCGGTCGGCAGCCTGCCAGGCTTCGGCGTTGGTCTCGCGCACAATCACATGCAGACGAATACCGAAGCGCACGCTCCGGCCTTGCTTGGCGGCCTTGGCACGAACCTGTTCGATCTTCTCGGCAACCGCGGCCGGTGGTTCGCCCCAGGTCAGGTACAGCTCGACCTGCTCGGCCGCCAGATCCTGTGCGGCCTCCGAAGAACCGCCAAAGTACAGCGGTGGACGTGGTTGCTGGATCGGCGGATAGAGCAGTTTGGCGCCTTTGACCTGGATGTGCTGGCCGTCGTAATCGACGGTTTCGCCTTCCAGCACCCGACGCCAGATGCAGGTGAATTCAACCGAGGCCTGATAGCGCTCTTCGTGACTGAGGAACAGGCCGTCACCGGAAAGCTCTTCCGGATCGCCACCGGTTACCAGATTGAACAACGCCCGGCCGCCGGAGAGCCGGTCCAGGGTTGCCGCCTGGCGTGCCGCCACCGTCGGCGAAATGATGCCCGGACGCAGGGCGACCAGGAACTTCAGACGCTGAGTCACTGGAATCAGCGACGCGGCGACCAGCCAGGAGTCCTCGCAGGAACGTCCGGTCGGGATCAACACACCGCCAAAGCCCAGACGGTCGGCAGCCTGGGCAATCTGCTGCAGGTAACCGTGATCGACGGCACGCGCACCTTCCGAGGTGCCCAGGTAGTGGCCGTCGCCGTGGGTGGGAAGAAACCAGAAAACATTGAGGCTCATTGGAGTTGTCTCCTAAGGGGAACGCAAGCCGGGACCGCGCCCCGGCACAGGCGAATCGTCAAGGCGCAGTGGCGACCTTGGCCGGGGGAGTCCAGATCACATCCTTGATGCTCAGCGGCTTGGGAATCAGCTTGAGCGTGTGGAAGGTGTCGGCGATTTTCTGCTGGGCGCTGACCACGTCCGGGGTCAGGAAGTGGGCACCGTAGCCCTGGCGTTTGACCGAGGTCAGGGTGATGTCGGCCGGCAGGCCAAGCAGCGGTGCGACCTGGTCGGTGACCTCCTGCGGGTTGGCTTTGGACCACTCGCCGACGGCGCGCACTTCCTCGACCAGGGTGTTGATCACTTCCGGGTGCTGCTGCGCGTAGGGTTTGGTCGCCAGGTAGAACTGGTGGTTGTCGACGATGCCTTTGCCGTCACGCAGGGTACGGGCCTGCAGCTGCTGCTCGGCAGCGGCCTGATAGGGGTCCCAGATCACCCAGGCATCGACACTGCCACGCTCGAAGGCGGCACGAGCATCGGCAGGCGGCAGGAATACCGGCTGGATATCGGTGTATTTGAGGCCGGCATCTTCCAGCGCGCGCACCAGCAGGTAGTGCACGTTGGAGCCCTTGTTCAGCGCGACTTTCTTGCCCTTGAGCTCCTTGACCGACTGGATCGGCGAGCCCTTGGGCACCAGGATCGCTTCGCTGTGCGGCGCGGGCGGCTCATAGGCCACGTATAGCAGGTCGGCGCCGGCAGCCTGGGCGAACACTGGCGGAGTTTCGCCGGTAACGCCAAAGTCAATGGAGCCGACGTTCAAACCCTCAAGCAACTGCGGGCCACCGGGGAATTCCGTCCATTGCACCTGAACGCCCTGGGCTGCCAGACGCTTCTCCAGCGAGCCCTTGGCCTTGAGCAGCACCAGAGTGCCGTATTTCTGATAACCGATACGCAGGCTTTCGGCCTGAGCTTGAGTAATGGCGCCGAAGGACACAGCCGCAGCAAACAGAGCGACCAGACCACGACGCAAAATGACAGTGCGCATAGCGCTCTCCTTTTGCTGTTGGGTTCAGGCTGCACCTGCTTGCCCGTTGGCGGGCGAGTAAGGTGGGAATTGCAGAAAATCGGGTAGTGCGGCTCAGATGCTCCAGCGCGCACTGAGCAGACGCTCATTCAGTACACCGGGCGCGACCGGTTTCGGTCGGCGTGCCAGGGCACTGTGAAACAGTTCAAGCGATTCGTTCAGACGCTGTTCCAGAACCGGCGTCAGTTGTGCGGCGGCATTGCCTTCGCCGTAAGTGATCTGGCTGTCATCGGCGAAAATCCCTTGCAGGGTTTCCTGGGCCTTGAGTGCAGACAGCACCGGCTTGAGTGCGTAATCCACCGCTAGCATGTGGGCGATGCTGCCACCGGTGGCGATGGGCAACACCACCTTGTGGCTCAGGGCGCGCTCAGGCAGCAGGTCGAGCAGGGTTTTCAAGGCCCCGGCAAACGACGCCTTGTAGACCGGCGTCGCCACCACCAGGCCGTCGGCCTGCTCTACCAGTTGCACAAAGTGCTGCACCCGGGGACTGTCGAAACGCGCGTGCAGCAGGTCTTCGGCTGGAAAGTCGCGCACCTGGAAAGTCACTACTTCCACGCCCTGGCCTTGCAGCCACTGGCGGCTGCGCTCGAGCAGCACACCGGAGCGTGAACGCAGACTGGGACTACCACCGAGAGAAACAACCAGCATTGGAGCGCATCCTTGATCGTGTTCTAGAAGGCCGCGAGTTTGAGTTCTCGCTGGAATGCAGTGACCTTAACAGCTCGATACATATATCAATAAATCATATTTTTTCATTTGTTTATTCCTTTATTGTCTATGCAAATTTCACAGACGCCCAGTAAAAAAAGGGCCGTCGAAACGGCCCAAAATCCCTGCTATGGCTAATGATCAGCGATTGGGTTGCGGGGTCAGGCGCAGGTACGGCTTGACCGCCCGGTACCCCTTCGGAAAGCGTTGCTTGATTTCGTCCTCATCCTTGAGCGACGGCACGATCACCACCTCGTCACCGTCCTGCCAGTTGGCCGGGGTGGCAACCTTGTGGTTGTCGGTCAGCTGCAACGAGTCGATCACCCGCAGAATCTCGTGGAAATTACGCCCGGTACTGGCCGGGTAAGTAATGGTCAGACGGATCTTCTTGTTCGGGTCGATAACGAACAGGGAGCGAACCGTCAGGGTGTCGCTGGCATTGGGATGAATCAGGTCGTAGAGGTCGGAAACCTTGCGGTCGGCATCGGCCAGGATCGGGAAGTTAACGATAGTGTTCTGGGTTTCGTTGATGTCTTCGATCCAGCGGTGATGCGAGTCCACCGGGTCCACCGACAGGGCAATGGCCTTGACCCCACGTTCGGCGAACTGCTCTCTGAGTTTGGCGGTAAAGCCCAGTTCGGTGGTGCACACCGGGGTGAAGTCGGCTGGGTGCGAGAACAGCACGCCCCAGCTGTTGCCCAGCCATTCATGGAAGCGGATCTTGCCTTCGCTGGATTCCTGTTCGAAGTCGGGGGCGATGTCGCCGAGTCTGAGGCTCATGGTGCGGCTCCTTGGCTGGGTTCGTTATGGGATTACTGTGCCTGCACTGGGATAAAAACAAAAAGAATAAATATTGATTTATTTATAACTTTTAAGCCTATAAAACAGCAGGCATAAAAAAGCCTCGCATCGAGCGAGGCTTCTTGTTTCAACCGGACTTACATGAAGCTGTAAGTGTAGTTGAAGATCAGGCGGGTCTGATCCTGGTCAGCACTGGCTTCGTTACCAGCACCGCGGTACACGCCGTGACGCAGGCTGGCGCCCAGGCCTTTGAGGGTGCCTTCCTGAATGACGTAGTCGATGCGAGCATCGCGTTCCCATTCGTGATAGCTGCTGCCGTTCTTGGCGCTCTTGATGTCATCGCCGCGCAAGTAGGAAACCGAGGTCTTCAGACCCGGTACGCCCAGGCGTGCGAAGTCATAGGAGTATTGCCCGAAGGTGGTGTTCTCACCGGCTTTGGCGAACTGGTTGATCATGCTGTCGGTGAACAGGTAGAAGCTGGCGCCAGCGTTACCTTCGGTGCCTGTGTTGCTAGTACCGTCTTTAGTCACACCGCCTTGGTTCGCCCAGACAAAACCACCGTCATCACCGATCTGCTGGTGACCCAGCAGGAAAGCATGGCCGCCAAGGGTATAAGTGAACATGGCGCTCCAGGTCTTGTTGTCGACCTCGCCCTTGTTCTTGGCAAAACCTTTGTTGTTGTCGAAGGCATAACCGGTCTGACCGTTCTTGCCATCGCTGCTGCTGTCGAAGTAGCGCAGGTCAGTCTTGAACGACTGGTCTTCGGCGATCGGATAGACGTGAACCAGGCCCAGGAAGTGCTGCTTGTAGAAGTCTTCCAGGTTCGAGTAGTAGTACTGCAAAGTCAGGTCTTTGGTGACCTTCCAGTCGCCACCGGCGAACTGGAACTTGTTGCTGTCCTGAGTTGCACCGGAGACGGACAGACCCGTACGGTTGCTCGACGCACGCCCCATGGCGTGGGTCAGTTGACCGGCATTGAGGGTCAGGTTGTCGATTTCTTTCGTCTGAATAGTGCCGCCTTCAAACGTTTGCGGCAGCAGACGGCCATCGTTGGACACCAGGATCGGCAGGTTAGGTGCCAGAGCGCTACCGAAGTGGACTTCGGTCTTGGAGAAACGCGCTTTGGCGTTGGCACCAAAACGACCCCACTGGCTCTCAGCCGACTTATCGGTGTCGCTTGGGAAGAAACTGCTGTTATCCGGGTGGTGGCCTTTACCGCCATCCAGGTGAATACCCCACAGCGCTTGGGCATCGACACCGAAACCTACGGTACCGTCAGTGAAACCCGAGATGTAGTCGAGCTTGAAGCCCTGACCAGACTCACGGTTATCGTTAGCACCGTCACGGTTATCGTTGTTGAAATACATGGTCCGCGAACTGAGCGACAGCTTGCTGTCTTCAACGAAACCGGCGGCATTTGCCTGCTGGGCCAGAACCCCTACGGCCACGGCGAGTGCCAAGGTCGACTTGTACATGTTTTGCTCCTCTACGTTTCTAATTCTTGTGTGTCGCTTACGGCAGGATCTATTGCCCCGCTCGACGTCGATTGGCGATTAGCACCAAAGGGTGACCGTCAAGTCAATCGTAACTGTTCGTTTCACGACTTTGGTCTAATGCGCCAGCCCTTGGGGTCAAGGATAATGACAATCCTATAAATCCAAAAAGACTTATTTCGTAATTTTTCAGATTATTACGGAATATGCACCGAAATTTTCTCCACGGACGCTATCGGCATCCAAGCTAATTCCTAAAGGTTATTAATCAATAACTATTTAGACCGCCTTGCCTCACACATTCACCCATCATTTCGTTTTGCCCTGGTGATTACCTTGATTTCTGTCATCGCGGGGCAAGCCCGCTCTCACAGGCAAGCCCGAAAGCTTAAAGCGATTGGCTCCTAAGCTAATGCTAAAAAGTTATTTATTTTAAGTTTCTTAGATCATCTAGTCTTCCGACCATTGTCCCCCACTACTCGCCTGACTAGGAGTTCACCATGACCCTGCATGCTCCGCTGCGCCTGTTCGCCGCCCTGACCCTGGCTGGCGCCAGCTGGTTCGCTCAGGCGGCCGACCTGACCGTTGCCTACCAGACCACCGTCGATCCGGCGAAAGTCGCCCAGGTCAACGGCGACTATGAAAAAGCCAGCAAGGCCAGCATCGACTGGCGCAAGTTCGACAGTGGCGCCGATGTCATCACCGCCGTGGCCTCGGGCGATGTGCAGATCGGCTACCTAGGTTCCAGCCCGCTAGCCGCTGCCGCAACCCGCAAACTGCCGGTGGAAACCTTCCTGATCGCTACCCAGATCGGCGCCGCTGAGGCCTTGGTGGCGCGCGAAGGCGCCGGGATCAATTCGCCGCAAGACCTGATCGGCAAGAAGATCGCCGTGCCTTTCGTTTCCACCGGCCATTACAGCCTGCTCGCCGCACTTAAACAGTGGAACATCGACCCGGCCAAGGTACAGATCCTCAACCTGGCGCCACCGGCGATCATTGCCGCCTGGAAGCGCGGTGACATTGACGCCACTTACGTCTGGGATCCGGCCCTGGGTGTGGCCAAGGAAAACGGCAAGGTGCTGATCACCTCCGGCGAGCTGGCCGAGAAAGGCGCACCAACCTTCGATGCCTGGATCGTGCGCAAGGACTTTGCCGCCAAGCACCCGGAAATCGTCAAGGCCTTCGCCAAAGTCACCCTCGATGCCTACGCCGACTACCGCAAAGACCCACAAGCCTGGCTGGCCAATCAAAGCAACGTCGACAAACTGGTCAAGCTCTCCGGCGCCAAAGCCACGGACATTCCAGCCCTGCTGCAAGGCAACGTGTTCCCGCTGGCGGCCGACCAGATTGCCGCCCTCGGTGCGCCGACCACCCAGGCCATCACCGACACCGCCACCTTCCTCAAGGAACAGGGCAAGGTCGAAGCGGTACTGCCGGACTACGCGCCGTACGTCAGCGCCAAGTTCATCGCCAACTGATCGGAGCTTGTCATGGCATTGCTTGAACTGGAGCGCATCAGCGCACAGTACCCCGGCGCAGCCGAACCGGTGCTGGCCGATATCAACCTGAGCCTGGGCCCACAGCAGTTGCTGGTGGCCCTCGGCCCGTCGGGCAGCGGCAAGACCTCGCTGCTCAACCTGATTGCCGGATTCGTAACGCCCAGCGCCGGGCGCATCACTCTCGACAGTGTCCCGGTGCAAGGCCCGAGCGCCGAGCGCGGCGTGGTGTTTCAGGACGATGCCCTGCTGCCCTGGCAGGATGTCCTGGCCAACGTCGCCTTCGGCCTGGAGCTGGCGGGCGTGCCGCGCCCCGAGCGTGAGCACAAGGCCCGGGAAATGCTGGCGCTGGTTGATCTGGCCGATTTCGGTGCGCGGCGTATCTGGCAATTGTCCGGTGGCCAGAAGCAACGTGTTGGCCTGGCCCGCGCCCTGGCCGCCGATCCACGGGTGCTGCTGATGGACGAGCCATTCGGTGCCCTCGATGCCTTTACCCGCGAACAGATGCAGGAATTGCTCCTGCAGGTCTGGCAACGCACAGCCAAACCTGTGTTCCTGATCACCCACGACATCGAAGAAGCGGTGTTCCTCGCCACCGACCTGATCCTCCTGGCGCCCAACCCCGGGCAGATCGTCGAACGTCTGCAGCTGGATTTCGGTCAGCGTTATGCCGCCGGCGAGTCGGCCAGGGCGATCAAGTCCGACCCGCGATTTATCGAAACCCGCGAACATGTGCTGAGCCGGGTGTTTTCTCAACGCAGCGCCGCGGTGCGGCAGGAGTTCGCATGAGCAGCCTGGAATTGCCGGTCACGGCCAAACACACCAGCCCGTCAGCGCCGGTTGCCAAGCCGCGTCGCAACCTGAGCACCCGCTGGATCAGCGGCCTGACCCTGGCCACCCTGCTCCTGCTGTGGTGGGCGGTGACCGCCGCCGAGTGGATCGAACCGCTGTTCCTGCCGTCCCCTGAAGCGGTGCTGGCCAAAGCCTGGTTGCTGCTGACCCAGGGCTATATGGATTCAACCCTGTGGCAACACCTGGGCGCGAGCCTGGGACGCATCGGTCTGGCGCTGGCCGCGGCGATTGTCACAGCGATTCCGATCGGTATCGCCATCGGCCACAACCGAATTGCTCGCGGCATTCTCGATCCGCTGATCGAGTTCTACCGCCCTATTCCGCCCCTGGCCTACCTGCCGCTGATCGTGATCTGGTGTGGCATTGGCGAGTTGTCGAAGGTGCTGCTGATCTACCTGGCGATCTTCGCCCCGATTGCCATCGCCACCGCCACCGGCGTACGCACGGTCGACCCGACCAAACTGCGCGCGGCGCAATCGCTGGGTGCCACGCGGGCCCAGCTGATCCGCCACGTCATCCTGCCCAGTGCCCTACCCGACATCCTCACCGGGGTACGCATCGGCCTCGGTGTGGGCTGGTCGACCCTGGTCGCTGCCGAGCTGATCGCCGCCACCAGTGGCCTGGGCTTCATGGTTCAGTCGGCGGCGCAGTTCCTGGTCACCGATGTGGTGGTGCTGGGCATTCTGGTGATCGCGCTGATCGCCTTTGCTCTGGAAATGGGGCTGCGCGCCCTGCAGCGCAAACTGGTGCCCTGGCACGGCCAGAGTCATTGAAGACGAGTCGAGAACAATCATGAGCCTGACCATTACTCCGCTGAGCACTGCACTCGGCGCACAGATCAGCGGTGTCGACCTGAGCCGCGCGATCAACGACGAACAACGCGACACCATCGAGCAGGCCCTGCTCAAGCATCAGGTGCTGTTCTTCCGCGACCAGCCGATCACCCCACAACAGCAGGCTGAATTCGCCGCGCGCTTTGGCGATCTGCATATCCACCCGATCTACCCCAACGTGCCGCAAACCCCGCAGGTGCTGGTGCTCGACACCGCCGTGACCGACGTGCGCGACAACGCCATCTGGCACACCGACGTGACCTTCCTGCCGACCCCGGCATTGGGTGCGGTGCTCAGCGCCAAGCAACTGCCAACCTACGGTGGCGACACCTTGTGGGCCAGCGGTATCGCCGCGTTCGAAGCGTTGTCGGCACCGCTCAAGCAGCTGCTCGACGGCTTGACCGCGACCCATGACTTCACCAAGTCTTTCCCGCTGGAGCGCTTTGGTACCACGCCCGAAGACCTGCAACGCTGGGAAGCGACCCGGCGCAGCAACCCGCCGCTGTCGCACCCGGTGATCCGCACGCACCCGGTCAGCGGGCGCAAGTCGCTGTTCGTCAATGAGGGGTTCACCACACGGATCAATGAGCTGAGCGAAGCGGAAAGCGAGGCGGTCCTGAAATTGCTGTTCGCCCATGCCACGCGGCCGGAGTTCACCATTCGCTGGCGCTGGCAGGAGAACGACGTGGCCTTCTGGGACAACCGCGTGACTCAGCATTACGCGGTGGATGACTACCGGCCGCAGCGGCGGGTGATGCACCGGGCGACGATTCTCGGGGATGCGCCGTTCTGAGTCGGCGGCGCGGCTATCGCCGGCAAGGCCGGCTCCCACAGGGCGGCATACACCGAGCAAGTGTGGGAGCCGGCATTGCCGGCGATGAGGCCAGCAGGCTTAACGCACCAGATGCAAAAACTGCATATGCCGTTCGTACTGATCGAGGATGTCGTTGATGATCTGCTCCTTGCTGTAGCCCACCAGGTCATAGTCCTGGCTGCCTTCGCTCAGATGCACCTCGGCCCGATAGTAACGACGGTTCTTCAACTCCTGGGTACCCAGCCCGCCCAAGGCAAATGACGGTGTGAAGTAGCCACGCATCTGCACCTGATAGATGAACGGCTGCTCCTCGCCATGGCCAATCTTCAGACTGACGTTGTCATGGCTCGGGTCTTCCTGGGTAATGACGTTCAGGCCCTTCTCGACGAACACCTCGGTCACCTCGGCAATCGCCGGGCGCACCACGTCATCCATGAACCGGTAGACCTCGTCGCGCGAAGGAAAATGCACCGCCTGGCTCAAACGCTGACGCCAGCCTCCACGGCCACGCCGCGAATTGGCGAACGGCGCCAGCGAATGCATCTGCGCGATCTGGCGCTGCGACTCCAGGTAGAACGCCTTGTGCAGGCCCCACATCATTGCCAGCAGAATCACCGAGAACGGCAGCGAGGTCAGTACCACCGCCGATTTCAATGAGTCAATGCTGCCGGCGAACAGCAGGCCGATGGTCACCAGGGCAGTCATCGCCCCCCAGAACACCCGCAACCAGTTCGGCCCGTCTTCGTCGGCGTTGCCGCCACGGGCGGACAAGGTCGACAACACCACGGTGCCCGAGTCGGCCGAGGTGACGAAGAACACAAAGCTGATGAACACCGTGACGGCAATGACCGCCTTGCTCCAGGGATAGGTTTCCAGCAACAGGTAGAGGGTCATCGACGGGTTATCGATGGCCGACTGGCCCAACGCAGTCATGCCGTGATCGAGCACCTGGGTCATTGCACTGTTACCGAAGATCGACATCCACGCCAGGGTGAAACCCAGCGGGATCAGCAGCACGCCGAAGACGAACTCACGAATGGTGCGGCCACGCGAAATCCGCGCGATGAACAGCCCGACAAAGGGCGCCCAGGCAATCCACCAGGCCCAGTAGAACACGGTCCAGCCACCCAGCCAGTCCCGGGCTTCGTTATAGGCATAGACGTCGAAACTCTTCCTCGGCAACGCGCCAAGGTAATCGCCCAGGTTCTGGATCAGGGTATTGAACAGGTGCTGGGTAGGCCCGGCGAACAGCACGAACAGCAGCAGCGCGCAGGCCAGGAACATGTTGATGTCGGACATCACCCGCACGCCCTTCTCGACCCCGGCCACGGCAACTGCAACCGCCGCGCCCATCATCAAAGTGATCAGCGCTACCTGCACCCATTGCGTATGCGGGATGCCGAACAAGTAATCCAGGCCCGAGTTCAGGTGCAACACGCCAAAGCCCATGTCGGCACCCAGGCCGAACACCGTGGCGATGATGCCGAAGCCATCCACCGCATAACCGATCGGCCCGTTGATGCGCTTGCCGATCAGCGGGTACAGCGCCGAACGCAGGGCCAGCGGCAGGTTGTGGCGATAGGCGAAATAGGCCAGGGCCATACCGACGAAGGCGAACACGCCCCAGCCATGCAGGCCCCAATGCAGGAACAGCAACTGCATCGCCTGACGCCCGGCCTCGACCGTTCCGGCTTCCCCCTGGGGCGGCTGGAGCATGTGGGTCAAGGGTTCGGAGACGCAAAAGAAGAACAGGGTAATGCTGATACCGGCGGCGAACAGCATGCCGGCCCACGACAGGTAGCTGAACTCGGGTTCGTCGTGGTCGGCACCGAGCTTGATCTTGCCGTAGCCGGACAAGGCGGTGACCACCACGAAGACCAGGTACAGCGTCATTGCCAGCATGTAGTACCAGCCGACCGTATTGGCCGCCCAGTTCTGCGCCGCCAGCAACCATTCACCGGCCGCTTGCGGATTGCTGATGACCACCAGTCCGAAAATGAGGATAAAGCTCGCCGCGAAATAGAAAACCGGCGGATTCATGCGGATCTTGCCGCTGGTTGAGGAACTCGGCGCACCCATTAAACGTGCACCTCGAGATGAGGGGAAAGGCTTGGATTGAACGGGTTCAGCAAAGGGTTTCCTCCTGTTGAACGCCGGCAGCGGACCACCGTTTTAACTTGATCAAGCGTTCAAGTTAAACATGGATGGGGTCCGCAATGCGACCCGATGCCGCAATCCAAGCCCTGCTGCGGCTACTTCTGGGTCCCGTCATCGTGCTGCAGATTGGCCTGGGTCAGGTTGCTGCCCGGCGCCACACTGCGGGTCAACCAGACGTTGCCGCCGATGGTCGAACCCTTGCCGATGGTGATGCGTCCCAGAATAGTCGCACCGGCATAAATCACCACGTCGTCCTCGACGATCGGGTGACGCGGATGGCCTTTTTGCAACTGCCCGTCCTCATCCGCCGGGAAGCGTTTGGCCCCCAGGGTCACGGCCTGATAAATGCGTACCCGCTCGCCGATGATCGCCGTTTCGCCGATCACCACACCGGTGCCGTGGTCGATGAAGAAGCTTTTGCCGATTTGCGCCCCCGGATGGATGTCGATGCCGGTGGCCGAATGCGCCAGCTCCGAGCTGATTCGTGCCAGCAAAGGCAGGCCGGAGCGATACAGGTGGTGGGCCAGACGGTGGTGGATGACCGCCAGTATGCCGGGGTAGCACAGCAACACTTCATCGACGCTACGCGCCGCCGGGTCGCCATGGAAGGCCGCCAGCACGTCGGTGTCGAGCACACTGCGCAGGCCCGGCAACGCGGCAGCGAAGTCCTGGATCAAACGAAGCGCGGTGGCGTCGACGTCGGCGGTGTTGCACTTGCCGTGACGGGCGACATAACGCAACTCCAGGCGCGCCTGGGCTAGCAAGGCAGTCAGGGCAGAATCGAGGGTATGCCCGACGTAGAAATCTTCGCTTTCCTCACGCAGGTCCACCGGCCCAAGACGCATCGGAAACAGCGCCCCGCACAATTGCTCGAGGATGTGGCGCATGGCTTCGCGCGAAGGCAGCTCGCGGCCCCCTTGCTCACCACTGCTACGACCATTGCTGCTGCGCCATATGTCACGGGCGCTACGCAAGCCGGCAACAATGCCCTGCAGTTGCCAATGCCCAGTCTGCGCGTTTTCGCTCACGGTTACGTCTCCTGCCGCGGCGGCGATGATGGAATGAGAAGGCCGCCAGATAGACGCTCACTTTACGGCAAATGCGGGCGGGAGAAAAAATAACCCTTTATTCCAAAACGCAATATAGCCGGCATAAGGCCGGGAGTTGCCCACTGGCCCAGCGCTGCCTATAGTCGGATTTTCCCTAGCAGATGTATTGCCATGATCGACCGACAGCTTTCCCGCTTCAATCGTCTGGACCTGCTTGGCGCGCCGACCGCGCTGGAAAAGCTGCACCGCCTCTCGGCCTGGGCTGGCCGCGACATCTACGTCAAACGTGACGACTGCACACCGCTGGCCCTGGGCGGCAACAAGCTGCGCAAACTCGAATACCTGGCTGCCGATGCCCTGAGCAAGGGCGCCGATACCCTGGTCACCGCCGGGGCGATCCAGTCCAACCATGTGCGCCAGACCGCTGCCCTGGCGGCCAGACTCGGCCTCGCTTGCGTGGCCCTGCTGGAAAACCCGACCGGCACTGACTCGCTCAATTACCAGCACAACGGCAACCGCCTGTTGCTGGACCTGTTCGACGCCAAGGTCGAGCTTGTGGATAACCTCGACAACGCCGACGAGCAACTGCAGGCCATGGCCGTACGCCTGCACGCCAGCGGACGCAAACCCTACATCGTGCCTATCGGCGGCTCCAACGCGCTCGGTGCACTGGGCTATGTGCGCGCAGGTCTCGAGCTGGCTACCCAGATCGAGCATTGCGGTGAACAGTTCGCCGGTGTGGTCCTCGCCTCTGGCAGTGCCGGCACCCATAGCGGTCTGGCCATCGCCCTGGCCGAGGTGTTGCCACAGTTACCGGTGATCGGCGTGACCGTGTCGCGCAGTGACGAAGCGCAGCGGCCAAAAGTCGAGGGGCTGGCCGAACGTACCGCCGAGCTGCTGGGCATTCGCCTGCCCGAGACGTTCAAGATCGAACTCTGGGATGAGTACTTCGCTCCGCGCTATGGCGAACCGAATGCCGGCACCCTGGCCGCGATTCGCCTGCTGGCGAGCCAGGAAGGTTTGTTGCTCGACCCGGTGTACACCGGCAAGGCCATGGCCGGCCTGATCGACGGCATTGCCCGCCAGCGATTCGACGACGGTCCGCTGATTTTCCTGCATACCGGTGGGGCACCGGCATTATTCGCCTACCCTGAGGTCTGGAACAGTTAAATGACATATACAAAAATAATATAACAAAATGAATTTATATTATTTTTAAGCCTATTAGCGTCACCCTATAGTCGCCAACCACATCACAACAACATTGGGGCTTCGTCATGACAGTAATCGCTAAACAGATTCTCAATGCGGGCGTCGCCCTGCTGCTGGGCGCCACGCTGCTCGGCCAGGCGGTTGCCGGTGAGCAGCTGAAAACCATCAAGGACAATGGTGTGATCAACATCGGCCTGGAAGGTACCTACCCGCCGTTCAGCTTCGTCGATGAGAACGGCAAACTGTCGGGTTTTGAAGTGGAGCTGTCTGAGGCCTTGGCCAAGGAGCTGGGCGTCAAGGCGAAGATCCAGCCAACCAAGTGGGACGGCATCCTGGCAGCTCTGGAGTCCAAACGTCTCGACGCGGTGGTGAACCAGGTGACCATCTCCGAAGAACGCAAGAAGAAGTACGACTTCTCCGAGCCTTACACCGTTTCCGGTATTCAGGCGCTGGTGCTGACGAAAAAGGCCGCCGAGCTGAACATCAAATCCGCTGCCGACCTGGGCGGCAAGAAGGTCGGGGTAGGCCTGGGCACCAACTACGAACAGTGGGTCAAAGCCAATGTACCGACCGCTGACGTGCGCACTTACGAAGACGATCCGACCAAGTTCCAGGAACTGCGTGTCGGCCGTATCGACGCCATCCTGATCGACCGCCTGGCCGCTCTGGAATACGCCAAGAAAGCCAAGGACACTACCGCTGCCGGTGACGCGTTCTCGCGCCAAGAAGCCGGTATCGCCCTGCGCAAGGGCGAGCCTGAGCTGCTCGATGCCATCAACAAGGCACTGGACAAGCTGCGTGCCGACGGCACCCTGGCCAAGCTGTCCCAGAAGTACTTTGGCGCCGATGTGACTAAATGATCGAAGAAAGTCTGCAGCTTGCGCTCGACAGCGCGCCCTTTCTGCTCAAGGGCGCGTACTACACGGTCATCTTGAGCCTCGGCGGGATGTTCTTCGGGCTGCTGCTGGGTTTCGGCCTGGCGCTGATGCGCCTGTCGTCGCTCAAGCTGCTGAGCTGGACGGCGCGGGTCTACGTGTCGTTCTTTCGCGGCACGCCGCTGCTGGTCCAGCTGTTCATGATCTACTACGGGCTGCCGCAACTGGGGCTGGAACTGGACCCGCTACCGGCGGCCCTGATCGGCTTCTCGCTGAACATGGCCGCCTACGCCTGTGAAATCTTGCGTGCAGCCATCGGTTCCATCGATCGCGGCCAATGGGAAGCGGCGGCCAGTATCGGCATGACCCGCGGCCAGGCCATGCGCCGGGCGATCCTGCCACAGGCGGCGCGCACAGCCTTGCCGCCACTGGGCAACAGCTTCATCTCGCTGGTCAAGGACACCGCCCTGGCTGCCACCATCCAGGTCCCGGAACTGTTCCGTCAGGCCCAGCTCATCACCGCCCGTACCTTTGAAATTTTCACCATGTACCTTGCCGCCGCACTGATCTACTGGGTGCTGGCCAGCGTTCTCGCGCACCTGCAGAACCGCCTGGAAGCGCGGGTCAACCGGCACGACCAGGAGTAACGCGGCATGATCGTGGTAGAGCGACTGAGCAAACAGTTCAATGGCCAGACGGTACTCAACGACATCAGCCTGAAGGTCGAGGCCGGCGAAGTCATCGCCATCATCGGTCCCAGCGGCTCCGGCAAGACCACCTTCCTGCGTTGCCTGAACCTGCTGGAAACGCCGAGCAGCGGACGTATCCAGGTCGGTGACGTAACCATCGATGCCAACCTGCCCCTGGCCAAACAGCAAGGCCTGATCCGCAAGCTGCGCCAGCAGGTCGGTTTCGTGTTTCAGAACTTCAACCTGTTTCCCCACCGCACGGCACTGGAGAACGTCATCGAAGGGCCGTTGGTGGTCAAGAAGACCCCGCGCGAACAAGCCGTGGCGCTGGGCATGAAACTGCTGGCCAAGGTCGGCCTGGCGGGCAAGGAAGCGTCGTACCCGCGCAAGCTGTCCGGCGGCCAGCAGCAACGCGTGGCGATTGCCCGGGCCCTGGCCATGGAGCCTGAGGTGATTCTGTTCGACGAACCGACCTCGGCACTGGACCCTGAGCTGGTCGGTGAAGTGCTGGCGACCATCCGCGGCCTGGCCGAGGAAAAACGCACGATGATCATCGTCACCCATGAAATGAGCTTCGCCCGCGATGTGGCCAACCGGGTGATTTTTTTCGACAAGGGCGTGATTGTCGAACAAGGTGAAGCCCGCGCACTGTTCGCTCACCCCCGGGAAGAGCGAACCCGGCAGTTCCTCGGCAAATTCCTCGGTGTCCAGAACACCGGGTACTGAGTTCCCCGCCAGACCCCATCCGCAATCGCGCCCGCAGGTTTTCCCTGTGGGCGTAGTCCTGTTCCGAAGTTCTCCGCCAGCGGCCAGATGGCAGTGCGCGGGCTTGATCCTGCGCGCCTGCTGGCCAATAACCGCCAATCCTGCAGATGCTCATGCCAAGGATGCGCGCCATGCCCAATGTCAGCCAAGGACCCGAACTTTCTCCACCGACCCTCCCCGGCATCAATGCTGGCGGTATCGGATGCCACAGCGCCGCGCAATTACGTGCGCGCGTGCTTATTCAGCCCCCCATGGAAGCGGGCGATCTGCTGACCCTGTTCTGGGGTCAACGCTTTGTCGCCGCCCACACCCTGCAAGCCCATGAGCCGGATGACAGCATCGACCTGCGCATACCCGCCAGCTTGCTGCATAACGGTAACCACCGCCTGCATTACCGCCTGCTCAAGCCCGGCACCCAGCCGTTGCGCTCACCTGAGCGGCAGGTACTGGTGAAACTCGACTGCCCCGGAGGCAATGCCACACACGAACATTTGCAACCCTTGCAGTTGGCGAGCCGGGTACGTCGCGAAGGCCTGTTCATCGACACCCTGAGTAGCGACCTGCCCTGCACCCTGGCGCCTTACCGGAACATGGCCGAAGGTGACCGGATCACCTTGCGCTGGGGCGACCTGCGCGTGGATTTGCCTGGCGTCAGCAAGTGCCAGGTCGGCCAGCCGCTGCAGGCCAGGATCCCTCTGACATTGATCGAGGAAAACGGCCCCGACCGACACCTGGAACTGAGTTACTGCATTCTCGACCGGGTCGGCAACCGCTCGCAGTGGGCGCCTGCAGTACACCTGAGAGTGTTTGCCAGGCGACCATCGAGTACTTCTATCTATATTCCAACAAGTTAGTTTATTAAATTTTTATACAGCATTAGGGTATATGAACCGGACCACCGGACCAGCGCATTTCAGTCGGCGCAGCCCGCGCCGACCTTTCCAATACGTGAGGTAAGGTTATGGTCAGGAACACAATCACCCCAGTGCGTAACGCCAGGGCATTGAGTGCAGCCAGGGAGCGGCACTGATGTCCAGTCTGGCAGATACCAACGTCCACAGTGATCTGGACAGCGCCCCGCTGCTGTTGCCGGCCAAGGTCCTGCGCAGCGACGCCGAGGCCCTGCAGGCCGCCCGTGAGCTGGCCGAAGTTGCCCGCCAGCAGGCCGCCCGACGCGACCAGCAACGCAAGCTGCCCTGGGCAGAAATCGAACAGTTCACCCGCAGCGGCCTCGGCAGCATTTCCATTCCCCGCGCCTACGGCGGCGCGCAGGTGTCGTTTGTCACCATCGCCGAAGTGTTTCGCATCATCAGCGCCGCCGACCCGGCGCTGGGGCAAATCCCGCAGAACCAGTTCGGCATCCTGCAGTTGCTCAAAGGCACTGCCAGTGAACGGCAGAAGGACCTGCTGTTCAAATCGGTGCTCGACGGCTGGCGGATCGGCAATGCCGGCCCCGAACGCGGCAGCAAGCACACCCTGGAACTCAAGGCACGGATCACACGCGAGGGCGACCACTATGTGCTCAGCGGCCAGAAGTTCTATTCCACCGGGGCGCTGTTCGCCCATTGGGTAGCAGTCAAAGCGTTGAACGATGAAGGCCGTCAGGTCATGGCCTTTGTCCGCCGCGGCACGCCAGGGCTGCGCATCGTCGATGACTGGTCCGGCTTCGGTCAGCGCACCACCGCCAGCGGTACCGTGCTGCTGGATCGGGTTCAGGTCGACGCGGAGCTGGTGATCGACAACTGGCGCCAGAACGAGGTGCCGAACATCCAGGGCGCCGCCTCGCAATTGATCCAGGCGGCCATCGATGCCGGTATCGCCGAAGCGGCGGTCGCCGATGCCATCGCCTTCGTACGGGAAAAGTCGAGACCATGGATCGATGCCAAGGTCGAACGCGCCAGCGATGACCTTTACGTAATCGCCGACATCGGTCGCCTGCAGCTTGAACTGCATGCCGCCCAGGCCTTGTTGAGCAAGGCGGCGCGCACCCTCGATGAAGTCAACGCCGCGCCCGTGGACGACGCCTCGGCAGCCCGGGCCTCGATTGCCGTGGCCGAAGCCAAGGTGCTGACCACCGAGATCGCCCTGCAGGCCAGCGAGAAGCTCTTCGAACTGGCCGGCAGCCGCGCCACCCTCGCCGAGTTCAACCTCGACCGGCACTGGCGCAACGCCCGCGTCCACACACTCCACGACCCGGTGCGCTGGAAATACCACGCCGTCGGCGCCTATCACCTCAACGGTACCTTGCCTGCCCGGCATTCCTGGATCTGACCAGACCACTGGAGCCTATTTATGAGCCTTCTGCCGCAACCGCACGAAAACGTCGCGGTCATCCACACTGACGCCCAGGCTTTGCAGATTGCCGAAGAACTGGCGGGCGAGCTGCGCCGCGACAGCATCCTGCGCGACCGCGAACGTCGTTTGCCACACCCGGAACTGACGCTGTTTTCGCACTCCGGCCTGTGGGCCATCAGTGTCCCCAAAGCCTTTGGTGGTGCAGGGGTCTCCAACGTCACCCTGGCCAAAGTGATCGCGCGCATCGCCCAGGCCGATGCCTCCCTGGGCCAGATTCCGCAGAACCATTTCTATGCCCTGGAAGTGCTGCGGGTAAATGGCAGCCCGCAACAACAGCAGCGCCTGTACGCCGAAGTACTGGCCGGCAAACGCTTCGGCAACGCTCTGGCGGAACTTGGGACGAAAACCGCCCTCGACCGCACCACGGCACTGAGCCGTGACGGTGACGCCTACCGCATCAACGGGCGCAAGTTCTACGCCACCGGCGCCCTTTATGCCCAGCGCATTCCCACTTCGGTGGTCGATGAGCAGGGTGTACAGCAGCTGGTGTTTGTCCCCGCCGACAGCGCCGGGCTGCAGGTGATCGACGACTGGAGCGGCTTCGGCCAGCGCACCACCGGCAGCGGCTCGGTGCTGTTCGACGATGTCCGCGTTGCCGCCGATGACGTGGTGCCCTTCCAGAGTGCCTTCGAACGGCCGACCACGGTCGGCCCGCTGGCGCAGATTCTTCATGCTGCAATCGACACCGGCATTGCCCGCGCCGCCTACGAAGATGCCCTGCAGTTCGTGCGCACCCGCAGCCGGCCGTGGATCGATTCCGGCATCGACAAAGCCAGCGACGATCCGCTGACGCTGAAGTCCTTCGGTCACCTGGCGATCCGTCTGCATGCTGCCGAGGCCCTGCTTGAGCGCGCCGGCGAGTACCTCGACCAGGCCCAGGCCGAACCCAACGCCAGCACCGTGGCCGCCGCCTCGATCGCCGTGGCCGAAGCCCGGGCAATCAGCACAGAAATTTCCCTGTCCGCCGGCAGCACCCTGTTCGAACTGGCCGGCAGCCAGGCCACCCTTGCCGAACATGGCCTCGATCGCCACTGGCGCAACGCCCGCGTGCATACCCTGCACGACCCGGTGCGCTGGAAGTACCACGCCATCGGCAACTACTACCTCAACGATGAGAACCCACCGCTGCGGGGGACCATCTGATGGCCAAAAAGAAAATCCTCCTCAATGCCTTCAACATGAACTGCATTGGCCACATCAACCACGGCCTGTGGACTCACCCGCGGGACACCTCGACCCAGTACAAGACCCTGGAGTACTGGACCGAACTGGCCCGGCTGCTTGAGCGCGGGCTATTCGACGGGCTGTTCATCGCCGATATCGTCGGGGTCTACGACGTCTACCAGAACAAGGTCGACGTACCGCTCAAGGAGTCGATCCAACTGCCGGTCAACGACCCGTTGCTGCTGGTATCGGCCATGGCTGCGGTGACCCGGCATCTGGGCTTCGGCCTGACCGCCAACCTGACTTACGAGCCGCCCTATCTGTTCGCCCGCAAGCTCTCGACCCTCGATCACCTGAGCCGTGGCCGGGTGGGCTGGAACATCGTCACCGGCTATCTGGACAGTGCCGCGCGGGCCATGGGCCTTGAACAGCAGGCTGAACACGACCGCCGCTACGATCAGGCCGACGAATACATGCAGGTGCTGTACAAACTGCTGGAAGGCAGCTGGGAAGACGGCGCAGTCACCAACGACCGCCAGCAGCGGGTCTACGCGCGCCCGGACAAAGTGCACAAGGTGCAGCACCAGGGCGAGTTCTACCGGGTCGAAGGCTATCACCTGTGCGAACCCTCGCCGCAACGTACCCCGGTGCTGTTCCAGGCCGGCAGCTCCGAGCGCGGCCTGGGCTTTGCCGGCAACCATGCCGAGTGTGTGTTCATCAGCGGCCAGACCAAGGCCGGTACCCGTGCCCAGGTCGACAAGGTCCGCGCCGCTGCCGTCGCCGCCGGCCGTGATCCCGAGGCGATCAAGGTATTCATGGGCCTGACCGTGATCGTCGCGCGTACCGAGGAACAAGCCTGGGCCAAGCACGCCGAGTATCTGCGTTACGCCAGTGCCGAAGCGGGGGTTGCACACTTCGCCAGCTCCACCGGTATCGACTTCTCTACCTACGCACTGGACGAACCGATCCAGTACGTCAAAAGCAACGCCATCCAGTCGGCGACCAAGACCCTGCAGAACAACGACTGGACCCGGCGCAAGCTGCTCGACCAGCACGCCCTCGGCGGGCGCTACATCACCCTGGTCGGCTCGCCCACCCAGGTCGCCGACGAACTGGAAAGCTGGATCGCCGAAACCGGCCTGGACGGCTTCAACCTGACCCGCACCGTGACCCCGGAAAGCTATGTCGACTTCATCGACCTGGTGATCCCCGAGCTACAGCGCCGCGGCTCGTACAAGACCGCCTACGAACACGGCACCCTGCGCGAAAAACTCTTCGCCAGTGACCAGCCCCTGCTGCCCGCCGAGCATCCCGGCGCCAGCTATCGCCACACCCCCCCGAGCGGAGCGCTACAGCATGCTTAAGACCTTCCTTGCCCGCCCCGTCGCGGCCCTGGCCCTGACCCTTGGCCTGTTTTCCACCACCCAGGCCGCCGATGCGTTAAAAGTCGGCACCACCGCAGCCTTCGCCATCCCGCTGGAAGCGGCAGTCAGCGAGGCGAAAAAACAGGGGCTGGACGTCGAACTGATCGAGTTCAGCGACTGGATCGCGCCCAACGTCAGCCTGGCCAGCGGCGATATCGACGTGAACTACTTCCAGCACATCCCGTTCCTGGAAAACGCCAAGGCGGCGGCCGGCTTTGATCTGGTGCCCTATGCCTCGGGGATCATCAACAACGTCGGCCTGTACTCGAAAAAGTACAAAAGCTTTGATGAGTTGCCGCAAGGCACCAGCGTGGCCATCGCCAATGACCCGATCAACAGCGGCCGCGGCCTGCAGCTGCTGGCCAAGGCCGGTTTGATCACGCTCAAACCCGGCGTCGGCTACAAGGCCAGCGAAGAAGACATCATCGCCAATCCCAAGCAGCTGAAGATCCTTCAGGTCGAAGCCGTGCAACTGGTGCGCGCCTATGACGATGCCGATCTGGTCCAGGGTTATCCGGCCTATATCCGCCTGGCCAACACCTTCGATGCCACCTCGGCCTTGCTGTTCGATGGCCTCGATCACAAGGAATACGTGATCCAGTTCGTTATCCGCCCGCAGAACAAGGACGATCCGCGCCTGGCCAGGTTCATCGACATCTACCAGCACTCGCCAGCCGTGCGTGCCGCGCTCGACAAAGCCCACGGCAAACTTTACCAACCGGGCTGGGAGAGCTGAAATGAGCGCCGCCACCGCCCTCCTGGCGCCAGAGGAGCCGTCCTTTGCGCCGCTGCAGCAGGCCCGGCAACGGGCCCTGCACCCTGAGCTAAGCAGTGCCCATGTACGCTTCATCGGCCTGGGCAAGACCTACCCGGGGCAAACCGCTCCGGCGCTGGAAGCCATCGACCTGAACATTCAGCGCGGTGAGATCTTCGGCATCATCGGCCGCAGCGGCGCGGGCAAGTCGTCGCTGATCCGCACCATCAATCGCCTTGAGCAGCCCAGTGCTGGTCGGGTGCTGATCGATCAGGTCGACATCGGCGAGTTCGATGAAGACCGCCTGGTACGCCTGCGTCGGCGCATCGGCATGATTTTCCAGCACTTCAACCTGATGTCGGCCAAGACCGTGTGGCAGAACGTCGAGTTGCCTCTCAAGGTCGCCGGCGTGCCCAAGGCTCAGCGCCAGCGTAAGGTTGCCGAGCTACTGGAGCTGGTCGGTCTTGAGCAAAAACACCACGCCTATCCCGCGCAATTGTCGGGCGGGCAGAAGCAGCGCGTCGGCATCGCCCGGGCACTGGTTCACGACCCGGACATTCTCCTCTGCGATGAAGCAACCTCAGCCCTCGACCCGGAAACTACCGCGTCAATCCTTGAGCTGCTGCGCGACATCAATCAGCGCCTGGGCCTGACCATCGTGCTGATTACCCACGAAATGGCGGTGATCCGCGATATCTGCCAGCGGGTGGTGGTGCTCGAACGCGGACGCATCGTTGAGCAAGGCGCGGTCTGGCAGGTGTTCGGCAATCCCCGGCACGAGGTCAGCAAAACCTTGCTCGCGCCCTTGCAAGCCGCCGTGCCGGCCGCCTTGCAGGCACGCCTGCAGCCCCAGCCGGGCAGTGCCGAAGCGGCGCTGGTGCTGAACCTGAAAGTCAGCGGCACTGTGCGTCAGGCACCGGAGTTATCCACATTGTTCGCCAGCCTCGGTGGCCGGATCAGCCTGTTGCAAGGCGGTATCGAGCAGATCCAGGGGCGACCGCTGGGGCAATTGCTGCTGTCGGTGGCGAACTCGCCGCACAGCCATGAGCAGGTCATCGAACGTGCCCGGCAGTGGGCCACGCAGGTAGAGGTACTGGGTTATGTGGACTGATCGCTTGCTCCAGGGCGTACTCGATACCTTGCTGATGGTCGGCGTGTCGTCACTGATCGCCTTGCTCGCCGGGATACCGTTGGCGGTGATTCTGGTCACCAGCGGCAAAGGCGGGATTTTCGAGGCGCCAACCCTGGACCGGGTGCTCGGGGCCTTCGTCAACCTGTTCCGCTCGATTCCGTTCCTGATCCTGATGGTCGCGCTGATCCCCTTCACCCGCCTGATTGTCGGCACCACCTATGGGGTCTGGGCTGCGGTGGTGCCACTGACCATCGCCGCCACACCGTTCTTTGCGCGAATCGCCGAAGTCAGCCTGCGTGAGGTCGACCATGGCCTGATCGAAGCGGCCCAGGCCATGGGTTGCCGACGCTGGCACATCGTCTGGCACGTGCTGCTGCCCGAGGCCCTGCCGGGCATCGTCGGCGGCTTCACCATCACCCTGGTGACCATGATCAACTCCTCGGCCATGGCTGGAGCCATCGGCGCTGGCGGCCTGGGCGATATCGCCTACCGCTACGGCTACCAGCGTTTCGACAGCCAGATCATGCTCACCGTGATCGTCATGCTGGTGGTGCTGGTGGCCTTGATCCAGCTCGGCGGTGACCGGCTGGCCAAAGGCCTGAACAAACGCTGACCCAGACTGCTGTTTATTGAATCTGCTCAGGGGTGACAATCACCCAGTTCTTGTCCGCCGTTACCGGCAAGCCCTCTTTGGCCTGGGCCGCCGCGTTCTGGGCGATCATGCCGTTGAGCTGGTCCATGTACTTGGCTTTACGGTTTATCCACAGGTGGATGCCGCCCTTGCCGACATCGACACTGTGGAACTGCATATAGCCGTCACTGGTGGGGGTATCGCCACCGACCAGTACCGGCTTCTTCCATTGATCGATGTAGGTCAGGATCGCCGCCTGCTTGCCCGCCATCCAGGTGGCCGGGGTCCACAGGTAAGGCGTCAGCTCCAGCCCCAGGTTGGCCTGCGGGTCATAGTTGCCAGCGCCGATCTGTTTGCGCGCGGTGGTCAGCGCGCCATTCTCGCGGTCCTTGAGCAGCAGGCTGACACCAATGACATTCTGCGGTTTGACGTTGTAGCCGTATTTGGGATCGGAGGCGACCATGCGCACCAGCTCTTCGGAGGCGGCGGTCATCACATACACCTCGATGCCGTTGGCCATCAGCTTGTTGAACAGCTCGGTCTGGCCAGTGAAGATCTTCGGCGGCTGCACCTCGATGCTCTTGACCTGATCGCCTTCGTAGTAGGTGCTGGGGACCGGTTTGCCCGAAGCCATCAGCTCATCGACATAGCCCTTGAGCTCCTTGAGGGTGAAGCCGGAAAACACCTGGGCAACCCAGGGATAGCAGACCATGTCATCGATTTCGCACAGCCGGTAGTAGTAGCTGAACAGGCTTTCCTTGTGTTCGGCAGTGTCTTTGAACGGCATCAGCTTCAACGACGGATCGAGTTTTTCCCGGCTGAGCAGTCCTTTGTTTTCCATGAACGGCAACAACGACTCTTCGAGGTCGAAGCGGTAGCTGGTGTTGTCCATGTCGAACACCGCGTAGTTACCCTGGTTGGCATTGGCCGCGATCATCGTGTCCAGCTGCCTGGCTGCATAAGCAGGCCAATGCTTGAGTTCGCTGGCCCAGGTTTGACCGGCCAGCAGCAGTGCCAGACCGGCAGCAAGAACTTTCGGAGCAGACGTCATGTGCATTTCTCCAGAAAAGAGGCTCACCAACGCTAGCCAAAGTAAAGGGCCCGGCACGACCTGACAGCGACGCCAACGAACGCCTCCGCGTCGTCGTACATGCCATTTGCGACATACCTATATTCCAAAAACGACTATACAAATTACCTTTTGATATAAATTCGTTGGTTTTCATGCTGTTAGCATTTCTGTTCGCAATCGCACACAGAGGCGATGCCCCGCCTTTTCTCTGGAGCTTCAATGAATCTGCCGCTGTCACTCAATCTGCTGGCGTTCCTGGCATTGCTGCTAGGCCTGGCACAAACCCGTCATGGCAACTGGAGCCTGGCCAAGAAAGTCCTGGTCGGTCTGGTCCTCGGCGTGCTGTTCGGGGCTGCCCTGCATGCCATCTATGGCGCTGGCAACCCGATCCTCAAGGCCACCATCAGCTGGCTCGATCTGGTCGGCAACGGCTATGTGCAGTTGCTGCAGATGATCGTCATGCCGCTGATCTTCGCCTCGATCCTCAGCGCCGTGGCCCGCCTGCACAACGCCTCGTCGCTGGGCAAGATCAGCTTCCTGACCATCGGCACCCTGCTGTTCACCACGGCGATTGCCGCGCTGATCGGTATCGTCCTGACCAACCTGTTCGGCCTGACCGCCGAAGGCCTGGTTGCCGGTACCGCCGAAACCGCACGGATGCAGGCGATCCAGAGTGACTACGTGGGCAAGGTCGCCGAGCTGAATATCCCGCAGCTGCTGCTGTCGTTCATCCCCAGCAACCCGGTAGGCGACCTGGCCCGGGCCAAGCCGACCTCGATCATCAGTGTGGTGATCTTTGCCGTGTTCCTCGGCATGGCTGCCCTGCAACTGCTCAAGGATGATGCGGAAAAGGGCAATCGCGCCCTGGCTGCCATCGACACCCTGCAAGCCTGGGTAATGCGCCTGGTGCGCCTGGTGATGAAGCTCACCCCGTATGGCGTGCTGGCGTTGATGACCAAGGTGGTGGCCAGTTCGAACCTGGACGACATCCTCAAGCTCGGCAGCTTTGTCGTGGTTTCTTACATCGGCCTGGGGCTGATGTTTGTGGTGCATGGCGTGTTGCTGGCGATCAGCGGCGTCAACCCGCTGCGCTTCTTCCGCAAGGTCTGGCCGGTACTGACCTTTGCCTTCACCAGCCGCTCCAGTGCCGCCAGCATTCCGCTGAGCATCGAGGCACAAACCCTGCGCCTGGGCATTCCGCAGTCGATCGCCAGCTTTGCCGCTTCGTTCGGTGCGACCATCGGTCAGAACGGTTGTGCCGGTCTGTACCCGGCAATGTTGGCGGTGATGGTGGCTCCGGCTGTTGGCATCAACCCGCTGGATCCGCTGTGGATTGCCACACTGGTAGCTATCGTGACCCTGAGTTCTGCGGGTGTCGCCGGAGTCGGTGGCGGTGCGACCTTCGCCGCGCTGATCGTGCTGCCGGCCATGGGCTTGCCGGTGGAGCTGGTGGCGTTGCTGATCTCGGTTGAACCGCTGATCGACATGGGCCGTACGGCGTTGAACGTGAACGGTTCGATGACGGCGGGGGCGATTACCAGCCAGATGCTCAAGCAGACGGACAAGTCAGTGCTTGAGACTCAGGAGCATGCGCAACTGACGCACTCCTGACAGTCTCATCGCGGGGCAAGCCCGCTCCCACAGTGTGGATTGAACACCC
>NZ_JANHLE010000017.1 GCF_028682475.1 Pseudomonas putida
AATCAGGTCGAGATCTGATTCCCCATACTGAGTGCAGTATTCGCGCACGGGGCTGTTGCGAACATGGAAGCTGAAGGCATCGGCCTGGATGCCATGACCCTGGAGCACCTGGGCGATAATCTGCGGCACCGTCAGCTGCTGGAATATTCGCTGGTTGTGGCTGAACTGCAAATAATGCAGCGCAGGCACCAAAGTCAGGTGATAACGGGTCAGGCGTGTGCCGGGTTCGCCGTCCCAGACATTTTCGATCCGCCCGTGGATACCTTCGCCATTAAGGCCGAACTGAAGGAACGCCGGCTGACTGAGCAGGCTTTCCAGATCGAAGTCGGGGTACTCGCTGACCAGTTCGACCTGGATCGCATACAAGGTGCTGATGGCTTCCGTGCCGTCAAACGCCAGTACCTTGAAATCGTTGCGCACAGAAGGGAGCAAAAACGCGAAGTGCGCAGCATGGGCCGACGCGAACATAGGCTTATCCTTAAGCTGAAAAGTGAAAGCACAACGCGATGTCCAGGCGAACGCCCGGCACGCTCAAATTTCAGCGCACGCTACCAAGGCAGCTAAGGAATTGATGCAGGAAAGCATCCTAAGCAATCGTGGGAATTTTCGTTATTTCAGATTCCGAGCGACCACCGCTCATCCCGCGTCTGCCACAGCTCATCCAACCGCCCGTCAGACGCAAACTATTTCTACAGCTCCCCCCTTCCCAAAGCCTTGGCGAAGCATAGAATGGCGGCGGGTTTTCTCCCAATAACGATAAACTTACCCCCCCGTCTTCTCATCATGTCCGAACATAATCCTTGTTTGAACTGCGGCGCCTGCTGCGGGTTTTTCCGTGTGTCTTTTTTCTGGGGTGAGTGTCAATCGTCTGGAGGTTTGGTGCCCGACGATCTGGTGGTACAGATCAACCCTACCCGGGTAGCGATGATCGGCACCGATAGCAAACCTTGCCGCTGTATCAGCCTTGAGGGCGAGATTGGCAAAGGCGTCAGCTGCGGTATCTACGAGCAGCGTTCCACCCCTTGCCGCGAATTTGAGGCGGCCTGGGTCGATGGTCAACCCAACCCGAGTTGCGATGCCGCTCGTGCGGCCTATGGCTTGCCACCGCTGGAAGCCAACGAGCCGATCTGGCCAGATGACGAGGGGGCTGAAGTCGCCTGATGACGGTGACGCCAGTCGCCGGTACCCACGCCCAGCGCCTGGCAACCTTGAGGTAGACTGTGCGGCTCTTCGGACAGGACAGGAGTTCGCCCCGTGTCGCACCTTTACGCATTTCCCCAGGACCTTTGCCTGCAAAGCCCCCGTCTGCAGCTACGGCCCATGTGCGCCGGGGATGCCGCTGCATGGCTGGCGATCATGGCCGACCCGCAGGTCATGCGTTTCTGGAATCACGCGCCCTGGCGTGATATCGAGCAAGCGCAGGCAGCGCTTGCGGCTGATCGCCAGGCCTATGCGCGGGGGCAGTTGCTCAAGCTCGGTATCTATCGGCAGGACAGCGGCGAGCTGATCGGCATGTGCCAGTGTTCCAGCTTCGACAGCGACTCGCGCCGGGGCGAAATCGGCTACTGCCTGGCCACGGCTGCCCAGGGGCAGGGGTTCATGGGCGAGGCGTTGGAGCACTTCGTTGACTATCTGTCCCGGGACCTGAACATGCGCCGCCTTGAGGCGGAAATCGATCCGCGTAACAGCGCTTCGGCACGTACCCTCGAGCGCTTGGGGTTCGTTCTTGAAGGGGTGCTGCGCGAACGCTGGTGCGTGGCCGGGGAGCTTTCTGATTCGGGTCTCTACGGTCTGCTGTGCGAGCGTGCTGCGTGATCGTGCTCAAGCGCTATGTTTCGCTGACCCTGCTGCTGTTTCTGGCAAGTCTGGGTTTCAACGCCATGTACATGACCGGGGACGGGCGCCTGCACGCGTTGCAGGCGTTGTTGTATGGCCCTTGGGGCCTGGTGTTCGGCATGTATGGCTGGTTCGCCAATCCTTTGCTGGGGTTGGCGATTGTTTTGCACCGTCGCTGGCGCTGGGTATCGCTGGTGCTGGGACTGGGCGCCCTGGGACTGGCATTGAGCAGTTTCGGGATCGACCGCATGCCCGACAATCGCAGCTACAACTTCGTCAACCTTACCCACTTTGCACCAGGGTTCTACCTCTGGTTGCTGGCGATCTTCGGCTTTTGCCTGGGGCAAGCCTGGTGGTGTCGCCGGGCGCGTCAGGGCGTGCCGATACCCGGTTGGCACTGGCTGGACGGCGCCCTCATTGTGGTACTGGGTGTGGTGATTCATTTTGCCCTTGAAGCGCCCAGCCTCAGGTTTGAAATGAATCGCGCCCTGGAGCCACAGCCGACTATCCAGCCGATTGCTCCTGACACTATCTAGCGGGTCGTCGAAGTACCCCATTGCACCACAAACATGCCGAGCACAATCAGGCCAACCCCCGCCAGGCGCAGCCCGTTCACCGGCCGCTGCGCCAGCCCCATCAACCCCCACTGATCGATCAGCAGGGATGACAGCACCTGACCGGCAATCACGCAGACGATGAAGCCGGCAGCGCCCAGGCGCGGGGTGAGCATCAGCGCCGCGGTGATGTAGGCGACGCCGGCCACGCCGCCTAGCCAGGCCCACCAGGGCGCCTGGGCGAGGGCGCCGATCTGCGGCAGCGGCGCGCGCAACACCAACAGTGCCGGAATCACCATCAGCACACTGACCGCCAACGACACCAGCGTTGCCCACAATGGATGCCCGAGCAAGCGCCCCAGGGCAGCATTGCTGCCGGCCTGAAAGGGCACCGCTGCACCGGCCAGCAGGGCGATGATCAGTGGCAGCAGGGCGGCGGGGGCGAAAGACAGACTCATGGCAAGACTCCTTGAAAATGGCTTGGTAAAGTCTTGGCTATCCATGTTGTTAATGGAAATTCGAATGCTGCACGGGAGTTATTCGCCAGATGGATGATTTGCGCCGTATTGATCTGAACCTGTTGCTGACTTTGCATGCCTTGCTGGTCGAACAGCATGTCTCCCGCGCTGCCATTCGCCTGCATCGTAGCCAGCCGGCGGTCAGTCATGCCCTGGCGCAATTGCGTGAACTGTTTGCCGATCCGTTGCTGGTGCGCCGGGGTGGTCGCTTGCAGGCCACTGACCGAGCCCAGGCCTTGATCGAGCCGCTGCAGCAGGCCCTGGAGCAGCTCGATGGCTTGCTGGCCCACCCTGGCTTCGATCCACGCAAGGCGCGCCGCAGTTTTCGCCTGGCCATGTCGGATTATGGTGCGCGAGTTGTGTTGCCGGGGCTGATGCGGGTGCTACGTGAGGAAGCGCCGGAGATTGATCTGGTTGTCATCCAGGGCAGCCGCGAGGCGATGCTCGGGCATTTGTTCGATGGCGAGGCCGACCTGGCGCTTGGGGTGTTTCCGGAACTGGCCGCCGAATTGCGGGTTGAAACCCTGTTTGAAGAGCGTTTTACCTGCATTGCCGACCGCAGCGGATTGCCGCCTCGTGGTGGGCTCGGTCTGGCTGATTGGCTGGCGCGCCCGCATGTACTGGTGGCGGTGCGACCCGGCATCGACAACGAAATCGACCTGGCCCTCAGCGCCATCGGCGCCCGTCGCCGCGTCGCCCTGACATTGCCGCACTGGGCAGCGGCGCAGGAGGTGATTGCCGGTACCGACCTGATCCTCACGGTTGCCCGGCGCAGCCTCGACAACGGCAAGCTGGATCCGCGTTTGCGCCGTTTTGAGCCACCGCTGGCGATCAAGGCATTCGGCTTTCAGCAGGCATGGCATCAGCGCCGGGAGGGTGAAGCAGGGCATCGTTGGCTGCGCGAGCGGGTGGCGCAGGTGTGTGGCGAGACTGTGGGAGCGGGCCTTGTCCCGCGATCGGCAGCGAAGCAGCCGTAAAACCTGTACTTGCGGTCTATCTGTCACACCGCGTCGGCAGGGTTTGCTGCCGCTTTGCGGCAGATCGCGGGACAAGGCCCGCTCCTACAGGTTCTACCTATGCCGTCCTATTGTGGAAGCTGTTTGCGGCCTGCATTCTGAGCGCCCCTTACAAGGAGTTCGCCGAATGAAGCATCGTCTGCTAACCATCGCACTGCTGACCGCCATTAGCCCCTTCGCCGTCGCCCAAGGCGACTCGCCCGCCTACAGCCAATGTATGCAAACCGCCCAGTCCACCCTGGACATGAACAACTGCAACGGCGCCGAGATCAAGCACCAGGACGCTCGCCTCAACGGCGCCTACAAGAAGGCCATGACCGCACTGGAGCCGGCCCAGCAAGCTCAACTGCGCGATGCCCAGCGTCTATGGATCAAATACCGCGACACCAATTGCAAGCTGTATTACAGCCTCACCGGCGGCACCATCGATCAGCTCAATGGTGCAGGCTGTGTGCTGGACATGACCAAGGCGCGCGCGAATGAACTGTCTTCGCTGAGCGAGTCTCGATGAAGTGATCAGTGCCGGGCAGCACGAGCTCGCAGGTATTCGCGCACTTCGACGTGGTTGCCGGAAAACTCGATGCGCCCTGCCTTGCTGTCGCGGTGGTAGGCGTACATCGGGTCATAATATTCGCTGAGCAGGCCACTGATCCAGGCGCGGTGCAGGTCGACCGCAGCACTGCGCTGCTGCTCTTCCAGCGCCTGTTGCAGCAGCGCTGACAGACGCTGATAACGCTCGCCACCCAGGCGCTTGAGGATGTTGCCCATGCTCTGCTGCAGACGCTCGGCGAACAGTTTGAAGCCTTGTTCGCCGCCGTGCAGGGCAACGAATTCGGCGCACAGATTGATCACATAGTCGCCGAGGATGCGCTCGACACGATTGTCGAAACTGTCTTCCAGCCACACCAGCGGGTACTGCTGCATGCCCTGATACAGCTCCAGCGGCAGCGAGCAACTGCCGACGATACGGCCTTCGTCTTCCAGCACGAACTGCTCGATACCCCGAGCGCGCTTTTTCAGCACATCAATGGCCAAGCGGTTTTCGAAGTCGATTTGTCCAGGCTGCCCCGTGGCACGTTTGCCGAAACTGGAGCCACGGTGGTTGGCGTGGCCTTCCAGGTCGACCGCGTTTTCCAGCTCCTGCAGCACTTCGGTTTTACCGGTGCCGGTCAGGCCGCCGATCAGTACGAAGTCGCATTCGTCAACTGCCTGCTGGGTGGTTTCAAGCAAGAAATTACGCATGGCTTTGTAGCCACCGATTACCTTGGGGTAGTGAATGCCGGCTTCATCCTTGAGCCACTGCTGGACGATCTGCGAGCGCAGGCCGCCACGAAAACAGTAGAGATAACCCTCCGGGTTGGCCCGGGCGAAGGCGGCCCAGGCAGCAACACGCTGATCTTTGCTCTGGCCGCTGACCAGTTGATGGCCGAGGGCAATGGCGGCCTGCTGGCCCTGCTGCTTGTAGCAGGTACCCACCTTCTGCCGCTCAAGGTCGGTCATCAGCGGCAGGTTGATGACGTTGGGAAAGGCACCCTTGGCAAATTCAACCGGGGCGCGCATGTCCATCATCGCGACATCGTTGAGGAAAAGTTGGCGGTAGTCGGTGGTGTTGTCACGCATTACAGCACCTCAACCGCATGGCTCTGTCGCTCAACCAGCTCGCCGATCGGCGCCAGGTTCAGGCCCAGCTCGGCGGCGACGGCGAGAAACTCCGTTTCACCCTCAGGCGCTACTGCTACCAGCAGGCCGCCACTGGTTTGCGGGTCGCACAACAGGTGCTTCTGTTCATCGCTCAGCGGGGCGATTTTCTCGCCATAGCTGTCGAAGTTGCGCAGGGTACCGCCCGGAACGCAGCCTTCGGCCAGGTAGTGTTCGACGCTCGGCAGGCGTGGTACGGCGTTGTAGTTCAGGCGCGCACTCAAGCCGCTGCCGTCAGCCAGTTCCACCAGGTGGCCGAGCAGGCCGAACCCGGTAACGTCGGTCATCGCCTTGACGCCGGCCAGCTTGCCGAAACGGCTACCGGGGGTGTTGAGGGTGCACATCCAGTCGCGGGCCAGGCCCTTGTCCTGTTCACGCAGCTTGGATTTTTTCTCGGCGGTGGTGAGAATGCCGATGCCCAGCGGCTTGGTCAGGTACAGGCGGCAACCTTGAGTCGCCGTATCGTTGCGCTTCATATGGCGCTTTTGCACTACGCCGGTTACCGCCAGGCCGAAGATTGGCTCGGGGGCATCGATGGAGTGACCGCCGGCCAGCGGAATGCCAGCCTCGGCGCACACCGCGCGACCGCCGCGGATCACTTCGCGGGCCACTTCCGGGGCCAGGACATTGATCGGCCAGCCGAGAATGGCGATGGCCATCAGCGGGTCGCCGCCCATGGCGTAGATATCGCTGATGGCGTTGGTGGCGGCGATGCGGCCGAAGTCGTACGGGTCATCGACAATCGGCATGAAGAAGTCGGTGGTCGAGACCACGCCGCGCTCGTCATCAAGGGCGTAAACTGCCGCGTCATCGCGCGAGGCATTGCCGACCCAGAGCTTCGGGTCCAGGGCCTGGGTGCCGCTTTCGGCGAGAATCACCTCGAGCATCTTCGGGGAGATCTTGCAGCCGCAACCGGCGCCATGGCTGTACTGGGTCAGACGAATCGGTTCGCTCATACGCACCTCGAAAAATCGTGAGGCCCGATTGTAGCAAAGCTGGTCTTTACGCTGATGCCTCTTATAATTCCGGAGCCAGCCTGATGCTGGCTCTTTCCCCGCTATTGAACCGGAGAATCCCTCATGCTCAAACGTCCCCTGGCGCTGTTCGCCGGCCTCGTGCTGTCCTGCTCATCGCTCCTGGCCCAGGCGGCCGATACCCTGAAGGTCAGCGCCATCCCTGACGAGGCACCGACCGAACTGCTGCGCAAGTTCAAGCCACTGGGCGAGTACCTGGAGCAGCAGCTGGGCATGAAGGTCGAGTTCGTGCCGGTCGCGGATTACCCGGCCGTGGTCGAGGCGCTGGCCACCGACCGTCTGGATATGGCCTGGCTGGGCGGTTTCACCTTTGTTCAAGTGCACCTGAAGAGCCCGACCGCAACGCCATTGGTGCAGCGTGAGCAGGATGCCAAGTTCACCAGCAAGTTCATCACCGCCAACCCCGAGATCGAGAGCCTGGCCGACCTCAAGGGCAAGACCTTTGCCTTCGGTTCGATTTCGTCCACTTCCGGTAGCCTGATGCCACGCTACTTCATGCTCAAGGACAACAACATCAAGCCTGAAGCCTACTTCAGCCGGGTCGCCTATTCCGGCGCCCACGACGCCACCGCCGCCTGGGTCCAGGCCGGCAAGGTCGATGCCGGTGTGCTCAACGCCAGCGTCTGGGAAAAACTGGTGGCCTCGGGCAAGGTCGACACCAACAAGGTCAAGGTGTTTGCCACCACCCCGAGCTACTACGACTACAACTGGACTGTGCGCGGCAGTCTCGACCCGGCGTTGAAAGAGAAGATCAAGCAGGCCTTCCTCGCGCTCGATCCGGCCAAGCCAGCCGACAAGGCGATCCTCGACCTGCAAGCCGCCAGCCGCTTCATCGAAACCAGCCCGGACAACTACAAGGGCATCGAGGAGGCTGCGCGCGCTGCTGAGTTGCTCAAGTGACGATCCAGCTCAACGGCACGAGTCTGCGTCATGGTCAGGTTCAGGCATTGCAGGCGATCGACCTGCGCGTAGAGGTGGGCGAACGGGTGGCGATCATCGGCCCGTCGGGCGCCGGCAAGTCCAGCTTGCTGCAACTGATCGCCAGCGCCATGGCCCCCACCAGCGGCAGTGTCGAACTGCTCGGTGAGGCGCCGTGGCGGCTGTCGGCGCGAGCGCGCCAGCGTCTGCGGGCGCGGATCGGCCTGATCCATCAGGCACCGCCGCTGCCACCGCGGCAACGGGTGGTGACTGCGGTACTGGCCGGGCGCCTCGGACAGTGGAGCACCTTGCGCGGGTTGCTCAACCTGTTGCACCCCTCGGATATACCGGGCGTACGTGCGGTGCTGTCCGGGCTGGGTATGGCCGACAAGCTCTTCGCCCAGTGCGGGCAGCTGTCTGGCGGACAATTGCAGCGGGTCGGCATCGCCCGGGCCCTGTACCAGCAGCCGGAAATTCTGCTCGCCGACGAACCGGTCTCGGCCATGGATCCGGTGTTGGCCGAGCACAGCCTGAAAACCCTCAACCAGCATGCCAGCGAACGCGGCGTTACCCTGGTCGCCAGCCTGCATGCGGTGGACCTGGCGCTGGCGCATTTCCCGCGGGTGATCGGTATCCGTGAAGGGCAGGTGGCGTTCGATCGCCCGGCTACTGAGGTGTCCAGCGACATGCTCGATGCGCTCTATGCCAACGAGCACCTGGGCTCGCCACAATTGCCGTTGCCGACGCTGAACCTGCAGATTCCACGATGCTGACGGCTGACAAGCGCGATCCTGCAGCCCTGCCGAGGCTGCTGCTGACCCTGCTGGCAATCGCCTTGCTGTGGCCCGGCATCCACGTCAGCGAGCTCAATCCCGGTGTACTGCTGGAGGCTGAGAACCGTCGTCAGATGGGCAATTTCGTCAGCGGCTTCTGGCCGCCTGCGCATGATCGCGAGTTTCTTGCCCTGTTATGGCAAGCGATTCTGCAAACCCTGGCGATGGCCACGGCCGGCATGACCCTGGCCTTGTTGCTGGCGATACCGGCCAGCCTGCTCGCCAGCCGGGCGTTGTCCCTGGGCGCCGCTTCGCGTGGCGGTCGTCTGGGGTTCTGGTCGCGCACTGTACGGCTACCGGTTCGCGGGTTGCTGATCTTTCTGCGCAGCGTGCCGGAAATCGTCTGGGCATTGCTGTTCGTTCGTGCCGTAGGCCTGGGCCCGACCGCCGGGGTGCTGGCCATCGCCATCACCTACAGCGGCATGCTCGGCAAGGTTTACGCCGAGATCTTCGAGTCGATCGACCAGCGTCCCGCGCACGCGTTGTTGCAGGCTGGCAGCAGTCGGCTGAGCGCGTTCTTCTACGGCATCCTGCCGGATGCGGCGGCGGAGCTGGTGTCCTATACGGTCTATCGCTGGGAGTGTGCGATCCGTGCGTCGGTGGTGATGGGCTTTGTCGGTGCGGGCGGGCTGGGGCAGCAGATTGATCTGTCGCTGCGCATGTTCGCCGGGGCCGAGGTGGCGAGCATGCTGCTGGCCTTCCTGACGTTGGTGTGGCTGGCCGATCAGCTGAGCCGCTTGTTGCGTTGGAGGCTGGCATGAGACGGCTGATCAATGCCGCGCTGATATTCGCCTTGCTGGCGGCGGTGGCAGGGTCGTTTGCCTACCTGAGCCTCGACTTGCAGGCGCTGTTCGGTAACGGCGGGCTAGGGCAGATGGGCGCTTATGCAGCGCGTTTTCTCAGCCCTGACCTGAGCCCGGAACACTTACGTGCAGTGGGCAGGGGCGCCCTGGAGACCCTGGCCATGTCCGGCTTGGGCACTTTGCTCGCGGTGGTGCTTGGCCTGTTGATCGCCTTGCCGGCGGCCGGGCGTTTCGGTTGGCCGCTGCAAGGCGCTGCGCGGTTACTGCTCAATGCCCTGCGGGCGATACCGGAGTTGGTCTGGGCGGCGCTGACCGTGCTGGCGGCGGGCCTGGGGCCGAATGCCGGAACCCTGGCGTTGGCCTTGCACACCACTGGCGTGCTTGGCCGGCTGTTTGCCGAAGCACTGGAAAACACCCCGCCAGAGCCGGCCGCGGCGATCCGCCTGCAGGGCGGCAGCCAGGTGGCGGCGTTCTGCTTCGGCACTTTGCCCAACCTCTGGCCGCAGTTGCTGGCGTACAGCCTGTACCGCTGGGAAAACAACATCCGCATGGCCAGCGTGCTCGGCTTCGTCGGCGCTGGTGGTCTGGGGCAGATGCTCTACACCACCTTGAGCCTGTTCCAGGAAGCCCAGGCCAGCACGGTGATCATCGCCATGCTGGTGCTGGTGTTGCTGGTGGATGCCTTGAGCGACCTGCTCAGGCAGCGTTTTGTTAGGGTGTGAACCTATCCAGTGGGAGCGGGCTTGCCCCGCGATGCGATGTGACAGGCTGAACGCAATCGCGGGGCAAGCCCGCTCCCACAGCTCAGAGTGTCTGCTTCATCTGCACCAGGGCTACGCGCGTGTTGTTCGGGCCCTGGCGCTCCTCGATGGCGAAGGGCACAAAACCCAGCTGTGGATAAAGCAGCAGCCCGGCGGTGTTGCTGTTGAAGCAAGACACCCAGACTTCGCGGGCCTCGAACCGGCTGCGGGCCAGCTCAATCATGCTCTGTACCAGATACCTCGCCACTCCATGGCCGCGTGCCGCGGGAGCCACGACCACATTGCCGAGGGCGCAGACACCGCCGTGCTCGGCCTTGTAGAAGTTGGCAAACGCCAGCAGCGTGCCGTCGCCCTCGACCACTGTCGAGCCTTCACGCTGAGCGATGGTGTCGCTCAGTTGTGCTGGTGTCAGCGGATACTGGGCCTTGGGGAACATGTAGAACAGTTCGTCCGGGCCTTGGGGAAAGCAGCAGATAGTGGCGATGTCCGTGGCCCGGACGGGGCGATGGGTCAACTGCATAAAGTGACTCGCTCAAGCAGAAGGGTGACAGGAATCCTACACTGCCTGGTGGCCTGCGTAGGCACAATCACCACCCAGGTTCACATCATCGATAATCGCTTTGGCCATCTCGCCCAGAAAGTGCGCGGCCCACACTAGGGTCGCGTCTTCCTCTGTTTCCCCCATTAGGGTCAGCTTGTTGACGCAGGCCATGAGCATGGAGGCTTGGTTAAGTGCGTGCTCGGAGGAAATTCCCGGGTTGACGCGAAACAGCTGGTGATTGGCGAAGGTTACCGCGCCGGTCGTTGCATTGTTCATGACTGATCCTTACAAACTGGGGTAGGAGCGGGCTTGCCCCGCGATTGCTTGGTGCCAGTTGCATCGCATCGCGGGGCAAGCCCGCTCCCACTGGTCAGTTTTGCATCTGAACGCAGGCCAGCGCCTGCTCAACACGGCTGCGGGCCGTCTCCATTTCATGCACTGCCGCGCGCACCAGCGCTTTCCCGTGCAGGTCAGGGTGCAGCAGCACCGCCTGCTGGGTTACGGCCAGGGCACAGGTCAGATGCTCGGAGGCATAGACCAAGGCGTCTTCAAGGCAATATGGGGATTCGGTGGGAAGAAACGGGGGATCGGGGACGATTTTAAGCATGGTCAACTCCTAAGTCTCTGTGGAGCTACCACCTGCCGCTGTCAAACGAATGGGTGGCAGCTGTACGCGGGTTGACAGACCAGGGACTTAGGAACCCGGCGCACACGAGTGTGCCCCACGTACAGCTGCCATAACGGCAGTTGTCGCGCCTAAGTAAGGACGGTCTGTCAAAACCGGTCGTTGAATTAGCAACGACCGGCCAAGACTAGGCAGCTACCGAGGCAGGCGCAACAGCTGAAGTGCCCGGGGATTATGCTTGGGAAATGGACTACACGAAATAGCGAAGCTTCTGTGTCCTTCAACCTTTTCCGTAATGTCATTGTGGGCAGCTATAAGCGCCTGAGTCGTTTGGCTAGAGATTTGCCCACTGACGGAAGGTATGGACTTCAGCTTGTCAGCTTGTATCCAAAAGGATACATTGGATCATAACGTGCCCTATCGTTTGCTACAGACACCTGGATTTGCCTGTTGGTTGGCATCCGTTCGCGACCTACGTGCAAAAGTGGCGGTTGCAAGAAGAATTGAGCGTGCAGCCGCAGGAAATCTGGGGGACGTAAAGTCTGTTGGCGGGCAGGTTTCTGAAATGCGCATTGATGTTGGCGGTGGTTACCGGGTGTATTTCACCGTTCGCGACGGCGTTGTAATCGTTTTGCTGGCGGGTGGAGACAAGTCGTCGCAATCCCAAGATATTCAACTGGCCAGGAAGCTGGTCAAGGACGTTTGATCATGAGCCTCACACTCAGCACATTTGATATGGCAACACTGCTCGATAGCGATGAGGCAATCAGTGAGTACTTGTCCCAGGTGCTGGCTGATGGCGACCACGAAGAACTGATCAGGGCGCTTGGCTATGTTGCCAAGGCCCGTGGTATGGCGCAGGTAGCAACTGCCAGCGGGCTAGGTCGTGAAAGCCTATACAAGGCATTGTCTCCGGGGGCAAAACCTCGCTTCGATACTGTGCTCAAAGTTATCCGTGCCTTAGGGATCGATCTTTTAGCGCTGCCACATGCGTCTTCGAATCATTAAAACACCTCAACCGCCAGACTCGGAGGCATAGACCAAAGCGTCTTCAAGGCAATACGAGGATTCGGTGGGAAGAAGCGGGGGATCGGGGACTATCTTCAGCATGGTAAGCCTCTATCGTCAGTGGGGCCGCCACGAATCTGCTGTCAAACAAAAGGGTGGCAGCTTGTACGCGGGTTGACAGACCGGAGACGATAGAACCCGGCGCACACGAGTGTGCCCCACGTACAGCTGCCACAACGGCGTGCACATGCGATCTATCATCGGGACGGTCAGTCAAAACCGGTCGTTGAATTAGCAACGACCGGCCAAGACTAGGCAGCTACCGAGGCAGACGCAACAGCTGAAGTGCCTGGGGATTATGCTTGGGAAATGGACTACACGAAATAGCGAAACGGATGCGCGCACCACCCTATTCGGCAATGGCATTGTCAGAAAAATCTTCGCACCTGACGATATTCAACTGGCCAGAATGCTGCTCAAGGACAATTGATCATGAACCTGACACTCAGTACATTCGATATGGCAGCACTGCTGGATAGCGATGAGGCGATTAGGGAGTACACTTTCTCAAGTGTTGGTCGATGGCGATCATCAGGAGCTCATAAGAGCAATTGGATATGTTGCAAATAGGCTTAGCTCAAGACTACTTGAGTAAACTGGGTTTTCTAGAGGTGAAGGTTTAAGTGCCCGGTCAAACTAAACAAAGCCGAGCTTCACCGCTACTGCAAGAGAAATCATTGTTAGCAGCAGACCTATCCCGAACCACTGCAATACTACTAGCTTGCGTTTAAGCGATGCAGGAAAGCTTCGGAGATCCTCAGCGCTAACACTTCTGCGGTTAAGATAAAAGCGAGGGAACGTTAGAATATTTGAAACCCCACCCACTAAAAAAAGTTTTCCCCATGGGCCACCGTGTGTGAGTGAGGTCAGCGTTCGAAACACGGAGCTATATTTTAGATGGTCCAATATCAGGTTCATCTTGGTGTATGCAATGTGCAAACAGACGCCGATCCAAACAAATATTCCGCCAAAATCTATTATTCCGACAGCAAGAAATATTTTATCCGCAGTATTCAGGCTCATTGAATTACCTGTTTGATTTTGCCGTGGTGTTTCCGCATAATTTATTCGGTCGATGGGCGTCAAGACTATTTTAGTGTGCCCGTTTCTCTGAGTAGAAAAAGCAAGATTAGGGTGCCTGAAAGAATTATCGCAGCCCATTTTGTCAGCACCAGTTTTCGCTTCAGAGGTCCTGGGAAATTGTTCAGGTCATTTATGCTGACGCCGCCATGTTTAAGATAAAAGCCGGGAAATGTAATAACCCCTGCGATCCACCCGACGAGCAGAAGCTTTCCCCAAGGCCCCCCGTTCTTGAGAGGAATATGAACCTTGACGGCAGGGCAGTTTTTTAGATGCTCCAACATCACATCCATTTTGGTATGGCCCAAGTGGAGCGCTACACCGACCAAAACAACTATCCCGCTAATGTTTAATAATCCGGCAGCAAGAAATATGCTGTCAGCGATACTTATCGTCATTTAACAGCCTCATAAATTACTTCTCCCATATCTTCACCAAATTTCCCACCAATGGCACCGGCAGCAAAAGAACTGGCCCCGACCACCAAAACGCCGCATGCTAAACCAGCTAAACCGCCAGTCGGAACACCAATCGCTATACATATACCTGCGGCCGTGGGGCCTGTTAATGCATAACCGACGGCTGCACCACCTGCAACACCACCTACAAAGCTACCCGTTTCGGTAAATCTGACCCGCTCGCAAGCTTCGAAACTACCTGCTGCACACACATCCTGAACCTTCAGATACGAAGCTCCACCACCAATGGCCGTACCGACCCAGCCACCATACTTGAGAACTTTCGCCGCTTTGGAAACGCCTTCGATGTGTGTGGCATAACCGGGGATCTGGTCAACTGCACCAGCCTTTGTCCAGCGATGAACCAGGCTGCGACTAGAGATGCCCAAAGCGCTTTTCAAGTTCGGGTGATCCGGAAAACCAATGCCCTTTCGAGTCAGGGTAGTCAGGTTGCTGTTGAGCTGCGCCAACAGCCGCTTTCGTTCGGCAAAAAACTCAGGCGAGCGCAAATGCCCATCGGCCTGGAATGTGCGCTGGTGTAACGCTTCGATATCACGGAAAACGGTCTTAACATCTTCCAGATTCTTGGCGAACATGGCTTCGCCAATACCGATAGCGGTCGATCCCTGGGCTAGAAAGGTTTCGATTTCGTTAAGGTGCCGGGCCATAAAGTCAGCCTCATCCGTGCTGAGCGGTTGGAGCGCCTCATTGGTCTTGGCCGCCGCTTCCATCAGCAATGCTTCTTCACGGGTGCATTGCAGGTTGTCTGGATCGCTGAGCACGATCATCGTGCCAGCCTTGATAGCGCTAAGGTTAGGGTTCAATGCCTGAAATTTACGGAGCACGTCTGGGTTGCGCTCAATGAACAAGGTGGCTTCCAACTGCTCGCGAGTCGTGCTTTTGGGTACAACGTAAAAGCCGGGCTCTTGCGGCGGAGGTGTCACTATTGGTTCAGAAGAGGGCTGCGTCGGTTGCTCTTGAACCGACGGGCTGTTGTGAAAGCGTCCGGGCCAGCCCTTGCCGGTGATCTGCGAATAGTTGCCTAAAGTATCATCGCTTAATGGGCTAAAAGGGTCGTCTTTCACCAACAACAAATCACCCTTTTCAACGGCATCGAGTATTTCTGCCTGGCTCCAAGCTATGCCATACGAACGGACATCGAGCCCTTCGATCCGCGTAAATGAACGTCCAATGAGAGCTTGTTGAACTTCAGATTTCGCAAAAAAAGGTGATTCAATTTTGCTGAAGCTGATGCCGTGATACTCACGGTCTTGCCGGCGAATCAGACGCATGATTTATAGTCCTTAACGTAAGAAAACCGACCTGGCTATTGGCCGAATCGGTCAATCCATAGGTGAAGAACGAAAATCATCCATCATTTTTGTATGGGTATATGGCGGGCAAATGCTACGCAGGCTGTAGGACTTTTCGCTTATTTGGTGACCGCGAGGTAATCAATCAACGCTATCAACCGCCAGACAGGCCTGCAACCAAGTGCTGAAACTCCGCGTCAACGGGCTCTTCTCACTGTCCCGATGAATCAGGCAACTCCAATCAGGCCCACGCACCGTTTGCCCACACAGCGGCTGCAATAGCCCCTGCGTACGCGCCTGGGTTGCAAGCAGCTCGCTGACCAGGGCAATGCCATGGCCGGCACACGCCGCATCAAGCAGTAACCCAGGATCGGAGAAGTTCAAACCGTTACTGCGCTGGCCTACATCCTCACCGCCCTCAACCACCCAGTGACTCCAGTCCATTTCCCGTTCGCCATGCAAGGTGGTGCGCTGCGTGGCGGGCACCTTGAGCAGGTCAGGGTGGCAGGCCGGATACAGACGGTCGCGAAACAGGGTCTGGTGGCTGCACTCGGCCTGGGCGCTGAGGTCATCGCGCAGGCTCAGGTCGATGGTTTGCGTGGCCATGTCCGGCGGATCGAAACTGGTGAACAACCACAGATCGACCTCCGGGTGCTGGCGATGGAAGTCCCCAAGACGTGGCAACAGCCAGTGCCGGGCAAACGCCGGGGTGGTGTTGACCACCAGCTGATTGGGTTTGCGGTACTGCTCCAGGCGCCGGATGCCGACCGACAACTGCTGCAGCATCGCCTGGGTGGTGCTTTGCAGGTCGTAACCGGCGTCGGTCAGGCTGACGCTGCGGCCGTTACGGAAGAACAACGGCTGCTCGAGGAAGGTTTCCAGGCTGCGGATCTGCTGGCTGATCGCCGATTGGGTCAGGTGCAGTTCTTCGGCGGCTTTGTGAAAGCTGCCCAGGCGCGCGGCAGCTTCAAAGCCACGCAGGGCATTCAGGGGAGGCCAGTGCTTCAGCATTGATAAGCTCTACTGATCAGTTGTCGGCTAAATCTATCGTTTGTTCGCGCAATTATGAAGCCATAGCATTGTGTTCATCACCGCAGCAGCGGTTTTCAGTAATAAATATCCCTTAACTGAAAGGTGAGAAGCATGCAGCGCAATGGCGATCTGAGCAGTGGTTGGTTCATGCCCGCAGAGTGGGTGAACCATGCAGCGACCTGGATGGTCTGGCCGCACAACCAGGCGTTGTGGGAGTCCGGCTGGGGCGTGACCCTGGCGCAGGTTCAGGTGGATTTTGCCCGTGTCGCCAATGCCATTGCCCGCTTCGAACCGGTCAAGATGGTCGTCGATCCTTCTGCTCGCGCTCAAGCCAGTGCCTTGTGCGGGGCGAACATCGAGCTGATCGAGCTGGCGGTCAACGACAGCTGGTGCCGCGACTCCGGCCCAAGCTTTATCTGCCACCCGCAACAAGGCCTGGCCGGGGTCAGCTGGCGCTTCAACGCCTGGGGCGGCAAGTCGGCGCATGAGCTGGACGAAAGCCTGGCGCGGCGCGTGCTCAACCAACTCGGCCTCGATTGCTTCGGCACGGCCCTGAGCAACGAAGGCGGCGCCATCCATGTCGACGGCGAGGGCACGCTGATCACCACCGAGTCGGTGCTGCTCAACCCCAACCGCAACCCGGGGATGACCAAGGCCGAGATCGAGGAGATCTTCACCCGTTTTCTCGGGGTGAAGAAAACCATCTGGCTGCCAGGCGATCCGGACTACGTCACCGGCGACATGACCGACGGCCACGTTGACGGCGTCTGTGCCTTTGCCCGTCCCGGCGTGTTGCTGGTCGATGCCACCCATGACCAGCACTCGGTGTATGCCCAGGTCGCACGGGAGAACCGGCGGGCGCTGGAGCTGGCCACCGATGCTCAAGGCCGGCGCTTTGAAATGCTCGAACTGTATGAAGCCAGCGAAGCGGTGGATGTCGATGCCGAGGTGTTCTGCGCCTCCTACACCAACTTCTACATCGCCAACGGCGCGATCATCATGCCGGCCTATGGCATTGAGGCCGACCAGGTTGCTGCAGACGTATTGGCCAAGGCCTTCCCGGGCCGCGAAGTGGTGCCAGTGCAGATCAACAACCTGGCCCATGGCGGCGGTGGCGTGCATTGCATCACTCAGCAGCAGCCCGCCTGGCCAGTGAAGGGGTGATGCCATGAGACTGTTGACCGTCGCCACCACGCAGATGCCGTGCAGCTGGAACTTGCAGGACAACCTTGATCGGGCCGAGCAACTGGTACGCGAAGCAGCCGCTCAAGGGGCTCAGGTGATTCTGCTGCAGGAGTTGTTTGCCACGCCGTACTTCTGCATCGAGCAGCATCACAAGCACCTGGCACTGGCCGAGGAGTATCAGCACAGCCAGGTGCTCAAGCACTTCGCCGCGCTGGCGCGGGAACTGGGTGTGGTATTGCCGTTGAGCTGGTTCGAAAAGGCCGGCAACGCCTTCTTCAACTCGCTGAGTGTCGCCGATGCCGATGGCCGCTTGCTGGGGGTGTACCGCAAGACCCATATCCCCAACGCAATCGGTTATCAGGAAAAGGAGTACTTCAGCCCTGGCGATACCGGCTTTCGCGTTTGGGACACGGCTTTCGGACGCCTCGGTGTGGGCATCTGCTGGGACCAGTGGTTCCCCGAGACCGCACGCTGCCTGGCGCTGATGGGCGCCGAGGTGCTGCTGTTCCCGACCGCTATCGGCTCCGAGCCGGGCGCCAGCGAACTCGATTCGCGTGATCACTGGCAGATGGCGATGCGCGGTCACGCCGCAGCAAACATTCTGCCAGTCGTGGCCGCCAACCGCGTGGGACTTGAGGCAGCAACCACAGACCCCGAATTGCAGATGACCTTCTACGGCTCGTCGTTCATCAGCAACCACAAAGGCAAATTGCTGGTCGAAGCCGACCGCAGCACGCCCGGCGTTCTGGTGCAGGAGCTGGACCTGGCGGCGATGCGCGAGGAGCGTCTGACCTGGGGCATCTACCGCGATCGTCGCCCGGAAATGTACGCCGCGCTGTTGGGTCTCGATGGTCGTCAAGTCAATGCATGCTGGAAGACTCAAGGGGTGTGACATGAACATCAGCCACAAGCATTTGCTGCTCACCCTCGGCCTGGCGCTGGGGGTTACCTTGACCACAGCACAGGCCGAGGAAAAGACCCTGCGTCTGTACAACTGGGCGGATTACTTTGCCGAGGACACCCTGTCCCGGTTCACCGCCGAAACCGGGATCAAGGTGATCTACGACGTCATGGATGGCAGTGAAGTGCTGGAAGCCAAGCTGATGACCGGCGGCAGCGGTTACGACCTGATCTTCCCAGGCGACACCGTGGCCGAGCGCCTGATGCGGGCCGGCAGCCTGCAGGCGCTCGACCCTTCGAAGCTTGAGGCACTGGCGGATGTCGAACCGGGCTTGCAGAAACTGCGCAGCCATTACCCGCACGCCAGCAAAGCCACGGTGCCCTACACCTGGGGCACCATCGGCCTGACCTACAACGACGAACAGATCCGCCAGCGCATGGCGGATGCACCGGTGGACAGCCTCGACCTGCTGTTCAAGCCAGAGCTGGCCGCCCGGTTCGCTGACTGCGGAATCTCGATGATCGATTCGCCGGATGAAGTGTTGGCGGTGGTCCTCAACTACCTGGGCCGCGACCCGCGCAGCGCCAAGCGCGAAGATCTGGCCGCCGCCAGCGAACTGCTGCTGAAGATTCGGCCGTACATCCGCAAGTTCCAGTCGCAACCGGTGACCGATCTGGTCAATGGCAACCTGTGCCTGTCGCTCGGTTACAGCGGCGACATGACCCAGGCCCAGCGCACGGCGGACTCGGCCAGCAAGAAAGTCAGCTTCCAGTACCGTATTCCCAAAGAGGGCACCACGGTGTGGATGGACAACATGGCCATTCCGGTCGATGCCAAACACCCGGAGTACGCCTATACCTTCATCAACTTCGTCATGCGCCCGGAGAACATGGCGGCGATCAGCAACTTCACCGGTTACCCGACCTCGAACGCCAAGGCGCGCGCGGATGTCGATCCGCAGATGCGCAACAACCCGGACATTTATCCGCCTGAAGAGGCTTTCGAGCGCCTGGTTACCGGCAAGGATATTCCGCAGTCCGACATGCGTGCGCGGATGCGCGTGTGGACCAAGTTCAAGACCGCACCGGGCAGTTGATTGCCCGGCGCCCGTAAACGAATTGATAGAGAGACAACCAGATGCCAACGCGTCGTGAGTTCATAAAACAGGTTTCAGCGACCGCAGGCTTGGGTCTGGTCGCCTCCATGGGGTTTGGTCTGGGCGTGCCCCGCTCGCTGGCGGCTGGCGGCAAACAATGGTTCATGCCTGACGAGGGCGACAAGCAGCAGTGCGCCTTCGTCTCGTTTGGCGCACAGGAGGCCATCTGGGAAGACTTCACCGCCGACGTGCAGGAGGCCATCGGCCTGATCACCAGCACCATCGCCCGTTATCAGCCGGTTACTGTGCTGTGCCGTGCCAGTGAGCGAGATCTGGCGGAAGAACTGTGCGGTAGTAAAAACACCACCTTTGTCACCACCGAACTGGATGACATCTGGATGCGTGACATCGGTGCCAACATCGTTATCACCGAGCAGGGCGATCTCGGCGCGGTCGATTTCAACTTCAACGGTTGGGGCAACAAGCAACAGCACACTTATGATGCCCGTGTGGCGCGGCTGTTAGCTGACAACGCCGAAGCGACCTACCTGCGCAGTGAACTGGTAGGCGAGGGCGGTGGCATTGAAGTGGATGGTCACGGCACTGCGATCATGACCGAAAGTTGCTGGATCAATGCCAACCGCAACCCCGGCTGGAGCAAGGCTGAAGTTGAAGAGGAACTGAAGGCGCGCCTGGGGCTGAGCAAGATCATCTGGCTGCCGGGTATCAAGGGCAAGGACATCACCGATGCGCATGTCGATTTCTATGCGCGCTTTGTTGAACCTGGCGTGATTATCGCTAACCTCGACACCGATCCCGACTCTTATGATCACAAGGTAACCAAGGCGCACCTGGAGATACTCAAGAATGCGACAGATGCCGATGGCCGCAAGCTCAAAGTGCATACCGTGTCGCCACCATTGAATCCGCGCAACAGCAAGTTCAGCAAGAACAACCCGGACTTTGCCGCCGGCTACATCAACTACTTCGTTATCAACGGCGCGGTGATTGCCCCGCAGTTTGGCGACAAGGCTGCTGATGCCAAAGCCTTCGACCTGCTGACTGAGCTGTACCCGGATCGTGAGGTGGTACAGCTCAACATCGATGCCATTGCCGCCGGTGGGGGCGGCATTCACTGCGTGACCCACCAGTTGCCCCTGGTCTGAACTCAGGTCCTGCTGCGCTGTTGAGCTGACCGTTAGGCGAACAGCGCTACTTTCCCTTCAAACACCTTGGAGGTGGGAGGGCTGAAACGCGTAAGTTGTTCTGATCGATCAGTCATTACTACATCCGCCAATAACTCAGTGTTTAAGATGGCTTGCAGATGAGCGCCGCAGGAGACTGGAGAGATTTGCCCGCTTTCCGTATAATCGCGCTTCCGCCATTAAGGCGGTGCTTCATAATTTAAAGGACTTAGTATGAAAAAGCTGTTGAAAGCATCGGTTGCTATTGCTGTAGTTTCGGGCGTAGCACTGCTCTCGGGTTGCACCGGTCAAGTCTACAACCAGCCAAAGAACTGCTCGTACGACTACCTGTTCCACCCTTCGGTTTCCGTTTCTAAAATTATTGGCGGTTGCGGTCCGATCGACAAGCTGCCACAACAGCAGTAATTTTAGCGCTGCACTGATTAATCCGCTTCAGGATTAATCCAAAGCCCCCTGTTACGGATGTAGCAGGGGGTTTTTGTTGCCTGTCATTTTCCCGAACAGCGCCCACAAAAAAGCCGACTTTTCAGTCGGCTTTTTCATGCGTTTGGTGCCCCGAGGGAGACTCGAACTCCCACTCCTTTCGAAAACGGATTTTGAATCCGCCGCGTCTACCAATTCCGCCATCAGGGCTTGTGGCGGCGAAGTATAGAGAGGTGCCTACCGTTGGTCAATCAGGTTTCATGGTCAATTTTCGTCTTTTCGGCTAAACTTTGCGGCCCTGTCAAACCGAACACCATCATGCGCGTCGCTGATTTTTCCTTTGAGCTCCCTGATTCCCTGATCGCTCGCCATCCGCTGGCGCAGCGCCACAGCAGCCGGCTATTGACCCTGGACGGGCCGAGCGGGGCACTGGCTCATCGCCAGTTCACCGATCTGCTCGAGCATCTGCGTCCGGGCGATCTGATGGTGTTCAACAATACCCGGGTGATTCCGGCGCGTCTGTTTGGCCAGAAAGCCAGCGGCGGCAAGCTGGAAATTCTCGTTGAGCGGGTGCTCGACAGCCATCGGGTCCTGGCCCATGTGCGCTCCAGCAAGTCACCCAAGCCGGGCACGCAGATTCTCATCGACGGTGGTGGCGAGGCCGAGATGGTTGCCCGTCACGACACGCTGTTCGAGCTGCGCTTTGCCGAAGAGGTGCTGCCGCTGCTCGACCGCGTCGGGCACATGCCGTTGCCGCCTTATATCGATCGCCCAGATGAAGGCGCCGACCGCGAGCGCTACCAGACGGTCTATGCCGAGCGTGCCGGAGCAGTAGCGGCGCCGACTGCCGGGCTGCATTTCGATGAAGAGCTGATGGCCAAAATCGCCGCCAAGGGTGTGGAAACCGCCTTTGTTACCCTGCACGTTGGCGCTGGTACCTTCCAGCCGGTGCGGGTCGAGCGCATCGAAGACCACCACATGCATAAAGAGTGGCTGGAGGTCGGCCAGGATGTGGTCGACGCCGTGGCCGCCTGCCGCGCCCGTGGCGGACGCGTGATTGCCGTGGGCACCACCAGCGTGCGTTCGCTGGAAAGCGCCGCCCGTGACGGCGTGCTCAAGGCGTTCAGTGGCGACACCGACATCTTTATCTTCCCGGGCCGGCCGTTCCATGTGGTCGATGCCCTGGTCACCAACTTCCATTTGCCTGAATCCACGCTGCTGATGCTGGTTTCGGCCTTCGCCGGTTACCCCGAAACCATGGCTGCCTACGCGGCGGCGGTAGAGAACGGGTACCGCTTCTTCAGTTACGGTGATGCCATGTTCATCACCCGCAATCCGGCGCCGCGCGGCCCCGAGGATCAAGCATGAGTCGCACCTGTCGTATGTCCTTCGAACTGCTGGCCACCGACGGCAAAGCCCGTCGCGGCCGCCTGACGTTCCCCCGTGGTGTGGTCGAAACCCCGGCGTTCATGCCGGTGGGCACCTATGGCACGGTCAAGGGCATGTTGCCGCGCGACATCGAGGCCATCGGCGCGCACATGATCCTCGGCAACACCTTTCACCTGTGGCTGCGCCCGGGTACCGAGGTGATCAAGGCTCACGGCGACCTGCACGATTTCATGAAGTGGCAGGGTCCGATCCTCACCGACTCCGGTGGTTTTCAGGTGTTCAGCCTGGGTGCCATGCGCAAGATCAAGGAAGAAGGCGTGACCTTCGCCTCGCCGGTCGATGGCTCCAAGGTGTTCATGGGCCCCGAAGAGTCGATGCAGGTGCAGCGTGACCTGGGCTCCGACGTGGTGATGATCTTCGACGAATGTACCCCGTACCCGGCCGATGAAGACGTCGCGCGCGTCTCCATGGAGCTGTCGCTGCGCTGGGCCCAGCGCTCGAAAAATGCTCACGGTGACAACACCGCGGCGCTGTTCGGTATTGTCCAGGGCGGCATGCACGAGAACCTGCGCATGCGTTCACTCGAAGGCCTGGAAAAGATCGGCTTCGACGGCCTGGCCATTGGCGGTCTGTCGGTGGGTGAGCCCAAGCACGAGATGATCAAGGTGCTGGACTACCTGCCAGGCCGGATGCCGGCTGACAAACCTCGTTACCTTATGGGGGTAGGCAAGCCGGAGGATCTCGTTGAGGGTGTGCGCCGCGGCGTCGACATGTTCGATTGCGTGATGCCCACGCGCAACGCGCGCAACGGCCATCTGTTTATCGATACCGGCGTGCTGAAAATCCGTAACGCGTTCCATCGCCATGATGATTCGCCACTGGATCCGACCTGTGACTGCTACACCTGCCAGAACTTCTCCCGTGCTTATCTGCATCACCTGGACAAGTGTGGCGAAATGTTGGGCAGTATGTTGAATACGATCCATAACTTGCGCCATTACCAGCGTTTGATGGCTGGTTTACGCGAGGCTATTCAACAAGGTACATTGGCCGCCTTTGTCGATGCCTTTTACGCCAAGCGCGGGCTGCCTGTGCCGCCCTTGGACTGATGTTCTGTCGATCCCTAACAAGTACTGATTGCAACTGGAGTGCTAAATGAGCTTTCTGATCCCCGCCGCTTACGCGGACGCCGCTGCCCCTGCCGCCGGCCCAGCCGGTACCGGCTTTGAGTGGATTTTCCTGGTCGGCTTCCTGGTCATCTTCTACCTGATGATCTGGCGTCCACAGGCCAAACGTGCCAAAGAGCAGAAGAATCTGCTGAGCAACCTGCAAAAAGGTGATGAAGTTGTCACCAATGGCGGTATCGCTGGCAAGATCGTTAAAGTTGCCGATGACTTCGTGGTACTGGAAGTGTCCGACAACGTTGAACTGAAGTTCCAGAAGGGCGCCGTTGCCGCGACCCTGCCAAAAGGTACGCTCAAAGCGATCTAAGTTTCAGTTTTTTACCAATCGACGGGGCGCGCAAGGCGCCCCGCGTCTTGAACGGGCGGCGTGATGCTGAACAAATACCCTCTGTGGAAATACGTACTGATCCTGGTGGTACTGGCGATCGGTTTTATTTATTCCGCTCCCAACCTCTACCCTGATGATCCGGCCGTCCAGGTCAGTGGTGCCAGCACGGCGCTGCAGGTCACTCAGGCGGATCTGGATCGCGCGAGCAAAGCGCTCGTCGAAGCCGGTATCCAGGTCAAGGCCGCGAGCCTGGGCGACAAGGGCAAAGGTGCATTGCTGCGTCTGACCAAGCAGGAAGATCAGCTTCCAGCCAAGGATGTAGTGCGCAAGGCATTGGGCGACGACTACGTGGTCGCACTGAACCTGGCCCCGACCACTCCGCAATGGCTGCGCAATCTAGGTGCAAGCCCGATGAAGCTGGGTCTGGACCTGTCCGGTGGTGTGCACTTCTTGCTGGAAGTAGACATGGACAAGGCCATGGCGGCCCGTCTTAAAGTCTATGAAGGCGAAGTCAAAAGCCTGCTGCGCAAAGAGCGCGTGCGCTATCGCAGCCTGCCGCAACAAGATGGCGGCATTCAGCTGGGCTTCTCCGATGATGACGCCCGCGAACAGGCCCGTAGCCTGATCCGCAAGAATTTCAATGATTTCGAGTTGACCACCACCGAGCGTAATGGCCTGTCGGTGCTGCGTCTGGCGATTACCCCGGCCAAGGTCGCGGAAATCCGTGAGTACTCGATCAAGCAGAACCTGACCACGGTGCGTAACCGGGTCAACGAGCTGGGCGTAGCCGAGCCGCTGGTGCAGCGCCAGGGCGCCAACCGCATCGTGGTCGAGCTGCCAGGCGTGCAGGACACTGCCGAGGCCAAGCGTATCCTCGGCAAGACCGCCAACCTGGAGTTCCGTCTGGGCGCCGAGCCGGGTGCTTCGAAAGCCACCACCGAAACCTTCGAGTTCCGTGAAGGTGGTCGTTCGGCCGCTGTCGAACGTGGCCTGATCATCACCGGTGACCAGGTGACCGACGCCCAGGCCAGCTTCGACGAGCAGGGCCGTCCGCAAGTGAACATCCGTCTGGATGGTCATGGCGGCGAACTGATGAGCCGCGCCACGCGTAGCAACGTCGGTCGTAGCATGGCGGTGATCTTCATCGAACAGCGTCCAACCACGCGCTATGTGAAGCAGGTGGTTGATGGCGTAGAGAAGGACGTCGCCGTCCAGACCTTCACCGAAGAGAAGAAGATCATCAGTCTGGCGACCATCCAGTCGCCGCTGGGCAGCCAGTTCCGTATCACTGGCCTGAACGGTCAGGGCGAATCCTCCGAACTGGCCCTGCTGCTGCGTGCCGGTGGTCTGGCTGCACCGATGTACTTTGCTGAAGAACGCACCATCGGCCCGAGCCTGGGTGCCGACAACATCACCAAGGGTATCGATGCATCGCTGTGGGGCATGCTGTTCGTCTCGCTGTTCATCATGGCCATCTACCGTTTCTTCGGTCTGATCGCCACCGTCGCCCTGGCCGGTAACATGGTCATGCTGCTGGCGCTGATGTCGTTGCTGGGTGCAACCCTGACCTTGCCGGGCATCGCCGGTATCGTCCTGACCATGGGTATGGCGGTTGACGCCAACGTGCTGATCTTCTCGCGGATTCGCGAAGAGCTGGCCAATGGCATGTCGATCCAGCGTGCTATCCACGAAGGCTTCAACCGTGCCTATACCGCGATTGTCGACGCCAACCTGACCACCTTGCTGGTCGGCGGCATCCTTTTCGCCATGGGTACCGGTCCGGTCAAGGGCTTCGCGGTTACCATGTCCCTCGGGATTTTCACCTCGATGTTCACGGCCGTCATGGTTACCCGCGCAATGGTCAACCTGACCTGCGGCGGGCGTGATCTCAAGAAGCTGTGGGTTTAAGGGGCTGCCATGTTACGTACCATTAACTTCATGGGTGTGCGCAACGTTGCGTTCGGCATCACCCTGCTTCTGACCGTACTGGCGCTGTTCAGCTGGTTCTATAAAGGCCTCAACTTCGGCCTGGACTTCACCGGCGGTACGCTCATCGAGCTGACCTACGAGCGCCCGGCCAACCTCGGCCAGGTGCGCGAGGAACTGGTCAAGGCCGGTTTCGAAGACGCCGTTGTACAGAGCTTCGGCGCTACCACCGACTTGCTGGTGCGTATGCCGGGCGATGACCCGATGCTGGGTAACCGCGTTTCCGAGGCGCTGCAGAAAGTCAGCAGCGACAACCCGGCGGTGGTCAAGCGTGTCGAGTTCGTCGGTCCGCAGGTCGGTGAAGAGCTGCGCGACCAGGGTGGTCTGGGCATGTTGCTGGCCTTGGGCGGCATCATGATCTACCTGGCGTTCCGCTTTCAGTGGAAGTTCGCCCTGGGTGCAATCCTTTCGCTGGTGCACGACGTGGTCGTGACCATGGGTATCCTGTCGTTCTTCCAGATCACCTTCGACCTGACGGTGCTGGCGGCGGTACTGGCGATCATCGGTTACTCGCTCAACGACACCATCGTTGTATTCGACCGGGTACGTGAGAACTTCCGCGTATTGCGCAAGGCTTCGCTGATCGAGAACATCAACATCTCGACCACCCAGACCCTGCTGCGTACTGTGGCCACCTCGGTGTCGACCCTGTTGGCCATCGCCGCACTGCTGTTCTTCGGTGGTGACAACCTGTGGGGCTTCTCGCTGGCCTTGTTCATCGGTGTGATGGCCGGTACCTACTCGTCGATCTACATCGCCAACGTGGTGCTGATCTGGCTGAATCTGAGCAGTGAAGACCTGATTCCTCCGGCTAAAGCCGAAGGTGTGGACGACCGTCCATAAGGGTTTTTCCCACACTGTTCGTCGTAGAAGAAGGCGCGAGTATTGAACTCGCGCCTTTTTTTATGCTCCAAGGCAGGGAGAAGGCGGGCAAAGTTCCCGCAGGTACGATCAGGAGGTTCACGTGAACAAGTCAATGCTGGTGGGTGCGGTTCTGGGGGCTGTCGGTGTGACAGCCGGAGGCGCTGTAGCCACCTATAACCTGGTCAAGAGTGGACCGGAATACGCTGAGGTGCTGGCGGTGCAGCCGGTCAAACAGACCGTCAAGACCCCGCGCGAAGTGTGCAAGGACGTGACCGTTACGCGTCAGGCGCCGGTCAAGGACCAGCATCAGATTGCCGGTACCGTGGTCGGTGCTCTGGCGGGTGGTCTGCTGGGTAACCAGATTGGTGGCGGCACCGGTAAAAAGATCGCCACGGTGGCCGGTGCGGTCGGTGGTGGCTATGCCGGTAACAAGGTGCAGGAAGGCATGCAGGAGCGTGATACTTACACCACCACGCAAACACGTTGCAATACCGTCAACGACCTGAGCGAGAAGGTGGTTGGCTATGACGTGAAGTATTCGATTGGCGAAAAGGTCGGCCAGGTGCGCATGGACCGTGATCCGGGCGCGCAGATTCCGCTGGATAAAGAAGGCAAGCTGATCCTGAGTGAGGCCCAGCCGGGTCAGTGATGGCCTCATCGCCGGCAATGCCGGCTCCCACATTAGTTCAATGCAGGCTGAACTTGTGGGAGCTGGCCTTGCCAGCGATCGAGCGCGAAGCGGTCGAAAAAAAAGCACCCCGAAGGGTGCTTTTTTTATGCTCGACCGACGCTTAGCGTTTGATCGAAGCCGGCAGGTGCGGCTGGATAGCGGTCAGCACTGCCTTGAAGCACTTGATGTTACCGGCAACGATATGACCCTTTTCAAGGAAGTCGTGACCGCCGGTGAAGTCACTCACCAGGCCGCCAGCTTCCTGGATCAGCAGGGCGCCTGCAGCCATGTCGTATTCCGACAGGCCCGATTCCCAGAAGGCATCGAAGCGGCCGGCGGCGACGTAGGCCAGGTCCAGGCTGGCGGCGCCAGCGCGGCGGATGCCGGCAGTCTGGCCAACCAGGGCGCGGAACATGCCCAGGTAGTTGTCCAGGTCAGCCATCTGGTTGTCGCGGAACGGGAAGCCGGTGCCCAGCAGCGCGCCTTCCAGGCTGGTGCGGGAGCTGACGCGCAGGCGACGACCGTTCAGTTGAGCGCCACGGCCACGGCTGGCGGTGAATTCTTCCTGGCGGACAGGGTCCAGAACCACGGCGTGCTCAAGGCGGCCACGGTATTTGCAGGCAATGCTGACAGCAAAGTGCGGAATGCCACGCAGGAAGTTGGTGGTGCCGTCCAGTGGGTCGATGATCCACAGGTAGTCCTTGCCTTCTTCGCCGCTGCCGGCGTGCAGGCCGGTTTCTTCGCCGTAGATGGAGTGGTTCGGGTAGGCCTTGCGCAGGGCATCAATGATTTTCTGCTCTGCGGCGCGATCGATTTCCGAGACGTAATCCTTGGCGTCTTTTTCATCAACCTTGATGGTATCCAGGCGCTCGATGGAGCGGAAAATCAATTCACTGGCGCTGCGGGCGGCGCGCAGCGCGATATTCAGCATGGGCTGCATGGACGTTTCACCTGGGTCGTTAAAGAAAGCCGAACATTCTAGCAGAAAACTTTCTGCGTAGAAGGGTGGCATTTGCTTTCGTAGCGTAAAGTCAGTGCCTTCTGTAAGATTTACGGCTTCTTTCCCGTGTCTGTGAGCGCTCGCCTTGCTGCAAAATATTCGTGTTGTTCTGGTCAATACCAGCCACCCCGGCAATATCGGCGGCGCTGCGCGTGCCATGAAAAACATGGGCTTGTCGCGCCTGGTGCTGGTTGATCCGCAGGATTTCCCTTCTCATGAAGCCGATGCCCGGGCGTCGGGTGCCGATGATGTGCTCGGCGGCGCGCAAGTGGTGGCCACCCTTGAAGAAGCGCTGGTCGGTTGCAATCTGGTGTTCGGCACCAGTGCCCGCGAGCGGCGCATCCCCTGGCCGCTGGTCGACCCGCGCGAATGCGGCAGCAAGGTCATCGAGCATGCCCTTCAGGGCGAGGAAATTGCCCTGGTGTTCGGTCGTGAATACGCCGGCCTGACCAACGAAGAGCTGCAGCGCTGCCATTTTCATGTGCACATTCCTTCCAATCCCGACTTCAGTTCGCTGAACCTGGCTGCTGCGGTGCAGGTGCTGGCGTACGAAGTGCGCATGGCCTGGCTGGCCGCCGAAGGCCAGCCTTCGAAGGTGGAGAAGTTCGAAGTGACGTCGGTGCGCAGCAGCGAACTGGCGACCATGGATGAAATGGAACTGTTCTACGAGCACCTGGAAAAGACTCTGGTCGACATTGGCTTCCTCGACCCGGAAAAGCCCAAGCACCTGATGCCGCGTCTGCGTCGGCTGTACGGGCGCAGCTCGGTCAATCGTTCGGAAATGAGTATTTTGCGCGGCATTCTCACGGAAACCCAGAAAGTAGCCCGTGGCGAGCCGCATAAGCGCAAGGATCAGTAAATGTTCGAGCGTCTGCGTGAAGATATTCAGAGCGTTTTCCATCGTGACCCGGCGGCGCGCAACGCCTTTGAAGTGCTGACCTGCTATCCGGGCATGCATGCGATCTGGTTGCACCGGGCGGCTCACGCATTGTGGAAGCGTGACTGGAAGTGGCTGGCCCGGCTGGTATCGAACTTCGGGCGCTGGATGACCGGTATCGAGATTCATCCGGGGGCCAAAGTCGGTCGGCGCTTCTTCATCGACCATGGCATGGGAATCGTGATCGGTGAAACGGCCGAGATCGGCGACGATGTCACCCTGTACCAGGGTGTGACCCTGGGTGGCACCAGCTGGAACAAGGGCAAGCGCCATCCAACCCTGGAAGATGGCGTGGTGGTCGGTGCCGGTGCCAAGGTGCTGGGACCTTTCACCGTCGGTGCCGGGGCCAAGATCGGCTCCAACGCCGTGGTCACCAAGGCAGTACCGGCGGGCGCTACTGCCGTGGGTATCCCGGGGCGCATCATCGTCAAGACCGACGCCGAGGTTGAAGCCAAGCGCAAGGCCATGGCCGAGAAGATCGGTTTCGATGCCTATGGTGTCAGTGAGGACATGCCGGACCCGGTAGCCCGTGCCATTGGTCAGTTGCTCGATCACCTGCAAGCAGTCGACGGGCGCCTGGAAGATATGTGCGGCGCCCTGAAAAACCTCGGCAGTGACTACTGTGCCAAGGAGCTGCCAGTCCTGCGCGAGGAAGACTTCGCCGAGATCAAGGATGAGGCCCGTAGCGACGCGTCGACGCATTGACAGAAGGGGCGTGCGCAGGCGCCCCTTAGTTTGCTATCATTCGGCCGCCGTCTTGCGGTAAACCCGACTAAAGCACTAGGTCTTATAGTTGACTTAAATGCTCGGGAATAGCATACTCGCTCCCATCCCGTAACCCCGTGGTACCTACTAGCCATGCGACTGACTACAAAAGGCCGATACGCCGTGACCGCCATGCTCGACCTGGCGTTGCACGCGCAGCATGGGCCGGTGTCTCTGGCCGACATTTCCGAGCGCCAAGGCATCTCCCTCTCTTATCTGGAGCAGCTGTTTGCAAAGCTGCGCCGCAGCAGTCTGGTTTCCAGCGTGCGCGGCCCTGGCGGCGGCTATCAGCTGTCGCGAAGCATGGAGAGCATTCAGGTCGCCCAGGTTATCGACGCGGTCAATGAATCGGTCGACGCCACGCGCTGCCAGGGTCTGGGTGATTGCCACGCTGGCGACACCTGCCTGACACACCACTTGTGGTGTGACCTGAGCCAGCAGATTCACGAGTTTCTCAGCGGCATCAGCCTGGCTGACCTTGTTACTCGCCGTGAGGTACAAGAAGTCGCCCAGCGCCAGGACCTGCGTCGTATCGCAGGCCGGGCACCGCAGCTGGACAAGATTGAGACGTCCGCCGTCGAATGACCGTTTCGACGCGCGGCGCGACCGCCTGATAGGAGATATTCAATGAAGTTGCCGATCTACCTCGATTACTCCGCGACCACACCGGTCGACCCACGCGTTGCCCAGAAGATGAGCGACTGCCTGCTGGTCGACGGAAACTTCGGTAACCCGGCGTCGCGCTCCCACGTCTTTGGCTGGAAAGCCGAAGAAGCGGTCGAGAACGCCCGTCGCCAGGTCGCTGACCTGGTCAATGCCGACCCGCGGGAAATTGTCTGGACCAGCGGTGCCACCGAGTCCGACAACCTGGCAATCAAGGGCGTCGCGCACTTCTACAGCACCAAGGGCAAGCACCTGATCACCTCCAAGATCGAGCACAAGGCCGTTCTGGACAGCACCCGTCAGCTGGAGCGTGAAGGGTTCGAAGTCACCTACATCGAGCCAGGCGCCGATGGCCTGATCACTCCGGCCATGGTTGAAGCGGCCCTGCGTGATGACACCATCCTGGTGTCGATCATGCATGTGAACAACGAAATCGGCACCATCAACGACATCGCCGCCATCGGCGAACTGACCCGCGCCCGCGGCGTCATGTTCCACGTCGATGCCGCGCAGTCGACCGGCAAGGTCGAAATCGATCTGCAAAAGCTGAAAGTCGACCTGATGTCGTTCTCGGCGCACAAAACCTACGGCCCTAAAGGCATCGGCGCGCTGTACGTCAGCCGCAAGCCTCGCGTGCGCCTGGAAGCCACCATGCACGGCGGCGGTCACGAGCGCGGCATGCGTTCGGGCACCCTGGCGACCCACCAGATTGTCGGCATGGGCGAAGCGTTCGCCATCGCCAAAGAGCTGATGGCCAGCGAGAACCTGCGCATCAAGGCTCTGAGCGACCGCTTCTACAAGCAGGTTGAAGGTCTGGAAGAGCTGTACATCAACGGCTGCATGACCGCGCGCATTCCGCACAACCTGAACCTGAGCTTCAACTACGTCGAAGGCGAGTCGCTGATCATGGCGCTCAAGGACCTGGCCGTTTCGTCCGGTTCGGCCTGTACATCGGCTTCGCTTGAGCCGTCCTACGTGCTGCGCGCCCTGGGCCGCAATGACGAACTGGCACACAGCTCGATCCGCTTCACCTTCGGTCGCTTCACCACCGAAGAAGAAATCGACTACGCCGCGCAGAAGGTTTGCGAGGCCGTGACCAAGCTGCGCGAATTGTCGCCGCTGTGGGATATGTACAAAGACGGCGTCGACATCTCCAAGATTGAGTGGGCTGCGCACTAAGTAGTCGCCGGCAAGAGCGGCTCTCTGATGAGGAAGGAATTGCACCATGGCATACAGTGAAAAGGTCATCGACCACTACGAAAACCCGCGTAACGTCGGCAAGATGAATGCCGAAGACCCGGATGTCGGCACCGGCATGGTCGGCGCTCCGGCGTGCGGCGACGTGATGCGCCTGCAGATCAAGGTCAACGAGCAGGGTGTCATCGAAGACGCCAAGTTCAAGACCTACGGCTGTGGTTCGGCCATCGCTTCCAGCTCCCTCGCTACCGAGTGGATGAAGGGCAAGACCCTGGACGAAGCCGAAACCATCAAGAACACCCAGCTGGCCGAAGAACTGGCGTTGCCGCCAGTGAAAATCCACTGCTCGGTACTCGCCGAGGACGCCATCAAGGCGGCCGTGCGCGATTACAAGCAGAAGAAAGGTTTGCTCTAAGTTCGCCTGTTGCAGGTAAGGAGTCTCGATGGCTATCAGCATGACAGAAGCCGCCGCCAACCATGTGCGGCGCTCCATTGACGGGCGTGGCAAGGGCGTTGGAATTCGCCTTGGCGTGCGCACCACCGGCTGCTCGGGCCTGGCCTATGTGCTGGAGTTCGTCGATGAGCTGGCCGACGAAGACCAGGTCTTCGAAAGCCATGGCCAGAAAGTGATCATCGATCCGAAAAGCCTGACGTACCTCGACGGCACCGAGCTGGATTTCGTCAAGGAAGGGTTGAACGAAGGCTTCAAGTTCAACAACCCCAACGTACGCGGTGAGTGTGGCTGCGGCGAAAGCTTCAACGTCTGAGGCTGCGCGTGGGTACTCCTTGTCATTTCGCCCTGTTTGACCTGCAACCTGGCTTTCGTCTGGATCTCGACAAGTTGGCCGTTCGCTATCGCGAGCTGGCCCGCGAGGTCCATCCGGATCGCTTCGCCGACGCCTCAGAACGTGAACAGCGCATTGCGCTGGAGCGTTCCGCTGCGCTGAACGAGGCCTACCAGACTCTCAAGAGCGCGCCCCGGCGTGCCCGCTACCTGTTGGCGATCGGCGGCCATGAAGTGCCGCAGGAAGTCACCGTCCATGATCCCGAGTTCCTGCTGCAGCAGATGCAATTGCGCGAAGAGCTCGAAGACCTGCAGGACAGTGCCGACCTCGATGGCGTTGCCGTTTTCAAGCGCCGCCTGAAAACTGCCCAGGAAGCACTCAACGAGGACTTCGCCGCCTGCTGGGATGATGCTGCGCAGCGTGAACAGGCCGAGCGCCTGATGCGCCGCATGCAGTTTCTCGACAAGCTCGCCTATGAAGTGCGCCAGCTGGAAGAGCGCCTCGACGATTAACCCGGCGCTGCCTCTGGCGGCGCCCCTGGTATTCAGATAAGCATGGCCCTACTGCAGATTGCCGAACCCGGTCAGAGTCCTCAACCGCACCAGCGCCGCCTGGCGGTGGGGATTGACCTTGGTACCACCAACTCCCTGGTTGCCGCCCTGCGCAGCGGCCGTAGCGAGCCCCTGCCTGACGCCCAAGGCCGGGTCATCCTGCCTTCGGCGGTGCGTTATCACGCTGATCACATCGATGTCGGTCAGGTCGCGCGCGATGCCGCGTCCAGCGATCCGCTCAATACCGTGCTGTCGGTCAAGCGCCTGATGGGTCGTGGCCTGGCGGACGTCAAACAGCTGGGTGAGCAACTGCCTTACCGCTTTGTCGGCGGTGAATCGCACATGCCGTTCATCGAGACCATCCAGGGCCCGAAAAGCCCGGTGGAAGTCTCCGCCGATATCCTCAAGGTTCTCCGTCAGCGCGCTGAAGAAACCCTGGGTGGCGAGCTGGTCGGTGCGGTGATCACCGTGCCTGCCTATTTCGACGATGCCCAGCGTCAGGCCACCAAGGATGCAGCGCGTCTGGCCGGTCTGAACGTGCTGCGCCTGCTCAATGAGCCGACCGCAGCGGCGGTGGCCTACGGTCTGGACCAGAACGCCGAAGGTCTGGTGGCTATCTATGACCTGGGTGGCGGGACTTTCGATATCTCGATCCTGCGCCTGACCGGCGGCGTCTTCGAAGTGTTGGCCACCGGCGGCGACAGCGCGCTGGGCGGCGACGACTTTGATCACGCGATTGCCAGCTGGATCGTCGAGCAGGCCGGCCTGTCTTCGGACCTTGATCCGGGGGCTCAGCGCCAGTTGCTGCAAACCGCCTGCGCGGCCAAGGAAGCCCTGACCAATGCTGATTCGGTTTCGGTTGCCTATGGCAACTGGCAGGCCGAGCTGACCCGTAGCGCCTTCGACGCGCTGATCGAGCCGATGATTGCCCGTAGCCTCAAAGCCTGCCGTCGCGCCGTGCGTGACAGTGGTGTCGAGCTTGAAGAGGTCGGTGCAGTGGTTATGGTCGGTGGCTCGACCCGCGTGCCGCGTGTACGTGAGGCGGTTGGTAGCCTGTTTGGGCGTACCCCGTTGACCGAAATCGATCCCGATCAGGTGGTCGCCATCGGCGCCGCGATTCAGGCCGATACCCTGGCCGGCAACCGCCGCGATGGTGGCGAACTGCTGCTGCTTGATGTGATTCCGCTGTCCCTGGGCCTTGAAACCATGGGCGGGCTGATGGAAAAGGTGATTCCGCGCAACACCACCATCCCGGTCGCCCGTGCCCAGGAGTTCACCACCTATAAAGACGGCCAGTCGGCGATGATGATCCACGTGCTGCAAGGCGAGCGTGAATTGATCAGCGACTGCCGTTCCCTGGCGCGCTTCGAACTGCGCGGTATTCCGGCGATGGTCGCCGGTGCGGCGAAGATTCGCGTGACTTTCCAGGTCGATGCCGATGGCCTGCTCAGCGTTGCGGCGCGCGAGCTGGGTTCGGGCGTCGAATCAAGCATCCAGGTCAAGCCGTCCTACGGGCTGACCGACGGTGAAATCGCCCGCATGCTCAAGGACTCCTTCGAACACGCCGGCTTCGACAAGGTTGCGCGCCAGTTGCGTGAGCACCAGGTCGACGCCGAACGCCTGCTCGAAGCGGTGCAGGGCGCCCTGGACGCCGACGGCGAGCGCCTGCTGGACGCCGAAGAGCGTCTGGCCATCGAGCAACAGATGCAAGACTTGCGTGATTTGATCAACGGCACCGATGGCGCCGCCATCGAGCAACAGACCAAGCGTCTGTCGCAGGTGACCGATGCCTTTGCCGCCCGTCGCCTTGATTCGACGGTAAAAGCCGCGTTGGCCGGGCGCAACCTGAATGAGATCGAGGAGTAACAGATGCCGCAGGTGATTTTTCTGCCCCACGAGAAGTTCTGCCCGGATGGCATGGTTGTAGAGGCCGAGACAGGTAAGTCGATCCTCGAAGTGGCGCATGACAACCACATCGAAATCGAAAGCGCCTGCGGCGGCGTCTGCGCCTGCACCACGTGCCACTGCGTGATTCGCGAAGGCTTCAACTCGCTCAATGAAGCCGACGAGCTGGAAGAGGACTATCTTGACCGTGCCTGGGGCCTGGAGCCGACGTCGCGCCTGACTTGCCAGGCCAAGGTCGGCACCGAAGACCTGACGGTCGAGATCCCCAAGTACTCCCTCAACCACGCCGCCGAAGCGCCGCATTGATCTGGAGCTGACATGAGCCTGAAATGGGTTGATGTACTTGAAATTGCAATCCAGCTTGCCGAAAGCAAGCCGGAAGTCGATCCTCGTTATGTGAACTTCGTCGATCTGCACCAGTGGGTGCTGGCTTTGCCGGAGTTCAGTGACGATCCGCAGCGTGGCGGCGAGAAGGTTCTCGAAGCCATTCAGGCGGCCTGGATCGAAGAAGCCGACTGAGCGCGCTCGGCAGGTTAGGCAATCCCCCAGAACCCGCGTATAATTCGCGGGTTTAATTTTTCGCTTCACTCAACGTTTCTGGAGTTTCACCATGGCTGTTCAACGTACTTTCTCGATCATCAAGCCTGACGCCGTTGCTAAAAACGTGATCGGCAAGATCACCACCCGTTTCGAAGACGCTGGCCTGAAAATCGTTGCTTCGAAAATCAAGCAACTGTCCAAAGCCGAAGCTGAAGGCTTCTACGCTGAGCACAGCGCCCGTGGCTTCTTCGGCGACCTGGTTGCCTTCATGACCTCCGGTCCAGTTGTTGTTCAGGTTCTGGAAGGCGAAAACGCCATCGCTCTGAACCGTGAGCTGATGGGCGCTACCAACCCTAAAGAAGCTGCTCCAGGCACCATCCGCGCCGACTTCGCTGAATCCATCGACGCCAACGCCGTTCACGGTTCGGACTCCGAAGCCGCTGCTGCTCGCGAAATCGCTTACTTCTTCGCAGCTACCGAGGTAACCACTCGCTAAGCGAAAGCTTACGGGTGAGGGTGAATCCATGACGACATCGACTGGCAAAACTAACCTGTTGGGGCTGACCCAGCCGGAAATGGAAAAATTCTTCGACTCTATCGGGGAGAAGCGTTTCCGTGCCGGTCAGGTAATGAAATGGATTCACCACTTTGGCGTCGATGATTTCGACGCCATGACGAATGTCGGCAAGGCCTTGCGCGAAAAGCTCAAGGCTGTTGCCGAGATTCGCGGTCCGGAAGTGGTCAGCGAGGACATCTCCAGCGACGGCACCCGTAAATGGGTGGTGCGTGTGGCGTCCGGCAGCTGCGTCGAGACCGTGTACATCCCCCAGGGCAAGCGTGGCACCCTGTGTGTCTCGTCCCAGGCCGGTTGCGCCCTGGACTGCAGTTTCTGCTCCACCGGCAAGCAAGGCTTCAACAGCAACCTCACCGCCGCCGAAGTCATCGGCCAGGTGTGGATTGCCAACAAATCGTTCGGCAGCATTCCCGCCACCATCGACCGTGCCATCACCAACGTGGTGATGATGGGCATGGGTGAGCCGCTGCTGAATTTCGACAACGTGGTCGCCGCCATGCATTTGATGATGGACGACCTCGGCTATGGCATTTCCAAGCGCCGGGTGACCCTGTCCACCTCCGGCGTAGTCCCGATGATCGATGAGCTGGCCAAGCACATCGACGTCTCCCTGGCCCTGTCGCTGCACGCGCCGAACGATGCGCTGCGCAACGAACTGGTGCCGATCAACAAGAAGTACCCGCTCAAGGTCCTGCTTGCGTCGTGCATGAACTACATGTCGCAACTCGGTGAGAAGCGCGTACTGACCATTGAGTACACCCTGCTCAAGGACGTCAACGACAAGCTCGAACACGCTGTGGAAATGGCCGAGCTGCTCAAGGACGTGCCGTGCAAGATCAACCTGATCCCGTTCAACCCGTTCCCGCATTCCGGTTACGAGCGGCCGAGCAACAACGCCATCCGCCGTTTCCAGGACCACCTGCATCACGCCGGCTACAACGTGACGGTGCGCACCACCCGTGGTGAAGACATCGATGCCGCCTGTGGCCAGCTGGTAGGGCAGGTGATGGACCGGACCCGCCGTAGCGAGCGCTATATCGCCGTGCGTCAGTTGAACGCCGATGGCGAAATGCAAGACAGCGCCGCTAGCAACTGAAGAGAGGAACTCCATGACCTTGCGCGTCGCGCTGTCGATTCTGTCGCTCGCCCTGCTTGCAGGCTGCGTGTCCGGCGGGAGTTCGGACACGCTGGCGACGCGTGAAGGGCGCGCACAGGCCGGGCAGGCCTACGTGCAGTTGGGGTTGGGTTATTTGCAACAAGGTTTGACCGAACAGGCCAAAGGGCCGCTGAAAAAAGCGCTTGATCTCGATAGCCAGGACGCCGCTGCAAACGGTGCCCTGGCTTTGGTGTATCAGGCGGAGGACGAGCCGGAACTGGCGCACAAGCACTATCGCAAAGCCCTGGCCAGTCGCCCGGACGACACGCGGACCCGTAACAATTACGGCAGTTTCCTTTATGCTCAGGGGCAATACGTCCAGGCGCAGCAGATGTTTGCCCAAGCTGCGGCCGATACCCTGTATCCTGAGCGTTCACGCGTGTTCGAGAGTCTCGGTCTGACCGCCTTGCGGCTGGGCCAGCGCGACCAGGCGCAGGAATACCTGGTAAAAGCTTTACGGCTCAATCAGCAGCAACCACGCGCGTTGCTGGAAATGGCTGAGTTGTCTTACGAAGACAGGCATTATGTGCCGGCCCGTGACTACTACGATCGTTTCAGCCAGCTGAGCGACCACAGTGCCCGCAGCTTGCTGCTGGGCAGTCGCCTGGCCAACGTCTTCGAAGAGCGGAACAAGGCCACCGATCTGGGCCTGCAATTACAACGACTTTATCCCGGTACGCCGGAATATCAGCAATACCTGTCGGAGCAATGATGAAAGCGGCGCATCCCGAAGTAGCAGCAGCGACTCGCGAGAATCCAGGTGAGACTCTGCGTCAGGCCCGTGAAAACAGGGGCTGGTCGCAAGCCGAAGTGGCTCACAAGCTGAACCTGACCGTGAGTTCCTTGAACAACCTTGAAGCCGGCGCCTTCGACAAGCTGCCTGGTCACACATTCGCCCGTGGCTACATCCGTGCCTATGCCAAGCTGCTGGACATGGATCAGGCTCCGCTGGTGCAAGCGTTTGACCGATGCACCGGTACCGACGCCCAGGGCAGCGACGTGCACGCGCTGGGTCGCATCGAAGAGCCGGTGCGGCTGTCGCACAACATTCTGCGGGTCGTCAGCCTGTTGCTGTTGGTCGTGGTGATCGGTGGTGGTTTCTTCTGGTGGCAGGACCAGAGCAGCCAGGGCAGCAAGGACCTGGTCAACATGGCGCTGGAACATGTCGAGGTCGAAAGCGCCGACGGCACGACCCAGATCCACCCGCTGGACGAACCTGAAGACCAGGCGGTCAGCGCCGCCCAGCAACCGGAAAGCACCCCGCTGAACCTGGAACAGGCTCCGGCGGCCACTGAGCCGACCGAAACAGCGCCAGCGCCACAAACGCCGGGCAGCACGCCGGTCGCGCCGGTTGTCAGTACCCCTGTTGCCCCCGTCGTTGCCCCCGCCGCTCCAGTAGCTGCAGCGCCGGTACCTGCTCCCGTCGCTCCTGTAGCCCCGGTGGTGGTTGCGACCGCACCTGCCGCTACACCGGCACCAGCGGCCCCGGCGCTTGCCGGCAGTGGCAAGCTGCACCTGCAATACACCGCCGATTGCTGGACTTCGGTCACCGACGGCAACGGCAAGGTGCTGTTCAGCGCCATCAAGCGCAAGGGCGACAGCCTGGACCTGACCGGCAAGCCGCCGTTTGCGGTACGCCTGGGCTTTGCCCGGGGCGTGCAGGTCAGCTACAACGGCCAGCCTGTTGACGTTGCGCCGTTCACCAGTGGCGAGACTGCTCGCCTGAAGTTGGGACAATAAGTCATGCACGGCGAATCACCGATCAAACGTCGCGAATCGCGAAAAATCTGGGTAGGTAATGTTCCTGTCGGCGGCGATGCACCCATCGCCGTGCAGAGCATGACCAACACCGACACCAACGATGTCGCGGCCACCGTGGCACAGATCAACCGCCTGGTTGATGCCGGTGTCGACATCGTTCGTGTCTCGGTACCGGACATGGACGCGGCCGAAGCCTTTGGCCGGATCAAGCAGCAGGTCAGCGTGCCGCTGGTCGCCGATATCCACTTCGACTACCGCATTGCCTTGCGCGTTGCCGAGCTGGGCGTCGACTGCCTGCGCATCAACCCGGGCAACATCGGTCGTGAAGACCGCGTGCGCGCCGTAGTAGATGCGGCCCGTGACCGCGGCATCCCGATCCGCATCGGCGTCAACGCCGGATCGCTGGAAAAGGACCTGCAGAAAAAGTACGGCGAGCCAACCCCGGCGGCGCTGGTCGAGTCGGCCATGCGTCACGTCGAACACCTTGATCGCCTGGATTTCCAGGACTTCAAGGTCAGCGTCAAGGCCTCCGACGTGTTCATGGCCGTTGAAGCCTATCGTCTGCTGGCCAAGCAGATCATCCAGCCACTGCACCTGGGCATCACCGAAGCCGGTGGCCTGCGTTCGGGCACGGTGAAATCCGCAGTCGGCCTCGGTATGCTGCTTGCCGAAGGGATTGGCGATACTATTCGCATCTCCCTGGCGGCAGACCCGGTTGAGGAGGTAAAAGTCGGTTACGACATCCTCAAGTCCCTGCACCTGCGTTCGCGTGGTATCAACTTCATCGCCTGCCCGAGCTGCTCGCGGCAGAATTTCGATGTGGTCAAGACCATGAACGAGCTGGAAGGGCGCCTGGAAGACCTGCTGGTACCGATGGACGTGGCCGTGATCGGCTGCGTGGTCAATGGCCCAGGCGAAGCCAAGGAAGCCCATGTGGGGCTGACCGGCGGTACGCCGAACCTGATCTACATCGATGGCAAGCCTGCGCAGAAGCTGACCAATGACAACCTGGTCGATGAGCTGGAACGGCTCATCCGTCAGAAAGCGGCCGAAAAGGCCGAGGCCGACGCGGCGTTGATCGCCCGTGGCTGATACCCAGATTCGTAAGGATTTTCCGTGAGCAAATCGCTGCAAGCCATCCGTGGCATGAACGACATCCTGCCCGAGCAGACCCCGCTGTGGCGCTATTTTGAAAGCACCGTCGCCGGCCTGCTGGACACCTACGGCTATCGTCAGATCCGTACGCCGATCGTCGAGTTCACCGAGCTGTTCAAGCGCTCGATCGGTGAAGTCACCGACATCGTCGAAAAAGAGATGTACACCTTCGCCGACCGCAACGGCGACTCCCTGACCCTGCGTCCGGAAGGCACTGCAGCCTGCGTACGTGCTGTGCTGGAACACGGCATCAGCGGCGGTGGCCAGGTGCAGAAACTCTGGTACATCGGTCAGATGTTCCGTCACGAGCGCCCGCAGAAAGGTCGCTATCGCCAGTTCAACCAGATCGGCGTCGAAGTCTTCAACCTCGACGGTCCGGACATCGACGCCGAGCTGATCGTGCTCACCTGGCGCCTGTGGGGCCTGCTGGGCATCCGTGACGCGGTCAAGCTCGAGCTCAACAGCCTGGGCACCAGCGAAGCCCGTGCGCGCTACCGTGATGCGCTGGTCGAGTTCCTCTCGGCGCGTCTGGAGCAGCTGGACGAAGACAGCCAGCGTCGCCTGAAGACCAACCCGCTGCGTATCCTCGACAGCAAGGACGCCAACACCCAGGCGGTGCTGGTCGGCGCGCCGAAGCTCGAAGACTACCTGGACGAAGAGTCGCGGGTGCATTTCGACGGCCTCAAAGCGCGTCTGGATGCCGCCGGGATCCCGTTCGTGATCAACACCAAGCTGGTGCGTGGCCTGGACTACTACAGCAAGACCGTGTTCGAGTGGGTCACCGACAAGCTCGGCTCCCAGGGCACTGTCTGCGCCGGTGGCCGCTACGACGGCCTGGTCGAGCAGATGGGCGGCAAACCGACCCCGGGTGTTGGTTTCGCCATGGGTATCGAGCGTCTGATCCTGCTGCTGGAAACCCTGGAGCAGGTCCCCGAGTCGATCAACCGTCAGGTCGATGTCTACCTGTGCGCCTTCGGTGAGCAGGCCGAGCTGGCGGGCCTGGCCCTGACCGAGCGCCTGCGTGATCGCCTGCCGAATCTGCGCCTGCAGGTCAATGCCGGTGCCGGCAGCTTCAAGAGTCAGTTCAAGAAGGCCGACAAGAGCAACGCGCTGTTCGCCTTGATCCTGGGGGACGACGAACTGGCGCAACAAGTGGTAGGTTTCAAACCCCTGCGTGGCCAGGGCGAACAACAAAACATTGCCTGGGATGCTCTGGCAGAGCACCTGGAAGCTTCCCTCGCGCAGGCGTGAAGCGGGTCAACAGCCGATTTGGTGAAAAGGAGTATTGGGGTGTCGAGTACCGATGATGAACAGCTGGCGGCATTCAAGGACTGGTGGCAGCGTAATGGCAAGCCACTGGTAACCGGCGGCCTGCTGGCACTGGTAATAGTGTTTGGCTGGCAAGCCTTCCAGAAGTACCAGGGCAACCAGTCGCAAGGCGCCTCGAACCTTTATCAGGCCCTGCTGGAAACTACCCTGACGCCAAGCGGCGAGCCGGATGCGGCCAAGGTCGCGGAACTGTCCGGCAAGCTCAAGAACGAGTTTGGCGGTAGCGCCTATGCCCAGTATGGCAGCCTGTTCGTGGCCAAGGTCGCGGTCGAGGCTGGCAAGCTCGATGACGCTGCTGCCGAACTCAAGTCGGTCGTCGACAAGCCGGCTGACGCTACGCTGGGAGAAATCGCCCGTCAGCGTCTGGCCCGTGTCCTGGCTGCCCAGAACAAGGTTGATGAGGCACTGAAACTGTTGGAAGGCGACGCCGACAAAGCGTTCCTGGCCAGCCGTGAAGAGCTCAAGGGCGACCTGCTGGTACAGCTGGGTCGTACTGCTGATGCCCATGCCGCATACGTAAAGGCCAAGGACGCGCTGTCTGACGACGCCGCGATCGGTGGTTTGCAACTCAAGCTCGACGACCTGGCCAAAGGGGATGCGTGACGTGATCGGTTGGAAACATGCAGCAGTGCTGACCCTGGCCATTCTGGCCGCGGGTTGCAGCAGCAACAGCAAAAAGGAATTGCCGCCGGCCGAGCTGACCAAGTTCACCGAAGAAGTGGTTCTGAAGAAGCAATGGAGCCGTTCGATCGGTGACGGTCAGGGCGAATCCTTCAACATGCTGGTCCCGGCGATCGAGAACGATCGTATCTACGCCGCCGATGTAACCGGCGTGGTGATGGCCATGGACCGCAATACCGGCGACGTGGCCTGGAAAAAGGACCTTGAACTGCCTGTCTCCGGCGCTGTTGGCGTCGGCTACGGCATGGTCATGCTCGGTACCCTGCGCGGTGAAGTGATCGCCCTGGATGCCAGCACCGGTGAGCAACGCTGGCGTTCGCGCGTGACCAGTGAAGTGCTGGCGCCACCTGCCACCAACGGCGACGTGGTGGTTGTGCAAACCCAGGATGACCGTGTGATCGGTCTGGATGCCAGCACCGGTGATCGCCGCTGGATCTACGAAAGCACCCCGGCGGTACTGACCCTGCGTGGTACCGGTGCGCCGATCGTGACCAATCACCTGGCGGTTGCGGGCCTGTCGACCGGTAAGGTCATTGCCCTGGATACCCGTAACGGTGTGCCGGTCTGGGAACAGCGTGTGGCGATCCCGCAAGGTCGCTCGGAGCTTGACCGCGTGGTCGATATCGACGGTGGCCTGCTGCTGTCTGGCGGTACGCTGTACGTGACCAGCTATCAGGGTCGGGTTGCCGGTCTGGATCTGGAAAGCGGCCGGGTGCTGTGGCAGCGTGATGCTTCCAGCTACACCGGTGTGGCCCAGGGCTTCGGTAACGTCTACGTGAGCCTGGCTTCGGGTACCGTGGAAGGCATCGACGAGCGCTCTTCGAGCGCCCTGTGGAGCAACGATTCGCTGGCACGTCGTCAATTGTCGGCGCCGGAAGTGTTCTCCAGCTATGTAGCAGTAGGTGACCTGGAAGGCTACCTGCACCTGCTCAGCCAGGTCGACGGTCGCTTCGTCGGTCGTGAGCGTATCGACAGCGATGGCCTGCGCGCCCGTCCGCTGGTGGTGGGTGACACCATCTATGTGTACGGCAACAGCGGCAAGCTCGAGGCGCTGACCATCCGCTGAGGCTATGCTTGAGGCCGTGCAGGCCTCGGGCTGCGGCACTTCGGGTGCCGCCCGAACTCCGGCCGCTGCAGTGCAGCGGCCTTTGTATTTTCCGAATTTATGAAGTGGAGAGCCGTATGGTTCCCGTAATCGCCCTGGTGGGCCGACCGAACGTCGGTAAATCCACCATGTTCAACCGCCTGACCAGGACCCGTGACGCTATCGTCGGCGACCTGTCCGGGCTGACCCGTGACCGTCAATACGGTGAAGCAAGCTGGCAAGGCCGCTCGTACATCCTGGTCGACACCGGTGGTATTTCCGGTGACGAGCACGGCATGGACGAAAAAATGGCCGAGCAGTCACTGCTGGCCATCGAAGAAGCCGATGTGGTGTTGTTCCTGGTTGACGCCCGTGCCGGCCTGACCGCCGCCGACCAGATGATTTCCGAGCACCTGCGCAAGCGCAACAAGCGCTCGTTCCTGGTGGCGAACAAGATCGACAACATCGATCCGCAGATCGCGATTGCCGAGTTCTCGCCGTTGGGCATGGGTAACGCCATTGGTGTTGCCGGCGCCCAGGGTCGTGGCGTCAACAACCTGCTGGAAGCCGTGCTCAGCGACTTCCCGCGGGACAATGTCGAAGAGATCGATACCGACGTCGCCGAAGGCGAGGAAGCGGTGCGCATCCCAGGCCCGAGCGAGAAAGATGGCATCAAGATCGCCATCATCGGTCGTCCGAACGTCGGCAAGTCGACGCTGGTCAACCGTATGCTCGGTGAAGACCGGGTGATCGTTTACGACCAGCCCGGCACCACCCGCGACAGTATCTACATTCCCTTCGAGCGTAACGAAGAGAAGTACACCCTGATCGACACCGCCGGGGTGCGCAAGCGCGGCAAGATCCACGAAGAAGTCGAAAAATTCTCCGTGGTCAAAACCCTGCAGGCGATCAAGGATGCCAACGTGGTCATCTTCGTCATGGATGCCCGCGAAGGCGTGGTTGACCATGACCTGAACCTGCTGGGCTTTGCCCTGGAAGCCGGTCGCGCCATCGTCATCGCCCTGAACAAGTGGGATGGCATGCAGCCGGGCGAACGCGACTACGTGAAGACCGAGCTGGAGCGCCGGCTGTTCTTCGTTGACTTCGCCGACATTCACTTCATTTCGGCCCTGCACGGTACTGGCGTCGGTAACCTGTACCAGTCGGTGCAGAACTCCTTCAAGTCGGCGGTCACCCGCTGGCCGACCAGCCGCCTGACCCAGATCCTCGAAGACGCGGTCAGCGATCACCAGCCGCCGATGGTCAACGGTCGCCGGATCAAGCTGCGCTATGCCCACCTCGGTGGTGCCAACCCGCCGATCATCGTGATCCACGGCAACCAGGTCGAGAAAGTACCCAAGTCTTACTCGCGCTACCTGGAAAACACCTATCGTCGGGTGCTCAAGCTGGTCGGTACGCCGATCCGTATCGAGTACAAGGGCAGCGATAACCCGTACGAAGGCAACAAGAACACCCTGACCGACCGCCAGGTCAACAAGAAGCGTCGCTTGATGTCGCACCACAAGAAAGCCGAGAAGAAGCGTAAGGACAAGCGCTAAGATCATCGCGGGGCAAGCCCGCTCCCACAGGGATATCACACACTGTGGGAGCGGGCTTGCCCCGCGATAGGCCTGCGACGGTTTCAACCTTTTTCCTGACCACTCAATCCGCTATGCTCGGTCCCTGACCGCCGGATTGTTCAGCAGGAAAGAGGGCTTCATGATCAGTAGCAAGTTGCCGAACGTCGGCACCACCATCTTTACCACTATGTCCCAGCTCGCCGTGCAAACCGGCGCCTTGAACCTGTCCCAGGGTTTTCCCGATTTCAATGGCCCTCAGGCCCTGCTCGACGCAGCAGGCCGGCATATCGCTGCCGGTCACAACCAGTATTGCCCGATGACCGGCTTACCGGCGTTGCGCCAGCAGGTAGCGACCAAGATCGCCCGTAGCTATGGCGTCAGTGTCGATGCCGAGACGCAAATCACCATTACCCCGGGTGCCACCGAAGCGATCTTCTGCGCCATCCATGCGGTGATCCGTGCCGGTGACGAAGTGATTGTCTTCGACCCGTGTTATGACAGCTACGAGCCTTCGGTCGAACTGGCTGGCGGACGTTGCGTGCATGTCCAGCTCACCGATGGCCAATTTGCCATTGACTGGCAGAAGCTCAGCGACGCCCTGAGCCCGCGTACGCGGATGATCATCCTCAACTCGCCGCATAACCCCAGCGGCGCGCTGATCAGCCGCGATGACCTGGAAAAGCTGGCGCTGCTGATCGCCGATCGCGATATCTACCTGATCAGTGACGAGGTCTATGAACACCTGGTGTTCGATGGTGTGCAGCACGCCAGCGTGCTAGCGATAGAAGCGCTGTACCAGCGGGCCTTTGTCGTCAGCTCGTTCGGCAAGACCTATCACGTGACTGGCTGGAAGACCGGTTATGTGGTCGCGCCGCCGGCCTTGAGCGCCGAACTGCGCAAGGTCCATCAGTACGTCAACTTCTGTGGTGTGACTCCATTGCAATGGGCACTGGCCGATTTCATGGCCGAGCACCCAGAGCATGTCGAAGAACTCCCGGCCTTCTACCAGGCCAAGCGCGACCTGTTCTGCGATCTGCTGGCCACCTCGCGCTTCCAGTTCACCCGCACCGCCGGTACCTACTTTCAGCTGGTGGACTATTCAGCCATCCGCCCGGACCTGAACGATGTCGAGATGTCGCTGTGGCTCACCCGTGAACACGGGGTGGCGACCATTCCGGTATCGGTGTTTTACCAGCAACCCATTCCCGAACAGCGCCTGGTGCGCCTGTGTTTTGCCAAACGCGAGGAGACGCTGCGTCAGGCAGCGGAGAAGCTATGCGCGATCTGAGTGCTCTGCCTAACCTGAAAGTCGCCCTGGTGCAGACAACCCTGGCCTGGCAGGACCGCCTGGCCAACTACGAGCATTTCGAAAACTTGCTGGAGCAGGCCCGTGGTGCCGATCTGATCATCCTGCCGGAAATGTTCACCACCGGTTTCTCGATGGATTCGGAGAGCCTGGCCGAACCGGAGAACGGCCCGACCTACAAGTGGCTCAAGAGCCAGGCGAAAAAGCTCGATGCGGTGGTCACTGGCAGTGTGATCATCCAGGCCGCCGATGGCAGTCACCGCAACCGCCTGCTGTGGGCGCGGCCGGATGGCGAGATTCTGTTCTATGACAAGCGTCACCTGTTCCGCATGGCCGGTGAGCATAAGCACTACACCCCGGGCGAGCGGCAGGTGCAGTTCGAGGTCAAGGGCTGGCGGGTGCGCACGCTGATCTGTTACGACCTGCGCTTCCCGGTGTGGAGTCGCGATGCCCAGGACACCGACCTGTTGCTGTATACCGCCAACTGGCCTGCAGCGCGTCGCCAGCACTGGAACCGTTTGTTGCCAGCGCGGGGTATCGAAAACCTGTGTTATGTGGCGGCGGTGAACCGGGTTGGCACTGATGGCAAGGGCTTTGCCTACTCTGGCGACAGCCAGGTCCTGGACTTCCAGGGCGAGAGCCTGCTCAGCGCGGGAGAGGCGGATGGTGTTTTCACCGTGGTGTTGAGTGCGGCTGACCTGTCGGCCTACCGTACGCGCTTCCCGGCCAATCTGGATGCCGATACCTTCGATCTGCATTGATCTTCATCGCGGGGCAAGCCCGCTCCCACCCGGCTGAAGGTGATCTCCCGGTGGGAGCGGGCTTGGCCCGCGATCATCAGTACACGTCCCGCCGGTAGCGCCCAAGCTCGATCAAGCGCTCAACCTCGGCAGCGCCAAGCACTTCGTTCAATACCTCATCCACTCCGCTGGCCATGCCTTGCAGGCTGCCACAGATGTAGATCGACGCGCCCTCATCCAGCCAGTGACGCAGCTCAACCGCCTGTTCACGCAAACGGTCCTGCACATAGACCTTGTGTGCCTGATCGCGGGAGAACGCCAGGTCCAGGCGCGCCAGTTCACCGTTGTGCAGCCAGCCTTGCAGTTCTTGCGCACAGAGGAAGTCGTGGGCCTGCTTGCGCTCGCCGAACAGCAACCAGTTGCGTTGTTCACCAGCGGCAATACGGGCCTTGAGCAGGCTGCGCAGCCCGGCAATTCCGGTGCCGTTGCCGATCAGGATCATCGGTGTCGCCGTTGCCGGCAAATGGAAACCGCTGTTGCTGCGCAGACGCAAGCTGACACTGTTATCCACAGCGAGGTACTCGGTCAGCCAGCCGGAGCCGAGGCCGAGGCTGCCGTCGGCATGTCGCTCCTGACGCACGATCAGTTCCAGGACACCCTCGCTGGCAATCGAGGCGATCGAGTATTCGCGCGCCGCCAGCGGAATCAGCGCATCGACCAAGGCCTGGGCATGCAGGCCGACCAGATGCTCGCGGCTGCTGGGCAACTGGCGGCTGGCCAGGGCCTGAAGCAGGCTTTCCTGCAGGCCGTCGACCTGTACGGCAGATTCACCCTCAAGCCCCAGTCCGCGCAGGAACTGTTCAAGTTTATGTGGACTGTTGCGTGGCAGGATCTCCACCAGGTCACCCGCCTGCCATTGCGCCGGTTGCTCTGGCTTGAGGCCGAGCAGGTACACCGCTGAACCTTGGCTGCCAGGGTTCATCAATGTGCGCTCAACCAGGGTCCAGCTGGCGAATGCAGGCGCCTGCCAGGCAACCGGTGGCTGACTGCCGGTCAACTGAGCCAGTTGCTGCTGCCAGTGTTGCAGGGCCGCAGGGTCTGCACTGTCGACTTCTACCGTGGCGAATGCGCGTGTGGCACCACGCTCGCCAAGCCAGGCCTGCAGGCGTCGGGCAAAGCCACAAAATTGCGGGTATTGCCGGTCCCCGAGAGCGAGCAGGGCGTAGTTCAGGTTGTCCAGCGCCCAAGGCTGGCCGAGCACTTTGCGTTCGAAGCCGCGGGCACTGTCCGGCGCCTCGCCGTCGCCGAAGGTACTGACCACGAACAGCGCGCGTTCAGCCTGGTTGAGGTCGTTTTCGCTCAGTTCGGCCAGTGGCCGCACCTGTACCGGCAAACCGGCGGCTTGCAGTTGTCCGGCACTCTGCCAGGCCAGCTGTTCGGCGAAACCGCTCTGGCTGGCAAAGCCCACGATCCAGCCATTGCCCTGCGTATCGGACGGCGTCAGGGTGCTGCGTGCGGCCCGCACCTGACGCTTTTTGCGCCGACGATCGAGGTACAGCAACCAGCCGGTGACAAAGAACAAAGGCATGGTCAGGCTGGCAATGGTCACCAGGATGCGCCCGGTGAGGCCGAAGTAGCTGCCCACATGCAGGGCGTAGACGCTAGCCAGCAGTTGCGCCTTGAACGATTTGTCGGCGTAGCGCTCGTGCTTTTTCACCTGGCCGTTGGCCGGATCGAGGGTCAGGGTGTTGAGCGCACGTTCGTGTTCGGCGCCTTCGAGCAAGTAGAAGAGGGTCGCCGGTTGCCCACCGGCAGGCGGCAGGCGCAGGTTGTAGCTGGTCATGGTCTGGCCCGCGGCGGTTTGCAGGTTGTTCCAGATGGCGTCGTAGTCGACCACCAGCGGCTTGGCCTCTTTGCCCGGCGCGCCACCTGGACGTCCGCGGCCTTCGCCACGCTTGTGCTGCTGGCCGGCGGCGGGGCCATCGGCCAGCAGCTTGTTCAGGCCTTCGCGGTACCACTCATACGACCAGAACAGACCTGTGATGGCGAACAGCAGATAGAACAGCAGGCACCAGGTGCCGAACACGGCATGCAGGTCCCAGTTGAAGGCACGGCCCTTCTTGGCCCAGTCCAGGGTCAGCCACACCCGCCAGTTCAGCGCCTTGCGCGGCCAGCGCAAGTACAGGCCGGAGAGGCAGAAGAAAATCAGCATGAGCGTGCAGGCGCCGGTGATCTGCCGGCCGGTGTCGCCCATGGCCAGAAAACGGTGCAACCGCAGCATCAGGTCGAAGAAGCCTTGACCGGCGACATCGCCCTGCAACTTGCCGGTATAAGGGTCGGCATAGCGCATCAGGCCCCGGCGTTCACCGGGTGGCGGGGTGAAGAAAACGCGCGCCGCCTTGTCGCTTTGGGGCTGGACTGAGAGCATGGCGACCTTGTCACCCTGTTCGGCCTCGATCCTTCTGACCAGTTCGGGCATCGGCAACACACCCTCCTGACGTACTTCGACTTTAAGTACGTCGGGGTTGAACAGCTGCAGCAATTCATCCTGGAACGACCAGATTGCCCCGGTAATGCCCATCAGGGCCAGCACCAGGCCGGCCGTAATACCGAAGAACCAGTGCAGCTGAAACAGCGATTTCTTCACCACATCGATCACCTTGTCTTGCCGCAAATACGAATGCGTCGCGCATTATGCCTTGATACACAAAAGCCCCGTTCACCGAAATGAACGGGGCTTGCCGGTCAACGCACTCAGAAGTGGAAGTTGGTGCTCAGCAGGGCGGTGCGTCCGGCAGCCTGGTTGGCGTAGTGAGCCGCGTAAGCCTTGTCGTAGTAGACCTCGTTGGTGAGGTTTTGCACGTTCAGCTGCAGGTCGACATTCTTGGTCAGCTTGTAGCTGGCCATGGCGTCATAGCGCCAGTACGAATCGACCATCACGCTGTTGGTCACGTTGCCAAATACATCGTCGACGTAGAAGGCACCGCCACCGACGGTGAATTTCGGCGTGACGTTGTAAGTGGTCCACAAGGTCAGGCTGTTGTTCGGCGTGTTGGGCATCTGATTGCCGTCGTTATAACCGTCGATCAGTACTTTGTTCACCGTCTGAGCGCCGCCGTCGATCAGCCTGGCGTCCATGTAGGTGTAGCCCGCGAACACTTGCCAGTCGTTGCTCAGTTTGCCGGTGGCGGTCAACTCCAGGCCGTCAACGCGGCTTTTGCCGGCGTTTTGATAGGTGTTGGCATCGACCAGAACCCGGGCGTTTTCCTTCTCGGTGCGAAAGATCGCCGCGGTCAGGTTCAGGCGCTGGTCCAGCAGGTCCCACTTGGTACCGATTTCATAGTTGGTGGTTTCTTCAGGCTTCAGCTCGCTGGTGGTGGTGGCCGTCAGCAATGGGTTGCCGTCGCTGCCTTCACCCAGCGCAGCCCCGGCCGGGGTTGCCGACGTCGCATAGGAAATGTAAACGCTACCGTTGTCGGTTGGCTTCCAGGTCAGACCCAATTGCCCGGTAATGAATTCGCTGGTGTCTTCGGTCTTGAAGCTGGTGGCGCCAGTGGCGGCTTTGGTCTTGGCCTTGGTGTCGAAATGGTCGTAGCGCAAGCCCATGGTCAGCAGCCAAGCAGGATCCAGTTCCAGGGTATCGGTCAGGTAGATGGCGCGGGTGTTACTGGTGGTGTCGGCACCGGCGTTGGTGCGGCTGACGCTACCACCCCAGGCTTCATTCGGGTCGGGGTTGGGGAACGAGGTGCACACACCAGGAATCAGGCCTTCACCCTTGGAGCAGTCGCCCGACTTGAAGCCGGTAACGTCGTAGCCTTCCTTGGTCGAAGCTTCGCGGCTCAACTCGATACCGGTAGAGAAGGTGTTCTTGAACCCGCCGATGTACACCTCGCCGAACAGGTCGGTCTGGTTGGTGGTGGTGCTGGTATTGGCGACGCGGTTGTTCGGGCGACGCCAGACTTCACCCTTGAGGATGTTGCCCTTGCTGTCGTCAGGCTGACTGTAGATGTAGTCCTGCAGGGTGTTGCCGTGGCGCAGGGTGTTCTTGATGGTCAGCGAATCGCTCAGGTCATGTTCCAGCGCGATGGTGGCGATATCTGCGCGGCTCTTGAAGAAGTCGCGACCCACCAGGCCGTAGAAGTTGTCGCTGTCGCCGCCATCAGTCGGCTTGTCGGGATTTGCCGATGTACGATTGGCGGAGCTGCCGGATTTAAGGCTGTAAGGGATGCCTGAATCGGGCAGGTCATCGCTTTCCATGTGGTAGTAATCCAGGCTCAGGCGGGTTTCGGTACCCAGACCAAAGACCAGCGACGGCGCTACGCCCCAACGGTCATAGTTGACCTCATCGCGGCCGGCGACGTTGCTTTCGTGGCTCATCAGGTTCAGGCGGAACGCAGCGGTGTCGAGGAACTGATAGTTGCCGTCGAAGGTGTAGCGTTGGGTCTGGTCCGATCCCCAGGTGAAGCCAGCGTCGGTGGAGTTGCCCAAATGTGCGCGTTTGCTCACCAGGTTGATGGTACCGCCCGCCGCACCACGACCGCCGATGGTCGAGTTCGGGCCCTTGGCGACTTCGACCGACTCAATCGCGAAGATTTCGCGGGTTTGTGATCCGGTATCACGCACACCGTCCAGGTACATCGAGCTTTGCGAGTCGAAGCCGCGAATGAAAGGGCGGTCGCCTGACGGGTTGCCACCTTCGCCGGCACCCATGGTGATGCCTGGCACAGTACGCAGGGCGTCCTGCAGGTTCAGGGCGTTGGTGTCCTTGATGACCTGCTGAGGGACCACGGTCACGCTGCGCGGAATGTCCACCAGCGGTGCGGTGTACTTCGGCGAAGAAGCACTCTCTACCTTGTAATCAGTGCTTGCCGCGTCGGCCTGGCCGGTGACGCTGGTAGCGTCCAGGGCAATCGCGCCGTTCTTGGCGGGCTCGGCCTCTGCGGCATAGGCCAGGTGTCCGGCAGAGGTAGCAGTAATCGCTACACCAATGGCAGAGGCGAGCAAGCGTGGTGAACTGACAGCGGTTGGCACGTAGTGACGCGGCATGGTGGTCCCCTTCCCCGGATTCAAAGGCCGCGAAATATAATGTAAACAAATATGAGTAACAATTGAGAAAGATTGCTATTCGTTCGAAATTTACATTCTTTACAATTTGTAACTGCGGGTTTGCAGTGCTGAAACGTCGCACCCCTCAGAAAGGGGTTGTGGTGAGTCAATGGGAATCAATACCATTGACATCTTTCCGCTTTCAGGTGCCCGCGCCATGCTGCTACACATTTCCGGACTGTTCTCCACCGAGGAAGTCACGCGTATCCGTGAAGCGCTGGAGCGGACCGGGTGGGCCGACGGCAAGATCACCGCGGGTTATCAGTCGGCCAAGGCCAAGCACAACCTGCAGCTGCCTGAAGGCCATCCTCTGGCCAAGGAGATCGGCACGGCGCTGATCGAGCGGTTGTGGCAGCACCCGCAGTTCATGTCGGCAGCCTTGCCGCACAAGGTCTTCCCGCCGTTGATCAACTGCTACCGTGAAGGTGGTAATTTCGGTTTTCACATCGACAACGCGCTGCGCCAGCCCCGTGGCAGTCATGAGCGGGTGCGTACCGATCTGTCCTCAACCCTGTTCCTGAGCAACCCCGAGGACTACGACGGCGGTGAGCTGGTGATCCAGGACACCTACGGTGTGCAGCAGGTGAAGCTGGCGGCCGGGGACCTGGTGCTCTATCCGGGGACCAGCCTGCACAAGGTCAACCCGGTTACCCGTGGTGCACGTTATGCCGCATTCTTCTGGACCCAGAGCCTGGTGCGTGAAGACAGCCAGCGCGCGTTGCTGTTCGAGATGGACAATGCCATCCAGCAACTCACGGCCGACATGCCTGACCATCCGGCGCTGATCCAGCTGACCGGTACCTATCACAACCTGTTGCGCCGCTGGGTCGAGGTCTGATCCGTGACATTCAGTCTGCGCCGTGAAGAAGTGATCGATATCGAGCAAGTGCAGCAGTTGCTTGAGCACAACCCGGGCAAAGCCGCACAGGTTGTTCTGGCGGCAGCAGGGCAGGGGCTGGTTGAAGCGCAGCTGCTGCTTGGGCAGATTCTGCTGGATGGACGCGGCATCGAACGGGACCCGGCGCTGGCCCGGCGCTGGTTCGCCATCGCCGCTCAAAGTGGCAGTGCCATGGCGCACAACATGCTCGGGCGCTGTCTGGAGCATGGCTGGGGCGGGGCACAGGCGCTCGAGCAAGCCGTCGAGCATTACCGCCAGGCCGCTCAGGCAGGGCTCGACTGGGGGTTGTACAACTACGCCAACATGCTGGGTACCGGTAGGGGTATCGCCGCAGACCAGGCTGCTGCGCTTGAGGCTTACCGGCAGGCTGCACACAGTGGGCATGCCAAGTCGATGAACCTGCTGGGGCGCTATCTGGAGATGGGACTCGCCTGTGAGGCTGATCCGCAAACCGCTCACATCTGGTACCGACGTTCAGCTGAGGCCGGAGATTTTCGTGGCCAGTTCAGTCACGCCGCCGTGCTTGCCGAACACGGTGACATCGATGCGGCGCTGGGATGGCTGGAACTTGCCGCGACGCACGGTAATGCCAACTTCCTGCGCAGCAGCATCGCCACCCTGGAGCAGGCAGCGGAGCCTCGTATCAGGGCGATGCTCAGCCTTTACCGCGAACGCCTGATCGGGCTTGAGGCCTGACGCTGGAACCGCTTCATCCTGTCCTGACGCCTTGATCCGGCTTTACCTTGAACCGACATCGCGTTCAGGTAATGGCCAATAGGCCGGTAGGAGATCGGTATGACGGATAATAAGGAACGCTCATTCATCGCCCGCTTGTATGTTCGACAGGACGGCTACGATGAGCGCGTGGGCATCACGGTTTCAAGTACGCCTTCCTATAGCGGATGGCTCAAGTCGATGAAGGGTAACGACACCCATGTCAAACCCGTCAACTTTCGCTTTGATTTTCTGGAAGGGTCGGTATCCGGCGTTGGCGAACGCCTGATTTACAACATCTCCTGCTCCAGCGCCACCGCAGGCTATCGAGGCGCGAAGCTGGGTGAAAGTATCAGTGGTTACGCTGGCCTGTACCAGGTCGCTAATGTGGAAAATTTTTGGAAGGCAGAGCCGTTCAATCGCTGGGAAGATGATCAGGATCTGCAGTTTGGGGTTCGAAACCACAAGGGCATGAAGCTTCGCAGCTATTCTTCGCTGGCCACCGGCAATGAGGTGCTGATGAATACCCATGACGGGGAAGTCCTGACGTTCAAAGCACAAGTGCTCAAATGGCTTTGAGTGAAGAGCGGCCTGGGGGCAGCAAGCGCCCCCAGGCTTTACATCAGAGGTAGTAAGCTTTCAACGGCGGGAAGCCATTGAACTCTACGGCACTGTAGCTGGTGGTGTAGGCGCCGGTCGACAGCCAGTACAGGCGGTCACCGATGGCCAGGTTCAGCGGCAGGCCGTACTTGTAGTGTTCGTACATGATGTCGGCGCTGTCGCAGGTCGGACCGGCAATCACCACTTCTTCCATCTCGCCTTTCTTCTCGGTCCAGATCGGGAACTTGATCGACTCGTCCATGGTTTCGATCAGGCCGGAGAATTTGCCGACGTCGGTGTAGACCCAGCGCTCGACAGCGGTACGCGACTTGCGCGCTACCAGTACCACTTCGCTGACCAGAATGCCGGCGTTGGCGATCAGCGAACGGCCTGGCTCGAGGATGATTTCCGGCAGGTCGTCACCGAAGTCTTCCTTGAGGAAGCGGATGATTTCCTCGGCGTAGGTTTCCAGGCTGTTGGTACGGGTGATGTAGTTGGCCGGGAAGCCGCCGCCCATGTTGATCAGCTTGAGTTCGATGCCGTCTTCTTCCTTCAGGCGTTCGAAGATTACTTTGACCTTGGCAATCGCCGCATCCCAGACACTGATGTCGCGCTGCTGCGAACCGACGTGGAACGACACACCGTAAGGCACCAGGCCCAGGTCACGGGCGAGGATCAGCAGGTCCATGGCCATGTCGGTCTGGCAGCCGAACTTGCGCGACAGCGGCCAGTCAGCGGTGGTCGAGCCTTCGGTGAGGATACGCACATAGACCTTTGAACCCGGCGCCGCCTTGGCGATGTTGCGCAGGTCGGCTTCGGAGTCGGTGGCATACAGACGCACGCCCTTCTCGTAGAAGTAGCGGATGTCCTTGGATTTCTTGATGGTGTTGCCGTAGCTGATGCGATCGGCGCTGACGCCACGGCCCATGACCTTGTCCAGCTCATAGATCGAGGCGATGTCGAAGCTCGAGCCTTTTTCCTTGAGCAGGTCGATGATTTCCACCGCCGGGTTGGCCTTGACCGCGTAGTAGACCTTGGCGAATTCGAAACCGGCGCGCAGGTCATCGTAGGCCTGGCTGATCATCTGGGTGTCGATGAGCACGAACGGGGTTTCTTGCTTGTCGGCGAAGGCCTTCATTTTCTGAAAGGTATCGCGCGCGAAGTAGTCTTCGACCTGAATCGACATGCTTAGGGACTCCATGGGCAAACTGAATAAAAAAGTGGCTGCAACTGAACGCCCTCCGTATCCCCACTTTGGTTCGCCTACTTCCCAAGGCATGTCGCCGAAAGCAAAAAGGTCAACCGTGCGGATGAAGCGAGCTACGGGTGACCTTGCTGTCTCGTCGTCAGTACTTGAGCCGGATGGATCGTTTCCAGCATGGACGTTCGGCGCGAACTTTAGGACCTGAGGGGCTCAAGATCAACAAAAAATGTCGCGATTTTGCACGCGTCTGTCGCCCCGTCCCGCCCAGCCACTTTTTAACCGACCCAGGTAAACAGTAGATGTTCAATTTGATGACAAAAGCGTTAAAAATACCGAAATGCCCGGGGATCTTTCAGCTATCCGGCAAGTTGCCTTTCATCCTGTGCGATCGGCGAATTTAGCAACGAAAGTGGCAAAAAAGTCCTCGGTTGTCCGCCAGAAAACACGTATGCGTTTCAGGAGGGCAGGGCGATGGCGTTCAATTTTTTTTTCGTGCTCTGTGGCCCTCCCGCACCTGGGCCACTGGATAATTTTTTGCCCCGATCACGCTTCGTCGCCTGCCATGATCTCCGATTGCCGCACTTAATAAGAAACATTACTATTCGCGTCATTCCTCATCGCTTGGCGAAGACCCCCGCATCGTGTCGCGACACAAAGGCTTTCTCGACCACTACCAAGAGCTGATCGGCACCTGGACGCGCAAATTGCGCAATCGCCAGCAGGCCGAGGACCTGGCACATGATGCGTTTGTCCGGGTGCTGGAAAATGACCAGGCCGGGGTCGAGCAACCACGCGCTTATCTGCATCAGACCGCGCGCAATATTGCTGTTGATGGTTACCGCCGCGAAGACCGCCGCCAGGCCGTCGAGCAGGATGTTTTCGATCCCGCCAGCGACGCCAGTGGCGACCCGGAGGCCTACATGCATGCCATCGAGCTGGCGGACAGTGTCGAGCGCGCCCTGGCGCAATTGCCGCTCAATTGCCGGCGGGTGTTCATCTGGCAGAAGCTCGAAGGGCTGAGCCAGGCTGAGATCGCCGAACGCATGGGCTTGACCAAGAACATGGTCGAAAAGTATATGATCCGCACGCTCCGGCATCTGCGTGAGCACCTGGATGTGTCGACGAGATGAGTCAGGCGAATGTTTTCATGAATCAGCGCGCGTGCCTGTGTGGCACCGAAACCGTGCGCGAGCAGGCCGCCCAGTGGTTTGCCCGCAGCCGTGACGGTGCGTTGGCTGCCGATCAACAGGCGTTGTTCGACGCCTGGCTGGTGCAGCACCCGCAGCATCAGGACGAATACGATCTGCTCGCCCGGCTCTGGAGCGCAGCCGATGTGTTGCCGCGGGCGCGTCTCGAGGCCTTGTGCCAGGCCGATCCGCTGCGCCAGATGCCGCGCCGGCGTTTCATCCAGCAGGCGCTGGCTGCTGGCGTTGCAGTCGCGGCCGTGGGGCTTGGCTGGTTCGGCTGGCAACAGCACCAGCTCAACTACCAGGACCAGTTGCACACGGCGTTGGGCGAACGCCGCCAACTCGAGCTGCCGGATGGCTCGCAGCTGGAACTCAATGGCCGTACGCAACTGAACGTCGATTTCAACTCCGGGCAACGGCGCATCGAATTGGTCGCCGGTGAGGTCATGTTCAGTGTCGCCCACGACACCTCACGGCCTTTTGTCGTACGCACCGGCAATGGCACGGTGACGGTCACCGGCACGCGTTTCGACGTGCGCCTGGACCCGACCCGCACCCGGGTTGCCGTGGAGCAAGGCTCGGTCAGGGTACATGGCGAGGGCGCCAGCCAGGCGTTACTCACTGCCGGGCTTGGCTCGCAGATCGATGCCCAGGGCCAGGTCGCCACACCTTATGCGGTGGACGCTGCGGCGCTGACCGCCTGGCGCAAGGGCAAGCTGGTGTTCAATGACGCGCCGTTGAGCGAAGTGGTCGAGGAAGTCTCGCGCTACCGTGCCCAACCCTTGCGCGTGACCGCGGGCGAGGTAGCGGCGCTACGCCTGAGCAGTACCTTCAACAGTGACGATACCGATGCCTTGTTGCGCGCCCTGCCGAGCATCCTGCCGGTGGCCATCAAGACCCATGCCGATGGCTCCAGCGAAATAATTTCAAAATAAATTCAGGTTTTTTTTCAGTTGTTCGTCTTCCTGGCCAACTGCAACTGCAACTGCAACTGCCAAGCATTTCCATTTGCATGCAGATGGCATTTTATCCGGCCCCTCAGGATTTCCCGAAGACGTGAACAACAACAAGTTTTCCCCGCGTTCTGCCCCACGCCTGCGCTCCCGTTTACTGCCACTGGCGCTGGCCCTGGCGGTCAGTGGCGGGATCGCCAGCAGCTATGCCGAGCAAGTTGCGACCAGCATCCAGATCCCGGCCCAGTCGCTGGCCTCGGCCTTGAGCCAACTGGGCCAGCAGACTTCGCTGCAACTGTTCTTCAGCCCTGAGCTGGTGGCCGGCAAGCAAGCCCCGGCAGTGTCCGGCACCCTGGCGCCGGAGCAGGCCCTGCAGACACTGCTGCAGGGCAGCGGGCTGACTTACGAGATGTCCCAGGGCAGCGTGGTGCTCAAGCCCGCGCAGAGCGCAGGTACCTTGAGCACCGGTAGCCTCGAACTGGCGCCGACCGACATCAAGGTCGTCGGTGACTGGCTCGGCAACGCCGAAGAAACTGTGGTCCAGAACCATCCGGGCGCGCGTACGGTGGTGCGCCGCGAGGCGATGGTCGAGCAGGGCGCGATGAACGTGCGCGATGTGCTGCGTGGCATTCCGGGTGTTCAGGTGCAGGATTCGAACGGTACCGGCGGCAGCGATATCGCCCTCAATGTTGGCGTGCGCGGTCTGACCTCGCGCTTGTCGCCGCGCTCCACGGTGCTGATCGATGGCATTCCGGCGGCCTTCGCCCCCTATGGTCAGCCGCAGCTGTCGATGGCGCCGATTTCCTCCGGCAACCTCGACAGTATCGATGTGGTCCGTGGTGCCGGCTCGGTGCGTTATGGCCCGCAGAACGTCGGTGGGGTGATCAACTTCGTCACCCGGGCGATTCCTGAAAAGGCCACCGGCGAGCTGTCCACTACCATGGAAACCTCCCGTCACGGTGGCTGGAAGCATATCGAGTCGGCGTTCCTCGGCGGTACCGCGGACAACGGCCTGGGGGCGGCGTTGCTGTATTCCGGGGTCAACGGTAATGGCTATCGCAGCAGCAACAACAGTAACGACATCGACGACGTGTTGTTCAAGACCCACTGGGCGGTCACTGACAACGACGAGTTGTGGCTGAACTTCCATTATTACGATGCCAAGGCCGATATGCCCGGCGGCCTGACCCAGGCGCAGTTCGACGACGATCCGTACCAGTCCGATCGCGACTACGACACCTTCAGCGGCCGCCGTAAAGACGTCTCGCTCAAGTACCTGCGCCAGATCGACGACCTTACCCAGTTCGAAGTGCAGACCTACTATACCGACAGCTTCCGTGGCAGCAGCATCGCCGCCCGCGACCAGAAGACCCTGTCTTCATACCCGCGCAGCTACCACACCTTCGCCATCGAACCGCGGGTGTCGCGGATCTTCTTCGCCGGCCCGAGCACCCAGGAAGTCAGCGTCGGTTATCGCTACCTCAAGGAAGCGATGCACGAACAATCCACGCGCCTGGCCTTGATCGACAATGTCCCGACCCCGGCGCCGGGCTCGGACGGCCATGTGTTCCAGGACCGCACCGGTGGCACCGAAGCCAGCGCGTATTACATCGATGACAAGATCGATGTCGGCAACTGGACCATCACCCCGGGGGTCCGCTTCGAGCATATCAACACCGACTGGCACGAGCGCCCGGTGATCGGCACGGACGGCAAGCGCGTACAGGAGAAAAACCGCAGCGTGACCAGCAACGAGCCGTTGCCAGCGCTGAGCGTGATGTATCACCTGTCCGATGAATGGAAACTGTTCGCCAACTACGAAACCTCGTTCGGCAGCCTGCAGTACTTCCAGCTGGGCCAGGGTGGCAGCGGTGACCAGACCGCCAATGGCCTGGAGCCGGAAAAAGCCAAGACTTATGAAGTCGGTACCCGCTACAACAACGGCACCTGGGGTGGAGAGCTGACCGCGTTCTACATCGACTTCGATGACGAGCTGCAATACATCAGCAACGACATCGGCTGGACCAACCTCGGCGCGACCAAGCACCAGGGTATCGAGGCGTCGATGCATTACGACCTCTCGGGTCTCGATCCACGCTTGCAGGGCCTGAGCGCCAATGCCGCGTTCACCTACACCCGCGCTACCTATGAAGGGGAGATTCCTGGCTTCAAGGGCCGCGACCTGCCGTTCTATTCGCGGCAAGTGGTTAACGCCGGACTGCGTTACCAGATCAATCGCTGGACCTGGAACCTGGATGCCTTTGCCCAATCGAAACAGCGCGCACCAGGTACCGGGATGAACAAAGACGGCAGCTTCAACGGTGACTACATCACCGAGCCGAGCGCCGATGGTCAGTTCGGTGATATTCCCGGCTACGTCACCTGGGCGGCACGTGGTGGCTATGACTTTGGCCAGGAGCTGTCGAACCTGAAGCTGGCGGCGGGGGTGAAGAACATCTTCGACAAGCAGTACTACACCCGCTCCAGCGACAACAACTCGGGGATCTACCTGGGTGAGCCACGCACCTTCTATGTGCAGGCCAGTGTAGGGTTCTGATCCCGCGGTGGTGCAGGCGGTGGGAGCGGGCTTGCCCCGCGATTGCGGTTTTTCAGTCACATCGCATCGCGGGGCAAGCCCGCTCCCACCGGCAAGTGCAAGACAGTTGATCCTACCGATCAGGCCAACGCTTCAGCCGGCGAGACGATGCACGTCTTGCCACCCCGCGAACGCCCCGAACTCAGGTAAGCGGCAATCGACTCCTGCGTCACTTCCCCAAGAAACACCTGCTCGGCATCGAGCACTGGCAACCACGAACGATTGAACTCGTACATCCGCGACAGCAGGATGCGCAGGTGCTCGTCGTGGGACGCGGTGGCATTGAAGGTGCGCAGGAAGTCGGCGCAACTGCCTTGCTGACGATGCAGGTCGCGGCGACGCACATACCCCATGGCCCGGTTCTGCGCATCGGTGACCACCACGTAGCGGCGGTCATGCTCGTCCATCAGCTCCAGGGCGTCGTTGACCGGCGTTTGCGGGCTGACTGACGGCGCGTTGTCGGCGGCATCTTCGGCGCGTACCAGCAGCAGGCGTTTGAGCGTGCTGTCCTGACCGACGAAGTTGCTCACGAAGTCGTCAGCCGGGTGCGCCAGCAGCGTGTCCGGATGGTCGATCTGGATCAGTTTGCCGGCACGGAAAATGGCGATCTTGTCGCCCAGTTTGATCGCCTCGTCGATGTCGTGGCTGACCATGATCACGGTCTTGTTCAGCGCCCGCTGCATCTCGAAAAACTCGTTCTGGATCATCTCGCGGTTGATCGGGTCGACCGCGCCGAACGGTTCGTCCATCAGCAGCAGCGGTGCTTCGGCGGCCAGGGCACGGATCACCCCGATGCGCTGTTGCTGGCCACCGGACAGCTCGCGCGGATAGCGCTGCAGGTACTGCTTGGGTTCGAGCTTGATCATGCTCATCAATTCGCGCGCCCGCTCATGGCACTTCTGCTTGTCCCAGCCGAGCAGGCGCGGGACCACGGTGATGTTCTCTTCGATGGTCATGTTGGGGAACAGACCGATCTGCTGGATCACATAGCCGATGCGCCGGCGCAGGGTCACTTCGTCGAGACCCGTGGTGTCCTCGCCATTGATCAGCACCTTGCCGTAGGTCGGCGCGATCAGGCGGTTGATCATCTTCAGCGTGGTGCTCTTGCCGCAACCGGACGGGCCGAGGAACACGCAGATCTCGCCTTCATTGACGGTCAGACTGATGGCGTCCACGGCTTTGACGTCTTTGCCGTTGGCATGAAAGGTCTTGCTCAGGTTCTGGAGTTCGATCATTTGCGCAGTCCTTCTGGAGTCAGGGCACGTTGCAGGGTTTGCAGCAGCAGGTCGGCGAAGATGGCCAGCAGGCTCACCAGCAAGGCACCGACCAGCAGCATCGACATGTCGCTACGGCTGATGGAAGTCAGGATCAGGACGCCCAGGCCACCGGCGCCGATGGTCGCGGCGATGGTCATGACGCCAATGTTCATCACCACGGCGGTACGCACGCCGGCGAGGATCACCGGCACGGCGATGGGCAGTTCGACCATGCGCAGGCGCTGGCCGAAGGTCATGCCGATACCGCGTGCGGCTTCACGAATCCCCGGCTCGACATTGGTCAGCGCCAGGTAGGTGTTGCGCAGGATTGGCAGTAATGAGTAAAGGAACACTGCAGTGATTGCTGGCAGAGGTCCGAGGCCCTGACCGAACTTGGAGTAGAACGGCAGCAGCAGGCCGAACAGGGCGATCGAGGGAATGGTCAGCAAAACGGTGGCGCAGGCCTGCAAGGGACCGGCGAGGGCAGGGAAGCGGGTCATCAGGATGCCCAGCGGTACGCCGAACACAATCGCCAGGCTGACGGCGATGCCGACCAGGGTGATGTGCTGCCAGGTCAGGTGCAGGACCTGGGCCCAGTCCAGGTGAGCGAAGGTATCGAGCATGGTCATGGCTGCTCCTGTGCAGGTGGATGCTGGCGCAGGTACTCGGCGGCGACCTTGCCCGGGCTCTGGTGCTCGACGTCGACTTTGGCGTTGAGCTCGCGCAGGGTCTGGTCATCCAGTTGCTCGGCCAGCGGTTTGAGCAGGGTGGCCAGTTGCGGGTGGGCGTCGAGGATTTCCTTGCGTACCACTGGGGCGGCGGTGTAATCGGGGAAGTAGTGTTTGTCGTCTTCGAGCAGCTTCAGGTCGAAGGCGTTCAGGCGCCCGTCGGTGGTGTAGACCAGGCCGCTGAATACCTGGCCGTTGCGCAGCGCGGTGTAGACCAGGCCCGCGTCCATCTGGCGGATGTTGCTGCGGCTCAGTTGCAGGTCGTAGGTTTCGGTGAGACCGACCAGGCCGTCGGGGCGGTTGGCGAACTCGGTGTCCAGGGCGATCACATGGGTGCGCTCTTGCTCTTCGCGCAGTACCTGGTTCAGCTGGCTGATGGTGTTCACCTGCGGATACTGCTCGGCGATCTTGCGCGGCAGGGCCAGGGCGTAGGTGTTGCTGAACTTCGACGGCGTCAGCCAGATCAGGCCTTTGCGCGCATCCAGTTCCTTGACCTTGGCATAGGTAGCCGCAGCGCTGGGCATGCGCTCGGCGATATGGTTGTAGGACACCAGCGACACCCCGGTGTATTCCCAGACCATGTCCAGCTGGCCGGTTTCATGCGCGCTGCGCGCCAGATTGCTGCCCAGGCCACCGGTAATACGCACATCGAAGCCATTCTGGTTGAGGTAGCGGGCGGTGATTTCTGCCAGCACGGTCTGTTCGGTGAAGACCCGTGCGCCGAGGCGGATCACAGGTTTTGTCGCGGCCTGGGCAAATCCCGAGAACAGCAGGGCCGCGCCCAGTAACAAGGCGATTCTTTTCATTGGAGTTCCTTCGCTTAGTGGGCCAGGCCGCGTTCAAGCCAACGCCGGCTACCTTGCGCCACCAGGGCGTCAAGCAGCAGTGCGAGCAAGGCAGTGCAGGCTGCGCCGAGCAGCAGTTGCGGCTGATTGTTCAGGGCGATGCCAGGGAAAATCAGGCTGCCCAGGCTGTTGGCACCGATCAGGAACGACAGCGGTGCGGTGCCGACGTTGATTGCCAGAGCCACCCGCACACCACCGATGATGATCGGCACGGCATTGGGCAGTTCGACTTGCCACAGCCGTTGACGGGCTGTCATGCCGATACCGGTAGCGGCTTCCTTGAGCGAGGCGGGAACGTTTTTCAGGCCCTCGTAGGTGTTGCGCACGATGGGCAGGAGGGAGGCGAGGAACAGGGCGAAGATCGCGGGACCGGCGCCGATGCCGAGAAAACTCAGGGCAATGGCCAGAACGGCCAGCGGGGGGATGGTGTTGCCAATGTTGAACAGCTGCATGAAACGTTCGGCGCGGTCGACCCGGTGTGGTCGACTCAAGGCAATCCCAGCGGGTATGCCCACGGCTAACGCCGCCACCATCGACAGCAGCACCAGCATCAGGTGCGCTTGCAGGTAGAACCACAGATCGGCGCGGTAGTGCGCGATCGTATCGATGCCGATCCAGTGGATCAGCAGGGCCAGGATGACGAGCGCGAAGGCACATCCCATCAGCCCCTTGCCATAGCGTTTAGCCACAGGCGGACTCCTTTTGTTGTCGGCGAACACACTCCCGTGGCGGCCACCATTCCAGGTGGCAGGCAGTGCGATCGCGATAAGCAGCGTGCTGTCCGAAGCGGAGCAGAACACGCCATAAGCGAAGCCTCGTCAGGCTCGTAGTGCCGGTAAAACCACCCCTGACGAACGGTCAAAGCCGAGTGCGAATCAGGGGAGTGGACGCCTCCACAGCCGTAAAGGTTCCCATCTGAAGCAGCATTTGGCCAGCGTTGATTGCTTGATGGCTCCCCGTTTCCCTCTGCGCTTTTCCTCGTCAGCCCCCTTGAATACAGGGCTGCAGGAGACTCCGACGAGTGGTCTGCGGACCCTGAAAAATCTCACAAAGGAAAGCTAACGATGCTCAAACACAACTATGATCGTTCGTTCATTGCCCGCGTTGCTTGTACGACGCCGGGTTACGAGGGGTATCTTGATTGCGCCAGGCTAGCGATCAAGGATGGCCAGGCTGCACGGGTCGCCGATGACTGGATGATCGTGACGTCAATGCTGGCGCGTGAGCCTCATTACTTCTGGTTTCGTTGCCTGTTTGACGCATCCATTGGTCGTCCCTACTACGACATCCAGTCCTGGAGCCGTCGTAGCGGTCGTGACTTCAATTCCAGGAAACGTCACCTGGACTGCAGCTACAACGGATTCCCCGGGCTGTACGCTGAAACTCCCGAAGATCAGCGCCTCTGGAAGGTGATGACCCTTCAGGACGGTCGCTTCGCCAGCATGACCTCGATTGTGGAAGTCGGGCAGAAGATCGACGCGCGAATCCGCACGCGCTCGAACCTTGATCTACAGGCGGTCGACCGCCGACGGGTGGGCGATCAGTGGTTCGCCTCGGCGGCGACCGGTGGCGGGCAGGCGCTGGACCTGTGTCTGGAAATTACCCACATCGGTGAAGAACTGCTCGACGATCATTGACCGATGCACCCGCATTCCGGCCATTTCGGCTGGGATGCAGGCGCCGCTGGTTGGGTCCGCCACGGGTTTCGGGTATAATCTTCGCCCTTTTTTGAATCCCTTGCCAGGCGATTTCCCATGACCAACCAGGCCGCCGAAGTCGCGAAACGCCGCACCTTCGCCATTATTTCCCACCCCGACGCGGGTAAGACCACCATCACCGAGAAGCTGTTGCTGATGGGCAAGGCGATTGCCGTTGCCGGTACGGTGAAATCGCGAAAGTCCGACCGCCATGCCACCTCCGACTGGATGGAAATGGAAAAGCAGCGGGGTATCTCGATTACCACCTCGGTGATGCAGTTCCCGTACCGCGAGCACATGATCAACCTGCTCGACACCCCCGGTCACGAAGACTTCTCCGAAGATACCTACCGCACCCTGACCGCCGTCGACTCGGCGCTGATGGTGCTCGACGGCGGTAAAGGTGTAGAGCCGCGAACCATTGCCCTGATGGACGTCTGCCGCCTGCGTGATACGCCAATCGTCAGCTTCATCAACAAACTCGACCGTGATATCCGCGACCCGATCGAACTGCTCGACGAGATCGAAGCGGTCCTGAAGATCAAGGCCGCGCCGATCACCTGGCCGATCGGTTGCTACCGCGACTTCAAAGGCGTTTACCACCTCGCTGGCGACTACATCATCGTCTACACCCCGGGCCATGGCCACGAGCGCACCGAGGTGAAGATCATCGAGAAGCTCGACTCCGACGAAGCCCGCGCACACCTGGGGGACGAGTACGAGCGCTTCCTCGAACAGCTGGAACTGGTGCAGGGCGCCTGCCACGAATTCGACCAGGACGAGTTCATGCGCGGCGAGCTGACCCCGGTGTTCTTCGGTACCGCACTGGGCAACTTCGGTGTTGACCATGTGCTCGATGCTGTCGTCGACTGGGCGCCACGTCCGTTGCCACGGGTTGCCAACGAGCGTAGCGTCGAGCCGGTGGAAGAGAAATTCAGCGGTTTCGTGTTCAAGATCCAGGCGAACATGGACCCCAAGCACCGCGACCGTATTGCCTTCATGCGTATCTGCTCAGGCAAGTACGAGAAGGGCATGAAAATGCGTCACGTGCGTACCGGCAAGGACCTGCGCATCGGCGACGCGCTGACCTTCTTCTCCTCCGAGCGTGAGCAACTGGAAGAGGCCTGGGCCGGCGACATCATCGGTCTGCACAACCACGGCACCATCCAGATCGGCGACACCTTCACCGAAGGCGAAGCGCTGGGCTTCACCGGTATCCCGCACTTCGCCCCGGAACTGTTCCGCCGCGTTCGTCTGAAAGATCCGCTCAAGTCCAAGCAATTGCGTCAGGGTTTGCAGCAGCTGGCCGAAGAGGGCGCGACCCAGGTGTTCTTCCCCGAGCGCAGCAACGACATCATCCTCGGCGCCGTTGGTGTGCTGCAGTTCGATGTGGTCGCCAGCCGCCTGAAGGAAGAGTACAAGGTCGAATGCGCCTACGAGCCGATCACCGTGTGGTCCGCGCGCTGGATCAGCTGTGACGACAAGAAGAAGCTTGAGGAATTCAAGAACAAGGCCGTGGAGAACCTGGCCATCGACGGTGGTGGTCACCTGACCTACCTGGCCCCGACCCGGGTCAACCTGGCGCTGATGGAAGAACGCTGGCCGGATGTGAAATTCCGCGCTACTCGCGAGCACCATTAAGTAAAAAACATCGCGGGGCAAGCCCGCTCCCACCGGTATATCACTACCCCCCGGTGGGAGCGGGCTTGCCCCGCGATTGTCTCAATTCCCCGCTTTGATACTGGTCCAGATCCGCGTCCGAATACGGTCGATCTTGGCCGGCATCGCCTCCAGGGCATACAGCTTGCCGAGCATCTCGTCGCTCGGGTAGATCATGGTGTTGGCCTTCAACGCCGGATCCACCAGAGTGTCAGCCTTGAGGTTGCCGTTGGCGTACTGCACATGGTCGCTGATGTTGGCCATCACCTCCGGTTGCAGCAGGTAGTTCATGTAGGCGTAACCGGCTTTTTCATCCGGGGCATCGGCCGGCATGGCAACCATGTCGAACCACATCGGCGCACCTTCCTTGGGAATCGAATAACCGACCTGTACGCCGTTGTTGGCTTCCTCTGCACGGTTCTTGGCCTGCAGCACGTCCCCCGAGAAACCCACCACCACGCAGATATCGCCGTTGGCCAGGTCACCGGTGTATTTCGATGAATGGAAGTAGCTGATGTACGGGCGCACCTTCATCAGCAGTTCTTTGGCTTTGTCGTAGTCCTTCGGGTCCTGGCTGTGGTGCGGCAGGCCCAGGTAGTTGAGGGCGATCGGCAGCAGCTCCGGACCGTTGTCCAGCACCGCTACGCCGCAACCCTTGAGTTTGCTGATGTACTCGGGCTTGAAGATCAGGTCCCAGGAATCCACCGGGGCATCGTCGCCCAGCACCGCCTTGACCTTGTCGATGTTGTAGCCGATCCCGGTACTGCCCCACAGATACGGGAAGCCATACTGGTTACCCGGATCGTTGACCTCCAGCGCCTTGAGCAGCACCGGATTGAGGTTCTGCCAGTTCGGCAGCTGGCTCTTGTCGAGTTTTTTCAGCGCTTTGCCCTGGATCTGCCGGGCCATGAAGTGGTTGGACGGGAATACCACGTCGTAGCCGGAGTTGCCGGTCATCAGCTTGCCGTCGAGGGTTTCGTTGCTGTCGAAGACGTCGTAGGTCGGCACGATACCGCTGGCTTGCTGGAAGTTCTTCAGGGTATCGGGGGCGATGTAGCTGGACCAGTTGTAGATTTTCACCGAGTCGGCCGCCTGGGCCACAGCGGTAGCCAGCAACAGGGGGGCGATGAGCAATGCGCGCATGTCTGGATTCCTTGCTTTGTCTGTTTTTATCGAAGGAGGCAGGCGATCAAACGATCAGAAAATCAGTACGTAGGTTTTGCGCACGGTTTCCTCAATGTCCCAGATACCCGTGCTGTTGGCCGGCAGCATGATGGCGTCGCCGGCTTCGATGGTCAGTGGCTCGCCACCGTCGGGGGTGAAGGTGCAGCGGCCCTTGATGAAGTGGCAGAACTCCTGCTGGACAATCTGCCGACGCCAGCGCCCCGGGGTGCATTCCCAGATGCCGGTTTCAACGCCGTCGCTGCGCTCGACAGCGGTCACCGAGGCAATCGAAACCGGCTCGCCGAGGGGCACGGCGACGGGGTTGGACTCTTGCAAAGCGACAGTGTCGGTGTTCTTGAACTGGGTAATGCTCATACCGGTGGATCCTGTGCAGGGGGAACGAAAAGTCAGCGCATGAAACCTTCCATGAAGTCCGCCACGCCACTGGCCAGGCGTCGGCGCCAGGGGGCGCTGGCCGGGTCGGCGAGGGTCTGGTCCTCATGGACGAAACTCTTGATGATGGCGTTGTAGCCCAGCCAGCGGCACGGCTCCGGCTCCCAGCCTTTGAGGCTGGACAGCGTGCTGTCAGGGTGAACCCAGGGTTGTTCGGTCAGCTCGCTGCGCCGTTCAAGAATCAGCTCGGCCAGCGTCCGTCCGCCCAGGTTGCTGGCGCCGACGCCTTCGCCGCCGTAGCCACCGGCCAGGGCAATGCCTTGCTTGCGGTCACACAGCATGTGCGGCTGGAAGCGCCGGGCCATGCCCAGGTTGCCGCCCCAGGCGTGGGTGATGGCGACGTCCTTGAGCTGCGGGAACAGCTCGCCGAACAGGTAGCGACGCAGTTCGATCTCGCTGCTGGTAAGGTCGAAGTTTTCCCGCAGACGACCGGCAAAGCGGTAGCCACCACGGGCGCCGAACACCAGACGGTTGTCGGCGCTGCGCTGACCATAGGTGACCTGGCGGCTGTTTTCGCTGAAGGCCTGGCCGCGATTGAGGCCGATCTTCTGCCAGACATCCTCCGGTAGTGGCTCGGTGGCGACCAGCAGACTTTGCACGGGCATCTGGTAATGGCCCAGCGGCGGCAGGCTGACCGAGTAGCCCTCGACCGCCGGTACCAGCCACTGACACTTGATTCGTGCCTGCGCGGTACGGACTTCGCCTGCACGCCAGTCGAGTACCGGGCTGTTTTCGTACAGGCGCACGCCCATGCCTTCCACCGTCCGCGCCAGGCTGCGCACCAGTTTGGCCGGTTGAATGGTTGCCACATTGGAATTGAAGATCGCCCCGTAGGCTTTTCTGACGCGCAGCTGGCTGGCCAGTTGCTCAGGGCTCAGCCAGCAGTAGTCGGCTTCGTTCAGGCCTTGCTTGTAGAGCTTGTCCAGATAGGCGCGCAGGCTGGCTTGCTGTTCTGGATAACGTGCCGCGCAATACAGCACGCCGCCCTTGCGATAGTCGCAGTCGATTGCTTCGCGTTCGAGTACGCGCTGCACTTCGTCGGGGATGCCATGCAGCAAGTCATAGGAGGCCCGGCGTTGCTCGGGGGAACTGGCCGCGAGCAGGCGATCCTCGCCGAGCAGATTGCCCATCAGCCAGCCGCCATTGCGGCCGGAGGCACCGAAGCCGGCGATATTGGCTTCGACGATGGCGATGTTCAGCTGCGGGGCTTGGCGTTTCAGGTAGTAGGCGGTCCACAGCCCGGTGTAGCCGGCGCCGATGATGCAGACATCCACGTCCAGGTCCTGCTGCAGGGCCGCACGTACGCTCAGCGTCTCATCCAGCTGGTCCATCCAAAGGCTGATCTTGCGCCATGCCTGCATTGTTTCGGCTCCACATCCGTTACGGTCTGTGGGCGATCCTAGAAGCTGCCAGGGGGCGCTGTCTTAGCTGCGTGCACGCAGAGAATTCTGCTTGACCCAGGCCTTGGGCGAGAGCCCGGTGTGCTGACGGAAACACTTGTAGAACGCCGACAGCGAATTGAAACCGGCAGCAAAGGCCAGGTCGTCGACCTTGGCGTTGGCAGGCGCTTGCTCCAGGCCATCGAGCAGATGCTGCAGACGCGCCTGGTTGACGTAGCGGTAGAAGCTCTGGCCGAGCACCTGGTTGAGCAGGTAGGAAATCTGGTTGCGGCTGTAGCCGCTGGCGTCAGCAACCTGTTGCAGGTCCAGCTCCGGGTCGAGGTAGGGGCGCTGGCGCTGAAAGTAGTGCTCCAGGTCCTGGGCCATGGTCGACAGCTGGCGGGGCGACAGGCCCAGGCGGCTGGTGGCCGGGCGAGGGCCGGAACGGGCGCTGCCATTGCTGTCTCGGCGGATCAGGGTGGCGTATTCATTGACCCGCCAGATCAGCCCGTCCTTCACGGTAATCGCTTCGCTGGACTGGAACGCCACCAGGCCTTCGCCACCCTGGACCGTGACCTGGTACTGGATGAACGCCGTGCAGCCGTCGACACGGATGCGGTCGCTGTGAACGATGTCTTCGCCCGCCTCATGGGGCAGGCAGGCACGTACGTAATCGCGCAGCTCGCTGTAGCCGAGCACGCGGTTCTGGAAGAAGTCGTGGTACTGAACGTCCGGGTGATAGAGCGCGATCACGCCGTCGAGGTCGCGATGCTTCCAGCACAGGTGGTAGCGCAGGACGGTGTCGGCGGTAATCGGGGTTTGTTCGGGGCCGTCGGCGAGCGTGGTCAGGGTCATGGAGAGATAGTGCCGGGGGCTCGGCTTTGACACAAGTCCAACGGGGCCTGAGGAAAACTGCCGGCATTCATTGCATAAACCCTGAGTCGGGAACGGCCATCCGGGTGTTTTGCACGATCCGTGAATTAAGCCGAAATCTAAGCCATTGATTATTCTCCAGGATATTTTTTGACACATTTGGCACAGCGCCTGCACCGTTTTCAGAGCAAGCCAACTGGATCTGTTGTTCACGACTAAAGGCGCTATCTCATGATTACTTCTGCCGAACTGTCATCCGTTGCTACTGACGCCCCCAATCGCTCGGGCGTATCGTGGGCGGCGATTTTCGCCGGCGCCGCCGCCGCTGCTGCCCTCTCGTTGATTCTGCTGGTCCTGGGCGCGGGGCTGGGATTCGCGGCCACTTCGCCCTGGGCTGACGAAGGCGCCAGCGCCGAAGCCCTGGGCATCTCGACCATCATCTGGCTGCTGCTGACGCAGATTCTTGCCTCAGGGCTCGGTGGTTACATTGCCGGCCGCTTGCGGGTGAAATGGGCCAACCTGCATGGCGATGAAGTGTATTTTCGCGACACGGCCCATGGCTTTCTCGCCTGGGCGGTGGCCACGCTGGTGGCGGCCATGTTGATCGTGGGCAGCGCTGGCGGCCTGGTCAGCGCAGGCGCGCAAGCGGGAGCAGGGGCAATGGCCGCAGCGTCCACCGTTGTGGCCAAGTCCGACCCCATGGGCTATTTCGTCGACAGCCTGTTCCGTAGTGAAACCCCGAATACAGTCAATGAAGACGCTGCCAACGGCGTGGCGGGGCGAATTCTGGCCAGGACAATCGCTCAAGGTGGTGCGCTGGGTGAAGCCGACCGTACCTATCTGGCCCAACTGGTCGCCCAGCGTATCGGCGTGAGCCAGGTCGAGGCCGAGGCACGCGTCGATCAAGTCTTCGCGCAGATCCAGCAAGCCAAGGTCCAGGCGCAGCAGGCGGCTGATACCGCCGCCAAGGTGGCGGCATGGACTGCTCTATGGACCTTTGTTGCCCTGCTGTGCGGCGCGTTCTTTGCCAGCTTCGCGGCGCTGTTCGGTGGCCGTCAGCGCGACCAGGTGCAGTGGCTGGAGGGTGATGCGGCGGACTACACCGCTCGGCACGCTAGCGCACCGATTCGATAACGCTTCAACCAACGAGGAGAACTGTCATGCGCTCTGTATTGCTATGGATGCTCGGGGTTCCTATTCCGGTCATCATTCTGATCGCGATTTTTATGCATTGAAGGGTAATGGTGAATACCCCAGTGGGAGCGGGCTTGCCCCGCGATTGCGGTATGACTGATAGACCGCAATCGCGGGGCAAGCCCGCTCCTACCGGGAGTTAGAGGAACTGCTCGGCGTAATGACACGCCACTTGCCGCGTCCCCACCTGCCGGAACACCGGCTCTTCCGCCGCACAACGCTCGGTGGCATACGGGCAGCGTTTGTGGAACGCGCAACCCGGTGGTGGATTCAAGGGGTTGGGCAGCTCGCCGGCGATCTTGATCTTCGGCTTGAGCGGGTCCGGGTGAATGGTCGGGGTGGCCGACAGCAGCGCCTGGGTGTAGGGGTGCAACGGCTTGTTGTAGATATCTTCCTTGGGCCCCATTTCCGCCGGCCGGCCCAGGTACATCACCAGCACCTGGTCGGCGACATGACGCACCACCGCCAGGTTGTGCGAGATGAACACGTAGGCGGTGTTGAACTCTTTCTGCAGGTCCATGAACAGGTTCAGCACCTGGGCCTGGATCGACACGTCGAGCGCCGAGGTCGGCTCATCGGCCACCAGCACTTTCGGTTGCAGCATCATCGCCCGGGCCAGGGCGATGCGCTGGCGCTGACCACCGGAAAACATGTGCGGATAACGCTGGTAATGCTCCGGGCGCAGGCCGACCTGTTGCATCATGGCCTGGACCTTTTCCCGCCGTTCGCTCTTCGACAGGCTGGTGTTGATCAGCAGCGGTTCGGCCAGCTGGTCACCGATCTTCTGCCGTGGGTTGAGCGAGGCGTAGGGGCTCTGGAACACCATTTGCACGTCTTTGCGCAGTTGCTTGCGCTGGGCCTTGTTGGCGCCTGCGACTTCCTGGCCGGCAATTTTCAGCGAGCCGGAAGAGGGTTCCTCGATCAGCGTCAGGGCCCGCGCCAGGGTCGATTTGCCACAGCCCGACTCGCCAACCACGGCGAGGGTCTTGCCAGCTTCCAGTTCAAAAGACACGCCGTTCAGTGCACGGACCAGGGCATGCCCCTTGAACAGGCCACGGGAAACTTCATAGTGACGGGTCAGTTCACGGGCGGTAAGGACGACGGTCATTACGCCACCTCCTGGTTCAGCGGGTAGAAACAACGGACCTGGCTGTGCGCCTGGGGATCGAGGGTAGGACGCTGGCGGCGGCAGTTGTCCTGCACATACGGGCAACGCGGCGACAGCAGGCAGCCTTCGGGACGGTCGTAACGGCCGGGGACGATACCGGGCAGGGTCGCCAGGCGCTCGGCACCTTCGCTGTGCTCGGGAATCGCCGCCAGCAGCGCTTCGCTGTACGGGTGTGCCGGGACATCGAACAGCTCCGGCACCTGACCGACTTCCACGGCTTGCCCGGCATACATCACACACACCCGTTTGGCGGTTTCGGCAACCACTGCCAGGTCGTGGGTGATCAGGATCAGCGCCATGTTCTGCTCTTTCTGCAGGTTGAGCAGCAGCTCCATGATCTGTGCCTGAATGGTTACGTCGAGGGCGGTGGTCGGTTCGTCGGCGATCAGCAGCTTGGGTTCACCGGCAATGGCCATGGCGATGGCCACACGTTGACTCATGCCGCCCGAGAGTTGATGCGGGTAGGCATCCAGACGGCTTTCGGCTGCTGGAATCTCGACTTTCTTGAGCAGCTCCAGAGCACGTTGACGGGCTGCCTTGCCACGCAGACCGAGGTGCTGACGCAGAACTTCCTCAATCTGAAAACCCACGGTGTAGCTGGGGTTGAGGGCGGTCATCGGGTCCTGGAAGACCATCGCCATATCCTTGCCGACCACCTTGCGTCGCTGCCGGCCGCTGAGCTTGAGCATGTTGCTGCCGTCGAAGGTCAGGGCGTCGGCGGTGATCCGCCCGGGCGCGTCGATCAGGCCCATCAGCGCCATCATGGTCACCGATTTGCCCGAGCCGGACTCGCCGACAATGGCCAGGACTTCGCCTTCGTCTACCGTCAGGTCGAGACCGTCGACCACCGGAACCGCGCTGGCATCGCCGAAGCGCACATTCAGATTCTTGATTTCTAGAAGTGACATGGCGATCTCCTCAGGCGGCATTCTTGAGTTTCGGGTCCAGCGCATCGCGCAGTCCGTCACCCATCAGGTTGATTGCCAGCACGCTGAGCAAAATGGTCAGGCCCGGCAGGCTCACGACCCACCAGGCGCGTTCGATGTAGTCGCGGGCCGAGGCCAGCATGGTGCCCCACTCCGGGGTCGGCGGTTGTACACCGAGGCCAAGGAAGCCCAGGGCCGCGGCATCGAGAATCGCCGAGGAGAAGCTCAAGGTGGCCTGGACGATCAGCGGCGCCATGCAGTTGGGCAGCACGGTGACGAACATCAGGCGCGGCAGGCTGGCACCGGCCAGGCGCGCGGCGGTGACGTAGTCACGGTTCAGTTCACCCATGACCGCGGCACGGGTCAGGCGCACATAGGACGGCAGCGACACGATGGCGATGGCGATCACCGTGTTGAGCAGGCCAGGGCCGAGGATGGCGACGATGGCCACGGCCAGCAGCAGCGATGGCAGCGCCAGCATCACGTCCATCAGGCGCATGATCGACGGGCCGAGAATGCGCGGGAAGAACCCGGCCAGCAGGCCGAGGAAAACCCCCGGGATCAGCGAGATCAGCACCGACGACAGGCCGATCAGCAGCGACAGGCGCGAGCCCTGGATCAGGCGGGAGAGCAGGTCGCGGCCCAGTTCGTCGGTGCCGAGAATGAACTGCCAGTTACCGCCTTCGAGCCACACTGGCGGGGTCAGCAGAAAGTCGCGGTATTGCTCGCTGGGGTTGTGTGGCGCCACCCAGGGCGCGAACAGCGCACAGAACACGATCAGGCTCATGAACATCAGCCCGGCGACCGCGCCTTTATTGCGCGAAAACGCCTGCCAGAATTCTTTGTAGGGCGAGGGGTAGAGCAGGCTCTGGTCGACAGCGGTGGCCGGCGTGGTGACGGTCTTTGCAATTGGGGTTGTCATGGCGGGGCCCTCAGCGCTGATGACGGATGCGTGGGTTGGCCAGGCCGTAGAGGATATCCACGACGAAGTTGACCAGGATCACCAGGCAGGCAATCAACAGGATGCCGTTCTGTACCACGGGGTAATCACGGGCGCCGATGGCTTCGATCAGCCATTTGCCGATGCCCGGCCAGGAAAAGATGGTTTCGGTCAGTACTGCGCCGGCCAGCAAGGTGCCGACCTGCAGGCCGAATACGGTGAGCACCGGAATCAAGGCGTTGCGCAGGCCATGCACGAACACCACCCGCGCCGGCGACAGGCCTTTGGCCCGGGCGGTGCGGATGTAGTCTTCGCGCAGCACTTCGAGCATCGACGAGCGGGTCATCCGGGCGATCACCGCCAGTGGAATGGTACCGAGGACGATGGCCGGCAGAATCAGGTGCATCAGGGCGTCCTTGAACGCGCCTTCTTCATCGCTGAGCAGGGTATCGATGAGCATGAAGCCGGTTTTCGGCTCGATGTCGTACAGCAGGTCGATGCGTCCGGACACCGGGGTCCAGCCCAGGCTCACGGAGAAGAACATGATCAGGATCAGGCCCCACCAGAAGATCGGCATCGAATAACCGGCCAGGGAAATGCCCATGACGCCGTGATCGAACAGCGAGCCGCGCTTGAGGGCGGCAATCACCCCGGCCAGCAGGCCGATCACCCCGGCGAAAAACAACGCCGCGATGGCCAGTTCCAGGGTCGCCGGGAACAGCGCGAGGAACTCGGTCCAGACGCTTTCGCGGGTGCGCAGCGATTCACCCAGATCGCCCTGGGCAAGCTTGCCGATATAGTCCAGGTACTGCGCTGGCAGCGGCTTGTTCAAGCCGAGGCGCTCCATGGCCTGGGCGTGCATCTCGGGGTCCACCCGGCGCTCGCCCATCATGACTTCCACCGGGTCACCGGGTATCAGCCGTATGAGCGCGAACGTCAGCAAGGTGATGCCGAAAAAGGTCGGGATCAGTAATCCCAGGCGCCGGGCAATAAAACTAAACATCTTCTGGTGTACCTCATCAGCCGGTCAGGCATGTCCGCCAGCACCCGGGTAGGGGGCCGGCGGCCGTTCTTGTTCTACTTCACCTGGGTAGTGGCGAAGTTGTTATTGGTGAGGGGGTTGATGTGGTACCCCTCAACGTTGTTGCGCATGGCGGTGAACATCTTCGGATGCGCCATGCTGATCCACGGTTGGTCTTCATCGTACACCGCCAGCGCCTTTACATAGAGCGCTGCACGCTCATCCGTGTCGGTTACCTTGCGGGCGTCGTCGATCAACGCCTGGAATTTCTGATTGCACCAGCGGGCATAGTTCTCGCCGCTTTTCACCGCATCGCAGCTGAGCAGCGGGGTGAGGAAGTTGTCCGGGTCGCCGTTGTCGCCTGCCCAGCCGGTTGAAACCATGTCGGGCTCGCCCTTCTTGGCGCGGCGCAGCATTTCGGCCCATTCCATCACCCTTATATCGACTTTCAGGCCGATCTTGGCCAGGTCGGCCTGGAGCATCTGCGCGCTCAACTGTGGGTTGGGGTTGGTTGGGCCACCGCCATTGCGGGTGAACAGGGTCAGCACCGCGCCTTCCGGTACCCCGGCTTCCTTGAGCAGCGCGCGGGCCTTGTCGAGGTCGCGGGGCGGGTTCTGGTTGGCGGTGTTGTAACCCATCAGGGTCGGTGGATAAGGGTTGATGCCCACCAGCGCATTGCCTTTGCCGAACAGCTGGTCGACGTGGGTCTGGCGGTCGAAGGCCATGTTGATGGCTTTGCGTACACGCACGTCGCTGAGGTATTTGTGCTCGGTGTTGAGCGAGATGTAACCGGTGGTCAGGGCTTCCATCTCGGCGACTTTCAGCTTGGGGTCGGCCTTGATGCTGGGGATGTCGTCGGGCTTGGGGTACAGCGCCACCTGGCATTCATTGGCCTTGAGCTTCTGCAGGCGCACATTGTTGTCGCTGGCGATGGCGAAAATCAGCGCATCGGCTGGCGGCTTGCCACGGAAGTAATCGGGGTTGGGCTTGTAGCGGACCTGGGCGTCCTTGACGTAGCGCTGGAAGATGAACGGGCCGGTGCCAATCGGTTTGCTATTGAGATCGGCGGTCTTGTTGGCCTTGAGCAGCTGGTCGCCGTACTCGGCGGAATAGATCGAGGTGAAGGCCATGGCCAGGTCAGGCAGGAACGGCGCCTCCGGGCGGGTGAGGGTGAAGACCACGGTGTAATCGTCGGTTTTCTCGACGCTCTTGAGCAGGTCCTTGAAGCCCATGCTTTCAAAATAGGGGAAGCCGATGCTGGTCTTGTTGTGCCACGGGTGGTTCGGGTCCAGCTGACGTCGGAAACTCCACAGCACGTCGTCGGCATTCATCTCGCGGGTCGGGGTGAAGTAGTCGGTGGTGTGGAACTTCACCCCTTGGCGCAGGTGGAAAGTGTAGGTCAGGCCGTCGTCGCTGATCTCCCAGCGCTCGGCCAGGGCCGGCTGGATCTCGGTGGTGCCGGGCTTGAAGTCGACCAGGCGGTTGAACACGGTTTCGGCTGAGGCGTCAGCGGTCACCGCCGTGGTGTACTGGACGATATCGAAGCCTTCCGGGCTGGCCTCGGTACAGACCACCAGCGGCTTGGCCGCCAGGCCCGCCGCAGCGCTCAACAGGACGGCTGCCAGGGCAGCCTGAAGCGGTAGCAATTTCATGAAACCTCCCTGCTATCAATTAAGCCAGCGTAGTCGCCCCGACCGGTTCGGTGAACCGGCCGCGACAACTGACGCTTAGAGAATGTTGAATGGAATGGTGGTCACGATCCGCAGCTCGTCGAGGCTGCCGTCGCCCTGGTTCTTGCTGGCCCGGTGCGCGGTGTAGGTGGCGCGGATGGTGGTGTCCTTGAGTGAGCCGCTCTGTACCGCGTAGGTGGTACCGATACCCCACTCGTAGTGGTTCTCGTCGTCCAGCTTCTTCACGTCATAGCCGGTGCCGGTGTAGTGGGTGCCATCGATGCCCCAGCCGCGGGCGTTGTACAGGTTGAATTTCAGGCCGGGTACACCGTACTGGGCCATGTTCAGCACATAGGCGATCTGCATCGATTTCTCGTTCGGGCCGTTGAAGTCCGAAAGCAGGGAGTTGGCCAGGTAGATCGCGTTGGTGTCGTGCAGGTAATCGAAGTATTCGTTACCGTTGACCTGCTGGTAGGAGAAGCTCAGGTTGTGTGCCTGGTGCGTCAGGCCGAACGACAGACTGTAGGTGTCGTTGTCGATCTCGCCGAGCTGGCTTTTGCCTTCATCTTTGGTCTTGTAGTAGTTCAGGCCGGTGGTAAGGCTCAGCACCGAGCTGTCGCCCAATACGTGGTTGGCACCGAAATAGTACTGGTTCCACAAGTCTTCGACGTTGGACACGTAGAAGCTGGTACTCAGGCTCTTCAGTGGCTGGTAGTTCACACCGGCGATGTTGACGTGATCGGCTTCGAAGGCGCGATCACCGTATTCGGCGACAAATTTGCTGGTGCCTTGTTCGGTCCGCGTTGAAAGGCGGTCGAAGGTGCCGATATCGAAGGACAGGTTGTCGAATTCTTCGCTGCGCAGGGTTACGCCCTCGAAGCTCGACGGCAAGGCACGGTTGCCGATGTAGGCGATGACCGGGGTGTCGATGGACTGGCGGCCGGCGGTCAGGGTGGTGTTGGAGACACGGGCCTTGACGTTGGCCAGGCCCAGCTTGCTCCACTGACTGATAACGTCACCGTCACTGTGGGTCAGGGTACGGTTGTTCGGCCCGGCCACGGCTGCGCGGCCCTGTTCAAGGGCAATGGCGTTGTAGGCGGCGACTTCGGTGGCGAAGCCGATAGCGCCCTCGGTGAAGCCCGAGCTGTAGTTGAGGATGGTGCCTTGCACCCAGTTGTCCCGGCTGTGGGTGTCGTGAAGGCTGCCGTCGCTTTTGCGGTACTTCCACAGCGGTGCACGGGTGGCGCGTTCGCGGGCGTACCAGTTGCGGGTCGAGCCGGACAGGCTCTGGCCTTCGATGAAGCCTTTGGCTTCGCTCTGGGCGCTGGTGGATTTGACGCTGACCGGAACAAAGTCCTGGCTAACGGGTTCGGCCTGGGCCATGGCTGACAGGCCACTCAAGGACAATGCCAGTACTGCGGTTTTGGTTGGTCTCAAGGTAAAGCTCCCTTTCTTCTCTTTTTTTGCCGCCGGGCCTTGTGAGCTGGGCGTCTTTTTGGGTGGAACAAGGGTTGCAATCGTTTGCTCGACGACAATCGGGCATATTCGGGCTGCAAGCGTTCGCGGGAGTGGGTTGCACTCCCTTGAACGTTGCCGGGGTTAATCGAGGCTTACGCCAGAAAAGACGTTGCGCCCGAAGGGGCTTACCTTGAAGTCCTCGACCTTGGCACTGAGCGGCTGGTTGACCGTCGAGTGGGCGATCGGGGTAATCGGCACCTGCTGCTTGAGGCGCTGCTGGGCCTGTTGATAAAGCACGGTGCGTTGCTCGCGATCGGTGATGGTCTTGGCTTTCTTGACCAGCGCGTCGTATTGCGGGTCGCACCACATGGAGTAGTTGTTGCTGCCGATGGCGTCGCAGCTGTACAGCGTGCCCAGCCAGTTGTCCGGGTCACCGTTGTCGCCGGTCCAGCCGATCAGCGAGATATCGTGTTCGCCGTCCTTGGTGCGCTTGAGGTATTCGCCCCATTCGTAGCTGACGATCTTCACCTTCAGGCCGACCTTGCCCCAGTCGGCCTGGAGCATTTCGGCCATCAGCTTGGCGTTGGGGTTGTAGGGGCGTTGCACGGGCATGGCCCAGAGGGTGATTTCGGTACCTTCCTTGACCCCGGCGGCCTTGAGCAGCTCGCGAGCCTTGTCCGGGTTGTAGCCGGCGTCCTTGATGGTTTCGTCGTAGGACCACTGGGTCGGCGGCATGCTGCCCACCGCCAGTTGCCCGGCCTGCTGGTACACCGCCTTGACGATGGCCGGTTTGTTCACCGCCATGTCCATCGCCTGGCGTACTTCGAGCTGGTCGAAGGGTTTGTGCTGAACGTTGTAAGCGATGTAGCCAAGGTTGAAACCGGGTTTTTCGATGACCTGCAGCTGCGGGTCATTTTTCAACGCATCAAGGTCGGCCGGGCGTGGGTGCAGGGTGATTTGGCACTCGTTCTTGCGCAGCTTCTGGATGCGCACCGAAGGGTCGATGTTGATCGAGAAGATCAGCTGCTCGAGCTTGACCTGCGCCGGGTCCCAGTAGTCCTTGTTGCCGCGGTAGCGGATCTGCGAATCCTTCTGGTAACGCTGGAACACGAACGGGCCGGTACCGATCGGTTTCTGGTTGATGTCGCTGGGGCGTCCGGAGGTCATCAACTGGTGGGCGTACTCGGCTGACAGGATGGCGGCGAAACTCATCGCCAGGTTCTGCACGAAGGCGGCGTCAACGCTGTTGAGGGTGAACACCACGGTCATCGGCGTGGTCTTCTCGACCCGGGCAATATTCTTGTCCAGGCTCATGCCGACGAAGTAGGGGAACTCGGTGGGGTAGGCCTTGCGAAACGGATGTTCCCTGTCGAGCATGCGATTGAAGGTGAACAGCACGTCGTCGGCATTCATCTCGCGGCTTGGGGTGAAATCCTTGTTGCGGTGAAACTTCACGCCTTCACGCAGGTGGAAGGTGTAGGTCAGGCCGTCATCGGACACTTCCCAGCTTTTTGCCAGGGCCGGTTTGACCGCAGTGGCCCCGCGTTCGAACTCGACCAGACGGTTGTAGATCGGCTCGGCGGCGTCGTTGTCGGTGGCACTGGTGTACTGCGCGGTGTCGAAACCGCCGGGGCTGCCTTCGGAGCAGAACACCAGGCTCTTGGCCAGGCTCACAGGGGCCTGGGTAAGCAGGCCGAGGCCCAGTAACGCTGCAAAAATGGGTGTATGGCGCATAACGATCCTTGATTTCTTGTTGTTTTGAGCGGTCCATGGCGCACAGCCGTACAAATCGCGCCAACTGCGACGCTGCCTTGACGGTAGAGCCGTCATGGCGTTGTCGGTAGGTACGATTACGCAAGGATGTGTAGGAGGTGTCCGATAGCGCGAGGCGACGATTCCGTGTCGATGCGCTAGCGGTTGACCTGCCAGGCCACCAGGTCATGGCTCCGGACGCCAGGCGGTGTCCGGAGTCAGAGCAGGTGGCTGCTATTTGCTCACGCTTACCCCATAGAAGGAGTTCAAGCCGAACGGGCTGATCTTGAAGTCCTGTACGGTGCTGCGCATCGGTTGATACACCGTCGAGTGGGCGATCGGTGTCATCGGCACCTGGTCTTTGAGGCGGTGCTGGGCTTGCTTGTACAGCTCGGTACGCTTGGCCTGGTCGGAGGTGGCCTTGGCCTGCTTGATCAGGTCGTCGTAGGGCTTGTCGCACCATTTGGAGAAGTTGTTGCCGGCAACGGCGTCGCAACCGAACAGGGTGCCGAGCCAGTTGTCCGGGTCACCGTTGTCACCGCTCCAGCCAATCAGCATGGCGCCGTTCTCACCGCCTTTGGAGCGCTTGATGTACTCACCCCACTCGTAGCTGACGATCTTGGCGTTGATGCCGATCTTCTTCCAGTCCGACTGGAGCATCTCGGCCATCAGCTTGGCGTTGGGGTTGTAGGGGCGTTGCACCGGCATGGCCCACAGGGTGATTTCGGTACCTTCCTTGACCCCGGCTTCCTTGAGCAGTTGCTTGGCTTTTTCCGGGTCGAACGGTGCGTCCTTGATGGTGGTGTCGTAGGACCATTGGGTCGGCGGCATGGCATTGACCGCCAGTTGGCCGGCGCCCTGGTACACCGACTTGATGATTTCAGGTTTGTTCACCGCCATGTCCAGGGCCTGGCGGACCTTGAGCTGGGCCATCGGGTTGGCTTCGTCGCTGCCCTTGATTTTGTCCATCACGTTGTAGGCGATGTAACCGAGGTTGAAGCCAGCCTGGTCGGGCATCTTCAGGTTCGGGTCAGCCTTGAGCGGCTCGATGTCGGCCGGGCGCGGGAAGAGGGTGACCTGGCACTCGTTTTTCTTGAGTTTCTGCATGCGCACCGAGGCGTCGGTGGTGATGGCGAAGATCAGGTTATCGATCTTCACATCATCGGGCTGCCAGTAGTCCTTGTTGCCCTTGAAGCGGATCTGCGCGTCTTTCTGGTATTTGCTGAACACGAACGGCCCGGTGCCGATCGGTTTCTGGTTGATGTCGGCGGGCTTGCCTTGCTTGAGCAACTGATCGGCGTATTCGGCCGACTGGATCGAGGCGAAGCTCATGGCCAGGTTCTGGATGAACGCGGCATCGACGCCATTGAGGGTGAACTTGACCGTGTGATCGTCGACCTTCTCCACTTTGGCGATGTTCTTGTCCATGCCCATGTCGGTGAAGTACGGGAACTCGGTGGGGTAGGCCTTGCGGAACGGCATGTCCTTGTCGAGCATCCGGTTGAAGGTGAACAGGACGTCGTCGGCGTTGAATTCGCGGGTCGGCTTGAAGAAGTCGGTGGTGTGGAACTTGACCCCTTCACGTAGGTGGAAGGTGTAGGTCAGGCCATCATCGGAAATGTCCCAGCTGGTCGCCAGACCCGGGATGACAGCGGTACCGCCACGCTCGAACTGGCTCAGGCGGTTGAAGACGGTCTCGGCTGAGGCATCGAAGTCGGTTCCGGTGGTGTACTGGCCCGGGTCGAAGCCAGCGGGGCTGCCTTCGGAGCAGAACACCAGGTTAGTCGCCGCGAGGGCAGAAGGTGCGCCGGCAAGCAAGCCTGCGCCGACCAGAAACGGAATGACCGCGTGTTTGAGCATGGTGGCCTCATTGTTGTCATTTTTGATTTGAGGGGGCCTTGTGAGCCGTCCTGCGGATACTTATGCAGGGCCCATACCCAATGCAACACTCAATGGGATGTGTGGCGGCAAACAGTGGAACGAACGTACAGGAATGTCGCATCCGTATAATTTTTTACGGAGTTGAACGTTTGCGAGGGGGTATTTCAGTATGTTTCGGAGACGTTACGGGTAAGGATAGTCACGCCTGGCACCGCAATGGTGCATCGGGTTACCACGCGTAACAGTGTTCGCGGCAGCCGCAGCTGCCACGAATCTGCACACCCGTAACGTTACATCTGGACTTCGATGGTACCGTCGGCGCTGAGGCTGACCTGGCTGGTGCCGGCTTCGATGTCTGGCGCTGGCGCGGCGTCTTCGGCCATGCCGGCTTTCATCATCATAGGAGCGCTTCGCGCATAGGGATGCGGGTAGCCGCTGCTGTTGAGGTTGAGGTTGACCACTTTGTAGCCTTTGCCACCCAGGGCTTCAGTGGCCAGCTGGGCGCGGGTCTTGAAGGCATTGACGGCGTCCTTGAGCAGTTCGTCCTCGCTGGTTTTGCGGGTGGCCGGGGCAATGGAGAAGTCCATGCCGCCCATTTTCAGGTCCTGCAGCAAGGTCCCGGTGAGTTTCGACAGGGCCGGGAAGTCGGCACTTTCCAGGCGCAGTTCGGCGCGCTCGCGCCAGCCGGTGATCTTCTGACCCTTGTTGTCATAGATCGGGTAGCTGTTACGGCTGCCCTGGCTGATTTTCACTTCCTTGACCTCGCGGGCCTGTTGCACCGCTTTATTCATGGTCTCGGTGATCTCCTTGGCCAGCTTGCCCGGATCGGTGTTCTGCGCTTCGCTGTAGAGGGTCACGGTCATCAGGTCGCGGGCCACTTCCTTGCTGACTTCGGCACGCAGCGAGATCTGGTTGTAGCGTGGTTCTTCTGCCAGCGCGGGGAGGCTGGCGAGCAGGCTGGTGGCCATGACGAGGGCGGCGCTGCGGCGGGTGTTAAGCATGTATGACTCCTTGAAAATGAGGCGTGGACGCTGTGAAATCCATTCCACGCAGGCCCATGAGACTCGCAGCAGTGTAGTGAGGTTCAAAATGGCCATCATTGTTATGTAAAAAAGTGTGGCGCTTTGCCGCATGTCTGCAGCGCACAGCATAGCTTCGGTATACTCGCCACGATTCGCCCTGGAGCACTCATCAGGAGAGCTCATGCTCGCCCCCGTACAACTGCTGTCCGCAACCCGTCAGAACCTCTGGCGCCTGACCTTCATCCGCATTCTGGTACTGGCCGCCCAGGCCGGCTCGGTGGGCGTTGCCTACTGGACCGAACTGCTGCCGCTGCCGTGGCTGTCGCTGGTGATCACCCTCGGGCTGTCGAGCCTGCTGTGTGCGTTCACCGCCCTGCGCCTGCGCCTGTCGTTGCCGGTTACGGAGCTGGAATACGCTTTTCAGCTGGCCTGTGACCTGTTGATCCACAGTGCCTTGCTGTATTACTCCGGGGGCTCGACCAACCCCTTCGTGTCCTATTACCTGGTACCGCTGGCGATTGCTGCGGTGACCTTGCCCTGGGTCTATTCCCTGGTCCTCTCGGGCATTGCCCTGGCGGCCTACAGCTTGTTGCTGGTGCAGTTCTACCCGCTGGAGACCTTCCCCATGGCGCGGGAGAAGATGCAGGTCTACGGCATGTGGTTGAGCATTGCCCTGGCGGCGGCGGTGATCACCTTCTTTGCGGCGAAAATGGCCGAAGAACTGCGCCGTCAGGAGCAGCTGCGTGCCGAGCGGCGTGAAGAAGGCCTGCGCGACCAGCAACTGCTGGCGGTTGCCACCCAGGCCGCAGGTGCTGCTCATGAGCTGGGTACACCGCTGGCGACCATGAGCGTGCTGATCAAGGAAATGCGCCAGGACCACAACGACCCGTTGCTGCAGGAAGACCTGGCGGTGCTGCAGGACCAGGTCAAGTTGTGCAAAGAGACCCTGCAGAACCTGGTGCGTGCCGCCGAAGCCAACCGGCGCATGGCGGTGGAAGATCAGGAGGTCACGGCCTGGCTGGATGAGGCCCTGAACCGCTGGCACCTGATGCGTCCCGAGGCCAGTTACCGTTTTCAGCGTCTGGGGCAGGGCAGTGTGCCGCGCCTGGCGCCACCGCCTGACCTGACCCAGGCGTTGCTGAACCTTTTGAACAATGCAGCCGATGCCTGTCCGGACGAGCTTGAAGTACGCCTGGACTGGGATGCGCAGGATATGGTGATCAGCATCCGCGACCATGGTCCGGGCGTGCCGGTGGCCATTGCCGAGTCGATCGGCAAACCCTTCTTTACCACCAAGGGCAAAGGCTTCGGCCTGGGCCTGTTCTTGAGCAAGGCCAGCGTGACCCGTGCTGGCGGCTCGGTAAAACTCTATAGTCATGAGGAAGGCGGTACGCTCACCGAGCTGCGCCTGCCGCGTGACGCGCGAGGAGATGTGTGATGAGTGATGAAATCCAGGTTGAAGGCGAAGAGCTCCCGCACCTGTTGCTGGTAGATGATGACGCCACCTTTACCCGCGTCATGGCCCGGGCCATGAGCCGCCGTGGTTTTCGCGTGAGCACCGCGGGGTCCGCTGAAGAGGGATTGCTGCTGGCTCAGCAGGATGTACCGGACTACGCCACCCTGGACCTGAAGATGGATGGCGACTCGGGCCTGGTGTTGTTGCCCAAGCTGCTCGAGCTCGACCCGGAAATGCGCGTGGTGATCCTCACCGGTTACTCGAGCATCGCCACTGCCGTGGAGGCCATCAAGCGCGGTGCCTGCAACTACCTGTGCAAACCGGCCGACGCCGATGACGTACTGGCTGCGTTGCTGTCCGAGCATGCTGACCTGGACAGCCTGGTACCGGAAAACCCGATGTCGGTCGACCGCCTGCAGTGGGAGCACATTCAGCGGGTGCTGACCGAGCACGAAGGCAACATCTCCGCCACCGCCCGAGCGCTGGGCATGCATCGGCGCACCTTGCAGCGCAAACTGCAGAAGCGTCCGGTTCGCCGCTGAGGCACTCATACACCCCGGTGGGAGCGGGCTTGCCCCGCGATTGCGGTTGTTCAGTCACATCGCATCGCGGGGCAAGCCCGCTCCCACCGGGGATGGCAATTACAGTCAGCGGGCTAGGCCCTCGATAGCCGTCGTTGGCGTATCATTAGCCCCCTAACGACAGCCACCGGAACCGCCTTGCATGCTCGCCCTCTTTTTACAGACGCTGAACATCACGGCGCCGGTATTCGCCATGCTGTTCATGGGCGTGTTCCTCAGGCGCATCAACGCGATCAACGATGGTTTTATCCATACCGCCTCGTCGCTGGTGTTCAACGTCTGCATGCCGGCACTGCTGTTCCTCGGGATCTACCATGCGGACCTGAGCGCAGCGGTGAAGCCCGGGCTGTTGCTCTACTTCGCCATCGCCACCCTGATCGGCTTCGGTCTGGCCTGGGGCCTGGCGATCTGGCGCTGCCCCCGGCAAGACCGCGGGATCTACACCCAGGGCGCGTTCCGCGGCAACAACGGGGTGATCGGCCTGGCACTGGCCGCGAGCATGTATGGCGACTACGGCATTTCGCTGGGTGCGGTCCTCGCCGGGCTGGTGATCCTGCTCTACAACTCGCTGTCGGTCGTGGTGCTTGCGGTGTACAGCCCAAGTGCCAAGTCCGACCCCTGGAGCATCTGCAAGAGCATCCTGCGCAATCCGCTGATCATCAGTGTGCTGCTGGCGGCTGTGCTGGCTTATGGGCAGGTGGCCCTGCCGAACTGGTTGCTGACTTCCGGCGACTATCTGGCGCAGATGACCCTGCCGTTGGCGCTGATCTGTATTGGTGGCACCTTGTCGCTCGCCTCGTTGCGCCAGAGTGGCGGGCTGGCCGTCAGTGTCAGCTTGCTGAAGATGCTCTGGCTGCCATTGCTCGCCACCCTTGGCGCGTTTGCCTGTGGTTTTCGCGGGGCCGAGCTGGGTATCTTGTTCCTCTACTTCGGTAGCCCGACGGCGGCGGCCAGCTATGTCATGGCGAGGTCCACCAACGGCAACCACGAGCTGGCGGCGGCAATCATCGTCATAACCACCCTGATGGCTGCCATTACCACCAATATCGGCATCTTTTTCTTGCAGTGGGGCGGCTGGATCTAGATTCTGTAAAAAAATAATTCCAACACTGCCTCTTACCTTCGAGGACACTTCATGCAAGACGAGATCACCCCAGAGCGGTTACACCGCGGGCTGAAAAATCGCCATATCCAGTTGATTGCGCTGGGTGGCGCGATTGGCACCGGTCTGTTCCTCGGTATCGCCCAGACCATCCAGCTGGCCGGTCCGTCCGTGCTGCTGGGCTACGCCATCGCCGGCCTGATTGCCTTTTTCATCATGCGCCAGCTCGGTGAGATGGTGGTCGAAGAGCCGGTGTCCGGTACCTTCAGCCATTTTGCCCACCGTTACTGGAGCGAATTCGCCGGGTTCATGTCCGGCTGGAACTACTGGGTGCTGTACGTGCTGGTCGGCATGGCCGAACTGACCGCCGTGGGCATCTACATCCAGTACTGGTGGCCCGGCTTTCCGACCTGGGCAACGGCGGCAATCTTTTTCGCCGTGATCAACCTGATCAACCTCAGCCAGGTAAAAGTCTATGGCGAGATGGAGTTCTGGTTTGCCTTGATCAAGGTGGTGGCCATCGTCAGCATGATCGCCTTCGGTGGCTACCTGTTGATCAGCGGTAACGGTGGGCCGGATGCCAGCGTGGCCAACCTGTGGCAATACGGCGGCTTCTTCCCCAACGGCATCAGCGGCCTGATGATGGCGCTGGCGGTGATCATGTTTTCCTTTGGTGGCCTGGAGCTGGTGGGTATCACCGCCGCCGAAGCCGACAACCCCAAGTACAGCATTCCGCGGGCGACCAATCAGGTGATCTACCGCATCCTGATTTTCTACATCGGCGCCCTGGCCGTGCTGCTGTCGCTGTACCCGTGGCAGAAAGTGGTGCAGGGCGGCAGCCCGTTCGTGATGATCTTCCATGCCCTGGACAGCAATCTGGTGGCCACCATCCTCAACCTGGTAGTGCTGACGGCGGCATTGTCGGTTTACAACAGCTGCGTGTACTGCAACAGCCGCATGCTCTTCGGTCTGGCGGTGCAGGGCGATGCGCCCAAGCGTCTGCTCAAGGTCAACGACCGTGGTGTACCGCTGGCAGCCCTGGGGATCTCGGCGCTGGCGACCGGGCTCTGCGTGTTGATCAACTACCTGATGCCGGCCGAAGCCTTCGGCCTGTTGATGGCGCTGGTGGTGTCGTCGCTGGTGATCAACTGGGGGATCATCAGCATTACCCACCTGAAATTCCGCCGCGCCAAGCAAGCGGCTGGCGAGACGACGTTCTACAAAAGCTGGGGCTACCCGCTGACCAACTATGTCTGCCTGGCCTTCCTCGCGCTGATTCTGGTGATCATGTACCTGACACCGGGCATCCGCATTTCGGTGCTGTTGATTCCGGTCTGGCTGGCGGTGCTGGGCGTGGCCTTCTGGCTGAAGAAAAAAGGCCACAAGGCCGCCGTCGCTGCCGACTGACGGCCCGTGTGCAAGTGATCGATCAGCTCTGCTGGTAGCTGTCGATCACTTCCTGGGCGGCGCGAAATGCATCGATGGCCGCCGGGACGCCGGCGTACACCGCGCAATGCAGTAGCGCTTCGCGAATCTCCTCGACACTGCAGCCGTTGTTCAAGGCGCCACGGACGTGGCCCTTGAGCTCCTGTGGGCACTTGAGCGCGGTCAGCGCAGCCAGGGTGATCAGGCTGCGGGTTTTCAGCGGCAAGCCTTCACGGCTCCAGACACTGCCCCAGGCATGTTCATTGACGAAGTCCTGCAACGGCTGAGTGAACTCGGTGGCATTTCCCAGTGCGCGATCGACAAATGTATCGCCCATGACCTGGCGGCGGACCTGTTCGCCGGTTTTGGTGGTGTCGCCCATATTGTTTTCCTTAGTGTTGGCGGCGCCAGGCGCGCAGGGTCGTAAACAAAAGCAACGCCCCGAGCGCTGGCAGTGCATAGAACAGCATCAGTTTTTCCAGGCGGGTGGCCAATGGCATGCCGGTGGTGAAGGCCACCACATGCAGACCATAAGCCAGGTACAAGCCAAGAAACACCAGACCTTCGGCGCGGGTTACCCGGTAACCGGAATAGAACACCGGCAGGCTCAAGGCGGCGACACCGAGCATCACCGGCAGGTCAAAATCCAGGGCGTTGGGCGAGATCGACAGCGGTTCGGGCGCCACCACTGCGGTCAGACCGAGCACGGCCAGCAGGTTGAACAGGTTGCTGCCAATCACGTTGCCCACGGCGATTTCGCGTTCGCCGCGCAGGGCGGCAATCAGCGAGGTGGCCAGTTCCGGCAGCGAGGTACAGACCGCGACCACTGTCAGGCCGATGACCCGTTCAGACAGGCCCAGGTCGCTGGCGACTTCGACAGCGGCTTCAAGCAGCAGGTGCCCGGCCGCGCTCAGCAAACCCAGCCCAGTCAGCATCAGCAACAGGCTGGTAATCCAGAATCCGGCCCCTTGCTGTGGTCGTGGGCCGGGGGCAGGGAAGGTGCGGGCATGGTGGCGTGACTGGTGCCAGAGAATTGCCAGGTAGGCGAGCAACCCAAGCAGAAGCAGCGCGCCTTCAAGGCGTCCGAGTAGCTCATTGAGTGCCAGCAGGTAGACAAGCAGGCTGGCGCCGATCATTACCGGGATGTCCAGGCGTACCAACTGGCGTGAAACTCGTAAAGGAATGATCAGGGCAGCCAGACCCAAAGTGACCAATATGTTGAAAATATTGCTGCCAATCACGCTGCCCACCGCCACATCCGGGGCGCCGGTGTAGGCCGCTTGCAGGCTGACGGTAAGCTGCGGGGCGCTGCTGCCAAAGGCCACCAGGCTCAAACCGATGATCAGTGGACGGACCTGCAGGCTGGACGCCACTCGAAGGGCCGAGCGCACCAGCAGCTCGGCGCCAGCGATGAGCAGGAGCAAGCCGAAGGCCAGTTGCAGCAGGCTGAAGGTGGGTAAGGCGGCCAGGTCGAAAATGGTCGTGCTCCGGTGCAGGGTCAGTCGCTGAGACTTTGTACCCGTACGCGCGCCGTTCCGCTACGGATCATGCCGAGTTTTTCTGCGGCGGCGCGCGACAGGTCAATCAACCGGCCACGGGTGTGCGGGCCGCGATCATTGATGCGCACGACTACGCTGCGGTCATTGTTCAGGTTGGTGACTTTGACCCGGGTGCCGAAGGGCAGGCTGCGATGGGCAGCGGTCATGCCATTTTGATTGAAGGGCTCGCCACTGGCGGTGCGTTTGCCGTGGTGACGGGAGCCGTAATAGGAGGCGGTGCCGGATTTGTCGTAACCGCGAGGATCGATATCGTGACTGGCGCAGCCGGCCAGCAGGGTAAAGAGCGCGAGTGCGCTGAGGGGACGCCACATGTTTGCAGATGCTCCGTGGGGTGGCTATCGCTGGCAACGCCAGCTCCCACAGGGATAGCAAAAATCCTGTGGGAGCTGGCATTGCCAGCGATAAGCAGGCGACGCGAATTACCCTTCGAGCTTGCTCTTGAGCAATTGGTTCACTTGCTGCGGGTTGGCCTTGCCCTTGGAGGCTTTCATCGCCTGGCCGACGAAGAAGCCGAACATCTTGCCACGCTTGGCTTCATCGGCGGCGCGGTACTGTTCGACCTGCTCGGCGTTGGCCGCGAGCATTTCGTCCAGCACCTTCTCGATCGCGCCGCTGTCAGTCACCTGCTTCAGGCCTTCGGCTTCGATGATCTGGTCGGCGTCGCCTTCGCCGGCGGCCATCTTCTCGAACACCACCTTGGCGATCTTGCCGCTGATGGTGTTGTCGAGGATGCGCTGCAGCATGCCGCCCAGTTGTGCGGCGCTCACCGGCGCCTGGTCGATTTCCAGGCCGAGCTTGTTGAGCAGGCTGCCCAGCTCGACCATGACCCAGTTGGCGGCTAGCTTGGCATCGCCACACACCGCAACGACTTGTTCGAAGTAGTCGGCTTGTTCACGGCTCGAAGCCAGAACGTTGGCATCGTAGGCCGACAGACCGAACTGGCTCTGGAAGCGCTCGCGCTTCTGCGGCGGCAGTTCCGGCAGGGTGGCGCGGATGCCGTCGAGGTAAGCACCTTCGATCACCACTGGCAGCAGGTCCGGATCGGGGAAGTAACGGTAGTCGTTGGCTTCCTCTTTGCTGCGCATCGAGCGCGTCTCGTCCTTGTTCGGGTCGTACAGGCGGGTTTCCTGGACAACCTTGCCGCCATCTTCGATCAGTTCGATCTGGCGCTGGACTTCGCTGTTGATCGCGCGCTCGATGAAGCGGAACGAGTTGACGTTCTTGATCTCGCAGCGGGTGCCGAACTCGACCTGGCCTTTCGGCCGCACCGAGACGTTGCAGTCGCAACGCAGCGAGCCTTCGGCCATGTTGCCGTCGCAGATGCCCAGGTAGCGCACCAGGGCGTGGATCGCCTTGACGTAGGCCACGGCTTCCTTGGCGTTACGCATGTCCGGCTCGGAAACGATTTCCAGCAGCGGGGTACCAGCACGGTTCAGGTCGATGCCGGTGGAACCGCTGAAGTCTTCGTGCAGGCTCTTGCCGGCATCTTCTTCCAGGTGCGCACGGGTGATGCCGACGCGTTTGACCGTGCCGTCTTCGAGGGCGATGTCCAGGTGGCCCTTGCCGACGATCGGCAGCTCCATCTGGCTGATCTGGTAACCCTTGGGCAGGTCGGGGTAGAAGTAGTTCTTGCGCGCGAACACGTTGTGCTGGCCAATCTCGGCGTCAATCGCCAGACCGAACATGCAGGCCATGCGCACCGCTTCCTGGTTGAGCACCGGCAGCACGCCGGGCATGCCCAGATCGACAAGGCTGGCCTGGGTGTTCGGCTCGGAACCGAAGGTGGTGGCGCTGCCGGAGAAAATCTTCGACTGGGTGGCGAGCTGGGTGTGAATCTCCAGCCCGATGACAACTTCCCATTGCATGTGGTGATCCCTCAGAAGCCGTTAGGTGCGCGAGTGTGCCAGTCAGTCACTTGCTGATAGCGGTGCGCGACGTTGAGCAGGCGGCCTTCCTGGAAATACGGGGCGAGCAGTTGCACGCCAACCGGCAGACCGTCGACAAAACCGGCCGGCATCGACAGGCCCGGCAGGCCCGCGAGGTTGGCGGTGATGGTGTAGACGTCTTCCAGGTACGCGGCGACCGGGTCGTTGTTCTTGGCGCCGATCTTCCAGGCCAGGTTTGGCGTGGTCGGGCCGAGAATCACGTCGACGTCGTTGAAGGCGGCCATGAAGTCGTTCTTGATCAGGCGACGGATCTTCTGCGCTTGCAGGTAGTAGGCGTCGTAGTAGCCGGCCGACAGGGCATAGGCACCGACCATGATGCGGCGCTGCACTTCGGCGCCGAAGCCTTCGCCACGGGAACGTTTGTACAGGTCGGTGAGGTCGGCCGGGTTCTCGCAACGGTAGCCAAAGCGCACACCGTCAAAGCGCGACAGGTTGGACGAGGCTTCAGCCGGGGCGATAACGTAGTACGCCGGAATCCCGTGCTGCATGTTCGGCAGGCTGATTTCCTTGACCACGGCACCGAGCTTTTCCAGCTCTTTGACGCTGGCCTGGATCAGGTCGGCAATGCGCGGATCGAGACCGGCACCGAAGTACTCCTTCGGCAGGCCGATGCGCAGGCCTTCAAGCGAGCCGTTCAGGCCAGCGCTGTAGTTCGGCACCGGCTCATCGATGCAGGTCGAGTCCTTGGCGTCGAAACCGGCCATGCCTTGCAGCAGCAGGGCACAGTCTTCGGCGTTACGTGCCAGCGGGCCAGCCTGGTCGAGGCTGGAGGCGTAGGCGATCATGCCCCAGCGCGAAACACGACCGTACGTCGGTTTCAGACCGGTGAGGTTGGTCAGTGCCGCCGGCTGGCGGATCGAGCCGCCAGTGTCGGTGCCGGTGGTCGCCGGCAGCAGGCGTGCCGCCACGGCCGCCGCCGAGCCGCCGGACGAGCCGCCCGGTACGTGCTCCAGGTTCCACGGGTTTTTCACCGGGCCGTAGTAGCTGGATTCGTTGGCCGAGCCCATGGCGAACTCGTCCATGTTGGTCTTGCCCAGGGTCACCGTGCCGGCTTCGGCCAGCTTGCTGACCACAGTGGCGTCGTACGGGGCCTTGAAGTTGTCGAGCATCTTCGAGCCGCAGCTGGTGCGGATGCCCTGGGTGCAGAACAGGTCTTTGTGGGCGATAGGCGCGCCGAGCAGCGGGCCGTTCTCACCGGCGGCGCGACGGGCGTCGGCGGTGCGGGCCTGGCTGATGGCCAGCTCTTCGGTGACGCTGATGAAACTGTTGAGTTGCGGGTCGAGCTGGTTGATCCGCGCCAGCAGGGTGCGGGTCAGCTCTTCGGAAGAAAACTTTTTGTCGGCGAGTCCGCGGGCGATCTCGGCCAGGGTCAGTTGATGCATGGCAGGCTCTATTCCCTTACTCGATGACTTTCGGAACCAGGTACAGGCCGTTTTCCGTCGCCGGGGCGATGGCCTGGTAACTGTCGCGATGGTTACTTTCTGTTACCACATCGGCGCGCAGGCGCTGATTGGCTTCCAGCGGGTGCGCCAGTGGCTCGATGCCAGTGGTGTCGACGGCTTGCATCTGGTCGACCAGTCCCAGAATACTGTTCAGGGCATCGGTAGTGCGTGGCAGATCGGCTTCATTCAGGCCCAGTCGGGCCAGATGGGCGATCTTTTCCACGTCGCAGCGTTCAAGCGCCATGGGGATCTCCTGGGGAAACAACTACGGATTTGGTCCGCGATGAGGAACATGCTGGCAGATTTACGGTCATAAGGCCGCGATTGTGTGCTGGCTTGCTCGGAAAAACTGCCAATTTAACATATTGGCGCCTTGCCCAAAATCCCCGCCGTTGTTAGAGTTTGCCGCACTTTTTTACCCACGCGTTGCCTAGGGTCACTTTCCCATGTTCAAGAAACTGCGTGGCATGTTTTCCAGCGATCTGTCTATCGACCTGGGCACTGCCAACACCCTTATTTACGTGCGTGAGCGCGGTATCGTCCTGAATGAGCCATCGGTTGTGGCCATTCGTACTCACGGCAACCAGAAAAGTGTCGTCGCAGTAGGTACCGAAGCCAAGCGCATGCTGGGCCGTACGCCCGGCAACATTGCTGCCATTCGTCCGATGAAGGACGGCGTGATCGCCGACTTCAGCGTTTGCGAAAAAATGCTGCAGTACTTCATCAACAAGGTTCACGAGAACAGCTTCCTGCAGCCAAGCCCGCGGGTACTGATCTGTGTGCCGTGCAAATCGACCCAGGTCGAGCGTCGCGCCATTCGTGAATCGGCCCTCGGTGCCGGTGCCCGCGAAGTTTTCCTGATCGAAGAGCCCATGGCTGCCGCTATCGGTGCCGGCCTGCCGGTCGAGGAAGCCCGTGGTTCGATGGTCGTCGATATTGGTGGTGGTACCACTGAAATCGCACTGATCTCCCTCAACGGTGTGGTCTATGCCGAATCCGTACGGGTCGGTGGTGACCGCTTCGACGAAGCGATCGTGACCTACGTGCGCCGTAACTACGGCAGCCTGATCGGCGAATCCACCGCCGAGCGTATCAAGCAGGAAATCGGCACCGCCTACCCAGGTGGCGAAGTGCGTGAAGTCGATGTTCGCGGCCGTAACTTGGCCGAGGGCGTGCCACGTGCCTTCACCCTCAATTCCAACGAAGTGCTCGAAGCCCTGCAGGAATCCCTGGCGACCATCGTTCAGGCGGTCAAGAGCGCCCTGGAACAATCGCCTCCGGAGCTGGCTTCGGACATCGCCGAGCGTGGCCTGGTGCTGACCGGTGGTGGCGCCCTGCTGCGCGACCTCGACAAGCTGCTGGCCCAGGAAACCGGCCTGCCGGTAATCGTTGCCGAAGACCCGCTGACCTGTGTTGCCCGTGGCGGTGGCCGCGCCCTGGAAATGATGGACAAACACACCATGGACCTGCTCTCCAGCGAGTAAGCTGGCTGCAGCAAACATGCCGCCCGGTTTACAGGTAGTGCTCACAGTGCTACCTGTATGTGCTGGGCTGACGTCCGTGTGGGCGTCATTTTCCGTCAATCCACAAGCAGGCCGGTGCGTTGCCGTATGAATGACCTCTTGAATCGTCGTCCACGAGGAGCGGCTTATTAAACCGCTTTTCGCCAAGGGCCCTTCGTTGGGTGTGCGCGTGCTCGTGCTGGTTGTGCTGGCGATCACCCTGATGGTGGTCGATGCGCGCTTCACCCTGCTCAAACCGGTACGCAGCCAGATGGGGCTGGTGCTGATGGAGTCCTATCACATCACCGACTTGCCGCAGAGCCTGTGGCAGGGGATTGCCAGCCAGTTCGGCAGTCGCACCGAGCTGATCGCCGAGAACGAAAAACTCAAGACCGAAGCCTTGCTGATGCAAGGGCGCGTGCAGAAGCTCGCGGCCTTGACCGAGCAGAACGTGCGCCTGCGCGAACTGCTCAATTCGTCGGCATTGGTCAATGAGAAGGTCGAGGTCGCCGAGCTGATCGGTGTCGACCCCAATCCGTTCACCCACCGCATCCTGATCAACAAGGGCGAGCGTGACGGCGTGGTGCTTGGCCAGCCGGTGCTCGATGCCCGCGGCCTGATGGGCCAGGTGGTCGAGCTGATGCCTTACACCGCGCGGGTTCTGCTGCTAACCGACACCACCCACAGCATTCCGGTGCAGGTCAACCGCAACGGCCTGCGGGCGATTGCCAGTGGTACCGGTAACCCTGAGCGCCTGGAACTGCGCCATGTCGCCGATACCGCCGACATCAAGGAAGGCGACCTGCTGGTCAGTTCGGGCCTGGGGCAGCGCTTCCCGGCTGGCTATCCGGTGGCCACGGTAAAAGAAGTGATTCACGACTCCGGCCAGCCGTTCGCCATTGTTCGCGCAGTTCCGACTGCGGCCCTCAATCGTAGCCGCTACCTGTTGCTGGTGTTTACCGACAGCCGTACCCCCGAGCAGCGTGCCACCGATGCCGCCATGGCCCAGGAGGCGGCTGACCGTCAGGGCTTGCCTGGCAATGCCGAGGCAGCACCCGCACAGCCTGGCGTCACGCCCGTTCCTGCTGCGGCGCCCGCGCCAGCAGCGACGATGCCTGCCAACCCGGCTCCAGTCGCATCGCCCGCGGCCGCCCCCGCAGCCCCGGCTGCCGCCAGCGGCGCTGCCACGACCCCATCCCGGGAGAGACACTGATGGTGAGTACTCGCAGCCGAAATGGCTGGGTGGTCTGGCTGACCTTCGCAATTGGCCTGCTGCTCAGCGTTTCACCGTTGCCGCAGTTCATGGAAGTCTTCCGGCCGATGTGGCTGGCCTTGCTCCTGGCTTTCTGGACCCTGGCCCTGCCGCATAAGGTCGGCATGACCACGGCGTTTATCCTGGGCCTGGCCGAGGATGTGCTGTACGGCACGCTCTTGGGGCAGAACGCCCTGGTGCTGACCCTGATCACCTTCCTGGTGCTGACCTTGCAGCAGCGCCTGCGGATGTTCCCGATGTGGCAGCAAAGCCTGGTGATCCTGGTGGTCTTCGGCCTGGCCCAGCTGGTGCAACTGTGGCTGAGTGCGCTGACCGGCAACCGCCTGCCGACCCTGGCGCTGATCTGGTCGGCGGTCATCAGCGCGTTGCTCTGGCCGTGGATCAGCTTCGCCCTGCGCGGGCTGCGTTTGCGTCTGAGCATCAACTGAGCCCGCTTCCCGACGTTGACAGGGAGAAGTCACGATGACCCCGCTGTACCTGGCCTCTGGTTCACCCCGCCGTCGGGAATTGCTGACTCAGATCGGCATTCCTTTCACCACGCTCAGTGCTACGGTCGACGAAAGCCCGTTGCCGAACGAGGCCGCGCCGGTTTACGTCGAGCGCCTGGCGCGGGCCAAGGCCAGCGCCGGTTTGGCGGCACTGGGGTCTGTTGAGGCGAGCACTGCGCTGGCGGTGCTCGGCGCTGACACCGCGGTGGTGCTCGATGGGCAGATCCTGGGCAAACCGGTTGATCGCGACGATGCCCTGGCCATGCTTGCCGCGCTTTCGGGCCGTGAGCATCAGGTGCTGACGGCCGTTGCGGTCGCCGATCAGCAGCGCTGCCTGAGCGTATGTGTCGCCAGCCAGGTACGTTTTCGCCCGATTTCTACCGAAGAAGCTCAAGCTTACTGGGCCAGCGGCGAGCCGCTGGACAAAGCCGGCGCCTATGCCATCCAGGGCCTGGGCGCGGTGTTCGTGCAACGCATCGAGGGCAGTTATTCGGCGGTGGTGGGCTTGCCGCTGAGTGAGACCGCCGAGCTGCTTGGGCAATTTGCCATTCCCTGTTGGCAGCCGTTGTCGGCCCGTTAAGCGAGGACAGGACAAGACTGCTGCTAGCCAGTCGCCGACGAGCGATCCATCATTACTGAAGTCCTTTGACGAGAGCCTGCCATGAGTGAAGAGATTCTGATCAATATCACACCGATGGAATCACGCGTGGCGGTGGTGGAGAACGGTGTTCTTCAGGAAGTGCATGTCGAGCGCACCCAGCGGCGTGGCATTGTCGGCAATATCTACAAGGGTAAGGTGGTTCGCGTGTTGCCCGGGATGCAGGCGGCCTTCGTCGACATCGGCCTGGATCGCGCCGCATTTATCCACGCCTCGGAAATCTCCCTGCGCGAAGGCTCGTCGGTGGAAAGCATCAGTGCGCTGGTGCATGAAGGCCAGAGCCTGGTGGTGCAGGTCACCAAGGACCCGATTGGTTCCAAAGGTGCGCGGCTGACCACCCAGCTGTCGATTCCTTCGCGTTACCTGGTGTACATGCCGCGCACCAGTCATGTCGGTATTTCCCTGAAGATCGAAGACGAAGCCGAACGCGAGCGCCTCAAGCAGGTGGTGACCGACTGCGTCGCCCAGGAAAACATCCAGGATGCCGGCGGCTTCATCCTGCGTACCGCGGCCGAAGGCGCCGGGGCTGATGAGATCCTCATGGATATCCGCTACCTGCGCAGGCTCTGGGACCAGATCGGTGCGCAGATCAAGACGGTCGGCGCGCCAACGGAAATCTATGAGGACCTGGGCCTGGCCTTGCGTACCCTGCGCGACCTGGTCAACCCGAAAATCGAGAAGATCCGCATCGACTCGCGGGAAACCTTCCAGAAAACCACGCAGTTCGTCGGCGAACTGATGCCGGAAATTGCCGACCGTCTTGAGCACTACCCGGGCGAACGGCCGATCTTTGATCTGTATGGCGTCGAAGATGAGATCCAGCGCGCCCTGGACCGCAAGGTGCCGCTTAAATCCGGCGGTTACCTGGTGGTCGATCCGGCCGAAGCGATGACCACCATCGACGTCAACACCGGGGCATTCGTTGGCCACCGCAACCTTGAAGAGACGATCTTCAAGACCAACCTGGAGGCGGCCACTGCCATTGCCCGGCAACTGCGCCTGCGCAATATCGGCGGCATCATCATCATCGACTTCATCGACATGGAAGACGAGGAGCACCAGCGTCAGGTGTTGCGCACCCTGGAAAAGCAGCTCGAACGCGACCATGCGAAGACCAACATCATTGGCATCACCGAGCTCGGTCTGGTGCAGATGACGCGCAAGCGTACCCGCGAAAGCCTTGAGCAGGTGCTGTGCGAGCCCTGCCTGTGCTGCCAGGGGCGCGGCAAGCTGAAAACCCCGGAGACGGTTTGTTACGAGATTTTCCGCGAAATTCTGCGCGAAGCCCGTGCTTATCAAGCTGAAGGCTATAGAGTGCTGGCCAATCAGAAAGTGGTCGACCGGCTGCTGGATGAAGAGTCGGGCAACGTCGCTGAGCTTGAGGCGTTCATCGGCCGAACCATTCGCTTTCAGGTCGAATCGATGTACTCCCAGGAACAGTACGATGTGGTGCTGCTCTGAGGCCCGAATTCACCGGGCTGCTGCAGGGGCTGGCAAAGCGCCCGGTTGCGGCCATAGTTAAGGCTCGAATTGGAGGGCCATTGCCATGGAGCGTCTGATCCGCGTTCTTGGCGCGATGACCCGCTGGGGCCTGGGTATCTGTGCCTTGCTGGCCGTGCTGGTGGCGTTGTACGTCAGCCTGGGCCGGCAACTGGTGCCACTGGTGGCCGAATACCGCGCCGAAGTCGAAGACAAAGCCGAACAGGCCCTGGGCCTGCCTGTGCACATCGGCAGCCTGGAAGGGCACTGGAGCGGCCTGGCGCCGGTGCTGGTGGTCAACGATATCCAAGTCGGCGAAGGTGTCACAGCGTTACGCCTGGACGGGGTCAAGGTGGTGCCGGATCTGTGGGCCAGCCTGAGTGAGCGTCAGCTGCGCCTGGCCAACCTGGAAGTGGCGGGCCTGCACCTGAGCCTGCACGAAGATGAACAGGGCGCCTGGACCCTCGACGGGTTGCCGAAAACCGACGACAAGCCGCTGGATCCGCAGCAGTTGCTCGAGCGCATGCAAGCGGTGGCGAAGATCACCGTGCTCGACAGTCAGGTCACGCTCGAGCCGTTCCAGCGCGATCCGATGACCCTCACTTATGTCAGCCTCGGCTTGCAGACCGGCAGCAGCCGCCAGCGTCTGGACCTGCGCCTGACTTTGCCCGATGGTCAACCGGTGGCCATGAGCGTGCGCAGCCGCGTGCGTCCGGCCCACTGGCGTGATGGCCAGCTCGATGCCTACCTCAGCTTGCCCCAGAGTGACTGGGCGCGCTGGCTGCCGCCGCGCTTGCTGGGGCAATGGCAGGCCAAGGAGCTTAAAGCCGGGGGTGAATTCTGGCTGAACTGGAGCAAGGGCCAGCTGCAAAGCACCGTGGTACGCCTGAATGCACCGCAGTTACGCGGCTCCTATGCCGGTCGTGAAGAAGCCAAGGTGGAAAACCTCGCGCTCAATGGTTGGTTCCAGCGCCGCGAACAAGGTTTTGATGTGCAGCTCGATTCGCTGGCCTTGAGCCTGGGCAAGAACCGCTGGGAATCGCACCTGCAACTGAATCAGAACGCTGCCAGCGAGGCGGCTGAAGAATCCTGGAAAATCCAGGCCGATCGCCTCGACCTGACCCCGCTCACGCCCCTGATCCAGTCGCTGGCACCCTTGCCGGACAAGGTCATGGCCGTGGTCGAAGGGCTGAAGGTCAAGGGCAGCTTGCGCAATGTCCTGCTCGATATCCGCCCGAAGGCAAGCGGGGACCAGCGTCTGAGCTTTGCCGCCAATCTTGAGCGCGTGGGCTTCAGTGCCTATCACGGTGCGCCAGCGGCGGGGAACGTCAGCGGTAGCATCAGCGGTGACCTGGGCCATGGCGAGTTGCGCCTGGACACTGACGCTTTCATGCTCCACCTCTACCCGATCTTCGCCAAACCGTGGAATTACCAGAAAGCCAATGCGCGCCTGACCTGGCGCCTCGACCAAGAAGGCTTCACCCTGATCGCCCCCTACCTGAAGGTGTTGGGCGAAGAGGGCAAGATCGCCGGTGACTTCCTCATCCGTCTGCTGTTCGATGAAGCACGTGAAGACTACATGGACCTGCGTGTCGGCCTGGTCGATGGCGATGGACGCTACACCGCCAAGTACCTGCCCGAGGTCCTGAGTCCGGCGCTGGATGAATGGCTGCGCACCGCGATCCTCAAAGGCGCGGTCGACGAAGGCTATTTCCAGTACCAGGGTTCGCTCAATCATGGTGCATCCGAACAGGCGCGCAGCATCAGCCTGTTCTTCAAGGTCCATGACGCTGCGCTGGATTTCCAGCCTGGCTGGCCGCAGGTGCAGCAGGTCGATGGTGATGTGTACATCGACGATGAGGGCGTGCGCGTCAATGCCCGGCGCGGACAACTGCTCGATACCAAAGTCAGCGATGTGCAGGTCAACATTCCCCACGTCGCCAGTGGTGAGCACCCGCATATGTACCTGGATGGGGCATTCGATGGCGGTCTGGGTGATGGCCTGAAAATCCTCCAGGAAGCGCCAATTGGCACGGCGGCCATGTTCGCGGGCTGGGAAGGTGAGGGTAGCCTCAAGGGTAAGCTGAAGCTCGATATCCCCTTGGCCAAGGGCCAGCAACCGCAGGTAGTAGTGGATTTCGACACCAACGATGCGCGACTGAAAATTGCCGCCCCGGTGATTGAACTGCAGCAGCTCAAGGGTGCGTTCCGCTTCGACTACAGCAAGGGCCTCAGCGGCCAGGACATCAGCGCACGAGTATTCGACAAACCGATCACCGCGCAGATCTTTGCCGAGGGTAAACCGGGTGAGTTGCAAACCCGGGTCGAGGCCAAAGGTCAGGTAGCGCTCACCACCTTGACCCAATGGTTGCAGGTCAAGCAGACCTTGCCGTTGTCCGGCGAGCTGCCCTATCAGCTGCAGCTCAACCTGGGCAGCCGTGACAATCAGCTCAAGGTTGACTCCAGTCTCAGAGGCTTGGCCATCAACCTGCCTGCACCCTTCGGCAAAACAGCCGGAGAAACCCGCAACAGCCAGTTCGGTATGACCCTGCAAGGGCCTGAGCGGCGGTTCAACGCCAGCTACGCCGATGTCGCCAACATGCTCTATGCCGCGCCCATGGACAAGCTCGATCAGGGCCGTGGCGAACTGGTGTTTGGTGGTGGCAGCGCGCAATTGCCCAGCGCCCAGGGCCTGCAGGTGCGCGGCAAACTGGCTGAACTTGACCTGGCACCCTGGCAGCAGCAAATGGACAGTCTGGCCGGCAAGGACCCAGGCGGCAGTGCCCGCCAGCTATTGCGCAGTGTCGACTTGAGCATTGCCCGGCTCAAGGGCGTCGGCCTTGAACTGAACCAGGCAGTGGTGCGCTTGCAGCGTAACCCGAACAATTGGGCGTTGCGCCTGGACAGCAAGGAAGTCATCGGCAACGCGCGCCTGCCAGACGCCAAGGGCGCGCCGCTGGTGGTCAACCTGCAGACCATTCACCTGCCGCCCCAGGATCCGGCCGAGGTGGCTGTGCCCAACGCGCCCGACCCGATGGCCAAGATCGATCCGCGCAAGATTCCGTCCATCGACCTGAGTATCGACAAGCTGTACCGCGGCGACGACTTGCTCGGCAGCGTAGCGCTCAAGGTGCGCTCGACCGCCAAGGGCATCACCCTCAATGACCTTGATCTCAGTCTCAAGGGGCTGCAGATCGACGGCAATGGCGGCTGGGAAGGCGCACCGGGCGCCAGCGGCAGTTGGTACAAGGGACGCATCGAGGGCAAGAACCTGGCCGACGTGCTCAAAGCGTGGAACTTTGCCCCGACGGTCACCAGCCGCGATTTTCGTCTGGACGTCGACGCGCGCTGGCCGGGATCGCCGGCCTGGGTCAGCCTGGCACGCCTCTCCGGCAGCCTCGATGCCGCCTTGCGTAAAGGTCAGTTTGTTGAGGTTGAAGGGGGCGCACAGGCCCTGCGGGTGTTTGGCCTGCTCAACTTCAACTCGATTGGCCGGCGTTTGCGCCTGGACTTCTCCGACCTGTTCGACAAGGGCCTGAGCTACGACCGGGTCAAAGGTCTGCTGGTGGCCAGCGAAGGTGTGTATGTGACCCGCGAACCGATCACCGTGACCGGACCTTCAAGCAATTTCGAACTCGACGGCACCCTGGACATGGTCCGTGACCGGGTTGACGCGAAACTGCAGGTGACCCTGCCGGTGACTAACAACCTGCCGCTGGCAGCCTTGATTGTCGGGGCACCGGCGGTCGGTGGTGCCTTGTTCCTGGTTGATCGTCTGCTGGGTGATCGTGTGGCGCGTTATGCCAGCGTGCACTATCGCGTCGAAGGTCCGTGGAAAGAGCCTAAAATCAGCTTTATCAAACCCTTCGAAAAGTAGCCTAGGGAGCGCCAATGAAGTCAGCAGTGATCCAGATGGTCAGCCAGAGCGATATCCCGGCCAACCTGGAGCAGGCTCGGCGATTGCTCGAGCAGGCGGCTGCTGGCGGAGCGCGCCTGGCGGTATTGCCGGAAAACTTCGCCGCCATGGGCCGTCGCGACAGCGCCGCGATCGGGCGCGCCGAGGCGCTGGGCGAGGGGCCGATTCTGCCGTGGTTGAAACAGACCGCCCGCGACCTCAAGTTATGGCTGGTGGCTGGCACCTTGCCGTTGCCGCCGGCCGGGCAGCCTGAGGCCAAGTCCCATGCCTGTTCGTTGTTGATCGACGAGCATGGCCAGACGGTTGCGCGCTACGACAAGCTGCACCTGTTCGATGTCGATGTCGCCGACAACCGCGGCCGCTATCGGGAGTCTGATGACTATGCGCATGGCAGCCAGGTGGTGGTGGCGGATACCCCGGTCGGACGGCTGGGCTTGAGCGTATGCTATGACTTGCGCTTCCCTGAACTGTACAGCGCCTTGCGTGCTGCCGGGGCCGAATTGATCAGTGCTCCTGCCGCGTTCACCGCCGTGACCGGGGCGGCGCATTGGGAGGTGCTGATCCGCGCGCGGGCAATTGAAACCCAGTGTTATGTCCTGGCTGCCGCGCAGGGCGGTACCCATCCGGGGCCACGGGAAACTTACGGTCATGCGGCAATCGTCGATCCCTGGGGGCGAATCATCGCCGAACAGGCCAGCGGCGAGGCCGTGCTGCTGGGCGAACGCGACAGCAGCGAACAGGCGTCCATCCGGGCGCGGATGCCGGTGGCCTTGCACCGGCGCTTTTTCTCGCAGGACGCCTTGCGGCCTGCGCACACCTCGGAGTGACTATGAGCGAGATGTTATCCACTGTCAGCGAGCATCTGCTGGCGCCGGGCGGCTTGACCCTCGACAGCCTGCAGTCAGTGCTGGGAGAGTTGGCCGGGCCGGGCATCGATGCTGCCGACCTGTATTTCCAGGGGCAGATTTCCGAATCCTGGGCGCTTGAAGACGGAATCGTCAAAGAAGGCAGTTTCAACCTCGACCAGGGTGTGGGCGTACGTGCCCAGTCTGGTGAGAAAACCGGTTTCGCCTACAGCAACGCCATCAACCTTGAAGCCCTGACCTCGGCTGCCCGTGCCGCCCGCTCGATTTCCCGTGCCGGGCAGAATGGCAGTGTGCAGGCGTTCAAAAGTCAGGATGTCACCCAGCTGTATGGCACCGACAACCCGCTGGAAGTGCTCAGCCGTGCCGAGAAGGTCGAGCTGCTCAAGCGTGTCGATGCCGCCACGCGCAAGCTTGACCCGCGTATCCAGCAAGTCACCGTGAGCATGGCCGGGGTCTGGGAACGCATCCTGATCGCCGCCGCCGATGGCAGCCTGGCCGCGGATGTGCGTCCGCTGGTGCGGTTCAACGTCAGTGTGATCGTCGAGCAGAACGGTCGGCGTGAGCGCGGCGGTCATGGCGGTGGCGGGCGTACCGACTATCGCTATTTCACTGACGAGCGGGTCATGGGCTTTGCCCGTGAGGCGCTGCGTCAGGCGTTGGTCAACCTGGAAGCGATTCCGGCACCGGCCGGCACCTTGCCGGTGGTCCTCGGCTCGGGTTGGTCGGGGGTGTTGCTGCACGAGGCAGTCGGCCATGGTCTGGAAGGTGACTTCAACCGCAAGGGCAGCTCGGCCTATAGCGGCCACATGGGCGAAAAGGTTGCTTCGAGCCTGTGCACCATCGTCGATGATGGCACCCTGGAAGGTCGTCGCGGTTCGTTGAGCGTGGATGACGAAGGCACGCCAACCGAATGCACCACGCTGATCGAGAACGGCATTCTCAAGGGCTACATGCAGGACAAACTCAATGCCCGGCTGATGGGCATGGCGGTCACTGGCAACGGGCGCCGCGAGTCTTATGCGCACCTGCCCATGCCGCGGATGACCAACACCTACATGCGTGCCGGCGAAAGCGATCCGGAAGAAATCATCAAGTCGGTCAAGCGCGGTATCTACTGCGCCAATCTCGGCGGCGGCCAGGTGGACATCACCAGCGGCAAGTTTGTCTTCTCCACCAGCGAAGCCTATCTGATCGAAGACGGCAAAATTACCGCTCCGGTCAAAGGCGCGACCTTGATCGGCAACGGTCCGGAAGCCATGAGCCGGGTGTCGATGGTCGGTAACGACCTGTCCCTGGACAGCGGTGTGGGCACCTGTGGCAAAGATGGTCAGTCGGTGCCGGTTGGCGTCGGCCAGCCAACCTTGAAGATCGATGCGATCACCGTGGGTGGCACGGGCGCATGAAGTTGAAACCGGGCGGGCAGGGCGCCTGCCCGGTCGCGGGGCTTAACGCAGTCCGCGTTGAACCTCGTCGAGGGTGCGAATGTACTTGAAGATCTTGCGGCTGGCGCTAGGCGGCTTGTTGGTCTTGAGCTCATGCTGGGCCTGGCGGATCAGCGAGCGCAGCTGCTGGCGGTCGGCTTCCGGGTATTCCTGGACGAATTTCTCCAGGACTTCGTCGGTGCCGTCGATCAGCCGGTCGCGCCAGCGTTCGAGGCCGTGGAAGCGCTCGTTGTACTGGCGCGAGGAGGCGTCGAGCTGGTCAAGCAACGCAGTGATCGCGTCGATGTCCTGGTCGCGCATCAGCTTGCCGATGAACGACTTGTGACGCCTTTTGGCCTCGTTCGCCGTGTGGCGTTTGTGCTCTTCCAGGGCCGCGCGCAGTTCGTCGGTCAAGGGCAGTTTGGCCAGGATGTCGGGCTTGAGCAGTGTCAGTCGCTCGCCCATATCGACCAGCGCCTGCATTTCGCGCTTGATCTGGGTTTTGCTTTTTTCGCCTTCGAAGGCGGTGTCGTAAGAATCAACCATGGGGGCAGTCCGCTGAGAATCGCCGCCATGATAACCAGTCGGGGGCCGCTTGTCCGGCCCGGTCGTAGATTGACCCGTGCCGAACGCAGAATTTGAGTGGAGAAAACCATGAGTGCAGTCCAGAGCGTAGGTCCACAGGCCCTGCCGGCGTTGCAGGAGCAGGTTGAACAGATCATCGCCGAAGCCAAGCGCCAGGGGGCCAGCGCCTGTGAAGTCGCAGTATCGCTGGAGCAGGGCTTGTCGACCTCGGTACGCCAGCGTGAAGTGGAAACCGTGGAGTTCAACCGCGACCAGGGTTTCGGTATCACCCTGTACGTTGGCCAGCGCAAAGGTTCGGCCAGCACCTCGGCCAGCGGCAGCGAGGCCATTCGCGAGACCGTCGCCGCGGCACTGGCGATTGCCAAGCACACCTCCGAGGATGATTGTGCAGGGCTTGCCGATCCGGCGTTGATGGCCCGCGATCTGCCTGACTTCGATCTGTATCACGCCTGGGACATCACCCCGGAGCAGGCAATCGAAAAGGCACTGGCTTGCGAAGCGGCAGCCTTTGATGCCGATGCGCGGATCAAGAACGCCGACGGCACCACGCTCAATACCCATCAGGGCTGCCGCGTGTATGGCAACAGCAATGGCTTTATCGGTGGCTATGCGTCGACCCGTCACAGCCTGAGCTGCGTGATGATCGCCGAAGCCGACGGGCAGATGCAGCGTGACTACTGGTATGACGTCAATCGCCAGGGCGAGTTGCTTGCCGATCCGCGCAGCATCGGCCAGCGCGCTGCGCAACGGGCGGCCAGCCGTCTAGGCGCGCGGCCGGTGCCAACCTGCGAAGTGCCGGTGCTGTTCTCGGCAGAGCTGGCCGGCGGCCTGTTCGGCAGTTTCCTGTCGGCGATCTCGGGCGGCAACCTGTACCGCAAATCATCGTTCCTTGAGGGCACCATGGGCCAGCGCCTGTTCCCCAGCTGGTTGACCCTGGATGAACGTCCACACCTGATGCGCGCCCTGGGCAGTGCGGCGTTCGATGGCGATGGCCTGGCCACCTACGCAAAACCGTTCGTCGAAAAAGGCGAGTTGGTCTCCTACGTACTGGGTACTTATTCCGGACGCAAACTGGGCTTGCCGAGTACTGCCAATGCCGGTGGCGTGCATAACCTGTACGTCACCCACGGGGTTGAGGATCAGGCCGCGCTGATCCGGCGCATGGGCCGTGGGCTGTTGGTTACCGAATTGATGGGCCATGGCCTGAACATGGTGACCGGTGACTACTCCCGTGGTGCCGCAGGTTATTGGGTCGAGAATGGCGAGATCCAGTTTGCTGTTCAGGAAGTGACGATCGCCGGCAATATGAAGGATATGTTCCAGCAGATTGTCGCGATCGGTAATGATCTTGAAACCCGCAGCAACATTCACACCGGCTCGGTGTTGATCGAGCGGATGACTGTGGCGGGTAGTTAAGCGGTCAACTAGTGTGTCCCCTTGAAGCCCGGCCATGTGTCGGGCTTTTTTGTTTTTCTTCTTAGCTCTTCTTGAAGTGATTCTGATTATCACATAATAATGAATATCATTATCTAGGCGATGATGTTCATGAAACCCGTCCTTCACGAATTGCCCTACCTCGAAAACTGGCGCTGGCTCAGCCGTCGTATCCGTTGTGCGATAGAGCCGGACGAACCGCGCTTGATCGACCATTACCTGGCCGAAGGCCGCTACTTGGTGTGCTGCACCGAGACCTCGGCATGGACCGTCGCCCTGACCTCATTCCGCCTGCTTCTGGATACCGCGTGCGACCGCATGCTGCCCTGGCATTGGCGCTGCCTGTGCCTGGATCAGGCCTGGAAGCCGCTGTTGCAGCTGCGCAAGCTCGACGGTGGCGAGCACGGCCAGCGTTGGCAGCCTCTCGCCCTGCAGCTGGCGAACTGCACGCTACTGCCTTCGATTTCTTTCGCTGAACTGATGCAAGGACTTGATGATGAGTAATACCCGTATCGAGCGTGACAGCATGGGTGAACTGCAGGTGCCGGCCGAGGCCCTGTATGGCGCTCAGACCCAGCGCGCGGTGAACAACTTCCCGATCAGCCAGCAGCGCATGCCGACCCAGTTCATACGTGCCCTGCTGCTGGCCAAGGCCGCTGCGGCCAAGGCCAACATCGAACTCAAGCAACTGGACGACGGGCAGGGCACGGCCATTGTCAAAGCAGTCGAGCAACTGCTGGCGGGTGATTTCATCCAGCACTTCCCGGTGGATATCTTCCAGACCGGTTCCGGCACCAGCTCGAACATGAACGCCAACGAAGTGATTGCCACCCTGGCAAGCCGGATCTTCGGCGACAAGATCAATCCGAACGATCACGTCAACTGCGGGCAAAGCAGCAACGACATCATTCCCACCACCATTCATGTCAGTGCCACGTTGGCCTTGCATGAGCAGCTGTTGCCGGCCCTCAAGCACCTGGTGCAGGTGATCGAGCGCAAGGCAGTCGAGGTTCATCCGTTCATCAAGACCGGCCGCACCCACCTGATGGACGCCATGCCGGTGCGCATGAGCCAGGTGCTCGGCGGATGGGCTGCGCAGATCTCTGCTGCCACCGCGCATATTGAATCGACCTTGCCTGCTCTGCAGTTGCTGGCCCAAGGCGGTACGGCGGTGGGGACGGGGATCAATGCGCATCCCGAATTTGCCGGGCGATTCAGCCAGCAGCTGTCTGAACTCACCAAGGTGCCATTCACCCCGGGGCAGAATCTATTCGCCCTGATCGGCTCCCAGGACACTGCCGTTGCCTTGTCGGGTCAACTCAAGACCACCGCTGTGGCCTTGATGAAAATCGCCAACGACCTGCGCTGGATGAACTCCGGGCCGCTGGCGGGCCTGGGCGAAATCGAGCTGGAGGGCTTGCAGCCTGGGTCCTCGATCATGCCGGGCAAGGTCAACCCGGTAATCCCGGAAGCCACCGCCATGGTCGCTGCGCAGGTCATCGGTAACGACGCGACCATCGCCGTGGCCGGTCAGTCGGGCAATTTCGAGCTCAACGTGATGCTGCCGATCATCGCCCAGAACCTGCTGAGCAGCATCGAGTTGATGGCCAATGTCAGCCGCTTGCTGGCCGACAAGGCAATCGCCAGCTTCAAGGTCAATGAACCCAAGCTCAAGGAGGCACTGGCGCGTAACCCGATTCTGGTGACGGCACTGAACCCGATCATCGGCTACCAGAAAGCCGCCGTGATCGCCAAGACCGCCTACAAGCAAGGGCGTCCGATCATCGAGGTGGCCCTGGAGCACACCGACTTGCCGCGCAGCCAGCTGGAAGTGCTGCTCGACCCGGAAAAGCTCACCGCTGGCGGTATCTGATAAGGCCCTGGAGGTTTGTCATGCAGCACTGGAATCGCACCACCGAAATCGCCAACCGCCTGTTCGACCAGGGCGAGTTGGTCGATGCCCGCGAGTTGTATCTGCAGGCCCTGGCCCTGGCCCAGGTGTTGTTCGAGCGCTGGCATGACGCCGATGAGGCGGTGGCCGTGTGCGTGATTGCTCACCACAACCTGGCCGACCTGCACCTGCGCCTGAATCAGCCGCAGGAGAGCGCGGAGTACCTCTGTGCCATCCATCAACGGCTGTTGCAGGCCATGCAGGATCAACGCCTGACGCCAGCGCTGCGCGAAGCGGCGCTGCGTCACAGCGGCAAGACCTACACCGAGTTGCTCAATTTCATCAGTGATTACGGCCAGTACCCACGAACCGAACGCCTGCTCCACAGCCATGGCCCGCAACCGGCGGTACTCGCCGGTCAGGAACGCGCCGGGTCTTCTGCACATCAATACGGAATCCATTGAGAATGCCTTATACCTTGCCTGCATTGCCGTACGCCTACGATGCTCTGGAACCGCACATCGATACCCAGACCATGCAGATTCACCACAGCAAGCACCATCAGACCTACATCAACAACCTCAATGCCGCCGTCGAAGGCAGCCAATGGGCCGAATGGCCGGTCGAGCGACTGGTGGCCGCGGTCAAGCAGTTGCCATCGAGCCTGCAGGCGGCGGTGATCAACCAGGGCGGCGGACATGCCAACCACTCGCTGTTCTGGACGGTCATGTCGCCCCGGGGCGGTGGTCAGCCCCAGGGCACGGTTGCCAAGGCGATCGATGAGCAATTGGGCGGCTTCGAGGCCTTCAAGGACGCTTTCACCAAGGCGGCATTGACCCGTTTCGGCAGCGGTTGGGCCTGGCTCAGCGTGACCCCGGAGAAAAAGCTGGTGGTGGAGAGCAGCGGTAACCAGGACAGCCCGCTGATGCACGGCAATACGCCGATCCTGGGGCTGGACGTCTGGGAGCATGCGTATTACCTGCTGTACCAGAACCGCCGTCCTGAATACATCAATGCCTTCTACAACGTGATCGACTGGTCCGAGGTAGAGCGCCGTTATGTAGCCGCCCTGGTGTGAGTCGTCCCGCTATGCGTACGGATGTGATGTCCATCAGCAGCGTGCGTTTGTTCCGCCTGGCGCTGGGTACCCTGTTGCTGCTGGTCGGCTGCGCTTTGCTGGCAGCGCAGGGCTTGGCCTGGCTGGACCTTGAGCCGCGCATGATGCGTGCGCTTGAAGGAGGGGCCCTGTGTGCCTTGGGCACAGCGCTGGGGGCAGTGCCGGTGCTGGTGATCCGCAGCATGCCGGTAGCGTTGGCTGATACCTTGCTGGGTTTCGGGGCCGGGGTGATGCTGGCGGCAACAGCATTTTCCCTGATCATCCCCGGGCTCGACGCCGCCCAGGCCATTGGCCTGGGCAAATGGGGCGCCGGAGGGCTGATCAGTTTCGGTTTGCTGTTCGGCGCTTTCTGCCTTTACCTGGTCGATCTCAAGGTGTCTGGCGCTTCGCCAGAAGCCTTGGTCGGCACTGCCCAGCAGCCGGTGATCGCCGCTCGGGTCTGGGTGTTCGTCATTGCCATCATTGCCCACAACATCCCGGAAGGCATGGCCATCGGTGTGTCGGCCGGAGGTGGGATGGCAGATGCCGACAGTCTGGCCATGGGCATCGCCTTGCAGGATGTGCCTGAAGGCCTGGTCATTGCCCTGGTATTGGCCGGGGCCGGCATGGCGCGCTTCAAGGCATTCGCTATTGGTGCGGCGTCTGGACTGGTCGAGCCGGTGGCTGCGGTGATTTGCGCCTGGCTGGTGACTGTTGCGGAGTTGTTATTGCCGCTGGGGCTGGCGTGTGCGGCCGGGGCCATGTTGCTGGTGGTGACTCAGGAGATCATTCCTGAATCACGTAGCAATGGTCATCATCGCTTGGCCAGCCTGGGACTGAGCGTCGGCTTCTGCCTGATGATGGTGATGGATACGGCGCTGTCTTGAGCGGGAAAGGGGACGATTACTCGCCCTCGTCAAAGTAGTTGTTGATCAGCTCGATCAACGCATCCAGCGCTTCGTCCTGTTGCTCGCCTTCGGTATGCAGGTGTACCTGGGTGCCTTTGCCCGCCGCGAGCATCATCACGGCCATGATGCTCTTGCCGTCGATCAGTTTGTCAGGCGCGCGACCGACACGCACGGTGCAAGGAAAGCGTCCGGCCACGCCGACAAACTTTGCCGCAGCCCGGGCGTGCAGCCCCAGCTTGTTGATGATGGTGATTTCACGAGCGGGCATCGCAGCGGTAGTCCTGTGGGCTAGAGGTCGCGGTGGCGAACCTGGACATTCTTCAGGGATTGCTGCAGCAACTGGCCCAGGCGCTCGGTGAGGTAAACCGAACGGTGGTGTCCACCGGTACAGCCAATGGCAATGGTGACGTAAGCGCGGTTGCTGGCGGCAAAGCGCGGCAACCATTTGAGCAGGTAACTGGAGATGTCCTGGAACATTTCTTCGACGTCAGGCTGGCTGGCCAGGTAATCGATGACCGGCTGTTCCAGGCCGGAGTGATCGCGTAGCTCCGGCTTCCAGTAAGGGTTGGGCAGGCAGCGCACGTCGAACACCAGGTCGGCGTCCACCGGCATGCCACGCTTGAAGCCGAAGGATTCGACCAGGAATGCGGTCCCGGGTTCCGGCTGGTTAAGCAGGCGCAGCTTGATCGAGTCACGCAGCTGATAGAGGTTCAGATTGGTGGTATCGATCTTCAGGTCGGCGAGGTCGGCGATGGGGCCCAGCAGCTCGGTCTCGACCTTGATCGCTTCGGCCAGCGAGCGATTGGCGTTGGTCAGCGGGTGACGCCTGCGGGTTTCCGAGAAACGCTTGAGCAGGGTTTCTTCGTCGGCGTCCAGGTACAGCACATCACACTGGATATGCTTGTTGCGGGCATCTTCGAGCAGCTCGGGGAAGCGCGTCAGATGGCTGGGCAGGTTGCGCGCATCGATCGAAACGGCCACTTTGGGCTGCATCAGCTCGGTGTTGATCAGGGCATTTTCCGCCAGCTGCGGTAGCAGCCCGGCCGGCAGGTTATCGATGCAGTAGTAGCCGTTGTCCTCCAGGACTGCGAGGGCGGTGCTCTTGCCGGAGCCGGATCGGCCACTGACGATAATCAGGCGCATGTTCAGGACTCGTTCTGTACGTCCAGTACGACCTGGTACAAGGCTTCACTGCTACCGGCGGCACGCAGCCGGTCACGCACGTCCTTACGGTCGAGCATGCTGGCAATCTGGCGCAACAGCTCAAGGTGCGCATCGGTGGCCGCTTCGGGAACCAGCAGGACAAACAGCAAATCGACCGGGGCGCCATCGATGGCGTCATAGTCAATCGGTGCATCCAGGTGTATCAGGGCGCTGATGGGGGATGAGCAGCCTTTAAGGCGGCAGTGTGGAATGGCAATGCCATTACCGAAACCGGTCGACCCGAGTTTCTCCCGGGCAAACAGGCTTTCAAATACGTCTTGCATCTCCAGATCCGCAACTTCCCGGTGGATCAGGTTGGCGATTTCCTGGAGTGCACGCTTTTTACTGCCACCCGGCGCGTTCACGACGGAACGGCCGGGGGTCAGGATGGTTTCAAGTCGGATCATGGATGAGGGGGATCAGCGGGCCGCTGCACCTTGCAGCAGGCTTTGCTGTTTTTCCTTGTGTTTTTTCAGTTGGCGGTCGAGCTTGTCGGTCAAGGCATCGATCGCTGCATACATGTCTGTGTGTTCGGCATTTGCAACCACTTCGCCGCCGGGAATAAACAGCGTCGCTTCAATTTTCTGCTGCAGCTTCTCGACCTTCATGATTACCGTCACATTGGTAATCTTGTCGAAGTGCCCTTCCAGCCGTTTCAGTTTCTGTTCGACGTACTCGCGCAGCGGCTGGGTGACTTCTACATGCTGTCCACTGATATTGACTTGCATACAGCTTCTCCTTTGTTGCCCGTGCATAAGAGGCAGGTATTGCGCCTGCCACTGAACTGCTTTGGCTATCTCAGGGGCTACATCAGTCGCTTACGCTCACTCGACGGTGCAATGCCGAGGGACTCGCGGTACTTGGCGACGGTGCGACGGGCTACCTGGATACCTTGTGCCTCCAGTAAACCAGCGATCTTGCTGTCACTCAATGGCTTTTTCTGATTTTCCGCTGCAACCAGTTTTTTGATGATCGCGCGAATCGCTGTGGACGAGCATTCACCGCCTTCGGAGGTGCTGACGTGGCTGGAGAAAAAGTACTTCAGCTCGTAAATCCCGCGCGGCGTATGCATGTATTTCTGCGTGGTGACCCGGGAAATGGTCGACTCGTGCATGCCCACTGCTTCGGCGATGTCGTGCAATACCAGCGGCTTCATCGCTTCGTCGCCGTGATCGAGGAAACCACGTTGGTGCTCGACGATCTGGGTGGCGACCTTCATCAGGGTTTCGTTGCGGCTCTGCAGGCTCTTGATGAACCAGCGGGCTTCCTGCAACTGGTTGCGCATGAAGGTGTTGTCGGCGCTGGTGTCGGCACGGCGGACGAAGCCGGCGTATTGCGGATTGACCCGCAGGCGCGGCACGGCTTCCTGGTTGAGCTCGACCAGCCAGCGCTCGTTGTCCTTGCGCACGATCACGTCAGGGACCACGTATTCGGCTTCGCTGGACTCGATTTGCGAGCCCGGGCGCGGGTTGAGGCTCTGGACCAGTTCGATGACCTGGCGCAGTTCGTCTTCCTTGAGCTTCATCCGTCGCATCAGCTGGCTGTAGTCACGGCTGCCGAGCAGGTCGATGTAATCGCGGACCAGGCGTTGGGCTTCGGCCATCCAGGGAGTGCTGGCGGGCAGTTGGCGCAGCTGCAGCAGCAGGCACTCGCTGAGGTTGCGGGCGCCGATGCCGGCCGGTTCGAATTGCTGGATGCGGTGCAGCACGGCTTCGACTTCGTCGAGCTCGATATCCAGCTCCGGGTCGAAGGACTCGCAGACCTCTTCGAGGGTTTCGTCGAGGTAGCCCTGGTTGTTGATGCAGTCGATCAGGGTGACCGCGATCAGTCGGTCGGTGTCGGACATCGGCGCCAGGTTCAACTGCCAGAGCAGGTGGCTTTGCAGGCTTTCGCCAGCCGAAGTACGGGTGGTGAAGTCCCACTCGTCATCGTCGTTGCTGGGCAGGCTGCTGGCGCTGGTCTGGTAGATGTCTTCCCAGGCCGTATCGACCGGGAGCTCGTTGGGGATGCGCTCGTTCCATTCGCCGTCTTCCAGACTGTCCACGGTTGGCGTGGTTTCCTGGAAACTGGTGTCCTGGACTTCGGCGACCGGCTTGCTTTCGGCGTTGTCGGCCATCGGGTCGCTGTTGTCGAAGTCGTCGCCTTCTTCCTGGCGTTCGAGCATCGGGTTCGATTCCAGCGCTTCCTGGATTTCCTGCTGGAGGTCCAGAGTAGAAAGCTGGAGCAGACGGATGGCCTGTTGCAACTGCGGTGTCATCGTCAGTTGCTGGCCCATTCTTAGGACGAGCGATGGTTTCATGGCAGGGGCTTAACACCTTTTTCGCCGGCGCACATGCGCCATCCACTACAAGGGCACCGAAGCGCCAACTTTAAGCAAATTATATGCCTGAAATTGGAGCGTTTGCCTAGGGTGCTGTAACAATTAAGCCGGATTTCACCGGTACAGTTGCCCTAAGCAAGCGCTTTTTCGCCTCGAACTTACAAGCGGAACTCGTGGCCCAAGTACACCTCTTTGACCAGGTCGTTGGCCAGGATGGTCTCTGCATCGCCTTCGGCAATCAGTTGGCCATCGTTGACGATGTAAGCGGTTTCGCAGATATCCAGGGTCTCACGGACGTTGTGGTCGGTGATCAGTACACCGATGCCCTTGGCCTTGAGGTGATGGATGATCTGCTTGATGTCGCCGACCGAAATCGGGTCGACACCGGCAAAGGGTTCGTCGAGCAGGATGAATTTCGGTGCGGTGGCCAAGGCGCGGGCAATTTCCACGCGGCGACGTTCGCCGCCGGACAGGCTCATGCCGAGGTTGTCGCGAATGTGGCTGATGTGAAATTCCTGCAGCAGGCTTTCCAGTTCCTTGCGGCGTCCGGCGCTGTCGAGGTCCTTGCGGGTCTCGAGGATCGCCATGATGTTGTCGGCAACCGAAAGCTTGCGAAAGATCGAGGCTTCCTGGGGCAGGTAACCAATACCGGCACGGGCACGGCCGTGCATCGGCTGGTGGCTGACATCCAGATCGTCGATCAGCACGCGGCCCTGATCGGCCTGGACCAGGCCGACGATCATGTAGAAGCAGGTGGTCTTGCCGGCGCCGTTAGGGCCGAGCAGTCCGACGATCTGGCCGCTGTCGATAGACAGGCTGACGTCGCGGACCACTTGTCGGCTCTTGTAGCTCTTGGCCAGGTGCTGGGCTTTGAGGGTCGCCATTTACTCGGCCTTCTTCTTAGGCTGGATCACCATGTCGATACGCTGGCGCGGTGAAGTCACATTGCCGCCACGACCGGCAGTCGCTACCTGGGACTTGGTGTTGTAGACGATCTTCTCGCCTTCGGTGGTATTGCCTTCGTTGACCACTTTGGCGCGGTCGGTCAGCACCACCAGGTCTTTTTGCGCCTGGTACTGGATGGTCACGGCGTAGCCTTGCATCTTGTCCGGCTTGGCAGCGCTCTGTTGCTGCTCGAAGTAGGCCAGATTACCCACCGAGGTCACCACGTCGATGTCGCCGGAGTCGGCGCGAGTGATGGTCACGGTGTTGCCTTTGATCATCATCGACCCTTGAGTGATGATGACGTCGCCGGTGTAGGTGGCGACGCCTTTCTTGTCATCCAGATGCGCGTTGTCGGCCTGGATGCGGATAGGCTGGTCACGGTCGGTCGGCAGGGCCCAGGCGCTCGCGCTTCCCAGTGCTGCGCTCAGGCTGAGCAAAAAGGGGAGGGTTTTAACGAGCCTCATACTGTCCTCTTACGTTGGACAGCAGGTCCATCCTGCCGTCTTTCAAATACGCTTTCATTCCATTGCCCGTAGTGACGCCACCGGCGCCGTCGATTTTAACGGCTTGTGCGGTTTGCGCATATTGCTTCTGCGGGAATACCGTCATGCGGCTGGTGGTAATGATCATGGTGCGGTTCTTTTCGTCGGTGCGGGCAACCCGTACCGAGTCAATCAATTCCACTTCCGAACCATCCGGGTTGACCTCGCCCTTTTCGCTCTGCACATGCCAGGGGTAGGTGGTGCCGCGGTACATCTGCAGGTCGGGTTTGGTCAGCAGGGTTACTTCGCTGACCTTGAGGTGTTCGACCTTGTCGGCGGTCATCTCGTACTGCATCTTGCCGTCAGGCAGGAACTGTACGCTGTGGGCATTGGTGGCGTAGTAGTCGATAGCGTTGTTGTCGACGCTGACCACCGGTTTGTCGAGGAAGCTCTCGGGGCCGATGTTCCAGTAGCCGACCGCCACCAGCAAGGCGGCAATCACACTGTACAGCGCAAAGGTGCGGATTTTTTTACTGAACATGTGGCGCTCTACAGGTAATGGGCGTTGGCCGCGTCGAGATTGCCCTGGGCCTGTAGGATCAGCTCGCAGAATTCGCGGGCTGCGCCTTCACCGCCACGGGCCTTGGTGATCCCGTGGGCGTGCTCGCGGACAAAGGCTGCGGCATTGGCCACCGCCATGCCCAGGCCGACGCGGCGGATCACCGGCAGGTCAGGCAGGTCGTCACCCAGATAGGCAACCTGTTCATAGCTTAGGTTGAGTTGGCTGAGTAGGCCGTCCAATACCACCAATTTATCTTCGCGCCCCTGGAACAAGTGGGGTATGCCGAGGTTCTTGGCCCGACGCTCGACCACCGGGGTCTTGCGCCCGCTGATGATTGCGGTGGTCACGCCCGACGCCATGAGCATCTTGATGCCCTGGCCGTCGAGGGTGTTGAAGGTCTTGAATTCGCTGCCATCTTCGAGGAAGTACAGGCGGCCGTCGGTCAGCACGCCGTCAACGTCGAACACCGCAAGCTTGATGGCCTTGCCACGCTGGAGCAGGTCCTGGCTCATTTACATCACTCCCGCACGCAACAGGTCGTGCATGTTCAGGGCGCCCACCGGGCGCTCGTCCTTGTCGATCACCACGAGGGCGCTGATCTTGTGGTCTTCCATGATTTTCAGGGCTTCGGCGGCGAGCATTTCGGCGCGGGCGGTCTTGCCGTGAGCGGTCATGACTTCTTCGATCAGGGTGGTGTGTACATCAATGTTGCGATCCAGGCTGCGGCGCAAGTCACCGTCGGTGAAGATCCCGGCCAACCGTCCGTCGGCTTCAAGTACCACGGTCATGCCCAAACCTTTGCGAGACATTTCGAGGAGCGCGTCCTTGAGCAGGGTTCCGCGTTGCACCTGCGGCAGTTCTTCACCGGCATGCATGACGTTCTCGACTTTCAGCAGCAGGCGGCGGCCGAGGGCGCCACCTGGGTGCGAGAAAGCGAAATCTTCGGCGGTAAAGCCGCGGGCTTCGAGCAAGGCAATGGCCAGGGCGTCGCCCAGCACCAGTGCGGCGGTTGTCGAGGAGGTCGGCGCCAGGTTCAGCGGGCAGGCTTCCTGGGCAACGCGGGCATCGAGGTTGACTTCGGCGGCCTTGGCCAGTGCCGAGTCCGGGTTGCCGGTCAGGCTGATCAACTGGATGCCCAGGCGTTTGATCAGCGGCAGCAGGGTGACGATCTCGGCGGTCGAACCGGAGTTGGACAGGGCGAGGATGACATCGTCGCGGGTGATCATGCCCATGTCGCCATGGCTGGCTTCGGCCGGATGAACGAAGAAGGCCGGGGTGCCGGTGCTGGCCAGGGTCGCGGCGATTTTGTTGCCGATATGCCCGGACTTGCCCATGCCGACCACCACCACGCGGCCCTTGCTGGCCAGGATTAGCTCGCACGCCTTGACGAAATCGGCGTCGATGTGGGCTAGCAAGCCCTCAACCGCCTCGAGTTCGAAACGGATGGTGCGTTGCGCGGATTGGATCAGGTCGCTGGATTGGCTCATGTCGAAAATCGGATTGCCTGATGAAAAGGCGGCGATTATAGCGGTAATGCGCAAAACCCTCACCTTGTGATTGTCATACAGACGCTCGTCAACCTTAACCCTGGCTGAACAAGCACTGCTACGGCCTTGGGGCGCCGCTATCAGCGATGATATAGTTCGCCGCCTGTTCGGCCCGCTCAGGGCGTGCGTGCCTCCATGAAGGGGGCGCGCGTCTGAGTGAGATGGCTGCATCGCAAGGAGTCTAGATGAGCGTTGATAACGCCTACGCGGTCGAGTTGAAGGGTGTGTCCTTCAAGCGCGGTTCGCGCAGCATCTTCAATAATGTCGATATACGCATTCCCCGCGGCAAGGTCACCGGCATCATGGGGCCTTCCGGGTGCGGCAAGACCACACTGTTGCGTCTGATGGGCGCACAGCTGCGTCCGGCCAGCGGCGAAGTCTGGGTTGCCGGGCAGAACCTGCCGGCGCTGTCGCGCAGCGATCTGTTCGATGCGCGCAAGCAGATGGGCGTGTTGTTCCAGAGCGGCGCACTGTTCACCGATCTCGACGTGTTCGAGAACGTGGCATTTCCGCTGCGGGTGCATACCCAGCTGTCCGACGAAATGATCCGTGACATTGTTCTGATGAAACTGCAGGCCGTCGGTCTGCGCGGTGCCATCGAACTGATGCCTGACGAGCTGTCCGGGGGGATGAAGCGTCGTGTGGCACTGGCACGGGCCATCGCCCTGGACCCGCAGATCCTCATGTACGACGAGCCCTTCGTCGGTCAGGACCCTATCGCCATGGGCGTGCTGGTGCGGCTGATCCGCCTGCTCAACGATGCCCTGGGCATCACCAGCATCGTGGTCTCTCACGACCTGGCCGAAACCGCCAGTATTGCCGACTACATCTATGTGGTCGGGGATGGCCAGGTACTCGGCCAGGGCACGCCGGACGAGCTGATGGGCTCCGATAACCCGCGCATCCGTCAATTCATGAAAGGCGACCCGGACGGACCGGTACCCTTTCACTTTCCTGCGCCGGATTACCGCGCCGATCTTCTGGGGAAGCGTTGATGCGCAGAAAATCCTTGCTCGAACGTATTCGTCGTTTTGGCCGTTCGGCCATCGACGTGCTGGCCGTGCTCGGCCGCTCGTTTCTGTTTCTGGTGCACTCGCTGGTCGGGCGCAGCGGCACTGGCGGCGGCTTTCAACTGCTGGTCAAGCAACTCTATTCGGTTGGCGTGCTGTCGCTGGCGATCATCGTTGTTTCCGGGGTCTTTATCGGCATGGTGCTGGCTCTGCAGGGCTTCAGTATCCTGACCAAATACGGCTCGGAACAGGCCGTCGGGCAGATGGTTGCCTTGACCTTGCTGCGTGAGCTGGGGCCGGTGGTGACTGCATTGCTGTTCGCCGGGCGTGCAGGCTCGGCGCTGACCGCCGAAATTGGCAACATGAAGTCCACTGAGCAGCTTTCCAGCCTGGAAACGATTGGTGTCGATCCGCTCAAATACATCGTTGCCCCGCGTCTGTGGGCCGGTTTCATCTCGCTGCCGATGCTGGCGCTGATTTTCAGCGTGGTTGGCATCTGGGGTGGGTCCTGGGTGGCGGTGGACTGGCTGGGCGTCTATGAAGGCTCGTTCTGGGCAAACATGCAGAACAGCGTGTCGTTCACCGACGATGTGCTCAATGGCGTGATCAAGAGCCTGGTTTTTGCCTTTGTTGTTACCTGGATTGCCGTATTCCAAGGCTATGACTGCGAGCCCACCTCAGAGGGGATCAGTCGTGCCACTACCAAGACCGTGGTCTATGCCTCATTGGCAGTCCTGGGCCTGGACTTTATTCTGACCGCCTTGATGTTTGGAGATTTCTGATGCAAAACCGCACCCTGGAAATCGGTGTCGGCCTGTTCCTCCTGGCCGGGATGCTGGCGCTGATCCTGCTGGCCCTGCGTGTCAGCGGCCTGTCGGCGAGCCCGAGCAGCGATACCTATAAAATTTACGCGTACTTCGACAATATCGCCGGTTTGACGGTCAGAGCTAAAGTGACCATGGCCGGTGTGACCATCGGCAAGGTCACGGCCATCGATCTGGACCGTGATACCTATACCGGTCGGGTGACGCTGCAGCTGGAAAAACGCGTAGACAACCTGCCTACCGACTCCACTGCATCTATCCTCACCGCTGGGTTGCTCGGCGAGAAGTACATCGGTATCAGCGTGGGCGGAGAAGAAGCGGTGCTCAAGGATGGTGCAACCATTCATGACACCCAGTCGGCGCTGGTGCTGGAAGATCTGATTGGCAAGTTCCTGCTCAATACCGTTGGCAAAGAAGCTAAATAAGGAGTTTCCATGATTTCTATCCTGCGACGCAGCCTGCTGGTACTGCTGGCTGCACTGCCGTTGATGGCTGGCGCAGCTGCACAGTCCCCCAAAGAAGTGATTCAGCGCACTACCACCCAGTTGCTGTCCGACCTGAAAGCCAACAAAGAGCAATACAAGGCCAACCCGAGTGCGTTCTATGACGCCTTGAACGCCAATCTGGGGCCGGTGGTCGATGCTGATGGCATCTCCAGAAGCATCATGACCGTCAAGTACTCGAAGAAAGCGACCCCGGAGCAGATGCAGCGCTTCCAGGAGAACTTCAAGCGCAGCCTGATGCAGTTCTACGGCAACGCCTTGCTTGAGTACAACAACCAGGGCATCACCGTCGGTGCCGAGAAAAAGGACGGTGATGACCGTGCCAGCGTCGACATGACCGTCAAGGGCAATAACGGCGCCATCTACCCGGTGCAGTACACCATGACCAAGCTGGACGGCGAATGGAAAGTCCGTAACGTCATCGTCAACGGCATCAACATCGGCAAGCTGTTCCGTGACCAGTTCGCCGACGCCATGAGCCGCAATGGCAATAACCTGGACAAGACCATCGACGGCTGGGCCGGCGAAGTGGCCAAGGCCAAGGAAGCTACCGAGAAGCCAGAGCAATGAACGACAGCGCCGTGACCATGAACGCGCCAGGCGTGTTGAGCCTGGTCGGCGTGCTGGACTACCGCAGCGGGCCCGCCTTGCGCAAGGAAGGTAAAGCCTTGATCGCGGCGTGCAAGGCCGATGCCCTGGTGCTCGATTGCTCGCAGGTGGAGAAATCCAGCAGCGTCGGCTTGTCCCTGTTGCTGGCATTCATGCGCGATGGCAAGGCGGCCGGCAAGGCGGTCGAGGTTCGCGCAATGCCTCAGGATATGCGTGAAATCGCCGAGGTTTATGACCTCGACGAGGTGCTGGCCGGTCAATGACCGCCAGCCAGCGACTGGCCCCTCTGTCAGAGTCTCCGTTTACGGGGTTCGCAGGCGAGGGGCTTTTTTGTATGATGGCCGACCCGCGCGCACAGGGCGCCGATTGAGGTTGAGCATGCAGGCCGTAGAAGTTAAGAACTTCCTTGAAGAAAAGTTGCCGGGAACCCGGGTCGAAGTTGAAGGCGAAGGCTGCAACTTCCAGTTGAACGTGATCAGTGACGAATTGGCGGCCCTGAGCCCGGTCAAGCGTCAACAGCAGATCTATGCTCACCTTAACCCGTGGATCACCGATGGCAGCATCCATGCGGTAACCATGAAATTTTTCAGCAGCGCAGCCTGGGCTGAGCGCAACTGAGCCTAAATTGGCGGCGAGACACAAATGGACAAACTGATTATTACTGGCGGCGTTCGTCTTGATGGCGAAATCCGCATTTCCGGTGCCAAGAACGCGGCTCTGCCGATTCTTGCCGCTACCCTGCTTTGCGATGGTCCGGTCACGGTCGGCAACTTGCCGCACCTGCACGACATCACCACCATGATCGAGCTGTTCGGTCGCATGGGCATTGAGCCGGTGATCGACGAGAAGCTCGCGGTCGAAATCGATCCGCGCACGATCAAGACCCTGGTCGCGCCGTACGAGCTGGTGAAAACCATGCGTGCCTCGATCCTGGTGCTGGGCCCGATGGTTGCCCGCTTTGGCGAAGCCGAAGTGGCACTGCCTGGCGGTTGCGCCATTGGTTCGCGTCCGGTCGACCTGCACATCCGTGGCCTTGAAGCCATGGGCGCAAAAATCGAAGTCGAAGGCGGCTACATCAAGGCCAAGGCGCCAGAAGGCGGCCTGCGCGGTGCGCACTTCTTCTTCGACACCGTCAGTGTGACCGGTACCGAGAACATCATGATGGCCGCGGCCCTGGCCAAGGGCCGCAGCGTGCTGCAGAACGCCGCGCGTGAGCCGGAAGTGGTCGACCTGGCCAACTTCCTCAATGCCATGGGCGCCAAGGTCCAGGGCGCCGGCACCGACACCATCACCATCGATGGCGTCGAGCGTCTGGGTTCGGCGACCTACCGGGTCATGCCGGACCGTATCGAAACCGGTACCTACCTGGTCGCCGCGGCCGTCACCGGTGGCCGGGTCAAGGTCAAGGACACCGATCCGACCATCCTCGAAGCGGTCCTTGAAAAGCTCAAGGAAGCCGGTGCCGAAGTCACCACCGGTGAAGACTGGATCGAACTGGACATGCACGGCAAGCGGCCAAAAGCCGTTAACCTGCGTACTGCTCCGTATCCGGCATTCCCGACCGACATGCAGGCGCAGTTCATCTCGCTCAACGCCATTGCCGAAGGCACCGGTGCGGTGATCGAGACGATCTTCGAAAACCGTTTCATGCACGTGTACGAAATGCACCGCATGGGCGCGCATATCCAGGTCGAAGGCAACACCGCCATCGTCACCGGCACCAAAACCCTCAAGGGCGCGCCAGTCATGGCTACCGACCTGCGGGCCTCGGCAAGCCTGGTGCTGTCGGCCTTGGTGGCCGAAGGCGACACCCTGATCGACCGCATCTACCACATCGACCGTGGTTACGAGTGCATCGAAGAGAAACTGCAGATGCTGGGCGCGAAGATCCGTCGCGTACCGGGCTAGTCTGTGACCGGCGCAGGGACGCGCCAGCCAATTGCTGCACCGAATTGAATGCGGTCGGGCCACATCAGGCCCGGCCGGCTGTAGCCGCATAAGGACCGACGTTTCCCATGTTGACCATCGCGCTATCCAAAGGTCGGATTCTCGACGATACCCTGCCGCTGCTGGCACAAGCCGGTATCGTGCCGACCGAGAACCCGGACAAGAGCCGCAAACTGATCATCCCGACGACGCTGGACGATGTACGCCTGCTGATCGTCCGGGCTACCGACGTGCCGACCTATGTCGAGCATGGCGCCGCCGATCTGGGTGTGGCGGGCAAGGACGTGCTGATGGAGTACGGCGGCCAGGGCCTTTACGAGCCGCTGGACCTGCAGATTGCCCAGTGCAAGCTGATGACCGCCGGTGCCATCGGTGCTGCTGAACCCAAGGGCCGTCTGCGCGTGGCGACCAAGTTCGTCAATGTCGCCAAGCGTTACTATGCCGAACAGGGCCGTCAGGTCGATATCATCAAGTTGTACGGTTCGATGGAGCTGGCGCCGCTGATCGGTCTGGCCGACAAGATCATCGACGTCGTCGACACCGGCAACACCCTGCGTGCCAATGGCCTGGAACCCCAGGAACTGATTGCCACCATCAGCTCCCGGCTGGTGGTCAACAAGGCTTCGATGAAGATGCAGCATGCGCGCATCCAGAGCCTGATCGACACCCTGCGCCAGGCTGTCGAATCGCGACACCGCGGCTGATCTCTGCGCGCGACCTTCGCTGTCGCGCCCATCTATCCGCGTCATAGCCAATTTTCTCGGGTGCCCGCGCGGATGGACTGGTAGCTTAGGGCGCCTGAGCATTCGCCATTTATTGAGGCCCTCGCTATGACCACGTCCACTGCAATTGCCCGACTCAATGCCGCTGACCCGGATTTCGCCCGACATCTGGATCATCTGTTGAGCTGGGAAAGTGTCTCTGACGACGCGGTCAACCAGCGTGTGCTCGACATCATCAAGGCCGTGCGTGAACGCGGCGATGCGGCACTTGTGGAGTTCACCCAGCGTTTCGACGGCGTTGAAGCCAAGTCGATCGACGACCTGATCCTTGGTCGTGAGCGCCTGGAGCTGGCCCTGACCCGTATCACCCCGGCCCAGCGCGAAGCCCTGGAAAAAGCGGCCAGCCGCGTGCGCAGTTACCACGAACGGCAGAAGCAGGACTCCTGGAGCTACACCGAAGCCGACGGTACCGTGCTGGGTCAGAAGGTCACCCCGCTGGATCGTGCCGGCCTGTATGTGCCGGGCGGCAAAGCGTCCTACCCTTCGTCGGTACTGATGAACGCGATTCCGGCCAAGGTAGCCGGCGTTGGTGAAGTGGTAATGGTGGTGCCAACCCCACGCGGTGAGGTCAACGAGCTGGTGCTCGCGGCCGCCTGCATCGCCGGCGTCGACCGGGTGTTCACCATCGGCGGCGCCCAGGCAGTCGCGGCACTGGCCTATGGCACCGAGAGCGTACCGCAGGTCGACAAGGTGGTCGGCCCCGGCAACATCTACGTCGCCACGGCCAAGCGCCACGTGTTTGGCCAGGTCGGTATCGACATGATTGCCGGTCCTTCAGAGATTCTTGTGGTCTGTGACGGCCAGACCGATCCGGACTGGATCGCCATGGACCTGTTCTCCCAGGCCGAGCACGATGAAGATGCCCAGGCGATCCTGGTCAGCCCCGATGCGGCGTTCCTCGATAAAGTCGCTGCCAGCATCGACAAGCTGCTGCCGACCATGGAGCGCGCTGAAATCATCAAGACCTCGATCAATGGTCGCGGTGCGTTGATCCAGGTGCGTGACATGGAGCAGGCCATGGAAGTGGCCAACCGCATTGCCCCCGAGCACCTGGAGCTGTCGGTAGCTGATCCACAGGCCTGGCTGCCGAAGATTCGCCATGCCGGCGCGATCTTCATGGGTCGCCACACCAGCGAAGCCCTGGGCGACTATTGCGCAGGTCCGAACCACGTGTTGCCGACGTCCGGCACCGCGCGCTTTTCCTCGCCGCTGGGTGTCTATGACTTCCAGAAGCGTTCGTCGATCATCTTCTGCTCGGAGCAGGGCGCATCGGAACTGGGCCACACGGCTTCGATCCTGGCCCGTGGCGAGTCGCTGACTGCCCACGCCCGCAGCGCCGAATACCGCATTGTTGCCGATAAGAAGGGGAACTGAGCATGAGTAAATTCTGGAGCCCCTTCGTCAAGGACCTGGTGCCTTACGTTCCGGGTGAGCAACCGAAGCTGGCCAGGCTGGTCAAGCTCAACACCAACGAGAACCCCTATGGTCCGTCGCCCAAGGCGCTGGAGGCCATGCGCGGCGAGTTGAACGACAATCTGCGTCTGTACCCGGATCCCAACAGTGACCTGCTCAAGCAGGCCGTGGCGGAGTATTACGGGGTCAAGGGCAACCAGGTGTTCCTCGGTAATGGTTCGGACGAAGTGCTCGCGCACATTTTCCACGGCCTGTTCCAGCACGGCGCGCCACTGTTGTTCCCGGATATCAGCTACAGCTTCTATCCGGTGTATTGCGGCCTGTATGGCATTCCTTACGAGACGCTGGCGCTGGATGAGCACTTCCAGATTCGTGTCGAGGACTACGCCAGGCCCAATGGCGGCATCATTTTCCCCAACCCCAATGCCCCGACCGGCTGCCTGTTGGCGCTGGAGGCCATCGAGCAACTGCTCAAGGCCAACCCGGAGACGGTGGTGGTGGTCGATGAGGCCTACATCGACTTCGGTGGGCAGACGGCAATCAGCCTGGTGGATCGCTACGACAACCTGCTGGTGACCCAGACCTTGTCGAAATCGCGCTCGCTGGCGGGCTTGCGGGTCGGTTTGGCGGTTGGGCACCCAGACCTGATCGAGGCGCTGGAGCGGATCAAGAACAGCTTCAACTCCTATCCGCTCGATCGCATGGCGATTGTCGGTGCGGCTGCGGCGTTTGAAGACCGTGCCTACTTCGACGAAACCTGCCGCAAGGTCATCGACAGCCGCGAGAAGCTGGTGGCTGAACTGACTGCGCGCGGCTTTGACGTACTGCCTTCGGCAGCCAACTTCATCTTCGCCCGTCATCCGCAACAGGATGCCGGCGAACTGGCGGCCAAGCTGCGCGAACAGGGGGTGATCGTACGCCACTTCAAGCAACCGCGCATTGCCCAGTTCCTGCGTATCACCATTGGTACTCCGGAGATGAATCAGGCGTTGCTTGATGCGTTGAACTGATATCGCGTAGACCTGATCGCGGGGCAAGCCCGCTCCCACCGGCATTGCATGGCCTG
>NZ_JANHLE010000018.1 GCF_028682475.1 Pseudomonas putida
TTGGTAAAAGCCAATCAGATCGTCAAAGAGGCGATGGACAAGAAAGGCTCGACCTTTGTCGAGGCGTGCAAAGCGGCGGGGTTACATTGATGGCGCGTCAACGGGCCTGATTGCCCCACAAAGTACCCGGTGGGAGCGGGCTTGCCCCGCGATGCGATGTGACTGAAACACCGCAATCGCGGGGCAAGCCCGCTCCCACAGTAAGCTCCCACCATAGAGGCTGCTTTCAAAGCACCAGGTCAAGGCAGTTGGTGCTTCTTGCGCAGGGGCACCAGCAGTTCGCCCAGGCCGTTGTGGTCGATCTCGTGCATCAACGCCAGCAAGCCACCCAGCTCACCTTTGGGAAAACCCTGGCGAGCGAACCACGCCAGGTAGTGGCCGGGCAGGTCGGCGATCAGTCTCCCCTGGTACTTGCCGAAGGGCATTTGGCGGGTGACCAGCAGTTCAAGTGTCTCGGGATTCATGCCGTGCAATTCTGAAAGTAATACGTCGAACATACATGCAATCTGCATGAAGGCCAAAGGACAGTTCATGCACAATGCGTGGCCGTTGAGAGTTCAATTAATCGTAAACGATTGATAAATAAGAAAATATTCTAGTGTTACGGGCTGGCACGAACACTGCTGCGTACCTTTGCATCCTTCACTCATGCAAAGGAGTCATGTCATGACCAGTCCCAACAAAGAAGTTGTTTCGGTACTCAATGAACTGATCGAATTCAGCAAGGATGGCGAGAAAGGCTTCAATACCTCTGCCGAGGATGTGAAGAACCCCGAGCTGAAAACCTACTTCCTGCAGCGTGCCAGTGAGTGTGGCACCGCAGCGTCCGAGCTGCAGCATCATGTGCGTGCGCTGGGCGGTGATCCGGAGACGTCCACCAGTGTCAGCGGCGACTTGCATCGTAAATGGGTAAGCCTCAAATCGATGCTCACCGGCAAGGATGAGGAGGCCGTGCTCAATGAGGTGGAACGCGGCGAGGACCACGCCTTGAAAGCCTACAAGGACGCCCTGGAAAAACTGGCCAAACTGCCGATGGCCGCCAGAAGCGAGGTCATTCCGTTGGTTGAGCGTCAGTACCATGGTGTGCAACGCAACCATGACCAGGTCAAGGCGCTGCGCAACGCTGCCCGCGCCCGTTCCTAGTCTGCGGTTTCCACGCGATTGCGGCCATTGCGCTTGGCACTGTAGAGCGCATCGTCAGCACTGCCCAGCAAGGTCGCCAGATCGTGCTGGGCGTCTGGCGTGTAGCAGCCGATACCGATACTCACCGTCACCGGTGCCGTGTCATCAGCGAACAGCGGCAGCGCTTCGACGCTGCGGCGGATGCGTTCGGCCAGCACCTGGGCGCCATGACGCTCGGTCTCGGGCAATACCACCAGAAACTCTTCGCCACCGTAGCGCGCCGCCAGATCTGCCGGGCGGCGAATGCTGCGGGCAATGGCCGCCGCGACCTTGCGCAAGGCTTCGTCACCGCCCTGGTGACCGTGACGCTCGTTGAAGGCTTTGAAGTGATCGACATCCACCATCATCACCGCCAGCGCACGATGGTTGCGTTGCGCCCGTGACCATTCGCGGCGCAGCACCTGATCGAGCTGACGGCGGTTGGCAAGGCCCGTGAGGCTGTCGGTGGCGGCCAGTTCCGCCAGGTCCTGTTCGGCACAGTGCCGGCGGCGTAGCTCGCGGCCCAGCAGCAGCGTCAGCCAGAGGATGCCGATGCACAGTACGCCGGTGGCGCAGCTGACCAGCAAGGCCGTGCGCCGCCAGGACTCGAACACCTCGTCGCTTGAGCGCGCCACAACGACGATCAGCGGCAGGTCGGCGACCCGCGCGAAGGTGTACAGCCTGGCTTTGCCGGTGCGCCCGGAGTAGCTGGCGAAACTGCCGCTGCCGTCGGCCATCAGGCGTTTGAAGTTGGGGCGGTCGGCGAAGTTGGCGCCAATCATCGCGTCTTCGGCAATGTTCGATTGCCGGGCGAGCAGAACGCCGTCGGTGTTCATCAGGTTGATGCTGCTGTCACTGCCGATGTCCAGGCGTTTGAACAGATCGGTGAAGTACGACAGGCGCAGGGCACCGGCGGCCACCCCGGCGAACTCGCCGTTGGCGTCGGATATGCGCCGGCTGAAACTGATGCACCAGTCCAGATCGCCCAGGCGCGCTTTGAACGGCGGGCTGATGACCATGCCCAGGTCGGCATGCTGGCGATGGGCCTGGAATATTTTGCTGTCGGCGAAATTGGCCTGGCGCGGCGGAACGCTGGTGGAGTCGGCCAGGACATTGCCTTGGGCATCGAGCCAGAGCATGTCGCCGCGTACCGGCATGGCGAACGCCTGATTGAACAGGATCTTTTGCCGCAGGGCCGGTGACAGGGATTTCAGATCGGGCTGTTGTGCGGCCCAGATCAAGCCGCGCAGGGACAGGTCGTAGAGTTCGACGTTGCGCTGGATGTCGCTGTCGATCAGCTGGACGATATTGCTCGCCGCACGGCTGGCGCTCTGCTCGACGTTAATGCGCTCGCGCAGCACCAGGTAGCTGACGATGGCCACAATGGCGAGCACCGCAAGGCAACTGCCCAGGTTCAGGATCAGCTCCGGATGAGACTTGTACAGGGCGGATCGCTGGGATCGGGAGGGCAAAGTCATGGTCGCTGTAGCCGAAGACCGTCAGAAGAGTCGCGGCGTGGTTACGCGACGGCGCGGTATTCTAGGGGCCACAGGATTGTCGAACAAGAACTTTGGCAGCGAGCCGACGGAAAGAGCTGGCCAGCGCGCCAGCTCTCTTTCACGCAGGGGTCAGAAGATGTTCAGCGGGTAGTCGATGATCACCCGGTACTCGTCGACGTCGTTGTCGATCTGCGAGTAGCCCTGGCTGCCACGGTGGCTGGCCCAGCGCAGCAGGACCGAGAGGTCTTTGAGGGTGCCTTGCTGGAACACGTACTGCAGGTCGACATCGCGCTCCCAGTGCCGGGCGTTGTCGCCTTCCGGGTTGTACCAGTGATCACCGTAGCCGACGCTGTTGGGGTCGACCTTGGTCAGGTCCAGTTCACCGCGTGAGTAGGAAACGATCGAGGTCAGACCGGGAATGCCCTGGCCGGTGAAGTCGTAGGCGTATTTGAGCTTCCACGAGCGCTCGTTCGGGCCGTTGAAGTCCGAATAGATCTGCGAGTTGTCGAGGAAAATGCTGTCGCCCTGGTTGATGTAGTCGAACGGGGTGTTGCCATTGACCCGCTGGTACACCGCAGTGAGGCTGTTGTAGCCGACATTCACGGTGAAGTGCAGGCTGTAGGTGTTGTTGTCGATGTTGCCGAGCAGCGCCTGGCCGGTGTCCTGGGTGTGGTAGTAGTGCAGGCCCGGGTTGAGGCTGACCAGGTCGTTGACCTTGTAGGTGTAGTCGAGGTCGAAGTAGTACTGGTTCCAGATGTCCTTGAGCTCGGCGGCGTACAGGCTCGAGGTCAGGTTCGGCACGCCGCTCCAGGCCATGCCGGCCCAGTTCAGGTGACGGCTCTCGCGATCGTCCGGCAAGGCACCGTAGAAGGTGTCGATACGGCGGTGGCCACTCTGGTTGTAGGGCTTGGTGAAGCTGGCCTGGCCGGCTTCGAGCATCAGGCCTTCGAAGCTGTTGTTGGTCAGGCTGACGCCGCGGAAGGTCTGCGGCAGCATGCGCGACTCACCACCGGCGATCACCGGGTTGGTGAGGAACAGGTCGCCCGCCTTGAGTTCGGTGTCGAAGGCCTTGAGTTTGACCGCCGCGCCGGCGGTCGAGAACGAGTCGTGGGCCTTGCCCGGCTCGCCCTCAGCGCCCTGGGTGTTGATCGGCAGGATGCTGGTGGCGGAGGTGCCGGCGCCGCCATCGAGTTTCAGGCCGAGCATGCCATGCACATCCAGGCCGAAACCGACGGTGCCCGGGGTGTAGCCCGATTCGAACTTACCGAGAAAACCCTGTCCCCATTCCCGATTGTCATGCACACCGCGATCGAGCTGATTGCGGTTGAGGTAGTAGTTGCGCGCATGCACGTTGAGGCTGGAGCCTTCGATAAAGCCTTCGGCCTGTTCCTCGTTGGCCTGGGCGTTGAAGGGGATCGTTGCAGCCAGTGCAACGAACAGGGGCGTGAAGCGTAAAGCAGTGTTCACCGGGGTGGACTCCTTGAGGTGAAAGTAAGGCAATTTCCAGGGTGCGAAAGATGATCTTTTTATGAGCAAACGAGCCAGTGGATTGGCACTTTTCGACACACGAAAAAAAAGCCGCTGATCATCAGCGGCTTTGAAAGACAACCGCACAGGCGCTCAAGTCACCTGTGCGATTACCCAAGGAGTCGAAGGGAGAAGCGGTGTGTCGATCAGCTCTCGGCTGCGTCACTCGAAACAACCTTGGAAACGGTCTGTTCTGCGGGCTTTGAGCCTTGCTCGGACTGGACGGCGAAGGCTTCGCGAGCCTGTTCGTGGACTGCGCCCAGTTCGGCATTGCGGGCGACGAACGCCTGGGATTCCTCGGCCATGGCCAGGGGGGACAATAACAGGGAAGACAGGACGAATACGCTGGCAACACCCATACTGTTGGACATTTTGAAACAGCCTTCTTGCGGTGCAAGTGTTAAGTAGGTCCGACTAAATTAGTCGGAATCACCGGCAAGAAACAGTGACTTTTTCGAGAAGTACTATTGCGTCCAGGGTAATAGTCGTGATTTATCGCGGGGCAAGCCCGCTCCCACCGGCCCATCACTGTGGGAGCGGGCTTGCCCCGCGATGGGTTTCAGGCCGGCAACAAAATCCCGAAGGTATTGGCCCCCGCCTGGCTGCGCACAAACACGCTGCCACCGTGCATCAGGGCAATGGCCTTGACGATGGCCAGCCCCAGGCCATGGTTGCCACCGCCACGGGTACGCGCAGCATCGACCCGGTAAAAGCGCTCGAACAGCATCGGCAGATGTTCCTGATCAATCGCCGGCCCCGGATTGCTCACCGCGATGCTGATCTGCCCATCAACCTGTTCGATACGCACCTGGATGACCTGCTGTGGCGCCGTGTGCTGCACGGCGTTGTTCAGCAGGTTGATCAGGGCCCGGCGCAACTGGGCCTTTTCGATATGCGCCTGGGCATCGCCGCTGACTTCCACGCGCACCTGGGCGTCCTCGAGGATGTAGTCGAGGTAGTCGAGGGTCGCTGCCACTTCTTCGGCCAGCGAGCTGCAGGTCAATGCCGTGGCCTTGCTGCCCTGATCGGCGCTGGCCAGGAACAGCATGTCGTTGATGATGGTGCGCAGGCGCTCGAGTTCTTCCAGGTTCGATTGCAACACCTCGAAGTAATGCTCGGCACTGCGCCCCCGCGTCAGCGCCACCTGGGTCTGGCCGATCAGGTTGGTCAGCGGTGAGCGCAGTTCATGGGCCACGTCGGCATTGAAGGCTTCAAGGCGGGTGTAGGCCTGGTCGACGCGCTCCAGGGTGGAGTTGAAGGCGCTGGCGAACTGCGCCACTTCCGGGGGCAGGTCGGACAGCTGCAAACGACCGCTTAAGCGTGGTGGCGCAAGTTTCTGCGCTTCGGCCGAGAGCTTACCCAGCGGTTTGAGCCCGACCCGAGCCACCCAGTAACCGAGCAACGAGGCAAGCAATACCCCGAACACCGACAGGCTGATAATCGCCACCAGCAAGGTGTGTTGGGTCTGCCAGAAGGTTTCGGTGTCGATGGCGATCAGAAAGCGCAACGCTGGGCGCGCGCCCATGGCCGGCAATTCACTGACCAGCACTTTGTACGGGTAGGGACTGTCGGCCAGGCGCAGGTCGCGCATGCCCGGCGCCCCCTGGGCGAAGGCGCGGATACCGGCATCGGGATGGCCGTACTCGAACGTGCGGTTGCCACTGACCACCCAGAAGCGGATACGGCGGTCTTCTTCGCTGAGCAGGTTGAGTTTGTTGGTGATCTTCGCCCAGTGTTCGGTGGTGTCGTATCGGGTCAGCGACGACTCCAGCACACTGAAGCGCGCTTCCAGTTCTGCCGCTGGCAGCAGGTCCAGGCTGCGGTCCACCTGCTTGTACAGGGCGCTGCCGATCAGCAGGAACACTACCAGTGCGACCAGGGTAAACAGTGCGCTCAGGCGCAGGGCAATGGAATTAGCCGGCACGGTTTTCCAGAACATAGCCCATGCCTCGGATGGTGTGCAGCAGCTTGGTTTCGAAGGGGCCGTCGAGCTTGGCGCGCAGGCGCTTGATCGCCACTTCGACGACGTTGGCGTCGCTGTCGAAATTGATGTCCCAGACCAGTTCGGCGATGGCGGTTTTCGACAGAATTTCGCCCTGGCGCCGGGCCAGCACACTGAGCAGCGAGAACTCCTTGGCGGTCAGGTCCAGGCGTTGCCCGGCGCGGCTGGCCTTGCGGCTGATCAGGTCGACCCACAGGTCGGCAACCTGGATCTGTACCGGTTCATGGCTGCTGCTGCGCCGGGTCAGGGCCTGCAGGCGGGCGACCAGTTCGAGGAACGAGAACGGCTTGCCGAGGTAATCGTCGGCGCCTTCGCGCAGGCCATGAATACGGTCCTCGACCCGCTCGCGGGCGGTGAGCATGATCACTGGTGTCTGCTTGCGTGCGCGCAGGGCACGCAGCACGCCATAACCGTCCAGGCCGGGGAGCATGACGTCGAGGACGATCACCGCGTAGTCGCCTTCCAGGGCCAGGTGCAAGCCGTCGATGCCGTCGCGGGCCAGGTCGACGGTGAAGCCTTGCTCGGTCAGGCCGCGGTGCAGGTAGTCGGCGGTCTTTTCTTCATCTTCGATAATCAGCACACGCATGATCGGTTCTCAACTGGCATTGGGCTGCGCCGCGCTTTGCGGCGCCTGACGCCGATGGAACAAGCGTTCCAGGGCCAAGTATATGATTGGCGTGGTGAACAGTGTCAGCGCCTGGCTGACCAGCAGCCCGCCGACCACGGCAATCCCCAGAGGCTGGCGTAGTTCGGCGCCGGCGCCCATGCCGAACATCAGCGGCACGGCACCGAGCAGGGCAGCGAGGGTGGTCATCATGATCGGCCGAAAGCGCGTCAGGCAGGCCTGGTGGATCGCCTGTTCGGGGCTCAGGCCCAGGTTGCGCTGGGCATCCAGGGCAAAGTCGATGAGCAGGATGCCGTTTTTCTTGACGATACCGATCAGCAGCACGATGCCGATCAGGCCCATGATGCTGAAGTCCTGCCCCGACAGCCACAGCAGCGCCAGCGCGCCAAGCCCGGCGGAGGGCAGGGTGGAAATGATGGTCAACGGATGGACGAAGCTCTCGTAGAGCACCCCGAGGATGATGTACACCGCCACCAGTGCGGCGAGGATCAGCCACGGCTGGCTCGACAGCGAACTCTGGAACGCCTGTGCGGCACCCTGGAAGTTGCCGATGATCGAGTCGGGCATGCCCAGTTCACGCTGGGTGCGTTCGAGGATCTGCACCGCATCGCCCAAGGCCACGCCGGAGGCCAGGTTGAACGACAGGTTGGCCGCCGGGAACAGGCCGTCATGGCTGATCGATAACGGCCCGGTGCTCGGCGGCGCGACCTTGGCCAGCACCGACAGCGGCACCATTTCGCCGCTCAGCGGCGAGCGCAGGTAGAAGTAGTTCAGGCTTTCGGCCTTGCCGCGCTGGCGGGCGTCGAGTTCGAGGATCACCTTGTACTGGTTGGTTTCGGTCTGGAACTCGCTGATCTGGCGCTGGCCGAAGGCGTCATACAGCGCCTGGTCGATGTCGGTGGTGGTCAGGCCGAAGCGCGCCGCGGCGCGGCGGTCGATGTCGATGCGGGTGACGCTGGCGCCCAGTTGCAGGTCGTTGGACAGGTCACGAAAGGCCGGGTTGGCCTTCAAGCGTTCGGTCAGGCGCTGGGTCCACAGGTTCAGCGCCGCGCCATCGTTGCTCTTGAGCACGTACTGGTACTGGCTGCGGGTGGGGCCGGAACTGAGGTTGATGTCCTGGCCGGCGCGCAGGTAGAGGACCACGCCGGGCACCTTGGCTAGTTTCGGCCGCAGGCGGTCGATGAACTCGCTGGCTGACACGTCGCGATCGCCGCGGTCCTTGAGGGCGATCCAGAAGCGGCCGTTGGCGATGGTCTGGTTGCTGCCGGTAACCCCGACCGCATGCGAGAACGCGCGTACCGCCGGGTCGGCTTCGATGACCTTGGCCAGGGCCTGGTGCTTTTTGATCATGTCCGGGTAGGAGATATCCGCAGCGCCCTCGGAGGTGCCGAGGATGAAACCGGTGTCCTGCACCGGGAAGAAGCCCTTGGGAATGGCGACATAGCCAGCCACCGCCAGCGCCAGGGTGACGCCGAAGATCCCCATCATCAGCCGCTGATGTGCCAGGGCCTTGACCAGCACGCGCTCGTACCAGGCCAGCAGGCGCTCACCGAAGGTGACTTGGTGCTGGTTCTTGTGCTCGGGGCGTTCCATGAACAGGGCGCATAAGGTCGGTGCCAGGGTCAGCGAGACCACCACCGAGATGAGGATGGTCGAGGTCGCGGTGAGGGCGAATTCCTTGAATAAACGGCCAACCACACCGCCCATGAACAGTAACGGAATAAACGCCGCCACCAGCGAAAAACTGATCGAGACCACGGTAAAGCCAATCTCTCCGGCGCCCTTGATCGCCGCCTCGCGCTTGTTGTCGCCGGCTTCCAGGTGACGGTGGATGTTCTCCACCACCACGATCGCGTCATCAACCACAAAGCCTACGGCGATGACGATGGCCACCAGGGTCAGGTTGTTCAGGCTGAAGCCGAACAGGTACATCAGGGCAAAGCTGGCGGTCAGCGACACGCCGAGTACGCTGGAAACAATCAAGGTCGCCGACCATTGGCGCAGGAACAGCGCCATCACCCCGATCACCAGGATAACGGCGATCATCAGGGTGATCTCCACTTCGTGCAGGGAGGCGCGGATGGTCTGCGTGCGGTCGTTGAGCACCGAGACCTGGACCGACGCCGGGAGCATCTGTTCGAGCCGGGGCAAAGCCTCCATGACCCCGTCGACGGTCTCGACGATGTTCGCTCCGGGCTGGCGGAACACCACCAGATTCAGGCCCTGCTGCTCGCCGGACCAGGCTTTGACGTAGGCATTTTCGGCGCCATTGATGACCTTGGCGACATCCTTCAGGTGTACTGGCGCGCCGTCGCGGTAGGAGACGATCAGCTGGGCGTATTCCTCGGGGTGGAACAGCTGGTCGTTGGTGGCCAGGGTCGAGACGCTGCTGTCGCCATACAGCGCGCCTTTGGCCAGGTTCAGGCTGGTCTGCTGGATGACCTGGCGCAGGTCGGCGAGGGTCAGCCCCAGGGCGGCGAGTTTCTCCGGCTGGGCCTGTACGCGGATGGCCGGGCGCAACTGGCCGGTGATGTTGATCAGGCCGACGCCCTCGATTTGGCTCAGTTGCCTGGCCAGTAAGGTCTCGGCGTAGTCGCTCAATTCGTTGGCCGGCATCTGCGCCGAACTGACGGTGAGGATCAGCACCGGGCTGTCCGCCGGGTTGACCTTGCGCCAGGTCGGCGGGCTGGGCATGTCCTGGGGCAGGCGCGCGGTGGCGGTGTTGATCGCTGCCTGGACTTCCTGGGCGGCGGTGTCGATGCTTTTTTCCAGGCTGAACTGCAGGATCAGGTTGGTCGAACCCAGGGCGCTGCTGGAGGTCATCTGGGTCATGCCGGGGATGGCACTGAACTGTACTTCCAGCGGTGTAGCCACCGACGAGGCCATGGTCTCGGGGCTGGCGCCGGGTAACTGGGCGGTGACCTGGATGGTCGGGAAATCGGCCTCGGGCAAGGGCGCGACCGGCAGGCGGGGAAAGGCAATAATACCGAGCAACAGCAGCGCGAAGGTCAGCAGCAGGGTGGCGATCGGACGGTCGATACACCAGCGCGATAGCGCACCGCGGGCGTTCATGGCTGCACCTGGCCGGCGGCGACGTCTTCAGGGGCGGCCGTTTCAGCGGCCACTTCGACGGTGGCCCCGGGCTTGAGCCGGGACTGACCGTCGGAGACCAGTTTATCGTCTCTGCCGACCCCGGCGATGATGTTCAGGGCGCTGTCCTGATACAGCACCTTGACCGGCACACTCTCGACCTTGTCGCCGGCCAGGCGGTAAACGTAGTGCCCGTCAATGCCGCGCTGCACCACTTGGGGAGGGACCACCAGGGCGTTCTGATCCAGTGCGGTCTGCAGCTTCAGGGTCACCAGCTGGCCAGGCCAGAGACGCGCGTCGGGGTTGGCGAACTCGGCCTTGACCCGGATGGTCCCGGTGTTGGCGGCCACCTGATTGTCGATCAGGGTCAGATGACCTTCGGCGAGCAAGGTGCCGCTGCTGTCGCCATCGCCCTCCAGGTAGGCCTGGACCACCGCCGGAGGCTGCGCTTTGAGCAGCCCCTGCAAGGTCGGCAACATGTGTTGCGGCAAGGAAAACTCGACCCCGATCGGGTCGATCTGGGTGACGCTGAACAGCCCCTGGGTATCGGCCACGCGCAGGAAGTTGCCTTCATCGACGTTGCGGATACCGACCCTGCCGGTCACTGGCGAGAGGATCTGGGTATAGGACAACTGCACCTGGGCGGCGGCAATCGCGGCCTGATTGCCCAGCACCGTGGCTTGCAACTGATTGAACAGCGCTTGCTGCTGGTCCAGGGTCTGGCGCGACACGCCATTGTCGGTACTGAGCAGCTTGTAACGCTTGAGGTCGACACCGGCGACTTGCAACTGCGCCTGACTCTGCCCCAGCTGCGCCTTGGCCTGCTCGAGGCTGGCGCGGATGGCGCGGTCGTCGATGGTCGCCAGCAGGTCACCTTGCTTGACCCATTGCCCTTCCTTGACCAGCAGGCGGGTCAGCACGCCTTCGACCTGCGGGCGGATGACCACGCTGTGCAGCGACAGCACCGAGCCGATACCGCTGACAAAGCGCGGCACATCCTGTTGTTTGACGCTGACTACCCGAACCGGAATGGCGGCGACCCGTGCCGGTTTTTCCTCACCTGAGCGGCCGAAAAACCACAAGGCAGCAGCGGCCAAGGCCAACACAACGGCGCAGATCACAACAGGGCGGGACTGGATACGCATAGGTGAAGTCTCAGGGCTATGCCCGGTTTATAGCGGTTCGATCAGGTCAGCAGCGTGACGGCCAACTGACAGCGCTGACAGCTTGTGGGGAGGGTAATGGCCAATTGCCAATTATTGTGAGCTGGATCAATAAATCGGGCCAATTTGTCACTAGAGTCGTACGCCCTGCCGATTCTCCCAAATAACAACGAGTGCCTCCGATGAAGAGCAATATGCCTGTGACCGGTCGCAATGTGGATTATCCCGGTGACGCCAATATCCTTTCCACCACTGATCTCTCCAGTGTCATCACCTACGCCAATGACGATTTCGTCAAGATCAGCGGCTTCAGTCGTGAAGAACTGATGGGCAGCGCACACCATATCGTGCGTCATCCGGATATGCCGTCACAGGCATTCGAGCAGATGTGGCAGACGCTCAAGCGCGGCCAGTCGTGGATGGGGCTGGTGAAAAACCGTTGCAAGAATGGCGATCACTACTGGGTCAGCGCCTTCGTGTCGCCCATCGCCAGCAAGGGCCATACCGTGGAGTATCAATCGGTACGGACCAAGCCCAGCGCCGAGCAGATCGAGGCTGCCGAGCGCTGTTATGCACAGCTGCGCAGCGGGCGCCAGGCCTGGTGGCAGCGCTTACCGGTGCTCGGGCTGGGCTGGCGACTGTGGGCGGCGGTGACCCTGGGTTGTGTGCTGGCCTCGGTGCTTAGCCGGCAGCTGTTGCCGGTGTTGCCCTGGCAAGGCTTCTTCGAGGTGCTGTTGGCAAGTGGCCTGAGTGCTTTGGCGATTGTCGCCTTGCTCAAGCCGTTTCAACGTTTGTGCAGCGAAGCGCAGGCCATCGCCGACAACCCGTTGAGCCAGCAGCTGTACACCGGCCGACGCGATGGCATCGGCCAGATCGATTTCGCCCTGCGCATGCTCAAGGGGCAACTGGGGGCGGTGGTCGGGCGCATCGGCGACACTTCCCGGCGCCTGGCCGGACACAGCGGCTCGCTGGCGCAATCACTGCAAAGCAGCCACAGCAACAGCCTCGAGCAGCAGGGTGAGGCCGACCAGATCGCCACTGCGATCAACCAGATGGCCGCCAGCGTCGCCCAGGTCGCCAGCAATGCCCAGCAAGCGTCCCAGGCCGCCGATCAGGCCGAAGGGGAAACCCGGGCCGGGCATGAGTTGGTCGACCTCAACCGCAGCGCGATCCAGGACCTGGCCAGCGCCCTGGATGCCGCCACCGAGGTTATCCACAACCTGCAGCAGCACAGCAGCGAGATTACCGGGGTGGTGGAGGTGATTCGCGGGATTGCCGAGCAGACCAACCTGCTGGCGCTCAATGCCGCCATCGAGGCCGCACGCGCGGGTGATCAGGGGCGCGGTTTTGCCGTGGTCGCCGATGAAGTGCGCAGCCTGGCGCAGCGTACGGCGCAATCCACCCACGAGATTCAACGCATGATCAGCGTGTTGCAGGTGGGGGTAAGTAATGCCGTACAGGTGATGCAGCAGAGCAGCGAACATGCTGGGCACAGTGTCGATCAGGCCCGACGCGCGGCCAGTGCGCTGGACGGCATCAGCCTGCGGGTCCGGCAGATCAGCGAGATGAGTGTGCAGATCGCGGCGGCGGTGGAACAGCAGAGCCAGGTCAGTGAGAGCATCAACTGCAACATCATCAGTATCCGCCAGGCCAGCGAGTCAACGGTGCAGGTCGGTCAGCAGAGCCACCTCAGCGCCAGCGACGTGGCTGCGCTTGCCGAAGATTTGCGGCGGCTGGCCGCCGAGTTCTGGCGGCGCTGCCACTGAGGCTGATCAAAAGCCGATGAAGCTGTAGTGCCCGGCCGCTTCGCTGCGGATCCGGGCACCGCAGGCGTTGAGTTGTTCGCACAGTTGCGGGTCGAGCACATGCAGGGTCCAGGGGGCGATCTGTCCCTCGGGGCGGACTGCTTGCAGTGCCTGGGCCAGGGCCTGGGTGTCCGGTAAATAGGCGGTGAAGCCGTTACCTTTGAGGGCGCTGGTGTCGATGCCCAGAGCCTGGCAGATCGCAACTTTGCCACGGATATCGTCGCGGTCGGCCTGACGTGAGCGTTCGATCAGCTCGGCCAGGCGCCGGTCGACCAGGTGCTCGCCGTGAATCAACGGCGGGCCGCTTTGCCAGGCGTCGGTGGGGCAGTCCTTGGCTTCGGGACGCAAAGGAATATGCGGGTTGATTTCCATTGGATAGATGCGGCACACCAGTGGCCGGATCTCGTAGATGGTGCAGCGGTCGTCAGCATCCAGATTACGGCAGCGTTCGGGGTTGAAGGCGGCGAAGGTGATCGCCACATGCGCCTCGGTGCTGCCGCACGGTACCGGCCAGGAACGGCGCAAGGCATGCTCGCGTTGATCGGCAGGCAAGCCCAGGCCATTGGCCAGGAAGGCTTCGACCAGAATGACCACCTGACCGCCGGAGCCCGCCCACTGACGCGCTTCGCTCAGCGTCAGTGGGACGTGGTGGCCAGTGCAGCACTTGCCGCAGCCGGTGCAGTTGAAACGGATGTCGCTGATGTGTGCAGTATTCAAGGTTTGTGCGTCAGGTTTCTGCGAAGGCTACGGCCCGTGCCGCGACAATCAGGCAGTCGGTAAGCTCCGGCGAGGAGAATTTGGTCAGTACAGCATTGGCCCCGGCAAGCCTGGCTTTTTCGCTGTTCATCGCGCTGTCCAGGGAAGTATGCAGTAGAACGTAAAGATGTTTGAAGTCCGGGGTGTCGCGCAGGGTACGGGTGAAGGCGTAGCCGTCCATTTCGGACATTTCGATATCCGAGACCACCACGTTGATTTCCTGCTCGGTGCCCTGCAGTTCCAGCAGGGTGTTGATCGCATCCTTGGCGCTACGTGCGGTGTGGCACTCGATCCCGAGCCCGCGCAAGGTATGCACCGATTGCTGCAGGGCGACCTGGCTGTCATCGACCACGAGGATATTGGTGGCGGCAAGCACCGCGGCATCATCGGCGCTCAACTCGCTGGTGAGCACTGCGTGAGCAGGCGGGGCGATGCCATGGATGACTTTTTCGATGTCCAGCACCTGCACCAGGGTGTTGTCGACCCGGGTGACGCCGGTGATGAACGACTTGCTGCCCGAGCCATAGGGCGGCGGTTTGATGTCGGTGCTCAGGCAATGCACGATCTTGCTCACCGCCTGCACGTGCAGGCCCTGCTTGGAGCGGCTGATGTCGGTGACGATCAGGCAACCGCCCTGCGGATCTTCCAGCGGACGTTCGCCAATGGCGCGGGACAGGTCGATCACCGACAGCGAGTTGCCACGCAGGGTGGCCACGCCTTTGACGTGGGGGTGCGACTCCGGCAGTTTGGTCAGCGGCGGGCAGGGAATGATTTCACTGACCTTGAGCAGGTTGATCGCCATCAGCTTGCCGCTGCGCAGGGTGAACAGCAGCAACGACAGCGAGTCCGCGCGGGCATTTTGCGAGGCCATAGGCACCTTCAGGACAGATTGAATGGGGGAGATGCCGGGTTATCGACCCGCCAGTCCCTTGCTTTAATCGCTTGCTCAAATCAGCGTAGTCCCAGGCGCTTGGCCAGGCGACCGAGATTGGCGCGGTCCAGGCCCAGTTCGCGGGCGCTGCTGGCCCAATTGTGCTGATGACGCTCAAGGCAGGCCTGAATCAGCTGGCGCTGGTAATCATCGAGGGCCTGGCGCAGGTCGCCAGCGGGCAGGGGCAGTTCGGCAGGTAGCTGTGCCTGGCTGGCATTGGCCACCGGTTCGACAGGTCGCAGGTCCAGGTCTGTGGCATCGAGGGTCAGAATCTTCGGGCGCTGGCGGTGCTGGCCCAGGGCCTTGAGCGCCGAGCGACCGATCAGGTGCTCCAGTTCACGCACGTTGCCCGGCCAGTCGTAGGCCAGCAGCGCGGCCTGGGCTTCAGCGCTCAGGCGCAGACTGCCCAGGCCCATGCGCGAGCGATTCTGTTCGAGAAAGTAGCCGCTGAGCAGCAACACATCGCGCCCGCGTTCGCGCAGTGGCGGCACCAGCAAGGGGTAGACACTCAGGCGATGATAGAAATCGGCGCGATATCGGCCTGTACGGACTTCATCGGCCAGGTCGCGGTTGGTGGCGGCGATCAGACGGACATCGACGCGGTGTTCCTGGTCTGAGCCCAGGCGCTGCAATTGCCCGCTCTGCAGCACGCGCAGCAGTTTGGCCTGGACGGTCAGCGACAGCTCGCCGACCTCGTCGAGAAACAGCGTACCGCCGTTGGCCAGTTCGAACTTGCCGCGGCGTTCGCCGACGGCACCGGTAAAGGCGCCGCGCACATGGCCGAACAGCTCGCTCTCCACCAGGGTGTCGGGCAAGGCCGCGCAGTTGAGGCTGATCATCGGTTTGTCGGCACGGCTTGAGCGCTGGTGGATGGCCTGGGCCACGAGCTCTTTACCGACCCCGGTTTCGCCGGTGATCAGCACGGTCAGGTCGCTGCTGCCGACCAGCTGGATTTCCTCCAGCAGGCGTTTGTGCGCTTTGCTCTGGCCGATCAGTTCCTTGTGTTGCTGGCCGCTGGCCTGACGATAGACCTCGGCGCGTTCATGCTCATCTTCGGCACGCAATGCCAGGCGTTCGATACGCTCGGCGACGTTGACCGTGGCTTCAGCGAGGCTGGCAAAAGCCTGCAGGGCATCGAGTTCGACCTGCTGGAACTGTTCCGGGTCCAGGGCATCGAGGGTGATCAGACCCCAGGGCTGTTCATCGACGAACAGCGGGCAGCCCATGCAGTCGTGGACTTCCAGGTGCTGGTGCAGGCCTTCGACCAGACCGTCGTAAGGGTCGGGCAGCTCACTGTCGCTAGCGAAGCGGGTAGGGGCGCTGTTGCCGAGAATGGCCGCGAAGCGCGGGTGTTCGTTGACCTTGAAACGCCGGCCAAGGGTGTCGGTACTCAAGCCATCGACCGCCAGCGGCACCAGCCAGTCGCCATCCAGGCGCAGCAGCGCGGCAGCGTCGCAGGTCAACAGGCTGCGCATGGCTTCGAGCAGGCGTCGGTAACGTTCGCGCTCGGGCAGGTCGCGGGCCAGGTCGCTGACCAGCGGCAGTAGGGCGGTGAGCAGGGATTTTGCGGTCATAAAGACTCCTGTTGGTCTTAATGACTATAACTTGGTTGTTGTCTTTATGACTCTTTAATTTTTAAGTTATTGATTTTAAAGGATTTAAAGGTTGGCATGAAAACTGAATTGTCATAGGCAATCATCAAGAAGCCATCGGCTCAGGAGTCATCCATGCTTAATGCCCAGGATCGTGCAATCGTCAAAGCCACTGTTCCCCTGCTCGAAAGCGGCGGTGAAGCGCTGACCACTCACTTCTACAAGCTGATGCTCAGCGAATACCCAGAGGTGCGCCCGCTGTTCAACCAGGCGCACCAGGCCAGCGGCGACCAACCGCGCGCCTTGGCCAACGGTGTGCTGATGTACGCCCGGCACATCGACCAGCTCGAACAGCTCGGTGGTCTGGTCGGCCAGATCATCAACAAGCATGTGGCCTTGCAGATCCTTCCGGAGCATTACCCGATCGTCGGTAGCTGCCTGCTGCGCGCCATCGAAGAAGTGCTCGGCAAGGAAATCGCCACCCCTGAAGTGATTGCTGCGTGGGGCGCCGCTTACCAGCAACTGGCCGATATCCTCATCGGTGCCGAAGCCGACATCTATGCCCAGAAAGCAGCCGCTCCGGGTGGCTGGCGTGGTGCGCGCGACTTCAAACTGGTGCAGCGCGTCGACGAAAGCAGCGAGATCGTTTCCTTCTACTTCGCGCCGGTCGATGGTGGTGCGATTCTCAGCGCCGAACCCGGTCAGTACATCGGCCTGCAGCTGTTCATCGACGGTGTGGAGCAGCGCCGCAACTATTCGCTGTCGGCTCTGAGCAATGCCGGTCAGTACCGCATCAGCGTCAAGCGCGAAGCTGGTGGCAAGGTTTCCAACTACCTGCACGAGCAGATGGCGGTGGGCGACACTATCAAACTGTTCCCGCCATCGGGCGAGTTCACCTTGAGCGCCAGCGACAAGCCGCTGGTGCTGATCAGTGGCGGCGTCGGCATCACCCCGACCCTGCCGATGCTCGAAGCGGCGCTGGAAAGCGGGCGTCTGGTGCACTTCATCCACTGCGCACGCAACGGTGCGGTGCACGCGTTCCGCGACTGGGTCGATGGCCTGGCGGCGCGTTACCCGCAGGTCAAACGCTTCTACTGCTATGCCGAAGACGATGGTGTCAGCGAACCTGCCGATGCCGTTGGCCTGCTGACTGCCGACCAGCTGAACGAATGGCTGCCGCAAGAGCGTGACCTGGATGCCTATTTCCTTGGCCCGAAAGGCTTCATGGCCACGGTCAAGGGGCACCTCAAGGGCCTGGGCGTTCCTGAAAAGCAGAGCCGCTACGAGTTCTTCGGCCCGGCGTCGGCGCTGGAATAACGCGGTTTTCCCAACCTACGGTTGAAAGCGCAAGGCACAGCCAGTGATGGCTGTGTCTTGCGGCGTTTGGTCGCCTTCTCAAACACAGCCCCTGGCCTTTTTACTGCATGCAGAAAAAGCGTCATGCGTGTGGCGCATCATCCTCCCAGCCGTATCAAGGAAAGCGAAATCGTGAACATCAAATGGGCAGACAAACTGCGCAAAGGCCTGCATGGCTCGGCGGATTCGCTGGGCAACCTCTGTGTCGAAGCCTTTCATTACCTGGCCCTGTTCGGCATCGGTGCGATTACTGCCTATGCGGCGGTGGCGACCTTCATCGACATGCTTGGCAAGGGCGGGGTCAGCGTCGATGACATCCTGCTGTTGTTCATCTACCTCGAGCTGGGGGCGATGGTGGGGATCTACTTCAAGACCAACCATATGCCGATCCGCTTTTTGCTCTATGTGGCGATCACGGCACTGACGCGTTTGCTGATCGGCGATGTCTCGCACCATAAAGCGCCGGATGTCGGTTTGCTGTATGTGTGTGGCGGCATTCTGTTGCTGGCGTTCGCGATTCTGGTGGTGCGCTATGCCTCGTACCAATACCCGTCGACCAAGGCTATTGATGCCAGTGGTAAAGAGATCGAGGAAAGTAAATAACATCCGCTGGGATGGCCGTCTGTGGGAGCGGGCTTGCCCCGCGATGCGATGTGACAGGCATACAGCAATCGCGGGGCAAGCCCGCTCCCACCGGGTCTGGTTTCAAGGCAATAAAAAAGGCGAGCCCACCGGGCTCGCCTTTTTACCGTCTGCGTTATGTCATTCAGCTGATGCTGCGAGCTTGCTCGTTCTCCAGAAATTCTTCCTGCAGCAGGCCGTCGTTCTGGGCGCCGTCAACGCTTTGCTGGGTCACCGCGCGTTTGCTGCGCAGCTTGCCGTAGAAGTGCTCCAGGGCATGATTGAGCTTGAGCGCGGCGCCATCGACAGCCTGGTCGAGGGACGCGGATTTGTGGCTCACGGAAATCGGTTGATGGCCTTTTGGGCGTGCCTCCATCTGGCAGCGTTTGTCGTGCGGACCTGGCTTGTCGCCATTCTCGTCGCGCAGGTGGACCTCGACGCGGGTGAGGTCTTCTTCAAATCGTTCGAGCGTGCTTTCTACGGTGCTGCGGACCCACTCTTCCAGTCGAATGTTGCCTTGAATATGGTTGTCGCTATTGACTTGGATTTGCATAGTTCAATCCCTTATTCAGCTAGCTCGCAAGAGAATCGATGGGGCCTTTGCGGCCTGTGGAAACCATCGCCTCTTGACTACAAGGTCAGGCACTTGGCGCAACATTTCAAGTCCTTTTGAAAGATAAATTTCTTGTTGCAAAAAGCCCGGCTTCGGCCGGGCTTTTGCATGCGCTGGATCAAAACGCGACGGAGGTCTGCAGGTATACCGTACGAGGTTCACCGACATACTTGCCCTTGTTGTTGTCATCAAAGGAGCGCGTGTAGTACCGGTGATTGAAGAGGTTCTTCACCCCGACGGCGACGTTCAGGTTCGACAGTTGCGGGCCGAAATCATAGGCCGCGCGGCTGCTGAACAGCATGTAGCCAGGGATGCGTCCGGTGCTGCCATCGGCACTTTCGCTGGAGGTGTTGGCGTTGTCGGCGAACTGGTCGCTCTGGTAGGTGCTGTCCAGGTTCAACTGCCATGGGCCTTCACTGTAGCCGACGCCGAGGGTGCCTTTGTGGCGTGAGGAGAAGGGCACGCGATTGCCCTTGTTCGGCCCGTCTTCGCGGATTTTCGCATCAACAAAGGCGTAGGTCGCATACACGTCGAAACCGGCCAGGGCAGGGTTCAGACCCTCGAGGGCATACTTGATGCTGGTCTCCATACCCTGGTGGCGGGTTTCGCCGCGGGCAATCACCGAGTCGTTGGTCTGGTTGCTTTCGTACTGGTTGTCGAAGTTGATCAGGAATGCGCCGATCTCGGCCTGCAACAGGCCATCGTCATAGCGCGTACCCAGCTCCCAGGTGCGGGCCTTTTCCGGTTTCACTTCACCACTGCTGACCCGGTTGGGCATCTGGCTGTACTGCACGCTGCCGAAGGAACCTTCGGTGTTGGCATACAGGTTCCAGCTGTCGTTCAGGTGGTACATCACGTTCAACGCCGGCAGCGCGGTGTTGTAGTCGCCCTGGTAGCGCTGGCCAGTGAGCTTGTTGCTCTGCTCGGAGTCGATCATCTCGTAGCGGATGCCCGGGGTGATGGTCCACTGGCCGATGTCGATGCGGTCATCGAGGAACAAGGCATGGGCTTCGGTGCTGCCACGGGTGTCGCGGTCATTGCGGCTGGCGGTGGTCGGCAGCTGGTTGGCGCTGATCGGTTCGCGGTAGCGCAGCTCGTGGCCGGCTTCGTTGATGTAGCGGTGGCCGACGCCGACTTCATGCCAGCTTTCACCAAGGGCAAAGCCCTGGGAGAAACGCGTTTCGATCCCGCGTACCCAGTATTCACGAGGCGACAGCGAGACGAAGCTGCCCTGGTCCAGATAGCCGCTGCGCAGGGTCTTGGTGAAGAAGCTGTTGACGCTGAACTGGCGTGCATCTTCCTTGTAGTCGTAGCCGAAATTGAACATCGTCCGGCGGCCCCAGAACTTGTCCTGCAGGCGGGTCGACTGATACGGATCGGCATCGTAATCGGCGACGTTCAGGCCGCCGGGCATCTGCGCTTCACCCTCGTAGTACTGGGCCATGGCGTGCAGGCTGTTGGCTTCGTCGAGCTGCAGCTTGCCCTTGAGGATCAGGTCGTCGATCTGCGTGTCGCTGTGCTCGCGCCAGTCGCCGCCGCGGGTGCCGGAGTAGAGCAGGGCGCCGCCCAGGCCGTTGTCGTTGGTACCGCCGGCGAGCAGGTTGGCGCTGGTCTTGAAACCGTCATGGCTGGACGACGGGCTGGTCTGGGTCTGGAAGCCGGCTTTGACCGTCGGCTCATCAGGAATCGCGCGGGTCACGAAGTTGACGATGCCGCCGACGTTCTGCGGACCGTAGCGCACCGCACCGCCGCCGCGCACAACGTCCACCGCATCCATGTTGCCCATGCTGATCGGGGCGAACGACAGCTGTGGCTGGCCATAGGGGGCGAAAGGCACCGGAATGCCGTCCATCAGTACCGTGGAGCGCGATGCCAGACGCGGGTTGAGACCGCGGATGCCGAAGTTCAGCGCCATGTCATGGCTGCCGGTGCCGTTGTTTTCCGGGGCGTTGACCCCGGGAATGCGGTTGAGCACTTCGCGCGCAGTGGTGGCGCCTTGGCGTTCGAATTCTTCGCGGCGGATCACATCGCGGGCACCGGGATGCTCGAAGACGTTGTCTTGCTCAGCCGCACCCAGCCAGTCGCCGACCACGGTCGAAGTGCCCAGCTCTACAGGCGCATTGGCAGTTGCTGCCGGTTGCAGGCTGAAGGCGTTTTCACCTTCGGCGCGGGCTTGCAGGCCGCTGTCCTGGAGGAGGCTATCGAGCGCCTGTTGCGGGCTGTAATCGCCGTCCAGGCCCTGAGTCTGTACGCCGCTGGTGAGCTGGGAGCCGAACGAGATCAGCACGCCGCTTTCCCGACCGAACTGGTTGAGGGCGCTTTCCAGCGACATCGGGGCGATGTGGTAGCTGCGTGCTGCAGGCTCGTCAGCCAGGGCAGGGACGGCGGCAACGCTCAGGCCGGCACCGAACAGCAGGGCGCGAAGGGCATGAGCAAGTGGGCTCGGGCGAAGGGGCATGCAACGGGTCCTTGAGAAGGTCAAAGCAAAGGGTTCTGCCTTCTCTGTCACGCGAGATGAAAAAACGGCTCAGGTGGTTTGAACATTTTTCAGGCGCGGGCTTCGACCGTCACCCAGTAGCGGGTAAAGCGCCGGACCCGCACTGGCAAGGCAACTTCCAGCAGGTCGAGAATGCGTTCGCTGTCGGCCAGTGGATAACTGCCGGAAATCAGCAGCTCGGTCACCTCTGGAGCGCAGTTGAGCTGCCCCCGGCGATAGCGGCCGAGCTCGCCGAGAAAGTCGCCAAGGCGCATGTGCGCGGCGACCAGCATGCCATCGACCCAGGCCCCGGCATTGCGGTCGAGCAACTGCGCGGGCTGCCACTGCGGGCCGTTGAAACGTGCCTGCAGGCCTGCGGCCAGGAAGTTGCCGGCCAGGCTGGCGCTGCCCTGGTGGACGCTGAGCAGGCTGTAGTGTTCGAACTGACGCAGGTTGTAACGACCGGCATCGAGCTGCAGCAGACCGAAATCGCTGAACAAATGCAGGGGCCGGGCATCCTCGGCAACGGTGAGCTGGATTTCCCCTTCAAGCAGACGCACCAGACGTTGCTCGGCATCGAAGCGCACATCGGCGGCGCTGCGAGTGTTCAGGTGCAGCTGGCTGCCATCGTCCAATTGCTGACGCCGCCGCTCGCCCACCGGGCTGCGATAGTCGGCCAGCAGGCTGGGCAGCGGGTTGTGCTGTTGCAGGCTCAAGCCGGCTGCGCCGCCAACGCCGAGAATCAGCAAGGCTTTCAGCGCCCGTCGGCGACTGGCCGAACGCGGTGCCTGCAACGCCGCATGAGCCAGCGGCGAAGACAAGCCGCGCAAACGCTGGTTGACCCGCTGGATGTGCTCCCAGGCCCGGCGATGCTCTTCATGGGCTTGCAGCCATTGCTGCATGGCCTGCTGCTGGCGCGGGTCGAGCGCGCCGCCCTGCAGTTCGATCAGCCAGTGCACGGCCTGTTCGGCCACCTGCGGCGAGAATTCCTGATGGGCGCCGTTCACAGGGCGAAGTAACAGCGCATGGCTGCCTTGTTCAGGTAGCGCTTGACCGTGGCCAGGGAAATGTTCAGTTGCGCGGCGATTTCGCCGTGGCTCAAACCGTCGACCTGAGCCAGCAGGAACGCGCGCTTGACCAACGGTGTCAGGCCATCGAGCAGGCGGTCAAGCTCCAGCAGGGTTTCGAAGATGATCGCTCGTTGCTCTTCCGAAGGCGCCAGTTCTTCCGGCAATTGCGCCAGCGCCTGGTAGTAGGCGCGCTCCAGGTCCTGACGGCGGTAGTGGTTGCACAACACGCGCTTGGCCACGGTGGTGAGGAACGCTCGCGGTTCGTTGAGTACCGGTGTTTCGCGGGCCTGCAGCAGGCGCATGAAGGTGTCCTGGGCCAGGTCGGCGGCGTTGTCCGGGCAGCCCAGGCGCCGCCGCAGCCAACCGGTCAACCAGTTGTGATGGGCGTGGTAGAGGCCTTCGAGCGAGGAAGAAGAGGCACTGGGCACCGTGAACACTCCGGCGCCAGGATGCGCAACAGAATAAGAATTGTTCTCATTGTAGTGTTTTCGCGGCCTGTTCGGCAATCAGCCGCTGACTGGCGGCTAAAACGTCGGGCGGAAAATGTAAAAAACGTAAATAAGCTGTACTCTCATTTGAGAATAAATAGCATTCGCTCCCCAGATGGTTTACCAAACCTTTACATTTCTCAGGGAGAGCTCTACGTGTCCCCGCTTTTCACTCGCTCCTGCCTCGCCATTACCCTTTGTTCCTTGTACTCCGCCCAGGCCAGCGCCGATGGCCAGAAGCCGATGGAGCTGGACAACGTGGTGGTCACCGCGTCCGGTTTCTCCCAGCAGATCAAGGATGCCCCGGCGTCGATCTCGGTGATTACCCGCGAGCAGATCGAGAACAAGTCCTACCGTGATGTGACCGATGCCCTGAAGGATGTGCCAGGGGTAGTGGTCACCGGTGGCGCCAGTTCCAGCGACATCAGCATCCGTGGCATGGCCTCCAAGTACACGCTGATGCTGGTTGACGGCAAGCGTCAGGATTCGCGGGCGACCCGCCCGAACAGTGACGGTGCCGGGATCGAGCAAGGCTGGATGCCGCCGCTTGAGGCGATCGAGCGCATTGAGGTGGTACGTGGGCCAATGTCGTCGCTGTACGGCTCCGACGCCATGGGCGGGGTGATCAACATCATCACCCGCAAAGTGACCCCCAACTGGTATGGCGGCGTGCGCAGCGAAGCGACCTTCCAGGACCGCTCCGACTCCGGCGATTACAACAGCACCAGTGCCTTCGTCTCCGGGCCGCTGATCGAGAACCTGGTCGGCTTGCAGCTGTATGGCCAGCGTTCGCGTCGCGACGAAGACCACATCACCAACGGCTTCAACGAGCAGAGCACCGACAGCGGTACGGCCAAGCTTTCGTTCACCCCCGACGAGCACAACGACATCACCTTCGAAGCGGGCAAATCCGAGCAGGACCGCTATGCCCACAAAGGCAAGTCGGCACGCTCGTCCGACAGCTTCAGCGACTACGAGCGCACTAACTTCGCCATCAGCCACTCCGGTCGCTGGGAAAGCGTCACCACCGACAGCTACCTGCAGCGCGAGAAGACCGAGAACCCGGGGCGGCGCATGGAGCTGGAAAACACCGTGCTCAACTCGCAGGTGTCGTTCTTCAGCGACTCGCACATCACCACCCTTGGCGGCTCGTACAAATACGAAGACCTGAGCGACGAGGGTAACCAGCTGGCCGCAGCGTCCGACGTCAACCAGCTGACGCGCTGGTCCTGGGCGCTGTTTGCCGAAGACGAATGGCGCCTGACCGAAGCCTTCGCCCTGACCGGCGGCATTCGCATGGACAAAGACGAAAACTACGGTACGCATTGGTCGCCACGCTTGTACGGGGTGTATCACCCGACCGAGCACTGGACCGTCAAGGGCGGTGTGTCCAGCGGTTATCGTTCGCCGGATATCCGTGCAGCGGTGGATGACTGGGGCCAGATCACCGGTGGCGGTGGCGACCCGGCAATCATCGTCGGCAACTCCAGCCTCAAGCCGGAGAAGAGCCTGAGTCAGGAGATCGGCGTGATCTGGGACAACCTGGAAGGCTTCTCCACCGGTCTGACCGTGTTCAACACCGACTTCAAAGACAAGATCACCGAAACCCGCCGCTGCACCGACAGCACCGGCAATGCCTCGGGCCAGTGCCAGATCGGCGGCACTTCGTACAAGTTCATCAGCGACCGGGTGAACGTCGATGAAGCGCAGATGCGTGGTATTGAAGCGACCCTGGACTGGGAAATCACCCAGGCCCTGAAGCTGGCCAGCAACTACACCTTCACCGACTCCGAACAGAAGAGCGGCCCGCAAAAGGGCAAGGCCCTGAACCAGATGCCACGGCACATGGTCAACGCCACCCTGGACTGGCAGACCACCGATCAGCTGGGCACCTGGGCGCGCCTGAACTATCGCGGCAAGACCTCTGACTACCTGGGTCGTACCACCATGTCCGATGGCACGCCGTCCTACACCTTCGTCGACCTCGGCGGCACCTACCGGGTGAGCAAAAACGTGAAACTGCTGGCCGGTGTCTACAACGTGTTCAACAAGGAAGTCGATTACCAGGACTACCAGACTGTGCTGGATGGCCGCCGCTACACCGTTGGCGTCGACGTGTCGTTCTGAGGGTAAGGCCAGCGGCTTTGCCTATGAGAATATAAATCATTAGTATTAGTGGTTCTTCATCAGGAATGGATGCCATGAAAAGCAAAGCCGCCGGGCTGCCCCTCAGTTATCGCCTGGCCGTGACCTCACGTTGCCTGGCCGCCGTGTTCGGTGGCTACCTGCTGGCGGCGCTGGCCAGCGTCTGTATCACCCTGCTGGCGCCGATGCCCAAGGCTGAAGCGGTGGTCAGCGGCATGATGCTGTCGTTCCTGTTCTACCTGGTGGCGTTTCTCTGGTGCTTTGCCAGTCGCAGCGCCTGGCAGGCCTGGCTGGGTGTGTTGCTGCCGAGCCTGGTGCTGGGCGCGATCAATGCTCTGGCTTACTGGATGAAAAACTGATGAAAGAGGGCTTTCGCCAGGCCATGGCCTGGCTGCACACCTGGACCGGCCTGATCTTCGGCTGGCTGTTGTTCGCGATTTTCCTCACCGGGACGATGTCGTACTTCAAGGAGGAGATCAATCACTGGGCCCAGCCCGAGGTACCGGTTCGACCGCATGATCCGCTGGCCAGCCTGACACTGGCGCAGAACTACCTGCAGGCACATGCACCCAATGCCGGCAGCTGGTTCATTCGCCTGCCTGAAGCACGCGAGCCGGGCCTGAGTGTCGGCTGGCAGGCAGAGGGCGCCGGACGCCGCGGTTTCATTGAGAAAAACCTCGACCCGGCCACGGGCGCAGAGGTCCAGGCCCGCGAGACCCGCGGCGGCGACTTCTTCTACCGCTTCCATTTCCAGCTGGAAATGCCTCACCCCTGGGGCCGCTGGCTGTCGACCTTCGCCGCGTTCATCATGCTCCTGGGGCTGGTGACCGGCATCATTACCCACAAGAAGATCTTCAAGGAGTTCTTCACCTTCCGCCCAGGCAAGGGCCAGCGCTCCTGGCTCGACGGCCACAATGCCATCGGTGTGCTGGTGCTGCCGTTTCATCTGATGATCAGCTACAGCAGCCTGGTGATCTTCATGTCGCTGGTGATGCCGGCCAGCATCATAGCCAGCTACGGCGACAACACCCGGGCCTATTTCAATGATCTGTTCGGTAGGTCCGAAGCGGTCAAGGTGGCCGGCGTAGCTGCGCCGTTGTTGCCGCTGCCGACGCTTTACCAGGCGTTCCAGGAACAGGCACCGGGCAGTCGCCACGGCTGGATCGAAGTACAGAACCCGGGTGATCAGAATGCCCGTGTGCGTTTCTCCCGGCATGGCGGTGATCGCATTGCCTATCAGCGTGGCGGTGGCTGGGTGTTCGATGGCGTCAACGGCACGCTGCAAAACGACAGCAGAACCGAAGCAACCCCGGTGGTGATTGCCGGTGGTATGTACGGCCTGCACATGGGCATGTTTGCCGGCCCGTGGCTGCGCTGGCTGTATTTTTTCTTCGGCGTGGCCGGCACGGCGGTGATCGGCACCGGCCTGGTGCTATGGCTCGGCAAGCGTCAGCTCAAGCACGCCAAGAGCGGTACGCAACCCTTCGAGCTGCGTCTGGTGGAGGTGTTGAACATCGCCAGCATGAGCGGTTTGCTCCTCGGCGTCGCGGCGTTCTTCTGGGCCAACCGCTTGCTGCCGGTGGGCCTGGAAGGGCGTGCCGGGTGGGAAGTGAACAGTTTCTTCCTGCTCTGGGCACTGTCGTTGGTACACGCCATGCTGCGCCCGGGACGCCGGGCCTGGGCCGAACAGCTGGGGCTGGCGGCGCTGCTGTGGGCCGGCTTGCCGCTGCTCAATCAGTTGACCACGGGTCAGGGTCTTGTCCATTCGATTACGGCCGGTGACTGGGCCATGGCCGGCTTCGACCTGACGGCGCTGGGCTGTGGCCTGTTCTTCGCCTGGGGGGCGCGCACGATGTGGCGCCCGCCGGTGGTGGTCGCCAAGCGTGCGCCGAAGGCGGCAAAAGCGGCCAGCGCCAACCTGATCGAAAGCGAGGTGAGCTGATGCTGGCCGTTGCCCTGTTTGGTTTTGCCGGTTTCGCCTGCCTGTGCCTGGCCATGGAGAAACACTACAAGGAGCTGCTCGGCGCAGCGCCCAGCGTAGCGCGTTCGCGGGTGTTGCGTATCGGTGGCTGGTTGTTGCTGCTCGTGGCGTTGTCTCTGGCGGTGCATGACAGCGGTTGGGCCATGGGCCTGGTTGAGCTGTTTGCGGTGTTGATGGCGGGCGTCACCCTGTGGGTGTTCCTGCTGCCTTATCAACCGCGGCTGTTGCTCGGGCTGCTCGGATTCAGCCTGGTGCTTGGGCCGGTGTTGGCGATACTGCCAGACTGATCTAGCGCCTGAAGGCCGCCCGGTAGGCACCGGGCGTTGCCCCCAACGCCTGGCGAAAACGGTTGCTGAAGTGGCTGGCGCTGGCAAATCCGCACTGCAGCGCGACCTCGCCCAAGGGCAGTTCGCCAAAGCGCAGCAGCTGACGCGCCATGGCCAGGCGCCGGGTCAGCAGGTATTGGTGCGGCGGCAGGCCGAAGCTTTCGCGGAACATCCGCGCAAAGTGGTATTCGGACAGGTTGCACAGTGCCGCCAGCTCACCCAGGCTCAGCGGCTGGTCCAGGTGCCCTTCGATGTAGTCGCTCAGTTGCCGGCGCTGGTGCGCGGCCAGGCCACCCTTGAGGCGCAAGCCCTGACGCAGGCCGACCTGGTTGAGTACGGCATGGTCGAGAATCTGGTGGGCGAGGGTGCTGGTCAGCAGGCGCTCGCCCGGTTCGTCCCAGTTCTGGGCGATCAGTTGGCGAAAACGCCGGGCCTGATCCGGGTCGTCAAGGAAGGTCGCTTCCTGCAATTGCAGTTCGCGGGGTTCGCGGTCGAGCAGGCGGATGCAGCCAAGGGCGAACTGTTCCTCGCTGATGTACAGGTGCGCCAGGCGGATCGAGCCATTGACTACCCAATGCGACGCCGAGCCGGCGGGCATGATGCACAGCTTGTCGGGCGCGCCTTTGTGGCTGGGCTGGTCACGGCGAAAAGTACCGGTACCGTCGGCGATGTAGCAGGACAGGGTGTGGTGGGTCGGTGCTTCGTAGTCGCGGGCGTCGTGACGGTTGTTCCACAAGGCTGCGGCCAGGCCATCCCCCAGGTGCGCGCTGTGTTCCAGACGGGCGTGGGGTGAGTCGTGCATGGCTTTGAAAACTTGCAGCTGGTCCAACGCGTTCATGTGCGCTACCTCTGGCCGTCATCCTACTCCGCTGCCCAACGCCTGACAGCAGGGCACGCAGCAAAAGCGCAAGAATCTGCAAGCGCACGCAACCCGTTCAGGCGGAGACTGACAGCCTGGATGCGAGGAGTGCTGCCATGAACCTGTCGTTGTACCTGCTGACCGTATTGATCTGGGGCACCACCTGGATCGCCCTGAAACTGCAGCTGGGCGTGGTCGCCATTCCAGTGTCGATTGTTTATCGCTTTGCCCTGGCCGGACTGATCCTGTTCGCCATTCTGCTGCTCAGCCGTCGCCTGCAACCGATGAACCGGCGTGGTCATGGCATCTGCCTGGCCCAGGGTTTTTGCCTGTTCTGTGTCAACTTCATGTGCTTTCTGACGGCCAGCCAATGGATACCCAGCGGGCTGATCGCCGTGGTGTTTTCCACCGCGACCTTGTGGAACGCGCTCAATGCCCGGGTGTTCTTTGGCCAGAAGATCGCTGCCAATGTCCTCGGTGGCGGTGCGCTGGGCTTGTGCGGGTTGGGCCTGCTGTTCTGGCCGGAGCTGTCGGGGCATGCGGCGAGTCGTGAAACCGTGATTGGTCTGGCGTTGGCGCTGCTGGGCACCTTGAGCTTTTCCGCGGGCAACATGCTCTCCAGTTTGCAGCAGAAGGTGGGCTTGCGGCCAATGACTACCAACGCCTGGGGCATGCTTTACGGTGCCGGGATGCTTGCGGCGTACTGCCTGTTCAGCGGCATTCCTTTCGATATGGAATGGAATACGCGCTACATCGGCTCGCTGCTGTACCTGGTGATTCCGGGATCGGTGATCGGCTTTACCGCCTACCTGACCCTGGTCGGGCGCATGGGGCCGGAGCGCGCGGCGTATTGCACGGTGTTGTTCCCGCTGGTGGCGTTGAATGTGTCGGCGTTTTACGAGGGTTATCAGTGGACAGCGCCAGCGCTGTTCGGCCTGGTGCTGGTGATGCTGGGGAATGTGCTGGTGTTCAGGAAGCCCAAGGCCGAGGTTGTCACCCCGGCTGTCGTTCTGAGATAGCGGTTGTTTGTTATGGCCTCATCGCCGGCAAGGCCGGCTCCCACAAAGTTCAGGGCCAGGTGCAAACCCTGTGGGAGCCGGCCTTGCCGGCGATGAGGCCGGTCGCAACAGCATGGTTACTTCCAGACGTGCGGATTGACCAGGTCCCGCGGCCGCTCACCCAGCAGCGCACTGCGCAGGTTATCAATCGCCCGGTTGGCCATGGCCTCACGGGTTTCAGCGGTGGCCGAACCCACATGCGGCAAGGTCAGGGCGTTGGGCAACTGGAACAACGGCGACTCGGCCAACGGCTCCTTCTCATACACGTCCAGCCCGGCACCGCGAATGGTGTTGTTGCGCAGGGCCTCCACCAGCGCCGCTTCATCCACCACCGGCCCACGCGAAACGTTGATCAGGAAGGCACTGGGTTTCATCAGCTGCAGTTCACGGCTGCTGATCAGGTGTTTGGTCTGGGCGCCCAGCGGCACCACCAGGCAGACGAAATCGGCTTCGGCCAGCAACTCATCCAGGCTGCGGAACTGGGCGCCGAGCTCCTGTTCCAGCGCGGTCTTGCGCGAGTTGCCACTGTAGATAACCGGCATGTTGAAGCCGAAGCGCCCACGGCGGGCAATGGCTGCGCCGATGTTACCCAGGCCGACGATCCCCAGGGTTTTGCCGTGCACATCGCTACCGAACTGCGCCGGGCCAACAGTGGCCTGCCATTGCCCGGCCTTGGTCCAGGCATCGAGTTCGGCGACGCGGCGGGCGCAGCCCATGAGCAAGGCGAAGCCCAGGTCGGCGGTGCTTTCGGTCAGCACGTCAGGGGTGTTGGTCAGGGCAATGCCGCGCGCATTGAGGTAGTTCAGGTCGTAGTTGTCGTAGCCCACCGACACACTCGACACCACTTCCAGCTTGCCGGCGTTGGCCAGCTGCGCTTCGCCGAGCTTGCGGCCCACGCCGATCAGGCCGTGAGCCTCGGGCAGCGCTTCGTTGAACTGGGCGCTGATATCGCCGAGCTTGGGGTTCGGCACGATCACGTTGAAATCTTGCTGCAGGCGTTCGACCATCGCCGGGGTGATGCGGCTGAAGGCAAGGACAGTCTTTTTCATCGGCTACTTCTCTGCAAGGCGGTGACGGTAGTGTCGCCCTTTCGCAGCGCAAGGCCGCTCCCACAGGATTGCCAGGGTCCCTGTGGGAGCGGCCTTGTGCCGCGATGGCTGGCGCTGGAATCAATGGATAGCAACCTACCATTGTCACTCACCCCAATGCAGCAGCTTTTTCAGTTGGCGATCAGCAGCTCGTGGGTCTTGAGGTCCGCTTCATGGGCGGCGAGGATTTCCGGCAACGAGTTGCGCAGGTACTCGACCCAGGTCTTGATCTTGGCATCCAGGTACTGGCGCGACGGGTAGATCGCGTACAGGTTCAGCTCCTGCAAACGGTAGTCAGGCATTACCCGTACCAGCGAGCCGTCACGCAGGCCGTCGATGGCCGAGTAGATCGGCAGCACACCGACGCCCATGCCGCTGCGGATCGCGGTTTTCATCGCATCGGCCGAGTTCACCTGGAACGGCGCCTGGGTGATGTTCACCACTTCCTGGCCTTCCGGGCCGTCGAACAGCCATTTTTCCAAGGGGATCACCGGGCTGACCATGCGCAGGCAGGCATGGTTGAGCAGGTCGCTGGGCTTGTGCGCGATGCCGTGGCGTTTCACGTAGTCGGGCGAGGCGCAGACGATGCTGTAGGTGATGCCCAGGCGCTGGGAAACGAAGCCCGAATCCGGCAGCTCGCTGGCCAGCACGATGGACACGTCGTAGCCCTCGTCGAGCAGGTCCGGCACGCGGTTGGCCATGGTCAGGTCGAAGGTCACGTCCGGGTGGGTTTCACGGTAGCGGGCGATGGCATCGATGACGAAATGCTGGCCGACACCGGTCATCGAATGCACCTTCAGCTGCCCGGCCGGGCGGGCATGGGCGTCACTGGCCTCGGCTTCGGCTTCCTCGACATAGGTGAGGATCTGTTCGCAACGCATCAGGTAACGCTTGCCTGCCTCGGTCAGGGCAATGCGCCGGGTGGTGCGGTTGAGCAGGCGGGTTTGCAGATGGGCTTCAAGATTGGAGACCGCCCGCGAGACGTTGGCGGTGGTCGTATCCAGGTGCACAGCCGCGGCAGTAAAGCTGCCGACCTGGGCTACGCAACTAAAAGCACGCATGTTTTGCAGGGTGTCCATGGGTCGCTCTCAAAGTAGACGACAAATTGTGACATGAAGTAACCGAGGCGGTCTTCAGACTAAAGCCGGATTATCGCTGTTTTCGTAACAAAGATTCGCAGTAATGCACGCTTATCGTCAGTGCGGCGGCCCCCTAGAATTGCGTCTCCAAGCGTCATCCACCTTCTACGTCGGGAATTCGCAGCTGTGCCGCGTCGCATCATCAGAGCGCTGAATGCGCTCAGTGTCTGTGCCCTTAGCTTGACCTTGAGCGGCTGTATCGGAACCTGGGGCATTGCCCCGCAAAGCAAGACGCTGCAAGCCAATACCCTGACCACCGACGAGGCGATCCGCGAGGCCGCCCGTGATGCCCACTGGCCTGACCAGCAGTGGTGGCGCGCCTATGGCGATCCACAACTGGACCGCTGGATCGCCCTGGCGGTCAACGACAGTCCGAGCATGGCCATGGCCGCGGCGCGGGTGCGTGAGGCCAAAGCCATGGCCGGGGTGGTCGAGTCTGCCGAGAAACTGCAGGTCAACGGCGAGTCGACGCTCAAGCGCCACAACTGGCCGGAAGACCAGTTCTACGGCCCGGGCGCCTTGTCCGGGGCCAATACCTGGGACAACAACGCCGCCTTGGGTTTCAGTTATGCCCTCGACCTCTGGGGCCGTGAGCGCAATGCCAGCGAGCAGGCCGTGGACATGGCCCACATGAGCGCGGCGCAGTTGCGTCAGGCGCAGCTGGAGCTGCAGAACAACATCGTCAAGGTGTACATCCAGCTGTCCCTGCACTTCGCCCAGCGCGATATCGTCAAGGCCGAACTCGAACAACAGGAGCAGATCCTCGCCCTGGCCGAACGCCGTCTGGCCGGAGGTATCGGCACCCATTTCGAAGTCAGCCAGGCGCAGACGCCGCTGCCGGAAACCCATCGTCAGCTTGATGCGCTGAATGAAGAAATCGCTTTGGCGCGTAACCAGCTGGCCGCTTTGGCCGGTAAAGGCCCGGGTGAGGGCGCGCAGTTGCAGCGTCCGCAACTGGCCCTTGGTGCCGCATTGAAGCTGCCATCGGCGTTGCCCGCCGAGCTGGTCGGCCAGCGTCCGGATGTGGTTGCCAGCCGCTGGCAGGTCGCGGCCCAGGCGCGCGGTATCGACGTCGCCCACGCCGGTTTCTTCCCCAACGTCGATCTGGTCGGCGGGCTCGGTTTCATGGCCACCGGTGGTGGGCCGCTGGAGTTCCTGACCGGACGCAAGTTCAACTACAACGTCGGTCCTGCCATCAGCCTGCCGGTGTTCGACGGCGGCCGCCTGCGCTCGCAGCTGGGTGTCGCCTCGGCCGGCTATGACATTGCGGTGGCGCACTACAACCAGACCGTGGTCGAGGCACTCAAGGGCATTTCCGATCAACTGATTCGCCGTGAGTCGATGAACGAGCAGCAGCATTTTGCCGCCGAGTCGGTGGCCTCGGCGCAGAAGACCTACGACATCGCCATGATCGCCTTCCAGCGGGGCCTGACCGACTACCTCAACGTGCTCAACGCGCAGACCTTGCTGTTTCGCCAGCAGCAGATCCAGCAGCAGGTCCAGGCCGCCCGCCTGACCGCGCATGCCGAGCTGGTGACCGCCCTGGGCGGCGGGCTCGGCGCCGGTAGCGATGTGCCGGACGAAGATAAACAGCAGGCACCGAAAACCCCGGCGACCCTGGCCATCTTTGACAAGGCGGACCGTGCCGAATGAGCGCACTGACCCTGCCGTTTCGCTGGTTGGCCAGCCTTGAATGGCGCCGTGGTTTCTTCGAGTGGGCCCGCACCGACGGGGTGACCTGGGTCTACATCTTCAAGGTCCTCAGCGCCGCGTTCCTGACCCTGTGGCTGGCCATGCGCCTGGAGTTGCCGCAGCCGCGCACGGCGATGATCACCGTGTTCATCGTCATGCAGCCGCAGAGCGGTCACGTGTTTGCCAAGAGCTTCTGGCGCTTGCTCGGGACCCTGGCCGGCTCGTCGATGATGGTGACCTTGATTGCCCTGTTTCCGCAGAACACCGAACTGTTCCTGCCGAGCCTGGCGATCTGGGTCGGCCTGTGCTCGGCCGGTGCCATGCGCTATCGGACCTTTCAGGCCTACGGTTTCGTGCTCGCCGGCTACACCGCCGCGATGGTCGGATTACCCGCTCTGGAGCACCCGGACGGGGCGTTCATGGCGGCGGTCTGGCGGGTACTGGAAATCTCCCTGGGGATTCTCGTATCGACCCTGGTCAGCGCCGCGATCCTGCCGCAGTCGGCCGGGGCGGCGATGCGCAACGCCCTGTACCAGCGCTTCGGGGTGTTCGCCGGTTTTGTCGTCGAAGGCCTGCGCGGCGACAGCCAGCGCGATCGCTTCGAGAGCAGCAACGTGCGTTTTGTCGCTGAAGCGGTTGGCCTGGAAAGCCTGCGCAATGTCACCGCTTTCGAAGACCCGCACATGCGTCGGCGCAATGGTCGGCTGGGACGCATGAACAGTGAGTTCATGGCCATCACCACGCGCTTCAACGCCTTGCACCAGTTGCTGGAGCGCCTGCGTCTGCGCGGGCCATTGCAGATCGTCACGGCGATCGAACCCGGGCTCAAGGCCTTGACCGAGCTGCTCGATGCCTACGCCGGGCGGGCGCTGACCAGTGCCGATGCCGCGCGTCTGGCCGAGCAACTGACGGCCTACAAGGAAGGCTTGCCGGAGCGCGTACGCAGCCTGCGCGCCGCCTATGTCGAGACCGGACCGAGCGATGCCGATCTGCTCGACTTCCATACTGCTTACGAATTGCTGTACCGCTTTGTCGACGACCTGCACAACTACGCCCTGACGCACGCCTCGCTGGCCGAGCACAACCATGCCCGCGAGCAGTGGGACGAGCCCTACGTGGCGCAGACCAACTGGATGGTGTCGCTGGCAGCGGGGTTGCGGGCTTCGTTCATCTTGTTGGTGCTGGGCAGTTTCTGGATCCTCACGGCCTGGCCGAGCGGGGCGATGATGACCCTGATCGCTGCCGCCACCGTGGGCTTGTCGGCGGCCTCGCCGAACCCCAAACGCATGTCGTTCCAGATGGCCTGCGGGACCTTGATCGGGGCGTTTATCGGCTTTTTCGAAACCTTCTTCGTGTTCCCCTGGATCGACGGTTTCCCCTTGCTTTGCCTGGTGCTGGCGCCGGTGTTCGTGCTCGGTGCGTTCCTCGCATCGCGACCGGCGTATGCCGGTGTCGGTCTGGGCCTGCTGATCTTCTTTGCCACCGGTTCCGTGCCGGACAACCTGACGGTCTACAACCCCTACAACTTCATCAACGACTACATCGCCATGGTCATCGGCATGCTGGTGTGTGCCGCGGCCGGGGCGATCATCCTGCCGCCGAACAGCCGCTGGTTGTGGAGCCGTCTGGAGCAGGACTTGCGCAGCCAGGTGCTGTTCGCCATCAGCGGGCGCTTGCGTGGCCTGGGTTCGGGTTTTGAAAGCCGCACCCGCGACCTGCTGCATCAGGCCTATGGCCTGGCTGCCGGTAAACCGCAGGTGCAGAGCAACCTGCTGCGCTGGATGTTCCTGGTGCTGGAGGTCGGGCACGCGATCATCGAGCTGCGCAAAGAGCAGGCAATCTTGCCGGTGCACCCGTGTTATGCCGAATCGCAACCCTGGCGTCAGGCGATCCGGGTCATGGGCCGGGCCCTGGCGCGCTTGTTCCTGCAACCGAGCGCGAGCAACCACGAGCGTGCCCTGGTCGCCGTGGACCACGCCATCAGTCGCGTGCAGGCCACCGACGAGCCCTTTGCCCGGCACTTTGATACCTCGGCCCTGCGCCGGGTGCAGAGCTACCTGCACTTCATCCGTACTTCGCTGCTCGACCCCCAGTCGCCGCTGGCCGCACTGGCCCCGGCCCAAGGACTGCCCCATGCCCCGTGAAATCGCCTTCCATGGCGTCTACATGCCGACCATGACCCTGATGTTCCTGTTTGCCGCCGTGCTTGCCTGGGGCCTGGACCGGTTTATCGCAAGTTACGACGGCTACCGGTTTTTCTGGCACCCGGCGCTGCTGCGCCTGTGCCTGTTTATCTGTTTGTTCGGTTCCATGGCCCTGACTCTCTACCGTTGAGACCCCTGTTGATGAAAAAGTTTTTCAGCCTGATCGCCACCTTGCTCGTGCTGGCTGCTGCCGTGGTGATCGGCCGCCAGCTCTGGGTGCACTACATGAACACGCCCTGGACCCGCGACGGGCGGGTGCGCGCCGACATCATCAACGTTGCCGCCGATGTGCCGGGCTATGTCGTCGATGTGCCGGTGCGCGACAACCAGTTGGTGAAGAAGGGCGATCTGCTGTTGCAGATCGACCCCGAGCATTACGAAGTCGCGGTCAAGCAGGCCCAGGCCCTGGTCGCTTCACGCAAGGCCACCTGGGAAATGCGCAAGGTCAATGCCCACCGGCGTGCGGATATGGACAACCTGGTGATCTCCCGCGAGAACCGTGACGACGCCAGCAACATCGCCAACTCGGCGCTGGCCGACTATCAGCAGGCGCAGGCGCAACTGGCGGCGGCGGAGCTGGACCTGAAACGGACGAAGATCCTCGCCACTGTCGATGGCTACGTGACCAACCTCAACGTGCACCGCGGCGACTATGCGCGCACCGGCGAACCGAAGATGGCGGTGGTCGATAAAGACTCGTTCTGGGTCTATGGTTTCTTTGAGGAGACCAAGCTGCCGCATGTGAAGGTGGGTGATCAGGCCGAGCTGCAGATGATGAGCGGTGAACTGCTCAAGGGCCATGTCGAGAGTATTTCCCGCGGCATCTACGACCGCGACAACCCGGAAAGCCGCGAGCTGATTGCCGACGTCAACCCGACCTTCAACTGGGTACGGTTGGCGCAGCGGGTGCCGGTGCGGATTCATATCGATGAAGTGCCGGAGGGCTTTTTGCTGGCGGCGGGGACGACCTGTACGGTGGTGGTCAAGCCCTCGCGGGGCAAGCCCGCTCCCACCGAGGCGGTAGGAGCGGGCTTGCCCCGCGAAGCTCTTTAGGCGCTCCGCGAATCGACTAAAACCGGGCAGGCAACCTGATCGATTACCTTGTTGCTGATCGACGGATCGAGCAAGCGCCCCAGGCGGTTCAGGTGCCGATGCCCGATGATGATCAGCGCGCAATCGAGCTGCCGGGCCTGGCTGACAATCGCTGTCACCGGGTCGCCCTGAACCAGCACACCTTCACTGTCAAAGCCCGATGCCCGCAAGCGTTGCAGTGACTGTTGCACCGCGTGCTCGGCATGGCGCTGCTCGTCAGTGGCAGCCGGGTACTCCTGCTGTTCGTACAGGCTGATGGTGCTCAAGGCAAAGGCACCGTCGATGGCCAGCAGCACATGCAGGCGGTGGCGGCCGGGCTGACAGTACTGCTGCGCGAGCTGCAGCAAACCCTGAGAGGCGCTGGAGCCATCGATGGCGATCAACACGGGACTGAGCATACGCGGCTCCACTGGGCCAATATCGAGCCGGCTATTGTTGGCCAAGGCCCGGCGCGGATAAATGGCCCGCCATGCACTGTGTAGTTGTGTGCGGCGCAACCCGGTGCTTGCCGCCGAGCTGTTAACATCAACGTTTTACCCCATGGATACCTGGCAATGCAGATTCCGGATATGAACCTGTTGGTCGCCCTCGATGCGTTGCTCGATGAGGGCAGTGTGGTCGGCGCTGCACGGCGCATGAACCTGAGCCCTGCGGCCATGAGCCGGACCCTGGGGCGCATCCGCGAGGCTATCGGCGATCCGATTCTGGTCCGCGCCGGGCGCGGTCTGGTGCCGACACCGCGGGCGCTGGCCTTGCATGATCAGGTGCGGGCGCTGGTCGAGCAGGCCGGGCTGGTGTTCCGCAGCCGTGAAGAGGTCGATCTGGCCACGCTGGACCGGGCGTTCAACATTCGCACCAATGACCTGTTCATCGCCCTGTATGGCGCGCAGCTGCTGCGCACCATGCATGAACAGGCGCCGCGTACCGTGTTGCGTTTCGTCCCGGAAAGCGGTGGCGATGACGATGCGGTGCTGCGCGACGGGCGTACCGACTTGCTGGTCAGCTCGACCATTGACCTCGGTCCCGAGACCAAGGTGCAGAGTCTGTTCAACACCATCTATGTCGGCCTGGCTCGCCAGGATCACCCGATCTTCGACGCGCCGATCACCCCCGCGCGCTTTGCCGCTTACCCGCAGATCAGCGTGTCGCGTCGTGGCCGCGCCAACGGGCCGATTGATGTCGAGCTGGCCAACTACAAGGTGCAGCGCCGGGTCGCGCTGATTACCCCGAGTTTTCACTCGGCGATGTTCTCCCTGCCGGACTCCGACCTGCTGCTGCCGATGCCGGCCAATATCCTCTCCAGCGTGACCAAGCTCGGTCTGCCACTGCGCTCGTTCCGCATTCCGCTGCCGATGGAGCGGGTGACGGTGATGCAAGCCTGGCACCCGCGTTTCGACAACGATCCGGCCCACCGCTGGCTGCGCCAGACCCTCAAGGCGTGTTGCAGCGAGAGCCCGTGATACACGGAATGCGTTTGCTGCACTAGTAAACTGCCAATATGTCAGTTTCCGTCATCATTGCCGCTTCATAGACTTCTGCCGGTAGTTGTTCATCCCCGGAGATGTCTTTTAATGAGTTCGTTGACTGCGCTGCCCACCGCTGTCGCGCCCCAGCCTGTGGCGAGCCCCGGTGGGAGCGGGCTTGCCCCGCGCATCGTTGTCGGGCTGCTTGGCGTGTTACTGGCGGTACTCTGCGCCGGCCTCAACGAGATGGTCACCAAGACCTCGTTGGCGGACATCCGTGGCGGCATGTTTATCGGTGCCGATGAAGGCGCCTGGCTGATTGCCGTGTATGCGGCGGCTTCAGTTTCCGCCATGGCCTTTTCGCCATGGCTGGCCGCGACCTTTTCCCTGCGCCGTTTTACCCTCTGCGCCATCAGCGTTTTCGCGCTGCTCGGGCTGTTGCAACCCTATGCCCCGAACCTGGCCAGCCTGATGTTGTTGCGTATGTTGCAGGGGCTGGCATCGGGTGCCTTGCCGCCGATGCTGATGAGTGTCGCGCTGCGCTTTCTGCCACCGGGGATCAAGGTCTATGGCCTTGCCGGTTACGCCCTGACGGCGACCTTCGGGCCGAACATGGGCACACCGCTGGCGGGCTTGTGGACCGAGTATGTCGGCTGGCAGTGGGCGTTCTGGCAAATCATCCTGCCGTCGTTGCTGGCCATGGCCTGTGTGGCCTGGGGGCTGCCGCAGGATCCGCTGCGTCTGGAGCGCTTCAAGCAGTTCGACTGGCGCGGCCTGCTGCTCGGTTTGCCGGCGATCTGTGCGCTGGTGATCGGCCTGACCCTGGGTGATCGCATGGGCTGGTTCAGCTCGCCATTGATCTGCTGGTTGCTCGGCGGTGGCCTGGTATTGCTGGTGCTGTTTCTGCTCAACGAGTGGTCCGAGCCGTTGCCGTTCTTCAAGCTGCAGATGCTCAAGACCCGCAACCTGACCCACGCGCTGGTGACCTTGTTCGGCGTGCTGATCGTGCTGACGGCGGCGATCCTCATCCCTTCCAGCTACCTCGCCCAGATCCAGGGTTACCGCCCCGCGCAGACCGCGCCGTTACTGCTGCTGGTGGCCTTGCCGCAATTGCTCGCGCTTCCCCTTACCGCGGCGCTGTGCAACATCCGCGCAGTGGATTGCCGCTGGGTCCTGGCTATCGGCCTGGGCATGCTGGCGTTGTCCTGCGTGCTGGGTAGCCAGCTGACCAGCGTGTGGATTCGCGACAACTTCTACCTGCTGCAGATGTTGCATATCTTCGCTCAGCCCATGGCGGTGTTGCCGCTGCTGATGCTCGCCACCGGTGGCATGACCCCGCAGGACGGCCCCTTCGCCTCGGCCTGGTTCAACACCGTCAAGGGCCTGGCCTCGGTGGTCGCCACCGGGGTGCTGGAGGCGCTGACCACCCTGCGCCGGCATTTTCATTCCAACACCCTGGTCGACAACCTGGGCAACTCGCCGCTGGCCGACAGCCAGGCACCGGGCCTGGCCAAGCGTATTCACGAGCAGGCGCTGGTGTTGGCCTCGGCTGACCTCTACCTGTGCATGGCGGTGCTCGCTGCGGCGCTGATCCTGCTGATTCCTTTTGTGCCTACACGGATCTATCCACCGCGTGCGGTGGCTTAGGTTCCTGTTCTGAGAGAAAGACATGACGACAATAACGACCCACCGCAAAACCGCCTTGATCGTTGCCGCCTTGGTGCTTGCCGGCCTGGCCGGTGTTTTTGGCCCGATGCTGCTGGGTAGCGACGGCGAACAGAGCACCAACGATGCTTATGTTGCAGCGGACTACACCGTCGTCGCACCCAAGGTGGCGGGCTTTATCAAGCAAGTGCAGGTCGAAGACAACCAGCAGGTCAAGGCCGGACAGGTGCTGGCGCTGATCGACGACCGCGATTACCAGGCGGCCCTGGCGGCGGCGCAGGCGCAACTGCTGGTGTCCAGCGCGCAGCAGCACAATGCCCGGGCGACGCTTGAACGTCAGGCTTCGTTGATTGCCCAGGCGCAAGCTGCGGTGAACGCTGACCAGGCCGAGCTGGCGTTTGCCAATCACGAACTGACGCGCCACAGCCGTCTGGCCGAGCAGGGCGCAGGGACCGTGCAGAACGCCCAGCAGGCGCGCAGCCGGGTCGATCAGGCCAGTGCCCGTCTGGCCAACTCGCAAGCGGCGCTGGCCGCAGCGCGCAAGCAGGTGGATATCCTCAGCGCGCAGGTGGACAGCGCCGAGGGTGGCCTCAAGCATGCCCAGGCGAGTCTTGAACGGGCGCAGCTGGATCTGTCCTATACCCGTATCGTCGCGCCCATCGACGGCATGGTCGGCGAGCGTGCGCTGCGCGTCGGCGCCTACGTCAATCCGGGGGCGCGATTGCTGTCGGTGGTGCCGCTGGAGCACGCCTATGTGGTCGGCAACTTTCAGGAAACCCAGCTGACCCATGTCCAGCCCGGGCAACCGGTGCAGATACGCGTCGATACCTTCGCCGATCAATACCTGCATGGCCGGGTCGAGAGTATTGCGCCGGCGACCGGAGTCACCTTTGCAGCGGTCAAGCCGGACAACGCCACGGGCAACTTCACCAAGGTGGTGCAGCGCATTCCGGTCAAGATCGTCTTCGATGCCGGCCAGCCCTTGCTGCAGCGGCTGCGGGTTGGCATGTCGGTGGTGGCGAAGATCGATACCGAGGCCGGGCTCGCTTCCGGTAACGAGGTCAGCGCCCGATGAAACCTGCGTTCGCTGTATGCCCCCTGCTACTGAGCCTGCTGGCTGGCTGCACCCTGGGGCCGGATTTTCTCAAACCCGCCAGCCAGGCACCGGCAAGCTGGGCGCCGCTGCAGGAGACCCCCGCGCCGAGCCAGGCCCTGGCTGAGCCGATAGAGCAACGCTGGTGGGAGAGCTTCGATGACGCCAGGCTCAGCGCCCTGATCGAGCGCGCCAGTCAACACAACCTCGACCTGCAGATCGCCAGCGCACGGCTGCTGCAAAGCCGCGCATTGCGCAGCAGCATCGCCTCCGAGCAAACCCCAGCAGTCGATCTCGCCACCGGCTACAACCGTGCCCGCAATAGCGCTGAAGGTCTCAATGATCCGTCCGGCAAGGGCGGCAAGTCGGCTTTCAATCTCTGGCAGGGCGATCTGACCGCCAGTTGGGAGCTGGACCTGTGGGGCCGGGTACGCCGTCAGGTGGAAACGGCCGATGCGGTGGTCGAGGTTGCCGAGAACGACCGCCGTGGCGTGTTGTTGTCGCTGCTGGCCGAGACGGCCGGCAATTACATCCAGTTGCGTGCGGTGCAAAGCACCCTGGCTGTGACCCGGGAAAACCTCGAAGTCTCGCGCCATAGCCTGCGCCTGTCGCAAATGCGTTTGCGCGATGGTGTCGCCACCACTCTGGACGTCGCCCAGGCCAGCGCTCAGGTAGCCTCGATCGAAGCGCGCCTGCCGAGCCTGGAGGAACGCCAGGCGCAGTTGATCAACGCCCTGAGCCTGCTCCTGGCCGAACCGCCGCGCAGCTTGCAGGCTGAACTGCTGGCGCCCGGGGCGATGCCGACGCCGCACCAGCGCTTTGCGATCGGCGTACCTTCGGAGCTGGCAGAGCGCCGTCCGGACATCCTCCAGGCCTCCGCCCAGTTGCATGCGGCCACCGCCAGTATTGGCGTGGCCAAGGCCGATTTCTACCCGAGCATCCGCCTGTCGGGCAATGTTGGTTTTCAAGCGATGCAATTGTCTGATTTCGGTGGTTGGGACTCACGCCGCTTTGGTATTGGTCCGCAACTGAGCCTGCCGATCTTTGACGGTGGCCGCCTGCGTGGCGTGCTTGAGTTACGCGAGGCCCAGCAGCAGGAAGCCGCCTTGCACTACCAGCAGGTGGTGCTGCGCGCCTGGCATGAAATCGACGATGTACTGCGGCTGTACAACGCCAGTCAGCTGCGTCGCGATTTGCTCGCCGAAGCGGTGCGCCAGAACCGTATTGCCTTGCAGACCGCGCAGCAACAGTACGTTGAAGGCGCGGTGGACTTTCTCAATGTGCTCAGCGTGCAGGGGGCCTTGCTGGCCAGCCAGGAACAGTGGATCGACAGCTCGGCGGAGGTGTCTCAGGCGCTGGTTGGGTTGTACAAGGCGCTGGGCGGTGGTTGGCAGTCGTTTGAGTCGATGGCGTTAACGATGTCCCTTGCAACTGCCGAATAGTCTACTCATGAAACCAGGGCGACTGACCGCAGTAGGTGATCCTGAGGTCGCTGTTACACCCATCCTCTTTTGTAGTATTAGCCTTTGCGACAAAGGATCTAATGCCTTGAAAGCATTTTTTGTACTAAATTGAGGATTGGGGTTGTACGGAGCAGCCGCACCAAGGCTGGATATCCCGGAAATTTCGCCTCCATTAGCTATGTTTGTCAGCGCCTTCGTGTAACTGGTTTTTTGTATTTCATTCCAATCTTTTTCTTCTTTTAAATACGTAATGGCGCGGTCGGGGTGGTAGATGAATTCGTTGACTTTGTCGACGTACTCCTCCGGTGATGAAATGTTTTCCAGTCTATCAACTTCGTTAAGGTGGGTTGTGCCTTTCGCAGGTATATAGTTTAAGTTTTTTGCCATGGGTGCAATTTCGGCTAGTAGTTTCTGTGCCTGTTCGGCCGTAGTTGTCGGTTTGTAATGTCCTGACTGATTATCAAAAATAATTTTGCCGATACCTTGCTTGATCGTCCCGGCAAACAGAGGTAGCCCCATGCCGGGCTGGATCTCCATATGCAACCCGGAGGTGGTGGCAAACAGCCGAAGCTTATTATTGGTATCGCGAAATATTGCAATTTCCGTCCTTGTATCATGTTGCCAGGCCGAATGCTGATTTACTATTTCCATTCCTCGCTTGAAAGTTTTGCCTGTGGAAGTGAAGCGCTGATTTTCCTGATTCCACTCCAACTCTTTGAAATCACCCTGGCCGTAGGGTTGTATTTTGTCACTTTCGATTTGATTAACGATGTCTTCCACAAACATATCGGCCGCAGGTTTCAGGGGTTCTTCCTTGTTGGTGCCTTGCTTGTCGATAAAATTCAGCGGACTGTTAGCCACCATGCAGTAAAGGTTCAGACCATCGCCATAACCCGCCGGGTCTGGATTGATCCAGCGTTGCAAGAACGGCGCGTAATAGCGTTGACCATAGTAATAAAGGCCGGTGGCATCACGCTCCTTGCCGGCATAGCGGCGCACCTTGTAGCGGCCCTGGCTGGCGCTGGAGTCTTGCCACCAGGCGGTGGCCCCGTAGGGGTAGTAGACCTCCTTGCTCAGCAGCTGCCCTTGGGCATCCAGTTCCACGCTTGCAGAGCCCAGATGATCGGCCAGGTTGTAGCGCATCTGGTTGTTGCCGATGTCGCCTGGCAAGCCCTGCTCCCAGTGCAGCATGTGCACACTGTTACGTCCGGTTGTGCAGCGTATTACCTGTAGCCGCTCGCCGGTGGCGCTGTTGCTGCGCAGCTCCAGGCCTGGCAGATAACGGACCTCCGCCAACAAGCTGCGGCTGCTGGTCCGATTGTGGCGGAGCTTGCGCAGGCGATTGCCGCTGGCGTCGTAGAGGTAGCGTTCGCTGTCGTCCGGCGCCTCTTCCCGTGACACAGGATTAACCAGGCTGAGCTGGTTGCGCAGGTTCCATGCCAGTGACTGACCCGGCTGCAGCTGAGCGAGGTTGCCACTGGCATCGAAGGCGCTGTCGAACTCAGGTGCAATGGATGAGTTCTCCACCGGCAAGGTTCGATTGCTCTGCGGCGCGACACTGAAAGTACGGGTGTAGTTTTGCGCGCCCTGGTGGCACAGCTCGACCAGGTTGCCGCCCGCATCATATCGATAGTGCTGGTGGTAGTTGCTTGATTGCGTTTGATCTGGCGACGATACCGGACCATAAGTTGAACTGCTGGCTTCCCAGCCGCGGGCCTCGATCAGTTGGTAGAGGCTGTCATAGTGGTAGTGGTTGATCGGCTCGATGCGCTGGTTTCTGAAGTAGCGCGTGGACAGGGTGCGGTCTTCGATGCTCAACAGGTTGCCCCCCGGGTCGTAGCGGTAGGCAAGGGCTTGCAGTGCGCGTTGGCCTGGAATGCTGGACTCCAGCGCAATCAGTTGCCCATTCTCGGGATCATAGCGGGCCTGGCTGATCACCCCATTGCCAGCAAGTTCGCTTTCGATCTGCCCCCAGGCGTTGTAGCGAATGGCATCGACCAGTGTTTGTGCCAGCGGTACACCGGCACTCTGCAGCCGGAGGTTTTTCAACTGACCGGCCAGGGTGTACGCGGATTGTTGCAGGTTTCCTCGCGCATCGGTTTGGCTCAGCACTTGTCCCGCAGCGTTGTAACCGGTACCTGTACTAAAGCCGTCACCGCTCTCCAGCAGCGCGTTGCGCGCAAAGTGCGCGGCCGGCCAGTCCGGTGAATCGAGCGCTGACAGAAAGTGCCGGGTTTGCCAGGTTATGGCCCCTGTAAGGGCGTAGGCGTTCAGGAGTAGGGTCCCGGCCGGGTCATCGTGACGAATCAGCTGACCACACTGGTTGTTAGCGGCATATTGCGTGTCGGCATGCGCGTAATCGAAGCGTTCGACAATCTGTTCAACAGCCCCCGAGGAGGTTTCACCCATTGCTACAGGCCGTTGCAGGAGGTCATAGGTAATACGCTGCGAAATGCCTCGGCCATTCCAGTTGCACACGGGGTTGCCGGTTTGGGCGAGCAAACGCAGTTGCCAACCGGCGTCGACGCTGTCGGACAACAGCGATAAACCCGCGAGGCTATGAACGTTGAGCAGGTTTGCCCGGCTGTTTTGAGCCCACAGACGCGGGTCCCAGCAGGCAAGTAGATGGCCGGCGAGGCTGAATGTCTGACGGGTGACCCGCGGCTCGGCGGGCTGCGCGATTACGCGTCGGCAATAGGCAACGGTACGGATGTGCAAGCCACGCGGATCGATAACACCCAAGGTGGGTGTAGCGGTATGCAATTGGCTTGAGAAGGTCATGGCCCACCGCCGGGTCAGCACAGCATTCAGATAATGACGCTGAATCTAGTACGCCGAAGCGGTGGGTGAAACTGACAAAAATACCAGGTCGACCGGGCCTGGCTCGGCTCAGAGTGCGCGGTCCAGGCCAAAGCGCTTTTTCAGCACCCATTGCAGCAATCCCAGGGGCAGCCAGGCTTGCAGCAGCGGCAGGGCACGGCTGCCATTGCCCAGGCGCAACAAGGCCGGTGGCTGCGGTTGTAGCGCGGCCTTGAGCAAGCCCTGGGCGAAATCGCTGGCAGGCGTCGGCTTGTCCTGGGAGGCGCGCGCACGGGCACGAATACCTTCGCGCAGAGGCCACCACGGGGAGTGCTCGGCAATCAACTGCTCGGCTTCGCGTCCGGCGTTGCTGGCGAACTGCGAGGCGATCGCGCCCGGCTGTACCTCCATCACCCGTACGCCGAAGGGCGCAAGTTCCATGCGCAAGGCATCGCTCAAGGCATGCACGGCAGCTTTTGAGGCGCAGTAGGCACCGGCAAAGGGCGTGACCAGCACACCGGAGACGCTGCCGATGTTCACCACCAGCCCCTGGTTGCGGCGCAACGCCGGGAACAGCGCGCGGGTGACACCGACCAGGGCGAACACATTGGTTTCGAACTGGCGTTGCATGGCCTCGACGCCGCCATCGAGCAGCGGGCCCATGGCGCCGTAGCCGGCATTGTTGATCAGCACGTCCAGACCATGGCCACGCTGGGCCAGCTCGTCGGCCAGCTGTGCCAGAGCCGCTTGATCGTTGACATCCAGTTGCCGGGCGTTGAAGCCCGCTGCGCTCAGACGCTGCACATCCTCGGCCTTGCGTGCTGTGGCCCAGACCTCATAACCCACGGTGTTGAAGGCCTGGGCCAGGGCCAGGCCGATGCCACTGGAGCAGCCGGTGATCAGAACGCTGGGCATGGAGGTGCCGTCCTTAAGCGGGGGGAGACGGCACGCATACTACGTCAGGAAGCAAGGCCTCCAGGGATTTTTTCAGCAGGTCGGTATTTACCCCGGTAAACAGGCTGCGATTGCTCTGGCGGTCATACAAGAGATAGGACGGGACGCGATCGACTTCGCTGTCCAGCTGCGATGCCTTAAAGCTTGCGCCGGGCACCTGGTAGAAATCGACGTGAGCGCGAAACCCATCATCGGCCAGCGCTGTGAGTGCTGTCTTGGCAATCGTGCAGGCCGGGCAGACTTCGGAATAGACCAGGACCACTGCCGGGCGATCCAGTGGCGCTTTGTTTTTTATGCGCGTGACCAGGGCCAGGAACTCGGCCTGGACCGATGCTGAAGTATCCACCATGTCGTTGCTCCCCAAGGTCGTCAAGTCAGTGCTTATTCAACGCGACTTTGAGTCCTGGGTAACCTGACAAAAATGCCAGGTGCTCAGCGCGAAAAAGTGCCCTGCAGATGTTCTGCACGAAACTCCAGAGTCTGTGGCCGGTAGCCTGGGCGCAGGGGTGGCATTGGCAGGCACTCCTGCCAGTCGGCGCCAGGTTGCAGTTCGCCCGGGCCACGGTAGCGCGGTGCGGCATAGGTGTTTTCGGCAAGATTGACGGTGTCGCCAGGGGCGTAGGCCGCTGTCCGCCAGCGCAGCTCCAGCAGGGGCACGTCGTTGCCGTTGTTCATTTGTACGCGCAAGGGGCGGTCGGCCGGGCAGTCGTTCGGCGCGTAGCTCAGGCGCAGTTGCAGGCGAGCCAGCTGGCTGGCTTCGCGGTTGTCCTGCCAGACCACCCACAGCGCCACCAGCCCGAGGCCGAACAGCGCCGCCAGGGAAATCGGCAGGGCCTTGGCCGGGTAGCGCAGCAGCAGGACCAGCCAGGTGAGGACGAGCAGGGCGCCGATGATCATGGACGAGGCCTTGGATGCGGAGGTGCTTTTATCCTAACCGCAAACCGGGGTGGCCTCAAAAAGCATCGCGGGGCAAGCCCGCTCCCACCGGTGGTGCACAACCAGTGGGAGCGGGCTTGCCCCGCGATGAGGGTATTACTGCGCGATGGTCTTCACCGAAATCCCGCGTTCTAACGGCGTCGAGCGCCCATAGATATCTTCAAACCGCTCGATATCGTCCTCACCCAGGTAACTGCCCGACTGCACCTCGATGATCTCCAGCGGGATCTTGCCCGGGTTGCGCAGGCGGTGCACCGAGGCGATCGGGATGTAGGTGGACTGGTTCTCGGTGAGCAGGAAGACGTTCTCGTCGCAGGTCACCTCGGCCGTGCCCGACACGACGATCCAGTGTTCGGCGCGGTGGTGGTGCATCTGCAGCGACAGGCAGGCACCCGGCTTGACGGTGATGTGCTTGACCTGGAAGCGTCCGCCCATGTCCACCGAGTCGTAGGAGCCCCACGGCCGGTACACTTCACAGTGGTTCTGGGTTTCGCTGCGGCCCTGTTCGTTGAGGGTGTTGACCAGCTGTTTGACGCCCTGGACCTTGTCCTTGTGGGCAATCATCATCGCGTCCTTGGTCTCGACCACGACGATGTTCTCAAGGCCGATCACCGACACCAGCTTGCCATTGCCGTGGATCATGCAGTTGTGGCTGTCCTGGACCACCACGTCGCCCTTGGTGACGTTGCCGTTGCTGTCTTTCTCGTGCACGTCCCACAGCGACGACCAGCAACCGACATCGCTCCAGCCGGCACTGAGCGGCACCACGCAAGCGCGCTGGGTCTGTTCCATCACCGCGTAGTCGATGGAGTTGTCCGGGCAGCAGGCGAACGTGGCGTCGTCGATGCTCAGTTCGTCGCCCTCTTCCTGGCTACGTTCCAGGGTCAGCAGGCAGGTGTCGTAAATGTCCGGGTCATGCTTTTTCAGTTCTTCGAGGAAGCGGCTGGCGCGGAACAGGAACATGCCGCTGTTCCAGAAATAGCTGCCGGCCTGGACGAACTCCTTGGCGCGTTTTTCATCCGGTTTTTCGACGAACTGGGCGACGCGGCTGACACCTTCGGGCAACAGCGCATCCTGGCTCGATCTGATGTAGCCATAGCCGGTTTCCGGCTTGGTCGCCGGCACGCCGAACAGCACCATTTCGCCACGCTCGGCAGCCACGGTGGCCAGGGCCAGGGCGCGTTGCAGGGCTTTCTGGTCGTCGATCACGTGGTCGGCCGGCAGCACCAGCATCAGCTCGTCACGGCCTTCATTGACCAGTTTCATCGCCGCCAGCGCCACGGCCGGTGCGGTGTTGCGGCCGAAGGGTTCGAGCAGGATCGCCTGGGTTTGCAACTTCAGGTTGCTCAGCTGCTCGTTGACGATGAACTTGTGGTCCTTGTTGCACACCACCATCGGCGTATCCATGCCTTCGAACACCAGGCGTGACAGGGTTTGCTGGAACAAGGTGTGTTCACCGGTCAGGGCCAGGAACTGCTTGGGGAATTGTTTGCGCGACAGCGGCCACAGACGCGAACCGCTACCACCGGACAGAATGACTGGAATCATGAGTGTTCTCCGAAATTTGAAATAGGCAGTTGATTAACGGGTCGATACCGGGCGCTTGACCCAGACCGGCGACAGCTTGCTGCCGGATCCGGTGACGTAAAGCACCGCTGCTTCGCCGCGCTCCAGAGCCACCGGCTTCAGGTCGCTGACTTTCTTGTCGCCTTCATACAGCGCCAGGCTGACCTTGACCGGGTTGATCTCGCGCTCGCCACGGGCCTTGGCGGCCACCGGCTTGACCACTTCGGTCTTGCCGTCGGCGGTCTTCAGAGTCAGGGCCTGGTCGCTGAGGTTCTGTACGCGTACCAGGGATTTCTGCTTGTTCTTGAACGGTGGCTCCTCGACCAGTTGCGGTGTGCCCGCGGCGTTGTTGACCAGGGTGTAGTAATGGTCGGAGGCGAGCTTGACCGGCAGGCTCTGGCTGCCGAGTTTGGCGCTGTAGTCGCCCTGCGGCATGAAGCTGAAATCGCTGCTGGCCTGGGCCGCCACGTCGTTGATCTGGGTGTTGCCGACGCTGGCGCTCACCGCCTGGTTGCTGGCGTTGTAGATGCGCACGAAGGTCGAGCCTTTCGGCGCACTCGGGCCGTACAGGGCGGCATCGGCGCCGGCCCAGGCCTGCAGCGAGAGCAGGCTGATGCCGGCGGTCAGGGCAAAGGCTTTGGGAATACGGTGCTGGGTGGTCATGTGCGTTACCTCTCAGTGTTGCGTCCGATTGGACGACAGGGCCAGGTCGTGATTGGCATTACGGGTTTTCTTCAGCTGGGCGATCCACTGCGGATCGAAGTCGCTGAGGTCGTTTTTCATTGGCAGATAGCGTTCCGGGAACTCCCAGATCAGCACTTGCGGGGCGCTGTCCTTGAGGGCGTCGCTCTGCAGGTACTTGAGCATCGGCAGCAGCGGGCCATGGCCGTCTTCGGCGTAATTGACCACGTCACTGCGCAGTGCCTGCTGCAGGGCGCCGAGGAAGTTCCAGTTGGGGTTGGCGCTGTAGCTGGTACCGATCAGCGCTACCGGGATTTCGTTGTCGGCGAACAAGGCGTCGCCACTTCCACCTTCAGTTGCAGCCGGGCGGGTACTGCGCTTTTGCAGGGTGTCCGGCGGCGGCAGCAGGTTGCTGAACAATGGGTCGAGCGGCAGGAAGTTGGTCAGGTCGCCTTTGTACGGCGCGCTCTGGCGCTGTTCAGTGATGAATTGCTGTGGTTCACCGTTGAGCAGGTTCTGACGGCTGACGGCTTCAGCCAGGTGCTGGGCCGCCACCTCTGCGCCCAGTGGCGTCCAGTGCGTGTCGGTGCGCAGGAACACCTGGCCACGGGCCTTGGCGCTCTGCAGCGGGGTCAGCAAGTCGGGAGCGAAGACCCCGGCCTGACGGGCCTGGGCATGAAACTCGTTGTACAGGTCGTCGTGCAGGCTGGCCGGAGTCTGTTCGCCGAGGTACTCGCTGTACAGCCGCGCCTTGGCCGGGACGATCGCCAGTACCAGCTGCACGCCGCGCTGTTGCAGGGTGTCGCGTACGCCGCGGATCAGCGCGAGGTTTTCCTGTTCGAACTGATCGCTGTTGGCGACCGGTTTGAATTCCTCGTCGCTGAACAGCCACTGCTCGCGGCCCAGCACCACACCGGGGCGGCCTTCGTTGAACAGTTTGAAGTCCAGCGCCGCCCACAGGTTGGTGCCGATGCGCTTGAGCGGGAACTGCTCGTCGTAGTGGGTTTCGGCGGCCTTGGCCAGCTTGCCGTCGAGCACGCTCATCTGCGCAGTGCGCTGGAAGCTGCCCAGGCCCCCCAGCGACCACACACCCAGGGCCAGCAGCAGGGCGAGGAACAACACGGAATAGAGTTTGCGTAATGATCGGGTCATGGTCGGCTCACTCAGAACTGGAAGTAGAGAAACGGCGAGTAGCTTTGCGCCGAGAGTTTCAGGATCGAGGCAACGAACAGCATCAGCACCAGCGCGCGGGTGGCGTACAGGCCCCAGTCCAGGCTCAGGCTGCCGTCGGCGTGCACGGCTACCGGGCTGGCCTTGGGCTCCGGCTTGGCGTTGCGGTAGAAGTCGCGCAGGCCGAAGAACGCCAGGGTCGCGTAGGCCACCAGCAGGGTGGCTACCTGCAGGCCGGTGAGGTTGGCGCGGTTGAGCTCGGACAGCTGCCAGTCAGCGAAGCTGAACATGGCGCCGTACATACGTCCGGCCACCTCGAGGTTTTCGGCGCGGAAGATCACCCAGCCGACCACCACCAGAAGGAAAGTGAAGGCCCATTTCACCGGGTTGAAACGCTGCGGGTTGGTGTCCAGGCCCAGCGCTCGTTCGATGGCCAGCCACATGCCGTGCCAGGCGCCCCAGATGATGTAAGTGAAGTTGGCGCCGTGCCACAGACCGCCCAGCAGCATGGTCAGGAACAGGTTGCGGTAAGTGGCGACGGTGCCGCCGCGGTTGCCGCCGAGGGTGATGTACAGGTAGTCGCGCAGCCAGGTCGACAGGCTGATGTGCCAGCGCCGCCAGAACTCGGTGATCGACTGGCTGATGTAGGGCTGCTTGAAGTTTTCCATGAAGCGGAAACCCATCATCAGGCCCAGGCCGATGGCCATGTCGCTGTAGCCGGAGAAGTCGAAGTACAGCTGCGCGGTGTAGGCCAGGGCGCCGAGCCAGGCGTCACCGGTGGTCGGGTTCTGCAGGGCGAAGCAATGGTCGGCGACCACCGCCAGGGTGTCGGCGATGAACACCTTCTTGATGAAACCCTGCATGAACCGTGTGCAGCCCTCGGAGAACTTGTCGAGGGTGTGGGTGCGGTGGTTGAACTGGTCGGCCAGGTCCTTGAAGCGCAGCACGGGGCCGGCGATCAGGTGCGGGAAGATCGCCACGAAGGCGGCGAAGTCGATCAGGTTACGGGTGGCCGGGGTGTCGCCGCGGTACACATCGATGATGTAGCTGATCGACTCGAAAATGTAGAACGAGATGCCGATCGGCAGCAGCACGTGGGTAAGGATGAACGGCTCGAGACCGAACGAGGTCATGATCGCGTTGAGGCTGTCGACGCCGAAGTTGGCGTACTTGAAGTAGCCGAGGATGCACAGGTCGACGGCGACCCCGAGCAGCAGCCAGCGCTGGGCTGGTTTGCTGCGCACGCCAGCGGCGCCGACTTTCAGGCCGATCCAGTAGTTCCACAGGGTGACGGCGGCAAACAGCGCGAGGAAGTCCACTCGCCACCAGGCATAGAAGACATAGCTGGCCAGCAGCAACAGCGCGTTGCGATAGCGTTGTCCGCTCAGGTAGTACAAGCCGAGAAAGATCGGCAGGAACAGGAACAGGAACACATTGGACGAAAACACCATCCCGATCTCTCCTTGTCGTTATCCACAATCGGGGCAGCAGCCCCCCAAACCCCCCGTGAACAATCACCGGGGAAACCTTTGCACTGACACCGGTAGGAGCGGGCTTGCCCCGCGATTGCGGTGTGTCAGTTACATCGAATCGCGGGGCAAGCCCGCTCCCACCGTCATTTCTTTTGTGCGGTCAGCGGGTCGTAGACCCGGGTCAGATCACCGCCGAGACGGAAATTCCTGAACGGCTGCATGTCGTGCTTCTGCTTCAACACATCGGCACTGCAGCGGTAAAGGCTGCACCAGGGTTCGAGCCAGGCGTATTTGCTGTCGACCTTGAGGTCGCCCATGGCTTGCTTCTCGCCACTCTTGGCCTTGAACGGGCTCGGGTCTTTCGCCCCGGACAGCACTCGGTCGCCCAGGCGCTTGAGTGCGCCATTGTTCTCGGGGCGCACATCGACACCATTGGCCTGGGCGAAACTGGCAATCATCGCCAGCGGCGGCAGGGCATAATTGTGGTAGGCCAGGGCGCGTTGCTTGCGCTTGAGCTCGTTGGGCAGGAAGCCCTGGGCGTCGACCTGGTTGGCGGCCACCCGGTATTCCTTCAGCGACCAGTCGAACAGGTCGCGGCGGTCAGTGGCCACGGCAGTGGCCATCACCGACCAGGCGGCCCAGTAGGAGTGGTTGTTGATCTTCTCCAGGGGCAGATCGCTCCAGTCCTTGACCACCTGATCGGCCAGACGCGCGAACCATTTCTCGATCAGTTCGGCTTCCTGCTGATGCGCAGCCAGGGGCTGGGAATTGGAGAATTTGAGCTGCAGCCACGACGAGCTCAGGCTGCCCAGCGCCCATTTGCGCATGGACTTGCCGGTGTGGTTGTAGTCGGTGGACATCAGCGCATCGGCACGGGCCCAGCTGCCCAGCCATTCGAGGGTGCAGTCGAGCTGCTGCGGGCGGCCGTCGCGCATGTACTGCATGACCTGTTTGCTGACCCCGCGCTCAAGCGTGGTGATGCTCGCGGTGGAGTCGCGGAAGGCTTTTTCCGAGGCCTTGTTCAAGGTGGCGCGGGCGCTGTCCGAACCTTCGTACTTGCTGCGAAATTGCAGCTTGCCGGTGTAAGGCTTGGGGATCGCCTCGCACTTGTAGTCGCTGGGACCGGTCTTGAGTTTCTCGATCCCGGCGTAGTAACCCGGGGGCGGGACCAGCCCGGCAGCCTGTACGGCCGGGCCGAACAGGGCCAGGGCAAGTGCAAGTACCTTGAAGCCGCCCCTGTGGGAGCGGGCTTGCCCCGCGATTGCCATACCCGCCTCATCGCGGGGCAAGCCCGCTCCCACCGTGAATGTGTTGATGCTTTTCATAAACGACTCACTTCCGTTTGCAGAGCGTGGCTTCGACTTTCTGGGTGCCGCTCTCCGGGCCCTGAACTTCCACCGCGAGCAGGGTCTGGCTGGCCCAGTCTTCATCCTCGCGCAGCTGGAAGGCGAAACGGCCATCGGTGTCGGAGGTTTCCGGTTTTTCGATCTTCACGTCTTCATGACGGCCATTGAGGTACCAGAGCGTGGCCTGCAGCACCTTGACCGAGGTGTCTTCGAACCTGATGTCCAGCTGATGGCGGCCATTGGTCAGGTCCTTGATCACGCCACCTTTGCCATTGACCATCAGTTCGTTCTTGCCCGGCTTGAGCGTGGCATTGGCATGCATTTGTGCCGGCTTGCCTTCGCAGCCGTTGTCGAGCAGGGCGAGCATCTGCCGCCAGATGGTTTCCTGGTCCAGGCGATACAGCGGCGAGAATTCCCAGATGAGGATCTTCGGCGGGTTGTTCTTGAAGTCGTCGCTGCCCAGGTACTGGATCATCGAGCCTTCCAGGCCACCGCCAGGAAAGGCAACGTTGAGCACGTCGGCGCCGATGTACTGTTCGAGAAAGCCCGAGAAGTTGTAGTTCTTGCCGCTGTGGCTGGTGCCGACCAGGGTGATTTCTGGATTACCGGAATCGCCGAACAGGTCGTCGCTGCCACTTTCGCCCTTGGGCTCGGTGACGAACTGGTCCATGTACTGCACTGCATAGCTGGTGCCGCACAGTTGCCCGGCGACGTTGTGCAGGGTGCCGGTCTTGCCCATGCGCCCGGATTTGTGGCTTTCGAATTCGCGCCGCGGAATGTCGGCGAAGGCCGGCATCTTGTGCACGGTGTCGGCGACGATCTTCGCCGCACGCTCGGCGCCATAGGGCGTCCAGTGCTGGTCGCCACGGAAGTAGAAGTCCTTGCCCTGGTCAGCGGCGGCCAACTGCTCGTTGGTCAGCGGCGACAGGTCGGGCACGTTGTAGCCCATCTTGCTGAAGCGGGCGAGCATCGCCTGGTAGTTGCCCAGGGCTTTCTCGTAGTTGAACGCGGCTTTCTCGGCCGGCTTGAGCATGTTGCGGTTCACCAGGCCACGGGTTGGCTGATAAACCACCACCAGTTCAATGCCGCGTGCCTTGAACGCATCGTGCAGCTGCTGCAGGCGTTTGTAGCCGGCGGGGGTGGTCTGGAACTCGGTGCGCAGGTCCTCGCGGGTACGGAACAGCCAGTCACCCTGGGCCTGCACCAGGGTGGTGAAGTTCTGCTGGTAACGCGTGGTGTAGCGGCTGGCGTCATGCGCTTCGGGGCACAGCTGGCAGCAGGGTTCGGCGCTGAAGGTCGGTGCCTGCACGGTGTCGGCATGCGCGCTGTTGCTGATCGCCAGTAAGGCAGCGCTCAGACCAAGCAGTTTCATCATATGTGGAGTCATGTCGTGGCTTCCTTAATCCGCCATTTCGGTCTGGCGCTCGACCGGGTCGATCAATACCGCTTTCTGCTGGCGCACCATCAGGTCGAGGATCTCGTCCTGACGCTCACCCAGCACCCCGGAAAAGCTGATGCCGCTGGCCTTGCTCGGGGCCAGTATCGAGACCCGGTACAGTTCCACGCTCAACGGCGAGTCGATTGACAGCGGGCCGCTGCCGTTGGCCGCCAGCTCACCGCCGACGACGATCAGCGAGACCTTGGTGTCGAACGGGTCGAGGGCGATGTCGCGGTCGGTGTCGGAGAGGTCCTTGATGTGCCCGTAGACACCGACCAGGCCGTTGGCCATGGCGACGTTTTCGTACAGGCGGATGTTGACGCTGTTGCGCACGCGAATGCCGTGGCGGCGGTTGTTGATCAGCTTGTTGCCCCAGATCAGGTTGTCGCCGCTCTCGTACAGGGTGATGCCGTCGGTGTGGTTGCGGTAGATCTCGTTGTAGGCGATCAGGTTGTTGACGCTGTTACGGTCGATCACCACGCCCGAGAGTTTGTTGTCGTAGCTCTTGTTGTTGATGATCCAGCTGTCGTTGACCTCACGGGAGACGATGATCCCGTGCTTTTTCTTGGTGCCGTACACGGTGTTGCCGGCGATGATCAGACGGTGCGAACGGTCGTGCGGGTCGATGCCGTAGACAATGTTGTCGCGGTAGGTGCTGTCCTTGACCACGAAGTCGCTGGTTTCGTAGCAGTAGAAGCCGTACCACATGTCGCTGAATTCCGAGCCGATGATCCAGCCAGTGGGTTCGGCACGACCCATCTGCTTGGCCATGTTCGGCGTGTACTGGGAAATGCTCACCCCGTAGGACTTGCTTTTGGCATAGCCGAAGCTGGCCATCTGGCTGTTGACGATATAGGTCTCGGTGCCGCCCCAGGACAGCAGGAACGGGCGGAACTCGTTGGGCGAACGGAACGTCGCCGGGCCGTTGTCCTTTTCGCGCCAGCCGGTCACCTTGGTGTCGGTGACGAACAGTTTGCCGTCGTTGACGAGGAAGGCGCCGCCTTCCTGGGAGAGGCGCAGTTCCTTGACCTTGGCGTCGATCTCCAGCACGCCCTTGGCGCCGACCACGATCGGCAGATGCGCCAGGTACACGCCCGGCGAAGTTTCGCTCAAATACTGCTTGGGCACGCGCTTGCTCAGTTCAGTGAAATCGACATGGCCGTCATCGATGAAGATCGCCTGCGGGATGCCGTGCTGACGCGCCACCCACTCGGCCATCTTGTTGTCGCCGCCGATGAATTCCTTGAGCGCATTTTCCTGCAGCATGCGCCGCACCGAGACCTTGCCCTTGTGCGTGCGCTGGATCTTTTTCTGCACAGCCTCGGCGCTGTAGCCGGACAGGTCGGGCAGGGTCGGCGCGGGAATCTGCAGCGGCTCGATCGGCGCGCTGCTGACGGTGTAGGTCTTGGCCTGTTGCAGTCCTTTGGCCACCGGCACCGGTGCCTGGCTGTTGGCCAGGGCGATGCTGCTGGCCAGCAGCAGGCTGCCGGCCAGCAGGCGCTGCAGGGTGTTCGATTGAAGGCTCATATCAGTGCACTCCAGGCATCAGAAGCGCCAGACCACGTCGACAAAGGCGCGGTGCATGTACGAGTCCGCTTCCTTGCCATAGGCGTCACCCGGCTTGAACACGCCAGCGCGCAAGCGCACCAGCGCCGACGGCTCGTCGATCGACTGGCTCAAGCCAGCCGGCAGCAGGCCCTGCTTGAAGTACTTGGTGACCACCACGTCCATTTCCTGGCCGAGGTCTTTCTCGCCCTGGATCAGCGGACGGTTGATGCCGTTGTCTTCGACCACCGCGTTGATGCCGCTGCTGCCGATGTTCTGGTCGCCATCGACGCGCCAGAATTTGTGGTAGATCAGGCTGGCGTCGTAGTCGTCGCGCAGTTGCCAGGAGGTGAACAGGGTCGCCGCCTGGAGGTTGCCGAGCTCGCCACGGAACGCTTCACCGAAGCGGTGTACGCGCGAGCGGGTGCCGGTGAAATTGGAGCGGTTGCTCTCGAGGCCGGTTTGCTCGTAATTGCCCGAACCGTCGCTGCCACCACCGCCGCTGCCGCGGGCATAGGCGGCGCCGACTTGCCAGTTGGGATCAAGGCGCAGGCGGATACCGAGGTCGGTGGCCCAGGCGTTGACGTCACCGCTCTGCTTGCCGCTGGCCACTTGCTCGCCGTTGACCGTGGTGGTGTTGAGGCTGTCGCGGTCACCGCTCAGCCAGGTCACGCTGCCCCAGTAGTTGACGCGGTTCTGGTTGCGCCAGTTGTAGGCGTCGCTGTTGGCCTCAAGGCCCAGCCAGGTGAGGTCGCCGGTGCGGGTCTTGTCCAGCGCATCGACATTTTCGCCGGGGCTTTTCAGGTTGCCGTCGTCATGGGTGTGGTGGGCGCGCAGGCCGACCCAGTGGCCAGGTGTCCACTGGGTGGCGATGTCGCCGTAGACGTGCAGGCGGTCCTTGTCTTCCGGCGCCAGCTCGGTGAGGTCGGTGCGGTATTCGCTGAAGCGTTCGGCAACGCCGAGGTTGGCGCGTAGCAGGGTGGTGTCGAAGGTCCAGTTCAGCGCTTCGATGTTGGTGTCGCGCCACATGCCGTCGTCGTTGCGCAGGCGCTGGCGGCCGAAGCGCAGCTGCTCGCCGGGGTAGGCGGTCAGGCCGCTGTAGCCGACCCAGAACTCACGCATCGCCAGGTAGCTCTTGTCGGCTTCGCGGCCGTCGGCACTGCTGTTGTCAGATTCGGCTTCGTCACCGGACTGGCGCAGGGTATCGGTCTCGATGATATCGGTGGCCGCCACCGCCTGGCCCATGGCGAAGGCGCTCCAGTTGCCGCGCTCGCCATAGACCCACGGGCGCAGGTCCAGACCCAGGCCGTTGACGTCGCCGCCGGAGCGGGTGCCGAGGTCGCGGTCGTCTTCGGACTGGGCGGTGATCTTCACGTCCAGGCCGAAGTTCTTTTCAGCGGTCATCGCCGCCAGGGTCGGGCACGACCAGAGCAGGGCGAAGCCAAGGCCGAGACCGGCTTTCATCCACGGATTGAGTGTCATAGGGAGTCCTCGCCTTCTACGGGTTCTTGCACAGCCTGCATGGCCAAGGCAGCTGCGCCCTGACCGATGGCGCCACGGGCCTGGCGCTCTTGTTGCAACAGGCGTTCGGCCTGAGCTTTCTGCGCTGGATTGAGTTGCTGGTCGAGCCGGGCGGCCAGCTCACGCGATTGGTCGCTGGGGTTGGCTTGCGCCAGCTGGCTGAAGACCCAGGCGTTGACCAGGTCCTGGCGGATGCCGTGGCCTTCGCTGAACAACTGCGCCAGGGCGTAGTCGGCGCTGAGCTGGCCGCCGCGGGCGGCAGTGAGCAGGTGGTCGACGGCGTTCTGCGGATCGACGTTGCCCAGGTAGCCGCGGCGATAGAGCTGTCCGAGGTAGTAATGGGCGCTGACTTCCCCGGCATTGGCGGCGCTGAGCAGATGGTTTTCGGCCTTCTGCGCGTCGGCCGGTACGGTCTTGCCTTCGTAGTACAGGCGACCGAGCAACAGTTCGGCGCGGGGTTGTTCCGCCGCGCGGCCCTTGTCGATGTATTCCAGCAACTTGTCGGTGTCGCCAAGCTCGGGGAAGTCATAGAGCAGTTGCGCCAGGCTGACCCAGGATCCGGGATTGACCGGCGCAACCTGTTCGAGCAGGGCCTTGGCGGTTTTCTCGTCGGTCTGCCCGAGGCTGCGGTCGGCCAGGACGCGGGCAACGCTGTCGACCCGGGTAGCCGGGATCGCGCCGCGCTGGTAGGCGCTTTTCAGCTGCTCGATCAGCGCCGCTTGTTGATCAGCCTGGCTGCGTTTCTGGTAGACAGTTGCCAGCTCGACGTAGCAGATGTCGGTGCTGGTCAGCGCGGCTTTGCAGATTCGCTCGACTTCGGCCAGGTGCTGGTCGTAGGTATTCTGGGTGCGGTACAGAAGGATCTGGGCCAGGCCTGCTTCTGGATAGCCGGCGGCGCGCCACTGATCGATCTGCTGTTGTGCGTTGGTGCCGGGGAAGCTCTGCGTGTATTGCAAGTAGAGCATCGCCAACGGGATCAGGGTGTTGCCCTCGCCATTGGCGAAGGCTTTTTTGAGCAGCGTTTCAGCTTCCTGGCGTTCGGCTTGAGTGGCGTCTGGCTTGGCGGCCAGCAGACGACCAAGGCGAGCCTGGGCGCGCGGCGAGATATCGGCGGCGGCGCGGTAGGTCGCTTCGGCTTGCTTGAGCTTGGCCGGGTCGCGGGTTTCCATCTGGATATCGGCAAGGCCCACCTGGGCCTCGCTGTAACCGAGGTCGGCCAGTTGCCGGTAGTTTTGCTCAGCCAGGGCCGTGTCGCCGCGCTTGAGCGCTTCGTTGGCCAGGCGCTGGTCGGGCAGGCCGGCACAACCGGCCAGGCTGATGGCCAGAGCCAGACCCAGGGCAGCACAACTGTGGGAGCGGGCTTGCCCCGCGATAAAGGCAGTGAAGTTTCTAGAGCAATCGCGGGGCAAGCCCGCTCCCACAGGGTAATTGGCATGGTTCATGGGCAGATCCTCTTAAAGCCCACGGGCCACGGCTTTGTCGATCAGCCAGTCCAACGACGGGCCACGATTGCTGTCCACCGCTACCGGGCGGCCAGCCAGTTCGGCGGGCAATGCGCCTTCCGGTTTGATCTGCACGCGAATGTCCGAAGACAGGTCTTCGCTGTTGAGGCTGGTGCTGCTGACGATCTGGCCTGTGCGCCATTCGTCTTCGCCAGCGATCTGGAAGTTGACCCGGGTACCCGGCTGCACGTCGTCGAACTGGCGATAGCTGAAACGCGCCTCGACGGTCGGATTGACCGTGCGCGGAATCAGCTGGAAGATCACCTGGCCTTTGCTCGCGTACTGGCCGTCATCCACCAGTTGGCGGGCGACCACGCAATCGCAAGGGCTGGTCAGGGTGCCGCTCATTTGCTTGCCAAACAGCTCTTCGACTTTGCTCGGCTCAAGCTGCTGGTCGTCCAGATGGCCTTTGAGCATGTCCAGCATGCTGGTGCTGAACGAGGCCAGCGGTGCGCCTTTGGCTACCTGCCCACCTCCTTCGACCAGGCCTTGTACGGTGCCGTCGCGGGGCATGGTGACGTTGGTGGTCGGCACGCTGACCACGCCGGCCTGGGCATGGCTGACGAAGTACAGGCCATACACCGACTTGGCGATGAAGCCGAACGCCGCCACACCGACCACGAATACACCGAGGCTGAAGGTCACCGCCCGCAGGCGGCCGAGGGCACTCATGCCGCCGTTGGCGTCTTTCTGTTTGCGCGCCTTGGTGAAGTTGTCGCGCTGCAGGGTGCTGAGCACATCGCCCATGGTGATCAGCTCGCCCGACAGGTGCGAGGTGATGATGTGCCGCAGGGTGGCGATATCGCGCGGTTCAAGGTTCTGGAACTGCACGCCGGTACGGCCGCTGGACGGCTCGAAGGAGCGCACCTGGAACTCGATGTCCATGGCCAGGCCAAGCTTGTCGACGGTGAACTGCAAGCGTCCGCGCAGCACATCGCCGGCTTTCAACGGCTGCTTGGCATGGAAGCTCAAGCCCCCGGCAGACAGGTCGTCGACCTTCACTTCCAGGGTTTCGCGGCCGGCCCCCAGGTAACGCAATTTGGCCGGGATGCGCACCCGGGCGTGCTGGCGCTGGGCTTCGGACTCATGCACGACATTGACGTTCACGGCGGTATTCATGGCGATTTGTTCCTGTTTAATCCAATCGGTTTCCGGCTCACACGACCATGAACAGCACAGCGATGAAGATGCTGGCCGCCGAGAAGGTCATGGTCCGGGAGGACCAGGTGTTGAACCATTGTTGAAAGCTGGCGAGATCGCGTTTGAGGGCAGTGGGCTGGCGCGTCCAGGACTGTTTGTCGAGGCGGAAGAACACGTAGATCTTCATGATCGCGCCGACGATCTGGTTGTAATAAAGGATCAGCGGGTAGGCCGGACCGATTTTGTGGCCCGAGCACAGCAGCATGAAGGTCAGGATCAGGCGGGTGATGCCGATCCACAGCAGGTACACCAGGAGGAATGCCGGGCCGAATTTCAGGCTGGCAATCACGGCGACGGTGAGGCCCAGGAGGCTGGTCCACATCGACACGCGCTGATCGAACAGCACCACACTGGTGAACAGGCCCAGACGGCGGATACCCAGGCCCAGGGCCCGCGAGTTCTGCCGTAGGTTGTTGCCGTACCAGCGGTACATCAGTTTGCGGCTGGCCTTGATGAAGCTCTTCTCCGGCGGGTGCTCGACCGTGTTGATCGCCGCGTCCGGCACGTAGAAGGTGTCGTAGCCCAGGCGCATGAGGCTGAACCAGCTGGACTTGTCGTCACCGGTGAGGAACTTGAAGCGGCCCAGGCGCCAGTGCTGCAGCGAGTCGTTCTCGACGTCGGCGATGAATTCGGGGTTGGTCACCACTGCAGCGCGGAACACCGACATGCGCCCGGTCATGGTCAGCACGCGCTTGGACAGGGCCATCGAACACATGTTGATGTGGCGTTGGGCGAAGCGCAGCTTGTGCCACTCGCTCATGATGTAGCCGCCACGCACTTCGCAGAATTCGTTGGTGGTCAGGCCGCCGACATTGGCGAACAACTTGAACCACGGCACGGTCTTGCGCACCACGCCTTCACCGAGCACGGTGTCGCCGTCGATCACCGCGACCACGGCATTGTCGTCTGGCAGGTGGCGGGAGATGGCGCGAAAGCCGTAGGCCAGGCCGTCACGTTTACCGGTCCCGGCGATGCGCACGAAATCCAGGGTGACGCGGTCTGGTGGATTGAATTTTTCCCAGAGGCTTTTCACCAGCAGTTCGTCGGACATTTCCACCAGCGAGCAGACCACCGTGGTCGGGTAGCCGCAGTCGATCGCTTCGCGGATCACCGAGCTGTAGACCTGGGCGGTGGTCAGGGCGTCGATGCGAAAGCTGGTGACCATCAGGTAGACATGCGACGGATCAGCGGCGCTGCCCAGCTTGCGCACTTTGCGCCGCAGCAGCGGGTAGACCACATAGAGAAACAGCATGCCGCGCACAAAGTGCGTGGCACCCATGGAATAGCGCCAGATACCGACGGCGCCGACGAGGAAAATGAAATCCTTCGAGTCGGGGTCGAAAATGGAGTTGGGCAAGGCCAGGGCGATCAACATGAGCAGGCTCACGTAGAACAGCCAACCGGCGACCTGTAGCAGGCCGTGCTTGAGCCTTTGCATGTTCTGCATCCGTATCCAGAGAGGGGAATAGGGTGCTGCACAGGGCCCGCAGGCCCTGCGCAGCCTGCCGGGTTACCAGCAGATACCTTCGGTGCGGGTGGCCGGCGAGCTGGCTTTGTTCATGAACCCGACCAGGTCGATGACCTGCTTGCCTTCCGGCGCTTGCTGGGCGAGGGCGCGGAACTTCTCGTCGCGGTTACCCAGCACGATCACGTCGGCGTGGTGGATGACCTGGTCGAAGTCGGCGTTGAGCAAGGAGGAGACGTGGGGGATCTTCGACTCGATGTAGTCCTTGTTCGCGCCGTGAACACGGGCGTACTCGACGTTGCTGTCGTAGATGTTCAGCTCATAGCCCTTGCCGATCAGACGCTCGGCCAGTTCCACCAGCGGGCTTTCACGCAGGTCGTCGGTGCCGGCCTTGAAGCTCAGACCGAGCAGGGCGACCTTGCGCTTGTCGTGGCTTTCGATGATGTCGAAGGCGTTCTGCACCTGCGATTCGTTGCTGGTCATCAGCGAGTTGAGCAGCGGCGCCCGCACGTCCAGGCTGCTGGCCCGGTAGGTCAGGGCACGCACGTCCTTGGGCAGGCACGAACCGCCGAAGGCAAAGCCCGGGCGCATATAGTACTGCGAGAGGTTCAGGGCTTTGTCCTGGCAGACCACGTCCATCACTTCGCGGCCATCGACCCCGACCGCTTTGGCGATGTTGCCGATCTCGTTGGCGAAGGTCACTTTCGCCGCGTGCCAGACGTTGCAGGTGTACTTGATCATCTCGGCGACTTCGATGTCCTTGCGGATCACCGGTGCGTCGAGTTCCTCGTACAGTGACTGCAGGACATCGCCGCTGGCCTTGTCCAGTTCGCCGATGACGGTCATCGGAGGCTGGTCGTAATCCTTGATCGCGGTGCTTTCACGCAGGAACTCCGGGTTGACCGCCACGCCGAAATCGACGCCGGCTTTCTTCCCCGAGCAGTCTTCGAGAATTGGGATCACCACGTTCTTCACCGTGCCTGGCAGCACGGTACTGCGTACCACGATGGTGTGGCGGCTGGCTTTTTCGCGCAGCACAAAACCGATTTCGCGGCACACCGACTCGATGTACTCCAGGCCCAGATCGCCGTTCTTCTTGCTCGGCGTACCGACGCAGATCATCGACAGGTCGCTGTCGCGGATCGCCGCGGCAAAGTCGGTGGTGCCACGCAGGCGGCCGGTGTCGATACCCTGTTGCAAGAGTGCTTCAAGCCCGGGTTCGACGATGGGCGATTTGCCCTGGTTGATCAGGTCGATCTTGGTCCTGGAAACATCCACGCCAATCACTTCATGACCCCGTGCGGACAGGCAGCCTGCACAGACTGCACCTACATAACCCAAACCAAAGATGCTGATACGCATCGCTATCACCTCATGTGTTTATCATGCCGGCTCAACTTGCAGAGCCAGACCGGATTGATTAACCAGCAATGTCGGGGCGAACGGAGTTGTGGCAAAAAGATGTCACTTCACCGTGCGCAGGCATATAAATATGGAGTGCAAATTAATCTGCACTCAAAGTTGGCAGCCAATGGCCAATAGTTATGGACGTGCCCTGAAATGCAGCCGTCTTTATTGCAGTTCTGTTTTAAGAGACTGCAGTGCTTGCTCTTTCAAATGGATAAAGTCCTTTGAAATCAACCACTAGGACGATTTTATCGGGCGCGGATCTCCTGGGTTCGCTGTAGGTCATCTCTTACACAACTCTCGAGAATCGTTACCGGTGGTATGAGCGATGGGCGAGGGGATAAGTTCCGGGAGAGGTTCTGCGAAGGTGAAAGATTTTTAAATAATTATTGAAGTGCCAGTACTTTCACTTTGATAGCACTCGGCAGTTTCGTCCCTGTATATAAAGGGCGAACTCGAGGAGGGATGTTTTATTGCCAGTATCGGAAATTATTTTTTGAAATTTTGCAAAAAATTACCGATGGCCTTAATGGCGTTTTGCAATGTTGGCGTCATTGCGGGGCAAGTCCGCTCCCACTGCAATTAAATTGCCACTGTGGGAGCGGGCTTGCCCCGCGATGCTGTTTACTCGTCTGGATGATCGCGCAGAAACACCAGATTGTCCGGCTTCGACTGCTCGGCACTGTAGTAGTAACCCTGCACATCGAACTGCTTGAGCTGCTCGGGATCGTTGATGCGTTCCTGGATCACAAAGCGGCTCATCATCCCGCGGGCTTTCTTGGCATAGAAGCTGATGATCTTGTACTGGCCGTTCTTGAAGTCGCGAAACTCGGTGTTGATGATCCGCGCCTTGAGAGCATTGCGTTTGACCGCGCTGAAGTACTCGTTGCTGGCCAGGTTGAGCAGCAGGTCGTCCCCTTGCTCGGCCAGGGACTGGTTCAGCCATTCGCTGATGCGCGTGCCCCAGAAGGCATACAGGTCCTTGCCGCGGGCGTTGGCCAGCTTGGTGCCCATTTCCAGGCGGTAAGGCTGCATCAGGTCGAGCGGGCGCAACAGCCCGTACAGCCCCGAAAGCATGCGCAGGTGTTCCTGGGCGTAGCTGAAGTCGTCTTCGCTCAGGCTTTGCGCATCCAGCCCGGTGTATACGTCACCCTTGAACGCCAGCAGTGCCTGCTTGGCGTTCTCCGGCGTGAAGGCCGGGGTCCAGCTACCGAAGCGCGCGGCATTGAGGCCGGCAAGCTTGTCGGAGAGGTGCATCAGCTCGCTGATCTGCGCCGGCGACAGCTCGCGCAGCTGCACGATCAGTTCCTGGGAGTCGTCCAGGTATTGCGGCTGGGTGTAGCGCTGGGTTACCGGCGGGGTGTCGTAATCGAGGGTCTTGGCGGGGGAAATCACCGTCAGCATCGGTCGGGCTCCTGAAATCGTGGCGCCGATTCTACGGGGCGGGGGCACTGATCTCCAGCTATGACGCTGATAGCCACAGACCATCCCGACGCTTGACGCTATAGTGCGCGCGAGGAAACCGGAGAGTTCGATCGTGCGCATTGCTTTTCTACTACTGAGCGGGCTGTTGAGTGTCGCGGTGCACGCTGCGCCTGTACCGCCGACTACTTTCGAGCGCGCTCACTGGCCAGAGCAGCTCGACAGCCCGGCGCTGTTCGATGTCGCCTCGCGGGCCGAGATTCTTGGCTTTTCCCAGGCCCTTGCGGCCAGCGAAGCGCTCGACGAACCGGCGTTGGCCGCACGCCTGGGCCTCAAGCAGATCAATCTGTTGTCGATCAACCAGGTGCGCGCGCGCCTGTGGCAGCAGTTGTGGCGCAACTACGACCTGGCCCAGCAAAGCTGCGAACAGGATGCCTCGTTCTGTTATGCCATCGACGGACAGGCCGAGCTGCGCCAGCAAGCGGCGAAGTTCGCAGTGGCCAGCGATTCCTTCTATGCCGGCTGGGCTGAGCCGAGCCGCGAGTTCCATCAGCGCTACCTGGACGAGTTGTTGCGCAAAGCCGCGCTGTTCCCGCACAACGCCAGCGAAATCGAGCGTTATTCGGACCTTGAGCGCAACGGCGATGAACTCAATGACCGGTTGTTCCTGCTGACCTTCGACTCAGGCCCCGGCGCAGTCGGCGGTGGCACCGATAGCCTGACCGACTACCTGCGCCGGCAGAAACTCGGCGCGACCTTCTTTGTGCTCGGCAACAGCCTGCAGACGCGCCGTGACAAGACTTCGCTGACGGATCTGCGCACCCTCTACCAGGGCCAGTGCGTGGGGATTCAAGGCTGGCAGTACCGCTCCCATGGGCAATGGCAGGACTGGCAACAATCGGTGCTGCGCAGTCAGGCCAGGGTCCAGGCCGACCTGCCCGATCAGTATGTAGCGCTGTTCAGGCCGCCTTACGGTCAACGCCGGGCTGACAGCCATGACTTCTTCGCCAGCCAGGGGTTACAGGTGCTGTTGTGGAACATCGATGCCCAGGACCAGAGCGCCTTGAGTGGCGAGCAGTCGGCGCAACGGGTGCTGACCCTGATGCTGCTCTGGCGCCGCGGCGTGATCCAGTTTCACGACGTCCAGCCCAAGGCGCAGGAGGCCGTGGCCTGGCTGCTCAAGCAGACGGCGCGAAGTGGTATTGGTTGGGAAGATTGCCGGCATTTTGCCGGAAAAAGCTGAAATCAGGGCGCGAACAGTACGGCCAGCAATAAAATGTGACACGCAATTCACTGGGCCTGATTTATGACTGTAGCGGTGCTTTGACCGCGCGCCAAGGGCTAAGTGTCATCGCGAAAAATAAACTTCAAAAATACGTAAAAATGCTTTTTCCGGTCATGGGTTTTGCGGTATCAAGAAGACAGACCGCCGAACCCTGCATCACAGGTGGCGTCATTGGGCACCATTTTCTGTGAGGGCAGCTTCCCACCCGTAACGACGCGGACCAGGGAAGCACCGGCGGCCACTTCACGGCGCAGCACCGTCAAGGTATTGCGTTGTATGGCTTCCACAAAGGTGACCGAGTATGGATGATCAAGGACGCACCACTTCCTCCAACCAGCCAATCCTTTATGTGCTCGATACCAATGTACTGATCCACGATCCAAACGCATTGCTCAATTTCGAGGAGCACCACGTCGCCATACCGATGACGGTGCTGGAGGAGCTCGACAAACTCAAGACCGGAAAGCACACCATTGCCGCCGAATGTCGCCAGGCCATCCGCCTGATCGACCAGACCCTGGGCGATGCCACGCCAGCTGATGTTGAACAGGGCGTGCCGATCCAGCGTGGCAAGAGCGGGCCCAAGGGCTTCCTGTCCATCCTGATGAGCCCGCGCAACGAGCCTAATCGCCTGCTGCCGGAAACCCTCAACGACAACATCATCATCAACCAGTTGCTTGAGCTGCGTAGCCGGCGCAAGGACATGGATGTGGTGCTGGTGACCAAAGACATCAACATGCGCCTCAAGGCCCGCGCCTGTGGGATCGCGGCCGAGGACTACAGCACCGACCAGCTGGTTGACGACGTGTCCCTGTTGTCCAAGGGCTATCACAGTGTCACCGGCTCGTTCTGGGACCGGGTCAGCAAGGTCGAGACCCGCCAGGAGCGTGGCCGTACCTGGCACCGGGTGCAAATGATCGACAACCTGCCGGCGGTGCACATCAACGAGTTCATCATCGATGAGCAGGGCTTCGTTGGCTGGATCAAAGGCATCAAGGACGATGAGCTGCTGTTGCTCGACCTGCACCAGGAACCGCTGCTGCACCAGGAAGCCTGGGGCCTGAAGCCGCGCGACATCCATCAGAGCCTGGCGTTGTTCGCGCTGCTCGATCCGGACATTCACCTGGTCAACCTGACCGGCGCTGCCGGTTCCGGCAAGACCATCCTGGCCCTGGCTGCCGCCATCGAGCAGACCATGGTCAGCAAGCGTTACCGGCGCATCATCGCCACCCGCAGCGTGCAGGGGCTGGATCAGGAGATCGGCTTTCTGCCGGGTACCGAAGCCGAGAAAATGGAGCCCTGGCTCGGGGCAATCACCGACAACCTCGAAGCGCTGCACATGGATGATGAAAACACCCATGGCAGTGTCGACTACATCCTTGAACGGGTGCCCCTGCAGTTCAAATCGCTGAACTACATTCGCGGGCGCAGCTTCCAGCAGAGCCTGATCCTGATCGACGAATGCCAGAACCTTACGCCGCACCAGATGAAAACCATCATCACCCGTGCCGGTACCGGTTCCAAGGTGATCTGCCTGGGTAACCTGGCGCAGATCGACACCCCTTACCTGTCCGCTACCAGCTCGGGCCTGACCTACCTGACCGAGCGTTTCAAGGACTTCCCCAACGGCGTGCACATCACCCTGCAGGGCGTGCCGCGCTCGATTCTGGCCGAATACGCCGAATCGCACCTGTAACCTCGCAACCGCCGGGCGGCCTTGCCGCCCGGTTTTTTTCGCTGCGATATCCACACCCCAGGGTTTACACTCTTGACTCCTGAACAGGAGGAAGGCTGTGCTGACTCATCTCGATTCCCAAGGTCGGGCCACTATGGTCGACGTGACCGATAAAGCCGTGACCTCGCGTGAGGCTGTGGCCGAAGCGCGGGTGCGCATGCTCCCGCAAACCCTGCAAATGATTGTCGATGGCGAGCACCCCAAGGGTGATGTCTTCGCCGTGGCGCGCATTGCCGGTATCCAGGCGGCGAAGAAGACCAGCGACCTGATCCCGTTGTGTCACCCGCTGATGCTGACCAGCGTCAAGGTCGAACTCAGCGCCGAAGGCAACGACACGGTCTATATCGTCGCGCGCTGCAAACTGGCCGGGCAGACCGGCGTGGAAATGGAAGCCCTGACTGCCGCCAGCGTCGCCGCACTGACCATCTACGACATGTGCAAAGCGGTTGACCGCGGCATGATCATCGACGGTGTGCGGGTGCTGGAGAAGCTTGGCGGCAAAAGCGGCCATTACCAGGCGGATGACGTGAAATGAGCATCAAGGTGATGTATTTCGCCCGTTACCGCGAAGCGCTGGGCGTCGATAGCGAGAAACTCGAAGGTGCGTTTGCAACCCTGGACGACGTGCGCCAGGCGTTGGTGGCCAAGGGTGGTAAGCATGAAGTGCTGAGCGAACAGAACCTGATGTGCGCGCGTAACGAAGAGCTGTGCAAGCTCGACGAGCCGGTTACAGACGGCGACGAAGTAGCGTTTTTCCCGCCCGTGACCGGAGGCTGAGATGAGCATTCGTGTCCAAACCGAAGCCTTTGATCCGGGCGTCGAAGTCAACGCCATGCATGCCGCCAATGTCGGTGTTGGCGCGGTGGTCGGCTTTGTGGGCTACGTGCGCGACTTCAATGACGGCCAGGAGGTGGCGGGCATGTTCCTGGAACACTACCCGGGCATGACCGAAAAGGCCCTGGCCAAGATCGTGGTTGAGGCCGAGCAGCGCTGGCCGCTGCTCAAGGTCGAGGTGCTGCACCGCATTGGCGCGCTCGATCCGGGTGAGCCGATTGTCTTTGTTGGCGTGGCCAGTGCTCATCGCCAGGCCGCCTTCGATGCCTGCAACTTCATCATGGACTACCTCAAGACCCGTGCACCGTTCTGGAAGAAAGAACAGACCGGTGACGGCCCGCGTTGGGTCGAGGGCAAGCAGAGTGACGAAGACGCGGCGGGGCGTTGGTAGTTGATCTTTTCGCGGGGCAAGCCCGCTCCCACAAGGATGGTGAATATCCTGTGGGAGCGGGCTTGCCCCGCGATGCTTTTGCCTGTTGAGTTTTCATACAATAAAGTCCAGTATGGAATTATAAGTACAAAATAATTCCAGGCCGTCGCGTGCCTGCCCCCTTTCCCTCTGTCTTGCAACACACTTCCAATAACGAGCGAGAGAGACCCCGCATGAAGAACTTCACCCTGATCAGTGGTCTGGCCCTGAGCCTGATGGCCAGCAGCCTGTTCGCCGCCGAAGACACCCTGCGCATCGGCATCGAAGCCGCTTACCCACCCTTTGCCTCGAAAAACGACAAAGGCGAGATCGTCGGCTTCGACTACGACATCGGCAATGCCTTGTGCGCGCAGATGCAGGTCAAATGCGTGTGGAACGAGGTGGAGTTCGACGGCCTGATTCCTTCGCTGAAAGTGAAGAAGATCGACGCCGCGCTGTCTTCGATGACCATCACCGACGAGCGCAAGAAGTCGGTCGACTTTACCCACAAGTACTACTTCACCTCATCGCGCCTGGTGATGAAGAAGGGCGCCACGGTCGATGACCAGTACGCCAGCCTCAAAGGCAAGACCGTGGGTGTACAGCGTGCTACCACCACCGATCGCTACGCTACCGAAGTGCTGGAGCCCAAGGGCATCGTCATCAAGCGCTACAGCAACAACGAAGAAATCTACATGGACCTGGCGTCCGGGCGTGTCGATGCGATTTTCGCCGATACCATCCCCCTGGATGACTTCCTGTCGATGCCGCGCGGGGCTGACTATGCCTTCGTCGGTCCTGAGCTGAAAGACCCGAAATACGTCGGTGAAGGCGCCGGGATCGCGGTACGCAAGGGCAATGAGGCGCTGGTAAGCAAGCTCAACAAAGCCATCGACGACATCCGCGCCAATGGCGAATACCAAAAGATCCAGTCGAAGTACTTCAAGTCGGACATCTACGGCGATTGATCGCCGCGCTCAAGGCCTGAAGCCTTTCAGGCCTTGAGTTCCTTCAGGTGCTTGTACACCGTCGCCCGTCCCATCCCCAGCACATTGGCCACGTAGTTGGCAGCACTCTTGCCCTTGAATGCGCCTTCGGCGTGCAGGGCCAGGACCAGCTCGCGCTTATGTTCGCGGGTCAGCAGGTTCAGGCTCAACTGGCGCTGGCGCAGCCAGCTGTTGAGGAAGGTATTGATGCGCTCCTGCCAGTCGTCGCGAAACAGCGCATCGGGCTGCGGAATCAGCTTGCTCGGCGACAGGAACAGGTCCAGCGCCGCCCTGGCGCTTTCGAACAGGGAAATGTTCAGGTTGATGCACAGCACCGCCAGCGGCGTGCCGTCTTCATTGCGCAGTACAGTGCTCAGCGAGCGGATCTTCTGCCCGTCCCAGTTGAGCTTCTCGTAGGGACCGATGTTGGTTTCTTCTGTGCCGGTTTCGAGCATGTCTTCGAGCGCGGCATCATCACCAATTTCGCGTTTCGACAGGTTGTTGGCGATGTAGTCGATCTTCTGGCTGCGCAGGTCGTGCAGCACCACCTCGGCGTGGGGGAAGAACAGGGTGGCAATGGCATCGGCGATGGCCCGGTAGTTGTCCAGGACAGGGTCGGGGCGAGGTGTCGACATTCAGGCAGGCTCCAGGCGGTGTCAGCGCCCTTGGCACAAGGGCGCTGCGAGTGTGCCGCAATCGCGGCGGCGCGTCATCCCTGCAGGCGGCGCGGGGACAGCATCGCGGCGTTCAGGCCAAAGCCCTTGAGCGCCTCGGGCAGGTCTTCGCCGCGCACCAGGGCGGCACTGGCCTGGCCCATGGCGGGCGAGGTCTGGATGCCATAACCACCTTGTGCCGCTACCCAGAACAGGCCGGGCACCTGCGGGTCGAAACCGGCGACCAGATCACCGTCGGCAACGAAGCTGCGCAGGCCGGCCCAGGTGCGGGTAGGGCGGCGAATGCTCAGGGTGGTGGCTTCTTCGATCTGGTAGATGCCCATGGCGATGTCCAGCTCTTCGGCCTGCACGTCATGCGCTTGGACCGGGTCGGCATTGGCCGGCGAGCCGAGCAGCATGCCGGCGTCGGGCTTCATGTAGAACGATTCGTCGAGGCTGACCAGCATCGGCCAGGCGTGGCTGTCGACGCCTTCGGGGGCGGCGAAGATGAACGCGGCGCGGCGTTTTGGCTGCAGGCCCAGTGGCTGCGCGCCGGCCAGTACGCCGATCTGATCGGCCCAGGCGCCAGCGGCGTTGATCAGCACCGGCGCGCTGAAGCTGCCACGGCTGGTTTGCACCTGCCAGAAACCCTTGGCATCGCGGCTCAGTTGCTGGACCTCGCAATCGCTGTGCACTTCACCCTGTTGGCGGCGGATGCCGCGCAGATAGCCCTGGTGCAGGGCATCGGTGTCGATATCGCTGGCGCTCGGGTCGTAGAGGGCGCCATGGACTTTGTCGCGGCGCAGCACCGGCAGGCGGGCGCAAGCCTGGTCGGCGCTGAGCAGTTCGACTTCCGGCACGCAGGCCTTGGCACTTTGATACTGGCGCTGCAGTTCTTCTGGGTCGCCGTTGAGGTCGACGGTCATTTCCCCGCGCGGGCTGAGCAGCGGGTGCTCGGCAAAGCCTGCCGGCGGATGATCGAAAAACTCGCGACTGGCCAGGGTCAGGGCACGCACCTGCGGCGTTCCATAAGCAGCGGTATACAGCGCAGCCGAGCGCCCGGTGGAGTGATAGCCCGGCTGCGACTCGCGTTCGAGCAGCAGCACCTTGCCGTGAGCGGCCAGCCAGAAGCCGGTGGAGGCGCCGGCAATACCGGCGCCAATGATGATGAAGTCAGCCTGTTGCATGGAAGTCTCCTCAGCCGGCGCGCTGCAGGCGGTACAAGGCGTTGGCCAGGGCGATGTCTTCCAGGCCCAGACCGATGGAACGGAAGAAGGCGTGGCGCTGGTAAGTCGGGGCAGGGGCCTGGTTGCTCAACAGCTGTGCCAGATCGCCGACGATGGCTTCCGGTTGCCAACCATGTTGCTCCGCCGCGATACGCATTTCGCCGGCGCTGCCAGGCGTGGTTACCCGGTAGTCGCAATACACATCCATGGCGCCCAGGCTGGCGGGCGGCACTTCATGGGCGCGCACGGCATTGGTGCTGATCGAGGTGATCAGCGCCGGTTTGCTCAAGGTGCTCGGGTCGATAACCGGGCTGGCCGAGGAGGTGCACAGCATGATCACATCGGCATCCTCCAGCGCCTGGCCGAGGCTGTCGCTGAGCGTCAGGCGTGGATCGAGGTCAAGCAGCGCCTGACGCTGCTCCACGCTTTGTTCGGCCAGGCTTGGCGAGTACAGGCGAATGTCCTGCCACTGACGCAGGCCGCGAACATAGTGCAGGTGGGCGCGGGCGATCGGACCGCTGCCGATCACCGTCAGGCGCCGGGCACTGGCCGCCGCCAGGGCGTCGACTGCCACGGCCGTAGTGGCAGCCGTGCGCGCAGTAGTCAATTCGCCGGCATCGCACAGCAGTAGCGGCTGGCCGCTGTCCATGGACATCAGCAGGGTCCAGGCGGTGACCAGCGGGCCTTGCTCGCGGACGATGTAAGGCGAGGTTTTCACCCCGTAGACGCGCTCTTGCGCCAGTACCCCACCGTAGTTGATGAAGTCACCCTGGCCAGCAGGGAACTCCACCAGCTGTTGCGGCGGCTGCACGGCTTGCCCTGCCGCCAGGTCACGGAACAGGTTGCGCAGGATCTGCGGAACATCCACCTGCTTGAGCAGTTGGCGAGCGAGCTGTTGATCGATGACGAGAGGCGCGGACATACGAGACTCCAGATAAACTATTTTGTCTATTATGGACTCTTTGTTTATTTGGGCAATATCGTTGGTCTGAAAATGCATCGCGGGGCAAGCCCGCTCCCACCGGTTGAACACACCCTGTGGGAGCGGGCTTGCCCCGCGATAAATTACAGCTTGATCAGTGATGCTTGCGCGGCACCGGCTTGAGCAGTTCGGTCGGCGGCATTTCGCAGCTGATCTTGCGACCCAGCAGCTCTTCGATGGCCGGCAGCTGGTAGGAGTCATCTTCACCGGCGAAGCTGATCGACACACCGCTGGTACCGGCACGACCGGTACGACCGATACGGTGCACGTAATCGTCCGGATCTTCCGGCAGGGTGAAGTTGATCACATGGCTGATACCGTCGATGTGGATGCCACGACCGGCGACGTCGGTCGCCACCAGCACGGTAATGCGGCCTTCGCGGAAGTTCTCCAAGGTCTTGATGCGCTTGTGCTGGGGCACGTCACCCGACAGCTGGGCGGCGTTGACGCCATCGCGCACCAGACGTTCTTCGATGCGCCGCACTTCATCCTTGCGGTTGGCGAAGACCATCACCCGTTCCCACTTGTTCTCGGTCACCAGGTTGTACAGCAGTTTGTACTTGTCGCTACCGGCCACGGCATACACGTGCTGCTCGACGGTTTCGCTGGCAACGTTCTCCGGCTCGATCTCGACGATGGACGGGTCGGTGGTCCATTGCTTGGCCAGGTTCATCACGTCTTCGGTGAAGGTCGCGGAGAACAGCAGGGTCTGGCGTTCGCTCTTCGGCGGGGTCTGGCGGATGATCTGCCGTACCTGCGGGATAAAGCCCATGTCGAGCATGCGGTCGGCTTCGTCCAGGACCAGCACTTCGACCATGTCCAGGTGGGCTTCACCGCGCTGGTTGAAGTCCAGCAGACGGCCGGGGGTAGCCACGAGAATGTCGCAATGGCGCGCTTCGAGGGCCTTGAGCTGCTTGTCGAAGTCCATGCCGCCAACGAAGGTCATCACGTTCAGACCGGTGTACTTGGTCAGTGCGGCGGCGTCTTTGGCGATCTGCACCACCAGTTCGCGGGTCGGGGCGATGATCAGTGCCCGTGGCTCGCCCATGTAGCGCTCTTTCGGCGGCGGGGTCTGCTGCAGCTGGGAAATGATCGAAATCAGGAAGGCTGCAGTCTTGCCGGTGCCGGTCTGGGCGCGGCCAATGGCGTCCTTGCCGCGCAGGGTATGCCCCAGCACTTGTGCCTGGATCGGCGTGCAATAAGGAAAGCCCAGGTCGTGGATCGCATGCATCAGCTCGGGCGAGAGCTTGAAATCATGGAAACGGGTCTTGCCTTCTTGCGGCTCGACCACGAAATCTTCCAGCTTCCAGGTGGAGGCTGCAGGTTTTGGCTTGCGCTCACGGCGCGGTTTGGGCTCGGCCGGTTTTTCGGCACGTGCCGGTTTGGCGGCCTCGGCTTCGGTTTTGAGCGGGGCGGCCGGGGCAGGGGCCTGGGGTGCTGCGGGCGGCTGCATCACGGGGGCAGCGCTTTCGGTGGCGAGTTGCTCAACCTCGCTCTTGCCGAACATCTTCTTGAGTGCTTTGAGCACGGTCATCTCATCAATTGGTTAAGGAATATACGCCGGCCAGTGTAATGCAAGAATCGGGCGCGGCGTAGTGGATTGCACTGACAACTACAGGGAAGTGTTCTTTTTAGCGCAGGCGCTTGATCAGCCATTCACCGATATCGCGAATTTCCTCGGGCAGCACTTCGTGCTCCATGGGGTATTCCTTCCACTCAACGTTGATGCCCCAGTGCTTGAGGTGCTCATACGCAGCGCGGCCCATGGCCGGGAGCACCACCGGATCGTAGCCACCGTGCAGGCACAGGGCCGGGGTACGTTGCTGGCAGGCGCTCAGCTCGCGCTCCTGGGTAAAGGTCGGTGCATAGGTCGACAGGGCGATTACCCCGCCCAGGGCTTCTTGCCACTTTATATAAGCAGTGTGTAGTACCACTGCGCCGCCCTGGGAGAAGCCGGCGAGAACGATACGGGCCAGGTCGATGCCTTTGGCCTGTTCGGCCTTGATCAGCGCGATCACCTGTTCGGCCGAGGCCTTCAGTTGGTCTTCATCGATGGCCCGTGCCGGGGTCATGGCCTTGATGTCGTACCAGCTGGGCATTTCGTAACCACCGTTGATGGTCACCGCACGTGTGGGCGCCTGGGGCATGACGAAACGGGTGGTCAGCAGAACCTCCTGCAAGGCCTCGGCCACCGGCATGAAGTCGTAACGATCGGCCCCCAGGCCGTGCAACCAGATCACACAGGCGTCTGCGGTTTTTTGTGGCTCGAGAATCAACGGGTGGCTCATGACTGCTCCGAAAGTGTGCGCGCGCTCTTGTTTGCGTGCATGAAATGAAGGCGCGTCGGGTAAATCCGGGAAAAACCTGTCGCAACGTTGCAAGTTTTCCTATTGACGTTAACTGAAACGCTTTAGCCGCTCAGTGTGGTACGCGCTTTGCTATGAAACTCCTGATGCGAGGTTACACGTTTTGGACGGTAACACCCGTTAGCGGTCCCCAAGGCTGTCACAGAACAGCGCATTGCGCCAATTGACCCAAAAACAAGCCAACACGGGTCGGATGCGCCTCATAAGGGTGCGGTGCAATTCCGGCTCAACACAATAAGAGCAAAACCGGAGGTTTGAATGAAGATGCTGAAATCCACCCTGGCAGTGGTTACCGCTGCTACCGTACTCGGTATCAGTGGTATCGCACAGGCAGGTGCGACCCTGGACGCGGTACAGAAGAAGGGCTTCGTTCAGTGTGGCGTCAGTGACGGCTTGCCGGGTTTCTCGGTCCCGGATGCCAAGGGCAACATCGTCGGTATCGACGCAGACGTCTGCCGCGCAGTGGCCGCAGCGGTGTTCGGCGATGCCAACAAGGTCAAGTTCAGCCAGCTCAACGCCAAGGAGCGCTTCACCGCGCTGCAGTCCGGCGAAGTCGACGTGCTGTCGCGCAACACCACCTGGACCAGCTCGCGTGATGCCGGCATGGGCCTGGTGTTCGCCGGTGTTACCTATTACGACGGCATCGGTTTCCTGGTCAACAAGAAGCTCGGCGTTTCCAGTGCCAAGGAGCTGGACGGTGCAACCATCTGCATCCAGGCCGGTACCACCACCGAACTCAACGTCTCCGACTACTTCCGCGCCAATGGCCTGAAGTACACCCCGATCACCTTCGACACCTCCGACGAAAGCGCCAAGTCGCTGGAATCCGGCCGTTGCGACGTGCTGACCTCGGACAAGTCGCAGCTCTACGCACAGCGCTCCAAGCTGGCCGCCCCGGCCGATTACGTAGTACTGCCGGAAACCATTTCCAAGGAACCGCTGGGCCCAGTGGTACGCAAAGGCGATGAAGAGTGGTTCAGCATCGTCAAATGGACCCTGTTCGCCATGCTCAATGCCGAAGAAATGGGCATCAGCTCGAAGAACGTCGAAGCTGAAGCCAAAGCCACCAAGAACCCTGACGTGGCCCGTATGCTCGGCGCCGACGGCGAATACGGCAAAGACCTGAAACTGCCGAAGGACTGGGTGGTGCAGATCGTCAAACAGGTCGGCAACTACGGTGAAGTGTTCGAGAAGAACCTGGGCAAGGAAACCCCGCTGCAAATCGACCGCGGCCTGAACGCCCTGTGGAACAACGGCGGCATCCAGTACGCGCCACCAGTGCGCTGACGGTTGCGGCCTGCGGCGGCACATGGCCGCCGCAGGCTGTTCGCATCCCTTCCTTGCGGGGCATTACATGCAAAATCAAATCGGCGCACCTAAGGGCCTGTCCCTTAACGATCCACGTGTGCGTGCGTGGCTGTTCCAGATCATCACCGTGGTCGCGGTGGTGGCTCTGGGCTGGTACCTGTTTCACAACACCCAGACCAACCTGCAACACCGCGGAATCACCTCAGGCTTCGACTTTCTTGAACGCAGTGCCGGTTTCGGCATCGCCCAGCACCTGATCCCCTACACCGAGCAGGACAGTTATGCCCGGGTATTCGTCATCGGCTTGCTCAACACCCTGCTGGTGACCTTTATCGGCATCATCCTGGCGACCCTGCTGGGGTTCATCGTCGGCGTGGCGCGGTTGTCACCGAACTGGATGATCAACAAGCTGGCCACGGTGTATGTCGAGACTTTCCGTAACATTCCACCGCTGTTGCAGATCCTGTTCTGGTACTTCGCGGTGTTCCTGACCCTGCCGGGACCGCGGGGCAGTATCAATATCAGCGACGCCTTCTTTATCAGCAACCGGGGCCTGAACATGCCCGGTGCTTCCATGGCCGAAGGATTCTGGCCATTCGTCGTCAGCCTGGTGCTGGCCATTGTTGCCATTGTGGTGATGGTGCGCCTGGCCAACCGGCGCTTCGAAGCCACTGGCGAGCCGTTTCACAAGTTCTGGGTCGGATTGTTCCTGTTCTTCGGTATTCCGGCGCTCAGCGTGATGCTGGCAGGCAGCCCGCTGCACTGGGAAATGCCGCAGCTCAAGGGTTTCAACTTCGTTGGCGGCTGGGTGCTGATTCCCGAACTGCTGGCCCTGACCCTGGCGCTGACCATCTACACCGCGGCGTTCATCGCCGAGATCGTGCGTTCGGGCATTCGTTCGGTCAGCTATGGCCAGACCGAAGCGGCCCGCTCGCTGGGCCTGCGTGAAGGCCCGACGCTGCGCAAGGTGATCATTCCTCAGGCGCTGCGGGTGATCATTCCACCGCTGACCAGCCAGTACCTGAACCTGGCGAAGAACTCTTCGCTGGCGGCCGGTATCGGCTATCCGGAAATGGTTTCGTTGTTCGCCGGCACCGTGCTCAACCAGACCGGCCAGGCCATCGAGGTGATCGCCATCACCATGAGCGTCTACCTGGCCATCAGCATCAGCATTTCCCTGCTGATGAACTGGTACAACAAGCGCATTGCGCTGATCGAACGGTGAGGACACGCGCATGACTACCCATGTTTTCAAACCCGATATGCCGCCACCGGTGAAAACCGTCGGCGTGCTGGCCTGGATGCGCGCCAACCTGTTCTCCAGCTGGCTCAACACTCTGCTCACGCTGTTTGCCCTGTACCTGGTGTGGCTGATCGTGCCGCCGCTGCTGCAGTGGTCGATCTTCGACGCCAACTGGGTCGGCACCACGCGCGCCGACTGCACCAAGGACGGCGCCTGCTGGGTGTTCATCCAGCAACGTTTTGGCCAGTTCATGTACGGTTATTACCCGACTGAACTGCGCTGGCGTGTCGACCTGACCGTGTGGCTGGCGGTGATCGGCGCAGCGCCGCTGTTCATCGCACGCTTCCCGCGCAAAGTGATCTACGGTCTGAGCTTTTTGGTGCTGTACCCGATCATTGCCTACACCTTGCTGCACGGTGGCTATCTTGGTCTGAGCACAGTACCGACCAGCCAGTGGGGCGGCCTGATGCTGACCCTGGTGATCGCCACTGTCGGTATCGTCGGCGCCTTGCCGCTGGGCATCCTGCTGGCACTGGGGCGGCGTTCGAACATGCCGGCGGTGAAGGTGGTGTGCGTGACCTTCATCGAGTTCTGGCGCGGCGTGCCGTTGATCACCGTGCTGTTCATGTCGTCGGTGATGCTGCCGTTGTTCCTGCCCGAGGGCATGAGCTTCGACAAGCTGCTGCGGGCGATGATCGGGGTCATCCTGTTCCAGTCGGCGTATATCGCCGAAGTGGTGCGCGGTGGCCTGCAGGCCATTCCCAAAGGCCAGTACGAAGCCGCTGCGGCGATGGGCCTGGGCTACTGGCGCTCGATGGGCCTGGTGATCCTGCCGCAAGCCCTGAAGCTGGTGATTCCCGGCATCGTCAACACCTTCATTGCCCTGTTCAAGGACACCAGCCTTGTGATCATCATTGGCCTGTTCGACCTGCTCAACAGCGTCAAGCAGGCCGCTGCCGACCCGACCTGGCTGGGCATGGCGACCGAGGGCTATGTGTTCGCCGCCCTGGTTTTCTGGATTTTCTGTTTCGGTATGTCCCGCTACTCCATGCACCTGGAGCGCAAGCTGGACACAGGCCACAAGCGTTAGGAGTGTTCCCATGAGTGAAGCGATCAAACAGCCTGTGAGCCCTGAAGGCATTATTCAGATGCAGGGCGTGAACAAGTGGTACGGCCAGTTCCACGTGCTCAAGGACATCAACCTGAATGTGCGCCAGGGCGAGCGTATCGTCCTGTGCGGGCCGTCGGGCTCGGGCAAGTCGACCACCATCCGCTGCCTCAACCGCCTGGAAGAGCACCAGCAGGGCCGTATCGTGGTCGATGGCGTGGAACTGACCAACGACCTCAAGCAGATCGAAGCGATCCGCCGTGAAGTCGGCATGGTGTTCCAGCATTTCAACCTGTTCCCGCACCTGACCATCCTGCAGAACTGCACCCTGGCGCCGATGTGGGTGCGCAAGATGCCCAAGCGCAAGGCCGAGGAAATCGCCATGCACTATCTGGAGCGGGTGCGGATTCCGGAACAGGCCAACAAGTATCCAGGGCAATTGTCCGGTGGTCAGCAGCAGCGGGTGGCGATTGCCCGTGCGCTGTGCATGAAGCCGAAGATCATGTTGTTCGACGAACCGACCTCGGCGCTCGATCCGGAGATGGTCAAGGAAGTGCTCGACACCATGGTCAGCCTGGCGGAAGACGGCATGACCATGCTCTGCGTGACCCACGAGATGGGCTTTGCGCGCACGGTGGCGAACCGGGTGATCTTCATGGACAAGGGAGAGATCGTCGAGCAGGCGGCACCGGACGACTTTTTCGACCGGCCGCAGAATGAGCGGACCAAGCTGTTCCTGAGCCAGATTCTGCACTGACCCCATCGCGGGGCAAGCCCGCTCCCACAGGTAAACCACAAGACCTGTGGGAGCGGGCTTGCCCCGCGATGCTGTTAACCCATCAGTTTTCTTCTTTGGCTGCCGGTGCTGGCGGTGGACGCAAGCCGATTTCAGCAGTCAGCTTCAGTTCCTTGCCGTTACGCATCACCTGGATTGCCACCTTGTCGTTGGGCTTGATCCGCGCCACCTGGTTCATCGAGCGCCGCCCGTCACCTGCCGGTTCGCCGTTGATGCTGAGAATCACGTCACCCAGTTGCAGGCCGGCCTTCTGCGCCGGACCGTCGCGGAAGATCCCCGCCACCACGATCCCCGGACGCCCCTGCATGCCGAACGACTCCGCCAGCTCCTGGCTCAGCGGCTGCACTTCGATACCCAGCCAGCCACGAATCACCTGACCGTGCTCGATGATCGCCTTCATCACCTCCAGCGCCAGCTTGGTCGGGATGGCGAAGCCGATGCCTTGAGAACCACCGGATTTGGAGAAGATCGCCGTGTTGATGCCGGTCAGGTTGCCGTTGGCGTCGACCAGCGCACCACCGGAGTTGCCCGGGTTGATTGCCGCGTCAGTCTGGATGAAGTCTTCGTAGTTGTTCAGGCCCAGCTGGTTGCGGCCGGTGGCACTGATGATACCCATGGTGACGGTCTGGCCGACACCGAAGGGGTTGCCGATGGCCAGGGCGACGTCGCCGATGTGAATGCTGTCGGAGCGGCCGATGGTGATCGACGGCAGGTTCTTCAGGTCGATCTTGAGCACCGCCAGATCGGTTTCCGGGTCGCTGCCGATGACCCGTGCCAGGGTTTCGCGGCCGTCCTTGAGCGCCACCACGATCTGGTCGGCACCGGAGGTCACGTGGTTGTTGGTCAGCAGGTAACCTTCCGGGCTCATGATCACCGCCGAGCCCAGGCTCGACTCCCAGCGCCGCTGTTTGGGCAGGTTGTCGCCGAAGAAACGGCGGAACTGCGGGTCTTCGAACAGCGGGTGCGCGGTCTTGTTGACCACTTTGGTGGTGTACAGGTTGGCCACCGCAGGCGCGGCAATGCTCACGGCGTCGGCATAGGACACCGGTCCCTGCATGATCCGCGTGGTTTGCGGTGCCTGCTGCAGGTTGACGTCCTGGCTGGGCAGGCCGACCCATTGTGGAAAACGCTGGATGATCAGCAGGGCGATCAGCACGCCGACCAGCAGCGGCCAGGCAAAGTAACGCAAAGCCTTGAACATTGAACGAATCCTGGGAGTGGGCAGAGGGCCGCTTGACTGCATGGGAGCGAGCGCGCGCGATCATACTGCCACCGAAGCGGTGCAGGAACTGTTAAATCGCAGCCGAGCCGTGGATGCAGCGTGCAGGCCCCCAGGCAACCGCCGTCGGTTTCCCCAAACCCGGCGACGGCCCATAATGACGGTCATTATACGGGGCCTTGCGCCGCGCTGAACTGCTGAATTTAGGAGTCTTTTCATGGCTGTTGCCCTGAGCACCCTGGTCGAGGAAGCCGAACGCTACCTTGGCAGCGCAAAAATCCACGATTACTGCCCCAACGGCCTGCAGGTTGAAGGGCGCCCGCAGGTGACCCGCATCGTCAGCGGTGTCACCGCCAGCCAGGCGTTGCTGGATGCGGCGGTCGAGGCCGACGCCGACCTGGTGCTGGTGCACCACGGTTACTTCTGGAAAGGCGAGAACCCGTGTATCACCGGGATGAAGCAGCGCCGGCTGAAAACCTTGCTGAAGCATGACCTGAGCTTGCTGGCCTATCACCTGCCGCTGGACCTGCACCCGGAGGTTGGCAACAACGTGCAACTGGCCCGTCAGCTCGACATTACCGTCGAAGGTCCGCTGGACCCGGATAACCCGCGAGTGGTCGGTCTGGTCGGGTCGTTGGCCGAGCCTCTGTCGGCGCGCGACTTTGCCCGCAAGGTGCAAGAGGTCATGGGCCGCGAGCCGCTGCTGATCGAAGGCGAGCAGATCATTCGCCGGGTCGGCTGGTGTACCGGTGGTGGCCAGGGTTACATCGACCAGGCGATTGCCGCCGGTGTCGACCTGTTCCTCAGCGGCGAGGCGTCGGAGCAGACCTTCCACAGCGCGCGCGAGAACGGCATCAGTTTCATTGCCGCCGGCCACCATGCCACCGAGCGTTACGGCGTGCAGGCACTGGGTGATTATCTGGCGCGGCGCTTCGCCCTGGAGCACCTGTTCATCGACTGCCCGAACCCGATCTAGGGTAAAACGGCTGGGCATATTCTTATACTGTTTCGATCTAGTAGGGCGCCTAAATAGAATCGAGTGCTGTGATAAAGTGGCCCGCTCGAACACGGCCCGCTGGCCGTCCATAAGATCGTATTTCCGTGAGTAGCCATGGTCGACAAACTGACGCATTTGAAACAGTTGGAGGCGGAGAGCATCCACATCATTCGTGAGGTGGCCGCCGAGTTCGATAACCCGGTGATGCTGTACTCGATCGGCAAGGATTCGGCCGTGATGCTGCATCTGGCGCGCAAAGCCTTTTTCCCGGGCAAATTGCCGTTCCCGGTGATGCATGTCGACACCCAGTGGAAATTCCAGGAGATGTACAGTTTCCGCGACAAGATGGTCGAGGAAATGGGCCTGAAGCTGATCACTCACGTGAACCCGGACGGCGTCGCCCAGGGCATCAATCCGTTCACCCACGGCAGTGCCAAGCACACCGACATCATGAAGACCGAGGGCCTCAAGCAGGCACTCGACAAGCATGGCTTCGATGCCGCCTTCGGTGGTGCGCGCCGCGACGAAGAGAAGTCGCGGGCCAAGGAACGCGTCTACTCGTTCCGTGACAGCAAGCACCGCTGGGATCCGAAGAACCAGCGTCCGGAGCTGTGGAACGTCTACAACGGCAAGGTCAACAAAGGCGAATCGATTCGCGTGTTCCCGCTGTCGAACTGGACCGAGCTGGACATCTGGCAGTACATCTACCTCGAAGGCATCCCGATCGTGCCGCTGTATTTCGCCGCCGAACGCGATGTGATCGAGAAGAACGGCACCCTGATCATGATCGATGACGAGCGCATCCTCGAGCACCTCTCGGATGAAGAGAAAGCCCGCATCGTCAAAAAGAAAGTGCGCTTCCGTACCCTTGGCTGCTACCCGCTGACGGGCGCTGTCGAGTCTGAGGCCGAAACCCTGACCGACATCATTCAGGAAATGCTCCTGACGCGCACTTCCGAGCGCCAGGGCCGCGTCATCGACCACGATGGTGCAGGCTCGATGGAAGACAAGAAACGTCAAGGCTATTTCTAAGTTAGGGTCAGACCATGTCGCACCAATCCGAATTGATCAGCGAGGACATCCTCGCTTACCTGGCCCAGCACGAACGTAAAGAACTGCTGCGCTTTTTGACCTGCGGTAACGTCGACGACGGCAAGAGCACCCTGATCGGGCGCCTGCTGCACGACTCGAAGATGATCTACGAAGACCATCTGGAAGCCATCACCCGCGATTCGAAGAAAGTCGGCACCACCGGTGACGACATCGACCTGGCGTTGCTGGTCGACGGCCTGCAGGCCGAGCGCGAGCAGGGCATCACCATCGATGTCGCCTACCGCTACTTCTCCACCGCCAAGCGCAAGTTCATCATCGCCGACACCCCGGGCCACGAGCAGTACACCCGCAACATGGCCACCGGTGCGTCCACCTGCGACCTGGCGATCATCCTCGTCGATGCCCGTTACGGCGTGCAGACCCAGACCCGCCGCCACAGCTACATCGCCTCCTTGCTGGGCATCAAGCACATCGTCGTTGCCGTGAACAAGATGGACCTCAAAGGCTTCGACCAGGGCGTGTTCGAAAGCATCAAGGCTGACTACCTGCAGTTTGCCGAAGCCATCAACATGAGCCCGAGCAGCCTGCATTTCGTGCCGATGTCGGCGCTCAAGGGCGACAACGTGGTCAACCGCAGCGAGCGTTCGCCGTGGTACACCGGCCCGGCGTTGATGGAAATCCTTGAAACCGTGGAAGTGGCGGCCGACCGCAACTTCACCGACCTGCGTTTCCCGGTGCAGTACGTCAACCGGCCGAACCTGAACTTCCGTGGCTTTGCCGGCACCCTGGCCAGCGGCGTGGTGCACAAGGGCGATGAAATCGTCGTGCTGCCGTCGGGCAAGAGCAGCCGGGTCAAGTCCATCGTCACCTTCGAAGGTGAGCTGGAAAACGCCGGCCCCGGCCAGGCCGTGACCCTGACCATGGAAGACGAGATCGACATCTCCCGTGGCGACCTGCTGGTGCATGCCGACAACGTCCCGCCAGTGACCGACCAGTTCGACGCCATGCTCGTGTGGATGGCCGAAGAGCCGATGCTGCCGGGCAAGAAATACGACATCAAGCGCGCCACCAGCTACGTGCCGGGCTCGATTGCCAGCATCGCCCACAAAGTCGATGTGAACACCCTGGAGCAGGGCGCAGCCAGTGCGTTGCAGCTCAATGAAATCGGCAAGGTCAAGGTCAGCCTCGACGCCCCGATCGCGCTGGACGGCTATGACAGCAACCGCACCACCGGTGCCTTTATCGTCATTGACCGTTTGACCAACGGCACCGTTGGCGCCGGCATGATCATCGCACCGCCGGTCGTGCCGCACGGCACCATCGGTCAGCACGGCAAACTGGCTCACGTCGATACCGCAGAGCGTGCCCTGCGTTTTGGCCAGCAGCCAGCCACGGTGTTGTTCAGCGGCCTGTCGGGCGCTGGCAAGAGCACCCTGGCCTACGCCGTTGAGCGTAAATTGTTCGACATGGGCCGTGCGGTCTATGTGCTCGATGGCCAGAACCTGCGTCACGACCTGAACAAAGGCCTGCCACAGGACCGCGCCGGGCGCACCGAGAACTGGCGTCGTGCTGCGCATGTAGCGCGTCAGTTCAACGAAGCTGGCCTGCTGACCCTGGCCGCTTTCGTTGCCCCGGATGCCGAAGGCCGTGAACAGGCCAAGGCACTGATCGGCAACGAGCGCTTGCTCACCGTTTACGTCCAGGCCTCGCCAATGGCCTGCCGCGAGCGTGACCCGCAAGGCCTGTACGCTGCCGGTGGCGACAACATCCCGGGCGAAAGCTTCCCGTACGACGTGCCGCTGGATGCCGATCTGGTGATCGATACCCAGAACGTCAGCCTGGAAGACGGCGTCAAGCAGGTGCTGGAGCTGTTGCGTAAGCGTGGTGCGATCTAAGCGTTACCTGTGAACAAGAAACCCCACTTCGGTGGGGTTTTTTGTTGTCCGCAGAACAGCTTTTTCATAGTGCAATCGGCCAGTTTATTTTTAGTTGGCCCTTCTGTTGCACATTTGCATATTAGGATCCATGTCGCATTTGAACTGTCGTTCATAAAGTGGCTGCGTTAGCGTGAACGCCCCATTGCCGCAAGCGGATAACGTCATTGCGCAAAGGATTAATATGAATTTCATGGGACGCCACTGCCTCGTATCGGGATGATCCAATAATCTTCCCGCACGGGTGGTGAGAACATACCAACGCTTCCCATTGTCCAGTAGGTCAAAAACTGTTCGGCGGTAGGATTTAGCTCTCCCTGTGAGTAGGAACACTACTCAAATATGCTTCTCCGAAACCGGAATCACTCGCTTCTCCTTCACCGCCTTGAACGAAAAGCTCGAGTAAATCTCCTTCACCCCCGGCAAACGTTGCAGCACCTCCCGGGCGAACTCGCCGAACGACTCCAGGTCCCGCGCCAGAATCTCCAGCAGGAAGTCATAGCGCCCGGAGATGTTGTGACAGGCAACGATCTCGGGAATCTCCATCAGCCGCTGCTCAAAGGCCCGGGCCATTTCCTTGGAGTGCGAGTCCATCATGATGCTGACAAAAGCAGTGACGCCAAAGCCCAGGGCCTTGGGTGACAGGACGGCCTGGTAGCCGGTGATGTAGCCGTTCTCTTCCAGTAGTTTGACCCGCCGCCAGCACGGCGAGGTGGTCAGCGCGACACTGTCGGCAAGTTCGGAAATGGTCAGTCGCGCGTTGTCCTGCAGGGCAGCCAACAAAGCGCGGTCGGTTCGGTCGATGGCGGTAGGCATGATTTGCCCTCCGTGGCCTGAATTCATAGTTTTTTTGTTAATAACCACCGTTGGTAGTGGTCATATTTGGAAAAAAATCAGCACCTCAGTGGCATAAGCTTATAACAAACCACAAGAGGCTGTTGTCATGAGCGGCTCCACCAAGGATTCAGGTTTTGCTACCCGTGCCATCCACCACGGCTACGACCCAATGAGCCACCAGGGCTCACTGGTGCCGCCGGTCTACCAGACTGCCACCTTTGCCTTTCCCACGGTTGAGTACGGCGCAGCCTGCTTTGCCGGGGAACAGAGCGGACATTTCTACACGCGTATATCCAACCCGACCCTGGCGCTACTGGAAGAGCGCATGGCTTCGCTTGAAGGCGGTGAGGCCGGGTTGGCCCTGGCTTCGGGGATGGGCGCGATCACCGCGACCTTGTGGACCCTGCTGCGGCCGGGTGATGAAGTATTGGTAGGGCGAACCTTGTACGGCTGCACCTTTGCCTTTCTGCACCATGGTATCGGTGAGTTCGGGGTCAAGGTGCGTCATGTCGACATGACCGATCTGCAGGCGCTGGAAGCGGCGATCACCGGGCAAACCAAGGTGATCTACTTCGAAACACCGGCCAACCCGAACATGCAGATGGCCGATATCGCCGCCGTGGCGGCACTTGCGCACAAGCACGCCATCACTGTGGTGGTCGATAACACCTACTGCACACCCTACCTGCAACGGCCGCTGGAGCTGGGTGCGGACCTGGTGGTGCATTCGGCGACCAAGTACCTGAGTGGCCATGGTGATATCACCGCCGGCCTGGTGGTCGGGTGCAAGGCACTGGTGGACCGGATTCGCCTCGAGGGCCTCAAGGACATGACCGGTGCAGTGATGTCGCCCCAGGATGCCGCCTTGCTGATGCGCGGTATAAAGACCCTGAACCTGCGCATGGAGCGTCATTGCAGCAGCGCCCAGACCATCGCCGAGTACCTCGAGCAGCATCCGGCCGTGGAGTTGATCAACTATCCGGGCCTGCCCGGGTTCGCGCAATACGAACTGGCCCAGCGGCAGATGCGCCTGCCCGGCGGCATGATCGCCTTTGAACTCAAAGGCGGGATCAGTGCCGGGCGACGCTTCATGAACGCCCTGCAACTGTTCTGCCGCGCCGTCAGTCTGGGCGATGCCGAGTCCCTGGCCCAGCACCCGGCAAGCATGACCCATTCCAGCTATACCCCTGAAGAGCGTGCCCAGTACGGCATCTCTGAGGGATTGGTGCGGCTGTCGGTCGGGCTTGAAGATATCGACGACCTGCTGGCCGATATCGAGCAGGCAATGCAGGCCTGCGTCTGAAACCATCAAGGATGAGGCCAATGCAATGGTGGCAATGATGAGCCTTGTGCCCGGTGAAGGTGTGCCGCGCCGATTGGGTGATGATCCACACGCCGACAGCGATCCGGGCGAAACCGCCGAGTGGCTCGACGCGCTGGATTCGACCTTGCAGCACTGTGGGCCGGAGCGTGCGCGGTTTCTCCTTGAGCAACTGCAGGCGCATGCACGTGAGCTGGGCCTGGAGCAAGGTGTCCAGGCCTTCTCGGCCTACCGCAATACCTTGTCGGTAGAGCAGCAGGGCGCCTATCCGGGTGATCTGGAGCTGGAAGAGCGGATCACCAGCCTGCTGCGCTGGAACGCCCTGGCCATGGTGATGCGGGCCAACCATGCCTATGGCGACCTGGGCGGACACATCGCCAGTTACGCTTCGGCAGCGGAAATCTTCGAAGTGGGCTTCCAGCACTTCTTTCGGGGCGAGGCCGGCGCTGAACAACGCAGCGCCGACCTGGTGTTTTTCCAGCCGCATTCGGCGCCGGGCATTTATGCCCGAGCCTTTCTCGAAGGGCGGTTGAGTGAAGAGCAGCTGGCCAGTTACCGTCAGGAAGTCGCTGGCCATGGTTTGTGCTCTTATCCACATCCCTGGCTGATGCCTGACTTCTGGCAGTTTCCTACCGGCTCCATGGGTATCGGCCCGCTCAATGCGGTCTACCAGGCACGGTTCATGCGCTACCTGCACAACCGCCAGTTGCTCGACACCAGTGCCCGGCACGTCTGGGGTGTGTTCGGCGATGGCGAGATGGACGAGCCGGAATCCATCGCCGGCCTGACCCTGGCCGCGCGCGAGCAGCTGGATAACCTCACTTTTGTGGTCAACTGCAACCTGCAGCGTCTGGACGGCCCGGTACGCGGTAATGGTCAGATCATTCAGGAGCTGGAGGCGCTGTTCCACGGCGCTGGCTGGAATGTGATCAAGGTGCTCTGGGGTTCGGAGTGGGACGCGCTGTTTGCGCGCGACAGCGAGCACGTTTTGCTGCGCCAGCTGGCGGCAACCCCGGATGGCCAGTTCCAGAACCTGGGTGCCAAAGACGGCACCTACAACCTTGAACACTTCTTCAACCAGCAGCCGGCCCTGCAGAAACTGGTCGAGCACATGAGCTCCGAGGATATCAACGCGCTCAAGCGTGGCGGCCACGATTTTCGCAAGTTGTACGCCGCCTTTGCCTCGGCCAAGGCCTGCAAAGGGCGGCCAAGCGTGATCCTGGCGAAAACCAAGAAAGGCTACGGGATGAGCGCGGCCGGCGAGTCACGCATGACTGCGCATCAAGCGAAGAAACTCGATGTCCAGGCCTTGCTGGCTTTTCGCGATCGCTTTCATTTGCCGCTCAGCGACAGTCAGGTCGAGCAGTTGCAGTTCTATCGCCCGGCCGACGACAGCGCTGAAATGCGCTACCTGCGTGAGCGCCGCGCCGTGCTCGGCGGGCCATTACCCGCTCGGCGCAGTGACGTGCGCCCGGTACCGGTGCCGGCGCTGGAGGCCATGGGTGGTTTTGCCTTGCAGGCCGATGGCAAGGAAATGTCCACCACGATGGCGGCGGTGCGCATGCTCAGTGCCTGGCTCAAGTCCCCGGAGCTGGGGCCGCGCGTGGTGCCGATCGTCGCTGATGAGGCACGAACCTTCGGCATGGCAAGTCTGTTCCGCCAGATCGGTATTTATTCACCTCAAGGGCAGTGTTATGAGCCCGAGGATGCCGGGTCACTGCTGTCTTACAAGGAAGCTCGTGACGGTCAATTGCTGGAGGAGGGGATCACCGAAGCCGGGGCGATTTCCTCCTGGGTGGCGGCGGCAACGTCTTACGCGGTGCATGGCGAGCCGATGCTGCCGGTGTACATCTACTACTCGATGTTCGGTTTCCAGCGCGTCGGCGATCTGATCTGGGCTGCCGCCGATCAACGTGCCCGTGGTCTGCTGTTGGGGGCTACTGCCGGACGTACGACCCTGGGGGGAGAAGGCTTGCAACATCAGGACGGTTCGAGTCTGGTCATGGCCTCGATGGTGCCCAACTGCCGGGCCTGGGAGCCCTGCTTTGCCGGTGAGCTGGCGGTGATTCTCGAATATGCGGCGCGGCGCATGCTCAGCGAGCAACACGACGAGTTTCATTACGTGGCGGTGATGAACGAAAATTATCCACAACCTTCCCTGCCAGCGCAGGTGCATGAAGAGGTTTTGCGCGGCATGTACCGCTATGTCGAACAGCGCGTAGCTGCGGCTCAGGGGCGTGTGCGCTTGCTGGGTTCCGGGGCGATTCTGCGTGAAGCCATCGCTGCCAGCGAACTGCTGGCCCGCGATTGGCAGATTGAGAGTGAAGTGTTCAGTGTCACCAGTTTTAGCGAGCTGGCGCGCGAGGCGCGGGATGTGGATCGCGCCTGTCGCCTGGGGCAGGACGGCGCGGGTGTGAGTCACCTGCAGCGTTGCCTGCAAGGCAGTGAGCCGGTGATCGCTGCCAGCGACTACGTGCGTGCCTGGCCGCAACTGATTGCCGAGTATGTGCAGGCGCCCTACGTGACCTTGGGGACTGATGGTTTTGGCCGCAGCGATACACGGCAGCAGCTGAGGCGCTTTTTCGAAGTTGATCGCTTCAGTATCGTGCTGGCCAGTTTGCACAGCCTGGTGAGGCAGGGGTGTGTCGAGCGGCAGGTGCTGGATCAGGCGCTTGAGCGCTATGGGCACGGCGCGGAGACTGCGCCCTGGTATTGCTGAAAATAGCAGGGCGGAAATAGGTTCTTTACGGAATCCCGGGGAGCATGATCTTGGGGCTGGGCTGGGCTGGGCTGGGCTGGGCTGGGCTGGGCTGGGCTGGGCTGGGCTTCGAATGCGAGCTTATCCATTCGATGTGGCGCCGCTGCCGGCCCCTTCCGCCTTTACGGCGGCCTACTTTCCTCTTGGGGAAAGTAGGCAAAGCCGCCTGCTCCTGCATCCGGCCCTACGCTGCGCTCCGGGTCCCCTCGCTCCGGTGCCTCCTGAAGTCGCAAAGTTACGGGCGGCGCTTGCGCTTACGCATCTTCGAAATCAGATACTGGCGCAGCCAAGCTGATTTCACGCGGGACAAGCCCGCTTGCAAAGCAAGCATCGACTCGCTCTCGCTCTCGCTCTCGCTCTCGCTCTCGCTCTCGCTTTTGATCTTGACCTTCGTGTGCGGGAGTTCAGGCGCCACAGATTGCGACTTCAGGAGGCTGAGCGGAGGTACCTGTAGGGGCCAGTGCGTAGCACCTTCGGCGTAGCCGAAGAGCGCGAGCCTACGACTTGGCGTAGCAAGTCGTAGGCCGCGTGGCCCCAGAAGGTGCCGTAGCGAAGGGACCCGGAGCGCAGCGTAGGGCCGGATGCAGGAGCCAGCGGCTTTGCCTACTTTCCCCAAGAGGAAAGTAGGCCGCCGTAAGGGCGGAAGGGGCCGGCAGCGTCGCCACATGGAATGGATAAGCTCGCGCCTCAGCAACCCAACCCAACCCAAGAATCATAGCTCCCCCGGGATTCCGTGAAGAGCCAAAAAAAAGCCCCGCCAATCGGCGGGGCTATTTGTCAGTTACGCTTGAGCCCGTAATGCTCATCGAGCATGCCCGGTGCGTTCGGCGCTTTCGGCGCGTAGTCACGCGGTACTTCAGTATCCTTCGGTGGTGTCAGGCGATCACGCGGGGCCTGTACGGCTTCCGAGTGCAGGGAGGCCAGCAGGCGCTGGCGGGTCAGTTCGTCCAGGGCCAGGCGGTTGGCGCCATCGGCCAGGTGGTCCTGAACTTCCTGGTAACTTTGGGTCAGTTTCTTGACCAGCGCAGCCGTACTGTTGAAGTGAGTAACCACCTCGTTCTGGTAGCTGTCGAAACGTTCCTGGATATCATCCAGCTGGCGCTGAGTGCTGCTCGGGGCGGCATTGGGCAGCAGGCGGGCGACCAGGAAACCAACGACGACACCCACGACGAGGGCCAGGGTCGGCAACAACCAAACTAAGAGCGAGAGTTCCACGAGTCCTTCCTCTATAAACGGCTTTGCTTTACGTTAACGGCTCGGACCTGCGCTGTATACCGCGAACGATCGCAAATATCTCAGACAGAATCATTCAGCTAGACGAGTCGACCCTTTCCGAGGTCACGGAGTTTATCCTTGCTTATCCGCGAAACCCCCGTATTCATCGATGGCCCGGTCGGCCAACTGGAAGCCTTGTACCTTGATGTTGCCGACGCCCGTGGCGTGGTATTGCTGTGTCACCCTAACCCGGTGCAGGGCGGGACCATGACCAACAAGGTGGTGTCGATGCTGCAGCGCACCGCCCGCGATGCCGGTTACATTACCTTGCGTTTCAACTACCGTGGTGTCGGCGCCAGTGCCGGCAGCCATGACATGGGCAGCGGCGAAGTGGACGATGCCCAGGCGGCAGCGACCTGGCTGCTGGAAAAACATCCACAGTTGCCTCTGACCCTGATGGGCTTTTCATTCGGCGGCTTCGTTGCGGCCAGCCTCGGCGGGCGCCTGGAAGCAAAGGGTATCGAACTGAAGCACCTGTTCATGGTTGCACCCGCGGTGATGCGCCTGCAGGATCACGACACCTTGCCACAAGGCTGCGCACTGAGCGTGATCCAGCCGGAAACCGACGAAGTGATCGATCCGCAGCTGGTCTACGACTGGTCCGACACACTCGCACGCCCCCATGAGCTGCTGAAAGTGGCAGAATGCGGACACTTTTTCCACGGCAAGCTCACCGACCTCAAGGAACGGGTGCTGCCGCGCCTTTCGAATTGATCCAAGCCTGATAAGCGATTACCCATGACTACGCGCATCCTTACCGGTATCACCACCACGGGCACGCCTCACCTGGGCAACTATGCCGGTGCCATCCGCCCGGCGATCCTCGCCAGCCGTGAGCCAGGTGTCGACTCGTTCTACTTCCTCGCCGACTACCACGCCCTGATCAAATGCGATGACCCGCAGCGCATCCAGCGCTCGCGTCTGGAAATCGCCGCGACCTGGCTGGCCGGTGGCCTGGACCCAGAGCGCGTGACCTTCTACCGCCAGTCCGATATTCCGGAAATCCCCGAGTTGACCTGGCTGCTGACCTGCGTGGCGGCCAAGGGCCTGCTCAACCGTGCGCACGCCTACAAGGCCTCGGTGGACAAGAACCTGGAGAACGGTGAAGACCCGGATGCCGGCATCAGCATGGGCCTGTACAGCTACCCGGTACTGATGGCCGCCGACATCCTGATGTTCAACGCCAACAAGGTGCCGGTCGGTCGCGACCAGATCCAGCACGTGGAAATGGCCCGTGATATCGGCCAGCGTTTCAACCACCTGTTCGGTCAGGGCAAGGAATTCTTTGCCATGCCTGAAGCGCTGATCGAAGAAAGCGTGGCCACCTTGCCGGGCCTGGATGGCCGCAAGATGTCCAAGAGCTATGACAACACCATTCCGTTGTTCACCAGCGCCAAGGACATGAAGGATGCGATTTCGCGCATCGTCACCGACTCGCGCGCCCCGGGCGAAGCCAAGGACCCGGACAATTCGCACCTGTTCACCCTGTTCCAGGCCTTCGCCACCCCGGCACAGGCCGACGAGTTCCGCAGCGAGCTGCTGCAGGGGCTGGGTTGGGGTGAAGCCAAGCAGCGTCTGTTCCAGCTGCTCGACGGCCAGTTGAGCGAGCCACGCGAGCGTTATCACCAGCTGATCAGCCGCCCGGCCGACCTGGAAGACATCCTCCTGGCCGGTGCCGAGAAAGCCCGCAAAGTGGCCACGCCATTCCTTGAGCAACTGCGTGAGGCAGTTGGTCTGCGCTCGTTCCGCAGCATCGAGCAGGGCACTGCCCAGGTCAAAAAGAAGGCCGCGAAGGCCGCGCGCTTTGTCAGCTTCCGTGAAGACGACGGCAGCTTCCGTTTCCGCCTGCTGGCGGCCGACGGTGAGCAACTGCTGCTGTCGCGCAACTTCGCCGATGGCAAGACCGCCGGCGCGGTGAGCAAGCAACTGCAGCAGGGCGGCGAATTGGACGTACGCACTGAAGGCCTGGGCTTCAGCCTGTGGCTGGAAGGCGAGTGCGTTGCCGACGGGCCGCAACTGGCCGACGAAGCGGCGCGCGATGCTGCTATCGAGAGTCTGCGCGCTGCCTTGCAACCGCAGCAGGACTGAACGGTCTGACGCAAGTCTGATTGCCATTATCCAGGGCCGTCGCTACAGTGACGGCCCGTTTTTGTTACCTTGCTAACGAATTATGACGCCCCTAGAACGATATCAAGCAGATCTGAAACGTCCCGAATTCTTCCATGATGCGGCGCAGGAAACTGCGGTGCGTCATCTGCAGCGCCTGTACGACGATCTGATCGCGGCGCAGAACAACAAGCCGGGTGTGTTCGGCAAGCTGTTCGGCAAGAAGGAGCAGGCACCGGTCAAGGGCTTGTACTTCTGGGGTGGGGTAGGGCGCGGCAAGACCTACCTGGTCGATACGTTCTTCGAGGCACTGCCGTTCAAGCAGAAGGTGCGTACGCACTTCCACCGCTTCATGAAGCGCGTGCACGAGGAAATGAAAACCCTCAAGGGCGAGAAGAACCCGCTGACCCTCATCGCCAAGCGTTTTTCCGAAGAAGCGCGGGTGATCTGCTTCGACGAATTCTTCGTCTCCGATATTACCGACGCGATGATTCTTGGCACCCTGATGGAGGAGCTGTTCAAGAACGGCGTAACCCTGGTGGCCACTTCCAACATCGTCCCGGACGGCTTGTACAAGGACGGCCTGCAGCGTGCGCGTTTCCTGCCGGCCATCGCCCTGATCAAGCAGAACACCGAGATCGTCAACGTCGACAGCGGCGTCGACTATCGCTTGCGTCATCTGGAACAAGCCGAGCTGTTCCACTTCCCGCTGGACGAGGCGGCGCACGAAAGCCTGCGCAAGAGCTTCCGCGCGCTGACGCCGGAGTGCACCCAGGCGGTGGAGAACGACGTGTTGATCGTCGAGAACCGCGAGATTCGTGCCTTGCGCACCTGTGACGACGTGGCCTGGTTCGACTTCCGCGAATTGTGCGACGGCCCGCGCAGCCAGAACGATTACATCGAACTGGGCAAGATTTTCCATGCCGTGCTGCTCAGCGACGTCGAGCAGATGAGTGTGGCCACCGATGACATCGCCCGGCGCTTCATCAACATGGTCGACGAGTTCTATGACCGCAACGTCAAGCTGATCATCTCGGCCGAGGTTGAGCTCAAGGACCTGTACACCGGTGGTCGTCTGACCTTCGAATTCCAGCGTACGCTAAGCCGCTTGCTGGAAATGCAGTCCCACGAATTCCTCGCGCGCGCACACAAGCCTTAAAGCGCGTCGCTGCCATCGCTGGCAAGGCCAGCTCCCACAATGATTGCAGGGTGTATACCCTTGTGGGAGCCGGCATTGCCGGCGATGGGGCCTTCAGGCTTCCTGCATAAACTGCTGCCGATACTGGTTCGGCGACAACTCCGTGTGCTGCCTGAACAGCCGCGCAAAGAAACTCGCATCGTCATAACCGACCTCATAACTGATGGTCTTGATGCTCTTGCGCGTGCCTGACAACAGACCCTTGGCCGTCTCGATCCGCAACCGTTGCAAGTAGTGCAGCGGTTTGTCCCCGGTCGCCGTCTGAAAGCGGCGCATGAAATTGCGGATGCTCATGCCGTGGTTGCGCGCCACGTCTTCGAAGCGGAACTTGTCGGCAAAGTGCTCTTCGAGCCATTGCTGGATCTGCAGGATGATCAGGTCCTGGTGCAGCTTCTGCCCGCCAAAGCCCATGCGCCCAGGGGTGTAGTTGCGCTGCACCTCGTAGAGGATGTCGCGGGCAACCGCCTGGGCGACGTTGGCGCCGCAGAAGCGTTCGATCAGATAGATGTACAGGTCGCAGGCCGAAGTGGTGCCGCCCGCGCAGTAGAGGTTGTCGGCGTCGGTCAGGTGCTTGTCCTGATTCAGGCTGACCTTGGGGAAGCGTTCGGCGAACTGGTTGAAGAAGCGCCAGTAGGTAGTCGCCTCCTTGCCATCGAGCAAGCCGGACTCGGCCAGCCAGAACACACCACTGGCCTCACCACAAAGTACGGCACCGCGCGCGTGCTGTTCACGCAGCCAGGGCAGGACCTGGGGGTAGCGCTGGCAGAGTGCGTCGAAGTCGTCCCAGAAGGCCGGCAGGATGATCACATCGGCCTGTTCCAGGCCACTGTCCACGGGTAGCAGAACATCGCTGAAGGTGCGCACAGGCTGCCCGTCAGGGCTGACCAGGCGGGTCTCGAACATCGGTTGCAAGCCCAGGCCCAGCTGCTTGCCATAGCGCAGGCTGGCCAGGTGGAAGAAATCCTTGGCCTGCATTACCGTCGAAGCGAACACGTTATCGATGGCCAGGATGCTGACGCGCCGCAAGGACGCGGTGGGTTGGGTAAACATCATTTTCGTTATTCTTATAGGGTAGAGTGGTCAATCACCGGCTGGATCGTCTTATTTTTTGGCCGTTGTGTCTACCCTCGGATTTTCTGGGCAGTGGGAGCGGGCTTGCCCCGCGATACGATATGACTGACACACCGCAATCGCGGGGCAAGCCCGCTCCCACAAACCCTCCCACAAGGCTTATGGCGCCGGGTTGGGCTGGTCCTGGTGGATGGCTTCGATAGCAGCCAGCAGCTCGTCAGAGAGCTTGAGATCGAGGCTGGCGAGGTTGCTGTCGAGCTGCTCCAGCGTGGTTGCGCCGATGATGTTGCTGGTCACGAATGGCTGGCGGGTGACAAACGCCAGGGCCATCTGCGCCGGGTCCAGGCCGTGTTCGCGGGCCAGTTTTACATAGCGGCTGCAGGCGGCGACGGTCTGCGGATTGGAATAGCGCGAGAAACGGCTAAACAGGCTCAGGCGGCCCTTGGCCGGGCGCGCACCGTTCTCGTACTTGCCCGAGAGCATGCCGAAGGCCAGTGGCGAGTAGGCCAGCAAGCCGCATTGCTCACGGATGGCAATTTCCGCCAGGCCGACTTCGAAGCTGCGGTTGAGCAGGTTGTAAGGGTTCTGGATCGACACGGCGCGGCTCCAGCCCCGGCTTTCCGCCAGTTGCAGGAACTTCATGGTGCCCCACGGCGTTTCGTTGGACAGGCCGATATGGCGGATCTTGCCAGCCTTGACCTGCGCGTCGAGTACTTCCAGGGTTTCTTCCAGCGGCGTGAAGTGATCCTGGGGCAGGTGCTGGTAACCCAGCTTGCCGAAGAAGTTGGTGCTGCGTTCCGGCCAGTGCAACTGGTAGAGGTCGATCCAGTCGGTTTGCAGGCGCTTGAGGCTGGCGTCCAGGGCGGCGACGATGTGCTGGCGGTTGTGCTTGAGCTGGCCGTCGCGGATGTGGCTGATGCCGTTGCCCGGGCCGGCCACCTTGCTGGCCAGGATCCACTCGGCGCGATCACCGCGGGCCTTGAACCAGTTGCCGATAATGCGTTCGGTAGCGGCGTAGGTTTCCGGGCGTGGCGGCACCGGATACATCTCGGCGGTATCGATGAAATTGATCCCGGCAGCCTTGGCGCGTTCGATCTGGGTGAACGCCTCGGCCTGGTCATTCTGCTCGCCCCAGGTCATGGTCCCCAGGCATAGCGTGCTGACATTGAGGTCGGTGCGGCCCAGCTGGCGATAGTCCATCGGCTTCTCCCTGGCAAAAGAAGCATAAAAGCAGGTTGAATTTTTTTTCGCAATCTGGATAATTCAGCCCCTCTCGGTGTGGTGGGAGTGATGCCCCGCTCACAGAAGAACCCTGCCGAATATTGGACGCGCTGACCCGAGCCCCCGATAGCGTCCGTGTGCGGCTGTGTCCTTGACTTGTCAAGGTGCGCACTATCCAGTAAGATCCGCCGTCTTATTTTCGCTTGGGCGGCCCCTGAGGCTATAAAGAATGAAAACTTTTACTGCTAAACCGGAAACAGTAAAGCGCGACTGGTTCGTAGTTGACGCCGCTGGTCAGACCCTGGGTCGTCTGGCTACCGAAATCGCTAGCCGTCTGCGTGGCAAGCACAAACCAGAATACACTCCTCACGTTGACACCGGCGACTACATCGTCGTTATCAATGCCGAGCAGATCCGTGTCACTGGTGCCAAGACTTCGGACAAAATGTACTACTCCCACTCCGGCTTCCCGGGCGGTATCAAGGAAATCAACTTCGAGAAGTTGATCGCCAAGGCCCCAGAGCGCGTGATCGAGACCGCGGTTAAAGGCATGCTGCCTAAGAACCCGCTGGGTCGCGACATGTACCGTAAGCTGAAAGTCTATGCGGGCGCTACTCACCCTCATACTGCTCAGCAGCCCCAAGAACTGAAGATTTAACGGAATAGTTCATTATGTCGGCGACTCAAAATTACGGCACTGGCCGTCGCAAGACCGCAACCGCTCGCGTTTTCCTGCGTCCAGGTACCGGTAACATCTCCATCAACAACCGTTCTCTGGACGTGTTCTTCGGTCGTGAAACCGCGCGCATGGTAGTACGCCAGCCGCTGGAACTGACCGAAACCACCGAGAAGTTCGACATCTACGTCACCGTTATCGGTGGTGGTGTCAGCGGCCAGGCCGGTGCAATCCGTCACGGTATCACCCGTGCACTGATGGACTACGACGAAACCCTGCGTAGCGCTCTGCGCAAAGCTGGCTTCGTTACCCGCGACGCTCGTGAAGTTGAGCGTAAGAAAGTGGGTCTGCGTAAAGCACGTAAGCGTCCTCAGTACTCCAAGCGTTAATTTCGCTTCGGCGTCAAAAAAAGCCCGGTTCCTGGTGGAACCGGGCTTTTTTTATGTCTTGAATAACTATGCTGTTGTTTACTGTGACAACTTGCCGCATAGACGCAAGTCAAGAGCTACAAGGGATTGCGCCTTGCTTGCGGGCTAATCACCTTGTCAGAGAAGGGTCTTTTCATTAACATGCGGCAAATTTTTAGCAGTTCAGAAATTACTTAGTAGATGCCTGTTGTAACAGGCCATAAAGCTGATGGGAGAGGACTGAATGAGCAATGACGGCGTCAATGCAGGCCGGCGTCGCTTCCTGGTAGCAGCCACATCCGTGGTGGGTGCTGCAGGAGCGGTGGGGGCTGCGGTCCCGTTCGTGGGGTCATGGTTCCCCAGTGCCAAGGCGAAAGCCGCAGGTGCACCGGTGAAGGTCAATATCGCCAAGGTAGAGCCAGGTCAGCAGATGATTGCTGAATGGCGTGGCCAGCCGGTCTTCATCGTCCGCCGCACCGAAGAGATTCTTGGCAACCTCAAGAAGATCGCCGGCGACCTCTCCGACCCTGAATCCAAGGCATCGGTTCAACCCACCTACGTCAACCCGGAAAACCGTGCGATCAAGCCGGAAATCCTGGTGCTGGTCGGTCTGTGCACCCACCTGGGCTGCTCGCCAACATTCCGTCCTGAAGTCGCCCCGGTCGACCTGGGGCCGAAGTGGGTCGGCGGTTATTTCTGCCCGTGCCACGGTTCCCACTACGATCTCGCTGGCCGCGTCTACAAGTCCCAGCCGGCGCCGCTCAATCTGCCAGTGCCGCCGCACTCTTATGAGTCGGACGACATCATTGTCGTCGGCGTCGATCAGGAGAACGCGTGATGAGTAAGTTCATGGATTGGGTTGACGCCCGCTTCCCCGCGACCAAGATGTGGGAAGACCATCTCAGCAAGTATTACGCACCGAAGAACTTCAACTTCTTCTACTTTTTCGGCTCCCTGGCACTGCTGGTGCTGGTCAACCAGATCGTCACTGGTGTCTGGCTGACCATGAGCTTCACGCCGTCGGCCGAAGAGGCATTTGCCTCGGTCGAGTACATCATGCGTGACGTCGAGTACGGCTGGATCCTGCGCTACCTGCACTCCACCGGTGCGTCGGCGTTCTTCATTGTCGTCTACCTGCACATGTTCCGCGGTCTGCTGTACGGCTCGTACCAGAAGCCGCGCGAACTGGTCTGGGTGTTCGGCATGCTGATCTACCTGGCGCTGATGGCCGAAGCCTTCATGGGTTACCTGCTGCCTTGGGGCCAGATGTCCTACTGGGGGGCCCAGGTGATCATCTCGCTGTTCGGTGCGATTCCGGTGATCGGCGATGACCTGACCCAGTGGATCCGTGGTGACTACCTGATCTCCGGCATCACCCTGAACCGCTTCTTCGCCCTGCACGTGGTGGCCCTGCCGATCGTCATCCTCGGTCTGGTGGTGCTGCACATCCTGGCGCTGCACGAAGTCGGTTCGAACAACCCGGATGGCGTCGATATCAAGAAGCACAAGGACGAGAACGGTGTGCCGCTCGATGGTATCGCCTTCCACCCTTACTACACCGTGAAGGATATCGTCGGCGTCGTCGTGTTCCTCTTCGTGTTCTGTGCCGTGGTGTTCTTCTTCCCGGAAATGGGTGGTTACTTCCTGGAAAAACCGAACTTCGAGCAGGCTAACGCCTTCAAGACCCCTGAGCACATTGCCCCGGTCTGGTACTTCACGCCGTTCTACGCGATCTTGCGGGCGGTTCCGGACAAGCTCCTCGGCGTTATCGCCATGGGTGCTGCGATTGCCGTGCTGTTCGTCCTGCCTTGGCTCGACCGCAGTCCGGTCAAATCCATGCGCTACAAGGGCTGGATGAGCAAGATCTGGCTGCTGGTGTTCTGCATCTCGTTCGTGATCCTCGGTGTGCTCGGCGTACTGGCACCGACCCCGGGCCGCACGCTGCTGTCGCAGGTATGCACCTTCCTGTATTTCGCCTACTTCCTTCTGATGCCGTTCTACACCCGGCTCGAGAAGACCAAACCGGTTCCGGAAAGGGTGACTGGCTGATGAAAAAGCTATTTGCAGTATTGATTCTGGCAGTGATGCCCTCGTTGACCTTTGCGGCCGAAACTGGCCTGGTACTGGACAAGGTTGATATCGATCTGACCGACAAGGCCGCCATGCAGGACGGCGCGCGTACCTTTGCCAACTATTGCATGGGTTGCCACAGCGCCAAGTTCCAGCGTTATGAGCGGGTGGCTGACGACCTGGGCATTCCTCACGAGCTGATGCTCGAGAAGCTGGTGTTCACTGGCGCCAAGATCGGCGACCACATGAAGATCGGCATGAAGCCTGAAGATGCCAAGACCTGGTTCGGTGCTGCGCCGCCTGACCTGACCCTGGTTGCCCGGGTGCGTGGCACCGACTGGCTGTACAGCTATCTGCGCAGCTTCTACGAAGACAAGTCGCGTCCGTACGGGGTGAACAACAAGGTTTTCCCGAACGTCGGCATGCCTAACGTGCTGGTTGGCCTGCAAGGCAACCAGGTCATCGGTTGCAAGCAGGTGCAGACTGTCGTCGACGGCAAGAAGCAATTCGACCCGCTGACCGGCTCGCCGTTGACCCATGAAGCATGTGACCAGCTGACCGTGGAGCCGAAATCCGGTACCCTGACCGCAGAGCAGTTCGACGAGAAGGTCAAGAACCTGGTGACCTTCCTGGCTTACTCGGCTAACCCGGTCAAACTGGAAAGCCAGCGCATCGGCACCTACGTGCTGCTGTACCTGGCCTTCTTCTTCATATTCGCCTATCTGCTCAAGCGCGAATACTGGAAGGACGTGCACTGATCACGCAGTAGTTTCTGGTAGTTGAGCGCGCCCTGGGGGGCCTCTGGATAACGGAGGTTCCCGCAGGGCGCGTTTGCATTTGCAGCTTCTATAATTTCATCTGCGAGGAGGACCACTATGGGCGTGACCAACCGGTTAGCCTGCTACTCCGACCCCGCTGACCATTATTCTCATCGGGTGCGCATCGTTCTCGCCGAGAAGGGTGTCAGTGTCGAGATCATCAATGTCGATCCCGGACGCCTGCCGCCCAAGCTGGTCGAAGTGAACCCTTATGGCGGCGTACCGACCCTGGTCGATCGTGACCTGGCGCTGTACGAGTCGACGGTGGTGATGGAATACCTCGACGAACGCTACCCGCACCCGCCATTGCTGCCGGTTTATCCGGTGGCGCGGGCCAACAGCCGGCTGTTGATTCACCGTATCCAGCGTGACTGGTGTGCCCTGGTTGATCTGATTCTTGATCCGCGCAGCAAGGAAGCCGCCCGCGTCCAGGCCCGTAAGGAATTGCGTGAAAGCCTGACCGGCGTGTCGCCGTTGTTTGCCGACAAGCCGTGTTTCCTCAGTGAGGAGCAAAGTCTGGTTGATTGTTGTCTACTGCCCATACTCTGGCGCTTGCCGGTGTTGGGTATTGAACTGCCGCGGCCGGCCAAGCCGTTGCTCGATTACATGGAGCGACAGTTTGCCCGCGAAGCTTTCCAGGCAAGCCTGTCCGCTGCTGAACGTGAAATGCGCTAGGTTTTAAGGAGCTGTCGATGAACTCCAGTCGCCCCTATCTGGTACGTGCACTCTATGAGTGGATCGTGGATAACGACTGCACCCCGCATATGCTGGTCAACGCCGAGTACCCGAAGGTGCAGGTGCCCCAGGGCTTCGCCAGCGATGGCCAGATCGTCTTGAACATCTCACCCAATGCCGTACGTCATCTGCACATGGATAACGACGCTGTGAGCTTCGAGGGGCGCTTTGGTGGGGTTGCCCATACCCTGTTCGTGCCTGCTGGTGCGATTCTCGGTATTTATGCCCGGGAAAATGGTCAGGGCATGGTCTTCGAACTCGAGCCGCCGCTGCTCGACGACGATGAGTATGAAGACGACGAGGGCGTCGAGCCGGATGATGACGGTCCGCCAGCCGGCGGGCAGCCGCCGCGGCCAAGCGGGCGTCCGAGCCTGAAGGTCGTTAAGTAACAAAAAAGGCGATCCTGGTGGATCGCCTTTTTTGTAAGCGTGATTCGCGTTACAGCTCGGTGATGGTGCGGACCTGGTCCTTGTTGACGCGGGTCACTTTGCCATCCAGCTGTTCGAATTCGTAGAAGCCGGAGCTGCGCTCGTAGCGAGGGGCGTCGATTGCCTGGAATTCGCGGCCGTCGTTGAGGGTGATCAGGCTAGGGCTGGAGCAGCCAGCCAGGGTGGCGAAGGCGCCGATCAGAAGAGTCGACAGCAGGCCGTTTTTCATGGGGATTTCCTTGGGAATTATCGCGGGGCAAGCCCGCTCCCACTGTATTTCTCTGTGGGAGCGGGCTTGCCCCGCGATGGATTGTAAATCAGTCGATATATTCGAACAGCTTGACGATCTTCTGTACGCCCGACACGCCCTGCACCAGATTGGTGGCGCGGGTGGCTTCCTGTTGGGTCAGCAGGCCGAGCATGTAGACGATACCGTTCTCGGTGATCACCTTGATGCGTGAACCGGGAATGTTGCTGTCGGTGAGCATCTGCGCCTTGATCTTGGTGGTCAGCCAGGCGTCGTTGTTGCGCGCCAGGATCGAGGAGGGCGGCAGTACCTGCAGCTCGTTATGCACCTTTTTCACCCGCTGCACCTGTCCAGCAGCCTGTTCGGCCATGCTCTTGAGGTCGGCGCGCGGGGTTTGCCCGGCGAGCAGGACGATGCCGTTGAAGCTGCTGACAACGATGTGCGAATTCTTGTCCAGATCAGGGCTGGCCTTGGCTACGTTGACCGCTACCTTGGTCTCGATCAGCGAGTCATCGATCTTGCTGCCGAAGGTGCGGGTGCCGCGGTCGTCTTCGATCGGCTTGTCGCGGGTGGCGGTGAGAACCGAGCTGCAGCCGCTAAGGCTCAGGCACAGGGTCAGGGCCATCAGGCCGATGCGTTTAGGGGTCATTCTTCACTCCCGAACAATTGGCTGTCGATCAGGTCGCAGAGGCAGTGGATCGCCAGCAGGTGGACTTCCTGGATACGTGCGGTGACGTTGGCCGGAACGCGAATCTCGACGTCTTCGGGCAGCAGCAGCGAGGCCATGCCGCCGCCATCGCGTCCGGTCAGAGCTACGACAATCATTTCGCGATCATGTGCGGCCTGGATCGCCTGAATTATGTTTGCCGAGTTACCGCTGGTCGAAATTGCCAGCAGAACGTCCCCGGGTTGACCCAGGGCGCGGATCTGCTTGGAGAAGATTTCGTTGTAGCTGTAGTCGTTGGCAATCGAGGTAATGGTCGAGCTGTCGGTGGTCAGGGCGATGGCTGGCAGGCTCGGGCGCTCACGCTCGAAGCGGTTGAGCAGTTCGGAGGAGAAGTGCTGGGCATCGCCGGCCGAGCCACCGTTGCCGCAGGCGAGCATCTTGCCCTCGTTGAGCAGCGCGTTGACCATGACCTGACTGGCTTGCTCGATGTGCGGTGCAAGGACTTCCATCGCCTGTTGCTTGGTGTTGATGCTGGCCTGGAATAGCTGGCGAATTCGGGATTGCATGTCCATCAGTGAGACCTTAAGTAGGGCGGCTGGCCGGGCGTGTCGGGAGTGTACAGAAAAGGTCCCGGCACATGACTGTGCAGCCCGCGAAGCAAAGAGCGAAAAAGTTGTAAGGGTAAACGTGCAGGGTCAGGGCGGGCTCAGCATCCAAAGGCGTTTTTCAGCCATTGCAGCGCTTGGCCCGAGTGGCCTCTGCCTTGCACGGCGATCACATCGAAACGGCAGGGATGGTTGGCCCAGCGTGTTTCCTTGTGCAGAAAAGACTCGGCGGCTAGCACCAGTTTGTCCTGCTTGCGCCCGTCGATACTGCCGAGCGCGCCGCCAAAGTCCGCATGCAAGCGATAGCGAACTTCGACGAATACTACTGTATCGCTGTCGAGCATGACCAGATCAAGCTCGCCACCTTTGCATCGCCAGTTCTGCGCCAACAGGCGCAGGCCTTGCCCTTGAAGGTACTCAAGGGCATGCCGCTCGGCGGCCTGGCCTGCGTGTTGGCGTGAACTGTCGGGCATCAGCGTGGGGTGTCGGGCAGGCGTACGATCTGGCCGCCAGAGAACTCGGCCCATGGCAGCTGACGCTCGATGCGCTGGTTCGGGTTCATGCTCAGGCTGCCGGAGAAGCCTTCGATACGGCTATCCGGCAGAGCCTTGAGCTGGCCCAGGCGTGGCGCCAGGCTGTAGGCGTCGATACCCATGGCGTACAGGCGGCCGAGGCTGCCGTTGGCTTGTGGCCACTGGCTGACGACTTGCTGGCGCAGGGCGTTGTTGGTGTCGAGCAACCACGGTGTTTCGCAGAAGCGGATGCCGTTCATGTCGTTGTACTGGTTGACGTCACCGCTGGCGCTGTACAGGTGCGAAGTGGCATAGACCGGGACGTCACCGGCGTACTGGAAGTTCAGGGTCGGTTTGATCTGCTGGCCTTGCTGCGGGGTGGCGGCGAGGAAGATGAAGTCGATGTCCTGACGACGCGACGGCTGCGCCGAGACGTTGCCGCCAACGGTATTCTGCAGGCTCTTGGCGCGGCCTTCACTCTGGCGCAGCTGGAACAGATCGGCGATCTGCTGGGCCAGTGCTACCGGCTGGTCAACGTGCTCGGCGGCAAGCAGAGTGCCGCCCTTGGCTTCCCAGTCCTGGCGGAAGGCCTTGAGCACGCGGTCGCCCCATTCGCCGCGAGGAACCAGGGCCACGGCGCGAACCATGCCATCGGCGTGGGCGCGGCGCGAGACTTCGCGGGCTTCGTCTTCGGCGGCCAGGCCGAACTGGAACAACTGAGCCGGGCCGGTCTGGCCGGCATCGCTGTAGTTCAGGGCCAGGGTGGTGATTGGCAATTGCGGGCGCGCGGCCAGTTGTTTGACCAGCGGCTTTTCCAGCGGGCCAACGACCAGTTGCACGCCAGCGGCCTGCGCCTGACGGTAGAAGTCATCCAGCGAGGTGATGCGCGAGCTGTCGAACACTTCGACTGCCGGTGGCTTCTGTCCGGCTTGCTGGGCCTGGAAGTGTGCAGCCATGAAGCCGTCGCGCAGAGCGCGGGCAACACCGGCCAGTTGACCTTCCTGTGGCAGCAGCAGGGCAATCTTGGTCAGCGGCTGGCTGGCCATTTCCTTGAGCTTGACCAGCGCCAGTGGCAATTGCAGGGCAGCCGGGTGCTCGGGGTGCTGGCTGCGCCAGGTCTCGATGGCTACCTGTTGCTGTTCCAGGGTGCCGGCGCTTTTGACGGCCAGGGCCAGGCTGGCCCAGCCGGCGAGCGGGTCGCTGCCGGTGCTGGCGCTTTGCAGTTGATCGCTGGGCAGGGCTGCAACCAGGTTCCAGATGGCGTTCTGGTTGTCGCTGGCGGCGTTGCCGCTGAGCAGGGGAGCCAGGTCGACACGCGCTTGCGCGGCGGCCAGGGTCTGGCCATTGGCTTCCAGTACGCTGGCCTGCACGCTGCGGGTGCGCCGTTGTTGTTCGTCCGGCAGTTCACCCAGGCGCGCCAGGCTCGGGTGGCTCAGGGCGGTCAGTGCGGCTTTGGGCTGGTTGCGGCTCATGGCCAGCTCGGCGCTCAGCGTGCTGGCGAAGATCTGTTGGGCCGGTTTGAGTTGATCCATCGGCACCTGCTCGAGGATTCGCGCGGCGCGCACATTATCCTTTTGCTTGTGAGCCAGGTCGGCAGCGCTCAAGCGCAGCAGGGCGGCGTCTTCGGCTGTCTTGCTGGTGGTGGCCTGTTCAAGCAGTTGCTCGATGCTGGCGTCCGGGGTGCGCGGCAGTTCGCCGAGGCTCGACGAAGGCGAGCTGGCGCAGGCTGCCAGCAGGGCGGCGAGGCAAAGGGCTGTGAACAGCCGCAGGCAAGCGATCATGTAAAGGTCCTGTTACTCGATCAAATTAACTGGCAATTGTACCCAAGCACTGGCCAGGGCGCGATGTTGCTGGCGTTAATCCTTCAATATAGGTGCTGGAACGCAGCGTGCAGGCTGTGCAGGTTACGCATTGTTGCCGTCAGTCGGGCTACAATGGCGCTTTGTTCAACACGACAGGTGTGTGCTGTGACTGATGTTCCAGGGGCTTCCCATTCCACTGCTGGCACGCTTTACGTGGTGGCCACGCCCATCGGCAACCTGGATGACATGAGTGCGCGGGCGCTGAAGGTACTCAGCGATGTGGCCCTGATCGCCGCGGAAGACACGCGTCATTCCATTCGATTGTTGCAACACTTCGGCATCAATACCCCCTTGGCGGCTTGTCACGAGCACAATGAGCGGGAAGAGGGCAGTCGCTTTCTCACGCGTCTGCTGGCTGGCGATAACGTCGCGCTGATCTCCGATGCCGGTACGCCATTGATCTCGGACCCCGGCTACCACCTGGTACGTCAGGCGCGTGCCGCTGGGGTTGCAGTGGTGCCGGTGCCTGGTGCTTGTGCCTTGATCGCCGCGCTGTCGGCTGCCGGGCTACCGTCTGATCGCTTCATCTTTGAGGGTTTTCTGCCGGCCAAGGCGGTCGGTCGCAAAGCGCGTCTGAGCCAGGTCAAGGAAGAGCCGCGTACCCTGATCTTCTATGAGGCGCCGCACCGGATTCTCGAGTGCCTGCAAGATATGGAGGCCGTGTTTGGTCCCGAGCGTCCCGCTTTGCTGGCGCGCGAGCTGACCAAAACCTTCGAAACCCTCAAAGGCCTGCCGTTGGCTGAGTTGCGTGCGTTTGTCGAGGCTGACAGCAATCAGCAGCGTGGCGAATGCGTGGTATTGGTGGCCGGCTGGACTGCGCCGGAAGATGAGCAGGCGGTCAGCAGCGAAGCCATGCGCGTGCTCGACCTGCTGCTGGCAGAGATGCCGCTCAAGCGCGCTGCGGCGCTGGCGGCGGAAATTACCGGCGTGCGCAAGAATTTGTTGTATCAGGCGGCTCTGGAAAAACAGAAAGACAACTAGTGGCTTTGTGCTACGGTTTGTTTTATCGCTTGTTCTTGAGCGTCTCTGCCGTTAACCTTTGCGGCGGAGAGTCGATCGGACAGTCGCTGCCTTCTTTTGTTCCGCAAAAGAGGGGGGAGGAAAGTCCGGGCTCCATAGGGCAGAGTGCCAGGTAACGCCTGGGAGGCGCGAGCCTACGGAAAGTGCCACAGAAAACAACCGCCTAAGCACTTCGGTGCCGGTAAGGGTGAAAAGGTGCGGTAAGAGCGCACCGCACGACTGGCAACAGTTCGTGGCTAGGTAAACCCCACTCGGAGCAAGACCAAATAGGGTTCCATATGGCGCGGCCCGCGTTGGAACCGGGTAGGTTGCTAGAGGCGTCCAGTGATGGCCGTCGTAGAGGAATGACTGTCCTCGACAAAACCCGGCTTACAGATCGACTCTCCACCTCTTCCCCTCCTGCTTGATTCGATAGCAGATGTGTCTTGGTAATACCAAAAAAATCTTACTCTTAATAAATCACTTTAACTTTGGGCTCTATTTGCCTGAGTGAGTTTGATTTTTTTTGTCAAAAACCTCTCCGATTTGTCCTTTCTTCTTCTCTCCATGCGCTAAATCTCCGATCTGTAAGGGATTTCCTTATAAGCGTGCCTTGACGGTGTGGTAGGCGGATTCCTATAGTGTGCGCAAGTGGCAGAAAGTGGCATGAAGTGGGTTTTCTGATCACAAAAAAGCTAACAAGTGGGGAATCGCAGCCGTGTTCCGCGGAGCCAACGCTATCAACCTCGACGCAAAGGGCCGTCTCGCAATGCCGAGCCGGTACCGTGACGAGCTCGATTCGCGTAGTTCCGGGCAGTTGATCGTGACTATCGACGCAGTAGACCCTTGCTTGTGTGTATACCCGCTCGATGAGTGGGAACTGATTGAAGCCAAGTTACGCGCCTTGCCGTCATTGCGTGAAGAGAACCGTCGCCTGCAGCGTTTGCTGATCGGCAACGCGGTGGATCTGGAGCTTGATGGCAGTGGGCGTTTCCTGGTGCCTCCGCGTTTGCGCGAATACGCCAAGCTCGACAAGAAGGCGATGCTGGTGGGGCAACTGAACAAATTTCAGCTGTGGGACGAGGACGCCTGGAACGCAGTTTCGGCAGCCGACCTTGCAGCTATCCAACAACCGGGCGCCATGCCTGATGAACTGCGTGATTTGATCCTGTGACTATAGATAGCGGCTTTAACCACATCACCGTACTGCTTGACGAAGCCGTCGAGGCTCTCGCCGTACGCGCCGATGGCTGCTATCTGGATGGCACCTTCGGGCGTGGCGGGCACAGTCGTCTGATTCTCAGCAAGCTCGGGCCGCAAGGACGGTTGCTGGGTTTTGACAAAGATCCTCAAGCGATTGCCACCGGGCAAGCGCTGGCGGCCGAAGACGGCCGCTTTGTCATTGTACAGCGCAGTTTTGCCGAGCTGGGTGATGAAGTCGCGCAGCGCGGCCTGGCCGGCAAGGTCAGCGGCATTCTGATGGATCTGGGCGTTTCTTCGCCACAGCTCGATGACCCGGAACGCGGCTTCAGCTTTCTCAACGACGGTCCGCTGGATATGCGCATGGACCCGTCGCGCGGCATCAGCGCAGCCGAGTTCATTGCCACCGCCCCGGCCGAAGAGATCGCCCGGGTATTCAAGGAATATGGCGAAGAGCGTTTTGCCAAGCGTATGGCCAATGCGGTCGTGGCGCGTCGCGAAATCCAGCCTTTTGAACGCACGGCCGATCTGGCTGAAGTGCTCAAGGTGGCCAACCCTGCCTGGGAAAAGGGCAAGAACCCGGCGACCCGTGCCTTCCAGGGGCTGCGTATTCACGTCAATAACGAACTGGGTGACCTGGAAGCCGGTCTGGACGCCGCGCTCGAGGCCCTGGAGGTCGGCGGCCGTCTGGTGGTGATCAGCTTCCATTCCCTGGAAGACCGCATCGTCAAACTGTTCATGCGCAAACTGGTCAAGGGCGAAGCCGACAACCTGCCGCGCAACCTGCCGGTGCAGCACAAGCATTTCGAGCCGAAGATCAAGCTGATCGGCAAGGCGCAATTCGCCTCTGAAGCTGAGCTCAAGGCCAACCCACGTTCGCGCAGTGCCGTTATGCGCGTCGCCGAGAAACTGCGGTGAGCCGCTTGTTCGCCAAGCCTTTGCCAGGCGGAAGCTTCCTGATGCTTCTGCTGTTCATTGCCGTGCTCGTTTCTTCGGTGGCGGTGTCGTACAGCGCGCACTGGAACCGTCAGCTGCTCAACACCCTTTACGGCGAGCTCAGCGAGCGTGACAAGGCGCAGGCCGAATGGGGCCGGTTGATCCTTGAGCAGAGCACCTGGACAGCACACAGCCGGATCGAGAACCTGGCCAGTGAACAACTGAAGATGCGTATTCCGGCCGCCGACGAAGTACGGATGGTGGCGCCATGATGAAACTCGAAGGCGCACTCTACCCATGGCGCTTCCGCGTGGTCATCGCCTTGCTGGCCGTCATGGTCGGTGCGATTGCCTGGCGCATCATCGACCTGCAGGTGGTCGACCGTGACTTCCTCAAAGGTCAGGGCGATGCCCGCAGCTTGCGCCATATCCCGATTCCTGCACACCGCGGACTTATCACCGACCGTAATGGTGAACCACTGGCCGTCAGTACCCCGGTCACCACCCTGTGGGCCAACCCCAAGGAAATGCAGGCTTACAAGGAGCGCTGGCCGGCACTGGCCGCCGCGCTCAAGCAAAGCCCGCAGCAGCTGACCCAGCGCCTGGAACAACAGGCCAACAAAGAATTCATTTATCTGGTGCGTGGCCTGACCCCGGAGCAGGGGCAGGTGGTGCTTGATCTGAAGGTTCCTGGTGTCTACGGCATCGAGGAATTTCGGCGTTTCTACCCGGCCGGCGATGTTGCCGCGCACATGGTCGGCTTTACCGACCTCGATGATCACGGTCGCGAAGGGGTGGAGCTGGCCTACGATGAGTGGCTGGCCGGCGTGCCCGGCAAGCGCCAGGTCATCAAGGACCGGCGTGGCCGGCTGATCAAAGACATCCAGGTAACCAAAAACGCCAAGGCCGGAAAGACCTTGGCGTTGTCCATCGACCTGCGCCTGCAATACCTGGCGACCCGCGAGCTGCGCAACGCGATTGCCGAGCAGGAAGCCAAGGCCGGTAGCCTGGTGATTCTCGATGTGAAGACCGGTGAAGTGCTGGCCATGGTCAACCAGCCCACCTACAACCCCAACAACCGTCGCAGCATGTTCCCGGCGGCCATGCGTAACCGCGCGATCATCGACGTGTTCGAGCCCGGTTCCACGGTCAAACCGCTGTCGATGAGTGCTGCGCTGCAGAGCGGGCGCTGGAAGCCGACCGACAAGGTCGAAGTCTACCCGGGTACCTTGCAGCTGGGCCGTTACACCATTCGTGACGTATCCAAGAGTGAAGGCCCGATCCTTGACCTGACCGGCATCCTGATCAACTCCAGTAACGTCGGCATGAGCAAGATCGCCTTCGATATCGGTGGTGAGTCGATCTATCGCGTCATGTCCCAGCTCGGTCTGGGGCAGTACACCGGCCTGGGCTTCCCGGGTGAGCGGGTCGGTAACCTGCCGAACCACCGTGAGTGGCGCAAGGCCGAAACCGCGACCCTGTCCTACGGCTACGGCCTGTCGGTGACCGCGCTGCAGCTGGTGCATGCCTACGCTGCGCTGGCCAACGACGGTAAGATGGTGCCGTTGAGCATCCTTAAAGTCGACAAGACGCCAGAGTCCACCCAGGTGGTGCCGGTCGAAGTCGCCAAGACCATCCAGGGCATGGTCCAGCAGGTTATCGAAGCGCCGCGCGGCGTGTTCCGTGCCCAGGTGCCGTTCTATCACGTCGGTGGCAAGAGTGGTACGGCGCGTAAGGCGACGATCGGTTCCAAGGGTTACACCGAAAATTCCTACCGCTCGCTGTTCGCCGGCTTCGGCCCGATGAGCGACCCGCGTTATGCCGTGGTAGTGGTCATCGACGAGCCGAGCAAAGGTGGCTACTTCGGTGGTCTGGTCTCGGCACCGGTATTCAGCAAAGTCATGTCCGGCACGTTGCGCCTGATGAACATTCCGCCGGACAACCTGCCGCCGGCGACTCCACAGCAGCAGGTTGATGCTGCGCCCGCCAAAGGAGGGCGCGGTTGATGACAATGCCATTGAGTAAGCTTTTCACCCAGGCCAGCAGCGATCCGTCGATCCGCGAGTTGACCCTGGACAGCCGCAATGTGCGTCCGGGCGACCTGTTTCTGGCGGTCCCTGGTGCGCAGGTTGACGGTCGCGAGCACATTGCCGATGCGCTCAAACGCGGCGCGGCAGCTGTGGCCTATGAAGCGCAAGGCGCCACGGTGCTGCCGATCACCGATAAACCGCTGATTCCGGTCAAGGGCCTGATTGCCCAGTTGTCGGATATTGCCGGGCGCTTTTATGGCGAGCCGAGCCGTCAGCTGAATCTGGTTGGCGTCACTGGCACCAACGGCAAGACCAGCGTCACTCAACTGGTGGCCCAAGCCTTGGACAAACTAGGTCAGCGCTGCGGCCTGATTGGCACCCTGGGCACGGGTTTCTATGGCGAGCTGCAAAGCGGCCGCTTGACCACGCCGGATCCGATTGCCGTGCAAGCGACCTTGAACGACCTGAAGAAGGGCGGGGCCAAGGCCGTGGCGATGGAGGTTTCTTCCCACGCCCTCGATCAGGGCCGGGTTGCGGCGCTGGCGTTCGACATTGCAGTGATGACCAACCTGTCACGCGATCACCTGGATTACCACGGCAGCATGCAGGCTTACGAAGACGCCAAGGCGCGTCTGTTCGCCTGGCCAAACCTGCGTTGCCGGGTGGTCAACCTCGATGATGACTTCGGTCGTCGCCTGGCGGCCGAGAAGGGCGAGTCACGTCTGATCAGCTACAGCCTCAAGGATCCTGCCGCTTCGCTGTACTGCCGCGAAGCACATTTTGACGACGACGGCGTGCGCGCCGTGATTGTCACGGCCCAGGGTGAGCATTCCCTGCGCAGCCGCCTGCTTGGCCGCTTCAACCTGAGCAACATGCTGGCTGCGGTCGGCACCCTGCTGGCGCTGGACTACGCGCTGGATGAAATTCTCAAGGTCACTCCGATGCTGGAAGGGCCGATCGGCCGTATGCAGCGCCTGGGTGGCGGCAGCAAACCCTTGGTGGTAGTCGATTACGCCCACACCCCCGATGCGCTTGAGCAAGTCCTTCAGGCCCTGCGTCCGCACGCCAAAGGCCGGTTGCTGTGCCTGTTCGGCTGCGGCGGGGATCGTGATCGCGGCAAGCGTCCATTGATGGCCGAAGTGGCCGAGCGTCTGGCTGACCGTGTGCTGGTCACCGACGACAACCCGCGTACAGAAGACCCGCAGCAGATCTTTGCTGATATCCGTCCAGGTTTTATCAAGGCCGATGCGGTCGAGTTCGTCGCCGGGCGCGGCACGGCCATCGCCCAGCTGATCGCCAGCGCCGCTGTTGACGATGTCATCGTCCTGGCTGGCAAAGGCCACGAGGACTATCAGGAAATCAACGGTCAGCGTCACGACTTTTCCGACCTGGTGGAAGCCGAAAAAGCCCTCGCCGTCTGGGAGGCCCCTCATGCTTAAGCCATTGACCCTCAGCCAGTTGACCGCACCGCTGCAAGGCCGCCTGCTGGGTGCAGATGCAACCTTCGACGGCGTCAGCATCGACAGCCGCGCAATCGTTGCCGGGCAACTGTTTGTCGCCTTGGCCGGGCCACGTTTTGATGGTCACGACTACCTTGACGACGTGCAGGCCAAGGGTGCTGTTGCTGCTCTGGTCGAGCGCGAAGTGCCAGGCAGCAGCTTGCCGCAGTTGCTGGTTGCCGATTGCCGCCTGGCCCTTGGTCAGTTGGGGGCGCTGAACCGTGCTGCCTTCGACAAGCCTGTTGCCGCCATCACCGGTTCCAGCGGCAAGACCACGGTCAAGGAAATGCTTGCCAGCATTCTGCGTACCCGCGGTCCGGTCCTGGCCACGCGTGGCAACCTGAACAATGACCTCGGTGCACCGCTGACCCTGCTCGATATCGCTCCGGAACACACCGCGGCGGTCATCGAGCTGGGCGCTTCGCGCATCGGCGAGATTGCCTACACCGTTGGCCTGACCAAGCCACAAGTGGCGCTGATCAATAATGCCGGTACCGCGCATGTCGGCGAGTTCGGTGGTCCGGAGAAGATTGTCGAAGCCAAGGGCGAGATCCTCGAAGGTCTGGGTCAGGATGGCGTAGCTGTATTGAACCTTGATGACAAAGCCTTCGGCCCCTGGAAGCACCGCGCCGGTCATCGTCCGCTGCTGACCTTCGCCTTGAACAATACTGGCGCGGATTTCCATGCTGGCAACATCGCTCATGACCCGCGCGGTTGCCCAGCGTTCGACCTGCACAGCCCGTTGGGCGTGGGGCGCGTCCAGCTCAACCTGCTCGGCACCCACAACGTTGCCAACGCACTGGCCGCCGCCGCCGCCGCGCATGCCTTTGGTCTGACGCTGGACGGAATCGTCCAGGGCTTGAATGCCGTGCAACCCGTCAAAGGCCGCACTGTCGTACAGATGGCGCCGAACGGCGTACGGGTGATTGACGACACTTACAATGCAAACCCCACCTCCATGTGCGCTGCCGTTGATATACTCGCCGGCTTTTCCGGACGCACCGTCCTGGTGCTCGGGGATATCGGCGAATTGGGCCAGTGGGCTGAGGAAGGGCATCGGCAGGTAGGCGAATACGCCAAAGATAAAGTATCGGCGCTGTATGCGGTGGGGCCGAACATGGCTCACGCAGTGGCAGCGTTTGGCGCCAATGCCCGACATTTCGCTAATCAAGCTGACCTGATCGATGCCGTTCGCGGCGAGCAGGCCACCAATACCACTATTTTGATCAAGGGTTCGCGCAGCGCTGCGATGGAAAACGTCGTGGCGGCTTTGTGCGGTTCCAGCGGGGAGAAACATTAATGCTGCTGCTGCTGGCTGAGTATCTGCAACAGTTCTACAAAGGCTTCGCGGTCTTTCAGTACCTGTCCCTGCGCGGGATTCTGGGTGTACTGACCGCGTTGTCGCTGGCCCTGTGGTTGGGCCCCTGGATGATTCGTACCCTGCAGATTCGCCAGATCGGTCAAGCGGTTCGTAACGACGGCCCGCAATCGCACCTGTCAAAATCCGGCACGCCGACCATGGGTGGTGCCCTGATTCTTTCGGCTATCGGTATCAGCACCTTGCTCTGGGCCGACCTGACCAACCGTTATGTCTGGGTAGTCCTGATCGTTACCTTGCTGTTCGGCGCCATCGGCTGGGTCGATGACTACCGCAAGGTGATCGAGAAGAACTCGCGTGGCCTGCCAAGCCGCTGGAAGTATTTCTGGCAGTCGGTGTTCGGCCTGGGGGCGGCGATCTTCCTGTACATGACTGCACCAACCAGCGTCGAAACCTCGCTGATCGTGCCGATGCTCAAGGATGTCACCATCCCGCTGGGTATCGGATTCGTGGTGCTGACCTACTTCGTCATCGTCGGTTCGAGCAACGCGGTGAACCTGACCGACGGCCTCGATGGCCTGGCGATCATGCCAACCGTGATGGTCGGCGGCGCCCTGGGGATCTTCTGCTACCTGTCGGGCAACGTGAAATTCGCTGAGTACCTGCTGATTCCGTACGTGCCGGGCGCCGGTGAGCTGATCGTATTCTGCGGCGCGCTGATCGGTGCCGGTCTGGGCTTCCTGTGGTTCAACACCTATCCGGCCCAGGTGTTCATGGGCGACGTCGGTGCCCTGGCACTGGGTGCGGCGCTGGGCACCATCGCGGTCATCGTGCGCCAGGAAATCGTCCTGTTCATCATGGGCGGCGTGTTCGTCATGGAGACCCTGTCGGTAGTGATCCAGGTGGCCTCGTTCAAGCTGACCGGCAAGCGAGTGTTCCGTATGGCTCCGATTCATCACCACTTTGAACTCAAGGGTTGGCCCGAGCCGCGGGTGATCGTCCGTTTCTGGATTATCACCGTGATTCTGGTGCTGATCGGCCTTGCCACCCTGAAACTGAGGTAGAAACGCGTGTCACTGATCGCTTCTGACCACTTCCGCATCGTTGTCGGCCTCGGCAAGAGCGGCATGTCCCTGGTTCGCTTCCTGGCGAATCGGGGCGTTGCCTTTGCGGTCGCCGACACCCGTGAACAACCGCCGGAACTGGAAACCCTGCGCCGCGATTACCCGCAGGTGGAAGTGCGCTGTGGCGAGCTGGACGTCGAGTTTCTCTGCCGCGCCGACGAGCTGTATGTCAGCCCCGGGCTGGCCCTGGCCACACCGGCGCTGCAGCAAGCCGCTGCCCGTGGCGTGAAGCTGTCCGGCGATATCGAACTGTTTGCCCGTAACGCCAAGGCGCCGATCATCGCCATCAGCGGTTCCAACGCGAAAAGCACCGTGACTACCCTGGTCGGCGAAATGGCGGCTGCCGCTGGCAAGCGTGTGGCTGTCGGCGGCAACCTCGGTACCCCGGCGCTGGACCTGCTCAGTGACGACGTCGAGCTGTACGTGATGGAACTGTCGAGTTTCCAGCTGGAAACCACCGACCAGCTCAACGCTGAAGTGGCCACCGTGCTCAATGTCAGCGAAGACCATATGGACCGCTACAGTGGCCTGCCGGCCTATCACCTGGCCAAGCACCGGATTTTCCGTGGCGCGCGGCAAGTGGTGGTCAACCGTCAGGACGCCCTGAGCCGCCCGTTGCTGGCCGAGAACCAGCCGGTGTGGACCTTCGGTCTGAACACGCCTGACTTCAAGGCCTTTGGCTTGCGCGAAGAGAATGGTGAAAAGTACCTGGCGTTCGAGTTCCAGAACCTGATGCCAGTACGCGAGCTGAAAATCCGTGGTTCGCACAACCAGTCCAACGCCCTGGCGGCTTTGGCTCTGGGCCATGCGGTGGGCCTGCCGATGGACGCCATGCTGTCCAGCCTGCGCACCTTCGCCGGTCTGGCGCATCGCTGCCAATGGCTGCGCGAGCGCGACGGGGTGAACTGGTACGACGACTCCAAGGCCACCAACGTCGGCGCCGCTCTGGCCGCCATCGAAGGTCTGGGTGCCGATATCGACGGCAAGCTGGTGCTGGTTGCCGGCGGCGATGGCAAAGGTGCGGATTTCAGCGCTCTGCGTGCGCCGGTGGCGGCGCACTGCCGCGCCGTTGTGCTGCTGGGGCGCGATGCCGAGCGTCTGGCCGAGGCGCTGGGTGACAGCGTGCCGCTGATCCGGGTGAAAACTCTCGATGAAGCGGTGCAGCAATGTGCCGAACTGGCTCAGCCTGGCGATGCCGTGCTGCTGTCGCCGGCCTGCGCCAGTCTCGACATGTTCAAGAATTTTGAAGAGCGTGGGCGCCTGTTCGCCCAGGCCGTAGGAGGGCTGGCATGATCTTCGGCATCATCAAGCCCTATCCGTCGCCGCTGATCAGCGGGCGTGGCATCGACCTCGATTTCGCCATGCTCGCCGGTTGCCTGGCGCTGCTCGGCCTTGGCCTGGTGATGATCACCTCGGCGTCCTCGGAAGTGGCCGCCGCGCAGTCGGGCAACCCGCTGTATCACATGTTCCGCCACCTGGTGTACGTGGCCATTGGCGTGTTCGCCTGCATCGTTACCATGATGGTGCCGATCGCCACCTGGCAGAAGATGGGCTTCACCATGCTGGTCGGCGCCTTTGGCTTGCTGGTACTGGTTCTGGTGCCGGGCATCGGCCGCGAAGTGAACGGTTCGATGCGCTGGATCGGCTTCAGCTTCTTCAACGTCCAGCCGTCGGAAATCGCCAAGGTCTTCGTGGTGATCTACCTGGCCGGTTACCTGGTCCGTCGCCAGACCGAAGTGCGCGAAAGCTGGATGGGCTTCTTCAAGCCGTTCATCGTCTTGCTGCCCATGGCCGGCCTGCTGCTGATGGAGCCGGACTTCGGCGCCACGGTAGTGATGATGGGCGCGGCCGCGGCGATGCTGTTCCTCGGCGGCGTGGGTCTGTTCCGCTTCAGTTTGATGGTGGTGCTGGCGGTGGCGGCGGTGTTTGTCCTGGTGCAGGCCCAGCCTTACCGGATGGCGCGTCTGATTACCTTCACCGACCCCTGGTCCGACCAGTTCGGCTCCGGCTACCAGTTGACCCAGGCACTGATTGCTTTCGGGCGGGGCGAGTGGCTGGGCGTCGGTCTTGGCAACAGCGTACAGAAGCAGTTCTACCTGCCGGAAGCGCATACCGACTTCGTGTTCTCGGTACTGGCCGAAGAGCTGGGCGTGGTCGGCTCGCTGCTCACCGTGGCGCTGTTCGTGTTCGTCACGGTGCGTGCGCTGTACATCGGTTTGTGGGCTGAAAAAGCCAAGCAGTACTTTGCCGCCTATGTGGCCTTTGGCCTGGCCTTCCTGTGGATTGGCCAGTTCCTGATCAACATCGGCGTGAACGTCGGTCTCCTGCCAACCAAGGGTCTGACCCTGCCGTTCCTCAGCTACGGCGGCAGTTCGCTGGTGATCTGCTGCGCTTGTGTCGGGCTGTTGCTGCGGATCGAGTGGGAAAGTCGCACCCATCTGGGTAGCGAAGAGCACGAATTCAATGAAAGCGATTTTGCCGAGGAGCCGCATCATGGCCGCTGACGGCAAGAATGTACTGATCATGGCAGGCGGCACCGGGGGCCACGTGTTCCCGGCACTGGCCTGTGCCCGTGAGTTCCAGGCGCGTGGTTACACCGTGCACTGGCTGGGCACTCCGCGTGGCATCGAGAACGAACTGGTGCCCCAGGCGGGCTTGCAGTTGCACCTGATTCAGGTCACCGGCCTGCGCGGCAAGGGCAAGCTGTCGCTGCTCAAGGCGCCGTTCACCCTGGTCAAGGCTGTACTGCAGGCGCGGCGCATCATTGCCCAGCTCAAGCCGGTCTGCGTGATCGGTTTTGGTGGTTACGTGACCGGCCCGGGAGGCGTTGCTGCCCGGCTCTGTGGTGTACCTGTAGTGGTTCACGAGCAGAATGCCCGCGCCGGTACCGCCAATCGGTTGCTGGTGCCGTTGGCCGGCCGAGTCTGCGAAGCTTTCCCCGGCACGTTTGCTGCCTCGGACAAGCTGCGCACCACCGGTAATCCGGTGCGCAGCGAACTGTTCATGGACACCCCGCGCGAGCCCTTGGGTGCGCGTCGGCCACGCTTGCTGGTGCTGGGCGGAAGCCTGGGCGCCGAACCGCTGAACAAACTGCTGCCCCAAGCCCTGGCCCAGGTCGCTGCGGACATTCGTCCAGACGTGTTCCACCAGGCGGGTAAACAGCACGACCAGATTACCGCCGAGCGCTATCGCGAGGCTGGAGTCGAGGCTCAGGTAGAGCCGTTTATCAAGGACATGGCCAAGGCGTACGCCTGGGCCGATCTGGTGGTCTGCCGCGCAGGCGCGCTGACCGTCAGTGAGCTGGCTGCGGCCGGCTTGCCATCGATGCTGGTGCCGTTGCCCCATGCCATCGACGATCACCAGACCCACAACGCCCATTATCTGGCCCGCGAAGGCGCTGCCTTCCTGATGCCACAAGCGACAACTGGCGCAGCGCAACTCGCTGAACGCCTGAACGAGGTGCTGATGCAACCGGAAAAACTCTCCACCATGGCCGCCACTGCCCGGCGCCTGGCCAAACCCGCGGCCACCCGCACCGTGGTCGATATCTGCCTGGAGGTGGCCCATGGTTGAAAGCAAGAAAGCCATGCCACAGCCAGAAATGCGCCGCATCCGCCGCATCCACTTCGTCGGTATCGGCGGCGTGGGCATGTGCGGGATCGCCGAGGTGCTGCTGAACCTGGGTTATCAGGTATCGGGCTCGGACCTCAAGACCTCCGCGGTTACCCAGCGCCTGGAGTCCTTCGGTGCGCAGATCTTTATCGGTCACCGCGCCGAGAACGCTGCGAGCGCCGATGTGCTGGTGGTTTCCAGTGCCATCAACCCGGCCAACCCGGAAGTCGCCACCGCCCTTGAACGGCGTATTCCGGTGGTGCCGCGTGCCGAAATGCTCGCCGAGCTGATGCGTTATCGCCACGGCATCGCCGTCGCCGGTACCCATGGCAAGACCACCACCACCAGCCTGCTCGCTTCGGTATTTGCCGCCGGTGGCCTGGACCCGACCTTCGTCATCGGGGGCCGCCTGAATGCAGCCGGCACCAATGCACAACTGGGCACCAGCCGCTACCTGATCGCCGAAGCCGACGAAAGCGACGCCAGCTTCCTGCATCTGCAGCCGCTGGTGGCTGTGGTTACCAACATCGACGCCGACCACATGGCGACCTACGAAGGTGACTTCAACAAGCTGAAGAAAACCTTCGTCGAGTTCCTGCACAACCTGCCGTTCTACGGTCTGGCGGTGATGTGCCTGGACGACCCGGTAGTGCGCGAGATCCTGCCGCAGGTCAAGCGTCCGGCGGTTACCTACGGTTTCAGCGAAGAAGCTGACGTGCGCGCGATCAATGTTCGCCAGTCGGGCATGCAGACCCACTTCACCGTGCTGCGCCGCGACCGCGAGCCGCTGGACGTATCGGTCAACATGCCGGGCAACCACAATGTGCTCAACGCGCTGGCGACCATCGCCATTGCCACCGACGAAGGCATCAGCGATGAAGCCATCGTCCAGGGCCTGTCGGGGTTCCAGGGGGTAGGGCGCCGCTTCCAGGTCTACGGCGAACTGCCGGTAGAAGGTGGCAGCGTGATGCTGGTCGACGACTATGGTCACCACCCGACCGAAGTGGCGGCAGTGATCAAGGCCGTACGCGGTGGCTGGCCTGAGCGCCGTCTGGTGATGGTCTACCAGCCGCACCGTTACAGCCGCACCCGTGACCTGTACGACGATTTCGTCCAGGTCCTGGCGGACGCCAACGTGCTGCTGCTGATGGAAGTCTACCCGGCCGGCGAAGAGCCGATCCCCGGTGCCGACAGCCGTCAGCTGTGCCACAGCATCCGTCAGCGCGGTCAGCTCGACCCGATCTACATCGAGCGCGGCATCGAACTGGCGCCGCTGGTCAAGCCGCTGCTGCGTGCCGGCGACATCCTGCTGTGCCAAGGCGCCGGTGATATCGGTGGCCTGGCCCCGCAATTACTCAAGAGTCCGTTGTTCGCTGGTGCTGTTGCCAGTCAGGGGAAGTCGAAATGACTGATAACGCATACGCCACGTTGCACTCGACCATCGACCCGAAAGCCTTCGGTCGCGTAGCCGTGCTTTACGGCGGCAAGAGCGCCGAACGCGAAGTTTCGCTGAAATCCGGTGCCGCCGTGATCGAAGCGCTGACCAGTGCCGGTGTCGACGTGGTCGCCATCGATGTCGGCGACGACCTGCTCGATCGCCTGCAAAGCGGGAAGATCGACCGCGCGTTCATCATCCTCCACGGCCGTGGCGGCGAAGACGGCAGTATGCAGGGCCTGCTGGAGTGCCTGGGCATTCCTTACACCGGCAGTGGCATCCTCGCTTCGGCGCTGGCCATGGACAAGCTGCGGACCAAACAGGTCTGGCACAGCCTGGGCATTCCGACCCCGCGTCACGCCGTGCTCACCAGCGAAGCTGACTGTATTTCTGCAGGTGCGGAACTGGGCTTCCCTTTGATCGTCAAACCGGCCCATGAAGGTTCCAGTATCGGTATGGCGAAAGTGAACGGTGTCGACGAATTGATCGCCGCCTGGAAAGACGCCGCTACCTACGATTCGCAAGTGTTGGTCGAACAATGGATTCACGGTCCGGAGTTCACCGTCGCGACCCTGCGTGGCCAGGTATTGCCGCCGATCGCACTGGGCACGCCGCACACATTCTACGACTACGACGCCAAGTACCTGGCTTCCGATACCCAGTACCGGATTCCGTGTGGCTTGAGCGCAGAGAAAGAACAGGAACTGATCGACCTGACCGCCCGTGCTTGCGACGCCATCGGCATCGCTGGCTGGGGACGGCTGGACGTCATGCAGGACGAGCAGGGGCGTTTCTGGCTGCTCGAAGTCAACACCGCACCAGGCATGACTGATCACAGCCTGGTCCCTATGGCGGCACGCGCGGCCGGTCTGGACTTCCAGCAGTTGGTGCTGGCGATCCTGGCGGCCAGCGTCGAGGCGCGAGGTTAAGCCCATGCAAGGCGCGATGTTACGTCATCAGCAACCCGCCACCGGCCGTAACAAGCCGGTGCCGCGTGGTGCCAGCCGGATGGTGGCTAAAGAGCCACTGTCGGCGCGCCTGCCCAAGGCCAACTTCAGCATGTTCAAGCGCCTGCTCTGGCCGGTGCTGCTGGTCGCTGCAGGTTTTGCTGCCTATGAAGGCGCGCAACGGCTGATGCCGTATGCCGACCGGCCGATCACCAAGATCGCCGTGCAGGGCGACCTCAGCTACATCAGCCAGCAAGCGGTGCAGCAGCGAATCGCCCCTTATGTGGCGGCCAGCTTCTTCACTGTCGACCTGGCGAGCATGCGCGCCGAGCTTGAGCAGATGCCCTGGATCGCCCATGCCGAAGTACGTCGGGTGTGGCCGGACGAAGTGGTGATCCGCCTGGAAGAACAGTTGCCGGTAGCGCGTTGGGGCGAAGAAGCCTTGCTCAATAACCAGGGCCAGGCTTTCACCCCGCGCGAACTGGCCAACTACGAGCACCTGCCGCAGCTGTTCGGGCCGCAGCGGGCGCAGCAACAAGTGATGCAGCAATATCAGGTACTGAGCCAGATGTTGCGGCCAATGGGCTTTTCGATTGCCCGGCTGGAAGTGCGCGAGCGCGGCAGCTGGTTCCTGACCACTGGCGCCGGCAGCGCCGGGCCAGGTGTTGAACTGCTGCTGGGGCGCGACCATCTGGTGGAAAAAATGCGCCGTTTCATTGCCATTTACGACAAGACACTCAAAGAACAGATCACGAACATCGCCCGCATCGATCTGCGTTACGCCAACGGCCTGGCCGTCGGCTGGCGGGAACCGATTGCACCGACGACGGCCCAACCCGCCGTTGCGAAGAATTAGAGAGAGGCAGGACCATGGCAAATGCGCATAGCGGCAAAATGATCGTCGGGCTCGATATCGGCACCTCCAAGGTAGTGGCGCTGGTGGGCGAAGTCGCGGCCGACGGTACCCTGGAAATCGTCGGTATCGGCACCCATCCTTCGCGCGGGCTGAAGAAGGGCGTGGTGGTCAATATCGAATCGACCGTGCAGTCGATCCAGCGGGCGGTGGAAGAAGCCCAGCTGATGGCCGGCTGCCGGATCCACTCGGCGTTCGTTGGCGTCGCCGGCAATCACATCCGCAGCCTGAACTCCCACGGCATCGTCGCGATCCGCGACCGTGAAGTCAGTGCGGCTGACCTCGAGCGCGTCCTCGATGCCGCTCAGGCCGTTGCCATTCCGGCCGACCAGCGGGTCCTGCATACCCTGCCGCAGGACTACGTGATCGACAACCAGGAAGGCGTGCGCGAGCCGCTTGGCATGTCCGGCGTGCGTCTGGAAGCCAAGGTCCACGTGGTCACCTGCGCCGTCAATGCTGCCCAGAACATCGAGAAGTGCGTGCGCCGCTGTGGCCTGGAAATCGACGACATCATCCTCGAGCAGCTGGCCTCGGCCTACTCGGTGCTGACCGATGACGAGAAAGAGCTGGGCGTGTGCCTGGTGGACATCGGTGGCGGTACCACTGACATCGCCATCTTCACCGAAGGTGCGATCCGTCATACCGCAGTGATCCCGATTGCCGGCGACCAGGTGACCAACGACATCGCCATGGCCCTGCGTACCCCGACCCAGTACGCCGAAGAGATCAAGATTCGTTACGCCTGCGCCCTGGCCAAGCTGGCCGGTGCCGGTGAAACCATCAAGGTGCCGAGCGTCGGTGACCGTCCGCCGCGCGAGCTGTCGCGCCAGGCCCTGGCCGAAGTGGTCGAGCCGCGTTACGACGAGCTGTTCACCCTGATCCAGGCCGAGCTGCGCCGCAGCGGCTACGAAGACCTGGTGCCGGCGGGCATCGTTCTGACCGGTGGTACCGCGAAGATGGAAGGTGCGGTAGAGCTGGCCGAAGAGATTTTCCACATGCCGGTACGCCTGGGCGTGCCGCATAGCGTCCGGGGTCTGAGCGATGTCGTGCGCAACCCGATTTATTCCACCGGTGTGGGCTTGCTGACCTACGGCCTGCAGAAGCAGTCCGACGGCGTCAGCCTGACCGGCACCAGCAACAACAACTATGGCGATGAACCAAAAGCTCCAGCGTTCGAGCGTTTCACACGCTGGGTCAAAGGCAACTTTTAAAGTTTCAAAGCAGTAGTAGTAGGCGCAAAAACTAGAGAACTGTAAGGAGAGGGAAAATGTTCGAGCTCGTAGACAACGTCCCGCAAAGTCCGGTCATCAAAGTGATCGGCGTCGGTGGCGGCGGTGGCAACGCCGTCAATCACATGGTCAAGAGCAACATCGAGGGCGTTGAGTTCATCTGCGCCAACACCGATGCTCAAGCGCTGAAAAACATCGGCGCGCGGACCATTCTGCAACTGGGTACCGGTGTCACCAAGGGACTGGGTGCCGGTGCCAATCCGGAAGTCGGCCGTCAGGCCGCGCTGGAAGACCGTGAGCGCATCGCCGAAGTACTGCAGGGCACCAACATGGTGTTCATCACCACCGGCATGGGCGGCGGTACCGGTACCGGTGCTGCGCCGATCATCGCCGAAGTGGCCAAGGAACTGGGTATCCTCACCGTTGCGGTGGTGACCCGTCCGTTCCCGTTCGAAGGCCGCAAGCGCATGCAGATCGCCGATGAAGGCATCCGTGCACTGGCAGACAGCGTCGACTCGCTGATCACCATCCCGAACGAAAAACTGCTTACCATCCTCGGGAAAGACGCCAGCCTGCTGTCGGCCTTCGCCAAGGCTGACGACGTGTTGGCCGGTGCCGTTCGCGGTATCTCCGACATCATCAAGCGTCCGGGCATGATCAACGTCGACTTTGCCGACGTACGGACCGTGATGAGCGAAATGGGCATGGCGATGATGGGCACTGGCTGCGCCAGCGGTCCTAACCGTGCACGTGAAGCGACTGAAGCGGCGATCCGCAACCCGCTGCTCGAAGACGTCAACCTGCAGGGCGCTCGCGGCATCCTGGTCAACATCACCGCAGGTCCTGACCTGTCGCTGGGTGAGTACTCGGACGTCGGTAGCATCATCGAAGCCTTCGCTTCCGATCACGCCATGGTCAAGGTCGGTACCGTTATCGATCCGGACATGCGTGACGAGCTGCACGTGACCGTGGTTGCCACGGGCCTGGGCGCGAAGATCGAGAAGCCGGTCAAGGTCATCGACAACACCCTGCAAAGCGCTGCGATGCAGCAGCAGACCCCGGCTCCGGCGCCTGTGCGCAACGAACAGTCGTCGGTGAACTACCGTGATCTGGAGCGTCCGACCGTAATGCGCAATCAGGCGCATGCCGGTGCAGCCGCTGCTGCCAAGCTCAATCCGCAAGACGATCTGGATTACCTGGACATCCCGGCTTTCCTGCGTCGTCAGGCCGATTGATGAAATTTATCAGGGGTATAAGGGTGATTGGTGTTCAGCAAAGGCCGGGTCTGGTATTATCCTCAGCCTTTGTTGATACCAGTTCGCAATTTGCGCTGAAGCGGCCAATGCCATGATTAAACAACGCACCCTGAAGAATATTATCCGTGCCACAGGTGTCGGCCTGCACTCCGGGGAGAAGGTATACCTGACCCTCAAACCTGCACCTGTGGATACCGGCATCGTATTTCGCCGTGCCGACCTCGACCCCGTGGTGGAAATTCCCGCCCGCGCGGCAAATGTCGGCGAGACCACCATGTCGACGACTCTGGTCAATGGCGATACCAAGGTAGACACGGTTGAGCACTTGCTCTCGGCCATGGCTGGCCTGGGCATCGATAACGCCTACGTCGAGCTCTCCGCGTCCGAAGTGCCGATCATGGACGGTAGCGCAGGACCCTTCGTATTCCTGATTCAATCTGCCGGCCTGGAAGAACAGGACGCAGCCAAGAAATTCATCCGCATCCTGCGCGAAGTGACAGTGGAAGACGGCGACAAGCGCGCCACTTTCCTGCCGTTCGACGGATTCAAGGTGAGTTTCGAGATCGATTTCGATCACCCGGTGTTCCGTAACCGGACCCAAAGTGCCAGCGTGGACTTTTCCAGCACCTCGTTCGTGAAGGAAGTCAGCCGCGCCCGGACCTTCGGGTTCATGAGCGATATCGAGTACCTGCGCAAGCACAACCTCGCGCTCGGCGGCAGCGTGGAAAACGCCATCGTGGTCGACAAGGACGGCGTGCTCAATGAAGACGGCCTTCGTTACGAAGACGAATTCGTCAAGCACAAGATCCTCGACGCCATCGGCGACCTCTACCTGCTGGGCAACAGCCTGATTGGCGAGTTCAAGGGCTACAAGTCCGGACACGCGCTGAACAACCAGCTGCTGCGCAAGCTGATCGAGGAAACAGATGCCTGGGAAGTGGTGACTTTCGAAGATGCCAGTACGGCACCGATCTCTTACATGCGTCCGGTTGCGGCAGTGTAAGTTCGAACACTCTCTCTAGTGATTAAGGCCACCTTCGGGTGGCCTTTTTTATGCCTGGTTTTTTGTAGTCCGCAGTACC
>NZ_JANHLE010000019.1 GCF_028682475.1 Pseudomonas putida
TATCCCGCCATTATCGAATGGTCCAAACCACTGCCGCCCGAGCAGTGGGCCAAGCGCTCCCCGGAGCTGGAAGCTGCCATCGCCAAGCGTGAGGAGGAATTGGCCGCGCAAGCGCTACGAGAGCAGCCTTGAGGCTGGCAACCGTTGTGATCATTCTGATCAGCCGAGATTGGGGGAAATGATGTGGCTATGTGGGCCTCATCGCGGGGCAAGCCCGCTCCCACCGGGCAGTCCGCTCCTACAAGACAGTTGCTCCCACCGAAGTGGGAGCTTTCAAAGCAGGTCCCACCAGGTTCACACAACCCCCGGTGGGAGCGGGCTTGCCCCGCGATTGCATCAGCTCGACAGGTAAGACGAACGCGTCAGCCCCAGACGCAAGGCATCAAGGAACTGGGTCTTCTCACGCGCGGTGATCTTGGCGCTGGCGCACTTGTCGCGGTAGTGCGTCATCAACTCCTCCGGCGACAGGTGCACGTAGCGCAGCATGTCTTCGATGGTGTCGTGGGTCTCGATACCGGCGTGGTACACAGTGCCGTTGGGGTTCTGGTAGATGTTCACCGAGTCGGTGTCACCAAACAGGTTGTGCATGTCACCGAGAATCTCCTGGTAGGCACCGACCAGGAAAATCCCCAGCAGGTAGTCCTCACCCTCGTTGATGCCGTGCACCGGCAGGCTGGTCTCGATGCTCTGCTCGTCGACGTACTGGTTGATCTTGCCATCGGAGTCGCAGGTCAGGTCCTGCAGCACCGCACGGCGCATCGGCTCTTCGTCGAGGCGATGCAGCGGCAGGATCGGCAGGACCTGGCCGATGGCCCAGGTGTCCGGCAGGCTCTGGAACACCGAGAAGTTGCAGATGTACTTGTCGGCGAGCTTGTCGTTGAGCTCGTCCAGCACCTGACGGTGCGAACGCTGACGCGCCTTGAGCGAGTTGTGCAGGCGCCGGCAGACGGCGAAGTAGCACTGCTCGGCCAGGGCTTTCTCGGCCAGGGTGATCTTGCCGTCGGCGTACTGCGCGGCCACGTCGCTCATGTAGTGCGTGGCACGCCAGTAAGTCTCGGTGACCATCTCGATATCGGTCGGACCGAGCAGGTCGGCCAGCCACTGGACGGTCTCGGGCAGGCTTTCCTTGTTGTCGATCACCGGCACTTCGTCGTTGTGCTTCTCGACGTCGGTAACCTGCACCACCAGCATGGCGTGGTGGGCGGTTAGCGAGCGGCCGCTCTCGGAGAAGATGTGCGGATGCGGCAGGCCCTGGGCATCGCAGAACTCTTTGAGCATGCCGACCACGACACCGGCGTAATCGTCCATGTCGTAGTTGATCGAGCTGGCGTTGCGCGAGTGGGTACCGTCGTAGTCGACACCCAGGCCGCCACCGACGTCGATGTGATCGACCGGCAGGTTCAGGGCGCGCAGCTCGCCGTAGTAACGGATCGCTTCCTTGAAACCGTGCTGGTAGTCGGCCAGGTTGGCGATCTGCGAACCCATGTGGAAGTGCAGCAGGCGGATGCCCTGATCGAGGCCGGCGTCGCGGAAACGCTGGACCACCGAGATCAGTTGCGCAGCCGACAAGCCGAACTTGGACTTCTCGCCACCGGTATCGGCCCATTTGCTCGACGCCAGCGACGACAGGCGCACGCGCAGACCGACCTGCGGCTTGACCTTGAGCTCGGCCGCTTCTTCGATCACCAGGGCCACTTCCGACTCTTTCTCGATGACGATGAAGACGTTGTGGCCGAGCTTCTGGCCCATCAGTGCCAGACGAATGAACTCACGGTCCTTGTAACCGTTGCAGACGATGGTGCCGCCCTTCGGTGCCAGCGCCAGTACCGCCAGCAGTTCCGGCTTGGAACCGGCCTCAAGGCCGATGGACACGTTCTGGGTGGCGATGATGTTTTCCACCACCGCTTCCTGCTGGTTGACCTTGATCGGGTACAACGCGGTGTACTGGCTCTGGTACTCCAGGCGTGCGATGTTGGCGTCGAACGCACCGGTCAGCTGGCGCACGCGGTCTTGCAGGATGTCTGGGAAACGCACCAGCAGCGGCAGCGACAGGCCGCTCTTGCGCAGCTCGTCGACCTGTTCGTACAGATCGATCGGTGCGCTGCCAGGCCCGTTGGGGCGGACTTCGACGCGGCCGGCCTCGTTGATTGCGAAGTAACCGGCCCCCCAATGGCGAATCCCGTAAACACTGCGGCTGTCCGCAACTGTCCATTGGCTGCCATCATCTTTGCGTGTGCGTCGTACGGACATTGAAGTCCCCTATATAGAAAGTCGAAAAACACCGGCCCACGGTCGGCGGGCGCAGTGTAAAACCTGGAAATGACGATTTTCCGTGTTCAGGGATAGACCCTTCCTACGGGAACGAGTTTAGAAAGCGAACGGCAAAAAATCGCGATGCGGTATTCAACCGCCGGACTTTTTCGCTTTGAAGCCTTGTTTGATCAGCTCTGCCAACAACAGCTCGACATGATCGCCCTGGATTTCGATGACCCCGTCTTTCAACGCGCCGCCGGTTCCGCAGCGGCGCTTGAGCGTGCTGGCCAGATCCTTGAGCTGTTCCAGGGGCAGCGGTACACCGCTGATGGTCGTCACCGTCTTGCCGCCACGGCCTTTGCTTTCGCGGCGCACGCGAGCAATGCCATCGCCTTCGGGGATGAGCGTCTGTTTGCAGATGCAGGCATCTATGGGTTTGCTGCAGTCCGGACAATGCCGACCTGCATCAGTGGAGAACACCAGGCCACCGAGGGCGGCAAATGATGCGGCTTTTTTGGCCACTTTTGATCCTCGTACGGTGAGGACAAAAACTGGTCGACGCCCCGGGCAGGGTACCGACCGCGAAGCCCCACTCTGGCAGGGGCAGCGCAACTGCCGTACCCAGGGTACGGCAGCCTTGAAAGGCCGCGCAGTGTAACGATAAATGCCGCGGATGCTAAGTCCAAAACTGCGCCAATTTGCACAGGATTCGCGACTTCAGGCCCGACGGTCGATATAGCGCTGCAAAGCGGCCAGGGAATCGGGGCAATACGGCTGTTGCCGACTGTCGGCCAGGGCCTGTTCGAGCGGCAGAAACCGCGCTTCGCTGACCTCTTCGGGCTGCAGGCGCAAAGGCCCGTCCCAGACCGCTGAAAACACCGCGCACCAGAGGCGGTTGCCGGGCTGGTCGAAGAAAAAGCGTTCGTGGGCGGTCAGCTCGACCCCGGTCACGCCCAACTCTTCTTCCAGTTCGCGGGCAGCCGACTCGGCAAAGCTTTCGTCGGCCTGGACCATGCCACCGGCAGCGACATCCCAGTACCCCGGGTAAATCGCCTTGCTCTCGGTGCGCCGGTGCACGCACAACTCACCGGCCGAGTTGAACAACAGAATGTAAGTGCCGCGCCCGATCAGGCCCTTTTCACGCAATTCGGCGCGAGGCAGTGCCCCCAGCAGCCGATCCTGCTCGTCGACCCAGGCGATCAGTTCGGCATCGGAGGCAGCGCGGTGCGCCGCCTCTTGTCTGGAAATGGCCACCGATCAGCCTTGCGACAACAGTTGGCGCAGGTCGATCACCGCCGCGTTGGCGCGGGAGATGTAGTTGGCCATGACCAGCGAGTGGTTGGCCCACATGCCGAAGCCGCTGCCATTGAGCACCATCGGGCTCCACAGCGGCTCCTGAGAGGCCTCCAGCTCGCGAATGATCTGCCGCACGCTGACCGTGGCGTTCTTCTTCGCCAGAACGTCGGCGAAGTCCACTTCGATGGCGCGCAGCAGGTGCGACAGTGCCCAGGCCTGACCACGGGCTTCATAGAAGACGTTGTCGATCTGCAGCCACGGGGTTTCGACCACTTCTTCATCGAGCTGCGGCGCCTGGCCGGCAACCACCGACTCGGTCTTCAGGGTGCTGTTGAGCTTGACCCGGCCCACGCTGGCCGACAGGCGCTGCGACAACGAACCCAGGCGGGTGGCGACGTCACCCAGCCAGTTGTTGAGGTTGTCGGCACGGGTGTAGAACAGCGCACCTTGCTGATCCGCCGAGGCCAGACGCTTCTGGTAGCGGCTCAGGGAATTGATGCCTTCCTGGAACTCCGACTCGCTCGACGGCAGGATCCAGCTCTTGTTGTCAAAGTTGAAGCGCGGCTCGGCCTTGGCCAGGTCGGCGTCTTCAGCGGACTGCGACTGCGAGCGGGCGAAGTCCTTGCGCAGCGCCCGGCTCAGGTCGCGAACCTGGACCAGCACGCCGTATTCCCAGCTGGGCATGTTGTCCATCCACAGGCCAGGCGGGAAGCGGTCGTTGGAAATGTAGCCGCCGGGTTTGTGCAGCAAGGTGCCGGCAACGGTCTTGAGGGTTTCTACGGTGGTGTAGCCAACAACCATCTGCTGGCCGGTCATTTCGGCGGCAGCCTGGGCATTTTGCTGGACCGGGAACAGGTCCGGCTCGGCGCTCCAGTACCAACCCAGGCCAATGCACACCAGCAGGTACAGGCCAATCAGCGTGCCCAGGGCACGGCTGAAGAACAGGCCGCCGAAATAGCTGCGGGTGGCGGCACTGCGGGGCTCGACCCGCTCGCGCGCTTCGGCTTTGCCTGTACGGTTTTTCCAGTCCAGCATGGCGTTGTCCTTTCTGTCACGTCGGTTCAAGGGGTTCGACCGCAACCCCCGGGCTTCGTGCCAGCGCGCTGCGGAATTTCCACGGTGCGCCGCCTGCCGGGGTCGGCAAGTATCGCTGCACTATAAATCAAGCGGGTCGGTTCGCATAAGCGACTATCGAGTCAGCAAATGAATAACAAACCTGTACAGATAATTGATACAAGGCACTCGATTGTCCAGTAAGTGGTGCTAGCATAGAGCCATCACTCGAACTGCCTCACCCCATATAAGTAGTCAGGACATGACCGAGCCAGAAGACCCCAACCGTGAACGCCTCAAGCAACATTTTGCCCAGCGGGTGATTCACCAGGCTCGGCAGATACTCGAGATCTGGCAGCGCCTGCAGCGCAGCGAGTGGTCGACTGGCGATCTGGGCGAACTGTGCGAAGCCAACCTGCGTCTACAGCGCTACGCCGCGCGTTTCGAACAACCTGAGCACAGCGAACTGGCCGAGGCCATCGGCCACACCCTGGAGGCCGTCGAGGCCAACAGCGCGCGCTTGAGCAGTCATCTGATCAGCGAACTCAACCGGCTGATGCAGCGCCTGTCGCGCACCGGCCTGCGCCAGGGCGACCAGCTCGAACAGGTGCCGTTGCCGCCGTTGCGCAAACCGGTCTACATCATGCTCCAGGACCATGACCGCGCCGAGCGCCTGGCCCAGCAACTGGAGTTCTTCGGCCTCGGTGTACAAGCCTTGTACAGCGCCGATGCGTTTCGTGCCTCGATGAGCGAGCGGCTGCCATCGGCGATCGTCATGGATGTCGACTTCAGCGGCAGCGGTGTCGGCCTGCAACTGGCGGCCCAGGCCCAGCAAGGCCTGGAGCAACGGGTGCCGTTGCTGTTCTTCAGCCTGCATGAAACCGACACGCCCACGCGTCTGGCGGCCGTGCGCGCCGGTGGTCAGGAGTTTCTGACCGGCACCCTGGAAGCGTCCAGCCTGCTGGAAAAAGTCGAGCTGTTGACCAGCGTCACCCAGTACGAACCCTTCAGGGTGCTGATCATCGACGACTCGCGGGCCCAGGCCATGCACACCGAGCGCCTGCTCAACAGTGCCGGCATCGTCACCCGGACCCTGATCGAGCCGATCCGCACCATGGCCGAGCTGGCCGACTTCCAGCCCGACCTGATCATCCTCGACATGTACATGCCCGACTGCACCGGTACCGAGCTGGCCAAGGTGATTCGTCACAATGACCGCTACGTCAGCGTGCCGATCATTTACCTGTCCGCCGAGGACGACCTGGACAAGCAGCTCGACGCCATGAGTGAAGGCGGCGATGACTTCCTGACCAAGCCGATCCGCTCGCGCCACCTGATCACCACGGTGCGCAACCGTGCCGCACGTGCGCGCAATCTCAAGGCGCGGATGGTCCGTGACAGCCTGACCGGGCTGTATAACCACACCCATATCCTGCAACTGCTCGAAGACTGCAGCTTCCGCGCCCGCCGCGAAGCACAGCCGCTGAGCTTTGCCATGCTCGACATCGACCACTTCAAGAAGGTCAATGACAGCCATGGTCACCCCATGGGCGACCGGGTAATCAAGAGCCTGGCGCTGTTTCTCAAGCAGCGCCTGCGCAAGACCGACTTCATCGGCCGCTACGGCGGTGAAGAGTTCGCCATCGTCATGCCCAACACCGACCTGACGGCAGCGCATAAAGTGCTGGATGAAATCCGCCGGCGTTTTGCCGAGATCCACTACCCGGCGCAACCGCGGGATCTGTCCTGCACCTTCAGCGCTGGAGTGGTGCAACTGAGCGATGAGCTCGACGCCCTGAGCATGGCCACCGCCGCCGACGAAGCCCTGTACCGCGCCAAAGGTGCTGGACGCAACCGGGTACAGCGCGTCGACTAATCAAGGCAAAGTGCCACTTTATTTGCCCAAACGCCTGACTTCGTCATAACCCGGTCACAAAAACGCAATAACTTCAGGGGCTTACCATTCGGCCGTTGGTAGACCCCGGACATGCGCCTGAAGCTGCTCACCAATTTCAACACCCTGTTGCTGGTCACCGTCTGTATCGCCCTGGGCGCCACCCTGTGGTGGTCGCAGCGTGCGCTGGAACGCCCCTACCAGATCATGGAGCGCTACCTGTCGCTGTCGCAGCAGTTCCAGAACCAGGCGGCGCGCAACATCCTCGACTACCTCAACAGCGGCGACGCCTTGCGCCACGCCACTGCGGTGCAGGCCACCAGCGCCCTGCAGGAGGAGCTCAAGCAACTGCCCGCGGCGCTGTCCGCCTCCCTGCGCCCGAGTCTGGACAGCCTGCAAGGCTTTGCCGGCAACGAGCTGTTGGCGGCCGGCAAACTGGCCGGCGACCCGCAAGCCTTGTTGCTTCAGGCTGAACGCGAGCTGGGCGCAAGCCTCGACCAACTGGCCAGCTACGCCCAGAACAGCACCAGCGGCGATGCCGGGCGCTATACCGCGCCGTTGTTGCGCGCCGCACTGCACCTCTCGCGGCTGTCGCTGGCCCGCGACAAGCTGGTCAGCAGTGGTCGCAGCGAACTGGCGGACGAGGTCGAGCGTGAGCTGCAACAAATGCTTGCCCAGGCTCAGGCGCTCGATGAACTGCCGCTGCTCGGCGTCACCGCCGCGCGTGAATCGAATGCCGACGACTTTGCCGCGCTGATGGGCCTGGAAACGCAAAGCACCGGCGAAAGCGAAGACACCGGCGTCGCCCTCAAACGGGAACTGAACAGCCTGCTCAAGCGCTACCCTGGCGAACTGCAACGCACCCGCGAACAGATCCAGCGCCGCAGCGAGCTGGCCAACCGCACTCACCAGCAGATCGACGCGGTGCAACAGGCGATGGCCGCCCTCGAACCGCTGGTGCGCAGTCAGCACGCCACGATCCAGGGCGAGGTGCGGCTGATCCAGGGCGTGATGATTGGCCTGATCCTGTTGATCGCCGTGCTCATCGACACCTTGCAACGGCGCCTGGCTCGGGTGCTGACCAACCTCGCGCCAGCGCTTTCACGCTGGACCGAAGGTGACTTCGGCCAGGCGATTGCCCTGGGCAAAAGCAACCGTGAAATGCATGACATCCAGGATTCGCTCAACCGCCTGCGCCTGTACCTGGTGGAACTGGTCGGGACCATCCGCAGCAATGCTGAACAGGTGGCGGGCAGCAGTCATGCCCTGGCCGGCATGAGCAGTGCCCTGCATGCGGGTGCCGAGCGCCAGGCCGGCGATACCGCGCAGATCCGCGACGCGCTAGGCGAACTGGAAGCGACCATCCTGCAGGTCGCCGGCGATGCCAGTCAGGCGGCCGACGCCAGCCGCGATGCCGGGCGCGCGGTAGAACAAGGCCAGGCGGTGATCGGCCAGAGCCTGACCGGCTTGCGCGCGCTGGTCGATGAAGTGCAAGGCAATGCCCAGATGATCGAACAACTGGCCGAAGAGTCGGCCACCATCGGTGGTGTGCTGACCGTCATTCGCTCGATTGCCGAGCAGACCAACCTGCTGGCCCTGAACGCTGCGATTGAAGCGGCACGCGCCGGGGAGATGGGCCGCGGCTTTGCCGTAGTGGCCGAAGAAGTGCGCTCGCTGGCCCAGCGCACCACGGGGGCTACTGGCGAGATCCAGACCTTGATCGGCCGTCTGCAACAAGCCGCGCGAGAATCGGTAGAGGGCATGCGCGCCCAGCTCGAACATGCCGAAACAACCGCTGACAAGGCTCAGGCCGCCGACGGTGCGCTGGATGAAATCGTCGCGGCGATCCAGACCATCTCGGCGACGGCGGTACGCATTGCCGATGTCACGGCACAGCAGAGCGGCGCGGTGAGCGAGATTCGCGACCACAGCGAGCGGATTCATGATCTGGGGGAAGACAACTTGCAACGTATCGGTGAAGGCCGTGAGCAAGGTGAACAGTTGCTCAGGCTGGGGGGCGAGTTGAATACGGCGGTGCGCACGTTCCGGCTGTAATGGCTATCGCGGGGCAAGCCCGCTCCCACCGGGCCATCGCTTGATTGAGCCAGGCCAGGAGCGGTGGGAGCGGGCTTGCCCCGCGATTGGGTTATCATGCTGCCAATTCTGTACAGCGAGACCGCCATGCGCCGCCTGCTTTGCCTGATTTTCCTGCTTCTGGCCCTGCCCGCCGCCGGCGCCGGCCTGCTCGACAACCGCCCCAGCGCCACCCTGGGCGCACCGTCGCTGAACAACAGCGCCGACTTCCTGCCGGTGCACGAAGCCTTCAAGCTCAGCGTGGTTCAAAGCGACGCGCAAACCATCAAGCTGCGTTTCGTCGCCGCTGACGGCTATTACCTGTACCGCCATCGCTTCCATTTCCGTACCGAACCTGCCGACATCGCCCTGGGTACTGCGCAAATCCCGCCCGGCGAAGCCAAGCACGACGAGTTCTTCGGCGACGTCGAGGTCTACCACGGCATCCTCGATATCGATATCCCGCGCCCGGCCAATGACGCGCGCGCCTTCACCCTGCTGGTGGGTTACCAGGGCTGCGCCGATAAAGGCCTGTGCTACCCGCCGGAAACCGAGCGCCTGAGTATTGAAGGCAGCGCTGACGCATCGGCTGCCAACGCTCCGGGAGTAACGGCAAAGGCCTGGACCTGGAAAGAGCTACTGCTGTTCTTTCTCGCCGGTGTCGGCCTGACCTTCACCCCTTGCGTACTGCCGATGCTGCCGATCCTCTCCGGTGTGGTCCTGCGCGGCCAGGTCGGGGGCCTGCGCGGTTTCAGCCTGTCGCTGGCCTACGTACTGCCGATGGCCGCCTGCTTCGCCCTGCTCGGTGCCCTGATGGGCCTGTTCGGCGCCGGCATGAACCTGCAGGCACGTCTGCAGTCGGCCTGGGTGCTGGTGCCGTTCTCGCTGTTTTTCGTGTTGTTCGCCCTGGCCATGTTCGGCCTGTTCGAACTGAAGCTGCCCCACGCCATCAGCCAGCGCCTGGAGCGCCTGGTCGGTCGGACCAAAGGCGGCTCACTGCTCGGCGCAGCGATTCTCGGGGTGTTCTCGAGCTTGCTGGTATCGCCCTGCGTGTCGGCGCCGCTGGCCGGTGCGTTGCTGTATATCAGCGCCAGTGGTGACGCCGTGGGCGGGGCATTGAAACTCTTTGCCCTGGGCCTGGGCATGGGCGCCCCCTTGCTGCTGGTGGCCACTGGTGGAGCGGCCTGGCTGCCGAAAAGCGGCCCCTGGCTGGTGACGGTGAAGAATGCCATTGGCGTACTGCTGCTGGGCCTGGCCATCGGCCTGCTCAGCCGGGTGTTGCCCGGTCAGCTCACCTTGCTGCTGGTGGGCCTGTTGAGTGCCGGCGTGGCGGTGTTCCTCGGCGCCCTGGAATTCACCGTAAAAACCACCCTGCAGCGCCTGGCGCAATTGCTCGGCCTGTTGCTGCTGGTCTACGCCCTGGCCTGCTGGTATGGCGCACTGAGTGGCCAGACCGACCCGTTGCGTCCGCTGCCTCAGGCCGCCGTCTCCAGCGGCGCAGGCAACACCCAGGTCAAATCCGAAAGCACCTGGCAGACCGTGACCACCCCCGCCGCGCTCGACAACGCCCTGGCTCAGGCCAAAGCCGATGGACAGCCCGTGCTACTGGACTGGTACGCCGACTGGTGCATCAGTTGCAAAGTCATCGAGCACGAAGTGCTGAGCGCCCCTGCGGTCCAGCGTCAGCTTGAGGGCTACAAGCTGCTGCGCTTCGATATCACCGAAAGCAACGCCGAGCAGCGCGCCCTGCTCGACCGCTACCAGCTGTTCGGTCCGCCAGCGCTGTTGTTCTTTGCCGCGAACGGCAGCGAAAAAACCAGCGCTCGCGTGGTAGGTGAGACAAACGCCGGCGAATTTGCCGAGCATCTGACGCGCATTCGCGCCGATCTGGGTCTATAACTTCTTCTGGCCGCTAAAAAGCCATCACCCATGACTGAATTTAATAAATTAGTCACATATTTGGCGTGAATCTCGGTCATCGTGCTGGCTATTGCGGGGAACTGGACACTGCCCGCCGGTTTACGGCATAGTCGCCGCGCAACGTTTGTGCCTAACGATAAAAGGAACCACAGATGGCAACGCTACTGGTGCTGCACGGCCCCAACCTGAACCTGCTCGGCACCCGCGAACCGGGCGTTTACGGCGCGATTACCCTGGCCCAGATCAACCAGGATCTTGAGCAGCGCGCCCGTGCCGCCGGCCATCACCTGCAATACCTGCAAAGCAATGCCGAGTATGAATTGATCGACCGTATCCACGCCGCGCGCGGCGAAGGCGTCGACTTCATCCTGATCAATCCGGCGGCTTTCACGCACACAAGTGTCGCATTACGTGACGCATTGCTGGCAGTGAGCATCCCATTCATCGAAGTGCACCTGTCCAACGTGCACAAGCGTGAACCTTTTCGCCATCACTCCTACTTTTCCGATGTCGCTGTAGGAGTGATCTGCGGCCTGGGCGCCAGCGGTTACCGCCTGGCCCTGGAGTCTGCCCTGGAACACCTGGCTGCTAACGCAAAGCCCTGAATGACGAGAACCTGGCCTGTAGGCCGGGGCTCACAAGAAACGTTTGCTAACACGTTTTTAAATTTACGCCCCTGACCGAACCTTGGGAGTTGATGATTAATGGATATCCGTAAAGTCAAGAAACTGATCGAACTGCTGGAAGAGTCTGGCATCGACGAGCTGGAGATCAAGGAAGGCGAGGAATCCGTACGGATCAGCCGTCACAGCAAGACCCCGGCCCAACAGTACTACGCGCCGGCTCCGGTTGCCGCCGCTGCTCCAGTTGCCGCTCCAGTTGCCGCCGCACCGGCTGCTGCCGAAGCGCCAGCCGCGCCAAAACTGAACGGCACCGTTGCCCGTTCGCCAATGGTCGGCACCTTCTACCGCAAAGCCTCGCCTAGCTCGCCAGCCTTCGTTGAAGTCGGCCAGACCGTGAAGAAAGGCGACACCCTGTGCATCGTCGAAGCCATGAAGATGATGAACCACATCGAAGCTGAAGCCAGCGGTGTGATCGAATCCATCCTGGTAGAAGACGGTCAGCCGGTTGAGTTCGACCAGCCGCTGTTCACCATCGTTTGAACCGCGGAGAGCCAACGATGTCTGCGAAGCTGGAAAAAGTCCTGATCGCCAACCGTGGGGAAATTGCCCTGCGGATCCTGCGTGCCTGCAAAGAGCTGGGCATCAAGACCGTCGCCGTGCACTCCACGGCTGACCGCGAACTGATGCACCTGGGCCTGGCAGACGAGTCGGTGTGCATCGGCCCGGCGTCCTCCAAAGACTCCTACCTGCACATTCCGGCAATCATCGCTGCAGCAGAAGTGACCGGCGCTACCGCCATCCACCCAGGCTACGGCTTCCTTGCGGAAAACGCCGACTTTGCTGAACAAGTGGAGAACTCCGGTTTCGCCTTCATCGGCCCGAAAGCCGACACCATTCGCCTGATGGGCGACAAGGTTTCGGCCAAGGACGCGATGATCAAGACCGGCGTACCCACCGTGCCGGGCTCTGACGGTCCGCTGCCGGAAGATGAAGAAACCGCCCTGGCGATCGCCCGCGAAGTAGGTTACCCGGTGATCATCAAGGCCGCCGGTGGCGGTGGTGGTCGTGGCATGCGCGTTGTGCACAAGGAAGAGGACCTGATCTCCTCGGCCAAGCTGACCCGCACTGAAGCCGGCGCCGCGTTCGGCAACCCGATGGTCTACCTCGAGAAGTTCCTGACCAACCCGCGTCACGTGGAAGTTCAGGTACTGTCCGACGGCCAGGGCAATGCCGTGCATCTGGGTGACCGCGACTGCTCGTTGCAGCGCCGCCACCAGAAGGTACTGGAAGAAGCTCCGGCACCCGGGATTGATGAAAAAGCCCGCCAGGAAGTGTTCAAGCGCTGTGTCGATGCCTGCATCGAGATTGGCTACCGTGGCGCCGGCACCTTCGAGTTCCTCTACGAAAACGGCCGTTTCTACTTCATCGAAATGAACACCCGTGTTCAGGTGGAGCACCCGGTTTCGGAGATGGTCACCGGTATCGACATCGTCAAGGAGATGCTCAGCATCGCCGCTGGCAACAAGCTGTCGTTCACTCAGGATGACGTGGTGATTCGTGGTCACTCGCTGGAGTGCCGGATCAACGCCGAAGACCCGAAGAAGTTCATCCCGAGCCCAGGCACTGTCAAGCATTTCCACGCCCCGGGCGGCAACGGCGTTCGCGTCGATTCGCACCTGTACAGTGGCTATGCGGTACCGCCGAACTACGACTCGCTGATCGGCAAGCTGATCACCTACGGCAAAGACCGTGACGAAGCCATGGCACGCATGCGCAATGCCCTGGACGAAATCGTCGTCGACGGTATCAAGACCAACATCCCGCTGCACCGCGACCTGGTGCGTGATGAAGGTTTCTGCAAAGGTGGCGTCAACATTCACTATCTGGAACACAAACTGGCTAGCCAGGAGTGATTCGGCAAGTGATGTGAAAAAGACCCCGGCCATTGGCCGGGGTCTTTTTTTGTGCCTGTCCCTGTGGTTTCCACAAAACCCTCGCACTCAAGTAAACTGGCGGGCTTCTCGCAGCCTTGGGCTGCCCCTGTAGATTTTTCCAAAGGTGCCCGCCATGCCTTGGCTGCAAGTACGTCTGGCCATCAGCCCGGAACAAGCCGAAACCTATGAAGACGCCCTGCTCGAAGTCGGCGCGGTTTCGGTCACCTTCATGGATGCCGAAGATCAGCCGATTTTCGAACCGGACCTCAACACCACCCCGCTGTGGTCAAACACCCACCTGCTGGCCTTGTTCGAAGCCGATACCGACGCCGCTGCGGTGTTCGCTCACCTTCAGCTGCTGACCGGCGCCGCACTGCCGGAACACCAGGCCGAAGTCATCGAAGACCAGGACTGGGAACGCAGCTGGATGGACAACTTCCAGCCGATGCGTTTCGGTCAGCGCCTGTGGATCGTGCCAAGCTGGCATGCCGCCCCGGAGCCTGACGCGGTCAACCTGCTGCTCGACCCGGGCCTGGCGTTCGGCACCGGCACCCACCCGACCACCGCGCTGTGCCTGGAATGGCTCGACGGTCAGGACCTGAACAACACGCAAGTGCTCGACTTCGGCTGCGGCTCGGGGATTCTGGCGATTGCCGCCCTGCTGCTCGGCGCCCGTGAAGCGGTCGGTACCGATATTGACGTGCAGGCCCTGGAAGCGTCCCGCGACAACGCCGGACGCAATGGCATCGCCGACGATAAATTTGCCCTGTACCTGCCCGAGCACATGCCGGCCATGCAGGCCGATGTGCTGGTGGCCAACATCCTCGCCGGACCGCTGGTCTCGCTGGCCCCGCAACTGTCCGGGCTGGTGCGTCCGGGTGGCCTTCTGGCACTGTCGGGGATCCTCGCCGAACAGGGCGAAGAGGTCGCCGCGGCCTACGCCAAGGACTTCGATCTGGACCCGATCAGCGTTCGTGACGGCTGGGTACGCATCAGTGGTCGCCGCCGTTAACTGCGCCTAGAATAACTATCTGTATAACCCGGACCGCCGCATGACCGACAGTTTCGTCACTCAGTGCCCGCATTGCCAGACCAGCTTTCGCGTCAGCCACAATCAGTTGAGCGTGGCGCGCGGCGTAGTGCGTTGCGGCGCCTGCCTGCAGGTGTTCAACGCCGCCAAGCAGCTGTTGGAGCAAAGTGCGGCGCAGCAGCCTGCTGCCGAGCCAACGAGCACTGAGCCGCCCGCGGCGGAACCGCTGACGCCGGCCAGTCAGCACGCCTGGAGCAGCACCGAGCTGGACCTCGACCAGCTCGACCTGGACCAGGAGCTGGCGCGTCTGGAACAGCGTGAAATCCAGCCGGTCACCGAATTCAAGGCCAGCGCCCCGCGTGAAGACAGCCTCAGCGCCCACCGCGACGAGCCGGACAACGACGACCAGCACTGGCCCGACAGCCTGTTCAGCACCCCGGCCAGCGAGCGTGACACGCCGTTCGAGGCGCTCGAGGAACCGCAGCCGCCGCTGATCGAACAGGCGCCGCTGGACCTTGCGCCGGCGCCGGGCGAGCGCACCGAACCGTCGCTGTCCCTGGACCCGGATGCCCTCGATGACGATCTCGACGACGACACGCTGCACCATCACCAGCCGATAGTGAGCGACCTGGACGAGCCAGCTGGCGAACGCCTGTCGGCAAAAGACCCGGACGACGACCTCGACACCCCGCACAGCCCTCTGGACGAGCGCCACGAGCCTGGCTTGGGCCCGGTCACCGGGCGCGCGGCACGCAAGGAGCCGCTGCTTGACCTGGTCGACGACCCGCTGCAGCTGGACTGGCAAAAGCCCAAGACCCACTGGGGCAAACGCCTGCTATGGATTTTCCTGGTGCTGCTGGCCGCCGCCGCGCTGGCGGGCCAGTACATCTGGTATCACTTTGACGAACTGGCCCGCCAGGACCAGTACCGCCCCTGGTTTCAGCAGATCTGCCCGCAGTTGGGCTGCGAGGTTCCTTCGCGCGTCGATATTGCCCGGATCAAGAGCAGCAACCTGGTGGTGCGCAGCCACCCGGATTTCAACGGCGCACTGATCGTCGACGCGATCATCTACAACCGTGCACCGTTCACCCAGCCGTTCCCGCTGCTGGAACTGCGCTTTGCCGACCTCAACGGCCAGTTGATCGCCAGCCGGCGCTTCAAACCCGCCGAGTACCTCAGCGGTGAACTGGCCGGCAAGGGTGAAATGCCCAGCCAGGTGCCGATCCACATCGCCCTGGACATCCTCGATCCAGGGCCCAAGGCAGTCAATTACAGCCTGAGCTTCCGCTCCCCCGAATAGCGCCTGGCGTGCCTGCCCGACCGTGCAAACTGTCGGGCATAACGTCGCAGCTGTTCAGATTTTATCCAAATCCATCTTTATCCGGTCACCGAGAGCGGGTATCATGCCCACCCTTTTTCGAACTCTAATGATCCGGCCCCACAACAGGGAACTCCTATGTCGGCGGTACGCATCGGCCCATACACACTGCAGAACAACCTGATCCTCGCGCCGATGGCCGGGGTCACGGACCAACCCTTCCGTCAGCTGTGCCGACGAATGGGTGCAGGCCTGGTGGTGTCGGAGATGGTCAGCAGCGACATGAGCCTGTGGAACAGCCGCAAGTCGCGCCTGCGCATGATTCACCAGGGTGATCCCGAGCCGCGCTCGGTACAGATCGCCGGCGGTGACGCGCAGATGCTCGCAGCGGCGGCCCGGGCCAATGTCGAGGCTGGCGCGCAGATCATCGACATCAACATGGGCTGCCCGGCAAAAAAAGTCTGCAACAAAGCTGCAGGCTCTGCTTTATTGAAAGATGAAGCCTTGGTCAGCGAGATCCTCCACGCGGTGGTTGCCGCCGTGGATGTACCGGTCACGCTGAAAATCCGCACAGGATGGGACCGGGCGAACAAGAACGGCCTGACGGTGGCAAAGATTGCCGAACAGGCCGGGATCCAGGCACTGGCAGTACATGGACGCACCCGCGCCGACCTTTACACCGGCGACGCCGAGTACGACACCATCGCGGCGATCAAGCAGGCGGTGTCGATTCCGGTGTTTGCCAATGGCGATATCACTTCGCCAGAAAAGGCTCGGGCCGTGCTTCAGGCGACCGGGGCCGACGGCCTGTTGATTGGCCGGGCTGCCCAGGGGCGGCCGTGGATCTTTCGCGAGATCGAGCATTACCTGCGCACCGGCGAACACTTGCCGGCACCGCAGCTGCAAGAAGTGGAACGCATTCTGCTGGAGCACCTGGCCGCGCTGCACGCCTTTTATGGCGAAGTGATGGGCGTACGCATCGCCCGCAAGCACGTCGGCTGGTACCTGGCAACGCTTCCGGGCGCCAGGGAGTTTCGCGCCCAGTTCAATCGTTTGGAAGATACGCAAGCGCAGTGCGCCGACGTTCGCGGTTTTTTCCGCGAGCGTGAACAGAGCCTTGAGACAGAGGACGGACAAGGGGTGGCCGCATGACGATGATGACCGAGACTTTAGTGAGTGGAACAACGCCCGTGAGCGACAACGTCAACCTGAAACAGCACCTGAATACACCGAGCGAAGAGGGTCAGACCCTTCGCGGCAGTGTGGAAAAGGCGCTGCACAACTATTTCGCCCATCTTGAGGGTGCGGCCGTCACGGACGTGTACAACCTGGTGCTCTCGGAAGTCGAAGCGCCGTTGCTCGAAAGCGTGATGAATTACGTCAAGGGCAACCAGACCAAGGCCAGTGAGCTGCTCGGTCTCAACCGCGGCACCTTGCGCAAAAAGCTGAAGCAGTACGATTTGTTGTAAGCAAGCATCCAAACCAGAAAAGGCGGCTCCCATTCGATGAGGTCGCCTTTTTTGCTGACTCCACCGCGTTATGGAATCTGAAATGACCGACCAGACTACCCGCCTGCCGATCCGCCGCGCCTTGATCAGTGTTTCCGACAAGACCGGGATCCTTGAATTCGCCCGTGAGCTGCAACAGCTCGGCGTCGAGATCCTGTCCACCGGCGGCACCTTCAAGTTGCTCCAGGACAACGGCGTTGCCGCGGTGGAAGTTGCCGATTACACCGGCTTTGCCGAAATGATGGACGGCCGGGTCAAGACCCTGCACCCGAAAATCCACGGCGGCATCCTTGGCCGTCGCGGTACCGACGACGCCATCATGGCCGAACACGGGATCAAACCGATCGACCTGGTCGCGGTCAACCTCTACCCGTTCGAAGCGACCATCTCCAAGCCGGGCTGCGACCTGCCGACCGCCATCGAGAACATCGACATTGGCGGCCCGACCATGGTTCGCTCGGCGGCCAAGAACCACAAAGACGTGGCCATCGTGGTCAACGCCAGCGATTACGCCCAGGTGCTGGAAAGCCTCAAGGCCGGTGGCCTGACCTACGCCCAGCGTTTCGACCTGATGCTCAAGGCGTTCGAACACACTGCCGCCTATGACGGCATGATCGCCAACTACATGGGCACCGTTAACCAGGCGGCTGAAACGCTGAGTACTGAAGGCCGCAGCGAGTTCCCGCGCACCTTCAACAGCCAGTTCGTCAAGGCCCAGGAAATGCGCTACGGCGAGAACCCGCACCAGAGCGCGGCGTTCTATGTCGAAGCCAAGCCTGCCGAAGCCGGTATCGCCACTGCGGTACAACTGCAGGGCAAAGAACTGTCGTACAACAACGTGGCCGACACCGACGCCGCGCTGGAATGCGTGAAGAGCTTCGTCAAGCCGGCCTGTGTCATCGTCAAGCACGCCAACCCGTGCGGCGTAGCAGTCAGCCCGGACGCCGAAGGCGGCATCCGCCAGGCCTACGAACTGGCCTACGCCACCGACACCGAGTCGGCCTTCGGCGGCATCATCGCCTTCAACCGCGAACTGGATGCCGAAACCGCCAAGGCCATCGTCGAGCGTCAGTTCGTCGAAGTCATCATCGCCCCGAGCGTCAGCGACGAAGCCCGCGCCGTGGTTGCGGCCAAGGCCAATGTACGCCTGCTGGCCTGCGGCGAGTGGTCGGCCGAACGTGCCGCTGCCTGGGACTACAAGCGTGTGACCGGTGGCCTGCTGGTACAGAGCCGCGACATCGGCATGATCAGCGCTGCAGACCTGAAAGTGGTGACCAAGCGTGCCCCGACCCAGCAAGAGATCGACGACCTGATCTTCGCCTGGAAAGTGGCCAAGTTCGTCAAATCCAACGCCATCGTCTACGCCAAGGGCCGTCAGACCATCGGTGTCGGCGCTGGCCAGATGAGCCGGGTGAACTCCGCACGCATTGCGGCAATCAAGGCCGAGCATGCCGGCCTGCAGGTACAGGGCGCGGTCATGGCCTCGGATGCGTTCTTCCCGTTCCGTGACGGCATTGATAACGCGGCTAAAGTGGGTATCACTGCGGTGATCCAGCCGGGTGGTTCGATGCGCGATGCTGAAGTCATCGCGGCTGCCGACGAAGCCGGTATCGCCATGGTGTTCACCGGCATGCGCCACTTCCGTCACTGATACCAGGACCTGGTACCAGGCTCGGTGGGAGCGGGCTTGCCCCGCGATTGCGATCTGTCCACACCATCGCATCGCGGGTCAAGCCCGCTCCCACAGGGGCCTTGCCAGCACTATCCGAATTAGCGTCATCGAGGTTTTGACATGAAAGTTTTGATTATCGGTAGCGGCGGTCGTGAACACGCCCTGGCCTGGAAAGTCGCTCAGGACCCACGGGTCGAGAAAGTCTTCGTTGCCCCGGGCAACGCCGGTACCGCCACCGAAGCCAAGTGCGAGAACGTCGACATCGACGTCACCGCCCTGGATCAACTGGCCGACTTCGCCGAAAAGAATGTCGCCCTGACCATCGTCGGCCCTGAAGGCCCGCTGGTTGCCGGTGTCGTCGACCTGTTCCGCAGCCGCGGCCTGGACTGCTTTGGTCCAACCAAGGGTGCAGCCCAGCTGGAAGGCTCCAAGGCGTTCACCAAGGACTTCCTGGCCCGCCACAAGATCCCTACCGCCGACTACCAGAACTTCACCGAGATCGAACCGGCCCTGGCCTACCTGCGCGAAAAAGGCGCACCGATCGTGATCAAGGCCGACGGCCTGGCCGCCGGTAAAGGCGTGATCGTCGCCATGACCCTGGCCGAAGCCGAAGACGCCGTGCGCGACATGCTCGCAGGCAACGCGTTCGGCGACGCCGGCTCGCGCGTGGTGATCGAAGAGTTCCTCGACGGCGAAGAAGCCAGCTTCATCGTCATGGTCGATGGCCAGAATGTACTGCCAATGGCCACCAGCCAGGACCACAAACGCGTTGGCGACGGCGATAGCGGCCCGAACACCGGTGGCATGGGCGCCTACTCGCCGGCCCCGGTGGTCACTGCCGACGTGCACCAGCGGGTCATGGACCTGGTGATCTGGCCGACCGTGCGCGGCATGGCTGAAGAAGGCAACGTCTACACTGGCTTCCTGTATGCCGGTCTGATGATCGACAAGGCCGGTAACCCGAAAGTCATCGAGTTCAACTGCCGCTTCGGCGACCCGGAAACCCAGCCAGTCATGCTGCGCCTGGAGTCGAGCCTGGTGCTGCTGATCGAGGCCGCCTTTGCCAAGGCGCTGGACAAGGTAGAAGCGCAATGGGACCCTCGCCCAAGCCTGGGTGTGGTCCTGGCTGCCGGCGGCTACCCTGGCGACTACAGCAAGGGCGCGGCGATCAACGGTCTGGACGCTGCAGCGAAGCTGGAAGGCAAAGTCTTCCACGCCGGTACCGCACTGAAGGACGGTCAAGTGGTTGCCACCGGTGGTCGCGTACTCTGCGCCACGGCCTTGGGCGCAACCGTTGAAGCTGCACAACAGCAGGCTTATCGCCTGGCTGCCGAAATCAACTGGGACGGCAGCTTCTACCGCAAGGACATCGGCTATCGTGCCATTGCCCGCGAACGTGGTGAGCATCAGCAGTAAAACAGCGCCCGCAAGCAGCGACGCCCTCGGCGTCCTGCTTGCGGATCGACGTCAAGGCCCATCATGGGCCTTGCCTTCGCCTTGGCGCGCCGCGCATAGTTATCATTCGGCTCTTTGCTAAGAAAGGATCTCGTCGTGCGTTGGCTCAGGATCGCCATTGGCCTCACCGTCAGCCTGCTGACCCTGCTCTGCCTGTTTCCGGTCTCGGCCGAACAAAGCGGTGGCTGGGCGGTTTTGCTCGACGAACAAGCCAACCTGCAGCTCAGTGACATACGTTCCGATCGCTACCGCAATCAATTCAGCCCCATTGAGCTGAACCAACTCGATGCCGCAACGCCAGACCAGGCGCTGTGGTTGCACCATCGTCTGGAACCCGGACAGCACGAACAATTGCTGCGGGTCTTCGCGCCGGATCTGTCGCGTCTTGATCTTTATGCCCTGGACGGCGACCAGTTGATCAAGCACATCCACAACGGCCGCCCCTCCGAAAGCGGCGACACCACCGTACGCAGCAGCGACCACCAACTGGCCTTGCCGAACAGCGCGCATACGCTGGATATCTACCTGCGCCTGGTTTCCGAACATCAACTGCGTCCGAGCATTGGCCTTGCGCCTGCCACTCAGGTCGCCGCCGACCAGCGCCAGACCCTGATGTTCGGCCTGCTGTTCGGCTGCCTGCTGATGTTGATGCTGCACAACCTCATCCGCTTTGCCTATTCGCGCTCCAGCACCAGCCTGAGCCTTGCCGTGTATCACGGCCTGATGCTGCTCAGCGCGCTGATCCTGCTCAACCTCAGCGGCCCCTGGTGGAGCCTCTGGCACTCGGCGCAAACGCCGGCCGCCTATCTGACCGCCCTGCTTGCCAGCCTGGCCGGCCTGACCTTCACCCTGCGCTTCTTCAGCCCCTGCGAGCACCCACGCCTGAGCCGCCTGCTGCAGGCAGAAATGATCCTGATCGGGGGCTTTGGCCTGCTGCTGCTGTTCGTCGATACCCTGCCGCTCAACCTGATGACCTATGCGTTGTTCGCCCTGGGCACGCTGAGCATGCTGCTGGTCGCCAGCTACCACTGGCACAAGGGCTATGCGCCAGCGCGGTTGTTCGCCTTGTCGATGCTGGCCTTCAACATTGGCTGCCTGGTGGTACTGCCGGCCCTCCTCGGCCTGACCCGCACGCCGACACAATGGCTGTTGTTCATTCTCCTGGGGCTCACCAGTTTCAGTGGCCTGCTGCTTAACCTGTCAGTCAGCGAGCGCCTGCGCCGCATCAGTGAAGAACGCTTCAGCGCCAGTTGTGCGCTGGCGGCGAGCAACGCCGAGATCAACGCCAAGGCCGAGTTCCTGGCCAAGATCAGCCATGAAATCCGCACGCCGATGAACGGCGTACTGGGCATGACCGAACTGCTGCTGGGCACCCCGCTGTCGGTCAAGCAACGCGACTACGTGCAGACCATCCACAGCGCGGGTAACGAACTGCTCACCCTGATCAACGAGATACTCGACATTTCCAAGCTTGAGTCCGGGCAGATCGAGCTGGACGACGTGCAGTTCGACCTCAATGCGCTGATCGAGGATTGCCTGAGTATTTTCCGCGCCAAGGCCGAACAGCAGAACATCGAGCTGATCAGTTTCACCCAGCCACAAGTACCGCGGGTCATCAGCGGTGACCCGACGCGCCTGCGCCAGGCGCTGCTGAGTCTGCTGGAAAACGCCCTGAAGAAAACCGAGCAAGGCGAAATCCTGCTGGTGGTGGCGCTCGATCAACGCGGCAGCGCACCCCGTCTGCGCATTGCCGTGCAGGACAGTGGCGAGGCCATCTCCCCCGGCGACCGCGAAGCCCTGTTGCAGGCCGAATTGCACAGCAAGCACTTCCTTTCCAGCAACAAGCTAGGTGGGCATCTGGGCCTGGTCATCGCCAAGCAGCTGATTACCCTGATGCAGGGTGAGTTCGGGATCAAGACCAGCCACGGCATGGGCAACACCTTGTGGCTGACCCTGCCGCTGGATCCGCAGCGCCTCGAACAGCCTCCCGCCGATCTCGACGGCCCGCTGCGCGGCGCTCGGGTGCTGGTGGTGGACGACAACGACACCTGCCGCAAGGTCCTGGTGCAACAGTGCAGTGCCTGGGGCATGAACGTCAGCGCCGTGCCTTCGGGCAAGGAAGCCCTGGCCTTGCTGCGCACCAAGGCGCACCTGCGCGATTATTTCGATGCGGTCCTGCTCGACCAGAACATGCCGGGCATGACCGGCATGCAGCTGGCAGCCAAGATCAAAGAAGACCCGAGCCTGAACCATGACATCCTGCTGATCATGCTCACCGGCATCAGCAATGCGCCGAGCAAGGTCATCGCGCGCAATGCCGGGGTCAAGCGGATCCTGGCCAAACCGGTCGCCGGCTACACCCTCAAGACCACCTTGGCGGAAGAACTGGCGCAACGCAGCAAAGGCCAGCCCAGCATTCCGGCGCCGGTCAGCCTGGGCACGCCGCTGAACCTGCCCAGTGACTTCCGTATTCTGGTCGCCGAAGACAACAGCATCTCGACCAAAGTCATCCGCGGCATGCTCGGCAAGCTCAACCTCGAACCCGATACCGCCAGCAACGGTGAAGAAGCCCTGCAGGCGATGAAAGCCCAGCGCTACGACCTGGTGTTGATGGACTGCGAGATGCCGGTGCTCGATGGTTTCTCGGCCACCCAGCAGCTGCGGGTCTGGGAACTGAGCAACCAGCGCAAGCGCACGCCGGTGGTGGCCCTGACGGCGCACATTCTGGCCGAACACAAGGAACGCGCGCGGCTGGCCGGCATGGATGGTCATATGGCCAAACCGGTCGAGCTGTCACAGCTGCGTGAACTGATCGAGCACTGGGTCGCCCAGCGCGAGGCTGAATCCACTCAGGTGCCGACCCCGTAAAACCTCAGACCCCTGATACACTTGCTTGACGTCCCCTCTCCGTCGCGAGCTCAGACCATGCTCCATGAGTTGTTCAGCGTCTACCTGAAAATGCTCGTGCTCTACAGCCCGTTCTTTGTGCTCTCCTGCTTTATCAGCCTGACACGTGGCCACTCCAGCAAGGAGCGCAAGCAACTGGCCTGGCGGGTGGCATTCGCCGCGTTGATCGCCAGCGTGGTGCTGTACCTGTTCGGCAGGCAGATCTTCGGGGTGTTCGGCATCACCCCCGATGCCTTTCGCATCGGCGCCGGCAGCGTGCTGTTCATTTCTGCACTGGCCATGGCCCAGGGTAAGTCCGCGGTACAGACTGACAATGTTCAGCAGGACGTCACCATCGTCCCCCTGACCATTCCCCTGACCGTCGGCCCAGGCACCATCGGTGCCCTGTTGGTGATGGGCGTCGGCCAGCCAGAGTGGGCGGACAAACTCCTGGCCATCGTCAGCATCGCCCTGGCCAGCTTCACCGTCGGTCTGGTGCTCTATCTCTCACACCGGATCGAACGGATTCTCGGCGATCAGGGTTTACAGATCGTCAGCCGCTTGATGGGCTTGTTCGTCTGCGCCCTGGCGGCACAGATCATCTTCAGCGGGATCAAGGGTTACCTGGCCTTGTAAGCGGAACGTTCTTCACGTCCTGCAGATTTTGCCGGGCCGTGCTGATCATGACTTTGTTCCGCCATTCCTGCCTGAACAAGCGGATGTTGAAGCGCACCCGCTCCAAGGCGTTGGCAGTCACTTGCACAGCATTGTCGCGTTGGGCGAACAAAAAGCGCTGGGCGAAATTTCTGGCTTTCAGCTCCTGATGGTAGAGCACGATATCGATGTGGCTGCCCACCCGGGTACAGAGCAGCAACTGATAAATGGCCGTATCCTTTTCTTTGCTCACCGCATGGTCTTCGAAACAGCTGAGGGCCTCGCCATTTTCGGCCAGACTCTGCAACGCCTGTCCGCTGACAATGGCCATCTGCTGCGAAGCCAGTTGGCCTATATGGGCGACGGCTTCCTCAGCCAGCGGCCCGGGCTGTGGCCCTGGCACATAGCTGTCGGGAGCCGGCGTTGCGTCCCAGCCCAGAAACTGCAAACGCTTTTTGTAGTTGGGCAACCAGTCCATGTTCAGCTTCGCATCGCGCTCGGCCCGCGCAATGCGCTGGGCGAACAGATTGGCAAGAATCACGTCCTGTTGATCTTCAACGCTCATCGTTGGCAAGAATGCCGTCAAACTGCCAGAAACCACCGCAGCATTGGCTACAAAAACTTCACTCATACCGCACCCTCCCGGACACTGACGGGCATGACATACATGGCTCGAATGGTCTCCAGTCGTTTCTCCAGCAGCGCTCTGACCCCCGAGAAAACGCCAGGGAACAATTCGCCGACAAAACTTCGTGTGACCTGATGGCTGATCTCCTCAACCTTCAATTCCTGGGTTAACCATTGCCCCTCCATGGGCTGGCTGGTTTCCAGGAAAATGCTGCTCGACACCACACACAAGCCAGGCAGCACCACCCGCAATTCAAAAGCAAGACGGGTGATCGGTTCGACGCTTGGGGCCTGTACGCGCTCCAGCGCTTCTGTGCTCAACACCTGCAGAGCGGGATGCGTAACAGGCAACGCTTGAACCATCGCCAGTGCGTCGTTCAAGGCAGGTAACAGCTGTGTGGGCAGCAACGCGTTCAACTCATGCCTGGCAATCGCCAAGGGCGTACCGGGCACAGGCCCCTTCACGACCTTGGTCTTCTCGGCAGAGGCACTGACAACCCAACCCAGCCCGGTGTGCCTGTCCATATAGGTGCCATGCCACTGCTTGTTTTCACCCAGCAACAAGCACTCGGCTGAAGCGTTAAGCCAGGCAAACAGTTGCGCGTCGATGGCATCGTGGCGCTCACGCTCGTCAAGATCAGCGCTCAGCAGCAACAGGCAGTTGCCGGACAGTACCAATGAAAAACCCTGCGTATGCATTTCAATCCTCCCTGTGCAAAGCAAACGCACCGGCGACCGTAGTCGCCGGTGCCCGCCATCACGAGCGTTTTTTCGGCTCGATTGACAGGGTGAGCACGTCCTTCCTGCTTTTATCGCCTACGCGCTCAATCAGCGTGTCCTTGATCTGGTCATAAAGACCGCGATGGAACGACAAGGCGGCAGCGCCGGTGTAGGTATCCGAGTGGCTGGAGTTCCACTCAAAGACCAGGACATTGGTCTTGCCCGGAGGGGACTCAGTGCTCTGCATGCAGCCGACGCTCAGCATCACTTCACCGTTGGCATGCTGGGTGCACACGGCCATGCTCAGGGCTGTGCCCTCTTTATCGGTATTGGTGCGATCGAATAACTCGGTCGCCTCAGGGTTCTGCGCCAGGGTATCCACCGCATCGCTAGCAACCCCGACCAGTGTGGCTATCGCCGTGGCGCCTCCGGTGGCGTAACTCAGGCCTGCCTGAACGGCCTTGACCAGCAGGTTCTTGACCGACAGATTCTGTGAGCTTGCGACTTCTTTGGTGTACGAGAACTTGATCGGCAGCCAGCCGCAGGTCTGCATGGCCTGCAGGTAGGCCTGGAACCATTGCTGGCCTTCGGTAGTCGGGAAATATTGGGCCGAAGCGGCCAGGGAACTGAACAGATGGCTGTACTTGAGGGCGTCGCTGTTTTCGGTAGACAGCCCGACGAAAACCAGAAGGTCGCCGTTGTTCAACTGGACATTGTTGCCAGCGCTCTGAATTTCACTCATGAGTGCTCTTCCTTGATCATTGATGGGGAGGCCTGCAGTCAGGCCACCCCATCAATCTGATCGGTCAGAGACTCAATGGGCACAGAGAAAAGCGCCCCTCTGAGCGCTCAGGGTTTTTGACCATACCAGCGCGGTGTATACACCCATGGCTGGTGGCCCGGACGCTCGAACGCAACCGTGGTCGAGGAGCCGATCAGCACCATGGTTCGCATGTCCACATCTTCCGGGGTCAAGGCCTGCAACGGGAGGACACGCAGCGTCTGCCCTGGACGACCGATGTCACGGCCAAGGACTACAGGCGTTGTCCCCAGGCGGTGCTGGCGTACGATCTCCAGCGCCCGCCCCAGCTGCCAGGGCCGTGAGCGCGAGATCGGGTTGTAGAACGCCAACGCCAGATCGGCCTGACAAGCCAGATCCAGACGCTTCTCGATGATCGACCAGGGTTTGAGGTTGTCCGATAGCGACAGCACGCAGAAGTCATGCCCCAGCGGCGCCCCGGCCTGAGCGGCAGTAGCCAGCGACGCCGAAACGCCAGGCAGCACCTCCAGATCGACCGCATGCCAGCGGGGATCAGTGGACTCGTGCAATGCCTCAAGCACCGCGGCAGCCATGGCAAATACACCGGGATCACCAGAAGACACCACCACTACCGAACGCCCTTGAGCGGCCAGTTCGAAGGCATGCCGGGCACGCTGCATTTCTTCGCGGTTGTCGGTGCAGTGCATGACCTGGTCTTCCCGGAACGGGCCGGCCATCCGCACGTAGGTTTCATAGCCGAGGATATCGTTGGCCCGAGCCAACTCGGCCTTGACCGCAGGCACCATGAGCTCGGCGGCGCCGGGGCCCAGGCCGATCACCGCCAGGCGACCGCGGGCGCGACCGACCCGCAACGGATCGATGGGTTGACTGGAGACCAGGATCGCCAATGCTTCGCTGACCGGCTGCGGTGGCAGCAACTGTGGCAGCACCTGTGCTGCCAGGTCACTGGCGCTTTCGGCGTGCGGCGCAAAACGTAGGGCAACGCCCAACTCAGCCGCAGCAGCGTGCAAGCCCGGATCGGCCATCAGCGTTTCACTCGCCAACAGGCAGGCCAGCGCAGGCTCGGCGATACGCGCAGCGCGCAGCGCACTGCGTACCTGGGCCACCAGCTCCGGTACGACGGCAGTGACCGCCAGCATGACGCAACGCGGATAGATCACCAGCTCGTGAGCCGAAGCCTCGCGCGCGTCGCAGCCGACATGAATAGCCAGTTGCGCCTGATCGCTGTGCGGCAACTGGGCATCGGCGAGCCAAGGCGCCTCACCGTCGATACGCACCGATTCGCCAGCCAACAGGTCGCTGACAAAACGCTTGCCCAGCTCCAGGTCGGCCAGGGCATAGCCACTGGGCGGGTTGAGCAAACAGGTACCAAAACGCAGCTCACCACTGGTGGTGATTGCCGCCGCCACGCCCAGGCCTGCGGCAATTTCCCGGGCCATGACGTTGACCCCGCCAAGGCCACCGAGCAATGGCACCACGGCGCTGCCATCCTCGGCCACGGCCAGCACCGGTGGCTCGACGCCCTTCTCCAGCAACAGGCTGGCCAGGGTGCGGATAACGATACCGGCGGCGCACAGGGCGATGATCGGCGTGTCCTGTTGATAGAGCTGACGCAAGGTGGCGCCAAACTCCAGATAGCTGCGATCGACGTCTTCGACCCGGCCTTGCAGGCCATGGATCAAGGCGTCCGGATACAGCTGCTGGATCTTGCGGGCGGCGGCCAGGCTGCCTTTGCCGAGAATGATGATCGCCGGTGCTTTGCGAGTCATCATCCCTGCCACCTTTCGCCCGGAACGATGATCAGCGAGAAGTACGGCGACGACTGCGGATCGACGTCATCCAGGGCAACGATTTTCTGGTTGGCCATGGTCGCCCGCTCCACGTACAGCGCGCGCTCGGCCAGACCGAGCTCAGCCAGTACCGCACGAACCTTGGGGAAGTTGCGCCCCAGCTTCATGATCACCGCCGCATCGGCGTCGGCCAGGCGGCGCTTGAGCTCATCGTGCGGCAATACACCGGACAGCACCGACAGGCTCTGGTTGCGATAGACCAGCGGCGCGCCCAGTACCGACGCACCGCCCAGCATCGAGCAGACCCCCGGAATCACCTCGGCATCGTAGCGCTCGGCGAGCCGATCATGCAGGTACATGTAGGAGCCGTAGAAGAACGGATCGCCTTCGCAGATCACCGCCACATCGCGTCCAGCGTCCAGATGGGCAGCCACTTCCAGCGCGGCCTCATCATAAAAATCGCTGATCACCTGTTCGTACGACAGCGGTGCGGGCAGCGCTTCGGTGGTCACCGGGTACACCAGCGGCAGCAGCGTCTGGGCTTCCTGCAGATGGCCTTCGATGATGCCAAAGGCATTGCCGCGCTTGCCCTTGGCGACGAAGTAAGCCACCACCGGCGATTCGCGCAGCAAGCGCAAGGCCTTGACGGTAATCAGTTCCGGATCGCCAGGTCCCACACCCAGGCCAAGCAAACGTCCACGAGCCTGCATCATTCGACCTCCGTGGCCAGGGCATTGACCGCAGCCGCAGCCATGGCGCTGCCACCCAGACGGCCCTGCATGATCACGAAAGGTACGCCACGGCTGTCGGCGGCGAGCATCGCCTTGGACTCGGCAGCACCGACAAAGCCGACCGGGAAGCCGAGAATCAACGCCGGCTTCGGTGCGCCGGCATCAAGCATTTCCAGCAGGTAGAACAATGCGGTCGGGGCATTGCCGATCACCACCACGCTGCCCTCAAGGTGCGGGCGCCAGAGTTCCAGGGCCACCGCCGAACGGGTGTTGCCCAGCTCACGGGCCAGATCCGGCACCTGTTCGTCACGCAACGTACAGATCACCTGGTTATTGGCTGGCAGACGAGCGCGGGTAATGCCCTCCGAGACCATGCGTGCATCGCAGAGAATCGGTGCGCCAGCGGCCAAGGCATCGCGCCCGGCCTTGCCAGCACCTGGCGAGAACTGCAGGCCATCGATCGCATCGACCATGCCGCATGCATGGATCACCCGAACCGCGAGTTTTTCCAGATCGGCAGGAATACGATCGAGCCGCGCTTCCTCTCGAATGATCGCGAAGGAATTGCGATAGATCTCCTGACCATCGCGGATGTAATCAATCATCAAGGGTGCTCCGTGAGCAGGCGTCTAGCAGTGCGCCGGCTTCTTTCAGTGTGAGGTTGCGTGCGCGCAGGTTGCCGAAACCCGGCTGGGCTGCGTCACGCAGATACAAATCGTAGTGGCCCGGGCTTTGCGCCAGCAGGGTCGTCGGGGCGATATGGGCCATGGCGCAGGAACGCGGGCAGCCGCTCAGGTGCACGCTGGCCGGGGCACCGCCGCTCAGCAGCGTGGCCAGCACGCGGGCATCGCCCTTGGTTTCAGCCTGGGCCTTGGCGCAACCGGCAGAGCCGGTGCAGGCCACCAGGCGGGCCAGTTTTTCATCTACCGAGCACAGCAAGCCAAGCCGGGCCAGGCCAGCACTGACAGCAGCTGCATGGTCTTGGGAAACATTGGGCAGCAACAGGCTCTGCCAAGGTGTCATGCGCAGGCTGCCATCGCCCAGATCGCGAGCCAGTTGAGCAGCGCCGCGCAGCATCGATGGATTCAGACGCCCCAAAGGCGCAGCCGCACCGACGGCGCTCAGGCCCGCTTGCCGCTGTGGATAAATCCCCAGATAACCGCTGCCTGCCGTTGCCGTGCGGCGCCATTGCAAGACAGCCAGGTCACGACGGATCGGCAGGTTTAGTCCTGCGACAAAATCGTCTGGCGCACACTCGGTCAGCAATTGACGCATGCGCGCCTGCTCAGGCCGGGCCAGATCGAGGAAGCGATTGAGTACCGCCAGCACCAGCTCATGCCCCTGCGCCAGAGGCACGGCGCCCAAGGGTGAGTCGTGTGCCGGGCAACCTGCCAGGCCAAACGCCAACCACGGCTCACCGTCCAGATGCACGGCGCTGAGCCACAGGTCATGAGGATGTTCGAGCATCGCCAGCGCTTCGCCGCCATCGAGCTGCACGGCGAACTTGGCCGACAGCTGATGAAAGCGCGGGGTGGTTTCCAGCGCCTGCAACACCTGCGCCGCTAAAGGGCGGGTGTCGAACAGCATCTGTGGATCGACACCGGCTACCGGACTGAGCATCAGGTTACGCACATCGTCACCCGCCGCATCGCGCGGGCCCAGGCCGGCTGCCAACAACCAGTCGATCAGCCCGGCCTGTTCGTTGCCGATGCCACGGATCTGCAGGTTGCCGCGGTTGGTGGCCTCGATCTCGCCGCTGGCAAAACGCTCGGCGGCGGCGGCGACCGCGTCGGCCTGGTCAGCCGTGAGCGCACCGCCGGCCAGCTTGATCCGGCAGATGCCACCGTCTTTGGCCTGGACAATACGCAGCAACCCCGGACAGGCCGAGGGGCGCAGCGAAGCGTGGGGCTGGTGGGCCGATACAGGCTGGTTCAAAAGGTCACCCGACAATCGTGAAAAGGCACTTCAGTGTAGAAGGCGCGGTATTATGCCTGCTTTGTCCGAAGGCATGAAAAGCCTGCCGGTCGGATTGCCGGGTATTGAGGGAAACGCATGTCGCCGTGGCTGACTGTAGTAGGTATCGGAGAAGACGGCTTCAGTGGTCTGGGCAAGAATGCCCGGCGCGCGCTGCTGGGCGCTTCTCGGGTGTTTGGCGGCCAGCGTCAGCTGGATCTGCTGCCACGCTGCATCCGCGGCGAACGCCTGTTATGGCCTAGCCCCTTCTCCCTCGCGCCCGTGCTGGCCTTGCGCGGCGAACCGGTGTGCGTGCTGGCCAGCGGTGACCCGATGTTCTTCGGTGTTGGCGCAAGCCTGGCCCGTCAGTTCGACACCGATGAGATGAGCGTGTTGCCGATGCCCTCGTCCTGCTCGCTGGCGGCTACGCGCCTGGGCTGGCCTTTGCAGGAGGTGACGACGCTGTCTGTGGTGGCTCGGCCGCTTAGTGCCCTCAATGCCCACCTATACAGCGGTGTACGCCTGCTGGTGCTGAGCAACGATGGCAGCAGCCCGGCGGCGATTGCCGCGTTACTGCGTGAACGCGGCTTCGGGCCGAGCCGGATGCAGGTCTTCGAGCACCTTGGCGGGAGCGCCGAGCGCTGCCTTGAAGGCACTGCCGGGCACTGGCCGCACACCGGGATTGCCGACTTGAACCTGGTTGCCATCGAATGCCTGGCCGCGCCCGATGCACCGCGCCTGTCGCCCCTGGCCGGGTTGCCGGACAGCGCCTTCAAACATGACGGCCAATTGACCAAACGCGATGTCCGCGCCATCACCCTCGCCCGCCTCGCGCCGCAACCGGGTGAGTTGCTCTGGGATGTCGGTGCTGGCAGCGGCTCGATCGGCATCGAGTGGATGCGTGCTCATCCCAGCTGCCGGGCGCTGGCGATTGAGTCCGATGACGGTCGTCAGCAACTGATCGAGCACAATCGCGATGCCCTCGGCGTCCCCGGCCTGCAGCTGATCCGCGGGCGTGCTCCGCAAGCGCTGCAAGGCCTGGAACGTCCGGATGCGATCTTCATCGGCGGCGGTGTCACCCGTGAAGGTGTACTGCAACACTGCTGGGAACAATTGCGTCCGGGCGGCCGCCTGGTGGCCAATGCCGTCACCCTGCAAAGCGAGCTGACCCTGGTCAGCTGGCGCGAACAACATGGCGGTGAACTGACCCGCATCCATATCGCCCAGGCCCAGCCCCTGGGCGAGTTCGATACCTGGCGTCAGGCCCTACCGATCACCCTGCTAGAAGCGATCAAACCCGCTGATGCGTGACGAGACCCAGGAACACCCCGCCCCGCTGCGCAGCGGCCTGACCACCGGCAGCTGCGCCACCGCCACCAGTCTTGCTGCGGCGCGCCTGCTGCTGACTGGGGCACAGCACGACGCCGTGCAAATCACCTTGCCCAAGGGCAAGCAGGTGCAGATGCGCCTGGAGTTCTGCCGCCTGTTCGAGGGCGGTGCCGAAGCCGGCACCCTCAAGGATGCCGGCGACGACCCCGATGTCACCCACGGCGCCTTGCTCTACAGCCGCGTGCGCCTGCAGGCTGAACCCGGCGTGCGCTTTGTCGCCGGCACAGGCGTGGGCACTGTAACCCGCCCCGGTCTGGTCCTGGCGGTGGGCGAACCGGCGATCAACCCGGTGCCACGGCGGATGATGACCGAGCACCTGCAGCAGCTGGCCGGTGAGTGTGCGTACAACGGCGGTTTTGAAGTCACGGTGAATGTGCAGGACGGTGAAAGCCTGGCGCTGAAAACCATGAACCCGCGCCTGGGGATTGTTGGCGGCCTGTCGATTCTCGGTACCAGCGGCATCGTCCGGCCCTTCTCCTGCTCGGCCTACATCGCCTCGATCCACCAGGGCATCGATGTGGCGAAAACCAACGGCTACCTGCACATCGCCGCCTGCACCGGCAACGCCAGCGAAGACACCATGCGCCGGGTGTACAACCTCCCGGAAATTGCCCTGATCGAAATGGGCGACTTTGTTGGCGCGGTGCTCAAACACCTGCGCAAAGTGCCTGTGGATAAACTCAGCCTGTGCGGCGGCTTCGGCAAGATCAGCAAGCTCGCGGCCGGGCACATGGACCTGCACAGCCGCCACTCCAGCATCGACTTGCCGCAGTTGGCCGAGTGGGCGGCAGCCATCGGTGCCGACAGCGACTTGCAAGCCGCAATTCGCCAGGCCAACACCAGCCAGCAGGCGCTGGCCATGGCCAGCGCTGCGGGCATCGCCCTGGGTGATGCGGTCTGCGCCCATGCCCTGGCCTTTGCGCGCAGCGTAGTGCCTGCCCAGGTGCAGGTAGAAGTGTTTGCCATCGACCGCCAGGGCGGGATTGTTGGCCATGCTGCTCACCCCGGTGGGAGCGAGCTTGCCTCGCGATGCGATTTGACTGACAACATGCAATCGCGGGGCAAGCCCGCTCCCACCGAGGGGTAAGCAACTGTATGAGACGTATCTTACTGCTCGGTGGCGTCACCGAGGCATTGACCATTGCCCGTACCCTGGGCCCGGAACATGTCTACAGCCTGGCCGGAATCGGCCGGGTGCCCAGTGACTTGAGTTGTCAGGTGCGGGTTGGCGGTTTTGGTGGGGCCGAGGGTCTGGCTGCTTATCTGCTCGCCGAGAAGATCGACTTGCTGATCGACGCCACTCATCCTTATGCCGCGCAGATCAGCGCCAACGCCGCCCGCGCCGCACAGCTCAGCGGTATTCCCTGCTGGGCCCTGCGACGGCCGGCCTGGCAGGCGCAAGCCGGTGATGACTGGCGCGAAGTGGCTGGCTGGGACGAATTGATCGCAGCCCTGCGGCCGTTCCGACGTCCGCTGTTCACCCTTGGCCGCGAGCCCTTGCAGCACCTGGATGAAATCCCGCCGCAACAGTTCTGGACCTTGCGTGCCCTGGAAGCCTGCCCGGGTAATGTGCGTTGTGAAGTCATCGGCGCACGCGGACCGTTTCACCTGGAAGACGAACGTGAGCTGTTCGAGCGTCGGCAGATTGATGTGTTGATCAGCAAGAACAGTGGCAGCACCGCCACCGAGCCCAAGCTGGAAGTCGCAAGAGAGCGTGGTGTACCCGTGCTGGTGCTGAAGCGGCCCGAGTTGCCGGTGGTGGACAGGGAATTCTTTGCTGTTGATGAGATGGTCGCTGCACTCGCTCGGTAACGTATATCCCGTTGACATGTACCCGACGCAGCTTAAGCTCGGAAAACATTCACGTATTCCGGGAGGCCATCCATGGAGCACGGTGCGGTTTTCAACGAGACTTGGGACAGCTGGTTCGAGGGTGAGTGCGTCACTCCGGACTTCATGTTTTCTCGGGAGCAGCAGACTGATCAAGAGCGTGCTCCTGAAATACCCGTAGAAAACAGGACTGAAGACGATTGAACCCTGTGGGAAGCCAGCGTTGCTGGCGATGCCCGGCGCAGCAGGGCCAGGGGCGCTACGCGCCCCATCGCCGGCAAGGCCGGCTCCCACTTAGACAGTTGTCGAGCGGACGCGGGGGGAGAAACCGAGGCGGCCAGACCGAAGCCTGCCCGCGCACAGCAGCCATACAACACCCGCAGGAAGTTCCTAAAGACACGAAATCTGAAGCTTCAGAGCCGCCCCACAGCTGTTTCAGAATTTTCTGAATGGTTCAATCGTCACCCGCTGCCTTACACTACGCCCTCTCCCCCTGGAAGAATTCGCCCATATGGAAATGCAATGGTGGATCTGGCTGGTGTTCGGTTTCGGCCTGATTGTGCTCGAACTCGTTCTACCGACCTTCTTCATTCTCTGGTTCGGCATCGGTGCCGTACTGGTGTCGTTCATCGCCTACCTGGCCCCGAGCCTGCAGCTCGACATGCAGGTGCTGCTGTGGGTGGCGCTCTCGTCCATCACCACGCTGCTGTGGTTCAAGGTGTTGCGCAAGAAGAAGCCCGACACCCGCTGGACCGCCGACGAAGTAATCGGCGAAGTCGGCCTGCTCACCGCTACGGTTTCGGAATTCAACAAAGGCCGCGTGCGCTTCCAGAAGCCCATCCTCGGCAACGAGGAATGGGTCTGCGTCGCCGATGCCGAGATCCCCTCGGGCGAGCGCGTACGCATCACTGCCATCGAAGGCAATACTGCCCGGGTTACCCGGGCCTGATCAGCAAAAGGAAAGCTTGATTCATGACCAGCCTCATCGTCGCCGCTACCCTCGCCGCGTTTGTCATCATCACCTTGTTCAAAGGGGTGCGCATCGTGCCTCAGGGCGAGGAGTGGATCGTCGAGCGCCTGGGTCGCTACCACGCCACCCTCAAGCCCGGCCTGAACATCGTCATTCCCTACATGGACGTGGTCGCCTACCGCCTGCCGACCAAGGACATCATCCTCGACGTGCAGCAACAGGAAATCATCACCCGCGACAACGCGGTCATCGTCGCCAATGCGCTGTGCTTCGCCAAGGTCGTCGACCCGCAGAAAGCTGCCTACGGCGTGCAGGATTTCACTTACGCGGTCACCAGCCTGACCATGACCTCGCTGCGCGCCATTGTCGGTGCCATGGACCTGGACGAAGCACTCTCCAGCCGCGAACAGATCAAGGCGCGGCTGCGCGAAGCGATGTCGGAGCAGACTGAAGACTGGGGCGTGACCGTACGCTCGGTGGAGATCCAGGACATCAAACCGTCGGAAAACATGCAGTCGGCCATGGAACGCCAGGCCGCTGCCGAGCGTGAACGTAAAGCCGACGTCACCCGTGCCGAAGGTGCCAAGCAGGCCGCCATTCTCGAAGCCGAAGCCCGCCTGCAATCGGCCAAGCTGGATGCCGAAGCGCAGATCAACCTGGCCGAAGCCTCGGCCCGCTCGATCACCCTGGTCAGGGACGCAGTTGGCAGCGAGATCACCCCGGCGATGTACTTGCTGGGCGAACGCTACATCGGTGCGATGGAAAACCTGGCCGGCAGCGACAACGCCAAAGTCGTGGTGCTCCCGGCTGACCTGCAGGAAACCGTGCGTGGTTTGATGGGCCGCAACAAGGCTGTTTGACCCTCAGCTACAGTGTAAAAGCCGGGCCCATGCGACACTTCATCGCATGCCCGGCTTTTTTACATATACTTGCAACTCTGGCTAAATAGCCATCATTCGATTCCTGACCGGATCTCTCCATGCCATCACATCGGCTTGCCCATGCCTGGATCGCCTGCTTTGCAGTGCTGTTCAATCTGCTGGCCATGCCGTTGTCCGCTGCCGCGCCAAAAAGCCAGAGCGAACAATTGCTCTGGGGCGCGTTCTGCTCCACTGGCGGCACCAAGCTGATCGCCATTTCTCTAGGCTCGCCGGACGGCAGCCAACAGAACGATGATCACTCGACCATGCAGCATTGCTGGTGCTGTTCCGGCGCTGCGCCGCTGCTGGCGCTGCCTGGGCACGCTCCACGCTTGCTGCTGCCGGCCCAGGACTTTGCCCGCCCTCAGGTGCTGCTCAGCGCCAACCAGCCGACCCCGCGTCAACTGTGGCCGGAGCTCAATCCTCGCGCCTCCCCTCTGGTCTGATTTCACTACGCTCACCGTTGCGAACCTGAATCGACTGGAGAATCACCATGTTCAAGAACGCCCTGCTGCTGGCTGCCCTGTTGCTGCCGGCAACCTTTGCCACTGCCCACGAATACACCAAGGGTGACCTGCATATCGCCCATCCGTGGTCGCAGGAACTGCCGCCCAACGCGCCTAACGTTGCCGCCTACTTCGTCGTCCACAACAACGGCACGAGCGCCGATACGTTGCTCAGTGTCGACAGCCCGATCAGTGACGATGCCCAGCTGCATGAGCATGTGCACAAAGACGGCTTGATGAAAATGCAGCAGGTGCAGAGCGTCGAAGTGGCCCCTGGCAAAGACCTGGTGTTCGCCCCCGGTGCCTACCACGTGATGCTGATGCAACCCAAGGACCGCAGCCTGCTCACCGACGGCAAACATTTCCCGTTGACCCTGCATTTCAAGAACGCCGGCGATATCACCGTCGACGTCGCCGTGCAGAAGCAAGCGCCCGAGGACGCTGCACACAGCCACTGACCGCTGAACGCTGCTCACCATGAGCATCGCCCGCAGCAGCCTCAGCCGCCCCGCGCGCCCTGATTCAAGAAGGGTTCGCGGCAGCTGGTTGAGCCTGTTCGCCATGTTGATGATCTTTATCGGCCCACTGGTTTCCCAGTCGATGCCGATGGATCACCGTGCCCTGTCGAAAGACATGGGCATGGGCATGAGCATGGCAATGTCCATGGACAGCAGCGCTGATTGCCATGGCGACAGCCCTCACAACAGCAATCCCTCGCTGCATGTGATCTGGGAGAAATGTGGCTACTGCAGCCTGTTCTTCCACTGCCCGGCACTGCCTCAGGCCCTGAGCCTGCTCAATACCGAGGCAGCCCCCGCCACCAGCACCCTGATCGTCCACACTCGCCAGGGCCATGCCCGGCAGCCCGTTTTCCCCGGGGCCCGGACCCGCGCGCCACCGCCCTTCATCGTCGTCTGAACACACACTTCGCACTCAAGGCTCGGCCCTGCGCCGCTGACTTTGTGTGCCCTCATGACTGATCGATGTTGGAATCACTATGTCCAGCTGTACTGCTGTCTTTCGTTTGTCCCAGCGTGGGACCCTCGCCGTGATCTGCGGCACCCTGCTCAGCCCCTTCGCCCTGGCCGCCGGCCAGGCGGTTGACGAACACGCTCACGACAACGCCGAACTGAGCCCGACGGTAATCACCGCCGTCGCCCCCAGCTCACCACTGACCATCGTCACCAACCCCAAGGACCCGCGCCAACCGGTGCCAGCCAGCGATGGCGCCGACTACCTGAAAACCATCCCCGGCTTTTCCGCGATCCGCGCTGGCGGCACCAATGGCGACCCGGTACTGCGTGGCATGTTCGGCTCACGCCTGAACATCCTCACCAACGGCGGCGTGATGCTCGGTGCCTGCCCCAACCGGATGGACGCCCCCACCTCCTACATCTCGCCGGAAACCTATGACCGCCTGACGGTGATCAAAGGCCCGCAAAGCGTGATCTGGGGCCCGGGCGCATCGGCCGGGACCATCCTCTTTGACCGCGACCCGGAGAAATTCGGCGAGCTGGGCAGCCGGGTCAACGCCAGCCTGCTGGCCGGTTCCAACGGGCGCTTCGACAAGGTCGTCGACACGGCTGCGGGCAACCAGCTGGGTTATGTGCGCTTTGTCGGCAACCAGTCGCACTCGGATGATTACGAAGACGGCAATGGCGACACCGTGCCGTCGCGCTGGGACAAATGGAACGGCGATGTCGCCCTGGGCTGGACCCCCGATGCCGACACGCTGGTGGAGCTCACAGCCGGCAAGGGTGACGGTGAAGCCCGCTACGCCGGGCGTGGCATGGACGGCTCGCAGTTCAAGCGCGAAAGCCTCGGCCTGCGCTTTGAGAAGTCCAATATCGGCGAGGTCTGGGACAAGCTCGAAGCCCAGGTCTACTACAACTACGCCGACCATGTGATGGACAACTACAGCCTGCGCACACCCTCGGGCACGGGGATGATGGGCATGCCGATGGTCAGCAACGTCGACCGCCGCACCCTCGGTGGCCGGGTCAAGGGCACCTGGCGCTGGAGCGAGCTGCAGCTGATCGCCGGCGTCGATGCACAGACCAACGAGCACCGCCAGCGCGGCGGCATGGGCATCGATGTGCACAAGGAGATGCCCTGGACCAAAGACGCCGACTTCCACAACTACGGCATGTTCGGTGAACTGACCTGGTACGCCGCCGAGCAGGATCGCCTGATCAGCGGTGCACGCCTGGATCGCGCCTCGGCCAAAGACTATCGGGAAACCAGCGCCACCAACGGCGATACCCGCGCCGACACCCTGCCCAGCGGTTTTGTCCGCTACGAGCATGACCTCGTCGAGATCCCCGCCACCACCTACGTCGGCCTCGGCCACGCCGAACGCTTCCCGGATTACTGGGAGCTGTTTTCGCCCAAATCGGGGCCAGCCGGTTCGGTCAATGCTTTCGACAGCATCAAGCCGGAGAAAACCACCCAGCTGGACTTCGGTATCCAGTACCAGACCGAAGACCTGCAGGCCTGGGCCTCGGGCTATGTCGGACAGGTGCGCGATTACATCCTGTTCTACTACCCCACCAACAGCATGGGCAAATCCAGCTCCCAGGCGCAGAACATCGACGCGCGCATCATGGGTGGTGAACTGGGCGCAGCCTATATGTTGACCTCCAACTGGAAAGCCGACGCCACCCTGGCCTACGCTTGGGGCAAGAACAGCAGTGATGGCACGGCGCTGCCACAAATGCCGCCTCTGGAGAGTCGCCTGGGACTGACCTACAGCCGTGACAACTGGAGTGCCGGGGCTTTGTGGCGGGTCGTCGCGGAGCAGAACCGCGTGGCCGAAAACTACGGCAACGTGGTCGGCAAGGACTATGAGAAGAGCGCGGGCTTCGGGGTGTTCTCACTCAATGGCAGCTACAAGGTCAGCCAGCACCTGAAGCTCAGTGCCGGAGTCGACAACCTGTTCGACAAGGCCTACGCCGAGCACCTGAACCTGGCGGGCAATGCCGGCTTTGGCTATCCCGCGAGCGATCCACAGGCCATCAATGAGCCGGGGCGCACGCTCTGGACCAAGGTCGACCTGAGTTTCTGATCCATTACCGGGGCGCGATCATCGATCGCGCCTTTTCTGCACAACATGGGAGCACACCATGAGCAAACCGCCGATTAGTTTCTACAACCTGGCCTGGCGTTGGCACTTTTATGCGGGGCTGTTCGTCGCCCCGTTCATGATCCTCCTGGCGATCACCGGGATCATCTACCTGTTCAAGCCGCAGCTCGATCCCTTGCTCTACCGCGACCTGATGGTGGTCGAGGCCGGGCACCACACGCAAAGCGCTGACAGCTTGCTCAAGCAGGTGCATGAGGCCTACCCCAAAGGCCAGGTCAGCCAGTACCTGCCAGCCGTGGCCGCTGACCGCAGCGCGCAGTTCGTGGTCAAGGATGCAGGCCGTGAACTGAATGTGTTCATCAACCCCTATGACGGCGCCCTGCTGGGCGAGCAGGACGCGAAAAACAACCTGCAAGCGGTCGCCCGCGCCCTGCATGGCGAGTTGATGATCGGCACCGTCGGCGACCGTCTGGTGGAACTGGCCGCTGGCTGGGGCATCGTCCTGGTGGTCTCCGGCCTGTACCTCTGGTGGCCGCGCGGCAAGCGTTCGGCCGGCGTGCTCTGGCCACGCCTGAATGCCCGCGGACGCCTGCTCTGGCGTGACCTGCATGCCGTCACCGGATTCTGGGGTTCGGCCCTGCTGCTGTTGATGTTGCTCAGCGGCATGACCTGGACCGGCTTCTGGGGCGCCAAGTACGCCGATGTGTGGAACACCTTCCCGGCAACGATGTGGAACGATGTGCCGAAGTCCGATCAACAGGCCCGCGAACTCAACAGTGCTACTCGCCAGACCGTGCCCTGGGCGATGGAAAACACGCCGATGCCGCAGTCCGGCGCCCATGCCGAACATGCCGGGCACAGCATGGGTGCAAGTGCACCCGCCGCCCCGCAGGTCAGCCTGCAACAAATCCAGGAGCTGGCCAGCACCCGCGCGGTCGAACCGGGTTACAGCATCACCCTGCCGACCAGCGCCGGCGGCGTGTACACCATTGCCGTGTTCGCCGACGATCCGCGCAATGACGCCACCCTGCATGTCGACCAGTACACCGGCAAGGTCCTGGTGGATGTGCGCTGGCAGGATTACAACAACGTCGCCCGCGCCACCGAGCTTGGGGTGATGCTGCATGAAGGCAAGATGTTCGGCCCGCTCAATCAGATCATCATCCTGGTGGTGTGCCTGATGATTCTGCTCGGTTCGGTCAGCGGTCTGGTGATGTGGTGGAAGCGCCGCCCTGAAGGCGGACTGGGTGTGCCGCCGTTGCGGCACGACCTGCCGAAATGGAAAACCGCGATTGTGATCATGGTTGCCCTGGGCGTGGCGTTTCCGCTGGTGGGCGTTTCGCTGCTGGCCGTTTGGGTGCTGGACTGGGGAGTGTTGTCGCGAAGACTGCAGAGCGCCTGATTTCTGGGATGGCAGTCTCCGGTGGGAGCGGGCTTGCCCCGCGATGCGATGCGGCTGACAAACCGCAATCGCGGGGCAAGCCCGCTCCCACCGATTGCCCACCCGCTGCTAACATACGCGCCCGCTTCCGACAGGACTGTCATGAGTACCCTGAGCATCAGCGACCTGCACTGGTCGCCCCTGGGCCACGGCCATTGTCATCACCAGTTCCAGCTGCGCGCGGTCGATCTGCAGGTCAGGGCGGGGGAATTCGTCGGCCTGATCGGCCCCAACGGCAGTGGTAAGACCAGCCTGCTGCGCTGTGCTTATCGCTTCAACAAGCCCGAGCGTGGCCAGGTGCGTCTGGATGAACATGACCTGTGGCGGCAATCGCCGCGCTGGTGCGCCCAGCGTATCGCCGTGGTCCTCCAGGAGTTTCCCGATGCCTTCGGCCTCAACGTCGAAGAAGTGGTCGCCATGGGCCGTACCCCGCACAAGGGCCTGTTCGACGGCGACAATGACGAGGACCGCCAGTTGGTCAAAGCGGCGCTGCTCGCGGTCGGCCTGCAGGGCTTCGACGACCACGCCTTTGCCAGCCTGTCGGGCGGTGAAAAACAGCGGGTGATCCTCGCCCGGGCGCTGGTTCAGCAACCGCAGCTGTTGATCCTCGACGAGCCGACCAACCACCTCGACCCGCGCTATCAGCTGGAACTATTGCAACAGGTGCGCCGCCTGGGCATCGGCACGCTGGCGAGCATTCATGACCTGAACCTGGCGGCCGCCTTCTGCGATCGCCTGTACGTTCTCGACCATGGGCGCATTGTCGCCAACGGCACGCCAAGCGAAGTGCTCACCACCGAGCTGCTGCACGATGTTTTTGGTGTGCAGGCACTGATCGACCGTCACCCACTCGCCGACCACCCACGCCTTACCTGGATAACCCAGCGATGATTCGTACTACCCTGCTTCTGCTGCTGGGCCTGCTTGCCAGTACCAGCGTCTTCGCCGAGGCGAGCCAATACCCGTTGACCATCCAGAGCTGCAACCGTCAGGTGACCTTCAACAAGGCCCCCGAGCATGCCCTGAGCCATGACATCAACATGACCCAGATGATGCTCGCCCTCGGCCTGCGCCAGCGCATGGTCGGCTACAGCGGGGTCAGCGGCTGGAAGGCGGTCACCCCTGAACTGCGCAAGGAACTCGACGGGCTGCCGGAACTGGCCAGCAAGTACCCGTCGGTGGAAACCCTGCTCAACGCCAATGTCGACTTCTTCTTCGCCGGCTGGGATTACGGCATGCGCGTCGGTGGCGACCTCACGCCACAGACCCTGGCGCCGCTGGACATCCCGGTGTACGAGCTGACCGAGTCCTGCGCCTTTGTCATGAAACGCCCGGCGGCCAGCCTCGACGATACCTACAACGACCTGCGCAACCTGGGGCGGATCTTCGATGTACAGGAGCGCGCCGAGCAGCTGATCGGCCAGATGCAACAGCGCATCGCCGTCGTCCAGCAGCAACTGCCTGCACAGCGCCCACGAGTGTTCCTGTACGACAGCGGTGAAGACCGCGCCATGACCTCCGGGCGCCTGGGCATGCCACAGGCACTGATCGATGCCGCCGGTGGCCGTAACGTCCTGGACGATATCGAGGCCAGCTGGACCCGGGTGAACTGGGAAAGCGTGGTCGAGCGCAACCCCGAGGTAATTGTCATCGTCGACTATGGCGAGATCAGCGCCGCGCAAAAACAGGCATTCCTCGAACAGCACCCGGCCTTGCAGTCGGTATCGGCGATCCGCAACAAGCGCTTCGTGGTGATTCCTTACGTGGGCGCGACGCCGAGCCTGGAAAACGTCGAGGCCATCGAAGCCATCGCTGCAGGCCTGCACGACACATGAGTCGCTATCGTCTGCTGCTGCTCGGCCTGATCGGCCTGCTATTGGTGTCCTGCGTCGTGTCGCTGGGCTTTGGCGCGGCACCGGTTCCGGTTGAGGTGGTATGGCGGGTGCTATTGTTCAAGGTCTTCGGCGTCGCCCCGGAAACGCCGGCCTGGAGCACCGGCCAGGAACATATCGTCTGGCTGATCCGTGTGCCGCGCATGTTGCTGGCGGCCTTGGTTGGCGGCGGCCTGGCGATGATCGGTGCGGTGTTGCAGGCAGTGACACGCAACCCCCTGGCCGACCCGCACCTGCTCGGCGTGACCTCCGGTGCCACGCTTGGCGCGGTGCTGGTAGTACTGCACATCGGTGAAGTACTCGGCCTGCTGACCTTGCCGTTGGCGGCCTTTATCGGCGCGCTGTGCAGCATGCTGCTGGTGCTGGCGATTGCCAGCCGCCATGGCCGCCTGGACAGCGACCGCCTGCTGCTGTGCGGGGTGGCGGTGGCCTTTGTGATGATGGCCATCGCCAACCTGCTGCTGTTTCTTGGCGATCACCGCGCCAGTTCCGCGGTGATGTTCTGGATGCTCGGTGGCCTGGGCCTGGCGCGCTGGGAGCTGCTGCCGATCCCGGCCATCAGCGTGTTGCTGGGCCTGACTCTGCTGCTGGGCATGGCCCGCGCCCTGAATGCGCTGATGGCTGGCGAACAGACGGCGGTGACCCTCGGTTTGAATGCCCGCTCGGTGCGTCTGCTGGCCTTCCTGATCTGCTCGTTGCTGACCGGCGTGCTGGTGGCGATCAGTGGCTCGATCGGTTTTGTCGGCCTGATGGTCCCGCACATTGCCCGACGCCTGGTCGGTGCCGAACACACCCGCCTGCTCCCGGTGTGCCTACTGCTCGGCAGCCTGTTCCTGATCTGGGTCGATGTTGCCGCGCGCACGCTGATCTCGCCGGAAGACTTGCCCATCGGCATCGCCACTGCCGCCATCGGCGGTCTGTTCTTTATTGGCCTGATGCGCAAGCGTTGATCATCGTCAACCACGCTTTGGTCTTGAGACGTATTGTCGCGGTTGCGCCAGGAAGGCGCGTGTTAGCCTAACGCGCACAAGAGAACTGTATTGAACGGAATGCCTAGCCTATGACCGCGAACCTGTCCACGCAACACCCCACGCCTGACGAACACGAACACCTCGAACGCAGCCTGTCCAACCGCCATATCCAGTTGATCGCCATCGGTGGCGCCATCGGCACCGGCCTGTTCATGGGCTCGGGCAAGACCATCAGCCTCGCCGGTCCGTCGATCATCTTCGTCTACATGATCATCGGCTTCATGCTGTTCTTCGTCATGCGCGCCATGGGCGAACTGCTGCTGTCGAACCTGCAATACAAGTCGTTCATCGATTTCTCCGCCGACCTGCTCGGTCCCTGGGCGGGCTACTTCACCGGCTGGACCTACTGGTTCTGCTGGATCATCACCGGTATCGCCGATGTCATCGCGATCTCCGCCTACTCCCAGTTCTGGTTCCCCGACCTGCCCCAGTGGGCGCCGGCGCTGGCCTGTGTCGGCCTGCTGCTGTCGCTGAACCTGATCACGGTGAAGATGTTCGGCGAAATCGAGTTCTGGTTCGCCATGATCAAGATCGTCGCCATCCTCGCCCTGGTCGGCACCGGCCTGTACATGGTCCTGGTCGGTTTCGAATCGCCCGCCGGACGCACCGCCAACCTGGCCAACCTGTGGAACGATGAGGGCATGTTCCCCCATGGCCTGATGGGCTTCTTCGCCGGTTTCCAGATTGCCGTGTTTGCCTTCGTCGGTATCGAGCTGGTGGGCACCACTGCCGCCGAGGCGAAGAACCCCGAGCGCACCCTGCCGCGCGCGATCAACTCGATTCCGGTACGGATCATCATCTTCTACGTGCTGGCGCTGATCACCATCATGGTGGTGACGCCATGGCGCGACGTGGTGCCGGGCAAGAGCCCGTTCGTTGAACTGTTCGTGCTGGCGGGGCTGCCTGCGGCGGCGAGCATCATCAACTTCGTGGTCCTGACCTCGGCCGCTTCTTCGGCCAACAGCGGTGTGTTCTCCACCAGCCGCATGCTGTTCGGCCTGGCCCAGCAAGGCGACGCCCCGCGCAGTTTCGAACACCTGTCGAGCCGCAAGGTGCCGGCCAACGGTCTGTACTTCTCCTGCACCTGCCTGTTGCTTGGTGCGGCGCTGATGTATGTGATTCCAGACCTGATCGAAGCCTTCACCCTGGTGACCACGGTGTCGGCGATCCTGTTCATGTTCGTCTGGACCCTGATCCTGCTGTCGTACCTGAGCTTCCGCAAAAACCGCTCCGCCCTGCATCAGGCGTCGAAGTACAAAATGCCGGGCGGACGTTTGATGTGCTACGTGTGCCTGACCTTCTTCGCCTTCATCCTGGTGCTGCTGAGCCTTGAGAACGATACCCGTCAGGCGCTGATCGTCACGCCGCTGTGGTTCCTGCTGCTGGCCGTGACCTATCAGTTCGTGCGGCGCAATCGCCAAGCGTTGGCGACCCAGCAGAACTGAGCCCAGCCGGTTGCGCACCAGCGCGGCGCAACCGGCTGCACCGCCTCCCCCGTTCAGCCCCAGGCCGGTGCAAGCATTTCCATTTTCTCCCCACAACGCCCGTGCCAGAGCCTTCAACGGTTCCGGCACAGCCTTTGCTAAAGCTCTCTCCCGAAGTCGCCATCTGCCTTACCCGCACATTCGAACTCAACGGAGAGAGCACTATGAAGCGTCGCAGTCTGATCAAGGCCTTCACCCTCAGCGCGTCCATCGCGGCGATGGGCCTGAGCTGGAGCATCCAGGCCGCCGAGACCATCAAGGTCGGCATCCTGCATTCGCTGTCCGGGACCATGGCGATTTCCGAGACCTCGCTCAAGGACATGGCCTTGATGACCATCGAGCAGATCAACGCCAAGGGCGGCGTCAACGGCAAGCTGCTGGAGCCGGTGGTGGTCGACCCGGCGTCGAACTGGCCGCTGTTCGCCGAGAAGGGCCGCCAGCTGCTGACCCAGGATAAGGTCGCGGTGGTGTTCGGTTGCTGGACCTCGGTCTCGCGCAAATCGGTGCTGCCGGTGTTCGAGGAACTCAACGGCCTGCTGTTCTACCCGGTGCAGTACGAAGGTGAAGAAATGTCGCCAAACGTCTTCTACACCGGCGCCGCGCCGAACCAGCAGGCGATCCCGGCGGTGGAATACCTGATGAGCGAAGACGGCGGCGCGGCCAAGCGCTACTTCCTGCTCGGCACCGACTATGTCTACCCGCGCACCACCAACAAGATCCTGCGCGCCTTCCTGCACAGCAAGGGTGTAGCCGACAAGGACATCGAAGAGGTCTACACCCCGTTCGGCCACAGCGATTACCAGACCATCGTCGCCAACATCAAGAAGTTCTCCGCAGGCGGCAAGACGGCGGTGATTTCCACGGTCAACGGTGACTCCAACGTGCCGTTCTACAAGGAACTGGCCAACCAGGGCCTGAAAGCCACCGACGTACCGGTGGTGGCCTTCTCGGTGGGTGAAGAAGAACTGCGCGGGATCGACACCAAGCCGTTGGTGGGGCACCTGGCGGCGTGGAACTACTTCGAGTCGGTGGATAACCCGGTCAACAGCCAGTTCGTTGCCGACTGGAAAGCCTACGCCAAAGCCAAAAACCTGCCGGGCGCCGACAAGGCGGTGACCAACGATCCGATGGAAGCCACCTACGTCGGTATCCACATGTGGGCCCAGGCGGTCGAGAAGGCGGGCAGCACCGATGTGAACAAGGTTCGCGAAGCGCTGGCCGGACAGACCTTCAAGGCGCCGTCGGGCTACACCCTGACCATGGACAAGAGCAATCACCACCTGCACAAGCCGGTGATGATCGGCGAGATTCAGGACGACGGTCAGTTCAATGTGGTCTGGGAAACCGGGCAGCCACTGCGGGCACAGCCTTGGAGTCCGTTCATTCCGGGCAATGACAAGCGTCCGGATTATGCGGTGAAGGGTAACTGATAGCCCCGGGGCCGCTGTGCGGCCCATCGCTGGCAAGGCCAGCTCCCACAATGTTCGGTGCACACAGTACCTGTGGGAGCCGGCCTTGCCGGCGATGAGGCCAACAAGAACACCACAAGGAATCCGTCATGCCCAAGGCTCTCCTGTGCCTTTTCCTCAGCCTCGTGCTGCTGCCCCTGGCCGCCCAGGCCAGCGACGCCGACTACTTCATCGCCGCCAAGGCCAACGAGCAGGCGCGCCTGCTGCAGGACTGGGCCGCGCAACCGGACCCGGCTCGCCTCGAACTGCTGACCTCCCTGCAGCAAGGCCGCCTCAGCCCCACCGACACCCGCAAACTGCGCCTGAACAATCGCCTGCGTGGCCTTGTCGATAACGCTCTGGCCAGTCATCAACTGCTCAGCACCGACGCCAGGCTGCGTCTGGCCGCCGCCCAGCAACTGCAAAAAAGCGCCCAGCCGCCACAAGTCGCCTTCCTCGACCGGCGCTTCGCCAGTGAAACCGATGCCGCCGTGCATGCGGCCCTCGGCCTGGCCTTGGCCAATCTGCAGTTAGCCGCCAGCGACCCGGCAGTGCGCCTGGCCGCCGTACGCCTGCTCGGCGAAACCGGCGACCCCATGGCCCGCACGCGCCTGGAAGCCCTGCTTGAGCCGGGTGTGGAAACCGACAGCAACGTGCGCACCGCCGCCGAAACCAGCCTGGCCCAGGTCAAGCGCAAGCTGCTGTTCGGTGAACTGCTCGGCCAGGCCTTCAGTGGTTTGTCGCTGGGCTCGATCCTGCTGTTGGCCGCCCTGGGCCTGGCAATCACCTTCGGCCTGCTCGGGGTGATCAACATGGCCCACGGCGAGATGCTGATGCTCGGCGCTTACGCCACCTATGTGGTGCAGGTGCTGATCCAGCGCTACGCACCAAGCGCCATCGAGTTCTATCCGCTGATTGCACTGCCGGTGGCCTTCGCCGTCAGCGCCGGGGTCGGCATGCTGCTGGAACGCACGGTAATCCGTCACCTCTACGGCCGTCCGCTGGAAACCCTGCTGGCGACCTGGGGCATCAGCCTGATCCTGATCCAGGCCATCCGCCTGCTGTTTGGCGCGCAGAACGTCGAAGTGGCCAACCCGGGCTGGCTCTCCGGCGGTATTCAGGTGCTGCCGAACCTGGTCCTGCCCTACAGCCGTATCGTCATCATCGGCTTCGCCCTGTTCGTGGTGTTGCTGACCTGGTTGCTGCTCAACCGCACACGCCTGGGCCTGAACGTGCGCGCCGTCACCCAGAACCGCAACATGGCCGCCTGCTGCGGCGTGCCCACCGGGCGCGTGGACATGCTCGCCTTTGGCCTCGGCTCGGGCATCGCCGGGCTCGGTGGCGTGGCCCTGAGCCAGATCGGCAACGTCGGCCCGGACCTGGGCCAGAGCTACATCATCGATTCCTTCCTGGTGGTGGTGCTCGGCGGTGTCGGTCAACTGGCCGGCAGCCTCTGGGCCGCCTTCGGCTTAGGGATAGCCAACAAGCTGCTGGAGCCGCAGATCGGTGCGGTGCTCGGCAAGATCCTCATCCTTGCGCTGATCATTCTGTTCATCCAGAAACGCCCGCAAGGCCTCTTCGCCCTCAAGGGACGGGTAATCGACTGATGAACCAGCCTCTGCTTGTTACCGCCAGCCAGAAGGCCGGCCCGCGCTGGACAGTGGCCATTGGCGCTGTTGTCCTGCTGGTGCTGCTGGCCCTGCCGTTGTTGTCGTTGCTGCCCGATGGCCACGGCCTGCAGGTCTCGGCCTACACCCTGACCCTGGTCGGCAAGATCCTCTGCTACGCCATTGTCGCTCTGGCGCTGGATCTGGTCTGGGGCTATGCCGGGTTGCTGTCGCTGGGCCATGGACTGTTCTTCGCCCTCGGCGGCTATGCCATGGGCATGTACCTGATGCGCGAAGCGGCGGGCGACGGTCTGCCAGCGTTCATGACCTTCCTGTCGTGGACCGAGCTGCCCTGGTACTGGGCCGGCACCCAGCATTTCGCCTGGGCCCTGTGCCTGGTGGTGCTGGCGCCCGGATTGCTGGCCCTGGTGTTCGGCTTCTTCGCCTTTCGCTCGCGGATCAAGGGCGTGTATTTCTCGATCATGACCCAGGCCCTGACCTTCGCCGGCATGCTGTTGTTCTTTCGCAACGAGACCGGTTTTGGCGGCAACAACGGCTTCACCAACTTTCGCAGCATCCTCGGTTTTCCGATTACCGCGCCAAGCACTCGTGCGGTGTTGTTCCTAATGACTGTCGCGCTGCTGGTAGCCAGCCTGTACCTGGGCTGGCGCCTGGCGCGGAGCAAGTTCGGCCGGGTGCTGACCGCGCTGCGCGATGCCGAGAACCGGCTGATGTTCTGCGGCTACGACCCACGTGGCTTCAAGCTGTTCGTCTGGGTCCTCAGCGCCGTTCTCTGCGGCCTGGCTGGCGCGCTGTATGTGCCGCAGGTAGGCATTATCAACCCCAGTGAAATGTCGCCGACCAACTCCATCGAAGCCGCCGTGTGGGTGGCCTTAGGTGGACGCGGCACGCTGATCGGCCCGTTGCTCGGCGCCGGTCTGGTCAATGGCATGAAGAGCTGGTTCACCGTGGCATTCCCCGAGTACTGGCTGTTCTGTCTGGGGGCGCTGTTCATTCTGGTGACCTTGTACCTGCCCAAAGGCGTGGTCGGCCTGTTGAAGAAAAAGGGTGAACAATGAGAGCCATACCACTGCCACCGGTGCACCCGGAATTCATGCTCGAACCGATCCTCGACGCCGGCAGCGGCCGCGATGCCATCGGCCTTGGCCAGGTGCGCGGCGCAGGCCTGGATGCCCGCCACGGCACGGTCCTGACCCTGGAAGACATCAGCGTCAGCTTTGACGGTTTCAAGGCCCTCAACGCCCTGAACCTGTACATCGGCGTGGGTGAACTGCGCTGCATCATCGGCCCCAACGGCGCGGGTAAAACCACCCTGATGGATGTGATCACTGGCAAGACCCGGCCCACCAGCGGCAAGGCCTGGTTCGGCGACACCCTGGACCTGACGCGCATGAGCGAAGTGCAGATCGCCCAGGCCGGCATCGGACGCAAGTTCCAGAAGCCGACGGTGTTCGAGGCCTTGAGTGTGTTCGAGAACCTGGAGCTGGCGCAGAAGGCCGACAAGTCGGTGCTGGCCAGCCTGGTCGCGCGCTTGAGTGGCGAACAAAGGGAGCGTATCGATGAAGTGCTGCAGACCATTCGCCTGACCACCTCAGCCCAGCGTCCGGCGGGTTTGCTGTCGCACGGCCAGAAGCAGTTTCTCGAGATCGGCATGCTGCTGATGCAAGACCCGCAATTACTGCTGCTCGACGAGCCGGTAGCGGGCATGACCGACGCCGAAACCGAGTTCACCGCCGAACTGTTCAAAAGCCTGGCCGGCAAGCACTCGCTGATGGTGGTCGAGCACGACATGGGCTTTGTTGGCAGCATTGCCGACCATGTCACGGTACTGCACCAGGGCAGTGTGCTGGCCGAGGGTTCGCTGGAACAGGTGCAGGCGGATGATCGGGTAATTGAAGTTTATCTGGGTAGGTAATTTAAAGCATCGCGGGGCAAGCCCGCTCCCACAGGGGGGCTCGGTGGGAGCGGGCTTGCCCCGCGATAAAGCATCCAAGGACAACACCATGCTGAAAATCGACTCACTGCACCAATACTACGGCGGCAGCCACATCCTGCGTGGCCTGTCTTTCGAGGCCAAGGTTGGCGAAGTCACCTGCCTGCTGGGCCGTAACGGTGTCGGCAAGACCACCCTGCTGCGCTGCCTGATGGGCCTGCTGCCCACCCGCGAAGGCAGTGTGCACTGGGAAGGCCAGGCCATCACCGCCCTCAAGCCGCACCAACGGGTACAGGCCGGTATCGCCTACGTGCCCCAGGGCCGGGAGATCTTCCCGCGCCTGAGCGTTGAAGAAAACCTGCTGATGGGCCTGTCGCGCTTCAGCGCCAGCCAGGCCAGCAGCGTCCCGCCGTTCATCTACGAACTCTTCCCGGTGCTGCTGCAAATGAAACACCGCCGCGGCGGTGACCTTTCCGGCGGCCAGCAACAGCAACTGGCAATCGGCCGCGCCCTGGCCAGCCAACCACGCCTGCTGATCCTCGACGAGCCGACTGAAGGCATCCAGCCTTCGGTGATCAAAGAAATCGGTGGGGTGATCAGCAAACTGGCTGCCCGCGGCGACATGGCGATTCTGCTGGTCGAGCAGTTCTACGACTTTGCCGCCGAGCTTGCCGACCAGTACCTGGTGATGTCGCGAGGCGAAATCGTCCAGGCCGGGCGCGGTGAAAACATGGAAGCCGAAGGTGTGCGCGGGCTGGTAACCATTTAACCTGACAACACTTCGTAGACGTTCGAGAAGCTGCCATGACTTACCTGATTCGTGATGCCGTAACTGCCGATTTGCCGGGCATTCGCGACATCTACAACGACGCCGTGCTCAACACCACGGCGATCTGGAATGAACAACCCGTTGATCTAGCCAATCGCCAGGCCTGGTTCGACGCCCGCCAGGCCCAACGCTACCCGATCCTGGTGGTTGTGGATGCGACCGCAAGTGACGAGGTGCTTGGCTATGCTTCGTTTGGTGACTGGCGGCCCTTCGAAGGCTTTCGCCATACCGTCGAGCACTCGGTGTACATCCGCAGCGACCAGCGCGGCAACGGTCTGGGCCCGAAACTGATGGCAGCCCTGATCGAGCGCGCACGCGCCTGTGACAAGCATGTCTTGGTCGCTGCCATCGAAAGCGGCAATGCCGCCTCGATCCGTTTGCACGAGCGCCTGGGTTTCACCCTCAATGGGCAGATGCCCCAGGTGGGGGTGAAGTTCGGTCGCTGGCTCGACCTGACGTTTATGCAACTGATCCTCAACCCCGGCGCGCCCCCACGCTCAGCGGAGTGAAGTTTTATGAATGCAGCGCAACTCAATCGTGTCACCGCTGAAGGCTTTGCCTACTACCGCGACGGCCTGCTGGCGCTGTTGCTGGATGCCGTGGCGCACGGTGCCTCGGTGGGCTTTCTGGCGGAGATCGATGGTCGGCAGGCCAACACTTACCTCGACGAAGTGAAACAGCGTCTGGTTAGCGGCGAGCTGCTGCTGTGGGTGGTCGGCAAGGACAAGGAGGTGCTGGGCAGTGTGCAATTGGGGTTGTGCCAGAAGCTCAATGGCCTGAAGCGCGCCGAAGTGCAGAAGTTGCTGGTGCACAGTGCGGCGCGGCGCCGGGGCCTGGGGTTGCAGCTGATGCAGGCGCTGGAAGCGGCGGCGCGGCAGAAACAGCGTTGCACGTTGTATCTGGATACCGAAGCGGGGTCGGGGGCGGAGGCGTTTTATCAGTCGTTGGGGTATATCAAGGCGGGGGAAATTCCTGAGTACGCCTGTGGGCCTGATGGCACCTATCGAGCGACGGCGCTGTACTACAAATTGCTGTAAGGCTTGGGGGCCAATCGCCGGCAAGGCCGGCTCCCACAAGGATGGTGCCTGCCCTGTGGGAGCTGGCCTTGCCAGCGATCGAGCGCGAAGCGCTCGCCATGGCTCAACCCTGCAAAAACCTGCCCAGGCGTTGCCTGAGCATGCTGTTCTCACTACGCAGCTGCTGAACCTCCTCCAGCAACTCCAGGGCCAGTGCTACCCCCTCCCACTCCAGCTCAAGCTCGCGCTGCAACTTGGCTGCACGTTTGGCCAACACCGCAGCCTGATCATCAAACAGCCACTCCTCCGGCGTTCGCCCGGAAGGTTCGACAATGCCGTGTTCGACGATTTCGATCACGTAGGCCGCCGGAAGATCGGCTTCCCGGCAAAGGGTCTGCATGTCCAGTTGAACGACCAGGGTACTGCTCATGATCAGCTACTCCATTGTGTCCTCGGATTGAACGCTGCCTTCTGCGCCAGCTTGCTCCACAACTCGCGGGTGGCATCGTCGCTCTGGCTGGGCATCACCACCTTCAGCTGCGCGTAAAGATCACCGCGCTGGCCCTGCTTGTTGGCCAGGCCCATGCCCTTGACCCGCAGACGCTGGCCGCTCTGGCTGTCCGGACGGATGGTCAGGTTGATCTTGCCAGTCAGGGTCGGCACTGCCACTTTGGTACCCAGCGCCGCTTCCCAGGGCGCCAGCGGCACGGTGATGATCAGGTCATGACCTTCGACATCGAACAGCGGATGCGGTGCCATGCGAATGGTCAGGAACAGGTCGCCGTTGGCGCCACCGCCGATACCCGGCGCGCCCTGGCCCTTGAGGCGGATCTTCTCGCCATCGCTGACCCCGGCCGGAATCTTCACGTTCAGGGTTTTGGTGGTGAAGCCGGTGCGTTGACCCGCGGCATTGTGTTGCGGCACCTGGAAGCTGATCTGCTTCGACTCGGCAGACAGGGTTTCCTCAAGGAAAATCGCCAGTTCCATTTCCACGTCCTGCCCTCGCCGACCGGCACTGCGTTGCTGGCCGCGGCCAAAAGGATTGCCGTTGCCACCACGCGCACCGAAGATCGAGCTGAAGAAGTCGGAGAAATCGCCGCCCTCGAAACCGCCGGAACTGCGGCTTTCCCAGCCTGGCGGGCCCTGGAAAGGCCGGCCGTGCTGGCCATACTTGCGCAGTTCGTCGTATTCGGCGCGCTTTTCCGGGCTGCTCAGGACGTCGTGGGCCTCGTTCACCTCTTTGAATTTCTCCTCGGCGTCGCGCTCTTTGCTGACGTCGGGGTGATACTTGCGCGCAAGCTTGCGGTAGGCGGTCTTGATCGCCTTGTCGTCCGCCGTCGGCTCTACGCCCAATATCTTGTAGTAGTCTTTGAAGTCCATCTAAGGAATCACCATCAAGTTGTTCAATGCTTCTGAAGATTGGGGTCAAGCATAGCCTTTCAAGGTGCCCTTGGGTTTGCTGTAAAGCAGATAATCGGTCTTGATTCTGCTGGCCACTGGCATAAACTGCGCGGCCGTTTTTCCCCCGGAAGTACAACCCATGAGTGACGCATCCCCGGCCCGTGCCTGCGGCATCGACTTTGGCACCTCCAACTCCACCGTCGGCTGGCATCGCCCGGGCGTGGAGTCGTTGATCGCCCTGGAAGACGGCAAGATCACCCTGCCGTCGGTGGTGTTCTTCAACATCGAGGAGCGCCGCCCGGTCTACGGCCGGCTGGCCCTGCACGAATACCTCGAAGGTTACGAAGGCCGGCTGATGCGCTCGCTCAAGAGCCTGCTGGGTTCCAAGCTGATCAAGCACGACACCAGCGTGCTCGGCACCGCGCTGCCGTTCAAGGACCTGCTGGGCATGTTCATCGGCGAACTGAAGCAACGCGCCGAGGCCAATGCCGGCAGGGCCTTCGATGAAGTGGTGCTGGGTCGCCCGGTGCATTTCGTCGATGACGACCAGGCCGCCGACCAGGAAGCCGAAGACACCCTGGCGGAAGTGGCGAAAAAGATCGGTTTCAAGGAAGTCTCCTTCCAGTACGAGCCGATTGCCGCAGCCTTCGACTACGAGTCGAACATCCAGGGCGAAGAACTGGTGCTGATCGTCGACATCGGCGGTGGTACCTCGGACTTCTCCCTGGTGCGCCTGGCCCCTGAACGGCACATGCTCGATGATCGCCACAGCGACATCCTCGCCACCGGCGGTGTGCACATCGGCGGTACCGACTTCGACAAGCAGTTGAGCCTGCAGGGCGTGATGCCGCTGTTCGGCTATGGCAGCCGGATGAAAAGCGGCGCCTTCATGCCGACCAGTCACCACATGAACCTGGCCACCTGGCACACGATCAACTCGGTGTACTCGCAAAAATCCCAGCTGGCCCTGGGCAGCATGCGCTACGACATCGAAGACACCGACGGCATCGACCGTCTGTTCAAGCTGATCGAGCAGCGCGCCGGGCACTGGCTGGCGATGGAAGTGGAAGAAACCAAGATCGAACTGACCCACAACGAGCGTCGCCTGGTTGACCTCAAGCGGGTTGAGTCAGGGCTGAACGTCGAATTGACCCGGGCGCTGTTCGAAGAGTCGATCGATAACCTGCTCGAGCGCGTGCGTGGCAGTGTCAGCGAGCTGCTGAACAAGGCCGGTGTCGGTGTGGCTCAGGTGGATACGGTGTTTTTCACCGGTGGTTCCAGCGGTATTCCTGCGCTGCGCCAGAGCGTGGCGGCCATGCTGCCGAATGCGCGACATGTTGAAGGCAATATCTTTGGCAGTATCGGTAGCGGTTTGGCGATCGAAGCGCGCAAGCGTTACGGTTGAGAAACGATCGCGGGGCAAGCCCGCTCCCACAGGGAGAGTGAAAATCCGGTGGGAGCGGGCTTGCCCCGCGATCAGGCTTCACACCAGCTCAGCCTGCCTCAATTCGCTCTTCAGGTAGGCATAATAGATCGGCCCCGCCACCACCCCCGGCAAGCCAAACGCCGCCTCGCACACCAGCATCGCCAGCAACAGTTCCCAGGACTTGGCGCTGATCTGCCCGCCGACAATCCGCGCGTTGAGGAAGTACTCGACCTTGTGGATGACAATCAGATAGCCCAGCGCCGCCATGGCCACCCAGATCGACAGCGACAGGCCGACGATGGTGATCAGGGTGTTGGACATCAAATTGCCGATCACCGGCAGCAGCCCCAACAGGAACGTCAGCACGATCAGGGTCTTGGTCAACGGCAGGTGCACGCCGAACATCGGCAACACCACGGCCAGGAAGATCCCGGTGAAAAAGGTGTTGAGCAGGGAAATCTTGATCTGCGCAAAGACGATGTTGCGAAACGCCTGGACCAGCAGCGCCAGACGATTGAACAGCGCTGCCGCCAATGGCTTGCGTCGGGAAATGTCCGGGATGCGCTGCAAGGCGACAATGGCGCCGAGGATCATCCCGATCAGCAGGGTGACGAACATGTGCGCCGCGCCCTTGCCGACCAGTTGCAGCTCGCCCAGATGGGTCTTGAGCCACTCACCGATGGCGACCTTGAACTCTGCGGCACTGGCTGGCAGGTAGGCATCGACAAAGGGCGGCAATTGCCCGCGGGCCTGGTCCACCAGGAGCATGAACTTGTCCAGCGAAGCGCCGGGATTCTCGGCTTCGTGCAGCAGAAAACTGATCGCACCGGCAAACAACAAGGTCAGGGTGCTGACCACCAGGGTGCCAAGCAAGGCCACCGCCAGCCAGCGCGCACGCTCGCCAGCGATCAGGTGCTGCAGCTTGGGGGTAAGCATGTTGACCAGTTCGAACACCAGCAGGCCGGCCAGCAGGCTCGGCAACAGCTTGAGCGGCAACACCAGCAACAGGCCGGCGAAGACGATGATCCAACTGGCCATTTTGATCTGGCGCGGGGTAAAGGTCATACAACCTCAAGGGCAACTGCGGGAAAAAACGCAGTCTGCCAGCCTTCGCCCGGCAGGCATAGTGGCACGCAGCGGCGTTGCGGCTGGTAATGCCGCCCTGATGTTTCTATAATTGCCGCCCCCCATGGAATGGCGGCGCCGCGCTGGCGCATTCGCAAGCAGGCGAAACAGGATTCCCTCTGTGCCTTCCCACCTTCAAGGCACAGCGTTCAAAACCATGCGCAAACTGCTTATCCTGCTTCCCCTGTTGCTGCTTGGCGGCTGTTCGGAAGATTTCGCCACCCTGCATTTCGCGGAGCCGGCCAGCGCCTACTATGGCACCCTCAAACAGCAGAACGGCGATGATCTGTACCAGGCCATCCTGAAACTGGGTATCGACCCGAAGGACATCGAGGTCAAACTTGATAACGATCACCGCCAGGACCTGCTCATCAGCGTCTCGCGCTCGCTCGATGCCGATAAGCGTCAGGCCCTGCGCGAGTTGTTCGACGAAATCCCCCGGGCCCGTGCCGCCACGTCCTGGGAAGTGGACGTCACCCTTGAACCGCAGTCACTGGAACCGCGGCACCGGGCCTGGCGCGAGGCGCTCGAAAAGATCAAGGGTCCGGTCACCCTCGAGATCAAGCTTGGCACCCGTATCGAAGCGTTTTACACCGCGAACAACCTGGAGCGCATACTGGCCGCCGCGAACAAGAGCGAAGTGTCGGGCATCGTCACCTGCCACGTGCTGGCCGAAGTCTCGCGTGGGCCATTCAAGCTCAGGTCGATCGTGCAGCTCGAGGAGGGCCCGTCGGAACGCGCGCAGGTGGACATCGAGTACGATCAGATGCGTTACGCCACGGGGCCTGCACAGTTCGATTTCAAGGACCCGGTCCTGAAGGAGCGAATCCGCAACGGCCAGATCAAGGCCTGGCAAGCCGAACGGACGCCGCAGCGCTATCCGTACGGCCCGTTCGAGATGGCCTTCGAAATCGGCTCGCTGGGCAAGCATAGCGTTGACCTCTACTCAGGTACCGACCAGCGCATCAGAATGTTCCAGAGTGACTGCTGGGCGCTGGCCAACCACGTCGGCCGGCCGTTCTCGCTGTTCATCGGCCATGGCCTGGACCGGCTCGAGTCGGTGACTTACGCCGACTGACGCAAGTTACTTTTTCTTCAGGCAGCCGCTCCTGGTCGCTGCGCACCACGCGCAGCCTTGGCCGAAGCGTAGACAAATATTCTTACAAACCTCCAGCGCGAGCCTGCCGCCGGTACTGCTCCGGGGTGCAATGGGCCTGTCGCTGGAACATGGCGATGAACGCCGAGGCGCTGCTGTAGCCGAGGTCGAAGGCAATCTGCTGGATCGGCAGGTTCTGCTCCAGCGCATCAATGGCGCGCAGAAAGCGCAGACGCAGTCGCCATTCGCCAAAGCTGATGCCCAATTCACGCAAGAACTGCCGGGCCAGCGTGCGCTCGCTGACATGCACGCTCGCCGCCCATTCGGCCAACGGTCGGTTGTCTCCGGGCTCAGCGTGCAAGGCCTGCAATACGCCATCCAGACCGGCGCTGCGGGCATAGGGCAGAAAACAGGTCTGGGTCGGCGCCAGGCGCAGTTGGTCGACCAGCACCTGGGCCAGACGGCGGTCGGCTTCATCCTCGGGAACCTTGACGTCACGCCGGGCAAAGTCGCCGAGGATGGCCTTGAGAATCTCGCTGATCACCAGCGTGCAGGGCTGTGTCGGTAATCCCTGGCACAGGGCCCGGTCCAGATAGACCGAGCGGTAGACGATGGCCTGGGGGTTGTAGCAACTGTGTTCGGTGTCCGGCGGCACCCAGACCGCATAGTGCGGCGGCGAAACGAAGCGCTGGCCGTCGATTTCCAGGTGCATGATGCCATGGGCCGCATAGTTGAGCTGGCCCCAGGTGTGACGGTGCGCGGCACTGTGGGTATCGGCGCCGAACTCGTCGTAACGGAAGTACACCGGTGCCGGCAAGGCGGCGAACTGCGGGATGTCGAGGTATTTGCGCTGCATGCTGTCTGGATCGATGGGCAGGTTGTCCGGATACAAGTATAGCTAGCAAGACAGACAGTGGATAATGGCGCCCTGTACCTACACGAGTTCCTGCGTCATGAATTATGCGTTTCCCTTGCTGGCCATCCTGATCTGGGCCGGCAACACGGTAGTCACCAAAATGTCGGCCGGGGCGATTTTTCCCGCCGAGATCGGTTTCTACCGCTGGCTGCTGGCCGGTCTGTTGTTCACCCCGTTTCTGCTGCGACCGATGCTGCGCAGCTGGCCCGAGATCCGCCGCAACCTCGGCAAGATCTTCATCCTCGGCGTGCTGGGCATGGCGGTGTACCAAAGCCTGGCCTACTTCGCCGCCGCCATCACCAGCGCGACCAACATGGGCATCATCCTCTCGCTGATGCCATTGATGTCGCTGGCTCTGGCGATCATCAGCCTCGGCCAGCGCCTGACCTTCGGAGCGCTGATCGGTGCCGTGGTGTCCTTTGTCGGCGTGCTTGTGGTGGTGTCGGCGGGTGACCTGGGCGCCTTGCTGCAACACGGGGTCAATGGTGGTGATGCGCTGATGCTGATCGCCACCCTGGCCTACGCGCTGTACAGCACCTTGCTGAAGAAATGGCAGCTGCGCCTGGCTCCGCTGGTGCTGCTCTATCTGCAGGTGCTGGTGGCGATCATCGTGCTGTTCCCGCTGTTTTTGTTCTCCGAGAAGACCGGCCTTGGCCCGGGCAACATCGGCCTGGTGCTGTATGCCTGCGTGCTGGCCTCGATGGTCGCGCCGCTGGCCTGGATGCAGGCCGTCAGTCGTCTGGGCCCCAGCCGCACGACGCTGTTCTTCAACCTGTTACCTGCCATCACCGCGGTGATCGCTGCCCTGGTACTCGATGAGCAACTGGCGTTGTATCACCTGTTCGGCGGCCTGCTAACCCTGGCCGGGGTGATTCTGGCCGAACGCTGGAAAACCCCGATCCGCCCGCTCGCGGTTACAGCCCCGCAGCCTTGAGCCGCGCCGCATGTTCGGTGAACAGCCGTACCGGGTCAGCGCCCTTGCCCACCGCACCAAGTGACTGATTGACGATGTCCAGGTGGTCGAGCGGATAGTCATCGCCGATCACCTGGCCCAGGTGCGAGCTGTAGCGCCCGACCATGCCATCGCAGTGCCCGGCCTCATCGACGAAGGTCCGGGCAAACAGGCGACAGAAACGATTGCTGCCATCCAGGCGGTTCAGGCCCTGGTCGGTGAGCCCCGGCTGCAAGGTGCCGGACCAGGAGTAGTAACGCACACCGTTGACCTCGGCCGGTCCCTCTCCCCCCCAGGTGCTGGGCAGGCCCTGTGGATAAGCCTGATTGAACAAGGCCACGCCAGCGCGGGTCATCGAATGGTGCGAAGCGTGCACATCAATCGGCAGCGTTGGCCCGCGCCAGCCGGTTTCCAGCCAGCCCATCAATACCCCCAGGCCATGCAGCAAAGCCTTGAGCAAGCGCCCACGGGCGGAATCAGCGGGGTAATGCTCATGCAGATAGTCCGCCAGCTCCGAGCCGTGATTGGGCCCGGCAATCGACGTCACCGAGGCCACCCATTGCGGTCGCTTGGCCGCCGCATAACGCGCGGTCAGCGCGCCCTGGCTGTGGCCGAGCAGGTTGACCTTGTCGGCTCCGGTGCGTTGGCGGATGTCGGCGATGATCTGCAGCAACTGCTCGCCCCGCACCTCGGTGGCATTGAGCGGCGACACCTGAATGGCGAAGACCCTCGCCCCACCCCGGCGCAAAGCCGAAACGATGCCAAACCAGTAGGGATAAAGCAGCAGGCGGACGAAACCGAGCATGCCCGGCACCAGTACCAGTGGATACCGCGTAGCAAGCGCTTGGGCCATGGCTGCATTCCCCATTCCGTGGACAGTCGCCCCACCCTACAGGCACTTCGACTGCAATCGCAATCGAACTCCCGGGGCGTGCTGCGGTTCCAACCCTGTAGACCCTCAGCAAGGAGCTGGACCATGTACAGACAGACCCTGGCAATTCTCCTGACCACCACGGCCCTGAGTGCCTGCGGCAGCCGTCCGGAGAACCCGGTTGATTACGTCACCTACCGCGACGAGCCACTGGTCAAACAGGTGCAGGACGGCATGACCATGCAGCGGGTGATCGCCATCGGTGGCCGTCCGTCCACGGCCATCGACCTGCCCCACGGCGGCATCTGCAACAACTACATCCTCAACCGCGACGGTCATCAGCAGGCCTACTACGTGCGCTTCGACGCCACCGGCCATGTCGATGCCAAGGGTTTCAAGACCTGCGAACAACGCCAGACCGACGATAACGCCGTCGAGAAGGCCAAAGCCGGCGTATAGACAGCCAATGACGACATCCCGTGATCAACCTGGAGATGACAATGAGCACTGTTGAACTGACCGATGTGAAGACCTTGCGTGAACGCGCCCGCCACCATGTCGAGCAAGGCGCCGTGACCGAGGGCTACAACGCTGACCGGGAAAAGATCCTGCGCCTGCTCAACGAGTCGCTGGCCACCGAGTGGGTCTGCGCGCTGCGCTACAAACGCCACTACTACATGGCCAGCGGGATCAAGGCCAGTGTCGCCGCCGAGGAGTTTCTCGAGCATGCCACCCAGGAATTGGAACATGCCGACAAGCTGGCCGAACGCATCGTGCAGCTGGGCGGCGAGCCGGACCTGAACCCGGATCACCTGAGCAAGCATTCCCACGCCCAGTACGTCGAGGGCAAGAACCTCAAGGAGATGGTCCTCGAAGACCTGGTTGCCGAACGGATCGCCATCGACAGCTACCGCGAGATCATCCAGTTCATTGGCGAAGCAGACCCGACTACCCGACGTATTTTCGAAGACATCCTGGCTCAGGAAGAAGAGCACGCCGACGATATGGCGGATCTGCTCAAAGGGCTTTGAGTGTGACCTGTGGGAGCCGGCCTTGCCGGCGATGACATCGATGCACTGTCAGGTGTTGCGCGACGTCTGCATCGCTGGCAAGGCCAGCTCCCACAGTTAACCAGGTGGCAAAGGTTTAGCCCGCCTTCACCGTCCGCGGCGCCTTGCCGGCCTTCATCTGTTCAAGTAACGGCGTGCATTGATTCGGCACATCACCGCCAGGCGCCACCAGCGCCAGCAGCCCCGCCGCAGGACCGATCACCACCCCCAGCGCGACCATACCCGCACCGCGCAAGGCCAGCGGCACCGCCTGCACGCCCGCACTGGGCTTGGCAAACGGCCCACGCACATACAGCGGCGAACGCAACGAAAGCAGGCGCACGCCCTTGGACTCGGGATTGATCTTCAGGTCCAACTGCTCGCTGGCGAAGTTGGCGGTGCCATTGATGTAGATGATCGCGTTCTCGGTGTCGAAGACGAACAAGCGGGTAGTCGCCAGACCCTCCTTGATACCGAAATCGGCAGCGGCGCAGTTGATCTTCACTTCCTTGTCACCGAACAGCTGGCCCACAACATAATTGCCCACGTTCAACCCGGCAATTTCCATCAGGCCACGGCTGATGGCGCCATCGTTGATCAGCATCTTCAGGTCGCCATTGGCAGTGGCCAGCAACGCCGCCACCGAATTGCCCCGGCCGCTGAGGTCGGCGTCGCCATTGAGCTGGCCAAAGCTGGTTTTCATCGGTTCGAAGGTCGGGAACAACTGCTTGAGCTTGAAGCCCCGCGCGCTGAGTTGGGCGCGGCCTTGCAACGGCGCGGTGCGGCCATCCAGGCGAATCTGTGCATCGAGGGTGCCGCCTGCCACGCCAAAACGCAGCGGTTCCAGGCGCAGCACGCCATCATCGAGAACTAAGTGACTGGAGAGATCGTTGAACGGTAGCTCCTGACTGTGCACGATGCGCTTGCCACTGAAGGTCACGTCGGCGTCCATGCTCCGCCAGCGTTCGGTGCGAAACTCCTCGACCGGCAGGACCTTGCCTGCCGGTTGCTTGCTGGCGCCGCCACGGGCTTTCTGTGCGGCGTTGGAGTCGGCACCGATCAACGGCGCGAGGTCTTTGAACAGCAACTGATTGGACACCAGCTTGCCACTGAGCTTGGGCCGCGGCTGGCTGGAGACGAAGGTCAGATCGCCATGGATATCACTGTCGCCGATCTTGCCGTTGAAGCCTTCGTAGCGAAACAGTGCGCCACCGGGTTCATGCAGCTTGGCCACCAGGTGACCGTCGGTGGAGTACGCCGGTGAGTCCGGCAGGGTCACCCCGGTCAACGGATACAGATTACCCAGGCTCGCACCCGACAGGCGCAGGCGCAGGTCGAGGGCGCCCAGGTTGCGCGGGTCGGTCAGGGTGCCGGCCAAGGCGATGCGGGTATCGGCAATCTGCATGTCGGCCTGCAGCGGAAACGGCTGGCTGGCATCCTGCAGCGCCAGCAGTCCGCCGATCTTGCCGTCGCCTGCGAGTGGCTGGCCCTTGTAGCGTCCTTTGACCTTGAGGCCGAAGGCGTAGTCCTGGGCGGTACCGGCTTTCTGCGCCGTGGCCTTGCCGGCAATCTCGGCGAACGGAATCGGCTTGCCCAATGGATCAATGACCACATCCAGTGTGGTTTTCAACGTCTGGTCGTCAAGGCTGACCTGGCCTTTGTCGAAACCGATGGCACCGATGTCCAGCACCCATTTCGACGGTTCGGCCTGTTTATCCTGGGGGCCGAAATCAAACGTCCAGTTGGCCCGGCCATCGGCCAGACGTTTGAGCGTGGCGCTGGGCTGGTTGAGATCAATGCGCGGAATGACGATTTGCTGGAACAGCAGCGGCAACGGCGCCAGGCGAAATTCGACACGCTTGAGAGCAGCCATCTGTGGCTCCTTGAGCCAGTCCGGGTTGCCCAGGGTCAGGTCCTCGGCGATGAAGCGCGGCCAGGGAACCCAGGCCCGCCAACCACCCTGCTCCGGCTCGCGCTGCCAAACCACCGCAAGATTGCCGTTGATGGCGAAAGGTCGCTGCAGCGCTTCGGAGACCTTGGCATTGAGGGTCGGCTTGACCCGGTTCCAATCGAACGTCGCGATGACGATTACCAGCAAGGTCACGATCAGCAGCAGGCTGGCGAGGGTCCAGGTGAGGATTCTGGCGGGACGCGTCATTGCATGATTCTCCTGACGCCCACAAGGCACAAATGGGCGAATTGATGGCACTTGGTTATCGGACTGATGAAACGCCGAGGGGTTTAACTGATGATGAGAATTCCGGCGTTTTTTCCTCGTTTCCCATCACTACGCGCAGGGTCAGAACCCCGCAATCACGCCCGAACACGGCCTTGGAGCGCTCTGAAAGCATCGGTCTAGAGCCATCGCGCCAAAGCATCAATTCCATCGATTGTCACCATTATCTTTATGAACTTTTATCTGGCGCCCCCGAGCGTAGCATTGGCTCCGTACCCACTTTCCAGCCCCTCCAAGGAGCACCGAACCATGAAACGCCAATTGCTGCTGAGTCTGTCCCTGTCCATCCTGGCCGCCAACGCTTTCGCCATTCCGGCCAGCGAACAACGCCTGACCGCCGAGTCCCGTTCCAGCTCCACCGTGATCTCGCAACCGCTGAACACCCTGGCCGAAGGTGGCTCGGATCGTCTGCTGGAACGCAGCAACCGCGTAGCCGAAGGCGGCGCTGATCGTCTGCTGGAGCGCAACAATCGTGTAGCCGAAGGCGGATCTGATCGTCTGCTGGAGCGTAACAATCGCGTAGCCGAAGGTGGCTCGGATCGTCTGAAAGAGCGTTATCAGGTTGCCGAAGGTGGTTCTGACCGCCTGATCGAAAAGAACCAACGCGTGAGCTGAAGCCTATGCCAGACAATAAGAGATCCCAGCCTTGCAACGGTTCCCCTCCAAGCCCGGTCAATTGACCGGGCTTTGTTTTTCCTGGCGTAGGCTATTAGAGTGCAGGGCTGTTTCACTGCCGACCGATACTCGCCATGCTGCCGCGCGCCGAACAAAAGCAACAGACCCGCCAAGCCCTGCTGGATGCCGCCCGCCACCTGATGGAAAGTGGCCGAGGCTTCGGCAGCATCAGCCTGCGTGAAGTCAGCAAATGCGCGGGGATCGTACCCACCGGGTTCTACCGGCATTTTTCCGATATGGACCAGCTCGGCCTGGCGCTGGTCAATGAAGTCGGCGAAACCTTTCGTCAGACCATTCGCCTGGTCCGTCACAATGAACTCGAACTCGGCGGCATTACCGACGCCTCGGTGCGTATCTTCCTCGACGTAGTCACAGCCAATCGCCCGCAGTTCCTGTTTCTCGCGCGTGAGCAATACGGTGGCTCGCAACCGGTGCGTCAGGCCATTGCGACCTTGCGCCAGGGCATCAGCTCAGACCTTGCCACCGACCTTGAGCGCATGCCGCGCTGGCAGCACCTGGATAACGCCGCCCTCGCGGTGATCGCCGACCTGGTGGTGAAAACCGTGTTCGCCACCCTGCCGGAACTGATCGACGAGCCGGCTGACGACGCCGGACAAACGCTGAGCGCCCAGGACAAGATCACCCAGCAATTGCGCTTCATCTTCGTCGGCGCCAAGCATTGGCAGGGGCTCAGTAGCCTGTAATAGCGCCGTTTCCTGCTACCATGCGCGCAAACGCACCGATCGCGACGATTCTTCTCCATGCCCGACCTTCGTACTGCCCAGCCTGAACTGCCCGCCCTGCTCGAACAGGTGCAGACGCACTTTACCCAGCGCATCGTGCCACTCTGGCAAGGGCCAGGCTGGAATGCAGAAATGGCCCTGCCTTACGAAGCGCTGGATGCACAGCAGCAGCCGCTGCCGGTGCAACGCTACCGGGCCATGGCCTGCGCCCGTCAGCTGTACCTGTTCAGCAGCCGTATCGAGCAACCCGGCGCCCGTGAACGCGCAGCGGCGCTATTTCGTTCGCTGCAACGGCACTTCCACGATGCCGAGCATGGTGGCTGGTTCTACAGCATCGATGCCCAGGGCAAACCGCTGGATCGGCGCAAGGACCTCTACACCCACGCCTTCATCATCTTTGCCTGCGCCCACTACTGGGGGCAAGTTCGCGAGCAGCTGGTCGAGTCCACCCTCAATGCAGCACTGAGTGTGGTTGCCGAACGATTTGCCCGGGACGATGGTTTGTATGAAGCCAGCCTCGATGAAGACTGGTCGGACCTTGGCAGCGGCCCGTTGCAGAATCCGCTGATGCACTTGGCTGAAGCGTTCCTTGCGACCCTCTCGGTGCGCGAGGACGAAGCCGTACAAAATGCCCTGCAGACCTTGGCCAAAGCCATGCAGGAGCACTTCATCGATTCCGATCACGGGGTGATGCTGGAGAAACCGCGCGGCGCTGTGGATAACTGGTTCGAACCGGGCCACCAGTTCGAGTGGTTCTTCCTGCTGGAGTCTTCAGCGCTGCTGCACGGCAGCGAGTTGCACGCGTCCCTCGACCGGGCGTTCGCCTATGCCGAGCAATACGGGGTGAAAGACACTGCGGTGTTGGCCATGCTCGGTGCCGACGGTGAAGTCCGCGATGCCACCCAGCGCATCTGGGCCCAGGCCGAGTACTTGCGCGCCCTGGCTTTGCGCCCGGACACCGCCGCCAAGGTGCTCACCCAGCTACAGGCGCTGCAGCAGCGTTTCCTGCATGCCGGTGGCTGGTACGAGTGCCGTGACGCCAGTGGCGCAGTCAGTCGCAGCGATATGCCATCGACCACGCCTTATCATCTGGCGACCTGTCTGGAAGGCTTGCTGAAGCAATCGCGGGGCAAGCCCGCTCCCACAGAGTAAGGCCCGGTGGGAGCGGGCTTGTCCCGCGATTGGACACTCAAGCCTTGCCGGAACGATCTATCGAAAACCCGGCCCACGCCTGGCTCACCGGCATCAGCTCGAGGCTGTTGATATTGATATGCGCCGGCTGGTTCATGATCCAGAAGATGGTCTCGGCAATGTCCTGCGGCTGGATTGCCTCGGCGCCTGCATAGGTCGCGTCATAACGTGCCTGGTCACCACCAAAGCGCACCAGCGAAAACTCGCTTTCACACAAGCCGGGCTCGATGTTGCTGACGCGCACACCAGTACCTTGCAGGTCGCAGCGCAGACTCAAGGAGAACTGGCCGACAAAGGCCTTGGTGCCGCCATACACATGGCTGCCCGGATACGGATAGTTACCCGCCACCGAACCGACGTTGAGAATGGTCGCACCACGACCATGGGCGATCAGTCGTGGCAGCAACAGGCGGGTGCTGTACATCAGGCCCTTGATGTTGGTGTCGACCATGGTTTCCCAGTCATCCAGGTCGCACTTGGGCGCCGGGTCGGCGCCCAGGGCCAGGCCTGCGTTGTTGATAAGCCCGCGCAGCTTGGCGAACGACGGCGGCAGGTTGGCTATCGCTGCTTCCATGGCTTTGCGATCACGCACGTCCACCACCAGGCCGTGTACTTCGGTTTGCTTCGACAGCTCTGCACATAGCGCGTCCAGGCGCTCCTGACGGCGACCGGTCAGCACCAGCGACCAGCCTGCTTCGGCAAATCGACGGGCACAGGCTTCGCCGAAGCCGGAGGTCGCGCCAGTGATGAATACGGTGGAAGTCATCGGTTACTCCTTGCAAGGTCGAGATCTCGGATCAGCAGAATGCCCGCCAGTCCCCGCGCCAGCAAGCACAGATCCACTGTACAAAAAACAACCAAACGCGCCAACACCTTGATCCATATGGCCTGGAGCAAGCTTTGCTCACCTTATCCACAGGCTCTTGCACAAACTCTGGGGGCAACTCCGGGCCCAGCAGAAGCGGCTTGGCGCCTGGTTTTGCAAGTATTTTCCTTGACCACAGGCGTGCAGTTTGACCTCAGTGCGCTACGACTTGAGGTGGTCGTAATTCCCATGATGGCCCAAGGCCTGTGAGGACGGCGCTTGCAGCGTTCTTTCCAACGCTTGCCCACAGACTTATCTACAGGCTATAGCGCGTATTTCCAGGTCGGTTGCACCGACGACAAAGGACTTGACAACGGACGCTGAAAATCTTTATTGAACACTTGATCAAAAAACAACCACATGACTGAAAGCCTTGTAATCAAAGGCGTTCAGCAAAGTGCCACCAAGTTACCCACAGCCGCCTCCACACCAATGGTGGACAACTCGAATACCCGTAAAAACATCCGCTTGTAGCGACTTTGTGTCGCGCCCCAGAGAAAGTCCTCGTAAGGTTTTCCACAAAGCTGTGGACAAAAAAAAGGCCCTGCAATGCAGGGCCTTTTTGCCAGGTCGAATCAGTGCCCGCCCAGATAAGCGTTGCGCACCTCCTCGTTGACCAGCAGCTCCTGCCCGCTGCCGGTCATGCGGATCTGGCCGTTGACCATTACATAGGCGCGATCCGAGAGCTTGAGCGCATGGTTGGCGTTCTGCTCCACGAGGAAGATGGTCATGCCGGTCTGCGCCAGTTCGCGCAGGGTGGCAAAGATCTGCTTGACCACAATCGGCGCCAGCCCCAGCGACGGTTCGTCGAGCAGCAACAGCTTGGGCCGGCTCATCAACGCGCGGGCGATGGCGAGCATTTGCTGCTCGCCACCGGACATGGTCATGGCGCGCTGATTACGCCGCTCCTTGAGCCGCGGAAACAGCTCGAACATGCGCTGCATGTCTTCGTTGGCGAATTTGTCGCCGATGGGGATGGTGCCCATCATCAGGTTCTCTTCCACCGACATGTCCGGGAACACCCGGCGCCCCTCCGGCGACTGGGCGATACCGTTGGAGGCAATGTAGTGCGAGGACTTGTGGGTGATGTCGGTCCCGCGATAGACAATCTGCCCGCTCGCCGCCCGCGGTTGGCCGAAGATCGACATCAGTAGGGTCGATTTGCCGGCACCGTTGGAGCCGATCAGGCTCACCGTTTCGCCTTCATTGATGTGCAGCGAGACTTTTTTCAGGGCCTGGATCGGCCCGTAGAACACATCGATCTCTTTCATTTCGAGGATCGCTGAACTCATACCAGTTCCTCTTCATCGGCGCCCAGATAAGCCGCAATCACCGTCGGGTTATGACGGATCTCCTGCGGTGCGCCTTCGGCGATCACGTTGCCGTGGTCCAGGACCACAATATGGTCGGAGATGCTCATGACCATGCCCATGTCGTGCTCGATCAGCACCACGGTGATGTCGTGCTCGTCACGCAGCACGCGGATCATCTTGCTCAGCGCTTCGGTTTCCTGCGGGTTGAGGCCTGCCGCCGGTTCATCCAGGCAGATGATCTGTGGCCGGGTGCACATGGCCCGGGCAATCTCCAGGCGGCGTTGCTGACCGTAGGACAACTCGCCAGCCAGACGGTTGGCGCAGTCGACCAGGTCGACCACTTCCAGCCAGTAGAAGGCATGGTCCAGGGCATCGCTTTCAGCCTTGCGGTACGCCTTGGTGTTGAGCACACCCGACAGCAGGTTGCGGTTGACCCACATGTGCTGGGCCACCAGCAGGTTCTCCACCACCGACATTTCCCGGAACAGGCGAATGTTCTGGAAGGTCCGCGCCAGGCCTGCGCGGTTGACCAGGTGGGTACCGCCGAACATCTTGTAGTGCAGGCGGCTGATGAAGCGCTTGGGCGAGACGAAATCGCCGAGTTTGAAGCGCTCGCCCAGCAACTGGATCACGTTGGTGCGGGTACCGCGCATGTTCAGTTCGATCCTGCCGCCACTGGCTTTGTAAAAGCCGGTCAAGCAGTTGAACACCGTGGTCTTGCCCGCGCCGTTGGGGCCGATCAGGGCGAAGATGGAGTTGCGTTTGACCTTGAGGCTGACATCGCTGAGCGCCTTGATCCCGCCAAACTGCATCATCAGGTTGTCGACCGAGAGAATCACGTCATCGCTCATGGCGCTACTCCTTTACGTGGCACTACACCGGTACGGCTGATGCGAATCAGCCCGCGCGGTCGCCAGATCATCATCAACACCATGAGTACACCGAACAGCAGTACCCGGTACTCGGAGAAGCTGCGCAGCAGCTCCGGGGCCACGGTCAGGACGAACGCGGCGATCACCACACCGACGGTCGAGCCCATGCCACCGAGGACCACGATGGCGAGGATCAGCGCCGACTCGAAGAAGGTGAACGAGGACGGGTTCACAAAGCCCTGGTAGCTGGCGAAGAACACCCCGGCCAAGCCTGCGGTAGAAGCACCAATGGTGAACGCCGAGAGTTTGACCAGCACGTGGTTCAGGCCCATGGAGCGGCAGGCGATCTCGTCTTCACGCAGCGCTTCCCAGGCGCGACCGACCGGCATACGGGTCAGCCGGTGCTTGATGTACAGCACCGCCAGCACCACGAGGAACAGCACGATGTAGATGAACAGGAATTTCAGGTTGGGGTTGTAGTCGATGCCGAAGAACTCGTGGAACGGCACGCCGCCGTCCTTGGCCCGACGCCCGAACTCCAGGCCCATGAAGGTCGGCGATGGCACCGGCATACCGTTCGGACCGCCGGTGAACGACAGCCAGTTGTTGAGTATCAGCCGAATGATTTCACCGAAGCCCAAGGTCACGATCGCCAGGTAGTCACCGTGCATGCGCAGGACCGGGAAGCCCAATATGCACCCGGCCAACGCAGCGGCAAGCGCGGCCAGCGGCAACACGGTCCAGAAGCCCAGGCCCAGGTACTGGTAGCCCAGCGCCAGGCCGTAAGCACCGATGGCATAGAAGGCCACGTAGCCGAGATCGAGCAGGCCGGCCAGGCCCACCACGATGTTCAGGCCAAGCCCGAGCAGCACATAGATCAGGCCGAGGATGACTACCGTCAGCAGGTACTTGTTGGCAAAGAACGGGAAGACGATGGCGATCACGATCAGCGCCGGAATGATCCAGCGCAGCCGCGATTTGTAGTCCGGCGCCAACACGTGCACACCGGAGCCGCTACCCTCGAAACCCTGCAGGATCGCCTGGCCCTTGGGGGTCTGCAGGAACAGGCTGAGGAGGAAACGCCCGACCATCACCCCGGCCACCAGCCAGGCCACGCGGGTCGGTTGCATGTTGAAGCTGTAGCCATCGAGCACCACACCAACGATGGGGCCGAAGACAATCAAGGAAATCAGCCCGGCGAGAATCGCGTCAATCAGGCTGCGTTTGAGATCGAATGCAGTGGATTTGGCAGCAGACATACTTACACCTTCGCCACGAGTGGGCGACCCAGCAGGCCTTGGGGACGGAAGATCAGAATCAGCACCAGCAGGGAGAAACTGAACACGTCTTTGTAGTCGGAGTTGATCAACCCGGAGAACAGCGACTCGGAGATGCCGAGGATGATCCCACCGAGCATGGCGCCCGGCAGCGAGCCGATGCCACCCAGTACCGCTGCGGTGAAGGCCTTGATACCGATGATGAAGCCGGCATAGAAGTCGAAGGTGCCGTAGTTCATGGTGATCAGCACACCGGCCAGCGCGGCCATCACCGCACCGATGACGAACACGTAGGAGATCACCCGGTCAGTGTTGATACCGAGGATCGAGGCCATCTTGCGATCCTGCTGGGTAGCACGGCACATGCGCCCCAGTTTGGTGAACTTGATGATGTAGGTCAGCGCGGCCATACCGACGAACGCGGCAACCAGGATGAAGATCTTGGTGTAAGTCAGCTGGACGAAGCCGGTGCCCACTTCCAGGCGCCAGGCGCCTTCGAGCAGAGTCGGCACGCCTTGCTGGCGTGCACCCTGGCTGATCTGCGCGTAGTTCTGCAGGATCAGCGAGATGCCGATGGCACTGATCAGCGGCGCCAGGCGGGTGGAGTTACGCAGGGGTTTGTAGGCGATGCGTTCGATGGTCCAGCCATACACGCCCGTGACCACGACAGTGAAGATCAGCGTCCCGAGCATCAGCAGCGGGAAGGACTCGATACCGAAGTACGCCAGCAATGCCAGACTGATCGCCGCCAGGTAAGCGGAGATCATATACACCTCGCCGTGCGCGAAGTTGATCATGCCGATAATGCCATAGACCATTGTGTAGCCGATGGCGATCAGGCCATAGACAGACCCGAGGGTCAGCCCATTGACCAGTTGCTGCAGAAAAATACCATCCATAACGCAATCTCACGTATTTGAGATTGCACAAGCGCCGACTACGGTGAGCCCCGGATGAAGCGGCCCTCGCAGCGCAGGGTTGTGCAGATCTACGAGAAAAGACAGGTACGGCGCAGAACCGGGTAGCGACCCGGGCACAGGCCCGGGTCGGATACCGTTGTTATTTTTGTTTTTCCAGTTGGTGGTACTTGCCGTCTTTATCCCACTGGTAGACCACATAGTCGGAAACAGTCAGGTCGCCCTTGCTGTCCCATTTCTTCTCGCCCATCACGGTTTGTACCGGGTTGGCCTTGAGCCACTTGGCAGCGTCTTCACCCTTGTTCGACTTGGCGCCGTTGAAGGCGGCAGCCAGGGCCTGGACCGAGGCGTAGGCGTACAGGGTGTAGCCTTCAGGTTCAGTGCCGGCCTTGCGGAACTCCTCTACCACCGCCTTGCTGTCGGGCAGCAGGCGCGGGTCGGCGCCGAAGGTCATGTACACGCCATCGACGTACTGTGCGCCACCGGCGGTGGTGACCAGTTCGTCGGTAACGATGCCGTCATCGGACATGAACTTGGCGTCTTTCAGGCCTTGCTCACGCATCTGCCGAACCAGCGGGCCGGCCTCCGGGTGCAGGCCGCCGAAGTAGACCACGTCGGCGTCGGCGGCGCGGATCTTGGTGACCACGGCGCTGAAGTCTTTCTCGCCACGGGTCAGGCCCTCGTACAGCACGGGTTTTACCCCGCGTTTTTCAAGCTGGGCCTTGGTCGCGTCGGCCAGCCCCTGACCGTAGGTGTCCTTGTCGTGCAGGACCACAACCTTCTTGCCCTTGAGCACGTCGACGATGTAATCGCCGGCGACGATGCCCTGCTGGTCGTCGCGTCCGCACATGCGGAACATCGCGGTCAGGCCGCGCTCGGTAACCGCTGGGTTGGTCGAGCCCGGGGTGATGGCGATGACCCCAGCCTCGTCATAAACCTCCGAGGCCGGGATGGTATTGGACGAGCAGAAGTGCCCGACCACGCCGGCAACCTTGTCCTGGTCGACCAGACGGTTGGCCACGGCAACGGCCTGCTTGGGTTCGCAGGCATCATCGCCCTTGACCAGGACGATCTTCTCGCCGTTGATCCCGCCCGCGCTGTTGATTTTATCGGCTGCCGCCTGTGCACCTTTCATGTACTGCTCGCCAAACGCTGCGTTGGCACCGGTCATCGGGCCTGCTACACCGATCTTGATGTCGGCCTGAACATACGAAGAAACACCCAGCGCCGTAGCTACGGCAAGGGCCAGAAAGCCTTTCTTGTAAAACGTCTGCGACATGAGGTGGTGCTCCTTGGAATTTTTTTTGGTTGGCACTACAACTTTCAGCAATTGCTCTGAGCAAGGGCCGTGCCATTGGATTTTTATTCTGGAAAAACTCATGAAGAAGTTGCCGGGGCCTGGGCCGCGTCCTTTTTTTACTGGCTGTGCAACCGTCTGCGGCAAGCTAAGCGCCACCGCACCAGGAGAAAAAGAGCAACCACCGAGTGCCATCATTGCAACCCCGGCAAGTGTTTACGTGCAACTAGCCTGTAACAGGATGCGTAACCGAACTGCACATCCTTGGTGCGCGACTGCTACAGCGGGCACCACTACAGGCTAGCCGCTGACCGCCGAAAGCGCTGCTACCTGTAGGCTGCTACCGATGTACCCGGGGCCAGCCTGCCCACCTGCGGAAAAAGGCTGGCACAATGACGGGGTCTGTGCGTCGTTGCTGGCAATTGATGGCGCGCGCCCCTTACGGAGCCCTTTATGAGCGAGAGCGCCTTCGCCGATCGCATCGTGCAGAACCTGCTCGACACGGATTTCTACAAGCTGAGCATGATGCAGGCCGTGCTGCACAACTATCCCAATGTCGACGTCGAATGGGAGTTTCGCTGCCGCAATGGCGAAGACCTGCGCCCCTATCTGGCGCAGATACGCGAACAGATCGACGCGTTGTGTGAGTTGAGCCTGGCTAACGGCCAACTGGGCTTTCTCGAACAGATCAGCTTTATCAAGCCGGATTTCCTGCGTTTTCTCGGCCTGTTTCGCTTCAATTTACGTTACCTGCATCTGGGCATCGAAAACGATGAGCTGTACCTGCGCATACGCGGGCCGTGGCTGCACGTCATCCTCTTCGAGGTGCCGCTGCTGGCGATCATCAGCGAAGTGCGCAACCGCCATCGCTATCCCCAGGTCAAACTCAGCGAGGCGCGCGACCAGCTCTACCGCAAGTTCGACTGGCTCAAGGCCCACGCCAGCAGCGATGAGCTGGCTGAATTGCAGGTAGCCGACTTCGGCACCCGTCGGCGCTTCTCCTACAAGGTCCAGGAAGAAGTCGTGCGGGTACTCAAGGAAGATTTCCCGGCGCGTTTCGTCGGCACCAGCAACGTGCACCTGGCCCGCAAGCTGGATATCAAACCCTTGGGGACCATGGCCCACGAATGGATCATGGCCCACCAGCAACTGGGACCCCGCTTGATCGACAGCCAGATCGCCGCCCTCGACTGCTGGGTCCGCGAATACCGTGGCCTGCTCGGCATTGCCTTGACCGACTGCATCACCATGGATGCGTTCCTTGGCGATTTCGACCTGTTCTTCGCCAAGCTGTTCGACGGCCTGCGCCATGACTCGGGCGACCCGGTGCAATGGGCGGAAAAGGCCATCGCCCACTACCGCAAGCTCGGCATCGACCCGATGACCAAGACCCTGGTGTTCTCCGATGGCCTGAACCTGACCAAGTCGCTGGAGATCTTCCGTGCCCTGCGCGGGCGGATCAACGTCAGTTTCGGAATTGGTACCAACCTGACCTGTGACATTCCCGGGGTGGCACCGATGAACATCGTGCTTAAAATGACCGACTGCAATGGCCAGCCTGTCGCCAAGATTTCCGACGAGGCCGCCAAGACCCAATGCCGCGACGAAAACTTCGTCGCCTACCTGCGCCACGTCTTCAAAGTGCCCAAGGAGTAATTCATGCAAGCCGTCCAGCGAGAGATTGCGCAAGCGCTCAAGGTCCAGCCGCCGTTCGCCGACCGCGCCGCGCTCGATGCCGAAGTGACCCGGCGCGTGGCCTTCATCAAGCAGTGCCTGAACAATGCCAGGCTGAAAACCCTGGTGCTGGGCATCAGTGGCGGTGTCGATTCGCTGACCGCTGCGCTGCTGGCGCAACGGGCGATCAATGAGCTGCGCAGTGATACCGGCGATGCGGCCTATCGCTTCATCGCCGTACGTCTGCCTTACCAGGTTCAACAGGACGAGCACGACGCCCAGGCTTGCCTGGAAGTGATCAAGGCTGACGAAGTACACACCGTGGACATCGCCCCGGCCGTTCGCGCCCTGGCCGCCGAGGTCAAGGCGTTGGAAGGAGGCGCGCCAGCAATGGTCGACTTCGTGGTGGGCAACACCAAGGCGCGCATGCGCATGGTCGCCCAGTACACCATCGCTGGTGCGCGTCAGGGCCTGGTGATCGGGACTGATCACGCCGCCGAGGCGGTGATGGGTTTCTTTACCAAGTTTGGTGATGGTTCCTGCGACTTGGCGCCTTTGAGCGGGCTGGTGAAAAACCAGGTACGGGCAATCGCGCGCAGCTTTGGCGCCCCGGAATCACTAGTGGAAAAAGTGCCGACTGCAGATCTGGAAGACCTGGCCCCGGGCAAGCCGGACGAAGCCTCGCATGGCGTGACTTATGCGCAGATCGATGCCTTCCTGCACGGCGATCCGGTGAGCCAGGAAGCGTTCGACATCATCAGTGGCACTTACCGCAAGACCCAGCACAAGCGCGAGATGCCGTTCGCGCCCTGAAATGCATCGCGGGGCAAGCCCGCTCCCACCGGCTCTACATCAACCCGGTGGGAGCGGGCTTGCCCCGCGATTTACCGCCAACGCCTTACTTCAGCGTAACAGTGCCTTTCATCATCGAGATGTGGCCTGGGAACGAGCAGAAGAAGCCGTACTTCTCGTTCGCATCAAGCTTGGACACATCGAAGGTCACCGAAGCGGTTTCCTTGGCGCCGATCACTTTGGTGTGAGCAATCACGCGCGCATCGCCTTCCTTCAGGTAGTCCTTGTCGATACCTGCGCTCAGACCGTCAGTCGCGATCGGCTGCATGTCAGCTTCTTTGCTGATTACCAGGTTGTGGCCCATGACGTTCTTCGGCAAGGAACCGGAGTGAGTCAGTTCAACGGTGAAAGTCTTGCAGCTCTTGTCGATTTCGATGGCCTTGGTGTTGAAGGACATCTGGTCGGTGGAGTCGACAGTAACCTTGCACTCGGCGGCAAAAACCTGAGTGCTGGCGAGGGTCAGCAAGGATACGGCTACAACTTTGGCAAACATCGTGAATCTCCTTGGCAGGGTTTTGATCAGTTTGCAGACTGCCTGAATCCCTTCAGCCGTTCCCTGATATGCATCAAGGGGCTGGCCAAAGGCCAGGTAGTAGTATTGTTCTATCGATTGTATACAGCCAATCTAAGTGCACATCATGCGCCATTAATGGACGATGAGACAACCTCTCATTCAGGAGCACAAAACATGTTCTTAGGTAGCTTGATGAACAGCCTGCTGGCCGCCTACGCCTGTGGTGCCAGCGGTGCGACCTGCGAGTCTGCCCGAGCGGAGTAACAGGCAACCTGCAGTTAATGCCACATTACCGACTTGGAAGCTACCGGCCAGCCGCTTACTCTGTGTCCGCTTGTAACCGGAGAGAAGCAATGCCAGTACGTTCCATTTGTGTGTTCTGTGGCGCCAGCACCGGCGTCACCCCGGCCTACCGGGAAGCGGCCATCGCCCTCGGCCAGGCCATTGCCCAGCGCGGCCTGAACCTGGTCTATGGCGGCGGTGCCGTCGGCTTGATGGGTATCGTCGCCGACGCGGCCATGGCCGCTGGTGGTGAAGTGATCGGCATCATCCCTCAGGCCTTGAAAGATGCCGAGGTTGGCCACAGCGGCCTGACCCGCCTGGAAGTCGTCGATGGCATGCACGCGCGCAAAGCGCGCATGGCCGAGCTGAGCGATGCCTTCGTTGCCCTGCCCGGCGGCCTGGGTACGCTGGAAGAATTGTTCGAAGTCTGGACCTGGGGCCAGTTGGGCTACCACGCCAAACCGTTGGGCCTGCTCGACGTCAACGGTTTCTATAGCAAGCTGGGCAGCTTCCTTGACCACGTCGTGGAGGAAGGTTTCGTGCGCCCGCAGCATCGCGCCATGCTGCAACTGGCCGACAGCCCCGCCGAGCTGCTGGAGGCCATGGACAGCTACCGGGCACCGGTGCTGCCCAAGTGGGTCGACAAAAAACCTGACTAGTGGGAGCGGGCTTGCCCCGCGATGAGGCCCGCCCTGACAGCAGCAGATTGGCAGCCTGGACGGGCGTCTTCGCGGGGCAAGCCCGCTCCTACCGGGTCAGATCAGCGCGGCAGGACCGGTTGGCGGGCGGGCTTCTTCTTGCCCTTGCCGCCGCCCTTGGCAGCTTCCTTGCGCTCCTTGGCCGCCTGCTGGTTGCGGGCAAACGCCGCCGCCTTGGCCTGTTCGCGCTTGTCCCACGGATTGGAGCCATCGCTGCCACGGGGCGGCAAGCCGGTGTGCTGGGTGAGGATCTTCTGATCCTTGCCAACCTTGTGGCTGCCGGCCGGCGTCGAGTTCTTGCGCCGGGCACTCTGGTAGCTGTCGGTGGCAGGCTGATGCAGCGGAATCAGCTGGTGCTTACCCGGGCCGATCAGGTCGGCACGGCCCATGCGCTCCAGGGCTTCACGCAGCATCGGCCAGCCCTTCGGATCGTGATAACGCAGGAAGGCCTTGTGCAGGCGGCGCTGCTGCTCGCTCTTGACGATGGTCACCGGGTCGCTCTTGTAGGTGACCTTGCGCAGCGGGTTCTTGCCCGAGTGGTACATGGCCGTGGCCGAGGCCATCGGCGACGGGTAGAACGCCTGCACCTGGTCGGCACGGAAACCATTGCCCTTGAGCCACAGGGCGAGGTTCATCATGTCTTCGTCGGTGGTGCCCGGGTGCGCGGCGATGAAGTACGGGATCAGGTACTGTTCCTTGCCCGCCTCTTTCGAGTACTTCTCGAACATGCGCTTGAAGCGGTCGTAGCTACCGATGCCCGGCTTCATCATCTGATTCAGCGGACCTTCCTCGGTATGCTCCGGGGCAATCTTCAGGTAACCGCCGACGTGGTGGGTCACCAGCTCCTTGACGTACTCCGGCGATTCCACCGCCAGGTCATAGCGCAGGCCCGAGGCGATGAGGATCTTCTTCACCCCCGGCAAGGCACGCGCGCTGCGGTACAGCTTGATCAGCGCGGAGTGATCGGTGTTCAGGTTCGGGCAAATGCCCGGGAACACGCACGATGGCTTGCGGCACGCCGATTCGATCTCGGGGCTCTTGCAGGCGATGCGGTACATGTTCGCGGTCGGGCCGCCGAGGTCGGAAATGACCCCGGTAAACCCAGGCACTTTGTCGCGGATCTCTTCGATTTCGCGAATGATCGACTCGTGGGACCGGTTCTGGATGATCCGCCCTTCGTGCTCGGTGATCGAGCAGAAGGTGCAGCCGCCGAAGCAGCCACGCATGATGTTCACCGAGAAACGGATCATGTCGTAGGCCGGGATCTTCTCCTTGCCATACACCGGGTGCGGAATGCGCGCATAAGGCATGCCGAACACGTAGTCCATTTCTTCAGTGGTCATCGGAATGGGTGGTGGGTTGAACCATACGTCCACTTCACCGTGCTTCTGCACCAGGGCACGGGCGTTGCCCGGGTTGGTCTCCAGGTGCAGCACGCGGTTGGCGTGGGCATAGAGCACGGCATCACCGCGCACCTTCTCGAACGATGGCAGGCGAATCACCGTCTTGTCACGGGTCATGCGCGGGCTGGCCAGGATCTGCACGACCTTGGCTTCGTTCGGGTCCTCGACCGGGCCCTTCTCCTGCTCGATGGCGCAGGCCTGGGTGTCCTGGGTATTGACGTACGGGTTGATGATCTTGTCGATCTTGCCCGGACGGTCGATACGTGTGGAGTCGACTTCGTACCAGCCTTGCGGCGTGTCACGGCGAATGAATGCAGTACCGCGGATGTCGGTAATGTCTTCGATCTTCTCACCGAACGCCAGGCGCTGCGCCACTTCAACGATGGCCCGCTCTGCGTTGCCGTACAGGAGGATATCGGCGCAGGCGTCAATCAGGATCGAATGACGAACCTTGTCCTGCCAGTAGTCGTAGTGAGCGATCCGGCGCAGGGAAGCCTCGATGCCGCCGAGAACGATCGGCACATGCTTGTAAGCTTCTTTACAACGCTGGCTGTAGACCAGGCTGGCGCGATCCGGACGCTTGCCGGCCAGACCGCCCGGGGTGTAGGCGTCGTCGGAACGGATTTTCTTGTCGGCGGTGTAGCGGTTGATCATCGAGTCCATGTTGCCGGCCGCGACGCCGAAGAACAGGTTCGGCTCGCCGAGCTTCATGAAGTCGTCTTTGGACTGCCAGTTCGGCTGGGCGATGATGCCGACGCGAAAGCCCTGGGCTTCCAGCAGACGGCCGATGATCGCCATGCCGAACGACGGATGGTCGACGTAGGCATCACCGGTCACGATGATGATGTCGCAGGAATCCCAGCCGAGCTGATCCATCTCCTCCCTGCTCATTGGCAGGAAAGGCGCTGGTCCGAAGCATTCGGCCCAGTACTTGGGATAGTCGAAAAGTGGTTTGGCTGCTTGCATGTCAGTGACCGGTGGCTAATCGATGAAAAATCGCGGGCGCGGAATATAGCACAAAAATTGACCAATTCCGACGCTAAAGGTCGGAATAGGTCAATTTGCCTTATTCGTCGTCGTCGAAGTTGTAACTACCCGGCGCCAGGTTTTCGAAGCGCGTGTACTTACCGATGAAGGCCAAACGGATAAAGCCGATCGGGCCGTTCCGCTGCTTGCCGATGATGATCTCGGCGATGCCCTTGTGCTCGGTTTCCGGGTGATAGACCTCGTCGCGGTAAACGAACATGATCACGTCGGCGTCCTGCTCGATTGCACCGGACTCACGCAAGTCGGAGTTCACCGGACGCTTGTTCGGCCGCTGCTCGAGGGAGCGGTTGAGCTGCGACAAGGCCACCACCGGGCAGTTGAACTCTTTGGCCAGGGCCTTGAGCGAGCGGGAGATCTCGGAAATCTCGTTGGTGCGGTTGTCGCCGCTGGAACCGGGGATCTGCATCAGCTGCAGGTAGTCGATCATGATCAGGCCGACTTCGCCGTGCTCACGCACCAGGCGCCGGGTACGGGCGCGCATTTCCGACGGGCTGATGCCGGCGGTATCGTCGATGAACAACTTGCGGTCGTTGAGCAGGTTGACCGCCGAGGTCAGGCGCGGCCAGTCGTCGTCTTCGAGCTGACCGGAACGCACCTTGGTCTGGTCGATGCGGCCCAGGGACGAGAGCATACGCATGATCAGCGATTCACCTGGCATCTCCAGGGAGTACACCAGCACCGCCTTGTCGCTGCGCAACACGGCGTTCTCCACCAGGTTCATGGCGAAGGTGGTCTTACCCATGGACGGACGGCCGGCGACGATGATCAGGTCGGCCGGCTGCAGGCCGCTGGTCTTCTCGTCGAGGTCGGTGTAGCCGGTGGACAGGCCGGTGATCGCACTGTCGGTGTTGAACAGCGTGTCGATACGGTCGATGGCCTTGGTCAGCAAGTCGTTGACGCCCACCGGACCACCGGTCTTGGGCCGCGCTTCGGCGATCTGGAAGATCTGCCGTTCGGCTTCATCGAGGATCTCGGCGGCGTTACGCCCCTGAGGGTTGAAGGCGCTGTCGGCGATCTCGTTGCTGATGCTGATCAGCTGGCGCAGGGTCGCACGCTCGCGGATGATCGCGGCATAGGCCTTGATGTTGGCCACCGACGGGGTGTTCTTGGCCAGTTCGCCCAAGTAGCCGAGGCCACCGATTTGCGAGCTCAGCCCTTCCTTGTCCAGCTGCTCGTGCAGCGTCACCACGTCGAACGGGGCGTTCTGATCGGCGAGCTTGTGGATGGCGCGGAAGATCAAGCGGTGGTCATGCCGGTAGAAGTCGCCATCGGAGACTTGATCGAGCACTCGCTCCCAGGCGTTGTTGTCCAGCATCAGGCCACCGAGCACGGCCTGTTCGGCCTCGATGGAATGCGGCGGCACCTTCAGGGCAGAGGTTTGCAGATCATATTGCTCGGGGGCGGTTATCTCGTTCATGGCCACGCAGGAATCAGGGTGATGAAAAAGACAAAGGGCACGACCTGCAAAGCAGGATCGTGCCCGATGTTAACCGGCTGACACGCAGGGTGCCAGCCGATTGGTCCAGCTTAGGCTGCGACAACAACCACGCGAACGGTGGCTTCAACGTCGCTGTGCAGGTGCACGGCAACGTCGTATTCGCCGACGTTACGGATGGTGCCGTTCGGCAGACGAACTTCAGCTTTGGCCACTTCAACGCCAGAGGCGGTCAGGGCGTCAGCGATGTCGTGGGTGCCGATCGAACCGAACAGCTTGCCTTCGTCACCGGCGGTGGCAGTGATGGTCACTTCCAGCTCAGCCAGTTGGGCAGCGCGAGTTTCGGCCGAAGCTTTTTTCTCTGCAGCGATTTTTTCCAGCTCAGCACGACGCTCTTCGAACGCAGCCAGGTTGGCAGCGGTAGCAGCGGTGGCTTTGCCGAATGGCAGCAGGAAGTTACGACCGTAACCGGCCTTAACATTTACCTTGTCGCCCAGGTTGCCCAGGTTGGCGACTTTTTCCAGCAGGATCAGTTCCATTTGGTAATAACCTCTTAACTTTTAACCTTCACCGTTCGCGGAATCGTTATCGGCACCTTTTGGGGGCGCCTTGCGACCGCGAAAATCAATCAGGCTGTCGACAATGGCCAAAACCACGAGCAACGGATAAGTCAGCTGCATGAACAGCAGCAGCGTCACGTACATCCCGACCAACCAGAATTTGCCCAGTCGTCCTTGCGCCACCAGCCCATGCATCAGGGCAAGCCCTGCAAACATCAGCGGTACGCTGCACAGGGGCGTCAACATCGCCAGCTCAGGACCGAAATTCGGCCCCACCAGCATGAGCACCACCAGTACCAGCGTCGGCACCAGGGGAAGCCTGACCGCTTGAAACTCGCGACCAAAACCTCCCGGGTTATACAACACTGCCTGCCAGTAACGACCCAACATCAGGGCCAGCACACTGACGGCTTGCAACAATGCCGCTATCAGGCCGTTGAGCACCGGTGCGATCAGGCTGCCCAGGCGGGCCCGCTCCTCTACCGACAACTGCTGGTAGAGACCGTCGAGCATCTGCGGCAGGGCTTTTTCAAGCGCTCCAGCCAGAGCTTCGATCGGTTCGCGGAACACCGAACCCAGAACCACGCCATACACCAGGCCCATGGCGATGCTGAACAACAGCACCCGGTTCCAGGACTGCCCGGCGCGCAACAGCGCAGCCAGCCCCAGCGTCCCCAGCAACACCATCAAGGTGCGCGGCTCGCCGAAGAACCACCAGGCCATCGCCGGCAATAATGCCCAGGCGAGGACTCCGGAGGCGTCCTTGAAACCGCGCCGCAGGAACACCAGGCTCCCGGCGGCGGCACTCAACCAGAACAACAGCGGCAACGCCGCACAACCCACCACCACCAGGGTGGCTTGCACGCGACCGCGCATGATGAAATCAGCTAAGGCGCGCATGCATTCTATCCTTTGCTACTTGTCGACGACCCGGTCTCAGCGGCCGTGGCTGTCGGTGTAGGGCAGCAGGGCCAGGAAGCGGGCGCGCTTGATAGCGGTAGCCAGCTGACGCTGATAACGAGCTTTGGTACCGGTGATACGGCTTGGAACGATCTTGCCGGTTTCGGATACGTAAGCTTTCAGGGTGTTGAGATCTTTGTAATCGATCTCTTTCACGTCTTCAGCAGTGAAGCGGCAGAATTTACGACGACGGAAGAAACGTGCCATGTAATAGGCTCCTCAAAAGGTCCGTGGATTACTCGTCAGCGTTATCGCTGTTGTCGCTGTCATTGCTGTCGTCGCCATCGGCGCTGTCAGCATGCTCAGGACGGTCGCGACGCTCACGGCGCTCACTGCGGTTTTCTTCAGCCTTGAGCATCTCGGACTGGCCGGTGACGGCTTCGTCGCGACGGATGACCAGGTTACGGATCACGGCATCGTTGTAGCGGAAGTTGTCTTCCAGCTCGGCCAGGGCCTTGCCGGTGCACTCAACGTTCAGCATCACGTAGTGAGCCTTGTGAACATTGTTGATTGCGTAGGCCAGTTGACGACGGCCCCAGTCTTCCAGACGGTGGATCTTGCCGCCGTCTTCTTCGATCAGCTTGGTGTAACGCTCAACCATGCCGCCGACTTGCTCGCTCTGGTCAGGGTGGACCAGAAAGATGATTTCGTAATGACGCATGAATGCTCCTTACGGGTTGTAGTCTGCCACCAGAGTGGTCAGACAAGGAGTGAATGACACTGTATGTCTTGCCTTGGGTGAAGGCGCGTGAACGCCTGCCAACATGGCAAGGGGCGCAATTGTAGAGAAGCGCCAGGGGACAAGCAAGGGAATTGGTGAATTATTGAGCAGCACCGCGTTGATGCTATCGCCGGCAAGGCCGGCTCCCACAGGGGCAGGTGCAGCCCATTCTTGTGGGAGCCGGCATTGCCGGCGATGGGCTGCAAACGCAGCCCCGGGAAGATCAACCTTTGGCTTTGGCGTTACGCTGACGAACGGCTTCAAACAGGCAGACACCAGTCGCCACCGACACGTTCAGGCTGCTGACGCTACCGGCCATCGGCAGTTTGACCAGAAAATCACAGTGTTCACGGGTCAGGCGGCGCATACCCTTGCCTTCGGCGCCCATGATCAGGATGGTCGGCCCGGTCAGATCTTGCTGGTACAGCTCCTGCTCGGCCTCTCCTGCGGTACCGACAACCCACAGGCCACGTTGCTGGAGTTTCTCCAGCGTGCGTGCAAGGTTGGTCACGGCCACCAGCGGTATCACTTCAGCAGCGCCGCAGGCAACTTTGCGCACCGCCGGGGTCAGGGTTGCCGACTTGTCCTTGGGCACGATCACCGCCAGGGCACCAGCAGCATCGGCGGTACGCAAGCATGCACCAAGGTTGTGCGGGTCGGTTACACCGTCGAGCACCAGAATCAGCGGCGCGCCTTCGCTGCGATCGAGCAGCTCTTCAAGCATCGCCTCGCCCCACACCTGGCTCGGGCTGACCTCAGCCACCACACCCTGGTGCACGCCTTCGACCCAGGCGTCCATCTCACGGCGCTCGGCCTGACCAACGGCAACCCGGTTCTGCCCGGCCAGGTCAACAATGACCTGCACGCGCGGATCGCTACGCCCCTCCGACAACCAGATCTGCTTGACCCGCTTGGGGTGGTGACGCAACAGGGCTTCTACGGCGTGAACGCCGTAGATCTTTTCCAACTGACTCATGACTTGGCCTTGGGTTTACGGGATCCAGAGCCTGCCTTTGGCGGCCCCTTGCGATGCTTGCTCGGTTTCTCCGACGACTTGCCGCCTTTGGAAGCCGGCTTGCCGCTGGCGTGCTTGGCATCGGACATCAGCGCCTTCTTCATTTCCCGGCTTTTGCGTACTTCGGCGTTTTTCGCCGCGGCATGCGAAGGGAAGTAAGCTTCGGCGGTTTCGTTCTTTTTGCTCCGGCGCGCAGGCTCGGCCTTGGTCACTTCGGTCTTGTCGAGCACCGGCACAGACTTGCCGTCTTTCGGGCTCACGCCTTCAGCACGCTGCTTGCGGCCAATCGGCGCCTTCAGGGTGTTCTCGGCCATCTCGAAGTCGATCTTGCGCTGCTCGAGGTCGACGCGCATTACCCGCACTTCAACGGTATCGCCCAGGCGGAAGCTGCGACCGGTGCGCTCACCGGCCAGGCGGTGGTGCACAGGGTCGAAGTGGTAGTAATCGCCCGGCAAGGCGCTGACATGCACCATGCCTTCGACGTAGATGTCGGTCAGCTCGACGAACAGGCCAAAGCCGGTCACTGCGGTGATCACACCCGGGAAGCTCTCGCCAACGCGGTCTTTCATGTACTCGCACTTGAGCCAATTGACCACGTCGCGGGTGGCCTCGTCGGCGCGGCGCTCGCTCATCGAGCACTGCTCGCCGAGCTGCTCCAGGGTCGGCTCGTCGTACGGATAGATGCGTGCCTTGGGGATGCTCATGGCACCGGCGCGCTTGACGTGCGGGGTTTCCTGGCGCGAACGGATCACGCTGCGGATCGCCCGGTGGGTCAACAGGTCCGGGTAACGGCGAATCGGCGAGGTGAAATGGGTGTACGCCTCGTAGTTCAAGCCGAAGTGGCCGTTGTTCTCGGCGCTGTACACCGCCTGGCTCAGAGAGCGCAGCATCACGGTCTGGATCAGGTGGAAGTCCGGACGACCGGCGATACCTGCCAGCAGCGCCTGGTAATCCTTCGGCGACGGACCGTCTTTGCCTTTGTGCAGCGACAGCCCCAGCTCACCGAGGAAGGCGCGCAGTTTTTCCAGACGCTCCGGCGGCGGACCGTCGTGAACCCGGTACAGCGCCGGGATTTCGTGCTTCTTGAGGAACTCGGCGGTGGCCACGTTGGCCGCCAGCATGCATTCCTCGATCAGCTTGTGGGCGTCGTTGCGCACGGTCGGCCGAATTTCGGCAATCTTGCGCTCGGAGCCGAAGATGATCCGGGTTTCCTGGGTTTCGAAGTCGATCGCGCCACGGGTATGACGGGCCGCCAACAGCACCTTGTACAGCGCATAGAGCTGCTTGAGGTCCGGTACCACGTCGCTGTACTGCTCGCGCAGGGCTTTGCCTTCACGGGTACGGGCGTGCTCGAGCATGCTGCTGACCTTGTTATAGGTCAGGCGCGCGTGGGAGTGGATCACCGCTTCGTAGAACTGGTAATCAACCATCTGCCCGGACTTGTTGATGGTCATTTCACAGACCATCGCCAAGCGGTCGACGTGCGGGTTCAGCGAGCACAGGCCGTTGGAGAGTTCTTCTGGCAGCATCGGAATGACGCGCTCGGGGAAGTACACCGAGTTGCCACGCACCTGGGCTTCGGCATCCAGGGCCGAGCCCAGGCGCACGTAGCTGGACACGTCGGCGATCGCCACGTACAGGCGCCAGCCACCGGAGAACAGGCGCAGTTTGCCCAGGCTCTCGCAGTACACCGCATCGTCAAAGTCGCGCGCGTCTTCGCCGTCGATGGTGACGAACGGCAGGTGGCGCAGGTCGACGCGATGCTCTTTGTCTTTCTCTTCGACTTCCGGCTTGAGCTTGCGTGCTTCCTTGATCACGGCCTCTGGCCAGACATGCGGAATATCGTAGCTGCGCAGCGCAACGTCGATTTCCATGCCCGGCGCCATGTAGTTGCCGATCACTTCAGTGACATCGCCCTGGGGCTGGAAGCGCGGGGTTGGCCAGTGGGTGATCTTCACCTCGACGAACTGACCGATCTTCGCACCACCGTTACGACCCGGAGTGATCAGCACTTCCTGCTGAACCTTGGGGTTGTCCGGGGTGACGAAGCCGATACCGCCTTCTTCGAAGTAGCGGCCAACGATGCTTTCGTGGGCACGCGAGATCACTTCGACCACCACACCTTCGCGGCGGCCACGACGGTCCAGGCCGGAGACCCGGGCCAGGGCACGGTCGCCATCGAACACCAGGCGCATCTGTGCCGGGCTGAGGAACAGGTCGTCGCTGCCGTCATCCGGGATCAGGAAGCCGAAGCCGTCGCGGTGGCCGGCAATGCGGCCGAGGATCAGGTCGAGCTTGTCTACCGGGGCATACGTGCCGCGCCGGGTATAGATCAGCTGACCGTCGCGCTCCATCGCGCGCAGGCGGCGGCGCAGGGCTTCGATCTGGTCTTCGGTGGTAAGACCGAACTCTTCGACCAGTTGCTCACGGGCAGCCGGCGAGCCGCGCTCGTCCAGACGCTGCAGGATCAGCTCACGGCTAGGAATAGGGTTTTCGTATTTTTCCGCTTCACGAGCGGCCTCGGGATCGAGGGTCTGCCAATCGGCCATTAGGAGGGGTTCACCTTGTCTATATAAGGGTTAGTTTGGCATAGGCGTATTGAAACCGGAAATTTCAGGCTTGGACAGCCCTCTCAGAGCCCCCTGGATGCTGCCAAAACCATCATAAGGAACAACGACTTGAATTTTTTAAGATTTTTTTTGAACGGGGCTTTACAGCGCTCAGAGGCATCCGTATAGTGCGCACCACAACGACGGACACCGTCGTTATAGTTGAGATGCAACCTGATGTGAAGCATCATGTGACCTCAGCGAAATGCCCAGATGGTGAAATTGGTAGACACGCCAGCTTCAGGTGCTGGTGACCTTACGGTCGTGGAAGTTCGAGTCTTCTTCTGGGCACCAATTTCAAATCTTAGAACTGCCCCGCGCTTCTGAGATTTAATGCAACACGCTACACTGTTTTCGTTACAAGCTACACCGCTTCATTTTGCCCAGATGGTGAAATTGGTAGACACGCCAGCTTCAGGTGCTGGTGACCTTACGGTCGTGGAAGTTCGAGTCTTCTTCTGGGCACCAATTTAGATCAAACCCGCGAAAGCGGGTTTTTTCGTTTCTGCCCTCCGCATTTTCCTCCCTGTCGCTAGACACAAGCGGGCTTGCCCCGCGATTACCTGCTGCCCGTCACATCGCATCGCGGGCCAAGCCCGCTCCCACCGAAAGCCGATAGCCTGCTCATGAAATTCCTCTCATTCAGGCATCTGAGAAGCGATATCGTTTATCATTGTTTCCAGATATGTAGCCGCAAGCGAGGAAGTACCCGCATGACGTTCCGCAATGCCCCCCTATTGCGCGGCCTGGCCGTTTCTCTGTTGACCCTGCTGCTCGGCGCTCCTGCCGCCCTGGCTGCCGACCCCGTTTCTCTGACCCTGTACAACGGTCAGCACAAGGAAATCGGTGAGGCCATCGCCAAGGCCTACGAGGCCAAGACCGGCATTCACATCAATATCCGCAAGGGCAGCAGCAACCAGTTGGCCAGCCAGATCATCGAAGAAGGCGAGCGCTCTCCAGCCGATGTCATCTACACCGAAGAGTCGCCACCGCTGAATAACCTGGGTGAACTCGGCCTGCTGGCCAAGATCGACGATTCGACCCTGCAGGTACTGCCCAAGGAATTCGTGGCGGCCAACGGCACCTGGATGGGCGTAACTGCACGCACTCGCGTAGTTGCGTTCAACCCGAAAGTCATCGACGAAAAAGATCTGCCACCTTCGGTCATGGATTTCGCCAACCCCGAGTGGGAAGGCAAGATCGGCTTCGTGCCGACCAGCGGCGCCTTCCAGGAACAGGCCGTGGCCATTCTCAAGCTGCACGGCCGCGAAGCCGCCGAAGAATGGCTGACCGGCCTCAAGGCCTTCGGCAAGACCTACACCAACAACATGGTTGCCCTCAAAGCCGTGGAAAACGGTGAAGTGGCGGCGGTGCTGGTCAACAACTACTACTGGTACGCCCTGAAAAAAGAGCGTGGCCAGCTGGATTCGAAACTCTACTACCTGGCTGACGGCGATGTCGGCGGCCTGATGACCATTTCCGGTGCCGCTGCCGTGAAGGCCAGCAAACACCCGAAAGAAGCCCAGGCGCTGCTGGCCTGGATGGCCAGCGAAGAAGGCCAGCGGGTGATTACCCAGACCACCGCCGAGTACCCATTGCACAAAGGCATGGTCTCGGACCAGGGCCTGAAGCCGTTCGAAGACCTGCGCCCGCCGAAAATCACCCCGGCCGACCTGGGTAATGCCGAAGAAGCCCTGGAACTCGAACGCGAAGTTGGCCTGCTCTGATGAACGCAGCCGCACCCGCAGCAGCGCTGACCAGCCGCTACGTGCCCAAGCGCAAGCGCCCTTCGATCTGGGTCGTGCTACCGGTGCTGCTGCTGGTCGGCCTGAGCCTGCTGCCCCTGCTCTACGTCGCCCTGAAAGCCTGGGAAGCCGGCTGGCGGGAAGCCTTGCACCTGCTCTGGCGCCCGTTTGTCTGGGGCCTGATGCGCAACACCCTGATGCTGATGGCCGGCGTCACCCTGGCCTGCATGGCCCTCGGCGTGTCGCTGGCCTGGTTGCTGGAGCGCAGTGATCTGCCAGGGCGGCGCCTATGGGGCGTGATTCTGTGCCTGCCCTTCGCTGTCCCGGCTTTCGTCAGCGGTTTTACCTGGGTGTCCCTGAGCCCGCGCTTCGAAGGCCTGGGCGGTGCCATCCTGGTGATGAGCCTGTCCAAGTACCCGCTGGTGTTCCTGCCAGTGGCCGCGACCCTGCGCAATCTCGACACTTCCCTGGAGGAGTCGGCGCGCACCCTGGGGCAAAATCGCTGGGGCGTGTTCTTCAGAATCACTTTGCCGCTGCTCTGGCCATCGATTCTCGGCGGCAGCCTGCTGATCGCCCTGCACATGCTGGTGGAGTTCGGCGCCCTGTCGATCCTCGGCCTGCAGACATTCACCACGGCGATCTACCAGCAGTTTGAACTGGAGTTCAGCAATGCCAACGCGGCCATGCTGTCGGCGGTGCTGTTGTTCATGTGCCTGCTGATGCTCTGGTTCGAGCTGCGCGTACGCGGCAAGGCGCGGCATGTGCGCATTGGCCAGGGCGTGGCGCGACGCGGTGCTCCGATCCGCTTGCGCGCCTGGATGCCAGCAGGGCAACTCTACTGCCTGATCCTGGCTGTGCTGGGCAGCGGCATTCCGCTGGGCATGCTGGCTTACTGGCTGAGCGTCGGCTCGTCCGCAGCCTTCCCGGTGGCCGACATCAGCCGTGCGCTGTTCTCGTCGCTGTCACTGTCGCTGGGTGGCGCCGGCTTGAGCTTGCTGTTGGCGCTGCCAGTCAGCTTCCTGGTGGTGCGGTACAAAGGCCGCCTGGCGATCTGGGCCGAGCGCTTGCCCTACCTGCTGCACGCCCTGCCCGGCCTGGTGATCGCCCTGACCCTGGTGTATTTCGCCCTGCATTACGTGCCAGCGCTGTACCAGACCACGGGATTGTTGCTGCTGGCCTATGCCTTGCTGTTTCTGCCGCTGGCCCAGGCGCCGGTACGCACAGCTCTGAACAAGGCCGCGCCACAGCTTGAAGAAGCGGCACGCACCTTGGGGGCGACGCAGTTCACGGCGTTCTGCAGAGTCACCCTGCCGATTATCTTCCCGGCCCTGGCTGCGGCATTTGCCCTGGTGTTTCTCGACGCCATGAAGGAGCTAACCGCGACCTTGCTGCTCAGTCCGACCGGCATGACCACCTTGGCCACCGAGGTCTGGGCGCACACTGCCAACGTTGAGTTCGCGGCCGCGGCGCCTTATGCGGCGCTGCTGATTCTGGTGTCGGGGTTGCCGGTGTATCTGCTGACTACGCGGATGTATCTGAATCGAGCCTGAGGTTGTGGAAAAGCATCGCGGGGCAAGCCCGCTCCCACCGGGTTGTGTATAGCCACCCGGTGGGAGTGGGCTTGCCCCGCGATTGCCTTCAGGCGCGGAACTGCCCGAGGCTGGCCTTGAGCTGCGCCGCCAGGTCATCCAGCACCTTGCTACTGGCGGTAGTCTGCATTACCACCTCGGCAGCCCGCTCGGCCTGGGCATGAATGGTCTGCACCCGCCCGCGTACGGCCTGCGCACCTTGCGCCTGCTGCTCAGCCGCGCGGGTGGCCAGGCCAATCGCCGCATGCACCTGCTCGACCGAGGCCTGCACCGACTGCTGCAAGCGCGCATTGTCACGCAGCACCAACAGCCCTTCGCTGGCCTGACGCCCGGCCTGACTGATTGCTGCGACCGCTTCCTTCGCCCCTTGCTGCAGCGCACCGATATGCGCCTGGATATCGCCGGTTGAGCTCTGGGTCTTGCTCGCCAAGGCCCGCACTTCGTCGGCGACCACAGCAAAGCCGCGCCCGGTTTCACCGGCCCGCGCGGCCTCGATCGCGGCATTGAGCGCCAGCAGGTTGGTCTGCTCGGCAATACCGTGAATCACCGTCAGCACCACCTCGATCTGCTCGCTTTGCTGAGCCAGACGCTCGATGACCTTCGAGCCGGTTTCGACCTGCCCGGCCAGTTCTTCGATGAGCTTGGCCACCTGGGTCGAAGTACGGCTGTTTTCATCGGTGGCCTGGCGGATATCCACCACTTGCTGCAGCGCCGACTGCATGGCGTGACTCTCGGCCTGGGCTTCATCAGCCATGCTCGACAGGTCGCGCAGACTGGCCGCCACTTCGTCACGCTGCAATTCAGCCGCCGCATCGGCACCGGCATTGCGCTGAGCCATGACGCCAATCTCGACGCCCGTACGCTGCGCCACGTCGCCCGCTTCCCGGACAATTGGCTGCAACTTGTCGACAAACTGGTTGACCGCAGCCGCCATATCGCCAATCTCGTCGCGGCTGTCGATACTGACGCGCTTGGTCAGGTCACCCTCACCCGCCGCCAGATCATTGAGCGCAGCAATCAGCAGACGCAGCTTGTTGACCACCCGCCGCCCCAGCACCACGGCCACCACCAGCAGCACGCCAAGCCCAACCAGCGCCAGGCCTACGCCGATGTTCCAGCGCAGCGTTGCCGCCGCCTCCTGGACACTCTGCGAGGTGTTGGCCTGCATGCCGGCGGCACTGGTTTGTGCCGCCTCCAGACGCGCGCGCAAGGCCTTGTTACTGTCGGCTGCAGCGCCCACCAGGCTCTCGCCGACCAACTGGTCACCACTGGCGATCAAGGCCGCGAAGCGCTTATCGAGGGCGACCAGTTCGGCATCCACCGCCGCCGTGGAAACCCCCATCAGCACCTTGCCGATTTCGACCCCGTTAGGGCTGATCGGCGCCTCGACGAAGTACACCGAAGGATCCTTGCGCGCGGCCTCCAGGACCTTGTCCAGCGCCCGCTCACCCTGGCCCTTTTCCAGCAGCGCCTGGTTGATCGGGTTCTGCCGGTTCAGGTAGCGGGTCAGGTGCTGTCCCTGGGCATCGTCGTACACCACGAACAGCACGTTGGGATTGCGCTGGGCACGCCGGGAGAACTCGGACAGGGTCGGCACATCGTTGTCCCACATCGCCCGCGGGGCAACCGAGGCCAGCAGCTCAGCCATGTCATTGGCCGAGTCCTTGAGGTTTTTCTCCAGGGTCGCCCGCAACTGGGCCTGCTCTCCTTGCAGACGCGTCGAAAGCCCAGCGGTCAGACGCTGGCGTGTACTGGCGGAAAGGCTATCGAGCCCGGTACTGACTTCCTGCCCGGCCTGCTCAAGCTCGGCGGACAATTTCTGGCTGTCGCCAGCCAATCGTTTACCCAGATCGGCCTCAAGTGTGGTGACCGTGCTCCGGGTCAGCGCGACCGCGACCAGCACCTGCACCAAAAGAGCGATACCAAGGGCAACAAAGACTGGCCGCAACAGGCGGCTTCGTAACAGTGAGAGAACGGCAGACACGTAAGAACCCTCTTACACTGGGGCCATTAAAATGATGGCAGCCCGAAAGCGATTCTTACAGCAAAGGTTGTGCCGGACAGCAGGCAGAAACGACAAAGGCCCCTATGCAGGGGCCTTTGCTTTTACATCAATCGCGAATCAGGCGAACGGGTGACGCAGGACGATGGTCTCGTTGCGGTCCGGGCCGGTGGAGATGATGTCGATCGGCGCGCCGATCAACGCTTCAATGCGCTTGATGTAAGCACGAGCGTTGGCTGGCAGCTCTTCCAGGGTCTTGACACCCACGGTCGATTCGGTCCAACCCGGCACTTCTTCGTACACAGGCTGCAGACCCACGTAGCTGTCAGCATCAGTCGGAGCAACGTCGTTACCTTCTGCATCTTTGTAGCCGACGCAGATGTTGATGGTTTCCAGACCGTCGAGCACGTCCAGTTTGGTCAGGCAGATGCCCGAGATGCTGTTCACATCGATAGCGCGACGCAGGATAACGGCGTCGAACCAGCCGCAACGACGAGCACGGCCGGTCGTCGCGCCAAACTCGTGACCTTGTTTAGCCAGATGCGCACCTACCTCGTCGAACAGTTCGGTCGGGAATGGACCCGAGCCTACGCGCGTGGTGTAAGCCTTGGTGATGCCCAGGATGTAGTCCAGGAACATAGGGCCAACACCCGAACCGGTAGCGACGCCACCTGCGGTAGTGTTCGAACTGGTCACATAGGGGTAGGTACCGTGGTCGATGTCCAGCAACGAACCTTGGGCGCCTTCGAACATGATGTCTTTGCCAGCGCGACGCAGGTCGTGCAGCTCAGCGGTAACGTCCAGCATCAGCGGCTTGAGCAGCTCAGCGTATTCTTTGCATTCAGCCAGGGTCTTGTCGAAGTCAATGGCTGGCTCTTTGTAGTAACCGACCAGCATGAAGTTGTGGTACTCCACCAGCTCACGCAGCTTGTCTTCAAAGCGCGGCATGTTGAGCAGGTCGCCAACACGCAGGCCACGGCGCGCGACCTTGTCTTCGTAGGCTGGGCCGATGCCGCGACCGGTAGTACCGATCTTCAGCTCGCCACGCGCCTTTTCACGGGCCTGGTCCAGCGCAACGTGGAAGGACAGGATCAGCGGGCAGGACGGGCTGATACGCAGGCGCTCACGCACCGGTACACCCTTCTCTTCCAGCTTGTTGATCTCACGCAGCAGGGCGTCCGGTGCAACCACCACGCCGTTGCCGATCAGGCACTGTACGCCTTCGCGCAGCACGCCAGACGGAATCAGGTGCAGCACGGTCTTTTCACCGTCGATCACCAGGGTGTGGCCCGCGTTGTGGCCACCTTGGTAGCGCACTACGGCGGCAGCATGTTCGGTCAGCAGATCAACGATCTTGCCTTTGCCCTCATCACCCCACTGGGTGCCCAGGACTACGACATTCTTACCCATAACACTTGTCCTCATTCGCGCAAACTTGGCGCCGGCTCGTACCGGCGGGGAATCTCAAATGGCCAGCGGCAGTACCTGCCAAAGCCCGTTTTGCTGAATCAATTGCCGATCGCAATCCGCCTCGACGGCGGCAGTCAATGGTTGCCCAGGCAAGGCCTGAACCACCCGCTGACCTTCACTGCGCAATTGGCAGACCAACTGCCAGAGTGCTGCATCGCTGCTGTCGGGCATCCAGATCCCGCCAGACGGCAACACAACCTCGGCCCGCCCCAGTGTGACCAGGGTCTTCAAATCCGTGGAGAAACCGGTAGCCGGGCGCGCCCGGCCAAAGTCTGCTCCGATGTCGTCGTAACGACCGCCCTGGGCGATCGACTGACCGACGCCCGGGACGAAAGCGGCAAACACCACACCGGTGTGGTAGTGGTAGCCACGCAACTCGCCCAGGTCGAAATACAACGGCAGCTCGGGATAACGTGTGGCCAGCCGCTCGGCAATCGCCATCAGGTCATCCAGGGCCGCCAGTACCGCCGCCGGCGCACGACCCAGACGCACACGCGCCTCGGCCAGCACTTCACGACCGCCGCACAGCTCGGTCAGCGAGCGCAGCATGGCGGCCAGGTCTGCCGGCAGGTTGGCGGTCAGCTCGATCACTTCGTCGATCGCCTTGCGCTGCAGGGCATCGAACAGCTGCTGTTCGACCGCACCGGACAAACCGGCCGCACGCGCAAGGCCACGGTAGATACCGACATGCCCGAGGTCCATGTGCACATCCGGCACGTCGGCCAGTTGCAGCATGGCCAGCATCAGGCTGATCACCTCGACATCGCTGACCGGGCTGGCGTCGCCGTACAGCTCGGCACCGAGCTGGATCGGGCTGCGCGAAGTCGACAGCGCCCGCGGCAACGCGTGCAGCACGCTACCGGCATAGCACAGGCGGCTCGGACCTTCACGACGCAGGGTGTGCGCATCGATGCGCGCGACCTGCGGGGTGATGTCGGCACGAAAGCCCATCTGCCGGCCCGACTGCGGGTCAATGACCTTGAATGTGCGCAGATCCAGGTCCTGGCCGGCACCGGTAAGCAGCGATTCCAGGTACTCGATATGCGGCGTCACGACGAACTCGTAACCCCAGCTCTGGAACAGATCCAACACCTGCCGACGCGCGATCTCGATGCGCGCCGCCTCAGGTGGCAGTACTTCTTCGATGCCATCTGGCAGCAGCCAGCGGTCTACCGTTGCCATTACGCCATTTCCCCTTTGGTCCGGGCGGCCTGCCCGCAGGCTTGCCTTGAGTGAAGCAGGTATCGCCAAACTATGACGCGCAGCACTGATTCCAGCGCAACCGCCGTGCCGATACCCTCAAATACCTTGGCCTGCGCTGTAGACCGGAGACGGCTTGCGGCCGTTCAGTCTTGCAGACGCAAAAAAGCCGGGAATTTCCCGGCTGCCGCATCATACACCCGTTTTCTCGCAGGATCACCCCGCCAGGCATTTTAACCGCCCGGCGGGGTGCAACCTGACTACTTGGCTTTGTCCATGAAGCGGAAGAACTCGCTGCTCGGATCGAGCACCAGTACGTCGCTCTTGTTGGCAAAGCTTTCGCGGTAGGCCTTGAGACTACGGTAGAACGCGTAGAAGTCCTGGTCCTGACCATAGGCCTTGGCGTAGATCGCCGCCGCCTGGGCATCACCATCACCGCGGGTCTCTTCCGATTCCCGATAGGCTTCTGCCAGCAGGACACGGCGCTGACGGTCGGCGTCGGCACGAATACCTTCGGCCAGCTCGTTACCCTTGGCGCGGTGCTCGCGGGCTTCACGCTCACGCTCGGTGCTCATACGTTCGAACACGCTGCGGTTTACTTCCTTGGGCAGGTCGATGGCCTTGACGCGAACGTCGACCACTTCGATACCCAGTTCCTTGCTGGCCATGCGGTTCAGCGAGGCAGTGATGTCAGCCATCAGGGCGTCACGTTCACCGGAAACCACTTCGTGCAGGGTGCGCTTACCGAACTGGTCACGCAGGCCGCTTTCCAGACGGCGCGACAGACGTTCGTCGGCAATCTGCTTGAGGCCCGAGGTCGCGGTGTAGAAACGCTCGGCATCCTTGACCCGCCACTTGGCGTAGGCATCGACCATCACCGCTTTCTTTTCCAGGGTCAGGAAGCGCTGGGTCGGGGCGTCCAGGGTCATCAGGCGGGCGTCGAACTTGCGCACCTGGTTGACGTAAGGAACCTTCATATGCAGGCCAGGCTGAACATCGGCCTGAACCACACGACCAAATCGCAGCATTACCGCACGCTCGGTCTGGGACACGATGTAGAAGCTGTTCCAGGCCACGATCGCCAGCACCACGCCAACGATCAGGGCGATCAGCGATTTATTGCTCATCAGCGGCTCTCCCTAGTACGCAACTGTGATTGCTGCTGTTGCAGCTCCGCCGCCGCGCGATTGGCCGCGTCGTTGGCCGAAGCCGGGACGCTGACAGGAGCACTGCTGGTACGGCTGCCTTCAACCATCTTGTCCAGCGGCAGGTACAGCAGGTTGCTCTGGCCATCCTTACCGGAAACCAGGACCTTGCTGGTGTTGCTGTAGACTTCCTGCATGGTGTCCAGGTACAGACGCTGACGGGTCACTTCAGGTGCCTTGCGGTACTCGGCGACCAGCTTGGTGAAGCGATCGGCTTCACCCTTGGCGCGCGAGACGACTTCGTCGCGGTAACCGTTGGCGTCCTCGATGATCCGCTGGGCCTGACCACGCGCCTCTGGCACCACGCCATTGGCGTAGGACTCGGCCTGGTTGCGGGCACGCTGCTCGTCTTCACGGGCACGGATCACGTCGTCGAAGGCTTCCTGCACTTCACGCGGGGCTGCCGCGCTCTGTACGTTGACCTGGGTGACGGTGATGCCAGTACGGTAGGTATCGAGGAAACGCTGCAGGCGCTCCTTGATTTCCACGGCCATCTGCTCACGACCTTCGGTCAGTACCTTGTCCATGGCAGTGGAACCCACCACATGGCGCAGGGCGCTGTCGGTCGCATGCTGCAGGCTGACTTCAGGCTGATCGACGTTCAGCACGAAATCCTGCAGGTTGGTGATCTTGTACTGCACGGTCAGCGGCACTTCGACGATGTTCTCGTCTTCGGTGAGCATCTGCCCTTGCTTGGTATAGGCACGCTCACGCGTGACGTTTTCCATGTACTTGCGATCGATCGGCGGGAAGTAGATGTTCAGGCCCGGCCCTACGGTTTCGTAGTATTTACCGAAGCGCAGCACGACCGCCTGCTCCTGTTCGTCGACCACATACACGGCGCTGTACAGCCAGATAGCTGCGAGCACGGCCAGCCCGACGCCGAGCAGGCCGAAGCCACCGCCCTTGCCGATGCCGTTGTCGCCGCCGCGTTTCTTGCCACTGCCGAACATGCCGTTCAGGCTGTCCTGCAGCTTGCGGAAGGCCTCGTCGAGATCCGGCGGCCCTTTCTTGTCGCCACCACGGCGCCCGCCCCACGGATCCTGATTATTCGAGTTGCCACCCGGCTCATTCCAAGCCATAGCGCTCTCCATCTGATAAAGCAAAGACGCACCCACGGCGCGCCGTCCAATGCTACAGAATGCCTGTCACGGCTGCCCGACCGCGTCGCCGGGCTTTTATTGCAAAGTGTGTTGCTCGATGAACTCCGCCGGCTTCAAGCCTTCGCGAGTGACCAGGCGATTGAACTCGACCCGCGACACCCGAATGGCCAGAAGGCTGCTGCCTTCATCGTCGTGCTCTTCGCCCTGCACTGCGCCCAATGCAAAGAATTGCGCGCGCAATCGCGCGAAACGCTGTTCAAGGCGCAAGGTTCCGATAAACAGGTCATCCCCCAGCAACTCGGCGACTGCCTGCCCCACCAGTTCCAGGCCGCGTCCATCACGCGCCGAGACCCAGACCCGCTGCGGCTTGCCGTCGGCATCGCGCTGAATCTGTGGCTCGACACCCTCAAGCAGGTCGAGTTTGTTATAGACCTCGAGGATCGGCAAGCCTTCTGCACCAATCTCCCCCAGTACCGCCATGACCTGCTCGATCTGCTCCATGCGTTCAGGCTCATGGGCGTCGATCACGTGCAGCAGCAGATCGGAGTTGCTCGACTCTTCGAGCGTAGCCCGAAAAGCTTCGACCAGCTTGTGTGGCAGGTGGCGAATGAAACCCACGGTATCGGCCAGCACGATCGGCCCGACGTCGTCGAGCTCAAGCCGGCGCAGGGTCGGGTCGAGGGTCGCGAACAACTGGTCGGCCGCGTAGACCTCGGATTGGGTCAGGGCATTGAACAGGGTCGATTTGCCGGCGTTGGTATAGCCGACCAGGGACACCGACGGGATATCTGCCCGCTTGCGCCCGCGGCGAGCCTGCTCGCGCTGGCTGCGGACCTTTTCCAGGCGCGCCTTGATCTGGCGCAGACGCACCCGCAACAGGCGCCGGTCGGTTTCCAGCTGGGTTTCACCCGGGCCGCGCAGACCGATACCGCCTTTCTGCCGCTCAAGGTGCGTCCAGCCGCGCACAAGCCGCGTGCTCATGTATTCAAGCTGGGCCAGTTCGACCTGCAGCTTGCCTTCATGGGTACGCGCCCGCTGGGCGAAGATATCGAGAATCAGGCCGGTACGGTCAAGCACGCGACACTCGAAGACTCGTTCGAGGTTACGTTCCTGACTGGGGGTGAGGGTGTGATTGAAAATCACCAAGTCGACCTGCTCGGCGCTGACCAGGTCGCGTAACTCCTCGACCTTGCCACTGCCAATCAGGAATTTGGCGCTGGGCTGATGTCGCGCCACATTGGCGAACGCGACGATATCGGCCCCAGCCGACAGTGCCAGTTCCCGGAACTCCTGCGGATCTTCGCGCGCCTCAGGGTTCTGACCTTCCAAGTGAACGAGGACCGCCCGTTCACCACCACCGTGGCGCTCAAAGAACAAAGCAGACTCCTATCAGGCGTTACCTGGCTCAGCGTCGCCATGCTCGGATTCGGATGCGCTTGGCAGACGGATCGGACGCACAGGAACCACTGTCGAGATAGCGTGCTTGTAAACCATCTGGCTGACGGTGTTTTTCAGCAGGATCACGAACTGGTCGAAGGATTCGATCGTGCCTTGCAGCTTGATGCCGTTAACCAGATAGATCGAAACCCCAACTTTTTCTTTTCTCAAAGTATTCAAGTAAGGGTCTTGTAGCGAATGCCCTTTTGACATATGCCGCACTCCTGTAAGGATCAATAGTAAAAAAATCAAAGAAAAACTGATGGCTCAAGCCGCCCCACCCCAAGGATAGACGGCAATTACAAGGACTCAGCTCAATATGGAGACCGATCCCAGGTATTTCAAGGTGCGAGACAGATTGTCGCAAGCCAGGCTGTCCAACCAGTGCAGGTCAGCCCAACTACGCAACCAGGTGAATTGCCGTTTCGCCAATTGGCGAGTGGCAATAATGCCGCGCTCCCGCATTTCAACTGATGTTAACTTGCCATCAAGATGATCCCAGACCTGGCGATAACCAACCGCCCGTATAGACGGCAGTCCCGCGTGCAAGTCACTTCTGGCTCGCAGCAATCGGACCTCGTCAACGAAGCCCTGTTCCAGCATTTGCCCAAATCGTAGCGCAATCCGCTCGTGCAACACGTGACGGTCGGCAGGCGCGATGGCCAGGCTGGCGACAGTATAGGGCAAATGACCCGCCGCCGAAGGGCCTGCGACGCTACTTTCCGCGGATTGACGCTGACGATGCGCCGTCATGGTCAGGCCACTGACCCGATAAACCTCGAGCGCGCGGATCAGGCGCTGGGGGTCATTGGGGTGAATTCTCGCTGCCGACTCCGGGTCAACCGCCGCCAGCTGCTGGTGCAGCCCGTGCAGGCCGAGGCGTTCGGCTTCCGCTTCAAGTTCGGCGCGCACCTGCGGGTCGGCCGCCGGCATGTCGGCCAGGCCTTCAAGCAGGGCCTTGTAATAGAGCATGGTGCCACCGACCAGCAGCGGTATTTTGCCGCGGGCGGTGATATCGGCCATGGCCTCCAGCGCGTCACGACGAAAATCGGCAGCCGAATAGCTCTGGGCCGGGTCGAGGATATCGATCAGGCGGTGCGGATGGGCAGCCAGCACCTCTTTGGACGGTTTGGCCGTGCCAATGTCCATGCCCCGATAGACCAGCGCCGAATCGACACTGATCAACTCGCAAGGCAGTACCTTGGTCAGCTCGATGGCCAGATCGGTCTTGCCCGCCGCAGTCGGGCCCATCAGGAATATTGCGGGAGGTTTGCCACTCATTTCATCGACCGCGCAGGAACAGTTTGTCCAGATCGTCCAGGCCCAGCTGGGTCCAGGTCGGTCGGCCATGGTTGCATTGGCCACTGCGCTCGGTGTTTTCCATGTCGCGCAGCAGGCCGTTCATTTCTGCCAGCGCCAGGCGCCGGTTGGCGCGAATAGCGCCGTGGCAGGCCATGGTGCCGAGCAGTTCATTCAAGTGCGCCTGAATCCGGTCGCTGGTACCGTATTCCATCAGGTCGGCCAGTACATCCTGGACCAGACGGTTGGCCTCGGCCTGCTTGAGCAGGGCCGGGATCTGGCGGATCGCCAGGCTTTCCGGGCCCAGCCGCTGCAATTCGAAGCCCAGGCGCTGGAACCATTCGGCATGCTCTTCGGCGCAATCGGCCTCACGCTGGCTCAGCGCCAGGGACTCTGGCACCAGCAGCGGCTGGCCGCTGAGGCCTTCGCTGGCCATGGCCACTTTCAAGCGTTCGTACATGATGCGCTCATGGGCCGCGTGCATGTCTACCAGCACCAGACCCACGGCGTTCTCGGCCAGGATATAGATACCCTTGAGTTGCGCCAGCGCGTAGCCCAGCGGCGGGATATCCCCCTGGCTGTCGGGCAGTGCGGCAGGCGCGGCCTCATTCAGCGGCGCAAAGAACTCACGGTAGACACTCTGCGCCTCGGCAGCCGGGACCGCCTGGGCCGGGCGCGGGGTGTACTGATACTGGTAGGCGCCACCGCCACCAGTGCCGTTGCCCATGGGACGCACTCCCGGCTCGGCAACCGGCTGCTCGAGCAGGTTGGCCGCCAGGCGCATTTCACCCTGCGGGCCGAACTCGCCCGCCTGGATACCGCTGGGGCGAACGATTTCACCGGTCGCGGCGGGGGCAGCCAGCTGATCCTCCGGACGCACGTCGGCCAAGGCCCGGTGCAAGGTGCCATAGAGAAAGTCATGGACCATGCGCCCATCGCGAAAACGCACTTCATGCTTGGTCGGGTGCACATTGACGTCGACACCCGTAGGGTCGACCTCGAAGAACAGCACGAAGGTCGGGTGCCGGCCGTTGAACAGCACATCGCGATAAGCCTGGCGCACCGCGTGGGCAACCAGCTTGTCGCGCACCGCACGGCCATTGACGAAGAAATACTGCAAATCGGCCTGACTGCGCGAGAAGGTCGGCAAGCCGACCCAACCCCACAGGTGCAAACCGTTGCGCTCGACTTCGATCGGCAACGCCTGTTCAAGAAAGCCCGGGCCGCAGATTGCCGCCACGCGCCGGGCGCGCGCGGTGTCATCGTGGGCTTCGTGCAGGCTGAGGATGCTCTTGCCGTTGTGGCGCAGGTGAAACCCCACATCAAAGCGCGCCAGCGCCAGGCGCCGGATCACTTCCTGCAGGTGATCGAATTCGGTTTTCTCGGTCTTGAGGAACTTGCGCCGGGCCGGGGTGTTGAAGAACAGGTCACGCACTTCGACCGAGGTGCCGACCGGATGCGCCGCTGGCTGCACCCGCGGGGCCATGTCGCGGCCTTCGGTTTCCACCTGCCAGGCCTGTTCGGCATCGCGGGTTCGCGAGGTCAGGGTCAGGCGTGCGACCGAGCTGATCGACGCCAGCGCCTCACCACGGAAGCCCAGGCTCATGACCCGCTCGAGGTCTTCGAGGTCGCGAATCTTGCTGGTGGCGTGCCGGGCCAGGGCCAGCGGCAGATCATCGGCAGCGATACCACTACCATCGTCGCGGACCCGCAGCAGTTTGACGCCGCCCTGCTCGACTTCCACGTCGATACGCCGGGCACCGGAGTCGAGGCTGTTCTCCAGCAATTCCTTGATCACCGATGCCGGGCGCTCGACCACCTCACCGGCGGCGATCTGGTTCGCCAGCCGCGGGCTGAGCAGCTCGATCCGTGCGCTATCGGTCATTGCTGGGACGCCAGGGCAGTCGTTGGGATATGCAGGCTCTGGCCGACCTTCAGCTCATCGGTCTTGAGGTTGTTGGCCGAACGCAGGCTGGCCACGTTGACCTGATAACGCACGGCGATCATCGCCAGTGTCTCGCCCGGGCGCACGCTGTGCTCCCGCGGGCCCTGGGCGATCTTGCCGCTGTCACGCAGGAAGGCGATGTAAGTGCCAGGCGGCGGATTCTGCTGGAAGAACTGGCGCACGCCGCTATGAATCGAGCGTGCCAGCGATTGCTGGTGGCTCGGGGTGGCCAGTTTGGCCGCCTCGTTGGCGTTGGAGATAAAGCCGGTTTCCACCAGGATCGACGGGATGTCCGGCGACTTGAGCACCATGAAGCCCGCCTGTTCGACCCGGCGTTTGTGCAACGGTGTAACCCGGCCCATGTTGCCCAGCACCTTCTGCCCGACGTTAAGGCTGGAACTGAGCGATGCGGTCATCGACAGGTCGAGCAGCACCCCGGCCAGCATGCGGTCCTTGTCATCGAGACTGACGTTACCGGCACCACCGATCAGGTCCGAACGGTTTTCACTGTCGGCCAGCCAGCGGGCGGTTTCCGAGGTGGCGCCACGGTCGGACAGGGCAAACACCGACGCACCAAAGGCGGCCTTGGACGGTGCGGCGTCGGCGTGGATCGAGATGAACAGGTCGGCACCCTTCTTGCGGGCGATCTCGGTACGTTTGCGCAGCGGAATGAAGTAGTCGCCGGTACGCGTCAGCTCGGCGCGGAAGCCTTTTTCGCTGTTGATCTGACGCTGCAGCTCTTTGGCGATCGACAGCACGATGTCTTTTTCATGCTGGCCCTTGGAGCCCGAAGCACCCGGGTCTTCACCGCCATGGCCGGCATCGATGGCGATGACGATTTCACGCTTGCCACTGGGCACAGGCGTCAGCTTGATTGCCGGCTGTGCAGGCGTCACCGGCACGGCCGGAGCGGTAGCCACCGGAGGGGTTGGCGGCGGCGAAACAGCGTCGGCGGCCTGGTCGTAAAGATCGACGACCAAGCGATTGCCGTACTGGGCGTTAGGCGCCAGGGTGAAACTCTTGGGGGTCACCGACTTGCTCAGGTCGACCACTACACGCAGGTCGGTAGGCGTGCGCTGGGCCGAGCGCACACTGGTAATCGGGGTATTGGAGGTCGACACGGTCAAGGGTGCGGCCAGGGTCGCGCCATTGATGTCGATCACCAGACGATCCGGGGCGGTCAGGGTAAACACACTGTGTTGCACAGGCCCCGACAGGTCGAACACCAGCCGTGTGTTATCCGGCGCTCGCCACAAACGCACACTTTTAACTTGCGTAACGGCCAGAGCCTCAACAGTCACCGCCGTAAGCAGCAATCCTACGACCGCAACCAGTGCGCGAACGCGCATACCTATCCCCATTTTCTATTTGAATTCCAAGGCCAGAGCGGCACACCAGGCTTCGCCACGTGCCCCCTGCGGCGACAGGTTGAGCGAACGACCGCCCGCCTGGGGGCTTATGGTAATGGTCAGGTCGGGCTTTGGCAAAATACCCGCCCCTTTTTGGGGCCATTCGAACAGGCACAGGGCATCATTCTCGAAATAATCGCGAATACCGATGTACTCAAGCTCCTCAGGATCGACCAGACGGTAGAGGTCGAAGTGGAAGGCGCGAATTTCGCCAATCTCGTAGGGCTCGACCACAGTAAAGGTAGGGCTTTTCACTGCCCCCTTGTGCCCGAGACCACGGATGATGCCGCGCGACAGGGTGGTTTTACCCATCCCCAGGTCGCCTTCCAGAAAAATCACGCCGTGACCTTTGGTCACTTCGGCGATACGGGTGCCGAAGCGGACCATGGCCTCTTCGTCGGCCAAAAACAGGGTTACACCTGACACGCTGAATGCTCCTCCAATAAATGACGAATGGCCGGGACCAGATCACTGGCCGCCAGCCCCCGACCGTGCATGCCCAACCGCTCTCCGGCACAAGCATGCAGCCAGACGCCCAGGCAGGCGGCGTCCCAGCTCGACATACCCTGCGCCAACAACGCCCCCAGCACACCACTGAGTACATCGCCCAGGCCCGCGCCGGCCATCGCCGGATGCCCGCGGTTGCACAGGGCCAGCTGCCCGGCCGGATCAGCCACCAGGGTGCCGGCGCCCTTGAGCACACAGATGACCGCATATTTACGCGCAAGTTTGCGCGCCGCCCCGGCGCGGTCCGCCTGTACCGCTTCGGTGGACATACCCAGCAGCCTTGCCGCCTCCCCCGGATGCGGGGTAATGATCGAGCCCGCCGCCAGCGCCAACGGCGCCCGCGCCAGCAGATTCAAGGCATCGGCGTCCCACACCTGCGGCATCCGCGCATTGGCAACTGCCGACAGCAAACTGCGCCCCCAAGCCGCCTGGCCGAGGCCGGGACCGACCACCAGCACCGAAGCACGCTCGAGAGGGGTCATCAACTGGTTGGCCGAATGCACGCCCAGGCACATCACCTCTGGCAACCGCGCCAGGGCCGCAGGCACCTGTTCGCTGCGCGTGGCCAGGGAAACCAGCCCGGCGCCACAGCGCAAGGCGGCTTCGGCGCTGAGCAGAACCGCGCCGCCGGTACCACGATCGCCACCCACCACCAGGACATGGCCGAAATCACCTTTCTGCGCCGCAAGCGGGCGCGGCGCGAGTGGCGTCAAAGTGACACTGGTGAGGATTTGTACCTGGTTTGCAGGGTGTTTGGTCTGAGGCATGGGTCAAAGGCTCCGATGTCTGGCAGAATTATACGCACCTGAGTCTGCGTTGCCTTATTTCCCATGTCTGCTGCCACCCCCGATCTTCCCGCACTGGCCCAATCAATCAAGGATTGGGGCAAAGAGCTCGGCTTTGCCCATGTCGGCATCGCCGGGGTGGATCTGGGCGAGCATGAACAGCACCTGGAACGCTGGCTGCAGGCGGGCTATCACGGCGAAATGGACTACATGGGCGCGCATGGCAGCAAACGCTCGCACCCCGACGAGTTGGTGCCTGGCACCTTGCGCGTGGTCTCTCTGCGCATGGACTACCTGCCTGGCGACACGCGCATGGCCCAGCAACTGGCTCAGCCAGAGAAAGCCTACATATCCCGTTACGCCTTGGGTCGCGACTACCACAAGCTGATTCGCAAACGCGTGCAGCATCTGGCCGAACGCATCCAGAAAGAAATCGGCCCGTTCGGCTTTCGCGCCTTCGTTGACAGTGCCCCGGTGCTGGAGAAAGCTATCGCCGAGCAGGCCGGCCTGGGCTGGATTGGCAAGAACACCCTGCTGCTCAACCGCAAGGCCGGCAGCTACTTCTTTCTCGCCGAACTGTTTGTCGACCTGCCGCTGCCGGTCGACCCGCCCCAGGTCAGCGAGCATTGCGGACGCTGCACGGCCTGCCTGGACATCTGCCCGACCCAGGCCTTTGTCGGCCCTTACCTGCTCGACGCCCGGCGCTGCATCTCGTACCTGACCATCGAGCTGAAAAGCGCCATCCCTGAAGAGCTGCGCGCGCTGATCGGCAACCGGGTGTTCGGTTGCGATGACTGCCAGATCGTCTGTCCGTGGAACCGCTTTGCCAGGCCCACCGGCGAGAGCGACTTCAAGCCCCGGCATAACCTCAACAGCGCGGGATTGGCGGAGTTGTTCATGTGGGATGAACAGACCTTTCTCGACAGTACGGAAGGCTCGCCACTGCGGCGCGCCGGCTATGAGCGCTGGCTGCGCAACCTGGCGGTGGGATTGGGGAATGCGCCGTCGACCATCCAGGTGCTGGAGGCACTAAAAGCACGCCAGGATCATCCTTCAGAACTGGTCCGCGAGCATGTGGAATGGGCGTTGCGGCAACATTCATCGCGGGGCAAGCCCGCTCCCACCGCCTAAAAGAACCGGTGGGAGCGGGCTTGCCCCGCGATACAGTTGTCGACTCAATGCTCGTCGTTGTAATGAAACTTGGGCATTTCCCAGTGGAAACGAATCGCCAGCAAACGCAGGAGAAAGCCGCCAAACAAGGTCAGCAGGATCGCCTGCTCACCGGGCAATTTGAAGTAGACACAGCCCAGATAGAACCAGGCCGCCGCAAAAGACACACTCGCATACAACTCACGGCGGAAGATCAGCGGAATATCGTTACAGAAGATATCTCGAAGAATGCCGCCAAACACCCCGGTGATCACCCCGCTGATCGACGCCACCAGCATGCCTTGGCCCATTTCCAGCGCGGTCATGCAGCCAATCAGGGTAAAGGCGACCAGCCCCAGCGCATCGAGCACCAGAAACAAAGAGCGCAGGTGACGCATCAACGGCGCAATGAAGATGGTCATCAGCGCGGCAAAGCTGGTCAGCACCAGGTATTCCGGGTGCTTGACCCAGGTCAGCGGGTAATGCCCGAGCAACACATCGCGCACTGAGCCGCCACCCAGGGCGGTGATGCAGGCAATCAGCACCACACCGAACCAGTCCATGCCGCGGCGCCCGGCAGACAGCGCGCCAGTCATGGCTTCAGCAGTGATTGCAATGAGGTAGAGCATCAACAACATGGCGCAGATCCGTGCAATGGGGCGCGCAGTCTAACCAGTTGCCTCAGGCACCAAAAGGGGGCGCCGCACGGATTGTCTGTACAACCGTGCAGCGGCGTGATCAGAACTTGATGAAGTGTTCGCGGTAGTGGCGGAGTTCGTTGATCGATTCGCGAATATCGTCCAGTGCCAGGTGGGTGCCACCTTTCTTGAAACTGTCGCGCACTTGCGGTGCCCAGCGTGCCGCCAGCTCTTTGAGGGTCGAGACATCCAGGTTGCGGTAGTGGAAGTAGTTTTCCAGGCCACGCATATGGCGGTAGAGGAACCGGCGATCCTGGCAGATGCTGTTACCGCAGATCGGCGACTTGCCCTTCGGCACCCACTGCTCCAGGAAGGCAATGGTCTGCGCTTCGGCTTCGGCCATGCTGACCTTGCTGTCCTTGACCCGCTGGGTCAGGCCGGAGGCGCCATGGGTGCGGGTGTTCCACTCGTCCATGCGCGCCAGCACCTCGTCACTGTGGTGAATGGCGATCACCGGCCCTTCGGCCAAGGTATTGAGGTCGCTGTCGGTGACAATGGTGGCCATTTCGATGATGACATCGTGATCCGGATCCAGACCGGTCATTTCCAGGTCGATCCAGATCAGGTTCTGTGGGTTCTGCATGATTCTGCTCCTCGGTAGGTGCGCAGTTTAGCCTAGTGGAGCGTGCTAAACTCCTCGCCGTTTAATAATGCATGCCGAACACGGAACCCTCATGGCCAAACGCCAGCTCAATCGCCGCCAAAACTGGCGGATCGAAAAAATCCAGGGTGAACGCGCTGCCCGCGCCGCCAAACGCGAACAACAGACCCTGAAGGAGCTCGAAGGCGGTGACCTGGGCCCCGAGCAACTCGGCCTGGTAATCGCCCACTTTGGCGTGCAGGTCGAAGTCGAGGCCCAGGACGGCGAAGACGCCGGCCAGGTGTTCCGTTGCCACTTGCGCGCCAACCTGCCAGCACTGGTAACCGGCGACCGCGTGGTGTGGCGCGCGGGTAACCAGGGTATCGGCGTCATCGTCGCGCAAATGCCGCGCAACACCGAGCTGTGCCGCCCCGACAGCCGTGGCCAGCTCAAGCCGGTAGCGGCCAACGTCGACCTGATCGTGATCGTCTTCGCCCCGGCGCCGGAGCCGCATGCCAACCTGATCGACCGCTACCTGGTAGCCGCCGAACACGCCGGCATTCACCCGCTGCTGCTGCTGAACAAAGCCGACCTGATCAACGAACAGAACGCCCCGGCGCTCAACGCGCTGCTGGCGGTCTACCGCCAGCTGGGCTATCCGTTGCTGGAAGTTTCGGCCCATCACGGCGATGGCATGCAGCAGCTGCAAGCGCGCCTGGATGGCCATATCAGCGTCTTCGTCGGTCAGTCGGGGGTCGGCAAGTCGTCGCTGGTCAACAGCCTGCTGCCCGAGGTGCAGACCCGGGTCGGCGACTTGTCGGAGTGGTCCGGCCAGGGCACGCACACCACCACCACCGCGCGCCTGTACCACTTCCCGGGCGGCGGTGAACTGATCGACTCCCCGGGTATTCGCGAATTCGGCCTGGGTCACGTCAGCCGTGCCGACGTCGAAGCCGGCTTCATCGAGTTCAACGACCTGATCGGTACCTGCCGCTTCCGCGACTGCAAGCACGATCGCGAGCCGGGATGCGCGTTGCTCAAGGCCCTGGAAGACGGCCGTGTTCAGCAGCAGCGGATGAACAGCTACCGCTCGATCATTGCCAGCCTGCCGGAAGACAGCTACTGAGATGCAGGGTGAGGCTCGCAATGAGCCTCACTTTGTCGCCTTGTAGGACAACCCTGCAGGAAAAATTACCAAGCAATGTAAGACCCTTCTTTAACGCTGGTCGTCCCTTGCCGTCATAAAAGCTTTCATTGATTGTCACCTTTCAGATTCGCCACAACCCCGCGAATCAACTCCACGTTCTGAGTATGAAAGGAATCAACAATGACAATTCGATCCTTAGGCAACCGTTACCCGGCCTGCGCACCAGGAGGGCCCGCCTGATGCCAGTCGTTATCAGCTATCGCCACCCGCAACGTCTGGATGCCTACATCATCAGCGAACGCCTGAAACTCGAAGGCATTGCCACCCACCTGGATCTGTTCGGTGACGATGCCGCGCAGACCGCCGACGATATCAGCGGCCTGGTCTTTAACAACATCAGTAGCTGCACGCACCTGATCAGCGTGCTGCCCGAAGAGAATGCCGAGGCCTGGTGGGTGCCCTTCCAGCTCGGTGCCGCCACCCTCGGCAATCGCCGGATATCGCTGTTCCAATGCGCGCAGAGCACCTTGCCGGACTACCTGGACAAATGGCCGATCATGAGTTCACGCGAGCACATCGACCTGTTCGTCCTCGCCTACCATGACGAACAGACCTTCAAACGCGCGATCACCCAAGAAGAAGCGGGCGCCGACGCCACCAACCGCCTGAACGCCGGCTTCTTTCACGCAGACCTCAAGGCCAAGATCCGCCGCGGCTTCTGACGCCCACAAAGCACAACGCCCGTGGGCATCGCTGCACACGGGCGTTGTGATCAGAACAGGGGATTACTCCTTGCTCTCATCCATCTTCAGTACGCCATCCTCGAAGATGTTCAGCTTCTGGCGCAGCTCGCGCGGCTGCATCGGCTCGGCCTGGGGCGCCGGAGCCGGTGCTGCAGGCGCTGGAGCCGGCGCATTGGCGTCTGGCGCAGTGCCCTCAGGCGCAGCTGGCTGCTCACCTTCAAGGGTGCGCTGGGCTTTCTTGGTCAGGACAATGATGTCGATGCGCCGGTTGACCGGATTAAGCGGATTCGCCCGGTCAAACAACGATGACGAGGCATAACCAACCACCCGGGCAACCTGGGTATCCGGGTAGCCACCGGCAACCAGGGCGCGCCGCGCCGCGTTGGCACGGTTGGCCGACAGCTCCCAGTTGCCGAAGTCACCGGTGCCGGCATACGGCTTGGCATCGGTATGGCCGCTGATACTGATCTTGTTCGGCACCGCCTTGATGGTGTCGGCCATGGCCAGCAGGATATCTTCGAAGTACGGCTGCAAGCGGGCGCTACCCAGGTCGAACATTGGCCGGTTTTCAGCATCCATGATCTGGATGCGCAGGCCATCCTGAGTAATTTCGAAGAGGATCTGGTCCTTGAACTTCTGCAGCTGCGGGTTTTCTTCGACCTTGTTCTGCAATTCCTGCAGGAGCAACTCGAGACGCTCGCGCTCGACCTGCTCGGCCATGCTTTCAACCTGGTCCTGGCCCACCTGGATACTGGTGTTCGGGGTCGGTTCGGACTTCACTTCCGGATTGATGGTTTTTTCCGGCGCCAGCTGAGGCGAGCCCCCCAGGTCAATAATGTAGGGCGTGCCGCTTTCGGAAAAACCGATCGGGTCCTTGAAGTAGCCGGCAATGGCGATCTTCTGTTCCGGCGTGGCCGTCGACAGCAGCCAGAGCACCAGGAAGAACGCCATCATCGCCGTAGCGAAGTCGGCGAAGGCAATCTTCCAGGCGCCACCGTGGTGGCCGTCGCCAAAACGTTTGACGCGTTTGACGATAATGGGCTGGTTGTTCTCCATGACTCAGCGTCCGCGAACCGCTTGTTCCAGCTCGGCGAAGCTCGGACGGTGGGCCGGGAACAGCACCTTGCGTCCGAATTCCACAGCCAGCGACGGCGGCATGCCGGAAGCCGAGGCGACCAGCGAAGCCTTGATGGCTTCATAGACGTTGAGCTCTTCCCGGGCATCCTGACGCAGCGCGGTGGCCAGCGGGCCGAAGAAGCCGTAAGCGGCGAGAATACCGAAGAAGGTACCGACCAGCGCCGCACCCACGTGCAGGCCGATGGACTTCTGGTCGCCATCACCCAGCGAAGCCATGGTCACCACGATCCCCAGTACCGCCGCAACGATACCGAAGCCCGGCATACCGTCGGCGATACCGGTCACGGCATGGGACGGGTGATCGAGCTCTTCCTTCATGCTCAGCAGTTCCATGTCGAACAGGCCTTCGAGTTCGTGCGGAGCCATGTTGCCGGTGGACATGATGCGCAGGTAGTCGCAGATGAACGCGGTCATGCGCTCATCACCGAGCACCGCGGGGTACTTGGCAAAAATCGGGCTGGAGGCGGCGTCTTCGATATCGGCTTCGATCGCCATCATGCCTTCGCGCCGGCTCTTGTTGAGAATCTCGTAGACCAGCCCGAGCACCTCGATATAGAAGGTGTGGGTAAAGCGCGTACCAAACATCTTCAGCGACTTCTTGATTACATGCATGGTCATGTAACCGGGGTTCGCCTGCAGGAACGCACCAAAGGCCGCGCCACCGATAATCAGCACCTCGAAGGGCTGAATCAGTGCGGCAATTTTGCCGTGGGATAGAACATATCCGCCGAGCACACTCGCGAATACGACGATGATGCCGATAATTTTAGCCATAGATAGAAAGCACTTACTGTCGTGGTCAGGGTCGTGAGCGGAAGTTAATAAAACTCTTCTTCTACTTATCGGCAGATCTGCGCCAGACTATAGTCAGTCACGGCGAAAAGCCAGTTCGGCCCCCTCTAGCATACCTACTGAAACCATCGTGCCCGATCAGATACCTAAAACACTCGATGCCTGGGTCAAACTCCTCGACAGCGTTCGCCTGCCGGTTCCGCTGGCCAGCTACGAGCGGGTAAAAGCCACCATGGCCGACAACCGCAGTTCGCTGCGCGACATTGCCGAGGTGATGCAGGACAGCCCGGCGCTGGTGCTCAGCATCATGCGCGAGGCCAACCACCACACCCAAGCCAGCATCGGCGAACCCGCCGAAAGCCTGGAGGTCGCCCTCAATCGCCTGGGACTGGCACGCACCTCAGCGCTACTGGAGCGCTTGCCGGCGCTCCCCGAGGGTGAAATTGCGCTGACCCTTCGCCAATTGCAGCTGGTCAGCCAGCACGCCAGCCAGCAGGCCAACGGCCTGTTCGCCAGCCGCCTGGCGCGGCTCTGGCAGGAAATACACTGGGGCAGCCTGTTGTTTCTGGCGCCGTTATGGCCACTGGCCCTGACCTTTCCCAAGCTGCTCGACGACTGGGAACTGCGCGTGGTGCACAAAGGCGAATCGGCACCGCAGGTAGAAATCGAGCTGTTCGGGGTACGGCTGCTCAGCCTGTGCAAGGCTTTGGCCGAACACTGGCGCCTGCCGGACTGGGTCACTCGCGGCTATCACCTGCTGCAGGAGGAGCGGCGCTTGCTGGCCAAGGCACTGCACATCGCCCGTGATCGCAACAGCCTGCGCCAGCAACAGCGCCTGGACGACAACCCGAACCTGCGCCGCTGGTTCAATCAGCCCGCCAACACCGTACTCCTGGCCAATGGCCTGGCCCTGGCGGCACAGGTCGGCTGGACCAACCCGCATGTTCGGCGTTGGCAACTGCTCACCAGTCTGTACCTGCAGATTTCACTGGATGATGTGCAGCAACTAGTACACCAACAAGCGGCCATCAGCGCCCGCCACCATACCTGCCATGATTTGTTTCACCCCGCCGAAGCCTTGCTCTGGCCCTGGCAGCAGCGGCGCCTGCACCCAGGCCAGATCGCCCCGCCGCCGCCCTCGGCTCAGGCCCTGGGAGCCTGGCGCAAGCTGTGTGCCGAGCTGTTGATAGAGCCCAGCCCGTTCAGCAATGCCATTCACCTGACCACCGTAGCCCGAGATGCCTTGTTCGCCTGTGGCATGCAGCGGGTGATGCTGCTGATGACCGATAAGACCCTGAGTCAGCTGCGGGTGCATCAAATTGCCGGGCTTGCGCCTGATGCTGCCAGCCTGGCTCTGCCGATCGAGCAGAGCAAATTGCTCCAGCGCCTGTTGAGTTCGGCTGCGCAACTGCGCCTGACACCGGAAAATCATGCGCAGTTCTCAGCACTGCTCCCCGCCCAGCTGCGTGCGCTGTTTCCTAGCGAACACCTGCTATTGCGCTCACTCTCGAGCAATGGCCGCGTAGTAATGCTGCTGGTCGCCGATCAAGGCGGGAAACCGCTGGCCGACGTCAGCGTGCAAGCCTTTGGCAAGACCGCGCAATGTATCGAACGGGCCTTGTCCGCCTTCAGCACCCGCAGCGCCTGACCCATGCGCTACAATCGCCCCCTCTGTTCTGCTCTGGAGACTCTGGATGACTGACTTTTCTGGCTTGCCCCTGGTAATCGAGCCGGCTGACCTGCAAGCCCGGCTGGATGTGCCAGAGTTGATCGTGGTCGATCTGACCAGCGTCAATCGCTACGGTAGCGGCCATGTTCCGGGGGCTCGTTTCGTCGATCCCAAGCGCACCCAGCTGGGCCAGCCACCGGCACCGGGCTTGCTGCCGGCCAAAGCCGACCTGGAAAAGCTGTTCGGTGAGCTTGGCCACAACGCCAATGCGGTCTACGTGGTCTATGACGACGAAGGCGGCGGCTGGGCCGGACGCTTCATCTGGTTGCTCGACGTGATCGGCCACAAGCGCTATCACTACCTCAACGGTGGCATCCAGGCGTGGCCAGCGAGCACCCTCAGCACCGAGGTACCGGCCGCTGCCAGCGGTACGGTCAGCCTGACACTGCACGAAGAGCCCACCGCCACCCGCGAATACCTGCAAAGCCGCATCGGCGCTGCCGACCTGGCGATCTGGGATGCCCGTAGCCCGGCCGAATACCGCGGTGAGAAAGTCCTGGCCGCCAAAGGCGGGCACATTCCCGGCGCAGTCAATTTCGAATGGACCGCCGGCATGGACCTGAACGACGCCCTGCGCATCCGCAAGGACATGCCCGAGCTCCTCGAGCAGCTGGGCATCAGCAAAGACAAGGAAGTGGTCACCCACTGCCAGACTCATCACCGCTCCGGCTTTACCTACCTGGTGGCCAAGCATCTGGGCTACCCTCGGGTCAAAGCCTATGCCGGATCCTGGGGCGAATGGGGCAACCACCCCGACACCCCTGTAGAAGTTTAAGGAAACCTAATGAAATCCCGCTTGTTCATCATCAGTCAGTACCTGCTGCCTCATCACCTGCTGTCGCGCCTGGCCGGCTGCATCGCCGAATGCCGCGTGCGCTGGTTCAAGAATGCCTTCACCAGCTGGTTCGCCAAGCGTTACCAGGTCGATATGTCCCAGGCCCTGGTCGAAGACGTCAGCGCTTACGAGCACTTCAACGCCTTCTTCACCCGCGCCCTGAAACCCGGCGCCCGTCCGCTCGATGAAACCCCGGGTGCCATCCTCTGCCCGGCCGACGGTGCGGTCAGCCAGCTGGGTCCGATCGAGCACGGTCGCATCTTCCAGGCCAAAGGCCACAGCTTCAGCGCGCTTGAGCTGCTGGGCGGCGATCCGGCCAACGCGGCGCCATTCATGGGCGGCGAATTCGCCACCATCTACCTGTCGCCGAAGGACTACCACCGTGTGCACATGCCGCTGGCCGGCACCCTGCGCGAAATGATCTATGTGCCTGGCCGGCTGTTCTCGGTCAACCAGACCACCGCCGAAAACGTACCGGAGCTGTTTGCCCGTAACGAGCGCGTGGTGTGCCTGTTCGATACCGAGCGCGGGCCGATGGCCGTGGTTTTGGTCGGTGCAATGATTGTCGCGTCGATCGAAACCGTCTGGGCTGGGCTGGTAACACCACCGAAGCGTGAACTGAAAACCTTCCGTTACGACGAAGCCAGCCGCGCGCCGATCCACCTGGAAAAAGGGGCGGAACTGGGTCGCTTCAAGCTGGGTTCGACGGCTGTCGTGCTGTTTGGACCTGAGCAGGTCAAATGGGCCGAAGAACTCGGTGCCGGTTCGGCGGTGAGCATGGGCCAGCGTCTGGCCCTGCCTGCCCAGGCCTGAACATGCCCCCCCTGTGGGAGCGGGCTTGCCCCGCGATGCGATGTGACTGACACACTGCA
>NZ_JANHLE010000002.1 GCF_028682475.1 Pseudomonas putida
CTCACCACCTCCGGTTGTACACCCGCGATCGCATTCCCACCGTCACAGCGCATCGCGGGGCAAGCCCACTCCCACAGTGTCTATATCCTTCCAACACATAACTATGTAATGCCTCCTGGCATCGGCGTATCACCAAGCTCGACTCTCCAACTTCTCCTGGAGAACTCGAACCATGACCATCGGCTCTACTTACAATCATCCCGCCAATGTAGCGGCCAACCTGGCAACCCCGTCAGGCAAATGGACCGCCCGTTTCCCCAATCCCCCCGATCTGTGTTTTGACTACCGCAAGCTGCTTGAGCAACCAGATGGCATTGCTCAGGCCAGACTCACTGATCACCGTATTTGTATTGTCGGCGCTGGCGTCACTGGGCTGACGGTTGCACGTGAGTTGCTGCGCTGTGGCTTCACTCAGATCACCCTGATTGAACAATCTCAACGCATTGGTGGGCGGCATCTGACCGTTGTAGACAGTAACCATCCAATGGCTGCGCCTTCTACGCCTTTTGAAATGGGGGCGATGCGCATGCCGTTCTTTAACCGAACAGGTGAAGCGCCCAAGGACGGTCGTTCGTTGATGGCTTACTACGCCAAGCTTTTCGACCTGCATCTTTCTGATTTCCCTAACCCTGGCACTCCTTGGGTGACTTCAACAGGTGTCTACTTACAGGAAGGAGAGGTGGAGGGGCACGGCGAACCGACATTGCTTGTATGGAACAACCCTGATGGTGCTACCCCACCCCCGACTGCGGCACTGCAGCAGGTCTATGACAAATGGCACCGCTTCGCAGCCCGAATGACTGAACAGGTTGCGGCCATCTATGGTTCCGAAGGTTGGGAGACGCTTTGGGCTGCAATCGTAGAGCGCTATCAAGCGTTGTCATTTCGCGATCTGGTCAGTCTTGCAGCGATCACCCGCTGGGACAAAAGCCGGCCCGGTGATTTTGGCGGCCTTGGCATGAGCCCAGAGGAATCAGCGATTTTCTATGCCATTGGCATTGGTGATGGAAGTTGGGGCGCATTTTACGATGTGTGCTGCCTATACCCATTACGCACTGCCATCTTCGGTTTCAGCAGCCACTTGCAACTGGTTCATGGCCGGGTGGATGAGCAGGGAAATCCACTGGAAGCACCCTACCTGGCCGCAGAGGCGGTCTATGACAGCAAAGGCTTGAAGTTCGCTGCGCCTACCTATCTTGGCTTGGCAGCATTGGATGAATGCCTGCTTTTCATGAGTATCGATGGCACTGGAAGGTCACTCTATAGCCACTGTCTTAAGCGTGAGAATGGGCTGCTCACCGATAGCTCGGTTACCGGCCTGAGCAAACTGCCTGATGGGAAGGTCCGTGTTCAGTACCAGTGGAATGTGAGTAATCCCGCCTCCACAACGACCCTGAGTGAAGATTTCGATTCTGTGATCGTGACATTGCCGTCCTGGTTGCTCGAAGCCAACGTTCGTCTGGAGCATTTCACCCCGGCGATGCTGCCGGCCAAAACCATCAATGCCTATAAAACAGCTCACTGGGAAACCAGTTGTAAGGTCTACGCACCGCTGAAAAAGAGCTTTTTGAGCAAGCATCAGCGCATACCGCAAATTCTTGTTACCGACAGCTTCGTACATGATGTGTACACCTACCGGTACAACGACAGCTACGCCTATGACTGCATTCTGCTCAGTTACACCTGGGAGGACGACGCCACCAAACTGGCTTCTTTCGACGATGAGCAACTGGTCAAAAAATGCGTCAACGAGCTGGATCGGATCCTGCTGCGTTGCGGCAACATCCAAGAGCCGATTTCTCCCTACATAGACACCTATAACGCGCGGGTTCAGCGCTGGATCACCGACAAGAATGCACTGGGCTGCGCCAAGCTCTACCGCGCGGGTACCTATTACGACGCTGTCAGCCTGATGAAATACAACCGGGATTTTGCTGAGCGCTCGGGTCTTTACCTGGTGGGCGAGTCTTTTTCGGTCGACGCTGGCTGGACCGAGCCGTGTTTCAGAACCGCTGTGGATGCAGTGATTAATATCTGTCAGAAAACGGATGCAACCTTCAATGGAGACTTCTCGATGGATGACTATCCGCAGTACCAAGTGAAGGCCTGAAATTGCGGCGAAAAGGGCAGACAGTAGGATTACCCTTTCCGTCGCTTAAGACCTTTCCCACGTTTGCTACAGAATTGCCTGACTGTCTTATCTAGCGAGGTGTCCGCTTAACTGGCGTCCCTCCAACAACGATAAGAAGGCCGCCGCCCATGTCTGCAAACGCTGCTCCAGTGAGTCCCGTCCGTGTCGCCGTTATCCAGTTCGACCCGCAAGTGGGGGTTGAGCACTGCGACAACAATTTATGCCGAGGCCTGCAACTCGCCGAACAAGCGGTCCGCGAAGGGGCCAACCTGATTGTCCTGCCAGAGTTGGCCAACACCGGCTACACCTTCAATACCCGTGCCGAAGCCTATGCGCATGCCGAAACCCTAGAGGGCGGTCCAAGCGTTAACACCTGGGCGGCTTTCGCGCGTGAACATCAGGTCTACCTGGTTGCCGGGTTTGTCGAACGCGACGGCTTGAAGCTTTACGACAGTGCCGTGTTGTTCGGTCCAGAGGGCTTGCTTGGGCACTACCGCAAAGCCCACCTGTGGAACCAGGAAAAGCTCTGGTTCACCCCTGGCGACCTGGGCTTTCCGGTGTTCGAAACCCCGATAGGCCGCATCGGCCTGTTGATCTGTTGGGATATCTGGTTCCCCGAGGTGCCGCGTCTGTTGGCTCAGCAAGGCGCGGATATCATCTGCAGCCTGAACAATTGGGTGTGGACTCCACCACCGCTGTTCGATGCCAGCGGCCGGTGCATGGCGTCTTACCTGACCATGACTGCCGCCCACGTCAACAACGTCCACATCGCTGCCGCCAATCGCATCGGCAGCGAGCGTGGCGGACGCTTCCTCGGTTGTTCGCTGATCGCCGGAACCAATGGCTGGCCCATTGGTGAAGTGGCGGGGGCCGAAAACGAATGCATCCTCTACGCCGATCTCGACCTCACCAGTGCGCGCAGTGCGCCGATCTGGAACAGCCTCAATGATTTACCGCGTGACCGGCGCACGGACCTGTACGGCTCGATGCTTGGCTATGACCTGCATCCAGCGTTACCGCGCTGAAGGAGGCACGTATGGACAACTCGCTCGAACAACCGCGTAACAGTTTCATCCCCTTGTTGCTGATGTGCCTGGCGATCTCGGTGACTACCAGTGTGACCATCGAATTGCTCAGTGGCCGCGCCGAAGCCTGGCTCGGTCTCTGGCCGGATTATGCGCACATGGTCGCTAACCTTCAGGAGCCGTTGGCGCGGCTGCGCTGGATAGTCGGTGATATCAGTGAAGTAGCTTTCTACAAGCATGAGTTACCCGCGCTGGGGTTACTGGCAGGTGCGGCGTTGGCCCATTGGGCCAACCGCAATGGTATGCGCTGGCAGGGCTTTGCCATTTGCTATGGCACAGGGCTGTGGCCGTGGCTGGTGATCAGCTCGTTGCTGGGCTTGCTGTTCAGCCATGCCCTGTGGGGCTGGACCTTGAGCAGCGGAACCTGGCAGCCAACCTTCGTTGCCTTTGTCTCGTTACCGGCGGCGATGGTGCTGTTGTTTGGCGCCGGCTGGAAGGTCGCCATCAACGGCGCGCTGCTGGGGGCGCTGCTGGTGACCCCCGCCAGCCTGCTGCTGGTCAACTACCTCTGTTATCCGCTGGAGCTGCCGGTGGTAATCGGCAATGTCGGCGGCATGGCCATCGCCAGCGTGCTGGCGTTGATCCTGTGTCGCCACGTTCCGCAGCTGGTCCGTTCGACACCTGCTGTCAAAGCACCGCAGGTTGTACCGGCAGCGAAAGCCGAGGCTGACTACGGTGTGGTCTGGACATTGCGGCGGGTGCTGGCAGATTTCAGCGAGGCGCCGTTTTTTGGCAATGAGCTGGCCAGCCTGGGCCTGATTATGGGGGCGTTGCTAGCCTATTGGATTTCTCCGGGCGGCCCCGCCTATGGTTCGCATCTGCTGTTGGAGATGCTGGCAGGGCAAGCGCTGGCCTCTTTCATCGGCGTGCTGTTCTGGCGCCGACAGTGGCAGCGTCTGGGCTGGTATCCCACCTACATTCCAATCGTCTCTGTGGTGCCTGCCGCCGTTCTCATGCTGGGCGGCAGCTGGCAGGTCATCGTCCTCAGCGCCACCCTCGGCGCGTTGATGGCGCCGCCCCTGGCCCATGCCATCAGTCGGCGGCTGCCGAGCCACATGCATGGGTACATCGGCAATGTTCTGTCCATGGCCATCTGCACTTTGGCTATCATCCCCTTCGTCCGGTTGGTCACTGGAGTCACCCCATGAGCGAAGTCTTGCAGCTCCCGCAGATTGCAATTGGTGCCTTGGGTGGAACCGTTAGCATGCAGGTCAATACACCCGGCGAGGGGGTGACGCCGAGTTTGAGTAGCGAAGCCCTGCTGGCAAGCTTGCCGCAGTTAGAGGAGCTTGCCGCTATAACCGCTCAAACGCTGCACCTCTTGCCTAGCGCCTCATTGACTTTCATTCAATTGATCGAGGTCCTGCAGTGGGCCAAGGCCCAGGTGGAGCAAGGCGTGCAGGGCATCGTGCTGACCCAGGGAACCGACACGCTTGAAGAGGTGGCCTATTTTCTCGACCTGCTCTGGCCATACCAGACGCCGTTGATTCTCACCGGCGCCATGCGTTCGCCCAACCAGGCCGGCGCCGATGGCCCGGCGAATCTCCTGGCTGCGGTTCAGGTGGCGTTGGCAGATGAAAGTCAGGGGCGCGGCGCCTTGGTGGTGATCAATGACGAGATTCATGCTGCTGAACATGTACGCAAAGCCGATAGCCTGGCAATGGCTGCCTTCAGTTCTACGCACTTCGGGCCGGAAGGTTTGGTGATAGAAGGGCGAGTGCGCTATTTGAAAGCGCCGAAGCCGCGCTGCTCACTGCCTGTGCCGGAGCGTCTGGATCATCGCGTAGCGTTACTCGAAGCCAGCCTCGCGGCGGATACCTTGCTATTGGAAGAGCTGGCGGGATTGGGCTACGAAGGTCTGGTCATCGCCGGTTTTGGTGCCGGGCACGTCTCGCAGGAGTGGGCACGCTGCGTGGGGCAAATCAGCCACTGGATGCCTGTCATCGTTGCTACGCGTACGGGCGCTGGCGCTACGGCGCTGCGCTCATATGGGTTCAGGGGTGGCGAGATGGATCTGCAGCGCAAGGGGGCGCTGATGGCGGGGTTTCTCTGTCCACGTAAATGCCGGGTGCTGTTATGGGTGCTGATCGGTTGTGGTATGGAGGGCGAGCTGGGTCGCTGGCTGACGGGGCGATAGCTGGCCTTATTGACCGAAGCGGCTTCAGCTATTGTTGCCCCTGAACCCTGTGGGAGCGGATTTATCCGCGAAGGGCCGCAATGCGGCCCCGGGGGCGGGCCTGCTGCGCAGTCCTTCGCGGCGGTCCGGCGTCCCGGTGAATCTGCTCCTACGACGGGTGCAGCAATCCAGTTAAGTGAAGCACCGACCAAAAAAACCACCCCGCAGGGTGGTCTTAGGCTTGCGTACGCTTAAACGAAAGCCTGTGGCGCTACACCACGAGGCACACGGCAGCGCTCGGGCAGGGCGGCCAGGCGTGCACGCCAGTTGGCCTTGAAGCAGAACGACGCTGCCTTCACTTGGCTTGCCTGGCGCTGTTTGCGCAGTTCTGCCAACGATGGAGTGGCCTTCTTGGCCGGGGCGGCATCAGCCTTGACCAGCGAGCGCTGGCACGACTTGCAATCGACCTTGTCGGTTTCCGAAGTGCTGCTGAGGTTATTGCCATTGCGACCGCAAGCGACTGCGTCGCCGCTGATTGAGTAGTGCATTACCAAAACTGTACATCTCCACACATATGAACAAAAGCGCGGGTATTTTCGCATAGGTTGGCGCCGGATGCGGCGTTAACCTTCAGGGGCGCTACCGCTAAGGCGTCCAGTCGACGCCGTGCTCTTCCAGATAGGCGTCCACGGCGGCGCCAACCGTTGGCTGGAAAATATCACGGCCAATGTGCTCCAGCACTTCCAGACGTTTGAGCTTGTCCTTGACCGGGTCTTTCATTTCGGCAAAGCGCAGCTCGATGTTTGCCGCACGCAGTGCCTGTTCCAGCTCCACCAGCATGTCCGCAGAGGTTACGTCGACACTGGTGACCGGCTCCGCCGCCACCACCACTCGCCGTACCTCGGTCGCAGAGTTGGCGATGGCCTCCATTACACACTTCTGGAAAAACTCGGCATTGGCGAAGAACAGCGGCGCATCCCAGCGAAACAGCACCAGCCCAGGCACCAGGCGCGCGCTGGGGTAGCGGGAGATGTCGTGGTAGCCACGCACCCCGTCAACGCGACCGAGTACCGTGTAATGCGGACGCCAGCCATCCCAGAGAAACTCGATCACGGCAAGGACGACCGCCAGGCCGATACCCGGGACCGCGCCGAGCACCACCACCCCGACAAAGCAGGTAATCGACAGCCAGCACTCCCAGCGCTGGATACGGTAGATCCGCTTCAGGTCCTTGATCTCGAACAGGCCAATGGCGGCCGCGATCACCACGGCGGCAAGCACGCTGTTGGGCAGGTGCTGTAACAGCTTGGGCGCGAATAGCAGCAACAAGGCTACTCCCAATGCAGCGAACACGCCGGTGAGCTGAGTACGCGACCCAGCCGCTTCGGCGACCGGCGTACGGGAGGAGCTGCTACTGACGGGAAAGCCCTGGAACAGTCCGGTTGCCAGATTGGCGACCCCCAGGCCGACCATTTCCTGATTCGGGTCGACTGGGCTACGAGTTTTGGCCGCATAGGTGCGGGACAACACGCTGGTATCGGCGAAGGACACCAGCGCGGCAGCGAAGCCACCGATCAGCACCGTGATCAGGTCTTCGGCCCGTAGCCAGGGTACGACGAAGCCGGGTAACCCTTGCGGCATAGCGCCCAGCACCTTGACCCCCTGGCTGGCATCGAGGCCAAGACTGCCCACCACCAGCGTCGCTGCGACCACGCCGATGAGGATGCCTGGAACGCGCTTGAAGCGCTCGAGCACCAGGATCAGGGCCAGGGTTCCGGCGCCGACGATGAATGCAGCCCAATTGGCTTGCCCTGCCAGCAATGCCTGACCGAGGTTCAGCACTTCACGCAGGGGGCCGCTGCTCTCTACCGAGATATCGAACAACTTGGGCGTCTGGCTGATCAGCACCGTGAAGGCGATACCGTTCATGTAGCCGTAGCGAATGGGCTTGGACAGCAGCTCGGTGATAAAGCCCAGCCGCAACAAGCCCGCGCCGATACATACCAGCCCGCACACCAGGGCCATGGCGCTGGCCAGGGTGATGGCACGCAGAGGATCGCCAGCGGACAAGGGCAACACCACGGCAAGAATGATGGCCGCCAGCGCCGAGTCAGGCCCGAGTACCAGAATGCGACTGGGGCCGAACAAGGCATAGAAAAGAAGCGGCACGATACTCGCGTACAACCCATAGATGCCCGGCACCCCCGAGGCTTCGGCATAGGCGATGCCCACTGGTACCAGCATGGTGGTCAGCACCAGCCCTGCGAGCAGGTCTTTCGGCAGATCGGCCATTTGGTACGCCCGCAGCACCTGCAGCCCGGGCAACCAGCGCCGCCAGCCGCTCGGAGTCTTGGCGGAGCGCAATTGAGGGGTGGACGGGACGGGTGGAGTTTCGTTCATGCAGTGCTTTCCGGCAGCGTCGATAGGGCTCCCTGGCTGGAGCTTTTTAAGAATGGCTCACTATCGAGGTTGCGCCGAAAAACTTGGCTGCTGCAGATCAACTGCAACCAATTCACCTGCCTTGCTTACTGCAGAGGGGGATTCAGCCGTCCATCCAATGCGAACGGCTCCTGCAGGACAAGGTCGTAAAGTCCTGAAGCCAGCAGTGGGTTCATCAACAGGTTCCAGCTATAGGGCGAAACACAGGAAGGAATCAGCACGAAGGGATGCTGTTCCAGCAGCCGGGCGCCAAAGGCTTGCTGGCTGCGACTGGGCGTTCCCGGCCTCAGCCAGTTCAGGTTGGGCACATCCTTTCGTTCGACCTTGTACACCCTGGACGGGTCCAGCACTCGTGCCGCCGTCAGCGTGTGCGCAACGCAGTCGAGGGTCTGGAAGCCTTTATGCACCGCCACTTCAAGAATCGCCGTAGCCGCATCAAGGCTGGCATACACCACCTGAAACCCCTTGGGATTCCAGCGCCCGCCACACGCTTCTGCGCCAATGCCGCTGTTCCACGAAGGCGCGTGCCTGGCATGGTCGAGACGCCAGAAATGCAGGTCATGAGCCAGCGGGTCCGTTACCATCAGTAGACCCCGTAATCCAGTCGATTCAGGAAGTCGCTGACCAGCTCATAGCCGACCGGATTGGACAGCAGGTCGATCGGCGCCTCACCGTCCAGCCCGAGCGCCGGCCGGGTCATCCACGCTTCGGCAAGCGCGCGGGTGCCGAACACCTCCTGCGCTTTCTCCAGCACCTCTGCGTAATACAGCGCCCTGGCACTTTGTTCAGGGCTCAGGGCTTCATCCTTGTTCTTCATCCGGCGGGCGAGGGTACGCTCGGACAGGCCGACGATCTTCGCCAGTACATTGTGCCGCTTGAAGGTTTCGACCGACTCGACCAGCTGGATGACCGAGCTGAGCGGAAAGCCGCTCTGTGTGGCCTTGAACACCTCCATGCGGTCGTCTGTGTCGGTGTCGGGCAGCAGCAGATCGACAATCGCCATGCCGGTAGTGCTCGATGCCGACACACGGGCAGTACCGTAGGCTCTTTGCGCGGGTGTTTCGTTCAGCCGATGGGCTGCCGCTTCAGTGCTCGTTGTGATCATTGATCCGGCATCGGCAGCTTTCGCTTTGCCAGGTTTTTTCGGCGATTTCCTGGCGTCTGTGTTTTCCGCAGTAGCAGACATGATCGGCGCTCCAGCCTTGACAGATGGCATTGAGTGTACTGCCAATTGGCGGATGCGTGAGAAAAGATTTGCGTCATTCTGTGGCCGAAGCTGTTGTGAGGCGCCAACTCAATCGCCTACCCCATGCAGCCGCAACGCCCGCTGCGCACATTCCCGCCAACTCCGTTTGCGCTTCACCGGCAACCCCAAAGGCACTTCCGCCGCCATCACCACGGGCATATCCCGCAAGCGAATCCACGGCTCGTTCTGCCAATACAACAAGCTCGCCGCATGCCCACCCGGCCAGCACATTCGCCCCAGCCGCGGCAGGTCGGCCATTTCCGACTCCCGCCCATCACGCAACACCGCCACCACCTCATGGGTCAGCCAGTGCCGCAGGTGGCGGTTCTCCGGAATGTGATGATGGGCGAGCAGGGTATAGGCGCCGGACTCACTGACCATGGTGGTCGCCTGGTACTCGCCGTAGCGCAGCAGCTGCACGTTGCGATGCTGGTCCGGGTCGAGTTTGCGGATGCAGTGTTCGTCGAAGTAGCGCCCCGTCAGCCGGCCGAGTTCGTGGGCGCAGAACCAGGCTTGGGATTCGAGCCAGAGGGTGTGAAGGGGGCGGTTGTGGCGGGTGAAGAGGGTGGAGCAGTAGTGGTTATCCATGATTGGCCTTCCAAAAACAGGAGAGCCGTTTCTAACGGGAACGGAATTCCGCTGCATGAGCGTTTCTTAGGCGCGATGCAACATTAGCGCTCTTACTCTATAAACAAAAGTCGGTACATCGTCGGCACCGTCTCTTGAGGGTGTAGGAAATTGTACTAGTTCATCAGTACGACAAAGACTGCTTTTTAGCAGTCTTTGTCGTCGCGGGCGGTAATTATGTCAGCTTTGTTCCTCTGACGTATTTCATACCCAGAGAACTTTTAAATAAGCGCCCCACTCGCCACTGCCCAGAAAACCCAAGTCTCGCCTCGAACATGCCGATATCTTTCATTATGTTCATTGAAGATCTTACCAGTGAAACGTCGAGCTGAGTTTTGTTGGAAAGCTCAACAATACAACCCTCCAAAAGAAATGGTGTTGATAGACCATTGAAGCCTTCGGTGAATTTTCTCACGTCTATCGATGGATCTAACATATGCTTGAGCTCGGCCGAAACTTCACCTAAATAGTATTCGGATGCCTCTTTATGCGCCTGCATGATTAGCTTTTGGCTAAGTCTTCCGCCCTCGATTTCTTCACCACGTCTAGCTCGGCGACTCTCGTCTCCCGCTACATAGTCCAAGAAACGATCATAAAGCCTTGGGGAATAAGTAGAGTCCACTGTGTCAGAGAAGTAGGTCTTCAAAAATGTAATAGTTTGAATGTTACTGGCTCGAAGTTTCGGAGGGAAGAACTCCATGAGCAGAGGTTCGTACTTATCCGAGGTCATTGATCCGTTTTTTAATGCATTTTCTTCAAGTTGTAGCAGCTTGCATGCGTCGGCGAAGTTCTCTCTAAACCATGAGTTTTGACAAATGCGCAATAGAACAAAGTTGAATATTGATTGTTCGTCCCAAACTAATTGAATTTCACGGCCGTCAGTTTGCTGTTCAACATTTTCAATCGCATTTTTTGCTAGATCGCTCCTGATAAAAAGGCGTATTGTTATTTTCTGTGATAGATAAGAGTCAGACTGTATTGTAAGTAAAAAGCTAAATAGAGACTCAATATATTTTTTTATATCGGAAGACGGGAATGCCGTCTCGATTCCGTCGATCAGAAATGTGTAGTGATCTTTTTGAGTTGGATTAGCGCTTATGGACTCTTTTAGGTCGAGAAAATTTATATTTGTGTCGAGATTGGCCGTAATGCACTTTTCTAAGTGCTCGCTTTTCCCAATGGAGGAGCTGTCAGATTCAATTGCACAGTAAAGTAATGTGCACCAAATGGTTTCCGGTTTGTCTCGGTATTTGTCAATTAATTGTTTGAAGCATGCGGCCGCAGAGCCTATCCCGCCATCATGCTTGTAGTCGGCGGCAGTTAAAATTGGGCGCCCAAGACCTCTAGAGTGAAGTTCTCTTAATAGTCTTGTTTTACCAGTGCCTTTTCGGCCTAGGATATAAGTAATAGGTGAGTTTGGCGAGAGAAGGCGCTTCAGGAAATTTGCTTCTAGATATATACCGCCGTCTGTGGAGCCGGAACTCGTAAGAGCTGAGCCTGTCTTCGGTTTTACCTGTGCCTCGGAGATGGGGTGCTCGTCAAGTAGGCCAAGGACCGAGCAGATATCTCTTAGTGCAAATAAGTTCTCAGGGTTTATTTTTTTAGTATCAGGTATTATGCCGTTTATTAGGGGCTTACTATAGGCCCAGTCGATCCAGTAATTGTCGATAGCATCCTCAACCTCTAGGCGGAAGCTTTCTGGGAACTGCATTAGAAGTTCTTCTTGGATTTTAAGCGATTCTTCGCTAAGGTTGGAGCGCTTAAATTCAGGGTCAATAGTGAAGCTAACATAAAGGCCAGGGGCTTCGGTATTGATCGAGAGGAGCTCGCGAAACGCTCTTGTTCCGGATGCTGACTGAGTGTCGCGTCGAGCAAAAGAAATAACAGGGCCGGGGAGAGTTAAAACGATAGGAAGCACAGAGCTAGAAATGCCGGTGCGGTGATCGATAAATACAAAATCATATTTTTCGTCAGCAGCGAACTGAGAGATTTTTAGTATCCCATTTCTTATAAGTATCGGGTCTAATACAGTGTTTAAGGAGAAAGAAGCAAAATCGATATCATAGATTTCGCTTTCAGGGCGGCATGCAATTAAATCGACTTTTCCTGTGTTTTGGATATAGGCGTTTGCTGTATCAATTTTAGTATTGAAGTGGCAAATGCCAAGTAATGTTTCCGAAAGTCTTGTTGTCTTGGTTTGGAATATTTTGTCGAGCGATGGAGCCTCAATGTCGGCATCGATTAGCAAGATCTTGTAACCTTGATCGGCCAAGAACTTAGAGAGAGTGCCAAGTACAGTGGAGCGCCCTTGGCCACCCTTATACCCATAGAAATGTAGGCTTTTGAAGCTTCGTTGAGAGGCTGCCCTGTTTGGTCGGCTGCCGGCCAAAGCTTCAATCCAGTGGTGTCGAGTATTTTCTTCGTCAAAGAATGAGTAGTCAGTTTCTCTCTCTACAGTTGTTAGCAGGCAGAGTTCAATGCTGCTGCTGGACTGAAGAGAGATTAGGCGTGAAGTGTCAATGCCTAGAAAACCAGAAAGAAGGGCAACCCGCTGTTCAAAATCAAGCTCTTTATAGGCTTCATCTACATGAATAATATAGAGGGTCGGGTGAAGATACTTAACGGTGTGGTTAATATTTTTTAAGGATAGTGTTGAGAGCAGTTCTTGAGTGGTGATCATATTGGTTACCTAATATTCTTTTTCAAGAAGGCACGAATTTCCTTGGCTTTGTTTAATAAGCTAAATAGTTCATCCTCGTCATGACTTGGTGACGACCAGTCAGATGTGTGCCTGAAATAACGAATGTAGGGGTAGGATTCACCAGGCGCTAGCTGCGATGTGTTGCTCTTTCCTTGCACATATATGGACTGAAGTATGTTTCTGAATTGTCGAGATAAGGTTGTAAGCTCTGTTTGGAACTTTGGGTGAAGTCGAGAGCTGTTTATTAGCATGCCGGGGATGTCATGTCCGCCACTCGAGTTTATAGTTCTCTTTAGAATTAACTCGACTGTTATCAAGGTGCAGTAAGTTATAGCTAGGAGCTGGGGTTCGTGCTTTTTTGTTGGTAGTTTAATAATTTCTTCAAAAGATGCTTCGTTGTACTTAAACATCGATTCTTCCTGAAAAAAACGGCCATCATTAATGATGGCCGTTTGAAGTTTTCAATCCCAGCTAAGAGCCCCACCAGTCTGATACTCAATCACTCGCGTCTCAAAGAAGTTCTTCTCCTTCTTCAAGTCCATGATCTCGCTCATCCATGGGAACGGGTTGGTGGTCCCTGGGTACTCTTCCTTCAAACCGATCTGCGACAGGCGACGGTTGGCGATGAACTTGAGGTAGTCCTCCATCATCGCGGCGTTCATGCCCAGTACGCCGCGCGGCATGGTGTCGCGAGCGTATTCGATTTCCAGCTGGGTGCCCTGCAGGATCATCTGCGAGGCTTCTTCCTTCATTTCGGCATCCCACAGGTGCGGGTTTTCGATCTTGATCTGGTTGATCACGTCGATACCGAAGTTCAGGTGCATGGACTCGTCACGCAGGATGTACTGGAACTGCTCGGCAACGCCGGTCATCTTGTTGCGGCGACCCATGGACAGGATCTGGGTGAAGCCGCAGTAGAAGAAGATGCCTTCCAGAACGCAGTAGTAGGCGATCAGGTTGCGCAGCAGTTCTTTGTCGGTCTCGACGGTGCCGGTGTTGAATTCCGGATCGGAGATCGCGCGGGTGTAGCTCAGGCCCCAGGCGGCTTTCTTAGCAACCGACGGGATCTCGTGGTACATGTTGAAGATCTCGCCTTCATCCATGCCCAGCGATTCGATGCAGTACTGGTAGGCGTGGGTGTGGATCGCCTCTTCGAAGGCCTGGCGCAGGATGTACTGGCGGCACTCCGGGTTGGTGATCAGGCGGTACACGGCCAGGGCCAGGTTGTTGGCAACCAGGGAGTCGGCAGTGGAGAAGAAGCCCAGGTTGCGCATGACGATGCGACGCTCGTCGTCGGTCAGGCCTTCCGGGTTTTTCCACAAGGCGATGTCCGCGGTCATGTTGACCTCTTGCGGCATCCAGTGGTTGGCGCAACCGTCCAGGTACTTCTGCCAGGCCCAGTCATACTTGAACGGCACCAGCTGGTTGAGGTCGGCGCGGCAGTTGATCATGCGCTTTTCGTCAACCGCGACACGGGCGGCGGAACCTTCCAGCTCAGCCAGGCCTTCGGCGATGTCGAGTTGGTCCAGGGCAGCCTTGGCACGCTTGACGGCGTCGGAGTCATCGGCGGTTACGGCGCGGGCTTCGAGGGCGGCAACACCGCCAGCGTTGTCCAGCTTGTCGATGCCTGCGGCAGCGGCTTGAGTGGCGGTGGCGCCTTTGGCGGCTTCTTCGCCTTCGTCTTTATCGAATTCGTCCCAGCTCAGCATGGTGGGTCTCCTGCTTGAGGGCCATATTCAGTATGGCCGGTGGATCTTGGTTGCGATGCTTGCGGTTAGGTACTGCTGTGCACGCAAAATCTTGGAATGCTTCCGGGAGCGGGGCTCCTCGGCAGGTCTTGGGTAAAAGTACCCCGGACCTATTTGTCTTGTTGCGAAGGGCAGGGCGGCGGGGCCGCCCATCGCTGGCAAGGCCAGCTCCCACAAGAGGAGCTGGCCAGCCATCAGGCGCTTATTGGCAAGCTTCGCAATCCGGCTCGTCGATCGCGCAAGCCTTCGGCACTGGCGCTGGGCCCGCTGCCTGGATCGGCGCGCTGTCGCCACCGCTGGAGACGGCGTTGAGCTTGCCGGTGTTGATGGTCGACTTCTCGGTGCTGGTCGCGGCCAGGGCACGGAGGTAGTAGGTGGTTTTCAGACCACGGTACCAGGCCATGCGGTAGGTCACGTCAAGCTTCTTGCCCGAAGCGCCGGCGATGTACAGGTTCAGCGACTGGGCCTGGTCGATCCACTTCTGACGGCGGCTGGCGGCGTCGACGATCCACTTGGTTTCCACTTCGAACGCGGTGGCGTACAGGTCTTTGAGTTCCTGCGGGATGCGCTCGATCTGCTGCACCGAACCGTCGTAGTACTTCAGGTCGTTGATCATGACCGGGTCCCACAGGCCACGGGCCTTGAGGTCGCGAACCAGGTACGGGTTGATCACGGTGAATTCGCCCGAGAGGTTCGATTTCACGTACAGGTTCTGGTAAGTCGGTTCGATCGACTGCGAAACGCCGGTGATGTTGGCGATGGTCGCGGTCGGCGCGATGGCCATGATGTTCGAGTTACGAATACCTTTCTGTACGCGAGCACGCACCGGTGCCCAGTCCAGGGTTTCGTTCAGGTCGACGTCGATGTACTTCTGGCCACGGGCTTCGATCAGGATCTGTTGCGAATCCAGCGGCAGGATGCCTTTGGACCACAGCGAACCCTGGAAGGTCTCGTAGGCGCCACGCTCGTCAGCCAGGTCACAGGAAGCCTGGATGGCGAAGTAGCTGACCGCTTCCATCGACTTGTCGGCGAACTCGACGGCAGCGTCGGAACCGTAAGGGATGTGCTGCAGGTACAGCGCGTCCTGGAAGCCCATGATGCCCAGGCCGACCGGACGGTGCTTGAGGTTCGAGTTACGCGCTTGCGGCACCGAGTAGTAGTTGATGTCGATCACGTTGTCGAGCATGCGCACGGCGGTGTTCACGGTGCGTTGCAGCTTGGCGGTGTCCAGCTTGCCGTCGACGATGTGGTTCGGCAGGTTGATCGAGCCCAGGTTGCAGACCGCGATCTCGTCCTTGTTGGTGTTCAGGGTGATCTCGGTGCACAGGTTCGAGCTGTGGACCACGCCAACGTGCTGCTGCGGCGAACGCAGGTTGCACGGATCCTTGAAGGTCAGCCATGGGTGGCCGGTCTCGAACAGCATCGAGAGCATCTTGCGCCACAGGTCTTTGGCCTGGATGGTCTTGAACACCTTGATCTTGTTGTACTCGGTCAGGGCTTCGTAGTACTCGTAGCGCTCTTCGAAGGCCTTGCCGGTCAGGTCGTGCAGATCAGGGACTTCGTTCGGCGAGAACAGGGTCCACTTGCCGTCATCGAAGACGCGCTTCATGAACAGGTCAGGGATCCAGTTGGCGGTGTTCATGTCGTGGGTACGACGACGGTCATCACCGGTGTTCTTGCGCAGTTCGATGAATTCTTCGATGTCCAGGTGCCAGGTTTCCAGGTAGGCGCAGACCGCGCCTTTGCGCTTGCCACCCTGGTTAACGGCGACGGCGGTGTCGTTGACCACTTTCAGGAAGGGTACGACGCCCTGGGATTTACCGTTGGTGCCCTTGATGTAAGAGCCCAGTGCACGCACAGGGGTCCAGTCGTTGCCCAGGCCACCGGCGAATTTCGACAGCATGGCGTTGTCGTGGATCGCGTGGTAGATGCCCGACAGGTCGTCCGGCACGGTGGTCAGGTAGCAGCTCGACAGCTGTGGACGCAGGGTACCGGCGTTGAACAGGGTCGGGGTCGAAGCCATGTAGTCGAAGGACGACAGCAGGTTGTAGAACTCGATCGCACGGGCTTCTTTGTTTTTCTCTTCCAGCGCCAGGCCCATGGCCACACGCATGAAGAACACCTGAGGCAGTTCGAAGCGCACGCCATCCTTGTGGATGAAGTAACGGTCGTAGAGGGTCTGCAGGCCCAGGTAGGTGAACTGCTGGTCACGCTCGTGGTTGATCGCCTTGCCCAGTTTTTCCAGGTCGAAGTCGGCCAGGGCAGGGTTCAGCAGTTCGAACTCGACGCCTTTGGCAACGTAGGCCGGCAGGGCCTTGGCGTACAGCTCGGCCATTTCGTGGTGAGTGGCGCTGTCGGCCACGCCGAGGAAGCCCAGGCCTTCGGCACGCAGGGTGTCCATCAGCAGGCGGGCGGTAACGAACGAGTAGTTCGGCTCGCGCTCGACCAGGGTACGGGCGGTCATCACCAGGGCGGTGTTGACGTCCTTGATGGCGACGCCGTCATAGAGGTTCTTCAGGGTTTCGCGCTGGATCAGGTCGCCATCGACTTCGGCCAGGCCTTCGCAGGCCTCGGTGATGATGGTGTTCAGACGGTTCATGTCCAGTGGCGCGAGGCTGCCGTCGGCCAGGGTGATGCGGATGCTCGGGTGCGGCTGCACGTTGGCGTCTTCGGCGTGAACGCGGGTCGCACGCTCTTTGGCGCGCTGGTCACGGTAGATCACGTAGTCGCGGGCAACTTTCTGCTCGCCGGCACGCATCAGGGCCAGTTCGACCTGGTCCTGGATTTCTTCGATGTGGATGGTGCCGCCCGATGGCATGCGACGTTTGAAGGTCGCGGTAACCTGTTCGGTCAGACGGGCAACGGTGTCATGGATACGCGACGAGGCAGCGGCGGTGCCGCCTTCAACTGCGAGGAACGCCTTGGTGATGGCCACGGTGATCTTGTCGTCGGTGTAGGCGACGACAGTGCCATTGCGCTTGATCACACGCAGTTGGCCTGGGGCGGTGGCAGCCAGATCCTGGTTCGAATCAGCGGCCTGCGGCGCCTTGGCCTGCGGGTTCTCGCGAGTTGTGTCGGTTTGCATGGGTGTCTCCACGTTCTCTATGTTTGTTTAGGCGCCTTGTGGGCGCCCGCCGTTCCGTCCGAAAGCCCAACAACCGACGCTGATGACACGCGGGAACGCGACGCTCCGGCATGCCGAACAGGTCGGGCATACTCACTTCGGGACAGATCAGGAAAATAAGGGGCAATTTCTTGCCGCTCCCTGGCCGAAGTCAAAGGTTCTGAATCCACGACTCAAAACTGTTGCTGTACGGTGTGCCTATGGCTTGCAACACCCGTACCCGAAACAACACCCTCCGAGGGTTTGCAACGGACGCCTCCGCAGGAGCGGTTTGGCTGCTGAATGTTTCTAAAGTTCAAGCAAAAAAGCACTGAATCAGGGCTTGAGTTTCTTGCTCGACTTGTGCTTGGGAATCTGTTCAAAACCCAAGATGTAGTGTTTTGTTTCGATAGGGATACAAGATAATGCGGTCTTGGGGGTATTGCAAGGTGGTGCTCTGTGGATAACTTGTGAGTAGTTTGTGAGTGATTTTGGCTAACGCCTTGTAGGCCGTGTCTTAGCGCCAGATGACCGTCCGTCACCCTTTTTTTCACAGACTACGGTTATCCCGGCGGATATTTTCGGGCGCGCACCCTACCACAAATCCGATAGCCTTCCGAGCAATCCGCCCCGTGGTTTTTTGCCGCTCGTGGTGACGGTTGGCAGGCGTCGGTGCCCGACGTAGTATCCGGGGCCGATGTTGCCTTTTGGTGAAGCCGTTGCCAGGGCACTCTTTAATAACAACAAGCCGTCGAGGTGAGCCGTGGAGCAGCAGCGCAGTCAGGTGTTGATCGTCGAGGATGACCAGCGTTTGGCCGACCTGACCCGAGAGTACCTGCAGGCCAACGGTTTTGACGTCAAGGTCGAAGGTGACGGGGCCAAGGCGGCGGCGCGGATCATTGCCGAGCAGCCGGACCTGGTGGTGCTCGACCTGATGTTGCCCGGCGAAGACGGCTTGAGCATCTGCCGCAAGGTTCGTCAGCAGTTTGCCGGGCCGATCCTCATGCTCACCGCCCGCAGTGACGACCTTGATCAGGTTCAGGGCCTGGACATGGGCGCGGATGACTATGTGTGCAAACCGGTGCGCCCACGCCTGCTGCTGGCGCGCATCAATGCCTTGCTGCGGCGCAGTGAGCCGGTGGCTGAAAGTGAGCCAGCGCAATGCCTGCAGTTCGGGCCACTGCGGGTGGACAACAGCCTACGTGAAGCCTGGCTGCGCGATGAAGGTATCGAACTGACCAGTGCTGAATTCGACTTGCTCTGGCTGTTGGTCAGCAACGCCGGACGTATTTTGTCCCGTGAGGAAATCTTCACCTCGTTGCGTGGGGTGGGCTATGACGGCCAGGACCGCTCCATCGATGTGCGTATTTCCAGAATCCGCCCGCGCATCGGTGATGACCCCGAGCACCCGCGGATGATCAAGACCATCCGCAGCAAAGGCTACCTGTTCGTGCGCGAGGCGGCCGAGGCCATGGGCCAGGTGCGATGAACTCGATTTTCCTGCGTATCTATGGCGGCATGCTCGCCGCGCTGGTGCTGGTGGCGGTGCTCGGGGTGCTCAGTGTGCACCTGCTCAACGAGGTGCGTGCCGGTCAGTACCGCGAGCGTCTGGCCCACGGTACGTTCACCCTGATGGCCGACAACCTGGTGCCGCTGGGCGAGGTTGAGCGCAAGCGCACCCTGCTGATCTGGGAGCGCTTGCTGGGCATACCGCTGAAGCTGCAAACCCTGGCGCAGGCCGGCATCGACGGTGGTCAGCGCAGCCAGTTGCAGCGTGGCCAGGTGCTGGTGGAGAAGACCGGCCCGCATGCGGCCAAGGTCATGCGCCAGGTCGGCACTGAGCACCTGCTGTTGACCGGCGAGGTCGAGCAGATCAGCGAGCAACTGGCGCGGGCCACCATTTACCTGCTGGCCGATGAGCTGGTGCGCTACCCGATCGGCGAGCAGCCGCGGCGCTTGGCCGAGATCAAGCAAAGCAAGGGATTTGGGTTCGACCTGAGCCTGCGGCGCCTGGAGCAGACCGACATGGACGTGGACCAGCGCCGCCGTGTCGATGAGGGCGACACGGTGATGACCCTGGGCAAGGACGGTGACTCGATCCGCGTGGTTGCCGGGATGGTCGGCACCCCCTGGGCGCTGGAGATCGGCCCGCTGTACCAGATGAATCCCTACCCGCCACAACTGCTGGCACTGATCGCCGTGCTCGGGCTGTGCCTGATCGGCCTGATCGTCTATTTACTGGTGCGTCAGCTGGAGCGGCGTCTGTCCACGCTTGAAACCGCTGCGACGCGCATTGCTCAGGGCAGCCTGGAAACCCGCGTTGCCGCCGATGATGCCGACTCGGTCGGGCGTCTGGCGGCGGCTTTCAATGGCATGGCTGAACACTTGCAGCGTTCGCTGGCTATCCAGCGAGAACTGGTGCGCGCGGTCTCCCATGAGTTGCGCACCCCCGTGGCGCGCCTGCGCTTCGGCCTGGAAATGATCGCCAGTGCGCGTGACGACCAGGCGCGGGAAAAGTATTTGAGCGGCATGGATGGCGATATCCAGGAGCTGGACAAGCTGGTTGACGAGATGCTCACTTACGCGCGTCTTGAACAAGGCGCGCCGGCCTTGCATTTTCAGCGGGTCGATCTGGATGCCTTGCTCGATCAGGTGATCGCTGAACTCGCGCCCCTGCGTCGTGACGTCAAGGTCGTGCGCGGGCCCTGTCACGGACCGGAAGAAGCGGACGGGCAGGGGCCCTGGGTGGAAGCCGAGCCGCGTTACCTGCACCGGGCGTTACAGAACCTGGTCAGCAATGCCATGCGCCATGCTGAATCGCAGGTCAGCCTCAGTTACCAGCTCGGACTGCAGCGTTGCCGGATCGACGTCGACGACGATGGCCCGGGCGTGCCGGAAGATGTCTGGGACCGCATCTTCACCCCCTTCACCCGTCTCGATGACAGCCGCACCCGCGCTTCCGGTGGCCATGGCCTGGGCCTGTCGATTGTGCGAAGGATCATCTATTGGCATAAAGGCCGGGCGTCAGTCGGACGCAGCGAGCGCCTGGGCGGTGCGCGCTTCAGTCTGAGCTGGCCGCGCCAGCAGGACGCGGCATGAGCGCCGGGTTGCCTCTGGACCAGGTGCTGCAACCGCTCCCCTTCGAATCCTTGCTGCTTGGCCTGTATGGCCCCGAGCTGATGCCGGCGCAGCGTCCGGTGCTGGTCTCGCAGTGGTCCAAGTACTACTTTGCGGTGGTCTGGCAGTCGCTGCTTGAGGGTAATGAGCTGTCAGTATTCGCTGCCACCGAGGTGAGCCTGGATAGTCGCGGCCTGCCGTTTGCTTTGGCTGCGCAGGGCGAGCGCTGTGAGGGGATCGAAGCGGTGCTGGAACATCACCTGCAGCCAGTGGTGTTGCGTCTGGCGGCGCTGGGGGCGGTAGCGCCAGCGGTGCTCTGGGGCAATGCCGGGGATTGCCTGGATCAGGCGCTGCAACGTGCCGAAGGTGATGGCGGCGGTTTAGACCGTTTGCTGAACTTGCCTGACAGCCCGCTGTTTGCCGCCGTCAGTGTGGATGCCGTGGGCAAGCGCCGTCGCCGCACCTGCTGCCTGAGTTACAAAGTCGACTGGGTCGGGCACTGTGAGCACTGTCCGTTGCTGGCTTGAGGCGCTTCAGACGCTGACCAGGCTCAGCAACTGGTCATCCTGCAGGCTGAACTGGCCGTCGATTTCCTTTCCTTTATGCCACTGCGCCGACAGGTCGGTCAGCAGGCGCAGGCGGGCATGGCCATCGGCTGACCATTCCAGCACTTCGGCGTGCTCGAAGTAGAAGCGCTGCTGGACGATCGGGTAGAGCGCCTTGAACAGGCTTTCCTTGAGGGAAAAGGTCAGGGTGACGGTCAGGCCCGTCTGGCTGGCGTCCATCCGCTGCAGTTCGTCTGCGGTGAGGATCTCCCGGGCCAGGCGCTCGGCGCGTTCGTCGCTGAGCAGGCTCTCCTGATCCAGCCCCAGCCCCTGGCAATCGCTGCTGCGTGCCACCACCGCGGCTGCCCAGCCTTTGCCGTGGGTGATCGAACCACTGATACCGGCCGGCCAGATCGGCGAGCGGTCCTCGTGGGTACCGGGTACGTAGTCGCGACCCTCCAGGCGCTGCAAGGCCGCCCGCGCGCACACCCGTCCGGCCAGGTACTCGGCCTGGCGCTTGGCTACCGAGCGTTGCAGGCTCGGCGTCTGCTCGATGCCGGCGCGGGCGAAGTCGTCGCTGGCCAGTAACGCAGGGTCGAAGGGGCAGCTGACCAGGACCGCGCCAGCGACCGGGCGGGGCAGGGGCCAATGGTGCAGCAACGGGGCGCAGCAGGCGGGGAGTCGGTTCATGGGCGCTATTGTGCCGTGGCTGTGGGGGGCTTGCCAGTGATGCAACAGGCATCGGTGGCAGGCTTCGGTGGGAGCGGGCTTGCCCCGCGATTGCATCCTGTCAGTCACATCGTATCGCGGGGCAAGCCCGCTCCCACCGTCAGCACTGCTGTTCAGCCGAGGTTCAGGCAGGGTTCAGCGGTCGTTCAGGAGGTTTTGCTTACTCTGGCTTCAACACCCAAACGGCACATCCGCCAGGAGTAAAACCTTATGAAAGCGCTCAATACCCTGTTCCTCGCCGTCGCCTTTTTCGGCGCCAGTGCTGCCGTCCAGGCCGCCGACACGACCTTCGCCGGTGTCACCTATGGCCAGACCAGCGACAAGATCAAAAAGTCCGGCTTGCTCAGCAGCAACACTGATCACCTGAACACCGACGGCATCATCAGCAAGGACGGAACCTGGGGCGTGCGTGTCGGCCAGATGAACGATCAGGGCCGCTACTACCTCACCTATGACAACGTCTCCAACGACCATAGCGGCCTGAAGGTGCGTCAGGAAAACCTGCTGGGCAGTTACGACCTGTTCTACCCGCTGGGCAACAGCACCAAGCTGTTCGGCGGTGCCAGCGCCGGCCTGACCAAGCTCAGCCAGGAGTCGTCCGGTTACAGCCGCGACACCGACACCGGTTATGCCATCGGCCTGCAAGCCGGCCTGCTGCAACAGGTCACCGACAACGCCTCGGTCGAACTGGGCTACCGTTACCTGCGCAGCAATGCCAGCACCGAGCTGGCCGAACATGGCGGTCCGAAAGTCGGCACCCTGCGCCTGGACAGCAGCGCGCAAACCTACCTGTCGGCCAACTACGCCTTCTGACCCTGCGATGAAGAAGTTCGAACCGGCCTGCAGGTGCATGGCCGGTTCGCTGTTATTCTGCATGGGCTGAGTATTTCGCCGGAGCCACGCGCGCCGGCACGGGTAGGGAGGAACCTATGAAACTGCTGGTGGTTGAGGACGAAGCGCTGTTGCGTCATCACTTGCACAGTCGCCTGAGCGAAAGCGGGCACGTGGTTGAAGCGGTGCCCAACGCCGAGGAGGCCTTGTACCAGGCCGAGCAGTTCAACCATGACCTGGCGGTGATCGACCTCGGCCTGCCCGGCATGAGCGGCCTGGACCTGATCCGCCAATTGCGCTCCCAGGGCAAGAGCTTTCCGATCCTGATCCTCACCGCGCGCGGCAACTGGCAGGACAAGGTCGAAGGCCTGGCCGCGGGGGCCGACGACTATGTGGTCAAACCGTTCCAGTTCGAAGAGCTGGAGGCCCGCCTCAATGCCCTGTTGCGTCGTTCCAGCGGCTTCGTCCAGTCGACCATCGCAGCGGGGCCGTTGTTGCTGGACCTGAACCGCAAGCAGGCCACCCTCGACGATCAGCCGCTGGCGCTGACCGCCTATGAATACCGCATCCTCGAGTACCTGATGCGCCATCACCAGCAGGTGGTGGCCAAGGATCGCCTGATGGAGCAGCTCTACCCCGATGACGACGAGCGTGATCCAAATGTGATCGAGGTGCTGGTCGGTCGCCTGCGGCGCAAGCTTGAAGGCAACAACGGCTTCAAACCAATCGATACCGTGCGTGGCCTGGGCTATCTGTTCACCGAGCGCTGCCGATGATTCGTTCGTTACGCGTGCGCCTGATGCTGGCCGCGGCGCTGCTGGCCCTGCTGTTCATGCTCGGCCTGCTGCCGGCCTTGCAGAAGGCCTTCAGCCTGGCCTTGCAGGAGTCGATAGAAAAGCGCCTGGCCTCGGACGTCACCACGCTGATTTCCGCTGCGCGCATCGAGCACAATCAGTTGCAGATGCCGGCGTTGCTGCCGGACGAAAAATACAACCTGCCCGACAGCCGTCTGCTCGGCTATATCTATGACCGCCAGGGCAATCTGGTCTGGCGATCGCGGGCGACGGCCGATGAAAACATCAACTACACCCCGCGCTATGACGGGCGCGGCAACGAGTTCGCGCGGATTCGCCAGGCCGATGGCGAGGAGTTCTTCGTCTATGACGTCGAGGTCAAGCTGCTCGGCGGCAAGACGGCGGCCTTCAGTATTGTTGCCCTACAGCCGGTACGCGAATATCAGCATACCCTCGACGGCCTGCGCGAACGCCTGTACCTGGGCTTTGGCGCGGCGTTGCTGGCCTTGCTGGTGCTGCTCTGGGCCGGCCTGACCTGGGGCTTGCGCTCACTGCGTCAGTTGAGCCACGAGCTGGATGATGTCGAGTCCGGTGCCCGTGATGGGCTCAGCGGCGAACATCCTCGGGAATTGCTGCGCCTGACCGGTTCGCTGAACCGCCTGTTGCGCAGCGAGCGCGAGCAGCGGCAACGCTACCGAGATTCGCTGGGGGACCTGGCCCACAGCCTGAAAACACCTTTGACGGTACTGCAGGGCGTCAGCGAAAGCATGGGCCAGCGTCGTGAAGACCGTGAGCAGGCGCGGATTCTGCAAAGCCAGATCGAGCGCATGAGCCAGCAGATCGACTACCAGTTGCAGCGCGCCAGCCTGCGCAAGAGTGGTCTGGTGCGTCACCAGGTGGCCTTGCAGCCGTTGCTCGAAAGCCTGTGCAGCACCCTGGCCAAGGTCTACCGCGACAAGCAGGTCAAGATCAGCCTGGACCTCCCCGAGCATGCGATGGTGCCCATGGAGCAGGGCGCCTTGCTCGAACTGCTCGGCAACCTCCTGGAAAACGCCTACCGCCTGTGCCTGAGCGAGGTGCATATCAGCCTGCGCAGCGGGCCATCAGAGGTCGAGCTGTGTGTCGAAGACGACGGTCCTGGCGTACCCCCGGACCAACGCGAGCGCATCCTCCAGCGCGGCGAACGCCTGGATCGGCAAAATCCGGGGCAGGGCATCGGGCTGGCGGTGGTCAAGGACATCATCGAAAGCTACGACGCTAGCCTGACCCTCGATGATTCACCGCTGGGCGGCGCGGCATTTCGCATTCGCTTCAGCCTGGACTGAGTGCCTATCCCTTCGGGCGGATTACCGCCATCGTTATCCTTTTGCAAAAGGTGTCGGGCGGAAATCCGCCAACCCGCGCGGCACTTTTGCAACCTCACTGTGCAACAAACCCCAGCAAACACGGGGCTTGCACCGATAAAGCGCATTTTGGCATCGGGCTTGCTACTGCTCTGACAGAGTCCTGCCAGGCAGCTCGACACAACAAATCCCTCCAGTGCAGGAGGGTTCGCGCTTTAGGTACCGCTCGCATCCTGGGAAGGATGAGCCCGATACCCTTGAGGAATTAGCCATGACGACGCGTCAGCCACTGTACAAATCGCTGTATATCCAGGTGTTAGTAGCGATCACCATCGGTATCCTGCTGGGCCACTTCTACCCTGAGACCGGCGTTGCCCTGAAGCCTTTGGGTGACGGGTTCGTCAAACTGATCAAAATGGTCATCGCCCCGATCATCTTCTGCACCGTGGTCAGCGGCATTGCTGGCATGCAAAGCATGAAGTCGGTGGGCAAGACCGGTGGCTACGCGCTGCTCTATTTCGAAATCGTCTCGACCATTGCCCTGATCATCGGCCTGGTCGTGGTCAACGTGGTCAAGCCTGGCGCCGGCATGCATATCGACGTCAGCACCCTGAACGCCAGCAGCGTGGCCGCTTATGCCGCCGCTGGCGCACAGCAGACCACCGTTGGCTTCCTGCTCAACATCATCCCTAACACCGTGGTCGGCGCTTTTGCCAACGGCGACATCCTGCAAGTGCTGATGTTCTCGGTGATCTTCGGCTTCGCCCTGCATCGCCTGGGTGCCTACGGCAAGCCGCTGCTGGACCTGATCGACCGTTTCGCCCATGTCATGTTCAACATCATCAACATGATCATGAAGCTGGCGCCGATCGGTGCCTTCGGTGCCATGGCCTTCACCATCGGCCAGTACGGCGTCGGTTCGCTGGTGCAACTGGGCTACCTGATGGCCTGCTTCTATGTGACCTGTGTGCTGTTCATCGTCGTGGTGCTCGGTGGTATCGCCCGCGCCCACGGTTTCAGCGTGCTCAAGCTGATTCGCTACATCCGTGAAGAGCTGATGATCGTGCTGGGTACTTCGTCTTCGGAGTCGGCCCTGCCACGCATGCTGGCCAAGATGGAGCGTCTGGGTGCGAAGAAATCCGTTGTCGGCCTGGTGATCCCGACTGGCTACTCGTTCAACCTCGACGGTACCTCGATCTACCTGACCATGGCCGCGGTGTTCATTGCCCAGGCGACTGACACCACCATGGACATCACCCACCAGATCACTCTGCTGCTGGTGCTGCTGGTGGCTTCCAAAGGTGCTGCCGGCGTTACCGGCTCGGGCTTCATCGTCCTTGCAGCAACCCTGTCCGCCGTTGGCCACCTGCCGGTTGCCGGCCTGGCGCTGATCCTCGGTATCGACCGCTTCATGTCCGAAGCCCGTGCCCTGACCAACCTGATCGGCAACGCCGTGGCCACCGTGGTAGTTGCCAAGTGGGTCAATGAGCTGGACGAAGACAAGCTGCAGACCGAGCTGGCTTCCGGTGGTTCGCCGCTGGTCGATACCCGCCCGATGGATGATCTGGGTGTGGCTGAAGGTCCTGCCCGCTAAGCGAAAGGTAGCCCATGAAAAACCCATCTCCGGATGGGTTTTTTTGTACCTGTGAGAGCTATTCCACCCGTGTTTCGCCGGTGTACACCAGCGTATGCCGGCAGCGCCGGCACAAATAGCGCCGCCCCTGGCGCACCAGGCTGTGGCGCTGGGCCGAGAACGGGAAGTCACTACCGGCACACGGGCAGCGATAGATGTAGCGCGTCACCGTGCGCCGTTTGACTGCATAGTTATGGCAACGGTTAGGCGGCAGTTCATAAACCCCGCGCATGATCAGTTGCCACTCCTCGCCATGCGGCTGGATGCGGTCGCCAAACAGTTGGTGGGCCACCAGATGGGCGACCTCGTGGGCTACGGTCTGTTTGAGGAAGTCTTCGCTGTTTTCGCGATACAGCTGCAGGTTGAAGCGCAGCAGGTTTTCATGCAGATGGGCGACGCCGGCCTTTTGCCCGCGCAGTTTGAAACTGACCTCAGGGCGGGTGAAGGGGCGTTTGAAAAAGGATTCGGCTTGCTGGTAGCAGGTTTCGACGCGGGATTTGAGCAGTTCGGGCATATCGGGGAACACTCCTGGCCGGCAATTATGCCGCAACCAGCGCAGCGCTGCTGAGCCACCTGTCTGCGCACAGCATCAGGCCGCCATTGCGGCGGCCTGATGGTTACTGCGCCTATGTTGCTGCATTTCTAATAGATGATTCTAGTTGGTATAGACAGGCCCCACGCCTAGTCCCCAAACGATCACGGTGAAGGCCATGATGGCTACCAGCACCACCAGGCCGACCGCCAGTACCGAACTCGAGAACAGGAAGCCTTCATCCGAAGGTATGTTCATGAAGGTCGGCAGGCCGACATAGAGCAGATAGACCGTGTAGCACACGGCTGCCGTGCCGACGACCATCCCCAGCCACAGGTGGGGGTAGAGCGCCGCCAGGCCGCCAACGAACAGCGGCGTTGCGGTATAGGTGGCAAACGCGATGCAGCGGGCCATGCTCGGGTTGGCGTCGTAGGTACGCGCCATCCAGTGAATGAACGCGCCCATTACGGCGACCCCGGCGAGCATGGCCAGGTACGACATGATGGTCATCCATAGCGCGCTTTCCTGGGTCAGCATGACCGGGGCGCGATCGCCGATGACCCAGCCGACCTGGGTGGTGCCGATAAACGCTGAAATGGCAGGGATCGCTGCCAGTATCAGGGTGTGGGTCAGGTACATGTGGCTGATGCTTTCTTCCTCGCCACGGATCTCTTTCCATTCTTGGTCAGGATGGGTAAACAGCCCCAGAACGTGATGGATCATGCCAGTCACTCCTTCCGTTGTTGCCATCGCCCCCCAAAGGAGCGCTTGCGACCCCAAGTGATAGGGGCCAGAGGATCGAGGTCACGGTTGCTGTGGCCTTATGTCGCAGTATAGGAAGGAGTTAGCCGGGTAAAGCCGGCTTTTTAGAGCAAATCGCGCTGTCAGCGGGCCGGTTAATCACCTTGCAGTCTTTATCGGATTGGCCTACGCCTGGCGGCGGTTTGTGCGTAAAATATGCCGCTTTTGTCACACCTCGCGGATTCCAAGCGCTATGGGCACCCTTTCGGTCAACCAGAACAAACTGCAAAAACGCCTGCGTCGTCTCGCCGGCGAAGCCATCACCGACTTCAACATGATCGAAGACGGTGACAAGGTCATGGTCTGCCTGTCCGGCGGCAAAGACAGCTACACCATGCTCGATGTTCTGCTGTACCTGCAGAAAGTGGCGCCGATCAAGTTCGAGATCGTCGCGGTGAACATGGACCAGAAGCAACCGGGCTTCCCCGAGCACGTGCTGCCGGCCTACCTCAAGGCGCTGGGCGTCGAGTACCACATCGTCGAGAAAGACACCTACTCGGTGGTCAAGGAGCTGGTCCCGGAAGGCAAGACCACCTGCTCGCTGTGCTCGCGCCTGCGTCGCGGCACCCTGTACACCTTCGCCGATGAAATCGGCGCGACCAAGATGGCGCTCGGGCACCACCGCGACGACATCGTCGAGACCTTCTTCCTCAACATGTTCTTCAACGGCACCCTCAAGGCCATGCCGCCGAAGTTGCGTGCCGATGATGGCCGCAACGTGGTGATCCGCCCGCTGGCCTACTGCAGCGAGAAAGACATCCAGGCCTACTCGGACCTGAAAGAATTCCCGATCATTCCGTGCAACCTTTGTGGCTCGCAGGAAAACCTGCAGCGTCAGGTGGTCAAGGACATGCTGGTGGAGTGGGAGCGCAAAACCCCTGGCCGTACCGAGAGCATCTTCCGTGGCCTGCAGAACGTAGTGCCGTCGCAATTGGCCGACCGCAACCTGTTCGACTTCGTCAACCTCAAGATCGACGACACCGCACCTCCACGTTTTCTCGACGTGCTGAACATCTGACCGGCATGCGTGACTATCAATGGCTGCATGAGTACTGCCTGAACCGCTTCGGCTCCGCTGCAGCGCTGGAAGCGCACCTGCCGCAGGCGAAAAGCGCCGAGCAGTTGCGCGCGATCAGTGCCGACCGCTACCTGTCGACCCTGGCCCTGCGGGTGTTTCGCGCCGGGCTCAAGCACAGCCTGGTGGATGCCAAGTGGCCGGCCTTTGAAGAGGTGTTTTTCGGTTTCGACCCGCATAAGGTCGTGCTGATGGGCGCCGAGCACCTCGAGCGGCTGATGCAGGACACGCGGATCATCCGCCACCTGGGCAAGCTCAAGAGCGTGCCGCGCAATGCGCAGATGATCCTCGATGTGGAAAAGGAGAAGGGCAGCTTCGGGGCGCTGATCGCCGACTGGCCGGTGACCGATATCGTCGGCCTGTGGAAGTACCTGGCCAAGCATGGCAACCAGTTGGGCGGGTTGTCGGCACCGCGCTTCCTGCGCATGGTTGGCAAGGACACCTTCATCCCCACCGATGACATGAGTGCGGCGCTGATCGCCCAGGACATCATCGACAAGCCGCCGACCAGTCAGCGCGATCTGGCGCTGGTGCAGGCAGCGTTCAACCGGTGGCATGCCGAAAGCGGCCGGCCGCTGTGTCAGCTATCGGTGATGCTGGCGCATACTGTCAATCATTAAGATTGGCGGTGTTGCTATCGCTGGCAAGGCCAGCTCCCACAAGTTCTGAATCTGGCACACAACCTGTGGGAGCCGGCCTTGCCGGCGATAGCTTCAATGCCTAGTTCGAGCCTTCCCCAGCCAACCGCCGGTCATACTGAAAGCGCCAGCGCACATACAGCAAGGCACTGACGAACAGCGCCAGGCTGATCGCCACTTCCAGCCAGCCAAACAGCGCCCGTGCCGGGTCGAACGCGGCCAGTACCCCTTTGATGAAGTACAGGTTGACCACGAAGCAGGTCCAGGCATGGGCGCGTGCGTTGCCCAGCAGCATGCCCGGCAGCAACAGCGCCAGCGGCACCAGTTCGACCGCGAGGATCACCCCGGTACGGGCGCCATGCAGGTCAGCGAACAGCAGGTTGTTGACCGTCAGCAGCGCGATCAGGCCGAAAAAGCTCGCCAGGCTCAGCGCCCGCGCCAGACGCAGGCGTGGGGCCAGCCAGTCGATCGAAGGCAGCACCTTGGGCTTTTTAGCCACGGCCGTTCTCCAGCAGTTTGGCGGTAGTCGCCAGGCGTTGCCCGAGGGCGCGGCACAGGGCGATTTCGTCGGCATCCAGGTCGCGCTTGCCGTCAGCCCCGGCGTGATGGCTGGCGCCATAGGGCGTGCCGCCACCGCGGGTTTCCAGCAGCGCCGATTCGCTGTAGGGCAGGCCCATGATCAGCATGCCGTGGTGCATCAACGGCAGCAGCATCGACAGCAGGGTCGACTCCTGACCGCCGTGCAGGCTGGCGGTGGAGGTGAACGCTGCCGCCGGCTTGCCGACCAGGCCACCGCTGAGCCACAGGCTGCTGGTGCCATCGATGAAGTACTTGAGCGGCGCGGCCATGTTGCCAAAGCGCGTCGGGCTGCCCAGGGCCAGGCCGGAACAATGGCGCAGGTCGTCCAGGGTGGCGTACAGCGCGCCGGTCTCCGGAATGTCCGGGGCTACCGCTTCACATTCGGTGGAAATCGCCGGGACGGTACGGATCCGCGCTTCCAGGCCGGCCATCTCGACACCGCGGGCAATCTGCCGGGCCATTTCGCTGGTCGAACCGTGGCGGCTGTAGAACAGGATCAGGATGTACGGTGCGCTCACGGCAGGATCTCCAGCACCTTCTCCGGCGGGCGGCCGATCACGGCTTTGTCACCGGCCACCAGAATCGGGCGCTCGATCAGCTTCGGGTGCTTGACCATGGCCTCGATCAGTTGCGCATCGCTCAGTGCCGGGTCGGCCAGGTTCAGGTCTTTGTATTCGTCCTCACCGCTGCGCAGCAGTTGACGGGCACCGATGCCCAGCTTGCCGAGCAGGGCGCTGAGCGTAGCGGCATCTGGCGGGGTTTCCAGGTAGCGCACCACGGTCGGGGCCAGGCCACGGGCTTCAAGCAGTTCCAGCGCGCCACGGGATTTGGAGCAGCGCGGATTGTGATAGAGGGTCAGGTCAGTCATGTTCGGGTCGCATCCAGCAGGGTGTGGCGGCTATTCTAACCGCAGCGACTTTGCATTTTGCTTGAATCTTCGAGAAGGATTGACCCATGACAAGACGTTTGGCAGCAGCACTGGCCATCACCGCGAGCCTGTTGCTCGGCGGTTGCGGTGCAGACTATGGCCTGGACCAGAACGGCCAGACCGTAAAAGCCGAGCAGATCGACGGGCACTGGCTGGTGCTCAACTACTGGGCCGAGTGGTGTGGCCCGTGCCGCACCGAGATCCCCGAACTCAATGCCGCGGCCAAGCAATGGCAGGCGCAGGGGGTGAAGGTGCTCGGCGTGAACTTCGATGGCTTGCAGGGTGAAGAGCTGAAAAAAGCCACCGAGGCGCTGGGCATCGGTTTCACCGTGCTGGCCGAGGACCCGGCCGAGCGCTATGAGCTGCCGCGCAGTGAAGCCTTGCCGGTGACCTACATCATCGATGACAAGGGCAAGGTGCGTGAGCAGTTGATGGGGGAGCAGACGCTTGAGGGCTTGAACGCGAAGATCAAGGCCTTGAAAGGCGCTTGATCGGCGGTGCGTTCATCGCCGGCAAGGCCGGCTCCCACAAAGGTTGACTGAAAACCTGTGGGAGCCGGCCTTGCCGGCGATAAAGCTTCAGCCTTCTTCAGGCCAGAAACGCAGCGGCTTGCCCTCGGCAGGCCAGAAGCGTACCTGCTCGATCGGCGAGATGTCCCAGCGCTGGACAGTCTCCAGCGACTGCAGGAAGCGCTTTTCCTGCTCCATCAAGGCCGGTGCGCACAACTTGCGGGTGCTGCCGACTTTGCCGAAGCTGATTTTGTCGCCATCAAGCTGGTAAGGCGCGAACCAATGGTTGCATCCGCCATTGCCATAGGCGCGGCCGTCGGCTGCCAGGGTCAGGGTCAGGTGACTGTAGTCCATCAAGGGACGCTCACCAATCCACTCCAGCAGGTAACTGCGCTCCTGTTCCAGCTTCATCGGCTCGGCGGCACACCCCAGCAGGGCCGTGCCGGTCAGGGCGCTGAGCAACAGGGTTTTCACTGGGCCGTCTCCTTGCATTTCGGGCACAGGTGCTTGTCGCCACGGCTGCTCCAGCCCAGCTCGGCAATGCGCGCGGTAGCGGCAGGCTGCAGGGCTTTCTTGCCCAGCTTGGCGTCGACCGCGAACTCGAAGCTCAGGTTGGCCTGGCAGCTGTCGCAGTTGACTTCCCAGGTGTGGATCGCCAGCTCACCGAACACCGGGCCGCTGGCCACCGCGACCCATTGACCGGTCGGGTTGATCAGGTGACGTACGGTTTCCACGGTCAGGCGCATGGACAAGTCCTTGCTGCCCTTGAGGGTCACCAGCAGGACATCATGCTTCTGGATCGAACCGCCATTGCCGGTCACTTGATAGCGGCCTGGCACCAGGGCGCGGCATTCGATCAGGGTGTGTTGCGGGTTAAACAGGTTGTAGCGGAAATCGTGTTCGACCATGGGTCCTCCAAATCTGCCGCGTATCCTAGCATCAACCCTCGACCAAGTTTTGCGGATTGCCTGCCGCCCAGCGGGTAATGTTGTCCAGCGTCGTCGCGGCAATGGCTGCCAGGGCCTCACGGGTGAGGAAGGCCTGGTGGGCAGTGACGATCACGTTGGGGAAGGTCAGCAGGCGGGCCAGCACGTCGTCCTGCAGCGGCAGGTCGGAGCGGTCTTCGAAGAACAGCTGGGCTTCTTCTTCATAGACATCCAGGCCCAGGTAACCCAATTGGCCGTCCTTCAGGGCTTCGATCAGTGCCGGGGTGTCGATCAGGGCGCCGCGCCCGGTGTTGATCAGCATGGCCCCCGGTTGCAGCTGCGCCAGGCTCTGCGGGTTGATCAGGTGGCGGGTGTGTTCGGTCAACGGGCAGTGCAGGCTGATGATCTGGGCCTGGCGCAGCAGCTCCGGCAGTTCCAGGTAGTGGGCGCCGAGGGCCAGCAGCTCAGGGTTGGGGTACGGGTCGTACGCCAGCAACTGGCAGCCGAAGCCGGCCATGATGCGGGCGAAGGCGGCGCCGATCTGGCCGGTGCCAACCACCCCGACGGTTTTGCCGTGAAGGTCGAAGCCGGTCAGCCCGTGCAGGCTGAAGTTGCCTTCGCGGGTACGGTTGTAAGCCCGGTGCAGGCGGCGGTTCAGGGCCAGGATCAGTGCGACTGCATGTTCGGCCACGGCATGTGGCGAATACGCCGGTACCCGCACCACGGCCAGGCCCAGCTGTTTTGCCGCCGCAAGGTCGACATGGTTGTAGCCGGCCGAGCGCAGGGCGATCAGGCGTGTACCGCCTGCGGCCAGGCGCTTGAGCACCGCGGCGCTGAGGTCGTCGTTGATGAAGGCACAGACCACTTCATGACCGCTGGCCAGCGGCGCGGTGTCTTCGCTCAGGCGGGCGGGCTGGAAGTGCAGTTCCAGCCCGTGGCCCGCCGGGGCGTTGTTGAAACTGTCCTGATCATAGGTCTGGCTGCTGAAAAACAGTACGCGCATGGGATCTTCCTGAGTCGATTGCGGAGAAGTCTAACCGCGGCGGCTGCTCATCACCTTGCCTCAGGTCAGGCGCTCAGGCGCGCCTGGGCGGTGAGGCGGATGATGGCCCGGTCCAGTTCGTCCAGGGCTCGCGGCGCTTCAGGGTCATTCTGTTTGAGCAGGGTTTCGCTGCGCTGGCAGGCGGCGCGCAACTGCGGTACGCCACAGTAGCGTGAAGCGCCATTGAGGCGATGCACACGCTCGATCATGCCGTTGCGGTCGGCGGCCTCGCGGGCAGCACGAATCGCCTCGCGGTCGGCTTCCAGCGACGCCAGGAGCATGGCCAGCATATCGGCGGCAAGGTCGGGTTTGCCCGCCGCCAGGCGCAGGCCTTCTTCCGGGTCGAGGACCTTGAGTTCGCTGCTGTCGGCAATGCGCTCCGGTGCACGTTCGTTGTGCGGCGCACTCAGGTTCAGGCCGGTCCACTTGAGCACTACCTGGGCCAGCTGGCGCTCGCTGATCGGCTTGGTCAGGTAATCGTCCATGCCGCTGTGCAACAGGGCGCGCTTTTCATTGGCCATGGCATGCGCGGTGAGGGCGACGATCGGCAGCGGCGCGCCGCCCTGGCTGGTTTCCCACTGGCGGATCTGCTCGGTGCACTCGCGACCGTCCATGCCGGGCATCTGCACGTCCATCAGCACCAGGTCGAAATGCTCGTTCTGCACGGCCTGGACGGCGGCATAGCCACTGTCGACGGCCAATACGTCGGCCCCCATGTCTTCAAGCAGGGTCTGCACCAGCAACAGGTTGGCCGGGTTGTCGTCGACACACAGCACTTTGGGTAACGGCTGCTCGCTGCTGACCTTGGCCTCGCTGCCGCTGCGCCGGGGTTGAACCAGCTCCAGCAAGGCCCGGCGCAACTTGCGCGTGCAGGCCGGTTTGGCTTGCAGCTGGCTATGGGCGTTGGGCAGGTAAGGGTGGTACAGCGCCTGCTCGGTGGTCGGGCACAACACCAGCGCCTGGCAGTTCAGACGCTGCAGTTGCTGGATGTACTGGCCCAGGCGTTCTGGCGCGACGCTGTCGAGGTTGACGCCCATGACGGCGAGGGTGAAGGGCTCCCCTGCCATGCGTGCCGCCGCCACCGCATGCAGCAGCGGGTCGATCGAATGGAAGGTGGAAACCTGCAGGCCGCAGTCTTCCAGTTGATGCTCCAGGGCCTGACGCGCCAGCTCGTGGGCGTCGACAATCGCCACCCGGCGTTCCACCAGCGATTGCAGCGGCAGGTCCTCGGCGTCGTCACGGGCCTTGGGCAGGCGCAGGCTGACCCAGAACTGCGAGCCTTCACCCGGCGTGCTGTCGACTCCGATTTCACCGCCCATCTGCTCGATCAGGCGCTTGGAGATCACCAGGCCCAGGCCAGTCCCCCCCGGCTGGCGCGACAACGAGTTGTCAGCCTGGCTGAAGGCCTGAAACAGTGCGCGGACATCCTGGCTGGACAGGCCGATGCCGGTGTCCTGCACGCAAATGCGCAGTTGTACGCTGTCCTCATGCTCTTCTTCGAGCATCGCGCGGGTGACGATGGTGCCTTCGCGGGTGAACTTGATGGCGTTGCTGACCAGGTTGGTAAGGATCTGCTTCAGGCGCAGCGGGTCACCGACCAGCGACAGCGGCGTGTCGCGATAGACCAGGCTGACCAGTTCCAGCTGCTTGGCATGGGCGGCGGGGGCGAGGATGGTCAGGGTGTCCTGGATCAGGTCGCGCAGGTTGAACGGAATGCTGTCGAGCACCAGCTTGCCGGCCTCGATCTTGGAGAAGTCGAGGATCTCGTTGATGATCCCGAGCAGGCTGCTGGCGGACTTTTCGATGGTGCCGAGGTAATCGAGCTGGCGCGGGGTCAGCTCGCTTTTTTGCAACAGGTGGGTAAAACCGAGGATGCCATTGAGTGGCGTACGGATTTCATGGCTCATGTTGGCGAGGAACTCGGACTTGATCCGGCTGGCCTCCAGGGCCTCCTTGCGCGCCATGTCCAGTTCGATGTTCTGGATCTCGATGGTCTCCAGGTTCTGGCGGACGTCTTCGGTGGCCTGGTCGATGCTGTGCTGCAACTCTTCATGGGCGTTGTGCAGGGTTTCGGCCATGCGGTTGATACCGGCCGCCAGCTCATCCATCTCATAACTGCCCATGACCGGCAGGCGTTCTTCCAGGTTGCCGTCCTTGAGCTGGGTCACGGCGTGCTTGATCTGGCCGATGGGGTCATTGATCGTGCGGCTCATGCGCAATGCCAGCAGCGCCGTGGCGACCAGGCCGCAGAAGATTAGCAGCAGGCTGGTGAACAGGCTGCGGTAACCGCGCAACAGGGTGCCATCGTGGGACAGCTCGATGTCCACCCAGCCCAGCAGTCGATCGGCTTCGTCCGGGATACGTTCGCCTGCCAGGTCGCGATGGTGGCCGAACACCGGCAGCAGGTAACGGGTGGCGTCGCTGCCGGTACGCTGCAGCAACGCCGTACCGCCGCCGGCGGGTGCCTGGTTGAGCATGCTCGGGCCGGCATGGGCAAGGTTGTGGCGATCCTCGCCGAGAAACGCCACGGCACGCACGTCCGCCTGTTCCAGGGCTTGGGCGGCGATGCGCTCCAGCTGGGCCGGGTCGTGACGGACCAGGGCCGGTGCCACCAGGGGCGCCAGGTGCTCGGCAATCATCTTGCCGCGCTGCAGCAATTGGGTTTGCAGCTCGCTCTGCTGCAGCCAGGTGAAATAGCTGCCCAGTACCAATGCCATCAAGCCGGCAGGTAGCATCGCCAGCAGCAACACGCGGCTGCGGATTCCCAAACGATTCAGCACGAAACTCTCCTGTGCCTGGCATGTGCTGTAAGCCGCCGTCAGTGCTAGCTGACGGACCAAGTCGGAAAAGTACCGCGCCTTCTCGCGCAATGCACTCATTTGTATCTACTTTTGACGTAGGCACAATCCACGCAGTCGCATCGACAAGCAGTTGCGGGTTGCCTGCGCCAGGCAATTACTCAATAATCGCGTAACTGAGAATTGCTAGCACCCGCCAATGAATCCCGTAACTATTAGCGAATCCACCATACTGGCCATCGAGGACGACCCGGTCCTCGGCGCCCACCTGCATGAAGAACTGCAACGTGGCGGCTTCAAGGTCACCTGGTGCAAGAATGGTCGCGAGGGCTTGGAGGTTGCGCGTGAATCGCGTTTCGATGTGGTCCTGGTGGACATCCTGCTACCCGGGCTGAACGGCCTGGAGGTGCTGGCGAAACTGCGCGAAAGCAGCTCGACGCCGGTGATCATGATGTCTGCCCTGGGCGCCGAGGCGGATCGCATCAGCGGTTTCCAGCGCGGTGCCGACGATTATCTGCCCAAACCGTTCAGCATCGCTGAGCTCAAGGTACGTATCGAGGCGATCCTGCGCCGGGTGGCGCTGGAGCGCCGCCGTCAGCAAGCGCCCGCGCAGCCGGGCGGCGCTCTGCAGTTCGACGACCAGGCTTGCGATGTCCGCTGTGGCGAGCGCTGGGCCGGGCTGACCCTGAGCGAGTACCGCCTGCTCGACATTCTGCACCGCAGCCAGGAAGAGGTGCTGAGCAAGCCCTTCCTTTATCAGCAGGTCCTGCAGCGTGGTTATGCCCGCCATGACCGCAGCCTGGACATGCACGTCAGCCAGATCCGGCGCAAGCTCAAGACCATCGGTTACCAGGAGCGTGAACTGCGCACGGTGTGGGGCAAGGGGTACGTGCTCAGTGCCGCTGAGGTCGGCTGAGGTGCCCAATCGTCACTCATTGTTCTGGAAACTGGCGATCCTGCTGGTCGGCTTCTGTCTGTTGATGATCGGCCTGAGCTGGAGCTGGGGCCGGCACATGGAAACTCAGAACGCCTATCTGTCCGATCAGGCCCGAACCACCTTGACCGACTATGCCGCAGAGGCTGAACGCGCCTGGAAGCAGGGCGGACAGGCCGGCGTCGATGCCTGGATGGCCGACATGGCCAGCAAGGAAGGCACCTGGGTGAATGTGCTGGGGGCCGACTTGCAATCGCTGAGCAGCACGCCGCTGACAGCTGAGCAAAGTCGCAAGATCACCTTCCTGCGTGGCATCGACTGGCCGGTCAGTCGCCGGGTGATTGGCTTGCCGTGGATGCGCGTGCCGTTTGTCGAGCACCCGGAGCAGGGGCTGCTGGTGATCGAATTGCCAGAGCGCCTGATGCCCGGTCGCTACCGCCTGTTCTGGCGGTTCATGACCAATGGCGTGATCCCCGGGCTGTTCACCTTGTTGCTGTGCATCGGCCTGTACCGCATGTTGATCATGCCGCTGATCCAGCTGCGCGAGCAGGCCAATGCCTGGCGGGCGGACCAGCTGTCGGCGCGGGTCGCCAGCAGCACCACCAGCCGCCAGGATGAGCTGGGCGAACTGGGGCGTGCGTTCGATGACATGGCTGAACGCCTGCAGGGCACGGTGGCCTTGCAGCAACAGCTGTTGCGTGACCTGTCGCACGAGTTGCGCACGCCGTTGAGCCGTCTGCGCGTAGCCTGTGAAGGGGACGCTGACGCCGGCCAGCTGCGCGAACGCCTGGGGCGCGAAATCGACTGCATGCAGCGGCTGGTCGAGGATGCCTTGCAACTGGCCTGGCTCGACACCGAGCGGGCGCCGCCGAGCAAGGAGCCGATCCAGGTCCAGGCACTTTGGGACATGCTCGCCGAAGATGCCTGTTTTGAAAGCACCTGGCCGTCGGCGCAACTGCATTGCGCACTGGATGCCTCCTGCTGGATTCACGGCAACCTGAACAGCGTGGCGCAGGCGCTGGAGAACATTCTGCGCAACGCCATCCGCCACTCCCCGGCCAGCGGCGTGATTCGCCTGGACGGCCGGCGTCAGGGCGATCACTGGCTGTTGTGGCTGGAGGATCAGGGCGGCGGCGTGGCAGAGGCCGAACTTGAGCGGATCTTCGCGCCGTTTACCCGGCTGGACGGCTCACGTCCGGGGGACGGTGGTTTCGGCCTTGGCCTGAGCATCGCCCGCAATGCCATCGTGCGCCAGGGTGGGCGCCTGTGGGCGCAAAATACCGGGCAGGGGCTGCGGCTGAACATCCAGCTACCTGCTGCTCAGCCATAGGCCAACGGTTTATAACTGGCTGGTATAACACCCGCACATTGCGTGATATGGACAACGCTCGTTTGCCGGTATGATAGGCGCCCCCGCAGTCTGGATTGCGAACTACGCCATGACCTTGCAGTACCCAACCATCGCCGATTGCGTCGGCAACACGCCTCTGGTCCGCCTGCAGCGCATTGCCGGTGAAACCAGCAACACCCTCCTGCTCAAGCTTGAAGGCAACAACCCGGCAGGTTCGGTCAAGGACCGTCCGGCGCTGTCGATGATCACCCGTGCCGAATTGCGCGGGCAGATCAAGCCGGGCGACACCCTGATCGAAGCGACCTCGGGCAACACCGGGATCGCCTTGGCCATGGCGGCGGCGATCAAGGGTTACAAAATGATCCTGATCATGCCCGACAACTCCAGCGCCGAGCGCAAAGCGGCAATGACCGCCTATGGCGCCGAGCTGATTCTGGTCAGCAAGGAAGAAGGCATGGAAGGCGCCCGCGACCTCGCCGACCGTCTGCAAGCCGAGGGCCGTGGCCTGGTGCTCGATCAGTTCGGCAACGGTGACAATCCCGAAGCCCATTATGTCAGCACCGGTCCCGAGATCTGGCGCCAGACCCAGGGCACCATCACCCATTTCGTCAGCTCCATGGGTACCACCGGCACCATCATGGGCTGCTCGCGTTATCTCAAAGAGCAAAACCCGGCCGTGCAGATCGTCGGTTTGCAGCCGATGGAAGGCTCGGCGATTCCGGGTATCCGGCGCTGGCCCGAAGAGTACCTGCCGAAGATCTACCAGGCTGACCGCGTTGATCGCGTGGTCGACATGGCCCAGAGTGAAGCCGAAGAGACCACCCGCCGACTGGCCCGCGAAGAGGGCATTTTCTGTGGTGTGTCCTCTGGTGGTGCAGTGGCGGCGATGTTGCGTCTGTCGCGCGAACTGGAAAACGCCGTGATCGTGGCAATCATTTGTGACCGTGGCGACCGATACCTGTCGACCGGCATTTTCGACGCGGCGAACTGATGTCCAAAAGTAAACGCAACAGCGGCCTGCGCTTCCAGCCGGCCGGCGGCAGCCGCACGCCGCAGATCCCCACCGGCAAAAAGCAGCGCCTGCGTATCGAACGCCTGGCGGGGGATGGCCGTGGCATTGCCTTTTTTGAAGGGCGTACCTGGTTTGTCAGTGGCGCACTGGCCGAGGAAGAAGTCGAGGCGCGGGTGCTCAATGCCCACGGCAAGGTCGTCGAAGCGCGTCTGGAGCGGGTGTTTAGCGCCAGCCCGGAGCGTCGTCAGGCGCCGTGCAAGCATTTCGATCGCTGCGGTGGCTGCAACTTGCAGCACCTGGCCCATGCCGATCAACTGGCCCTCAAACAGCGCTTGCTGGCCGAGCAGCTGCAGCGGGTCGCTGGTGTGGTGCCCGAGCGTTGGGCCGCCCCGTTGAGCGGACCTGAGTTCGCCTACCGGCGTAGGGCACGGGTGGCGGTGCGCTGGGATAACAAAGCGAAAAAGCTCGAAGTCGGTTTCCGCGCCGAAGCCAGCCAGGACATCGTCGCCATCGAGGATTGCCCGGTACTGGTACAACCCTTGCAGTCGATCATGCGTCACTTGCCGATGCTCCTGCAGAGCTTGAGCAAACCGCAGGTGGTTGGTCATGTCGAGCTGTTCAGCGGTACGGCACTGGCCTTGCTGTTGCGCCATACCGCGCCATTGGCGGAAGGCGACCTGGGTCGCTTGCAGGCCTTCTGCAAAGAAGCAGGTGTGCAGCTATGGTTGCAAGGCGAGGGTGAACCTTATCCGCTCGACGCCGGTCAGAGCCTCGGCTTTACTTTGGCACCGTGGAACCTGGAGCTGGCATACCGGCCCGGGGATTTCGTCCAGGTCAACGCTGCGGTCAACACGGCGATGATCGAGCAGGCGCTGGCCTGGCTGGCGCCGCAAGCCGACGAGCGCGTACTTGATCTGTTCTGCGGTCTGGGCAATTTCGCCCTGCCGCTGGCCCGGCAGGCGCGTGAAGTGGTGGCGGTGGAAGGTGTACAGGCAATGGTCGAGCGGGCAGCGGCCAATGCACGAAGCAACAATTTGCATAACACAGCGTTTTTTCAGGCCGATTTATCGCAGCCTTTGACCGCCTCCGGCTGGGCCGCTGGAGGCTTTTCTGCGGTACTCTTGGACCCACCGCGGGACGGCGCTTATGAGGTTGTGCGAAAAATTGCCGACCTTGGGGCGAAACGTCTGGTGTATGTATCGTGCAACCCGGCAACCCTGGCCCGTGACACGCTAGAGCTGGTCAGGCAGGGGTACCGGTTAAAATGTGCCGGGATTCTCGACATGTTTCCTCAGACGGCGCATGTCGAAGCCATGGCGTTATTCGAAGCGGGCTAGCGGGACTGGCGCGTTGGGCGCTGCACCTTGGGTCCGGCAGGGGCAGCACCAGAGATATCAAGCGCATCGCGAATGCGCTGTAGGGAAAGGTAAACAAAGATGGTACAGGTGAGAGTGCACCAGCCGGTCAACACCGACGGCAGTATCAATCTCGAAGCATGGCTGGATCATGTGGTGAGCGTCGACCTGGCGCTGGACCGTGAAGCCCTTAAAGAGGCTTGCGAGTTCGCCCAGGAGATCGAGAAAAAGGGCAACCCGGCCAAGCATTCCTGGGCCGACGGGACCTCGAGTTTCCAGGCCGGCCTGGAAATCGCCGAAATCCTCGCCGACCTCAAGCTCGACCAGGACTCGCTGGTCGCGGCGGTGATCTACCGTGCCGTGCGCGAAGGCAAGGTGACCCTGGCCGAAGTCGGCCAGCGCTTTGGCCCGGTGGTGTCCAAGCTGATCGACGGTGTGCTGCGCATGGCCGCCATCAGCGCCAGTCTCAGCCCTCGCCAGTCGCTGGTGCTGGGCTCCCAGGCGCAGGTCGAGAACCTGCGCAAAATGCTCGTGGCCATGGTCGATGACGTCCGTGTGGCGCTGATCAAGCTGGCCGAGCGCACCTGCGCCATTCGCGCGGTCAAAGGCGCCGACGACGAGAAACGCAACCGCGTTGCCCGCGAGGTCTTCGATATCTACGCGCCGTTGGCGCATCGCCTGGGTATCGGTCATATCAAGTGGGAGCTGGAAGACCTGTCCTTCCGCTACCTGGAGCCGGACCAGTACAAGCAGATCGCCAAGCTGCTGCATGAGCGGCGCCTGGACCGTGAACGGTTTATCAGCGATGTGATGAACCAGCTGCAGAACGAGCTGCTGGCCACCGGGGTCAAGGCCGACATCAGTGGCCGGGCCAAGCACATCTATTCGATCTGGCGCAAAATGCAGCGCAAAGGTCTGGAGTTCAGCCAGATCTATGACGTGCGCGCAGTGCGCGTGCTGGTGCCGGAGATGCGCGATTGCTATACCGCGCTGGGGATCGTCCACACCTTGTGGCGGCACATCCCGAAAGAATTCGACGACTATATCGCCAACCCCAAGGAAAACGGCTACCGCTCCTTGCACACCGCGGTGATCGGCCCCGAGGGCAAGGTCCTCGAGGTGCAGATCCGTACCCACGCCATGCACGAAGAGGCCGAGCTCGGCGTCTGCGCGCACTGGCGCTACAAGGGTACAGACGTCAAATCCAGCTCCAACCATTACGAGGAGAAGATCTCCTGGTTGCGTCAGGTGCTGGAATGGCATGAAGAGCTGGGTGATATCGGTGGCCTGGCCGAACAGCTGCGCGTCGATATCGAGCCCGACCGGGTCTATGTCTTCACCCCCGACGGCCACGCCATCGATCTGCCCAAAGGCGCCACGCCGCTGGACTTCGCCTACCGCGTGCATACCGAAATCGGTCACAACTGCCGTGGCGCGAAGATCAACGGGCGGATCGTGCCGCTCAACTACAGCCTGCAGACCGGTGAGCAGGTCGAGATCATCACCAGCAAGCACGGCAACCCGAGCCGTGACTGGCTGAACTCGAACCTGGGCTATGTCACCACGTCGCGGGCACGGGCCAAGATCGTTCACTGGTTCAAGCTGCAGGCGCGCGATCAGAACGTCGCGGCCGGCAAGACCCTGCTGGAACGTGAACTCAACCGGCTGGGACTGCCCCAGGTGGACTTTGAGCGGCTGGCTGAAAAAGCCAACCTCAGGGCCGCCGAGGACATGTTCGCCTCCCTCGGGGCGGGCGACTTGCGCCTGGCCCATCTGGTCAACGCCGCGCAACAACTGGTCGAGCCAGAGCGCAGTGAACACGTCGAACTGGTGCCGCGCAAGGCCACCGGTTACAAACCGGGCAAGCGTGGTGATATCCAGATCCAGGGTGTCGGCAACCTGCTCACGCAAATGGCCGGCTGCTGCCAGCCGTTGCCGGGCGATGCGATTGTCGGCTACATCACCGTGGGCCGCGGGGTGACCATTCACCGCCAGGATTGTGCTTCGGTACTGCAACTGGCCGGGCGCGAGCCGGAGCGGATCATCCAGGTCAGCTGGGGGCCGGTGCCGGTACAGACCTACCCGGTGGATATCATCATCCGTGCCTACGACCGTCCGGGGTTGCTGCGTGACGTCTCCCAGGTGCTGCTCAACGAGCGGATCAACGTGCTGGCGGTCAACACCCGCTCGAACAAGGAAGACAACACCGCACTGATGTCGCTGACCATCGAGATTCCTGGCCTGGACGCCCTTGGGCGTCTGCTGGGCAGAATCTCGCAGTTACCGAACATTATTGAGACGCGGCGTAACCGTACGCCTTGAGGTCCTCATCGCTGGCAAGGCCAGCTCCCACAGGGTACAGCAACCTCCTGTGGGAGCTGGCCTTGCCAGCGATGAGGCCGGGCCTGCCTGAACAGAGATCACATGATGTATACCCTGGACGACCTGCTCCACCTCATGGCCCGCCTGCGCGACCCGCAGTTTGGCTGCCCGTGGGACCTCAAGCAGACCTACGCGACGATCATTCCCTACACCCTCGAAGAAGCCTACGAAGTGGCCGACGCCATCGAGCGCAGCGACTTTGAACACTTGCAGGGTGAGTTGGGTGACCTGCTGTTCCAGGTGGTCTATTACAGCCAGCTGGCCCGCGAAGAAGGCCGTTTCGAGTTTGCCGGGGTGATCGACAGCATTACCCGCAAGCTGATCCGCCGCCATCCGCACGTGTTCCCCACCGGTGAGCTGTACGCGCCGCTGGATACACCAAAGCTCGACGAGGCCCAGGTCAAGCAGCGCTGGGAAGAAATCAAGGCTCAGGAGCGGGCCGAGAAGGGCGTGCCCGAACAGCTGTCGCTGCTCGATGACGTACCGGCAGCCTTGCCAGCCCTGTCGCGAGCCGCCAAGCTGCAAAAACGCACGGCCAAGGTCGGGTTCGACTGGCCGGACGCCTTGCCGGTGCTGGACAAGGTGCGCGAAGAACTCGATGAAGTGCTCGAGGCCATGGCCGACAATGACAGTGCAGCGCTGGCCGAGGAAGTGGGTGATCTGCTGTTTGCCACGGTCAACCTGGCCCGGCATCTGAAGGTCGACCCGGAAAACGCCCTGCGCGGCGCCAACCAAAAGTTTGAACGACGTTTCCGATTTATCGAGCAGGCATTGCGCGAGAGTGGGCGTCCGATTGAAGATTGCACCCTGGAAGACATGGATGCGCTGTGGGGCGAAGCCAAACGTCAGGAAAAGAACCTGCCCAGCTGCGGCTGAGCTGAAGCACATAAGTGAGTGAACAATGAGCCTTTCCCTTCGCGACCAATTGCTCAAAGCCGGTCTGGTCAACCAGAAGCAGGTCAAGCAGGTCAGTAAAGAACAGAAGAAACAGAAGCGCCTGGAACACAAAGGCCAGGTCGAAGTCGACGATAGCCAGCAGCGGCTGGCCAAGGAAGCCATGGCGGAAAAAGCCAAGCGCGACCAGGAGCTCAACCGCCAGCAGCAGGAGAAAGCCGAGCAGAAGGCCCGTGCCGCCCAGGTCAAGCAATTGATCGAGGTTTCGCGCCTGCCCAAGCTGACCACCGAGGACTACTACAACTTCGTCGACGACAAGAAGGTCAAGCGCCTGTCGGTCAATGCCCTGATGCGCAGCAAACTGAGCAGTGGCTCGCTGGCGATCGTCGCCCATGGCGGCGGTTATGAAGTGATCCCGCGGGAAGCGGCCCTGAAGATCCAGGAGCGCGATCCCAAGCGTATCGTCCTGCTCAACACCCAGGTGGAAGAACCGGATGCCGATGATCCGTACGCCGCCTACGTGATCCCTGACGATCTGATGTGGTAACAACGACAAACCCCGCTTCGGCGGGGTTTGTGTTTTCTGCAGTGGACTATTGCTGTTGCTGTCTGCTTTCGAGGAATTCCAGTTCGATGCGGTAATTGTGGGCTTCATGTTCGTTGTGGAACATGCCCACCAGTTCATCCTGCTGATGCACATCCCAGATGCGCAGGCCTGCAGCCAGGGTTTCATAAGACATCTTGTTTTCGTCGCGCTCAGTTACTTTGACAGTCATCTGCAAACTCCACTTTCAGTTAACTGCGGCACCGTGTCGCAGGCCTCTTTTATAGAATTTGTTAGCTGGCTAAGTAAATGCTTGGCCCATGAAACATCTTTCATGTCGGTAACGGGACTACCTGTGGGAGCGGGCTTGCCCCGCGATGCGATGTGACTGACAGCTCGCAATCGCGGGGCAAGCCCGCTCCTACCGGGGGTGTTCCCCATAAAAAGAAACCCCGCACAAGGCGGGGTTTCGGATGTAACCAGCTGTCAGGCAATCAGTTGCCCTTGACCGCCTTGCCGTCGACCGTACCATCCTGCAGCACGATCACGTACTCCTTGCCGTCAGTCTCGACCTGACGCAGTTGTACCAGCAGATAATCCCAGTCCTTGGCGAACCACAGCTCGGTGATGCGCTTGCTCTGGCTCGGATCGCGTACGCGCTCGACCTTGATGGCATCGACCTGGCCGGTCTTGGTGGTGACTTTTTCGGTGCCCAGGACGCGGAAGTCATAGGTATCGATCTCGTCACCATCAACCACCTGGTAGCTCACGCTCTTTTTGCCGGCCGCGACGTCATGCTGCAGGGCCAGCTGATAGGTGGACTTGTCCAGCACGCCACGGTTGAGTGGCAGGTTGACTGCGTCACCGCGGTCTGAGCCGGTGATCTTCTTGCTGCTCCAGTCAAAGTCCAGGTCGACTTTCTTGGCTTTACCCAGGCCACCACGTTCGAAGTGGTAGGTCTGAGGCAGCAGGGTGTCCTTGTCCAGACGCAGGGTGCTTTGCTCGGTCAGGCTGGCGATCATCATCGATGCCTTGAAGTTCAGGCTCCAGGTACCGTTGGCATTCTTTTCCAGGCTGCGCTCGGCGGTGCCGCTCATGGGCAACTGCTTCCAGTCGGCGGTGTAGCTGGCCGAGAAAGGCTTAAGATCCGCTGCCTGAAGCGGCAGTGCGAGCACGGCAAGAGCGAAGAGCAGGGCGCGACGCATAGTATCTCCTAGGATCGAATCAAGTGGCCGCTGGCCGCCAGGGGCTGGCCATCCAGTAGAGCACCGTGCTCACCAAGGCGCAAACGGCCTTCGGCGAACCAGCGCACCGCCAGCGGGTAAATCTGGTGTTCCTGGCTGTGAACCCGTTGCGCCAGACGTTCTGGCGTGTCATCCAACTCTACCGGTATCACTGCCTGTACGACCAGCGGTCCGCCGTCGAGTTCCTCGGTGACGAAGTGCACGCTGCAGCCATGCTCCTTGTCGCCCGCCTCGAGAGCGCGTTGATGGGTGTGCAGGCCCTTGTATTTGGGCAGCAGCGACGGATGAATGTTCAGCAGACGACCTTGATAGTGACGGACGAAGCCGGCACTGAGGATGCGCATGAAACCGGCCAGCACCACCAACTGCGGCTGGTAACCATCGATCAGCTCGACCAGTGCCGCGTCGAAGGCCTCGCGGCCCTCGAAGGCTTTGTGGTCGAGCACAGCGGTGTCGATGCCGGCATCACGGGCGCGCTGCAGGCCATAGGCATCGGCGCGATTGGAAATGACCGCGCGGATCCGCACCGGGCTATCGCCGGTGCGGACGCTGTCGATCAAGGCTTGCAGATTACTGCCGGTGCCGGACAGCAGCACCACGACATCACAAGACTTGCCTGGCATCAGTGCGCCTTGACGTTCTTCAGCTCGACCTGGGCAGCGCCTTCGGCAGCAACGCCGATCTGGCCGATGACCCATGGCTGCTCGCCGGAATCACGCAGGTTGCTCAGGGCGATCTCGACCTGGTCCTGGGCCACGCAGATGACCATGCCGACGCCGCAGTTCAGTACGCGGTGCATTTCGTGCTCGTCAACGTTGCCTTGCTGTTGCAGCCAGTCGAAGACGGCAGGGCGGTTCCAGCTGGCGACATCAACGACCGCCTGGGCGCCTTTTGGCAGGACGCGCGGGATGTTGTCGAGCAGGCCGCCACCGGTGATGTGGGCCATGGCCTTGACCGCGCCGGTGTCCTTGATCAGCTTGAGCAGCGGCTTGACGTAGATGCGGGTCGGGGCCATCAGCAGTTCGGTCAGCGGCGTGCCGTCGAGCTGGGTGTTTTCGATGTCGGCACCGGACACTTCGATGATCTTGCGGATCAGCGAATAGCCGTTGGAGTGCGGGCCGGAAGACGGCAGGGCGATCAGCGCGTCGCCGGTGGCAACCTTGGAGCCGTCGATGATCTCGGCTTTTTCCACCACGCCAACGCAGAAGCCGGCCAGGTCGTAGTCATCGCCTTCGTACATGCCAGGCATTTCAGCGGTTTCACCGCCGACCAGGGAGCAGCCAGCCAGTTCGCAGCCAGCGCCGATGCCGGTCACCACGGTCGCGGCAACGTCAACGTTGAGCTTGCCGGTGGCGTAGTAGTCGAGGAAGAACAGCGGCTCGGCGCCGCACACCACCAGGTCGTTGACGCACATGGCGACCAGATCCTGGCCGATGCTGTCGTGCTTGTTCAGGTTCAGTGCCAGGCGCAGCTTGGTGCCGACGCCGTCGGTGCCGGAGACCAGAACCGGTTGTTTGTAGCCGGCCGGGATTTCACAGAGGGCGCCAAAACCGCCCAGGCCGCCCATGACTTCCGGGCGCGCCGTGCGCTTGGCAACGCCTTTGATGCGTTCGACCAATGCTTCACCGGCGTCGATGTCTACACCGGCGTCCTTGTAGCTCAGGGAGGGTTGCTTGCTCATGATCCAGGCCTTTAGGGGGGAGGGATTCAGGGGAATCGACCGTGACCTGCCAGGCAAGGCGGAGGGTAATCCGGTTGCCTGACCGTCGCCGGTCTGCGAAGGCGCGCGATTTTATCAGGGTTGCCCGGTAGCGGCCATCCTCAGGCCGACGGGCAGAGCCCAGATCAGCTAAAAAAATAGCCTTTAACAGTGTCTCACTGGTTGCCAGGGCCCAGGCTGTATAAGGTATAGCAAAGGCGATGAGATGAAATTGACCGCGCTGGCTGAATGTTTTGCCGGGTGCTGCGGTCATACCGGCATCTGTTTATAAGCATCGCTTCTTTATTACCAGGACAGGAATCCTCCATGCGTTTGCGTAATTACCTGGCCGTTGGCTGTCTTGCCTTGCTGGGTCTGTCGGCTCAGGCCGAAACCCTTTCCGGCCTCTATCAGGTTCGTGAGCCGGTCGACGGCCAGGGCGCCGAAGCCCGCACGCAGGCCACCGGCAAAGCCCTTGAAACCCTCGTGCTGCGCCTGACCGGCGACCCCAAGGCGGCGCAGAGCCCGGCCCTGGCCGCACTGCGCAAGGATCCGCAACAGATCATCAGTCAGTTCGGCTTCGAGGCCGGGCCACCGGAAACCGTGCTGGTCGACTTCGATCCGGGCAGCACCGAGCGCACCTTGCGCCAGGCGGGGCTGGCGCTGTGGGGTAACAACCGGCCTTCGATCCTTGGCTGGTGGTTGAACGACAGTATCGAAGGCGCAAGCCTGGTCGGCGACGGCCAGAACAGCGCCGCGCCACTGCGTCATGCCGCCCAGCACCGTGGCCTGCCATTGCGCCTGCCGCTGGCCGACCTCAATGAGCAATTGGTGGCCACCGCGAAAAATCTTGAAGGCGCCGACCCTGCGCCGCTGCGCGAGGCTTCCGAGCGCTATGGCGCCGATGCCCTGCTGGCGGTGCATGCCAGCGAAGCCGATGGCAAGTGGCAAGGCACCTGGCGCCTGTGGCTGGGGGAGCAGCGCGAGCAGGGCAAGGTTGAAGCTGGCGACCAGGCCGCACTGGCTGACGCCGTGATGCTGGCAGTCAGCAACCGCCTGGCGCCGCGTTTTGTGACCCGCCCCGGTGCCAGCAGTGAAATGCAGGTGCAGGTCCAGGGCATGAACCTGGCACGTTATGCCGAGCTGGGCCGGGTCCTGGAGCCCTATGGCGCGCACCTGAAACAGGTTGAAGGCGATACCCTGATCTACCAGGTCACTGGCAACAGCGATCAGCTGCGCGCCCAACTGGGCCTGGCCAAGCTGCAGGAGCTGCCAGCCGAAACACCGGCACCGCAACCGGCTGTTGATCCGGCCAGCCCGGGTGCGACCCAGACCGTTGCGGCACAACCGTTCAATGGCCTGCGTTTTCGTTGGTAATCCCTGACCTGGCCTGGAGCCGTTCATGACTGATATACGTCGCTGGGTATGGCTCGGCGTAACTTTGCTGTGCGCCGCGTTGCTGTACTGGCTGCACCCGATTCTGTCGCCGTTTCTGGTGGGCATCCTGCTGGCCTACCTGCTGGACCCGCTGGTTGATCGCCTGGAACGTGCCGGCTTGTCCCGCACCTGGGGCGTGGTGCTGGTATTCACCTTGTTCACCCTGTTGTTGACCCTGCTGTTGCTGGTGCTGGTGCCGATGCTGGCCAAGCAGCTGGTGCGCCTCTACGAGCTGGCGCCGCAGATGCTTGACTGGTTGCAACATGACGCCTTGCCCTGGGTGCAGACACGCCTTGGCCTGGCCGAAGGTTTCTGGAAGTTCGACAAGATCAAGGCGGCCATCAGTGGTCACATGGGCCAGACCACCGACATCGTCGGGATCATCCTGTCCCAGGCCACCGCTTCCGGGCTGGCGCTGCTGGGCTGGCTGGCCAACCTGGTGCTGATCCCGGTGGTGAGCTTCTACCTGCTGCGCGATTGGGACCTGATGATGGCCAAGATCCGCAGCCTGCTGCCGCGCCAGCGCGAGGAGCGGGCGGTGGCGCTGGCCGGGGAATGCCACGAAGTGCTGGGCGCGTTCGTCCGTGGCCAGTTGATGGTGATGCTCGCACTTGGGGTGATCTATGCCTCGGGTCTGATGCTGGTCGGTCTTGAGCTCGGCTTGTTGATTGGCCTGCTGGCAGGTCTGGCGGCCATCGTGCCGTACATGGGCTTCATTATTGGTATCGGCGCGGCGATGGTTGCCGGCTTGTTCCAGTTTGGCGGCGATCCTTACCCGCTGCTGGCGATTGCAGCGGTGTTCATGGTCGGCCAGGCACTGGAGGGCATGGTCCTGACGCCATTGCTGGTGGGTGACCGCATCGGCCTGCACCCGGTGGCGGTGATTTTCGCCATTCTCGCCGGCGGTGAGCTGTTCGGATTCACCGGCGTTCTGCTGGCCCTGCCGATGGCGGCGGTGATCATGGTGCTGCTGCGTCACGTCCATGACCTCTATAAAGAGTCGGACATGTATGGCGGTGAGATCGACCCGGATCTCTAGCTTGACGGCCAAAGGCTTGCACTGATTCCCGGGTGTCAATGCAAGCCTTTGATTTTACTTGTGGTCCTCACTGATTGTGCGACCGGCGCCACGGGTATAGACTTTGCAGACTTTTCACAAAAGGCCCCTTGTGGTTCTTCGGAACTGCCCAGCCAGCATGAAACCGATCCAGTTGCCCTTGGGTGTGCGTCTGCGTGACGACGCCACCTTCATCAACTACTACCCGGGTGCCAACGCCGCCGCATTGGGCTACGTCGAGCGACTCTGCGAAGCCGACGCCGGCTGGACTGAAAGCCTGATCTATCTCTGGGGCAAGCAGGGCGTCGGGCGTACTCATCTGCTGCAAGCCGCCTGCCTGCGTTTCGAGCAGTTGGGTGAACCCGCTGTCTACCTGCCGCTGGCGCAACTGCTCGACCGCGGCGTCGAGCTGCTGGATAACCTCGAACAGTACGAACTGGTCTGCCTCGACGACCTGCATGTGATTGCCGGCAAGCCGGAGTGGGAAGAGGCCATGTTCCACCTGTTCAACCGCCTGCGCGACAGCGGTCGGCGCTTGTTGCTGGCGGCGTCCAGTTCGCCGCGAGAGCTGCCGATCAAGCTGGCAGACCTCAAGTCGCGCCTGACCCTGGCGCTGATCTTCCAGATGCGCGCCCTGTCTGACGAAGACAAGCTGCGCGCCTTGCAACTGCGTGCCTCGCGCCGTGGCCTGCAACTGTCCGACGAGGTCGGGCACTTCATCCTCACCCGTGGTACGCGCAGCATGAGTGCCTTGTTCGACCTGCTCGAGCGCCTCGATCAGGCGTCTTTGCAAGCTCAACGCAAGCTCACCATCCCGTTTCTGAAAGAAACTTTAGGCTGGTAAGGCAGGGGCTAGAGCCTCGGCACGTAAAAGTCACATTTTTTTCGATTGAATTTGCAAATCGATGCGATAGAAGGCATAGTTTCGACTTCTTTAAATCCAAGACACGGTCGTGCCCATGCTAAATCGCTTCGCACCCCTCGTGCCCCTCGCACTTGTGACCCTGCTTTTTGGCTGCGCAGCGCATAGCCCTGTTTCGCAGCAGCAGGTTCAACAACCGGTTTCCGCTCAGGTTTTGAGCAAGTCCTCCACCTCGTCGGTGTTCGAGGAAGAGCTGGCCACCGAAGAAGAACTTCAGGATTTCGCCAGCAGCAAGCCATACCAGTTGCCAGCCCTGGCCGACAACATTCTCGAACGCGGAATGTCGCTGATCGGTACCCGTTACCGTTTCGGTGGTACCTCGGAGAACACCGGCTTTGATTGCAGCGGTTTCATCGGTTACCTGTTCCGCGAAGAGGCCGGCCTGAATCTGCCGCGCTCCACCCGCGAAATGATCAACGTAAAAGCCCCGCTGGTTGCTCGTAACAACCTCAAGCCGGGTGACCTGCTGTTCTTCAGCACCAATGGTCGCGGTCGTGTCAGTCACGCCGGGATCTACCTGGGCGACGATCAGTTCATCCACTCCAGCAGCCGCCGCAGCGGTGGCGTGCGCATCGACAAGCTCGGTGATCGCTACTGGAGCAAGACCTTTATCGAAGCCAAACGCGCACTGGCCATGGCACCGACCGCGACGACCATCTCGCGCAACTGATCATCGGCCTTGCGGTATCACGGCGACGTAGCTGAAAAGCGCGTCGCCGTGCGTGTTTACAGAAAGCGTCTAATCTAAATTCTCAACTATTTTCCGGCTCAGCGCCGGACGGCTTCAGACAGGATGTTCTGACCATGGCGATGAAGGCGCGCTTCGCTCTACTTTCCCTGCTGGCACTGCTCGGTGCCTGCTCCAGTCATGCCCCGACCCCGCCGAAGGTGGTCGAACCCGTCGTCATGGCGCCTCAGGTGTATTTCTCTCCGGTTGCCGAAGATGTGCTGTTCCGTGCCCTGGGCCTGGTCGGTACGCCTTATCGTTGGGGTGGCAATACACCGGACTCGGGTTTTGATTGCAGTGGCCTGATCGGTTACGTCTATCGCGATGCGGCCGGCATTGCCTTGCCGCGCACCACCCGTGAAATGATCGGCGTTCGCGCGCCTACTATCGACCGTGGGGCGTTGCAGTCCGGGGATCTGGTGTTCTTTGCCACCAACGGTGGCTCGCAGGTCAGCCACGCCGGCATCTACGTCGGCGAAGGCCGCTTCGTGCATGCCCCGTCTGCGGGTGGAACCGTGCGTCTGGACTACCTGTCCAACAGCTACTGGAACAAAACCTACCTCAATGCCAAGCGGGTCCTGGCCCCGACTCACCTGGCGCGTAACCCCTGACCTTGCGAGGTAGGCGATGACGGCACAAACGCTCTACCTCGACGATGCGCTCTACCACTACCTGCAAGCGGTTTCTCTGCGTGAGACGCCATTGCTGGCCCGCTTGCGCGCCGAAACCCAGACGCTGCCCGAGGCGCGCTGGCAGGTGGCGCCGGAGCAGGGCCAGTTGCTGGCGTTGCTGGTACGTTTGATCGGCGCGCAGCGGGTGATCGAAATCGGTACCTTCACCGGATACAGTGCGCTGTGCATGGCCCAGGCCATGGAGCAGGGCCAGTTGTTGTGCTGCGATCTTGAAGGTAGTTACAACGCGATTGCCTGGCGCTATTGGCAGGAGGCCGGGGTGGCGGAGCGTATCGAACTGCGCCTGGCGCCCGCCTTGCAGACCTTGGCGACATTGCCGTCAGACCGTTATGACCTGATCTTCATTGATGCCGACAAGGCCAACTACCCGCGCTACCTGGAAGAGGCCCTGCGTTTGTTGCGCGCCGGTGGGTTGCTGTTGTTCGACAACACCCTGTGGAGCGGGCGGGTGTTGCAGGCGCAGCCTGACAGTGACGATACGCGCGCGATTCAGGCATTGAACCTGGGGCTCAAGGATGATCCGCGGGTGGATTTGTCGATGCTGCCCTTGGGGGATGGTCTGACGCTGTGTCGTAAGCGTTGAATCGCGGGGCAAGCCCGCTCCCACAGGTTGCATATCCCGCTGTGGGAGCGGGCTTGCCCCGCGAAGCGCTTACCGGGCCTTACTCACCCGCCAGATCGTGTTGCCGACATCATCGGCCACCAGCAACCCGCCACGCTGGTCATTGATCACCCCCACCGGCCGCCCCATGGCCTTGCCCTCGTCACTGAGAAAACCAGTCAGCACATCAATCGGCTTGCCAGCCGGTTTACCGGCAGTACTGAAGGGCACGAATATCACCTTGTAGCCACTGTGCGGTTTACGGTTCCAAGAGCCATGCTGACCAATGAACACGCCTTGCTCAAAAGGCGGCGGCAATACACCGGGTTCAGCAAAGGTCAGGCCCAGTGAGGCGGTATGCGGTCCGACGGCGTAGTCGGGCGAAATCGCCGAGGCGACCCGCTGCGGGTCCTGCGGGCTGACCCGTTGATCGACGTGCAGGCCATAGTAACTGTAGGGCCAGCCATAGAAACCACCGTCCTTGACCGAGGTGATGTAGTCGGGCACCAGGTCGCTACCGATCTCGTCCCGCTCATTGACTGCAGTCCATAGCTGCCCGGAGTGCGGCTCCCAGGCCATGCCATTGGGGTTGCGTAGCCCGGTAGCAAACAGGCGCTGCTGGCCGCTGGCAGGGTCGACTTCCCAGATCGCGGCACGGCCTTTCTCCTGGTCCATGCCGTTCTCGCCAACGTTGCTGTTGGAGCCGACGCTGACGTACAGCTTCTTGCCGTCGCGGCTGGCGATGACGTTCTTGGTCCAGTGGTGGTTCAGCGGGCCGCCGGGTAACTCGACCACTACGGTGCCGGGCGTGGTGATCGCGGTAGCCCCGGATTCGTAGTGAAAGCGCAGAAGACGATCGGTATCGGCCACATAGAAATCATTGCCGACCAGGGCCATGCCGAACGGCGAATTGAGGTTGTCGATAAAGGTTGTGCGGGTTTCAGCCACGCCGTCATGGTCGCTGTCGCGCAGCAGGCTGATGCGGTTGGCGCTGGGCACGCCGGCACCGGCGCGGCTCATCACTTTGCCCATCACCCAGCCACGAATGCCCTTGCCGTCCTCGGGCTTGGGCGGGGCGTTGGTTTCAGCAACCAGCACATCGCCATTGGGTAATACATAGAGCCAGCGCGGGTGATCCAGGCCTTCGGCGAAGGCCGTCACCTGGGTGCCAGGTGCAGCCACAGGCTTGGCGCCCGGGGGCCAGCCAATGGCCGGAGCGATGTTGACGGTGGGAATCAGCGTCTTGTTCGGTTCGGGCAGCTGCGGCGACGGACCGAAGCCGTTGCTGACCTCCAGCCGGGCCGTCTCGCCGCAGCCGATCAGTCCGGCAGACAGGGTCAGCAGCAAGGCTGTCCGGATCATGTCCATGGTGTACCCCTCGCAACGTTGGCCTCTGTTGAAAGTAGAGGCGATCAACGTGCGGGAGGTTCCCTTGTTCAGGCCTGCTTGAGCAACAGGGCGACCCCAGGATGGTACTGCCCGGCTTCGTTGTGCAGCTTGCGGTAGGCGTAGGGGAAGTACCAGGCGATGGCGCAGGCGTTGTGCTTCTGCAGGTCGTCCACCAGGTCCTGGAGCTCTTCGGGGCTGGCATGCTGCCCGGCTTTCCATGGGCTGGCGAACAGCGCGGCGACCTTGAGCTGGCTGGGCGCGGCCACCTGGCGGGCAGCGAAGACCGTTTCCTGCAGGGCGTTGCTCAGGTCGAGGCGGGCGATGCGTGGCCAGCGCTGGCTGCCCTGCAGGTACGCGGCCTCTTCACGGTTGGCGATATACAGATCGCAGCGGCCTTCACGTTCACCTTCGTCGCGCTGTTTCTTGCTCTGGTGATGTTGCAGGGTCACCAGCTCGGCTTGCCAGGCCGCGGCCGAGAGCAGGCTCAGGTTGGCTTGAGCGCCATGCCAGTACGCGGCTTCGCCATCGCCCAGGGTCTGGTTGAGGCGGTCAATACAATCGACCCAGCGCTCCAGCACCGGGCGCAGGAATTCCAGGCGCGGGTTATTGATGATCAGACCTTGCATGCCGCTCTCTCCTTTATCGTTGTAATCGAGACAGCCAGATTGTGGCTATTTGATATCACCGATGTCAGGGTTACACAAGATGACAAAGGCGCCATTGATCCAGGCCAGTGCTGCGCCTTTCATTGACGCTCCGGGTGCAACCCTCTAACCTTCGCGACTTGTTTCAGGTGCTCTGTAGGCTGCGGTCTGGCAGGGTGAAACAGGGAAGCCGGTGGGCGCGCAACTGCGTGCGAGTCCGGCGCTGCCCCCGCAACGGTAGGTGAGTCAAGGCCGCGCATGGCCACTGGGTGATCGCACCCGGGAAGGCGCGCGACCCCGGGTGTTCATGGCCCCGCTCACAAGCCCGGAGACCGGCCTGTAACAGCCAACGGCATCACGGAGGGTGATGCGCGGTTTCTTCGGCTTGTGCCGCAGCCCTGCGCGTTTTTCCGTCTGCCTTATCCATTGATCTGTTGCCCTCTCGTTGCCGCGAACGCTGTGCCGCCCTGTGCTGCCAGGCTCGTTGCAGAGTGGCTGACAGTGGTTTGCGGAGACTTCGATGACTGAATCCACCGAGCGTGACGAACGCCACCTGGCCCGTATGCAGCGCAAGAAGGCGGTAATCGACGAGCGTATTGCCAACGCCCCCAACGAATGCGGCCTGCTGCTGGTGCTCAGCGGCAATGGCAAGGGCAAGAGCAGCTCGGCCTTCGGCATGCTCGCCCGGGCCATGGGCCACGGTATGCAATGCGGTGTGGTGCAGTTCATCAAGGGCCGCAACAGCACCGGTGAAGAACTGTTCTTCCGGCGTTTCCCCGAGCAGGTGCGCTATCACGTGATGGGCGAGGGCTTCACCTGGGAAACCCAGGACCGCCAGCGTGACATCGCCGCCGCCGAAGCGGCCTGGGCCGTTTCGCGCCAGTTGCTGCAGGACCCGACGATCACCTTCGTGGTGCTCGATGAGCTGAACATTGCCCTCAAACATGGCTACCTTGACCTGGAACAGGTGCTCAGCGACCTACAGGCGCGGCCGCCGATGCAGCACGTGATCGTCACCGGTCGTGGCGCCAAGGATGAAATGATCGAGCTGGCCGACACCGTCACCGAGATGGGGATGGTCAAGCACGCGTTCCAGGCCGGCATCCGCGCCCAGAAGGGCGTTGAACTATGAGTGACACGCGCCATTGCCCGGCGGTGCTGATTGCCGCCCCGGCATCAGGCCAGGGCAAGACTACGGTGACCGCTGCCTTGGCGCGGTTGCACCGCAACCTCGGGCGTAAGGTGCGGGTGTTCAAGTGCGGCCCGGACTTCCTTGACCCGATGATCCTCGAACGGGCCAGCGGTGCGCCGGTGTACCAGCTGGACCTGTGGATGGTCGGCGAGCAGGAAAGCCGCCGGCTGCTGTGGGAAGCGGCGGGGGAGGCGGACCTGATCCTGATCGAAGGGGTCATGGGCTTGTTCGACGGTACGCCGTCGAGCGCCGACCTGGCTCGCCATTTCAATGTGCCGGTGCTGGCGGTGATCGACGGTACTGCCATGGCCCAGACCTTCGGCGCCCTGGCCCTGGGCCTGGCGCGTTATCAGCCGGACTTGCCGTTTGCAGGGGTACTGGCCAACCGTGTCGGTACCTTGCGTCACGCCCAGTTGCTTGAGGGCAGCCTTACCGAAGGACTGCGCTGGTACGGCGGCCTGTCACGGGAAACCGGGATTGAATTGCCGAGCCGGCATCTGGGCCTGGTCCAGGCCAGTGAACTCAATGACCTGGACGTTCGTCTTGACGCCGCAGCCGCAGCCCTCGGCGCCAGTTGTGAGTCGTCCTTGCCGCCGGCGGTGGCGTTCGCGGCGCCGACTGCCGAGGTTATCGAGCCCTTGCTTGATGGGGTGACCATCGCCGTGGCGCGCGATGAGGCCTTTGCCTTCACCTATGGCGCCAACCTTGACCTGCTGCGGGCCATGGGTGCCGAGCTGAAATTCTTTTCGCCACTGCATGAGCAATCGCTACCGCAGGCGGACAGCCTCTACCTGCCGGGTGGCTACCCGGAACTGCACCATCAGGCGCTGGCTGCCAACACCGGGATGCTCACCGCGATCCGTAGCCATCATCAGGCAGGCAAGCCTTTGCTGGCCGAGTGTGGCGGCATGCTCTACCTGCTTGAGACCCTGACCGATGTCGCCGGTGAGCGTGCCGAGCTGCTTGGCTTGCTGGAAGGCGAAGCGGTGATGCAAAAGCGCCTCGCAGCCCTGGCCTTGCAGGCGGTGGAACTGCCAGAAGGCACCTTGCGCGGCCATACCTATCACCACTCGCTGACCACCACTGCGCTTGAGCCGATTGCCCGCGGGCACAGCCCCAACGGCGGGCGTGGCGCTGAAGCGGTCTACCGTTGTGGCCGGCTGACGGCGTCCTACGTGCATTTCTACTTTGCTTCCAACCCGCAAGCGGCGGCGGCGCTGTTGGCACCATGAGCGACCAGGCTTTCACCGACGCCGAGCGCGCGGCGGTTTATCGGGCTATCGGCGAGCGTCGCGACATGCGCCACTTCATCAAGGGCGAAGTAGCGCCGGAGTTGCTGGCGCGGCTGCTCGAAGCGGCGCATCAGGCGCCCAGCGTTGGCCTGATGCAGCCGTGGCGCTTTATCCGCATCACCGACCGCGAGTTGCGCCAGCGCATCCAGGGCCTGGTGGAAGCTGAGCGGGTGCGCACCGCTGAGGCATTGGGTGAGCGCTCCGACGAATTCATGAAGCTCAAGGTTGAAGGCATCAGCGATTGCGCTGAAGTGCTGGTGGCGGCTTTGATGGATGACCGCGAAAAGCACATTTTCGGCCGTCGCACCTTGCCGGAGATGGACCTCGCCTCGTTGTCCTGTGCGATCCAGAACCTCTGGCTGGCAGCGCGCGCCGAAGGCCTGGGCATGGGCTGGGTATCGCTGTTCGAGCCGCAGGCGTTGGCCGACTTGCTGGCGATGCCGGCCGGTGCCAAGCCGTTGGCGATTCTCTGCCTGGGCCCGGTCCAGGCCTTCTATCCCGCGCCGATGCTGGTCCTTGAAGGCTGGGCTAAGGCGCGACCCTTGAGCGACATGCTGTTTGAAAACCAGTGGGGAGAGTCTTGATGAGTGTGGCGTTGCTGACTGTTGCCGGGGTGGCGCTGGATGCGTTGTTGGGTGAGCCCCAGCGCCGCCATCCACTGGTCGCCTTTGGCCGCCTGGCCACGCGCCTGGAGCAGCGTTTCAACGCCGCTGGCCGTGGTTGGCGCAGTCATGGCGTGACGGCCTGGTTCCTGGCAGTGATTCCCCTGACCCTGTTGGTCACCTTGCTGTCCTGGCTACCCTACATCGGCTGGTTAGTGGAAGTGCTGGCCTTGTATTGCGCCTTGGGCCTGCGCAGTTTGGGTGAGCACGTGACCCCGGTGGCCGACGCCTTGCGCCGTGGTGACCTGGATGAGGCGCGCCGTCGCGTCGGCTTTCTGGTCAGCCGCGAAACCCGCGAACTGGACGAAACCGCCGTGGCGCGCGCAGCCACCGAGTCGGTGCTGGAAAACGGCAGTGATGCGGTGTTCGCCGCACTGTTCTGGTTTGTCGTGGCGGGCGCGCCGGGTGTGGTGCTCTATCGTCTGAGCAACACCCTGGATGCCATGTGGGGCTATCGCAATGAACGTTTCGAGCGTTTCGGCTGGGCCGCTGCGCGTATCGATGATCTGCTCAACTACATCCCCGCACGGCTGGTGGCACTGACCTACGCGCTGCTCGGCAAGACCCGTCTGGCGCTCAAGTGCTGGCGCCGTCAGGCGCCGCTGTGGGACAGCCCCAATGCCGGTCCGGTGATGGCCGCAGGCGCCGGTGCGCTGGCTGTGGAGCTGGGCGGCCCGGCGGTCTATCACGGTGAGCTGCACGAACGCGCGCAACTGGGCGAAGGCCCGGTGGCGGATGCCGAGTCGATCGAGCGTGGCTGGCGCCTGGTGTGCCAGGGCGTATGGTTGTGGTTGCTGCTGTTGTGTCTGGGAGCTGAATTCTATGCTTGAGCACGGTGGGCGCCTGCAGCGCGCAGTGCAGCACTACGGTATTGCCCGGGAGCAGTGGCTGGACCTGTCCAGTGGCATTGCGCCTTGGCCCTATGCCATTCCAGACATCCCGCTGCGCGCCTGGGCACGTTTGCCGGAAACCGACGATGGCCTGGAGCAGGCTGCAGCCGAGTACTACCGCGTTCAGCAGGTGCTGCCGGTGGCTGGCTCGCAGGCGGCGATCCAGGCCTTGCCACACCTGCGCGCGCGCGGCACGGTCGGCGTGCTGTCGCCTTGTTATGCCGAGCACGCCGAGGGCTGGCGGCGCGCCGGGCACCAGGTGCTTGAACTGCACGGCGAGCAAGTGGATGAGCTGCTCGACAGTCTTGATGTGCTGGTGGTGGTCAACCCGAACAACCCCACCGGCTGTCTGCTCAGCGCCGAGCAGTTGCTCGCCTGGCATGCCCGCCTGGCTTCGCGCGGTGGCTGGTTGCTGGTCGATGAAGCTTTCATGGACAACACCCCGCAGCACAGCATCGGCGCCCAGGCACAGCGCCCGGGGCTGATCGTGTTGCGCTCGTTCGGCAAGTTCTTCGGTCTGGCCGGTGTGCGTCTGGGTTTTGTCCTGGCTGAACCTGCCTTGCTGCAACGCCTGGCCGAACTGCTGGGCCCCTGGACCGTCAGCGGGCCAACGCGGATTCTCGGTCAGGCCTGCCTGCTCGACAGCGCTGCGCATGAGCACCAGATCGCGCGCTGCTCAGCCGCTAGCCAGCGCCTGGCAGGCTTGCTCAGCAGCGCAGGCTTTGCGCCAACTGGCGGCTGCGATCTGTTCCAGTACCTGGTCACCGACCAGGCTGTGCTGCTGTATGAATTCATGGCCCGGCGCGGCATTTTGCTGCGCCTGTTCAACCAGCCTGTCAGCCTGCGCTTCGGCTTGCCGGCCACCGAGCAGGACTTTCAGCGCCTGCAACAGGCATTCAACGACTACTGCAAGGAACAGCCATGAGTACCCTGATGGTGCAGGGCACCACTTCCGATGCCGGCAAGAGCACCCTGGTGACCGCACTGTGCCGCTGGTTGTTGCGCCAGGGCGTGGCGGTGGTGCCGTTCAAACCGCAGAACATGGCGCTCAACAGTGCCGTGACCGCCGACGGTGGTGAGATCGGCCGGGCTCAGGCCGTCCAGGCCCAGGCCGCCGGGCTGGCGCCGCACACCGACATGAACCCGGTGCTGCTCAAGCCCAATAGCGACACTGGCGCGCAAGTCATTGTCCACGGGCGTGCGGTCACCAGCATGAACGCGGTGGCGTATCACGACTACAAGGTCATCGCCATGCAGGCGGTGCTGGAATCTCACCAGCGCTTGAGTGCCCAGTACCCGGTGGTGATGGTCGAAGGCGCCGGTTCGCCTGCGGAGATCAACCTGCGTGCCGGCGATATCGCCAATATGGGCTTTGCCGAAGCGGTGGACTGCCCGGTGATCCTGATCGCCGACATTAACCGCGGCGGGGTGTTTGCCCATCTGGTCGGTACCCTGGAACTGCTGTCGCCAAGCGAGCAGGCGCGAGTCAAAGGTTTCGTCATCAACCGTTTTCGCGGCGATATCGCGTTGCTGCAGCCGGGCCTGGACTGGCTCGAGGAGCGCACCGGCAAGCCGGTGCTGGGCGTGTTGCCGTATGTGATGGACCTGCACCTGGAAGCCGAGGACGGCATCGATCAGCGTCAGTCCGACAAGACCGCGCGCGCACTCAAAGTGATCGTGCCGGTGCTGCCGCGCATCAGCAACCACACCGATTTCGACCCGCTGCGCCTGCACCCGCAAGTCGACCTGCAGTTCATCGGCCCCGGCGATCCGATTCCGCCTGCGGACCTGATCATCCTGCCGGGCTCCAAGAGCGTGCGCGGTGATCTGGCGCAGTTGCGCGCCCGAGGCTGGGATCAGGCCATTACCCGGCATCTGCGTTACGGCGGCAAGGTCCTTGGCATCTGTGGCGGTCTGCAGATGCTTGGCCAACGGGTGGAAGACCCGCTGGGGCTGGAAGGGGCGGCTGGCAGCAGCGATGGCCTGGGCTTGCTCGATTTCGTCACCGTGCTGGAAGCGCACAAGCAGCTGCGCAACGTCGCCGGTACCTTGCAGCTGGAGCAGGCGCCGATCAGCGGCTATGAGATCCATGCCGGGGTGACCCAGGGCTCGGCGCTGGAGCGGCCTGCCGTGCAGCTGGCGGACGGTCGCAGCGACGGTGCCATCAGTGCCGACGGGCAGATCCTCGCGACCTACCTGCACGGTCTGTTCGAAAGCCCGCAATCGTGCGCGGCATTGCTGCGCTGGGCCGGTTTGCATGAAGTGGAACAGGTCGATTACCAGGCACTGCGCGAACGCGACATCGAGCGCCTCGCCGACCTGGTCGAGCAGCACCTGGATACCCCCTGCCTACGCCAACTGTGCGGACTGAACTGACATGCTCAACCTGATCCTCGGTGGTGCCCGTTCCGGCAAAAGCCGCCTGGCTGAACAACTGGCCGAGCGCAGCGGCTTGCCGGTCACCTACATCGCCACCAGCGAACCGCTGGATGGTGAAATGAATGCGCGGGTGCAACTGCACCGTGAGCGCCGGCCTTCCAGTTGGGGGCTGATCGAAGAGCCGCTGGCCCTGGCCGATGTCCTGCGTGCCAACGCCAGCGCCGAGCGCTGCCTGTTGGTCGACTGCCTGACCCTGTGGCTGACCAACCTGCTGATGCTGGACGACCCGGAGCGTCTGCAGGCCGAGCGCACGGCGCTGCTCGATTGTCTGGCCGGGTTGCCGGGCGAAATCATTTTGGTCAGCAACGAGAGCGGCCTTGGCGTAGTGCCGCTGGGCGAGCTGACCCGCCGCTATGTCGATGAAGCCGGCTGGCTGCATCAGGCTATTGCCGAACGTTGCCAGCGGGTGGTACTGACCGTCGCTGGCCTGCCTCTTACCCTGAAAGGAACCGCACCATGAGTCAGAACTGGTGGCTTGATGCCTGCCGCGCCGTTGACCAGGCTGCCTGCGACCAGGCCCTGGCGCGTCAACAGCAATTGACCAAGCCGGCCGGCTCGCTGGGGCGGCTGGAGCTGATTGCGGTACAACTTGCCGGTTTGCAGGGGCAGCTCAAGCCACGCCTGGACCAGGTGAACATCGCCATCTTCGCGGGCGATCACGGGGTGGTTGCCGAAGGTATTTCCGCCTATCCCCAGGCGGTGACCGCGCAGATGCTGCAGAACTTTGTCGGCGGTGGTGCGGCGATCAGTGTGCTGGCGCGTCAGCTCGGTGCCCAGCTGGAGGTGGTGGACCTGGGTACCATCGACCTGCAGTTGAGTCTGCCGGGTGTGCGTCACCTGCGGGTAGGGCCGGGTACGGCGAATTTTGCCAAGTCCCCGGCAATGACCTGGGAGCAGGGCATGCAAGCGCTGCAAGGGGGTCGTGAGAGTGCCTTGCGTGCGGCGGCCAGCGATGCCCAGCTGTTCATTGGCGGCGAGATGGGCATCGGCAATACCACCGCAGCCAGTGCCTTGGCCTGCGCCTTGCTCGGTTGCCCGGCAGTTGAGCTCAGCGGTCCCGGTACCGGTCTGGATGCTGCGGGCGTTCGTCACAAGGCCGAGGTGATCGAGCGCGCCTTGGCGCTCCACAAGGGCCTTGCGGAGGATCCGTTGCAGCAGCTGTTGTGCTTCGGTGGCTTTGAAATCGCCGCTTTGGTCGGGGCCTATCTGGGCTGCGCTCAGGCCGGGATCGCGGTACTGATCGATGGCTTTATCTGCAGCGTTGCCGCGTTGGTCGCGGTGCGGATCAATCCGGGCTGCCGTGACTGGCTGCTGTTTGGTCACTGCGGCGCCGAACCCGGACACCGGCGAGTGCTCGCCGAACTGGATGCTGAACCGGTGCTGGAGCTCGGTTTGCGTCTGGGCGAGGGCAGTGGTGCGGCGCTGGCCGTCCCGGTGTTGCGTCTGGCTTGCGACCTGCACGGGCAGATGGCGACTTTCGCCGAAGCCGCGGTGGCGGACCGTCCGGCATGATTATCGACTTGCTGCGCCATGGTGAAACCGAGCTGGGCGGCGGCTTGCGCGGTAGCCTCGACGATGCGCTGACCGCCAAGGGCTGGGCGCAGATGCAGACCGCAGTGGACGCAGCCGGGCCCTGGCAGGTGCTGGTCAGCTCACCCTTGCAGCGCTGCGCCCGCTTTGCCCAGGTGCTGGGTGAGCAAATGCATCTACCGGTGCAGTTGGCGCCCGGGTTGCAGGAGCTGCATTTTGGCGAGTGGGAAGGGCGCAGCGCCGCTGACCTGATGCTCACCCATGAGCAGCAATTAGGCCAGTTCTGGGCCGATCCCTATGCGTTCACCCCGCCTGGCGGTGAACCGGTGACCGCCTTCTCCCAGCGCGTGCTGGCCGCCATTGCCGAGTTGCACCGGGCACATGCAGGCAAGCACCTGTTGCTGGTCACCCATGGTGGCGTGATGCGCCTGTTGCTGGCACGGGCCAGGGGCTTGCCGCGTGAACAGTTACTGCAGGTCGAAGTCGCTCATGGCGCCTTGTGCCGCCTTGAAGTGCACGCCGACGGCAGTCTGCGGGAAGTTTCCTGAGATGCTCGCGTTCTGGATTGCCTTGCAGTTTCTCAGCAGCCTGCCGGTGCGTTTGCCGGGGATGCCGACACCTGAGCAGTTGGGCCGCTCTCTGCTGTTTTATCCGCTGGTGGGGCTGCTGTTTGGCGTGCTGCTGTGGGGGTTGAATGCTTTACTCGACGGCAGCCCGTTGCTGCTGCACGCGGCCTTGTTGCTCTGCGCCTGGGTTCTACTCAGTGGCGGCTTGCACCTGGATGGTCTGGCTGACAGTGCCGATGCCTGGCTGGGCGGCTTCGGTGACCGTGAGCGCACCCTGGAAATCATGAAAGACCCGCGCAGCGGGCCGATTGCCGTGGTGACGCTGGTGCTGGTGCTGCTGCTCAAGTTCTGCGCCTTACTGGTGCTGGTGGAGCGTGGCCAGGGCCTGTTGTTGATACTGGCGCCGTTGCTGGGTCGGGCGGCGTTGCTCGGGCTGTTTCTGTCCACGCCCTATGTGCGGGCCGGGGGACTGGGGCAGGCCTTGGCCGATCATGTGCCAAGGCGTAGCGGGGCATGGGTGCTGCTTGCCAGTTGCGTCCTGTGCTTATGTCTGGCGGGGCTGCACGGTCTGTACGCTCTGGCTGTTGCGGGTGTAGTTTTTTTCTTTATTCGTCGACTGATGATTCGTCGATTGGCGGGAACCACCGGTGACACTGCCGGCGCGCTATTGGAATTGCTGGAGTTGGCGGTTTTACTCAGTCTGGCGCTGTAGTCTCCAGCGCCATCTTGCCAGGAAATGCTTGCACCGAAGATTATGCGGGTATATACACGTATCCATGTTGACCAGTGAATGCATCTGCACCCATCTGCGTCGTGCTGCCCGTGGGGTCAGCCGGCACTATGACGAGGCCCTTGAAGGCTTCGGGATCAACGTCGCGCAGTTTTCCTTGTTGCGGCATTTGCGTCGCCTCGACCAGCCGAGTATCTCGACCCTGGCCGAAGCCATGGGCCTGGATCGCAGTACCCTGGGGCGCAACCTGCGGGTGCTGGAAGCCGAAGGGTTGGTGGCGCTGGCCGAAGGTCGCGACCTGCGCAATCGCCTGGTGCTGCTCACCGAGCAGGGCCACGAGCGTTTGCGAGTGGCTGAACCTGCCTGGGAAAAAGCCCAGGCCAGCCTGATCGATACCCTCGGTGAAGGGCAGCGTGATGAACTGGTACGTCTGTTAGAGATACTGGCTTGAGCCTTTCTTGACCTAAAGCGGGTATATACCCGTATAGCCTTGCGGCGCGATGGAGAAAACAATAATGACATCGGTATGGCGGACCAGTGGTTGGATTCTCCTGGGAGCGGCGTTGATCCTCGCGCTCTCGCTGGGTGTGCGGCATGGCTTCGGCCTGTTCCTGGCGCCGATGAGTGCGGAGTTTGGCTGGGGGCGTGAAGTGTTCGCCTTCGCCATCGCCCTGCAGAACCTGATCTGGGGCCTGGCTCAGCCGTTCGCCGGGGCCCTGGCCGACCGCCTTGGTGCGGCGAAAGTGGTGATGGTCGGCGGTATCCTCTATGCCGTAGGTCTGGTGCTGATGGGGATGTCGGATTCGGCAATGACCCTGTCCTTGAGCGCTGGCCTGCTGATCGGTATCGGTCTTTCCGGCACCTCGTTCTCGGTGATTCTTGGCGTGGTCGGTCGTGCCGTACCGGCAGAAAAACGCAGCATGGCCATGGGTATTGCCAGCGCCGCAGGTTCCTTCGGCCAGTTCGCCATGCTCCCGGGTACGCTCGGCCTGATCGGCTGGCTGGGCTGGTCGGCAGCGTTGCTGGTGCTGGGTCTGCTGGTGGCGTTCATCGTGCCGCTGGTGGGCTTGTTGAAGGACCGTCCGCTGCCCAGCCAGGGTGTCGAGCAGAGCTTGGGCCAGGCGCTGCGTGAGGCCTGCTCGCACTCCGGTTTCTGGTTGCTGGCGCTGGGCTTTTTCGTCTGTGGCTTCCAGGTGGTGTTCATCGGCGTGCACCTGCCGGCCTACCTGGTCGACCAGCATTTGCCGGCAACCATTGGCACCACGGTGCTGGCGCTGGTGGGCCTGTTCAATATCGTCGGTACCTACACCGCCGGCTGGCTGGGCGGGCGGATGTCCAAGCCACGCTTGCTGACCGCGCTGTATCTGTTGCGCGCAGTGGTGATCGTGCTGTTCCTGTGGGCGCCGGTCACCCAGTTCAGTGCCTACCTGTTCGGCATTGCCATGGGCCTGTTGTGGCTGTCGACGGTGCCGCTGACCAATGGCACGGTGGCGACCCTGTTCGGTGTGCGCAACCTGTCGATGCTCGGCGGTATTGTCTTCCTGTTCCACCAGCTGGGGGCGTTCCTCGGTGGCTGGCTGGGTGGCGTGGTGTACGACCAGACCGGTAATTACGACCTGGTCTGGCAGATCTCGATCCTGCTCAGTCTGTTGGCAGCGGCGCTCAACTGGCCGGTGCGTGAACGCCCTGTGGCGCGCCTGCAGGCGCAAGCGGCATGAGCCGCTTTGCCCTGCGCGGGCTCCTGGCCCTGCTCGCGTTACTGCTGCTGGCCTTGATCTGGTGGGGCTGGCATGAAGGTGGTCTGGCATTGATGCAGTTGGGCATGGGCGTGTGCTAAGCGTATTCTGCAGGCTATAGGCGGGCTCAAAGGAGAGACGATGATGCGTACACGCTGGATCTTGGTTCCACTGTTCACCCTGATGGCTGCGGCGTCAGCGCAGGCCGCAGACTGTCCGGCGCTGCTTGAAAAGCAGGGCAGCCTGCCGGAACTGCGCGGCAAGGAGCAGGTCGACCTGTGCGAACGTTTTGCCGGTAAGCCGCTGGTGGTGGTCAACACCGCCAGCTACTGCGGCTTCGCCCCGCAGTTCGAGGGGCTTGAAAGCGTCTACAAGACCTATCACGGACAAGGCCTGGAAATGCTCGGTGTGCCGTCCAACGACTTCAAGCAGGAAGACGCCGACACCGAGAAGACCGCCAAGGTCTGCTACGCCAACTATGGCGTCACCTTCACCATGACCAAGCCGCAGCCGGTGCGTGGCAGCGATGCGACACCGTTGTTCAAGGAGCTGGCCGAGCAGAGCAGCGCACCGAAGTGGAATTTCTACAAGTACGTGGTCGATCGCAAGGGCAAGGTGGTCGCCAGTTTCTCCAGCCTGACCAAGCCGGACGATCCCGAGTTCACGGCGGCTATCGAGAAGGCCATCGCTTCGCAGCCGTAACGTGCGGTTTCAGAGGCTGGGGTGAACGGTCCAGGCCACCAGCTTGAGCACGATCGGGCGTACGACCAGCACGCAGGTAAACGCGACCGGCATGGCCAGCTGATAGGCCTTGAGCACGTTGCTCAGGTAGTGCGCATCGATGCCGACGGTGGCGGCAGTGATCACGAAGCACATCAGCATGGCCATGATCGCTGACATATAGAAGGCGAACACGTAAGGGGTGGCACGAGCGCCAAGTTTGCGGCGGCGAGGGGTGGCATTGCGGGTTGTCATGCGGACTTCTTATCAGGTGTGGAGGGTATAGCCTAGCAAGCGCGACAGCGGCTCAGGTAGACGGCTGCGGCTTAGGTCTTTATAAAGAGAATCTTACGAATCCAGGACTGATCCGCATGAATCTGCTCGGCTCGATCAAGAGCTTCATCAAGGTTGTCGAAGCGGGCAGCATTGCCGGTGGCGCCAGAACCCTGGGTTTGAGTGCGGCGGCAGTCAGCCAGAACATTGCGCGGCTGGAAGCGCACCTGGAGGTCCGGCTGTTGTCGCGGACCACGCGTAGCATGGCCTTGACCCCCAGTGGCACGCTTTACTACGAGAAGGTCAAACACATTGAACGTGACCTCGAACAGGCGCACCTGGCGGTCACGACGCCTGACTGCGAGCCCAAGGGGCGTTTGTGTATCGCCTCGTCTTCGGCATTCGCTCGTCATGTGCTGGCGCCATTGATTCCGGCGTTCAGCGCCCGCTATCCGCAGCTTTCGATTGAACTGGTTACGAGTGATGGGCGCGTCAATCATCGCCAGGAAGGTGTCGACGTCAGTATCCGTATCAAGCCACAGCTGGACCACGGCCTGCTGGCGCGGCGCATTGCCCGGGTGCCGTTCATTTGCTGTGCCTCACCGGAGTATCTGGCTCAGGCCGGCTGGCCAGGTGCACCGGAGCAGCTCAAGCAGCATCGTTGCCTGGTGTTTCGCTATCCGGTGGACGGGCGCTTTCTGCGCTGGGGGTTTGTGCGCGACGGCCTGCGCTTTGATGCCGAGTTTGCTGATGTGTTGATCAGCGACGATATCGATGTGCTGGCCCAGATGGCCGTCAATCATGGCGGCATCGCACGTCTGGCTGAATTCGTCGCCCGGCCCTATATCGAGCGCGGGCAGCTGGTGGCGCTGTTCGAATACTCACAGCCTGCCCAGGTCTATGCCCAGGCCGAGCCAATGGATGTCTATCTGTGCGTGGCTGACCGTTTTGCCATGACGCCCAAGGTGCGGGTGTTCATGGACTATCTGCAGGCGTGTCTGGGCAGTACCTGGCCGGCTGGCGAGCAAGCATGAAAAAACCGCCCGAAGGCGGTTTTTTTACAACAGGATGAAATCAGAAACGGTAGGTGAGGGAAGCACCGAGACCGTGAGCGCTGTTTTCATACTTGCCGCTGTAGGAACCTTTGAAGTGAGCCGGGTCGCTCAGCGAGGTGCGCTGATTGACCTTGACGTCTTCTTCCATCAGGTAGGAGTAGGCCACGTCGATGGTCATGTCATCGTTCGGGCTCCAGCCAGCACCGAGGCTGATTGCCTTGCGGTCGCCAGTCGGGATGCGTGGCGAGCGGTTGGCGTTGTTGGTCGGCGCCTGGTCGACACTGAGGCCGGCGCGCAGGGTCCATTCCTTGTTCACCTTGTAGGCCGCGCCGATGGCGTGGGCCCAGGTGTCATGCCAGTTCTGCTCTTCGCTGATCTGGCCAAGTGCAGGGTTCAGCGGAGCTGGGACACCATCGTTGTTGACGGTGATGGCTTCCAGGCGGCTCCAGCGCGTCCAGGTGCTACCGGCATACAGGGTCCAGTTGGCATCCAGTTCGTGGGTAACCGAGAAGTCGACCGATTCCGGGGTCTTGATCTTCAGCGAAGCGTCGAACTTGCTGCCGCTGAACGGACCGAAGCCCGAGCCGGAAATTTTGGTGTCGCCTTCGAGCTTGTAATCGACCATCGAGTGGTAGGTCAGGCCGACGCGGGTGCTGTCGGTGGCCTGTACCAGAATACCGATGTTGTAACCGATGGCGGTATCGTCACCGGAGATCTTCACTTTGCCGTCATTGCGGCCCGGCGTGGCGCGGTTCAGCGCAGCGGATTCCAGGGTGCCGTCGATGCGGTTGATGGTCGGGCCGAAACCGATCGAAACCTTGTCGTTGAAGGCATAACTGATGGTCGGCTGCAGGGTGATGACCTGAACTTCGCTGTTGCTACCGAAGTAACGGCCGGCAAAGCCGCTTTCATAGTCGGTGACCAGGCCGAACGGTGCGTACATGCCGATACCGAAAGCCCAGTGCTCATCGATTGGCTTGACGTAGAAGCCCATTGGCACGCCGACGGTTGGAACCATGTCGCCATCATTGCTGCCGCCAAAGGTGCCGCGACCGTCCTTGATGTCGGTTTTGGCAAAAATGACTGCGGCGCCAGCGGTGACTTGCTCGCGTTTCAGACGCGACATACCGGCAGGGTTGCCGTATACGGTGCTGGCATCATCGGCAGAGGAAGAACGACCCGCGAAACCTGTACCCATGCCACTGATGCTTTGTTCGTTGAGGGCAAAGCCGCTGGCGAACAGTTGAGTCGAGGCGAGAGTGACGGCGAGGCTGAGAGAGGTTTTGAGCATTACTTTTTTCATTATTAGAACTCCTTGGGATCTCCGGGGCGAAAACTACCAACATTTCGCCCGCAGCGCTATAGGCTGTATCGCAGGAGATAGAGCGGTTTTGTAGGACAATCCGACCAGATTGGTAGGAGTTTTCCGATTATGGAGTTCAGTGACTGTCAGCAGGCTTCAAGAGTCACAGGCGCGATGCAGGTTTGCCAGGCGCAGGTGAAGTCGCGCAAGCGTCCCTGGGGTTGGAAAGTCTGGCGCCAGATGCGCGCCAGGCCGAGTAGATCGTCGGCAGCGGGGAGTTTGGGGGCTTGTTCTTCGATCAGCATCCAGGCGATGGCCGTGGCGTAGCGCAGGTTTACCGTCAGTTCCAGGTGTGGGCCGCTGAGAAAGGCGTGCTGGCTGGCCAGGCCGCGGACCAGGCTGGCCAGTTCGGGGTCGCGGGCCAGAAACTGGTCCCAGATGCTTTGGTGGCGTAATTCGCCGATGCGGTAGAGGCCGTGGCCGCGGCGATCATGCAGGGCAGAACCGAGGGCAGACTGGCTGGCGGCAACGCCTAGTAACAAGGCTTCGGCAGTTGCGCTGTGGCGGTCCAGGTAGATCAGAGTCGGGCGAATGACAAACTGGCTCAACTCGCTCGCGGCGATACCCATAATGCCCTCGAACTTGAATTTGACCGGCGGACGCTGGAGCTTGGCAGCTGGAGAGTCGGTCAGGTCCGCCGGAAGCGGCCTGTGCCGCTTGAGTTGAAGTGTAGTGTCATATTCGCGGTGTAAAGGTCTGTTTTTAAAACATTTGCGGCTTTTGGTTATAAATCATATGCCGTGAGGTGATTAGGGCTGGATGCTGGAGAGGGGCTTGCTGTGGGAGCGGGCTTGCCCCGCGAGGCGATGTGGCAGACAGTCCGCAATCGCGGGGCTAGCCCGCTCCTACCGGGGTGGCGCGCATAAAAAAGCCCCGCGAGAGGGCGGGGCTTGAGCTGTTGCAGCGAGGCGGGATCAGGCTACCAGGGCCTGACGGGTGCGCTCGATGACCGCTTGCAGCGGTGCGGACTGGCTGTACTGCTCGGGGTACAGACGCTCGCTGTGACGGGCAATGCCGTGCTCGTTGACCAGGGTGAAGCTGAAGCCGCCTTTGCGCGACGCCAGGATCAAGCAGTTCAATGGGGCAAATGCCTGGGAAAGGGTGCGAATCGCAGCCTGAGTATGGATAGAGTGAGTCATAGTTATTAGATGTTCCTGCAATAGACACGGTTTCGATCCGTGCACACTTAAAACGTTCCAGTAACGCCGGGATTTAGTCTGGGCGAAGAACCTGACTGGAACAGGGCAGCCAGTTTTGGGCGCATTTATCATGTGGCGCTGGGGCTGACTGGTAGGTACGTCAGAGGGCAGGCAACACACCGGGTCGAGGTTCTATGCCACGGGGTGAAGATCCTGATCAATCTGCAGGTTGGTTCGGTCAGAGTAAGAAGTGATTTACCTGGGAACCATCAAGTGGGCCGGTCCTTGTTTCAACAGGCGCTGCTCCAAGGTGGGCAGGGTACTGTAAGGACTGCTTTGGCCAGAATTGACTTTCAGCTTGGTACTAACGGCCGCAAGACTACAGCAATGGCCGGGTCTTGGCAAGGGTGAGTGGCTTTTCAGCAGCGGAGCCGACCAGTATCTCGCGTTTTTTACCTCCTGTGAAGACCCGCTTTCATGAGGAAGAGGCAGGGAACGTGCCAAATTCGTGCAGCGAACTGCCTTTCTTTGGGGCGGTTGTACACACTTGGCGCAATCGATGTTACAGCGCTGCAACAGCACCTGATGCCCCCGCCAATGACTTGACCGTGGGCTTAAGTCAATGAAAAAAAACACTTATTTTAGCTGGTGAAAAAATCGACAGTTTGAGCCAAAGCCCCATTTCATGGGGGTTTGCGGGGTCTTGGAGGGGGTTGTCCACCGAGTTATCCACAGCTTCTGTGGATTGTCCCGAGCGCTTGCTCTAGGACGGGCGTGCTAGCTTTTTCCGATGTGTCTGACAATCAGAGCGTGAACTTCTGTCAGAAGAAAAGTCCCCGTCCAGCGTCAACAAATAAACACAGAAATATTTTGAAAAAAGTATCCAAAGGGCTCGGGCCATTGGCAGAAAAATGGAGTAGAGTGGCGCGCCTCTCGAGTTGCCTTCGCTGTTGGTTATGAAGTTTCGCGCCAGAATCCCCGCTATTTCTTCCGCTCCACCGCCCTTGCCAGAGCCCCAGCGCTTCACTTTGAAGGTCGCTTTGTGGCTGCTCGACAATCCGCGCCTGGGTGATAACCCCAACGTCAAGCATTTTGCCGGGCGCTTGCTCAAGCAACCGGCGCGTCAAGGCGTGGTGGTCGCGCAAAGTCGTCTGGGGCAGATGCTCTGCCGTGATTGCGGCAACGCCCGCGACCGGCGCATTGGTCATGATCTGCTGCGTCAGGCCGCGCGTGCCGGGGACCGGCGTGCGCAGCTCGAATACGGCCGCTTGTGCGCCCAGGCGCAGATCAATGAGCCCGAACAGGCCCGCTACTGGCTGGAGCTGGCGGCGTCGCAGGGCTCTCAGGAAGCCCGGCGCTTGCTCAAGCAACTGCCAGACGCTTGACTGCAGTACAGCGGCAAGGCTGATAAGCTCAGCCGTTGATTTCAGCTGGGGGTGTTCGGGTGGTAATGGCGTTGGATCTGACCAGCATCGTGCTGGGTATCATGGTGGCCGCAGTGCCGTGCCTGGGCTGGGTGTTTGCCCAGCAACGGCGCCAGGCCGCGCGTGAGGCGCAAACGGCTTTGCTCGAGGAGCGCCTGGGCAGTGCGCAGATGGCTCAGGAAGGCTTGCTCGCCCAGCTCGACGCCAGTCGCGACGAAATCAGCGACCTGAGTCAGGCCAACGCTGCCAAGCAGGCCACGCTGGCGGCGCAGGCCCGTGAGCTGGAGTTGCTGCAGATCGACCGCGACAACGCCCGTGATGCCGCCCATGCCTGGCAGATCGAACGCAGTGCCCGTGAGGCTGAATTGCGCCGTCTGGACGCCCACAGCGCGGCCCTGAGCGCGGAATTGCGTGAACAGCAGGAAAGCCATCAGCAGCGTCTGGACGACCTGCAGGGCTCGCGTGACGAGCTGCGTGCCCAGTTCGCGGAAATGGCGACCAGGATCTTCGATGAACGTGAGCAACGCTTCGCACAGACCAGCCAGCAACATCTGGGGCAATTGCTCGACCCTCTAAAAGAGCGCATCCAGGCGTTCGAGAAGCGTGTTGAAGACAGCTATCAGCAGGAGGCCCGCGAGCGCTTTTCCCTGGCCAAGGAGCTGGAGCGCCTGCAGCAACTCAACCTGCGCCTGAGCGATGAGGCCACCAACCTGACCCAGGCGCTCAAGGGCCAGAAGACCCAGGGTAACTGGGGCGAACTGATTCTGGAACGGGTGCTCGAGCACGCCGGGCTGGAAAAGGGCCGCGAGTACCAGACCCAGGTCAGCCTCAAAAGTGCTGACGGCGAACGCTTCCAGCCGGACGTGCTGATCATGTTGCCGGGTGACAAGCAGGTGGTGGTCGACTCCAAGGTCAGCCTGACCGCCTATCAGCAGTACGTTGCTGCCGACGACAGCGAGATTGCCCAGGCGGCGCTCAAGCAGCATGTGCTGTCGTTGCGCAATCACGTCAAAGGCTTGTCGGGCAAGGATTACAACCGCCTGGAAGGCTTGCACAGCCTCGATTTCGTCCTGCTCTTCGTGCCGATTGAGGCGGCGTTCTCTGCAGCGCTGCAAGCCGAGCCGAACCTGTTCCAGGAAGCCTTCGACCGGCAGATCGTCATCGTCAGCCCAACCACCTTGCTGGCCACCCTGAGGGTGATCGACAGCCTGTGGAAGCAGGAGCGCCAGAGCCAGAATGCCCGGGAAATCGCCGAACGTGCCGGCTGGCTGTACGACAAGTTCGTGTTGTTCATCCAGGACCTGGACGAACTGGGCAATCGCCTGCAACAGGTGGATAAAGCCTACAGCGCCGCGCGCAACAAACTCTGTGAAGGCCGCGGCAACCTGATCAGCCGCAGCGAACAGCTCAAGTTGCTCGGTGCCCGCGCCAGCAAAAGCCTGCCGGCCGACTTGCTGGAGCGGGCCATGAGCGAAGGCGACCCACTGGCCGCCAGCGCCCTTACTGGACCAGGCTCAGATGCCGATTGAGCAGGGCGCGCAAGGCCGCCGGCTTGACCGGCTTGGCCAGGTAGTCGAGACCGGCGGCATGCACCTGGCCGACCGTTTCGCTGCGTCCATCGGCACTGATCACCACGCCAGGTACCGGCTCGCCCAGGCGCGTGCGTAGCCAGGCCATCAGTTCGGTACCGGTTTCGCCATCGTCCAGGTGGAAGTCGACCAAGGCCAGGTGCGGACGCATCCCCTTGTTCAACAGGGCATCGCACTCCTCACGGTTGCGCGCCGTCCAGACCTGGCAACCCCAGCGGCTGAGCAGGCTGTTCATACCGACCAGAATGCTGTCTTCGTTGTCGACGCACAGCACCTGCATCCCCGCCAGTGGCTGCCCGGCTTGCTCGGCCGGGGTGACGACGGCCACAGCCGGTGTCGTGGCCAGTGGCACGCTGACCCGGAATACGCTGCCTTTACCGGGCCAGGAGCGCACTTCCAGGGAATGGCCGAGTACCCGGCACAGGCCGTCGGCGATCGCCAGGCCCAGGCCCAGGCCTTTTTCGGCGCGGGTCTGGTGGCTGTCCAGACGTTTGAACTCTTCGAAGATCACTTGCAGTTTGTCGTCGGCAATGCCCGGGCCGCGGTCCCAGACCTCCAGCCACAGCTTGCCACCGTTGCGGCGTACCCCTAGGAGGATCGGGCTCTTGCCGTAACGGAAGGCGTTGGTCAGGAAGTTCTGCAGGATCCGCCGCAGCAGCTTCATGTCGCTGTGCACCCGCAGGCGGCTGCCGCGCAGGCGGAAATCCAGGCCCTGTTGCTGGGCCAGTACCTTGAACTCGGCACCGAGGGTGTCGAACAGCTCGTTGAGGGCAAAGGGTTTCGGATCGGGGGTGATCTTGCCGTTTTCCAGGCGCGAGATATCGAGCAGGTCGCTGATCAGTTCCTCGGCTGAACGCAGTGAGCTGTCCATGTGCTGGACCAGTTGCTGGGCGTCTGCCGAGAGCCCGTCGCCCTGGTGGGAGAGGGCGGCAGAGAACAGCCGGGCAGCGTTCAGCGGTTGCATCAGGTCATGGCTGACCGCCGCCAGAAAGCGGGTCTTGGACTGGTTGGCGGCTTCGGCGTGGCTTTTCGCTTCGGTCAGTGCCTGGTTCAGTTGCGACAGCTCCTGGGTCCGTTCGGCGACCCGCTGTTCAAGGCCTTCGTTGGCATCCTTGAGCGCCTGCTCGGCTTCGCGGAACGGGGTGATGTCGGTGAAGCTCATGACGAAACCGCCGCCCGGCATCGGGTTGCCGATCAGCTCGATGACCCGGCCGTTGGGGAACAGTCGTTCGGAGGTGTGCGCGCGGCCCTGGCGCATCCAGTGCAGGCGGCGGGCCACATGCACCTGGGCTTCGCCGGGGCCGCACAGCCCGCGTTCGGCGTTGTAGCGGATGATGTCGGCAATCGGCCGACCGACGCTGATCAGGCCGTCGGGGTAGTTGAACAGTTCCAGGTAACGACGGTTCCAGGCCACCAGGTGCAGGTTCTGGTCGACCACGCTGATGCCCTGGCTGATGTTCTCGATCGCACCTTGCAACAGGGCGCGGTTGAACTGCAGTACTTCCGAGGCTTCGTCGGCGATGCGCACCACGTCCTCAAGCTGCATGTCGCGGCCTTCGATGGCGGCTTTGACCACGGCGCGGGTCGAGGAGGTGCCAAGCACACCGGCGAGCAGGCGTTCGGTGTGCTCGATCCAGTCGCCGTCGGCGTTCTGGTTGGGGTTGAAGCCCTTGCCCTGGCGGTAGGCGAAGCGGATGAAGCTTTGCCGCGCACGTTCTTCACCGACAAAGCGCGCCGCGAGCTTGAGCAGGTCGTCGATCTGTACCGCCAGCAGCGAGCGGCTGTTGGGTCGGGCACTGGTCTGCTGGCCGATGAAGCGCCCGGCCTGCCAGTGTTCGGAAACCCGCGTGCGGGAAAGGATCGACACCCAGGCGAACAAGGTGAAGTTGCCGGCCAGCGACAACACCACACCTTGGGTCAGCGGCGTGATCGGCAGGTTCAACGGGTTGCCATGCAGCCAGGCAAGGCCGGGGAACAGCTCCAGTGGCCAGCCCACGCTATGCGCGGCAATCGGCAGGACCAGGGTGTAGAACCACAGGAACACCCCGGCGGCGAGGCCGGCGAACACGCCACGGCGGTTGGCCTGCTTCCAGTACAGCGCGCCGAGCATGGCCGGGGTCAACTGGGTCACGGCGGCAAATGCGATCTGGCCGATGGTGGCGAGGCTGGCGGTGGAGCCCAGCAGGCGGTAGCTGACATAGGCCAGCAGCATGATCACCACAATGGTCACCCGGCGTACCGAGAGCATCCAGTGGCGGAACACTTCGAACGGTCGCTCGGCGTTATTGCGCCGTAACAACCAGGGCAGCAGCATGTCGTTGGAGACCATGGTCGATAGCGCCACGGCTTCGACGATCACCATGCCGGTGGCTGCCGAGGCGCCGCCGATGAAGGCCAGCAGGGCCAGGGCCGGATGGGCTTCGGCCAGGGGCAGGCTGATGACATAAGAGTCGGGCATCACTCCGGGCAGCAGCATCTGCCCGGCCAGGGCGATGGGGACCACGAACAGCGCGGCGAGAATCAGGTAGGTCGGGAACACCCAGCGTGCCAGGCGCAGGTCCTGCGGTTCGATGTTCTCGACCACGGTGACATGGAACTGCCGTGGCAGGCAGATGATCGCCATCATCGCCACCCCGGTCTGCACCACCATCGACGGCCAATTGATGGTCTCGTTCCAGAAGCCTTCCAGGCGCGGGGCCAGTTGTGCCTTGCTGAACAGGTCGTCGAAACCGTTGAACAGGCCGAAGGTGACGAAGGCGCCGACGGCCAGAAACGCCAGGAGTTTGACCAGCGACTCGAAGGCAATCGCCAGAACCATGCCGCGGTGGTGTTCGGTCACATCCAGGCTGCGGGTACCGAAAACGATGGAGAACAATGCCAGCACCAGCGACACCACCAGCGCGGTGTCCTGCACGCGGCTGCCGGTGGCGTCGGCACTGGCGCCGATCAGCAGGTTGACGCCGAGCACGATGCCTTTGAGCTGCAAGGCGATATAAGGCAGGACACCGACCAGGCAGATCAGCGCCACCACCACTGCCAGCGACTGGGACTTGCCGTAGCGGGCGGCGATGAAGTCGGCAATCGAGGTGATGTTTTCCTGTTTGCTGATCAGCACCATCTTCTGCAGCACCCAGGGCGCGAACAGCAGCAACAGCACCGGGCCGAGGTAGATCGGCAGGAACGCCCAGAGTTGTTCGGCCGCCTGACCGACGGCGCCGAAGAAGGTCCAGCTGGTGCAGTACACCGCCAGCGACAGGCTGTACACCCAGGCACGCAGGCGCGGTGGCAGCGGCGTTTTGCGGCGGTCGCCATAGAATGCGATAGCGAACATGATGGCCATATAGGCCAGGGCGACCGCGGCGATCAGCCCACTGGACAGCGACATGACTACTCCGAAACAAAAACAGCCGTCAGTGTAACGGCGAACCTCGATCAATCAGTCTGGCACGCCGCTGGCGCTTCGTCAGCGCCGACCATGGTAGCAGTGGCAGAGCGTCGCAGGTCAGGGGGTGTAGGAGCGCCGAGCCCCCAGGTAATAAAACAGCGCCGCCAGCAGCACCGAGCCAATCAATAGGTAGAAGGTGGCCACCGGCACCAGGTGTGCCAGGGCAAAACCGCAGATCACCGGCCCCAGCGCCGCCCCCAGGTTGGACAGATTCTGCGCCCCGTAATACACCCCGCGCAGATGTTCGGGGGCGATGCTGTCGATGAACATGTACTCGGCCGGAATGACGATGATTTCGCCCAAGGTGAATACCAGCATCGCCAGGCACCAGACCAGCAGCGACTGGGCCAGGGAGAACCCCAGCAGGCCAGCCAGGAACAGCGCCATGCCGGCCAGCAACCAGGGCATCAGCTGGCGGCTGTTGATGCGCCGCCCTATCACATACTGCAAGGCGATGACGGTGATGGCGTTGGTGGCCACCAGGTAACTGATATACCGCGCCGCCTCGCCGGCATTGGTGGTCACTACCAGGTACTGCGACAGGTAAGCGGTGAACTGGCCGAAGACCACGGCACTGAGCGCGCCGCCGAGGGTGAAGCAGATCAACCGGCGATCCTTGAGCAGTTGTCCGCCGACACTGAGAAAACCGGCCTGAGGGTTGCTGTCCAGCTGCGCCCGCGCCGAGCGCTCGCCCCAGCGCCGGTAGCACAGGCACATGGCCAGACCCAACGCCGCCGACACCAGAAAGGGCAGGTGATTATCCAGCATGATCAGCGCTACACCGACAAAGGGCCCGACGGCGTAGGCGACGTTGCTCAAGGTGTACTTGATCGAGAACACCTCCGAGCGTTCTTCCAGCGGAAGCAGGGCACAAAACCCGGCTTTGGCGGCAATGTCGACCACCGCCAGTGCCAGGTTGATCAGCACCAGGCTGGTGAAGAACAGACTCAGTTCGCGGCTGACGATGGCGGTAACGAAGGCGACGGCGAAGACCAGGGTCGAGACGATGATCACCGTGTAGCTGCGCAGGGTGTCGATCAGGTAGCCGCCGTACAGGCTCAACAGCGAGGCGACAATCAGCGCGCCGCCAATCATCAGGCCGATGCCACTGACGTCCAGGGCGAAATTTTCTGCGAGGTAGACCACCAGGTAGGGCAGGGTGATCGCCCGCGCCAGGGTCAAGACAAATGTAGTGGTGAGCAGCAGGCGTACTTGCGGGTTGTAGCGCTTTACGGCATCGAGCATGGCACGTCCTTGTTGTTATTGCGTGGGGCCATCAGTGGCCAAGCATACGCCTGGGCGGGAAGGGGTGGATAGCGCTGGATCCATATCTGTAAAACAGATAACAGATAGAGAAAATACCCGTTATATGGATATTCTTTTCAGGCCTAAGATGGTCTCACGTCACCGGACTACAGGAGACTCCGACCATGCCATGCCAGCAACAGATTGATTCTCCCTTGCGCCCGTTGAGCCATCTGGCTCACCCGCGTGAAGTCATCCGTCAGTTCACCCCCAACTGGTTCGCCGCGACCATGGGCACCGGGGTCCTGGCCCTGGCCCTGATGCAGATCGGCATCGACAGCCTGCATGCAACCGCAGAGGCCTTGTGGTGGCTGACCATTGCCCTGTTCATCCTGTTCAGCGTGTTGTATGCCGCACGCTGGATAATGTTCTTCAATGAAGCACGGCAGATTTTTGCCCACTCCACGGTGTCGATGTTCTTCGGCACCATCCCCATGGGGCTGGCTACCATCCTCAACGGTTGCTTGCTGTTTGGCGTCAATCGCTGGGGCGAAGGTGTCGTGCCCTGGATCGAAGCGCTCTGGTGGTTCGATGTCGGCCTGGCGCTGTTGTGCGGGGTGGCCATTCCTTACCTGATGTTCACCCGCCAGGAGCACAGTATCGATCAGATGACCGCGGTCTGGCTGTTGCCGGTGGTTGCCGCTGAGGTTGCCGCCGCCAGTGGTGGCCAGCTGGCGCCGCACCTGATCGATGCCCACAGTCAATTTCTGGTGCTGATTACCAGCTATGTGTTGTGGGCGGTATCGCTGCCGGTGGCGTTCAGCATCCTGACCATCCTCATGCTGCGCATGGCCCTGCACAAACTGCCCCACGCCAACATGGCCGCTTCCAGCTGGCTGGCGCTGGGCCCGATCGGCACCGGTGCGTTGGGCATGTTGCTGCTGGGCGCCGATGCTCCGGCGATCTTCGCTGCCAACGGCTTCGGCGAGCTGGGTGAAATTGCCCGCGGCCTGGGCCTGGTCGCCGGGATTGTGTTGTGGGGCGCCGGCTTGTGGTGGCTGCTTACCGCCGTACTGATCACCCTGCGCTATATGCGCCATGGCATGCCGTTCAACCTGGGCTGGTGGGGCTTCACCTTTCCGCTCGGGGTCTACACCCTGGCCACCCTCAAGCTCGGTGCCTGGCTGGGCCTGGGTTTCTTCCAGCACATGGGCCTGGTGCTGGTGGTGGCGCTGGCCGGTCTGTGGATGATGGTCGCCAGCTTCACCCTGCGCGGGGCCTGGCGCGGTGAGCTGTTTGTCTCGCCGTGTATTGCCGGCTTACACAAGTAGATTGCATTTACCTGGGTGATTGTGGCTTTGTCCGCTCTGCATGCCTCCAATGACAAAGCCCCACTCAGGTACACGGACGATGAGTCAAGCCTCGCAGTTCAGCCTTCTAGGCAAACGACGGTTTCTGCCGTTCTTCATTACCCAGTCGCTGGGTGCGTTCAACGACAACCTGTTCAAACAGTCGTTGATCCTGGCGATTCTCTACAAGCTGGCCATCGACGGTGACCGCTCGATCTGGATCAACCTCTGCGCCTTGCTGTTCATTCTGCCGTTCTTCCTGTTTTCCGCACTGGCCGGACAGTTCGGTGAGAAGTACCCCAAGGATGCCTTGATCCGCCTGATCAAGCTGGCCGAAATCGGCATCATGGCCATCGGTGCCATCGGTTTTCTGACCAACCACCTGGCGCTGATGCTGCTGGCGCTGTTTGCCATGGGCACCCATTCGGCGCTGTTCGGCCCGGTCAAATACTCGATCCTGCCTCAGGCCCTGCATGAGCAGGAGCTGGTCGGTGGCAACGGCCTGGTCGAGATGGGCACCTTCCTGGCCATTCTGGCCGGCACCATTGGCGCCGGGGTGATGATGTCCAGCACGCACTATGCGCCGGTGGTGGCCTGTGCGGTGGTCCTGGTGGCTGCGCTGGGTTACCTGTCCAGCCAGTGGATTCCGCGGGCAAGTGCGGCGTCGCCGCAGATGAAGCTGGACTGGAATATCTTCACCCAGTCCTGGGCGACCTTGCGTCTGGGCCTGGGCCAGACCCCGGCCGTGTCACGTTCGATTGTCGGCAACTCCTGGTTCTGGTTCGTCGGCGCCATTTACCTCACGCAGATTCCGGCCTATGCCAAGGACTGGCTGCATGGCGACGAAACCGTGGTCACGCTGGTGCTGACCTTGTTTTCGGTGGGCATTGCCCTGGGCTCCTTGCTGTGCGAGCGCCTTAGCGGCCACAAGGTGGAAATCGGCCTGGTGCCGTTCGGCTCGTTCGGCCTGACCCTGTTTGGTTTGCTCTGGTGGTGGCACTCGGGTGATGTTCCGCCAGCGGCGACGCCGCATGACTGGCTGGCGTTGCTGGGCATGAGCGAAGCCTGGTGGGTGTTGCTGGCGATTGTCGGCCTCGGCGTTTTTGGCGGCTTTTATATCGTGCCGCTGTACGCGCTGATCCAGTCGCGCACGGCTGAGCACGAACGTTCACGGGTGATTGCCGCCAACAACATCCTCAATGCGCTGTTCATGGTGGTGTCGGCGATTGTCACCATCGTGCTGTTGACCCTGGCTGAACTGAGCATCCCGCAGTTGTTCCTGGTGGTGTCGTTGCTGAACATTGGCGTCAACGCCTACATCTTCAGGATCGTGCCTGAGTTCACCATGCGCTTCATGATCTGGCTGCTCAGCCACTCCATGTACCGGGTCGAGCACCGCGACCTGCAGCAGATCCCGGAGGAGGGCGCGGCGTTGCTGGTGTGCAACCATGTGTCGTTCGTGGATGCGCTGCTGATCGGCGGAGCGGTGCGTCGGCCGATTCGCTTTGTCATGTACTACAAGATCTACCAGTTGCCGGTGCTCAATTTTGTCTTTCGCACTGCCGGCGCCATTCCCATTGCTGGGCGCAATGAAGACCCCGCGACCTACGAGCGGGCATTCAAGCAGATTGCCGCCTACCTGGCCGATGGCGAACTGGTGTGCATCTTCCCCGAGGGCAAGCTGACCACCGACGGTGAGATCGATGAGTTCAAGGGTGGCCTGAGCCGGATCATCGAGCAGACCCCGGTGCCGGTGATTCCCCTGGCGTTGCAGGGCTTGTGGGGGAGTTTTTTCAGTCGCGACCCGGCCAAGGGCTTCTTTCGCCGATTATGGTCGCGGGTAACGCTGGTGGCCGGGTCCGCCATCCCGGTGGAGGCGGCGGAGCCTGCGATGTTGCGTGAGCGGGTCAGTCAGTTGCGTGGCAACCTGCGCTGACCGCTCAGGGCAAGGTCAGCTGGCGCTGACCTTGAGGCCGATCAGGCCGGTGACGATCAATGCGACGCTGGCCAGGCGCACCAGCGCCATGGATTCGCCGAACAGGATGATACCGGCGATCACCGTGCCCACGGCGCCGACCCCGGTCCAGATCGCATAGGCGGTGCCCAGCGGCAGCTCCTTCATGGCCAGGCCCAGCAGGCCGAGGCTGACAGCCATGGCGGCGATGGTCAGGACAGTGGGCAGCGGGCGGGTGAAGCCGTCGGTGTATTTGAGGCCGACGGCCCAGCCTACTTCGAACAGACCGGCGAAAAACAGGATGATCCAGGACATGCAACATCTCTAGCAGTGGATGGGGCCGTCCCCGAAACGTTAACGCAGTGCGTCGTGAGGCCGTCCTCACCGTGGGCAATATGGTGCCCCTGTTGGACTATCGGGGCAACCCGGGAGCTCACAAGTTCTGGATCAGCCGTGCTCATGCAGGGAACTGACGCGATCAAAAATGATAGATACCGACTTTATGGATGTGCACTAAAAATCTGCTGTCAGCGCCATCCTTCGACACCACGCAGTGTTCACCCTGAGCGGTCCACTTCCTGCCGCCTTTGGTAGACACCGATATATGCGCTTCGGGCGTGGATTTGGGAATCAGCTCATCGCCATCCTGTCGGGTCACTCGCCAGTGTCTGGCTGATTTCGAATAGAAGCCTAAATAGTCATTGTTGCTGATATCTAATGTGCTGCCGTTTTTGCTGCCGCCTTTGGTGTACTCCTTGATGATGTAGATCGCTTCGCCGTTTTCCTCATAGCAGCCAAACCACAGGGTAGTTGGCAGTACGGGATGGCCTTTGATCTCGGCATCCAGAATCTGCAGCCAGCCGCTGTCATTGATGCGTACAGGGCGCCGTACATCACCGTCCTCCAGGTACACGTCGGCGGTAAAAGATTTTGACGTGTCCAGTTTCGAGTCATCCATGGTATTTCTCCTGATTGTTGCTGTGTGCTTGAGCTGTTCAAAGTAATCACCTGTTGCAGTGCACTACAGGCTGAAGCCTTTCCAGCAAGCACACGCCATCGCTCCCGGCTTGCAATGAGTCAGGCGGGGTGCTGATGCGTGGGGGGAGAACGGTTGGATGCTGGCGGCTGGGTTGCGGGTGTCATCGCGGGGCAAGCCCGCTCCTACCGGGATCGGTAGGAGCGGGCTTGCCCCGCGATAAGGCCTCAGACCCCTTGCGGAATCTCTTCGCCACCCAGCGCTTCGAACAGCGCCGGCAGGAACTCGCCGAAGGTCAGCATCATCAGGGTGAAGCTGGCATCGAGTTGGCCCAGGGCCTCGTCGCCGCCATCTTCTTCGGCCTGGTCCTGCAGCAGTTCTTCAAAACGCAGGCGCTTGATGACCATCTTGTCGTCGAGCACGAACGACAGTTTGTCCTGCCAGGCCAGCGACAGCTGGGTCACCACCTTGCCGGTACCCAGGTGCAGCTGGATCTCGTCGCTGGTCAGGTCCTGGCGTTTGCAACGGACGATGCCGCCGTCTTCGTGGGTGTCACGCAGTTCGCATTCGTCCAGGACAAAGAAGTCCGGGGCGGCTTGCTGGGTCTTGACCCAGTCGGTCATGGTCGCGCTCGGGGCGATCTTCACGGTCACCGGACGCACCGGCAACGAGCCCATCACTTCACGCAGGGTCGAGAGCAGGTCTTCGGCACGCTTGGCGCTGGCCGAGTTGACCAGGATCAGGCCCTGCTTGGGGGCGATGGCGGCGAAGATCATCGAGCGACGGATAAAGGCACGTGGCAGGAAGGCCTGGATGATCTCGTCCTTGATCTGGTCGCGCTCCTTCTTATAGACCTTGCGCATCTGTTCGGCTTCGATCTCGTCGATCTTCTCTTTGACCGCATCGCGCACCACGCTGCCGGGCAGGATGCGTTCTTCTTTACGCGCGGCGATCAGCAGGAAGTCACCGCTGACATGAACCAACGGGGCATCTTCGCCTTTGCCGAACGGCGCGACGAAACCGTAAGTGGTCAACTCCTGGCTGGCGCAAGGGCGCGCCGGCTTGCTGGCCAGAGCGGTTTCCAGTGCTTCGGGATCGAACGGGACATCCTGGGTCAGGCGATAGGTCAGCAGGTTTTTGAACCACATGGGGTGAATCTCTCCTCAACACATAAGGAGGGCATTATTCTCCGAGCGGGCGCTTCAGGCCAAGTCCGCTAAGTCTTTGGAACGCCTGAAAATTTTTTTTAAAAAAGTGCTTGCCAGAGTGTTCGGTGCTCCGTAGAATGCGCGCCACACCGAGACGAAAGGGTGATTAGCTCAGCCGGGAGAGCATCTGCCTTACAAGCAGAGGGTCGGCGGTTCGATCCCGTCATCACCCACCACTTCTCAGTGTATCGCGCAGCGGTAGTTCAGTCGGTTAGAATACCGGCCTGTCACGCCGGGGGTCGCGGGTTCGAGTCCCGTCCGCTGCGCCATATTTAGCTTCCAGGGCCCACTGAACACCCGGAAGCCACAAAGAAAGCGACCTTAGGGTCGCTTTTTTTGTTTCTGGATTTCGCCCAGAATTCAACAGCACGCTGGTACGTCGCTGCTTTCTCCGTGCCAGCCCCTACTGAGCAAGAGATCAATCATGCAGGATGCACGCACTTCCCCGACGCCTCTGCTGGGTATCGACCTGGGCACCACCAACAGCCTGGTGGCTGTCTGGCGCGATGGCCAGGCGCAACTGATCCCCAACGCCCTCGGCGATGTCCTTACCCCTTCGGTCGTCAGTCTCGATGACGACGGCAGTATTCTGGTTGGCGCGCCAGCCCGAGCACGGCTGACGACTCACCCTGAGCGCACCGTCGGCGCCTTCAAACGCTTCATGGGCAGTGACAAAAAACTTGAGCTGGGTGACCAGTCGTTCAGCCCGGAAGAGCTCTCGGCATTGGTGCTCGGTGCCTTGAAAGCCGATGCTGAAGCCTTTCTGGGCTGTTCGGTGAGTGAGGCGGTTATTTCGGTGCCAGCGTATTTCAGCGACGAGCAACGCAAGCGCACCAGCTTCGCCGCCGAACTGGCCGGTTTGAGCGTGCAGCGCCTGATCAATGAGCCGACCGCCGCAGCCATGGCCTACGGCCTGCACGAAAAGAAGTTTGAACGTACGCTGATCTTCGACCTGGGCGGCGGTACGTTTGATGTCACGGTGTTGGAATACGCCCTGCCGCTGATCGAGGTGCATGCATCGACCGGTGACAACTTCCTTGGCGGTGAAGACTTTACCGCGGCGTTGCTGCAAGCCTGTCTGCAGGACTGGCAGCTCAAGCCGTCGGCCGTGGCGCCGCAAACCCTGGCCAGCCTTGCCGATGCCATCGAACAGCTGAAGTGCAAACTGAGTGAGGGTGAGCAGCACCTGAGCTGTGAGGTTGCCGGTGAAACGCGCCATTGGTCACTGGACGAAGCGCGTGCGCTGAAGATCTGGACCGGGCTGCTGGCGCGTATCCGGGCACCGATCGAGCAGGCCTTGCGCGACGCCCGGGTGAGCCCCAAGGACCTTGACAGTCTGGTGTTGGTGGGCGGCGCCACACGTATGCCGGCGGTGCAGCAGATGGTTGCCACCCTGTTCGGCCGCCTGCCATACCGGCACCTGGACCCGGATACGATCGTCGCGCTCGGTGCCGCCACCCAGGCGGCATGCAAGGCCCGCGACGAAGCCATTGAAGAGTTGATCCTGACCGATGTCTGTCCGTATACGCTGGGGATCAGTGCCGCGCGCAGCGAAGAGGTCAGCGGTGTGTTTGCGCCGATCATCGAGCGCAACACGGTGATTCCGACGTCCAGGGTCAAGCGCTTCAGCAGTACCCATGCCGAGCAGAAAATGATCCGCATCGAGGTGTACCAGGGCGAGCGGCCCTGGGTGCGTGACAATATCTTTATCGACGCCTTCGAGATTGCGCTCACGCCCAATGGCAGCATCCAGAGCCTGGATGTGCGCTTCAGTTATGACATCAACGGCCTGCTGGAGGTTGACGTGACCTTGCTCGACACCGGCAAGCAGCACAGTCACAGCATTGACCGCAGCCCCACCGGACTCGATCAAAAAGCGCGGCAGGCCAGCCATGCACGGCTCGCGGGGCTGAAAATCCATCCACGCGATGCGTTGCCCAACCGCACCCTGCTGGCCCGTCTGGAACGGGCCTGGATGCAGAGCCTGGGCGATGACCGCGAACGGATCGGCAGCTGGCTGGACGACTTCTCAAGCGCCTTGGCCAGCCAGCAACCTGAACAGATCAGCCGTCAGCGCCAGCGCCTCAGCGAGGCACTGGAGCAACTGCGGTTCTAACCGTTCAAGCGCCGCAAAGCTGCCTGCAGGCCCGCCTGCAGGTTGTTTTTCCCGGCGTTCACCGGTGGCAGACCGTAGCGGTTGGGCAGCGGTTCACCCGGTAGGATCAGTAGCACCAGCGGCAGGAACGGCAGGAACGGCAGCAGCGCCGCGAACAGGATCAGCGTCGGGATGCCTCGGCCGATATCATGCAAACGGCGCAGGCTGGCGCTGCCCAACAGGCCGACGAACAACAGGGCAAAGAGGATCTGTAACGGCATGCTCCCGGCCATCAGGGTCAACAGCGGCCCGAGGATGATGCTGCCGAGCACCTGCACGCCATAGGCCTTGCGACTCAGGCGGCTACCGAGTTTCCATATATGCGTGGCTGGCACTGCCTGGTTGCTGGCGTTGGCCGGCAACAGACGTTCGGACCACGACAGCAACGCCGTCATCGCCGCACGGATGCCGGTGTCCATGCCCGGGAAGTCTTTGGCGCGTTGCAGCTCCTTGAGCACTTTGACCCTTGGTACGCCGGCGCGACCGTAGCGTGCCAGGTTCTTCAGGGCGTCGAGGGCGGTATAGAACAACGTGCTGTTGAGCAGATAATCCTCTTCGAGCACTTTGCTTGGCGGGCGTACCGGCTCGCCCTTGATCAGGCCGTCGCGAAACGGCTCGAACCAGTCCTGTGCGCAGGTCAGGTTGGCGATCTGTTGCAATACTTCGCGGTGCTGCTCGGCGTTCAGGCTTGGGTCGTGATAGAGCACGCCGCAGAGCAGCAAGAGGCCGAACATGTCGTCTTCGAAGGCGCCTGGATCACGCTCAAGGCAGGCAAACAGCTGCAGGTTGCTGGGCAGTCGGCTGCTGTCCAGCACCTGTTGCACGCTGAGCAGGCGCTGGCCCAGCAACTGTTGTACCGGATCATGGTCGTCCAGCCAGCCCAGCAGCCCATCCAGGTTGCCTTGCTCCGCTTGCAGGCGCAGCAGCACCTGTTGCAGCGGGGCAAACGGGTGATCGGCAGGGTAGGGCATGGCCAGCAAGGCGGGTGAGGTCATCGCCAGCCAACGTTCCGGCTGGTCGATCAGGGCCAGCATGAACAGGTTCTGCCGGTGCCAGGTCCACAGGCCGTCATCGGCGGGTGGGCGAGGCAGTTCGATGCCGGCAGCGGCCAGTTGCGCCTGGAGCTCGAGCGCATAAGGTGCCGGGAACATGCCGCCCGGCTTGAACGCCTCAGCCAGCCGTATCAGGCCAGCGGTCGGGTAACTGCGCACCCGGCGCATCCAGTCGCGGCACACTGGCCGCAGGTTGTTTTCGCGCAAAGCTTCGGGCAATTGCGCCAGGTCTGAAGGGCTATCAATGAAGGCGGCCAACGCCAGGGCAACCGGTGATTCGTTCAGCCAGCGCAGCTGTAGCGCGGCCTGGTACTGGAAGCCTTCGAGGATCAGCGCGTCCAGCGGATCATCGTCGGGCGCTTCGGCCAAGATCTGGCGCAGCAATCCGCTGTCGCCTCGATGCAGTGCCCAGGCGTGGCGGTACAGACGCTGCAGTTGAGCGTCTTGCTGATCGTCGAGCAGCCAGGCCAGCAAAGGCTGTTCGTCATCACCGTCCATGCGCCAGCCGACAAAGGTGCCAGCAATGTCAGGCAACCCGCTGCGGGCGGCTTCGAACCAGCGCGTCAGGGTTTCCGGGCGCTGTGACGGGCTGCCCCAGGCCTGCTCTGGCGCTTCAAGATCGTCTGGCCAGCGGGTGACCGGCTCCAGTCGATCGAAGGCCTGGATCAGCAAGGGCAGGCGTTGTGGCTGCTGCTTGTGGCACAGCTCCAGCAGCCAGCGCGCGGCGCGCGGGTGCTGGTGTTCACGCCACAGTCGGGTCCAGCACTGGCGGGCGAGTTCTTCCTGGCCGCTGTCGCTGCTCTGGCAGGCCAGCAAGTACAGCAGGTCGAGATCGTCCGGTGCCTGGCGCTGTTGCTCGGCAAGCATCGCGCAGAAGGTCTTGCTGGCGATGCCGGCCTGGCTGAACTGCACCAGCAAACGCTGGATAAACGCCTCATCTGCGGGCAAGGCCATGCAGGTGTGCGTGGTGGCGAAGCGTTTGTACTCGAACAGTGGCCGGTTGTGGAACAGGTACTCGAGGCTGCGGGTGAACCATAAGGTCTCCATTTGCGCAGCCGGCGACCAATCCTTCATCAGCGCGGTGTCGAACGGGTCCGGCTCGGCCGTGCGTTCGAGGAACGCCTCGGCCTGTTCCGGTTGTTCCAGCCGCAGTAGCTGGCTGGACCAGCCCAGGCGCGAAGCCAGCATCTGTACACAGTTGTGGGATAACGGGCTGGTCTGCATCAGGTTGTAGAGCAGGTTCCAGCTGACCGGTTCCAGGTCTTCCAGGGACAACTGGTCAAGCTGCTCGATAAACCCTTGCCAGGCGGCGGGGTCGAAGCGCCGGGTCGAGTCTTCAAGCAACACTGCGAAGGCTGCCCGCGTGCGCTCGACAGGGCCGTCTTCCACGGGCATCGGACTTTGCTCCGCTACTGCCTGGGGCTGCTCGTCACGGGCCAGTTGCAAGGCGGCTTCATAGGCTTGGCGCAGGGCCTGGAAACCTTCCGGGTCGGTTTCCGGGTGATGCTGTGGCAGGCGTGCGCGATAGGCGCCGCGAATCAGCTCAGGGTCGTTGGTCGGCTCAATGCCCAGGCGTATCCAGCAGCTCATGACCAGGCCTCCTCTTCCAGCGTGTCAGGGCGTTCAGGCAGATTCAACGGCAGGTCCCACGGCAGGCTGGCGAGCAGTTCGCCGGCGCCCTTGCGCAGGTTGTTGAGAATGCAGCGGTTCCAGTGCTCGCCCCCTTGGCGGTCGAGTTCCGCGGCCAGTTCATCGTCGCTGCTGTCGGAGCAATTCCACAGCGCCTTGCCATAGATGTAGCCCGCCAGGTAGGTGTTCCAGTCGTTGTAGTAATGACGCGCGCGCAGGGCCAGGCGACCTTGCAGCCAGAGGCTTTCATCGGCGCTGACATAGCCTTTGCGCAGACCGCTGCGCAGCAGGAAGCCCATGCGTCCCAGGTCCCAGGCCCGTATGCCACTGGGGCCACAATCGGCCAGGGTGCGGTAGGCGAATTGGTACTGGATGCGTTGGCGCGGGTTCAATTGCTCCAGCGCGTCGTGCCATTCGCTGGGCAGGCAGCGCGCCGCTTGCCAATAGGCGTTGCTGACTTCAGTGGCATGGCCGTCATCGGCCATGTGCAGCATGTCCAGCAACTGCCGGCGATTGCTGATGCCCCACCATTTCTGCAGGTCCGTTTCGTCATCGTCTGCCGGTTCGTAATAGGTCGCGGCGGTGTAGCTGGCGCCATTGAGGGCGGCCATCGGCGCGGACAGGGCATACAGCCAGTGCTGCTCTAGTTCTTCCATGAAAAAGCTCCGGGGGTCGGCAGAAGGATGTGCGGATACCGACCAAAGTGGCGCGAATTGTAAAGAGCCATAGCGGTAGCGGCAAATCGGTAGTGGGCTGCCTTGGTGCAGGCCCGCCCAGAACGGTGCAGAAATTTCGCGATGGTTTTCCGCACAAGCCCGGTGTTATGGGCTTGCGCGGTGTTGGCGCGCCCCTTGCTAACGCTTGAATATCCGGCAATCAACGCAGATTGCCCCGTTCACGACAAAGGCGCCGTGTTGCTCCCGCTTGTTTTCACAAGCCGGGGCGACAGGGCGCCTTTTTGTTTGCGCAAGCAGGAGGTTGGCAGATGAGCAGCAGTACTGTGCGCAGCGTTTGCCCGTATTGTGGCGTAGGGTGTGGCATCGTCATGACGGTTGAAGGCAACCGGGTGACCAAGGTCAGCGGCGACAAACACCACCCGAGCAATTTTGGCCGTTTGTGCACCAAAGGCCTGACCGCCCATCAACCGCTAAGCGACGCGGGGCGCATGCAGCAGGCTTACCTGCGTGACCAGCGTCAACGTGATCCGGTGCAGACGCCTGTTGATGCAGCCATTGAACAGACGGCCAGGCGTTTGCGCGCAGTCATTGACGAGCATGGGCCCGATGCCCTGGCGTTCTATGTCTCCGGGCAGATGTCGCTGGAAGCCCAGTACCTGATCAACAAACTGGCCAAAGGCTTCGTCCGCAGCCGCCACATCGAATCCAATTCGCGCCTGTGCATGGCCAGCGCCAGCAGCGGCTACAAGCAGTCGCTGGGGGCCGACGGACCGCCGGGCAGCTATCAGGATTTTGATCGTGCCGAGGTGTTCTTCGTTATCGGCGCGAACATGGCCGACTGTCACCCGATCCTCTTTCTACGCTTGCTCGACCGGCTCAAGGCCGGTGCCCGGCTGATCGTCGTCGACCCACGGCGCAGTGCCACTGCCGACAAAGCCGACCTGTTCCTGCAGATCAAACCGGGCACTGACCTGGCGCTGCTTAACGGCCTGCTTTATCTGCTCAAGCACAACGGCCATTGTGATTATGATTTCATCGAGCGCTATACCGAAGGCTGGGAAACCCTGCCGGACTTTCTCGAGGACTACACGCCCGCGCGGGTCGCCGCCATCACCGGGCTTGCCGAAGCCGATATCCGCCGGGCCGCCGACTGGATCGGCCGGGCGCCGGAATGGATGAGCTGCTGGACCATGGGCCTGAACCAGAGCATCCATGGCACCTGGCAGACCAACGCGCTGTGCAACCTGCACCTGGCCACCGGGGCGATTTGCCGGCCTGGCAGCGGGCCGTTTTCCCTCACTGGCCAGCCCAACGCCATGGGCGGACGCGAAATGGGCTATATGGGCCCGGGCCTGCCCGGCCAGCGTTCGGCCCTGATCGAGAGTGACCGTGCGGTTGTCGAGCAGCTCTGGCAGCTGCCCGCAGGCACTCTGCGCAGCGCAAGCAGTGACGGCAGCGTAGCCCTGTTCGAGCAACTGGCAGCCGGGCAGATCAAGGCCTGCTGGATCATCTGCAGCAATCCGGTGGCCAGCGTCGCCAACCGGCAACAGGTGATCGACGGCCTGCAGCGGGCAGAGCTGGTGATCACCCAGGATGCCTTTCTCGACACCGAAACCAATCGCTATGCCGATATCCTTTTGCCCGCTGCACTGTGGGCCGAGGGCGAAGGGGTGATGGTCAACGCCGAGCGCAACCTGACCTTGATGAGCAAGGCGGTCGAGCCACCGGGTGATAGTTTGCCCGACTGGCAGATCATCGCCCGTGTCGCCTGTGCCATGGGCTACGCCGAAGCGTTCAGCTACGACAGTGCCGAGGCGGTGTTCGACGAGATCCGCCAGGCCTGGAATCCGGCCACCGGCTATGATGTGCGCGGCATCAGCTACGCCGGTTTGCGCCAGGCGCCACAGCAATGGCCGTGTGAACCCGGGCGTGAGGACTGCCGCAGCCCGCTGCGTTATCGCAATGACGGGGTCAGCCAGAGCCTCTATCGCGATACCACTGGCCATACGCCGGCCATCGCCTTCGCCACCCCGAGTGGCAAGGCCCGCTTCTTTGCCCGGCCCTGCCTGCCGAGCGCCGAGCTGCCGGATGAGGAGTTTGCCCTGGTGCTCAACACCGGGCGGGTCCAGCACCAATGGCACACCTTGACCAAGACCGGAAAGGTCGCGGCGTTGAACAGACTCGATCCCGGCCCCTTCGTCGAGATTCACCCCGAGGATGCCGAACGTCTGGGCATTGCCGACAAGGACCAGGTGCAAGTGCGCTCGCGGCGTGGCCAGGCGCTGTTGCCCGCACGCATCACTATGCGAGTATTGCCCGGCAACTGCTTTGCGCCGTTTCACTGGAATGATGTCTATGGCGACAACCTCGCCATCAACGCAGTCACCAGCGACGCCGTCGATCCGCTGTCGCTGCAACCGGCCTTCAAATACTGCGCGGTAGCCTTGAGTCGGGTTGCAGGCGAACGCATCAGCGCGGTTCAAGTCGAGCCACCGCGCGCCTCGATGCAGGATCAGCACCTGCTGCTCTGGGCCTCGCAAACCGGCAACGGCCAGGCCCTGGCCGAACAGTGCGCCGAACAGCTGCGCGAGGTTGGCCTGCCGGTGCAATTGAGCTGCATGGAGGATGTCGCGCTGGCGCAACTGGACAGCCCCGCCAGCCTGCTGCTGATCGCCAGTACCTTTGGCGATGGCGACGCACCGGACAGCGGCGCGGCGTTCTGGCAGGACTTGCAGGGCGAGCATGCGCAACGTTGCGCCGGGCTGCCCTATGCCGTGCTGGCGCTGGGCGACTCCAGCTATGAGCAATTCTGTGGTTTCGGTCGCAAGCTCGATCAGCGCCTGGCCGAGTTGGGTTGCCAGCGTTTGCTGGAGCGAGTCGATTGCGAGGGTGATTTCGCCGCACCGGCAGGGGAGTGGTTGCAGGCGCTGCTGGCCAGGTTCGGGCGGGAGCAGCAGACGCTGGCCTTACCGGTGTCCAAGCCAGCGGCCACGGGCTTCAGCAAACAACAGCCGCTGCCTGCCAGGGTGCGGGAAAACCGCTTGCTCAACAGTCCGGGCGCCAACAAGGAAACCCGGCAGATTGTTTTCGACCTGGCCGACAGCGGCTTCAGCTATCAGGCCGGCGATGCCCTCGGTGTGTGGCCGCGCAACTGCCCGGCGCTGGTGAACGAGCTGCTCGCGGCGACCGGTCTGGAGGGGCGTCAGTTGGTCAGCCTCAAGGGCCAGGCGGACATGCCACTGGCCACTGCCTTGAGCGAGCATCTGGAGATCGCCAAGGTCACGCCGGTCATGCTGGAAACCATGGCCCTGCACAGTCGCAACGTGCACCTGCAGGACCTGCTAAAACCGCAGAACAAGGCGGCGCTCAAGGAATGGTTGTGGGGCAAGCAACTGATTGACCTGTTGCATGCCTTCAAACCGGCGCTCGACCTGGAGACCTGGCTGAGCCTGCTCAAACCGTTGCAGCCACGCTTGTACTCGATCAGTTCCAGCGCCAAGTACCACCCCGATCAGGTTCATCTGACGGTTTCCACGGTCCGTTATGGCCAGCGCAAAGGCGTCTGCTCAACCTACCTGGCCGACCGTGCGGCACAGGGCAAAGTGGCCATTTTCACCCAGCCAAGCGCACATTTTCGCCTGCCCAAGGACGGCACAGCGCCGGTGATCATGGTCGGTCCCGGCACCGGCGTCGCGCCGTTCCGGGCATTCCTGCAGGAGCGTCAGGCCGAAGGTGCCAAGGGGCGTAACTGGTTGCTGTTCGGTGAGCAGCAAGCGACCAGCGATTTCTATTACCGCGACGAGCTCCTGGCCTGGCAGCGCGAGGGGCATCTGACCCGCCTGGATACGGCGTTTTCACGTGACCAGCCGGAAAAGATCTATGTGCAACAACGCATGCTTGAGCACGGCGCTGAACTCTGGCGCTGGCTGGAAGAGGGCGGCTACTTCTATATATGCGGTGACGCCGGACGCATGGCCCGTGACGTCGATGCCGCGCTCAAGCAGGTGGTGTCTGAGCACGGCGCGATGAGCGCTGAACAGGCTGATGCCTACGTTGCTGAACTGAGCCGGAGCAAACGTTATCTGCGCGATGTGTATTGAGTGCCCCATAAGGGGGAGGCTTGCACCAGCCTGGGTCGACAACTGCCGTTTACGCTAGCGAAAAGCCCTGGTTTCAAAGGCTTTGGCAGTTGGCATGGTCCCTGCTTTTGCACTGTTACAACGTTCCTGCGGGTCAATGGCGATTCGCACCCGGAACTACATAGAACGACCAGGCAAAGGCGCCTGGAGCTTCGGCTCCAGGCGCCTTTTTTTGTTTTCCGGGCGCGCCCCGGCAGTACAGCCAGCGTGAATGGCCTTGAGTGAGGATCGGGTATGAATGCAGCAACGACCATCGCCCAGCGGAAAAAACTGATCATCGTCGGCAACGGCATGGTCGGGCATCACTGCGTCGAGCAACTGATCGAACGCGGCGCCCTGAGCCGTTATGAGCTGCGAGTGTTCGGTGAGGAGCGCCAGCGTGCCTACGACCGCGTGCACCTGTCCGAGTACTTCAGCGGCAGCTGCGCTGAAACCCTGGCCCTCGGTGCTGCGGGGCTGTATGCCGAGCACGGGGTGAATCTGCACTTGGGCGAAACGGTGCTGGAGATTGACCGCGAGCGTCGGCAAGTGCTGACTTCGGCGGGGCGTTACGCCTATGACCAACTGATCCTGGCCACCGGCTCTTATCCGTTTGTGCCGCCAATCGAGGGCTGCGAGGGCGCTTCGCGTCTGGTGTACCGCACGCTCGATGATCTCGATGCCATCCGCGCTGCAGCCATCGGTGTCCGGCGTGGCGTGGTGGTCGGTGGTGGCTTGCTGGGGCTGGAAGCCGCCAACGCTCTCAAGTCACTGGGCCTGGAAGCGCACGTGGTGGAATTCGCCCCGCGCTTGATGCCGGTGCAACTGGACGCTGAAGGCGGCGCGGCCTTGCGGGCGCAGATCGAGGCGCTCGGTGTGGGTGTGCACCTGTCGCGGGCGACCCAGTCGGTGGTGGCCGGTGAAGACTATCGCTACCGGATGAACTTCGAGGGCGGCGAGTTTCTTGAAACCGACCTGATCGTATTTTCCGCCGGGATTCGTCCGCAGGATGCTCTGGGTCGCAGCAGCGGTCTTGAGGTTGCAGCGCGTGGCGGGGTGGTGATCGACAGCGCCTGTCGCAGTAGCGATCCGTACATCTATGCCATCGGCGAGTGCGCATCGTGGAGCGGTAGTGTGTTCGGCCTGGTTGCGCCGGGCTACAACATGGCGCGCAATGTCGCGGCGGCGCTGGCCGGTGAGAATACCGCCAGTTTTACCGGCGCCGACATGTCGACCAAGCTCAAGTTGCTTGGCGTTGATGTCGGCTCGATAGGTGACGCCCACGGCGCTACCCCGGGCGCACGCAGCTACCGCTTTATTGACGAAGCCGGCTCGGCCTATCGCCGTCTGGTGGTCGATGCCACTGGCAAGCGCGTACTCGGTGCGGTGCTGGTGGGCGACAACAGTTACTACGACACCTTGCTGCAATATGTGCAGAACGGCATCGCCCTGCCGGCCGATCCGGCAGCATTGATCCTGCCGCAAAGCGCCGGTGCACCGACCTTGGGTGCCGACGCCTTGCCGGACAGCGCCACCATCTGTTCCTGCCACAACGTCAGCAAAGGCGCGATCTGCAGCGCCATCGACAACGGCTGTGGCGAGCTCGGTGAACTCAAGCAGCAGACCAAGGCGTGCACCGGTTGCGGTGGTTGCGCGGCGTTGCTCAAGCAGGTCTTCGAACACGAACTGATCGCCCGCGGCGTCAGCGTCGACAAGAGTCTGTGCGAGCACTTTGCCTATACCCGCCAGGAGCTGTACGCCCTGGTGCGGGTCGAAGGCATCCTCAGCTTCGAGGAAATGCTCGCCAGGCATGGCCGCGGCCACGTCGGTTGCGATATCTGCAAGCCCACGGTCGGCTCGATCCTCGCCTCGTGCTGGAACCAGCCGATCATGGACCCTTCGCTGGTACCGTTGCAGGACACCAACGACACCTTCATGGCCAACATGCAGAAGAACGGAACCTATTCGGTGGTGCCGCGGATTCCTGCTGGCGAGATCACTCCGGAAAAGCTCATCGTCATCGGCCAGGTGGCGAAGAAATACGACCTCTACACCAAGATCACCGGCGGCCAGCGCATCGACCTGTTCGGCGCGCAGCTGCACGAGTTGCCGGCGATCTGGGGCGAGCTGATCGAAGCCGGCTTCGAAACCGGGCATGCCTACGGCAAATCCACGCGCACGGTGAAGTCCTGCGTCGGCAGCACCTGGTGTCGCTATGGCGTGCAGGACAGCGTGCAAATGGCCCTGACCATAGAAGATCGCTACAAGGGCCTGCGTTCGCCGCACAAGCTCAAGTTCGCGGTATCCGGCTGTACTCGCGAATGCGCCGAGGCGCAGAGCAAGGACATCGGCGTGATCGCCACCGAGAAGGGCTGGAACCTGTACATCTGCGGCAACGGCGGCATGCGGCCACGCCATGCCGAGCTGTTCGCCACCGACCTTGATGATGCGGGGCTGATCCGTCTCATCGACCGGGTGCTGATGTTCTACATCCGTACCGCCGACAAATTGCAGCGCACCTCGGTCTGGCGCGAGAGCCTGGAGGGCGGGCTGGATTACCTCAAGCAGGTGATTATCGACGACAGCCTGGGCCTGGGCGCCGAGCTTGAGGCGCAGATGCAGCTGGTGGTCGACCGCTACGAGTGCGAATGGGCCAATGCCCTCAAAGACCCCGAGAAGCTCAAGCGCTTTCGTACCTTCGTCAACGACCAGCGTCCCGACCCGGGCGTGCATTTTGTCCGTGAGCGTGGCCAGCGTCGGCCGATCGCCGCAGCTGAACTGCATTTGATTCCGACCACTGAAGAGGTGCTGTGATGAGCCTGTCCAATGTCGCTGTAAACCTGCAAATACAAGACTGGCAAGCGGTCTGCAGCCGCCAGGATCTGGTTGCGCAATCGGGCGTGGTGGTGTGGTTCGAAGGCCGGCAGGTGGCGTTGTTCTACCTGCCGGAGCAGGACACGCCGGTGTTTGCCGTCGACAACCGGGACCCGAAATCCGGCGCCAATGTCATTGGCCGAGGCTTGGTCGGGCATCTGAAGGGCGAGCTGGTGGTGGCGGCGCCGTTGTACAAGCAGAATTTCAGTCTGAGCGATGGGCATTGTCTGGAGGATTCACAGCAGGCGTTGCAGGTGTGGCCGGTGCGGATCAGGGCGGATCAGGTGGAACTGGGGCTGGTTTGAAGGCCTCATCGCCGGCAATGCCGGCTCCCACAACATTCAGTGGGATGCAGACCCTGTGGGAGCCGGCATTGCCGGCGATTGCAAGGCCCCGATAAACTCCCGGCATGAACCTCGACACCCGCATCAAATTCCGCCACCTGCTGTGCTTTCTTGAAATTGCCCGTCAGGGCAGTTTTGCCAAGGCCGCCGATGCCATGGCGATCAGTCAGCCAGCGATCTCCAAGACCCTCAAGGAGCTTGAAGAGCTGCTGCAGACGCGCCTGTTCGAACGCAGCAAACAGGGCGTCGAACTGACTCCGGCCGGGGTGCGTTTCATGCGCTACGCCGGGCCCAGCGTGCAGGCCTTGCGCGAAGGCGTAAGCACCTTGCGCGGTGAAGAGCATGCCCCGCCACAGGTGCGCATCGGTGTGCTGTCCACGGTCGAAAGCCTGCTGATGCCAGAGGTACTGTGCCGCCTGCATCAACGCCATGCGGCCCTGGTGGTCAGTGTTGCCACCGGCCCGAGTGCGCACCTGCTGGCGCAACTGCATGTCGGCGAGCTGGATCTGGTGATCGGGCGCATGACCGAAAGCCCGCAAATCCAGGGCCTGTTGTTCGAGCACCTGTACAGCGAATCGATGTCGCTGGTCGTGCGTCCCGGGCATCCCTTGCTCGCCCGCCAGCCCATCGAGCGCAGTCAGCTCGGGCGCTATCCGCTGGTGCTGCCGCTGGCCGGCACGACCATCCGCAAGCATGCCGACAGCCTGTTCGTGCAGTGCGCCATCGAGCAGCCGCTGCAGCGCCTGGAGACCCTTTCGCCAGCCTTGAGCCGCCGCTATGTGCAAAGCAGCGACGCGGTCTGGGTGGCACCGCGCGATGCGGTGCGGATCGACCTGGGGCGCGGTGAACTGTGCGAACTTGACCTGGGTGTGCAGGAGCCGGGCGGCTCGGTCGGCATCTGTAGCAATGCCGCCTTGCCGATGAGCCTGCCGGCGCGCTGGCTGTGCGAGGTGCTGCGCGAAGTGGCGGGGCAGTACCGCGACGGCAGCTACCCGTGAAATCCCGGCAATCTTACAAACAGCTACAAAACCTCTGTGGCGAAGTTGCCCAAGTGCGTTGTCCCGTCAATACTGGCCACTGGCTGCAGCTTAGTATGAAGAAGCTTTTACTTGGCTGAACTTATCCGGCTTTTCTTGCTCTCATGCCGGTAGCCATTGGTCGTGGCCGCCTGATAAGCTCGCGGCTTTACTCGATTGCCCTATTGGCGCATGAACAAGGAAATAGCATGAAACAGCATCGGTTGGCGGCTGCGGTTGCCCTGGTTGGTCTGGTCCTGGCGGGTTGCGATTCGCAGACCAGCGTCGAGCTCAAGACTCCGGCACAGAAAGCCTCCTACGGTATTGGCCTGAACATGGGCAAGAGCCTGGCTCAGGAAGGCATGGACGACCTTGATTCGAAAGCGGTTGCTCAAGGCATCGAAGATGCTGTCGGCAAGAAAGAACAGAAAATCAAGGACGAAGAACTGGTCGAAGCCTTTGCTGCCCTGCAAAAGCGCGCTGAAGAGCGTCTGGCCAAGATGAGCGAAGAGTCGGCTGCCGCCGGCAAGAAGTTCCTTGAAGAAAACGGCAAGAAAGCCGGTGTCGTCACCACCGCTTCCGGCCTGCAGTACGAAGTGATCAAGAAGGCCGACGGCGCTCAGCCAAAGCCGACTGACGTGGTCACCGTTCACTACGAAGGCAAGCTGATCGATGGCAAGGTCTTCGACAGCTCGGTTGAGCGTGGCAGCCCGATCGACCTGCCGGTCAGCGGTGTGATCCCGGGTTGGGTCGAAGGCCTGCAACTGATGCACGTGGGCGAGAAGTACAAGCTGTACATCCCGTCCGACCTGGCTTACGGCGCCCAGAGCCCGAGCCCGATGATCCCGGCCAACTCGGTCCTGGTGTTCGAACTGGAACTGCTGGGTATCAAGGATCAGGCCAAGCCTGAAGCCGACGCCGCCGAGTAATCTGCTCGCGGTACAGCCAACGCCCCGTCTCGACGGGGCGTTGTCGTTTGTGCAATCGATGCGAACCCCATCGACCGCAGACGGTCTGAAAAGCTGGACCTGACGCCGAAAAGGTGCAGGATGGGTAAAACGTTTGCGCCATTGAAACAGGTGTGTAAAAAACGCCCGATTTAAGCCCGGCCCTTGCCGGGCGGGCGCCCTGAGCACTAAAAGTGGCTCTGTTCACAAGGTTATCCACAATAATTGTGGATAACCTTTCCCTCGGTCATGCCCTGGAGGCTGTATGAAAGCACCCTGGACCTTCGCCCGTTTTCTGCCGCTGGCCGAGCGCTTGCTCAGTCGCGGCCGTCTGCCGGCGCTGCTTTTTGCCGTGGCGCGCAAAGGACCCCGCTTGGGTAAGCTGCGCGAAGACGTGCGCTTGCTGCAGGCGCTGTGTCTGGCCTGGTGGCGTGGCGAGTACCGCTCGATCAGTGCCAAGGCGCTGGTGACCGTGGTGGCCGGGTTGCTGTACTTCGTCAGCCCGCTGGACGCCATTCCCGACTGGTTGCTGGGCGTTGGCATGCTCGATGACATCGCCGTGCTGGCCTGGGTGCTCAAAGCGGTGTCGGATGAACTGGCCGCGTTCAGCGCCTGGCGCCAGCGCCAGGCACCGGAAAAACTGCGGGTGCTCGAACGCTTGCCAGACACGCCCGAAGCCTTGCGCCTGGAGCAGCTGAAAGGCTAATTACATCAGCACCCTGCACACCCTTGCTGGCTGGTAATATAATTGGCATAAGGATTATGCCTACCGATTACATATCGTAATCCTACAAGGGGGTTGTAATGGGTATTCAGGTCATCAGCCGGGACGGTCAACCCGAGTATGCGGTTGTACCCTGGGAGCAGTACCAGGCACTGCTGAAAGCCGCCGGTCAGCTTGAAGCGGCAGCCGTCGAAGAAACACAGCTCACCCCTCCACACAGCGCCAGCTTGCCGAGTTTCAGCGAGTTGGCGCGTTTGCGTGAGGGCAAGGGACTGGCAGCGGAACAACTGGCGCGCAGCGTCGGCATCAGCCCGGTGTACCTGGCCCTGATCGAGAGTGGCGAACGCCAGCCGGATGCCGCGATTCGCCGCAGCCTGGCCTGGGAGCTGGGTGTGGCAGGATGGAGCGAGCCGTCGTGAGTAGCGTACGGATCAGCCGCCAGCACTGGGAGGGTCTGCTTGGCGAGCTTGACCTGGCCCGTCGCCAACGCCACCTGTTGACCTACCGCGCCCTGCTCGAACGCCTGCAGTTGCCGAGCCCGGCCATGCAGACCCTGACCGCTGCCCTGGAGCATCTGGCGGCACTGGACGCCCGTGCGGAACAGCCGCTGCGCAGTTCGTTGGTGATCAGCCAGGGCGCCAGCCGTTTGCCGCGCACCGGCTTCTTCGAGTGCGTGGAGCGCCTGGGGCGCTTTTCCGGGCCATCGGACGGTATGGCCGCCGCCTCCTGGCATGCCTCGGAAGTGGTGCGGGTGTTCGAATACAGCTACCCGGAAAAAGAGGAAGCCTGAACCGTCGGCGCCGTGTCGATCAGGTACAGGCTGTATCCGCTCAGGTCTTTGGCCTGATGCTTGGCCTGTGACGCCAGCTCCGCCAGTTGCCCGGCATCGAGGTTGGCGCAGGCTTGCGGGCGCAACTGCACCACGCCAATCGATAGCGACAGCAGGGCGAACTCCTGGCGTTGCCCTTGGCGGTTAGGGGCAATGAAACAACCGGCCTGCACATGTTCGGGACGGTAGAAGCGCCGGCACTGGCGCTGAAAGTCTTCCAGCAGCAATTGCAACCTGCGCTCCCAGTCAGCCGAACCCAGCACCAGCATGAAGTCGTCGCCGCCGATATGCCCGACGAAGTCATGATTGGGGTCGACCCGCTCGTTCAGGCACTGGGCCAGGCACAGCAACACCTCATCGCCGCGGGCATAGCCGTAGATGTCGTTGAACGGCTTGAAACTGTCGATATCCACATAACAGATCGCCGCCTCACGCTGCTGTTGCAGCAGGCGCGTCAGGCACTGCTGGATCGGCACGTTGCCGGGCAGCAAGGTCAGGGGATTGGCGTAGCGGGCCTGCTGGATCTTCTGTTCGGTAATCAGCTTGAGCACATCGATCACCCGGCCCAGGCCGAGGTAACGGCCGTTGTGGATAATGATGAAATCTTCTTCGATACGCTGGCGTGCGCGGCTGGTGAGCAGGCGGCTGACCTGTTGCAACGACTGCGTCAGTTCCACCGCGAGGAAGTCATCACTCATCAACCGGCTGATCGGTTTGCGGGCAAACAGATCGGTGGCAAACGGCTTGAGCAGGGCATCGGACAGCGAATGACGGTGAACGATACCGCAGGGTTGGCGGCGTTCGTTGAGCACCGCCAGGGAGTTGAGGTTGGCCTGACGACGGAACAGCTCCAGCACCTGCGCCGTCGGTGTGTCCTGATTCACCGTGGGCTGTTCGTTGAGCAGGGCGGCGAGGTTGCCGCCGTCCTCGCTGAGCACCTGCAGATCCCGATTGGGGCTGCCGAGCATCTGCTGGATATCCCGCGACGGTTGCTCCTGAGGGCGGCCGAGCAGATAGCCCTGGACCAGGTCGACGCCCATTTCGGTCAGCACCTTGAGCTCTTCGGCCAGCTCGATGCCTTCGGCGATCACCTGGGCGCGCGAGGCGCGGGCGATTTGCAGGATGGAGCCGACGAACTCGCGCTTGACCGCATCCAGGTGAATACCGTCGATGAAATGGCGGTCGATCTTGACGTAGTCAGGGCGCAGTTCCGACCACAAGCGCAGGCTCGAATAACCGGCCCCCAGATCATCCAGGGCAATCGAGAAGCCCATGTCGCGGTAGTGGTGCAGGGCATTGAACAGCAGCTGGAAATCATCGGTGGGAGTTTGCTCGGTCAGTTCGATAACCACCCGGCTGGGCGGTACGCCGAGGTCATGGAGCATCTTCAGGGTGCGCCCGGACTGGTACTGCGGCTCGAGCAACGACTCGGGCGAGACGTTGAGAAACAGCTTGCCCTCAAGGTTCTGCTGGCTGAAGCGCCGGCAGGCGCTCTCGCGACAGGCCACTTCCAGTTCGGTCAGGCGCCCGGCCTGGCGGGCCACGGCGAACAGGTTGATCGGCGAGTGCAGGGGGCTGTTGGACGGACCGCGGCTCAACGCTTCGTAACCGAGGATGCGCCGCTCAGACAGGCAGACAATGGGTTGGAACAGGCTGTGCAACGCACTTTGAGCAAGAATGGTGCTCAATGCGCTGAGCTGTTCGGTCACGGTCATGGCGGCACTACCTTGAAAAAAAGGGACTGAGGCCAGCGGCGCTCAGTCCCTTATTTCACGACAGAATCGTGACTGTTTCATGACGCAATAGCGGCACAGTCACATTATTTTGCCATCACCTTTTTACGGGTTGTTCTTTGCGACTGCCGAATTCAGCCCCAGGTAGTCGAGCAGGATCCGCCCGGACTCCGACAGGTAGGCGTCGTCTTCCGGTTTGGTATCGTCCGGCTCGGCCGGCAGTGCGTCTTCGTCTTCCTTCTTCAGTTCCTTGAGCGGTTCTTCGCCCTTGGCCTTGCGTCGGGTGTTTTCCAGGGCCAGTTGCTTGCTTTCGATATCGGCATGCTGGGCACGGCGTTCGACTTCGTTGAGGCTGACGGTTTTCTCGTTCATCAGCTTCTGGGTCAGCGCCAGGCGGTCGCGGATGTAGACGAACTCCGGATCCTTGGCGGTGCGGGCGTCGTGGCGCGCCTTGAGCTGGGCCAGGTACGGTTTGAACGGATCGAGCGCAGGCCTGATCGCCGGGCGGATGGTGTCCCACGGCATGGCTTCGGGCAGGGCGCTTTCACCAATTTCCTTGGTGTCGATAATCGACGGGTAGTCGATATCCGGGAGCACGCCCTGATGCTGGGTGCTCTGCCCGGAAACCCGGTAGAACTTGGCCAGGGTCAGCTTCAGTTCGCCATGGTTGAGCGGCTGGATGGTCTGCACGGTGCCTTTGCCGAAGGTCTGGCCACCGAGGATCAGCGCGCGGTGGTAGTCCTGCATGGCGCCGGCAAAAATTTCCGAAGCCGAGGCTGACAGGCGGTTGACCACCAGCGCCAGCGGGCCTTTGTAGAAGGCGCCGGGGTTTTCGTCTTCGAGCACGTCGACACGACCGTCGGCGTTACGCACCAGTACGGTCGGGCCCTTGTCGATGAACAGGCTGGTCAGTTCAGTGGCTTCCTGCAGGGAACCGCCGCCGTTGTTGCGCAGGTCGATGACCACGCCGTCGACTTTTTCCTTCTGCAGTTCGGTGAGCAGCTTTTTCACGTCACGGGTGGTGCTCTTGTACTCCGGATCGCCGGCACGGAAGGCCTTGAAGTCCAGGTAGAAGGCCGGAATCTCGATGATGCCGAGCTTGTAGTCACGGCCATCCTGCTTGAGCTTGAGCACCGACTTTTTCGCCGCCTGCTCTTCAAGCTTTACCGCCTCGCGGGTGATCGGCACGATCCTGCTGGTCTGGTCGTTCGGGGCGTTGCTCGCCGGGATCACTTCCAGGCGCACCACCGAACCTTTCGGCCCGCGGATCAGCTTGACCACTTCGTCCAGGCGCCAGCCGATCACGTCGACCATTTCCTTGTCGCCCTGGGCGACGCCGATGATCTTGTCGGCCGGGGCCACTTGCTTGGTCTTGGCGGCAGGGCCGGCCGGGACCAGGCGGACGATCTTGACCTGATCGTTGTCGCTTTGCAGCACGGCACCGATACCTTCGAGCGACAGGCTCATGTTGATATCGAAGTTTTCCGCGTTGTCCGGCGACAGGTAGTTGGTATGCGGGTCGTAGGACTGGGCAAAGGTGTTGATATAGGTCTGGAAGATGTCTTCGGCGCGGGTCTGGTCCAGACGGGTGAGCTGGTTCTTGTAGCGCTTGGTCAGCAGCTCCTGGATCGCCTTGGACTCTTTGCCGGCGATTTTCAGGCGCAGGACTTCATCCTTGACGCGTTTGCGCCAGAGGTCGTCGAGTTCGGCCTGGGTCTTGATCCACGGCGCGTCCTTACGGTCGACCAGCAAAGTCTCTTTGGTGGTGAAGTCGAAGTTGTCGACGCCCTTGTTCAGCTCGGCCAGGGCGAAGTCCAGACGCGATTTGACCCGGTCCAGATAACGCTTGTAGATGGTGAAACCGGGATCGAGATTGCCGCTTTTGAGGAAATCGTCGAACTGGGTCTTCCACTTGTCGAACTCGGCGACGTCACTGGCGAGGAAATAGCTGCGGGCCGGATCGAGCAGCTTGAGGTAGCTGTCGTAGATGATCACCGAGCGCGCATCGTTGAGCGGCGGCTTGCTGTAGTGGTGGCGCTTGAGCAGCTCGACCACGTTGAGGCTGGCGACCACTTCGTCGCGATCGGGCTGGAGTTTATCCCAGCTGTTGGCAGCCCATGCATTGCCCGCCAACGGCAGACTGCCCAGACCGATCAACAGTGCAAGGGTGGTGCTTGGCAAAAAATGCTTCATGCTGATTCGACGTAGGGACAATTGATCACGCATATTAGGCCGTCTTTGAATTCGCCGGTTCCATGAAAACCGGACGCATAATGCAAAAAGCCCGGGGCTACAGCACCCGGGCTCAGTCATGACACAACTATGGAGGCACTGTGAAGGCATTGCAAGGCGTTGACGGACATGTGGAGTGGGTTGCGACGACAAGTCCAGCTTGCGATATCGGTCAAGTACGAATTCGCGTGGCTGCTGCCGGCCTCAATCGTGCCGATCTGCTGCAGCGAGCCGGGCTCTATCCGCCGCCGCCGGGAGCCAGCGAGTTTCTGGGCCTGGAGTGCTCCGGGGTGATCAGTGAAGTGGGTGCTGGCTCCTCCTGGCAGGTCGGTGACCGGGTGTGTGCGCTGCTGGCCGGTGGCGGTATGGCCGAAGAGGTGGTGGTTGATGCCCGTCATGTGTTGCCGGTGCCGGAAGGCCTGAGCCTGCAGGAGGCTGCGGCGATCCCCGAGGTGTACGCCACGGCCTGGCTCAACGTGTTTCAGCTGGCCGCGCTCAAGCCGGGCGAGAAGGTTTTGCTGCATGCCGGTGCCAGTGGCGTGGGTTCGGCGGCGATTCAGCTGTGCAAGGCGTTTGGCAGCCCGTGCTGGGTCAGTGTCGGCTCGGCTGAGCGCCTGGCCTACTGCGAAAGCCTGGGCGCCACCGGGGGCGTGGTGCGTGGCGAAGACCTCAACGGCCTGAATGATTTCGGCCCGTTCGATGTGATCCTCGATCCGGTCGGCGCCAACTATGCCGAGCTCAACCTCAAGCTGCTGGCCCGTGACGGACGCTGGGTGATCATCGGCCTGATGGGCGGGCGCAAGGCCGAGCTGGACCTGGCGCAGCTGTTGCTCAAGCGTGTACAGGTGCTGGGTTCGACCCTGCGTACCCGGGATGATCAGTTCAAGGCTGATCTGCTCAGCGATCTGGGGCAGCAGGTGTGGCCGTTGTTCACTGAGGGCCGGCTCAAGCCGCAACTGGCCAAGGCCTTTGCGATCAAGGATGCCGAGGCAGCGTTTGCCGAGCTTGCCAGCAACCAGGTGTCGGGCAAGCTGGTGTTGGTGATTGACGAGAGCCTGGTGTAAGGCTTCTGAGGCCAGGCGATACGATGGGTGACGGAGCCAGGTATCGACCTGGCTCCGGTTGGCTTTGCGCGCTTAACTCAGGGCCTTCCGATCCTGTGAGTGCAGCGCATTACTCTGTGCTAACGGTTCAGCGTAGTACGACACCTTGTACTGGAGCTCGTCATCTACTGGCGAGCTGTCCCCGCCGCCGTCAGGATCTCCCCAGGTGACTACCCTGCTGTCGGCGGTCAGGGCAGCGAAGTTATAGCTGTTGGAATAGAGGGCGACTACATTGGTGAGTTTGCCGACTACGTCCTCCGGTACGACACCACCGGTCCTATGATGGCCCCAGGCCCTCACCTTGCCGGTCTTGCGCAGGACGGCGAACGCACCGTTCGAGCTGGCGATCTGCACGATGTCGTCGAGAGTGGAAATATCATCAGGCACGGTGCTGGAGGGTTGATCAGGGCTTCCCCAGGCCACGACTTTGCCAGTGCTGCTTAGCGCGGCAAACGAAGAAGCGGTGGAGACCATAGAGATGATGTCGGTGGATTCACCTATGATCGTTTTCATCTCTCCGATGTACTCGGAAACGCCCCAGGCGACCACATGGCCGGTGGCGCGACGAGCCGTGAAGACCCCGTCGTAGCAACTGCAGCTCAGTTCCACGATATCGGTCAAGGCAGCGATGTCTTCGGGCACCAAGCCCCCGCGGAATTCTTCGCCCCAGGCGACCACCGTGCCGTTGCCGCGTCTGGCAGCGAAGGCAGTGGCGGTGGCCGACACCTCCTGGATGTCGGACAATGCAGCGATATTGTCGGGGACCCTACCACCTTCCGTTGGCTCGCCCCAGGCAACCACGTGCCCACTCTGGCGGAGTGCCGCGAAAGCTCTATAGTTGCCTACCAGAGATTGAACGTCGCTCAGCCCACCGATGGCCTCTGGCACGCGACTCCCCCAAGCTGATACTGAATTCTTGTCGTTGATCGCGGCAAAGGCATAACCGTTGGCATGTACCAGCCCAAAGGGGCGCGGCATTAGCACCTGCCAACTATTATCACTGCTCCAGGACACCAGTTGATTACTGTGTGTAAGTGCGGCGAAGGCGATTCCTGTGCAAAAGACCTCCTTGATGTCTTTCATGCTGCCGATGCCGTTTGGGATGCTCCCACCATAATCTGGGTTGCCCCAGCCGATGATATCCCCACTGTCGCGCAGGGCCACGAAGGCGGGCAGTTTCCCTGTAAGGGCCGATGAGGAGCCGATCAGGTTCGGTACATTGAGGATGACCAGCTCATCGTTGGCTTTTACGTGCAACTGTCGGCTCGGATCGGTATCACGCCAGGTCGAGCTGGGGGCGCTCCAGCTCTCATCGCCTGCATATTGCCATTGGGCGTCCAGAGGGCCATTGTTCGCATCGAGCGCCACCAGCAGCCGCGATTTCCCAAAGGGGAAGAAGGCGCCGTACGTCCAGCGGGCGCCCATGATTTTTAATGAGTTCAGTGGCTTGGTTGTCATGCTCAGCTTCTTAGTGGTTCAACGAAGTAATCGGCGATCACCTGGCCGTCGAGCTCTTGCTCAGCGGTGGTTTTTGGAGCGGCAGGACACAGGGCTGGTGCCCACCCGATCACTTGAAGCTCCCCGTCGTGCGCCTTCCGATAGGTGAACGAGGGCATTGGACGCTTTGTGCGAGCAGGTCCACAACTGGCAAAAATGATAGGTTTTAAACGGGGCTTGCTAGCGTTGGTCGGCACGCCGACATGTCGTGGCTGACCCGAGCAGTCAGCAGAGAGTGCCGCATCGCTTTGTCTGCGGCGCGGTAGGGATTATTGAATTACCCCAGTATCGTTCAGCGGGTGTGAAAGATCATCGCTGAGTCGTGACAGGGATCGGTGCAAGCGGGCTTGCACCGCGATGGATAGCGGGGATCGGCTTCTTCAGCTCCAGGTATGAATCGGCCACCCAGCCTTCTCGGCCTGCTCACGCAACACCGGATCCGGATTGACCACATGCGGGTAATCCACCTTCAGTAACAGCGGCAGGTCATTACGCGAGTCGGAATAGAAACTCGCGCCTTCCAGGTTCTCTTCTTCCTGATCCAGCCATTCCAGCAAGCGGGTGATCTTGCCCTCGCGGTAGGTAAGGGTGCCGACGGTCTTGCCGGTGTAAACACCGTTCACCACCTCCAGCTCGATGCCGAGAATCTCATCGATGCCCAAGCGTTCGGCAATCGGCGCGACCAAGTGGGTGCCGGAGGCGGAGATCACCAGGATCCGGTCACCCGCCTTGCGATGGGCGGCGATGGTGTGGGTTGCATCGCTGAAGATGATCGGCTCGATGAAGTCTTCTACCCACGGCCCCACCAGATGACCGACTTCAGCCGGTGTACGCCCGATCAATGGCTCCAGACTGAAGGCCATGTAATCCTCCATGGCCAGGTGCCCGCGGCCGTAGGCATCCATCAGCTCCTTGTCGCGCCGCAGGAAGGATTCGCCATCGACCCAGCCAAGGCGGACCATCTGTTCGCTCCACAGCGAGGCGCAATCGCCGTGGATCAGGGTTTCATCCAGATCGAAAATCGCTAGTGCCATGTTCGGAAATACTCCTGTGCAACCCTCAGGCGACTTCGCAGAGGGCGGTGGGATCGATCGACAAGGATACCCGCTGGCCGTCCGGGTGCAGGTCGGCGGACGAGCGGTTGAGTACATCGACCAACAATTCTACCCCGCGGGCTTCGATGCGGTAGCGGATCACGTTGCCCAGCAGGCTGTGGCTGCGTACCTGACCTTCCAGCTCACCGCTGAGGCTCAGGGCGATGGCTTCCGGGCGGATCGCCAGGCGGCTTTTCACCGGGCGCTGCAGCAGGCGGCTGGCGCTGGCGGCGTCGAGCAGGTTGTAGTTGCCGATAAAGCCTGCGGCGAACACGTCCACCGGCGCGGTGTAGAGGGTTTCGGCATCGCCGCTCTGGACGATGCGGCCCTGGTTCATCAGGAAAATCCGGTCTGACATCGTCAGCGCCTCTTCCTGGTCATGGGTGACGAAAATGGTGGTCAGGCCCAGTTCGCGCTGGATCTGGCGGATCTGTTCGCGCAGGTGCTTGCGAATCCGCGCATCCAGCGCCGACAGTGGCTCATCGAGCAGCAGCAGGCGTGGGCGGGTGACCAGCGAGCGAGCCAGGGCCACACGCTGGCACTGGCCGCCGGACAGCTGGTGCGGATAACGGCTGGCGAAGTCCTGCAACTCGACCAGTTGCAACACCTCACGGACACGGCTGCGGCTGTCGTCGGCATTGACCTTTTGCATGCGCAGGCCAAAGGCGACGTTCTGCTCCACGGTCATGTTGGGAAACAAGGCGTAGCTCTGGAACACCATGCCGATCCCGCGTTTTTGCGGGCTCAGGGGTACCAGGTCGTTGCCGTCGAGGAGAATCTTGCCGCTGTCGACCGCGGTCAGCCCGGCAATGCAGCGCAGAAGGGTGGATTTGCCGCAGCCGGAGGGGCCGAGCAAGGTGACAAACTCGCCACGCTGGATCTGGCAGTTGATGTCGGTGAACACCGGGCTTGCGCCATAGCTTTTTTGCAGATTCTGTACGCTGACAAAACTCATATCAGGACTTGTCCTTGTTCAGGCGGTTGGCTGCCCAGGTCAGCACCAGCACGAAGAGGAAATAGGAAATCACCAGCGCACTGTTGAAGTGACCACTGCTGTTGCGCATGTTGTTCAGGTACACCTGCAGGGTCTCGTAGCGGGTGCCGACCAGCAGGTTGGCGAAGACGAACTCGCCAAACAGGAACGAGAACGACAGCAGCAAGGCCACCAGCAGGCCCTTGCGCAGGTTCGGCAGCACCACCAGGAACGCCGCCTGGAAGGTGCTGGCGCCGAGCAGTTGGGCGGCGTCCATCAGGTCGCGCAGGTTGATTGCTTGCAGGTTGTTGGTGATCGCCCGGTACATGAACGGCAAGGCTACGGTGAAGTAACAGCCGATCAGGATCCAAGGCGTGCCGACCATGGCCATCGGCCCGGAGCCGTATAGCTGCAGCAAGCCCACCGAAGACACCACCGGTGGTACGGCGAAGGGCAGCAGGATGAGAATGTTCATCAACGCGTCGAGCCGCGGGAAGTGGTAGTGGACCACGAACAGCAACGGCAGGATCAGCAGCACCGACAGCAGCAGCGCACCGACGCAGACCAGCAGCGACTGGCCGAAGGCCGCCAGAAAGCGCGGGTCGCTCCACAGTGCCACGTACCACTTGAAGGTCAGACCGCTGGGCAACAGGCTTGCCGACCAGCTGGTGGCCAGGGAATAGAGCAGGGTGCCAGCCAGCGGCAGCAACAGGATGATGAACAGCAAATAGACCATCAGGCGATGGTAGAGGCGGGTCGTGCCCGGTTCAGCGCGCGACATGGTAGCTCCTCTTCAACAGCCATTGATGGACGACGGTCACCAGCGTCATCAGCCCGACCAGGATCATTGCCAGGGCGCTGGCCAGGTTCGGGTCCAGGGAAATATCCCCGGCCACCAGGGCTGCGATACGGATCGGCAGGACGTTGAAGTTGCCGGTGGTCAAGGCATAGACCGTGGCGTAGGCACCGAGGGCGTTGGCCAGCAGGATCACGAAGGTGCCTAGCAGCGCCGGTGTCATCACCGGCAGGCCGATGTTCCACCAGTATTGCCAGGCGTTGGCGCCGAGCAGTTCCGCCGATTCGCGCCAGTCTTCACGCAGGGCGTCGAAGGCCGGGTAGAGCAGCAGGACACCCAGCGGAATCTGGAAGTAGGTATAGAGGATGATCAACCCGGTCTTCGAATAGAGGTTGAAGTCCTCGATGATCCCGGCTTGTTTCAGCAGCATGGTCAGCGCGCCGTTGAAACCGAGCAGGATGATGAAAGCGAAGGCCAGCGGCACGCCGGCGAAGTTGCTGGTCATGTTGGCGAAGGCGTTGACGAAGTCGCGCAGGCGCGAGTCGACCTTGCGCAGCGAATAGCTGCCGAGAATGGCGATGAGCAGGCCGAACACACTAGACCAGAAACTGATTTCCAGGCTGTGCTGGATCGCCTGGCGGTAGAACCTGGACTGGAATACTTTGCTGAAATTGGCCAGGCCCCAGCCGCTTTCGGCCTGCAGGCTGTGGATCGCCACCCAAGCCAGCGGGGCGATCTGGAAAATGATGAAAAACAGCGCAAACGGCAGCAGGAACAGCGATGCCAGCCACTTGCTGCGTTTGATCGAATTCACTTGAGCAGCTCCCGGCACACCGGTTTGTCGTGGGGCACGCCCAGCAGTTCACAGATCGTCCCGCACAGTTCGGTTTGCAGCGGCTTGGCGGCGGGATCGAGGCTGAAGGCATCGCCAAACACGAACAGTGGCACCTCGCGTTCCTCGGCCAGCAGGCCGTTGTGCGAGCGGTCGTTGTTCATGCCATGGTCAGCGGTTACCAGTACCTGATAACCCTCTTGCAGCCAGGTTTGCAGGTAGTCGGCCAGGAGAATGTCGGCACTGCGCGCGCTGTTGCGGTACTGGCTGCTGTCCAGGCCATGGCGGTGGCCGGCGTCGTCGATGTTCATCGGATGCACCAGGAGGAAGTTCGGTGCATGGCGGCGGCGCAGGTACTCGGCATCGGCGAACAGGTGCGAATCCGGGTAATGGTCGGCGTAGTAGAACAAGCCATGCTGGATCGGCAGCTTGGGCGCGTGGGTGTGACGGTCACGCAGCGGGTCGAACGGCGAGCGGTTGTACAGCTCGCTGACCCAGTGATAGGCCGCCGCCGCAGTGCCCAGCCCGGCTTCACGGGCGTAGTGGAAGATGCTGCGCTGGTTGGACAGGCGGGTGACGTTGTTGTGCACGATACCGCTGTCGATGGGCGGCACGCCGGTGAGGATGCACTCGTACAGCGGGCGCGACAGGGCCGGCAGTTCGCATTCCAGGCGGTACAGGGCTGCGCGGTCGGCCTCGACATAGGCATGCAGGTGGCCCATGGCGTGGTGCGCGACCTGATGGTTGAGACCATCGAGCACGACCAGGATGACGTTGTTGTTCATGGTTTCTCCGCAGTAGGTGGTGGCCTTATCGCGGGGCAAGCCCGCTCCCACCGGAATGTAATGCCCCGGTGGGAGCGGGCTTGCCCCGCGATCAAGGATCACTCCATCTCGATGATCACTTGCTCCTGCCACTTCTGCGGCAGTGCCTTGGAGGTCGCTTCCCATGCCGCCGCATCCTTGATCGGCTGCACCGCCTTGTATTGCTCGTTGGGCAACAGTTTGGCCTGTACCTCCGCCGGCAAGGTCAGGTGCTCGGCACGAATCGGCCGGGCATGACCTTCAGCCAGGTTGATCTGCCCGGCATCGCTGAAGATGTACTCACGGGTCAGCTTGGCGGCATTGGGGTTCTTGGCGTATTTGTTGATGATGGTGGTATAGCCGGAGATCACCGAACCGTCAGACGGGATCAGCACTTCGAAACGATTCGGGTCGATCTGCTGGCGATAGCTCAGACCGTTGAAGTCCCAGACTACGCCAACTTCCACTTCACCCTTTTCCAGGGTCTGGATCGTCGGGTTGGCCAGGGACAGGCGTTTTTGCTTGGCGAGGTCAGCGAACAGCGCCAGGCCCGGCTCGATGTTCTTCTCGCTGCCGCCATTGGCGATGGCAGCAGCCAGCACGCCGTTGGCCGCTTGGGCTGCGGTGCTCACGTCACCGATGGCCACCTTGTACTTGCCATTTTTCAGGTCTGCCCATTTTTTGGGCATGTCAGCTTCCTTCACCACTTGCTTGTTGATGATAAAAGCGATGCTGCCGGTATAGGCCAGTGCCCAGTGCCCGTCTTGGTCCTTGGCCCATGCCGGAATCTGCTCCCAGGTGCTGGGCTTGTAGGCCTGGGTCACGCCCTTGGCCACCGCAATCGGGCCGAAGGCGGCACCGACGTCGCCGATGTCGGCGCTGGCGTTGTCTTTTTCGGCATCGAACTTGGCCACTTCCTGGGCCGAGCTCATGTCGGTGTCCATGTGCTTGAGGCCGTATTTCTGCGCCAGGTCTTCCCAGGTGCCCTTCCAGTTGGCCCACGCATCGGGCATGCCTACGCTATTGACTGCGCCTTCCTTGCGGGCGGCGTCTTCGAGGGCCTTGAGGTCGGTGTCGGCGGCCATGGCAGAGGTGCACAGGGCGATGGTCGAGCCAAGCAGTGATGCCAGAAAAAGCTGTTTCATCCGAAGCTCCTTGGTGGGTGCCTTGCAAAACGCGAATGGTGATGTGGGACGTTGTTGCGATTCGGTTGGTCTAGGTCAGCAATACCCGAGCCAAGGTAGGCCTGTTGCATGACAATTTGATGTCCAGCGCCGCTCCCGGTCAGGGCTTGCACCCCTGAAAATCAAGCGTAGACCACCCTGGCTGTCATCTGAGATTCATCTGCTTTGCCTAGGCTTGCACTAATCTCATAGCCCTGAAGGCGCCCATTGTGTGCGCTGCCGGTGCTGGACTAGTCCAGATAGGTAACCTTCGATGCAGCCACTGCCGCCGCGCGCAGTAACAGCTATCTGTCATGCCCTGCAGGAGCAGATCGAGCATGGCCTTCTCTCGCCCGGCTGCAAGCTGCCGGCCGAGCGCAAGCTCAGCGAGGTGTTCGATACCACGCGCATCACGTTGCGCGAGGCGCTGGTGCAGCTGGAGGCACGCGGGCTGATTTACCGCGAGGAGCGGCGCGGCTGGTTTGTCGCGCCCGAACGGCTGACTTACGACCTGATCGAACGCAGCCACTTTCATGCGATGGTCCGCGAACAGGGGCGCGAGGCGCATACGGAACTGTTGTCGGCGCGTTTGTTACCGGCGGCCGCGGCAGTATGCGCACGACTGCAGTTGTCGCCGCTGTCGAGCGTGATCCAGATCTGCCGCCTGCGGCGGATTGACGGCCGTGCGGTGCTGTATGCCGAGCATTACCTGAACCCCGAGCATTTTCCGGGCATTCTTGAGCACGACCTCAGTCAGTCGCTGACCGAGCTCTATGCTCGCCACTACGGCATCGAATACGGCAGGGTGCGTTTCGAGATTCTGCCCACCGCACTGCCCGTGGCGGCGGCCTTGGCGCTCAAGGTTTCAGCCGGCAGCCCGGGCCTGCACATCACCCGGATCAACAGCGATCAGCAGGGCAGGCTGATCGACTGTGATCTTGAGTACTGGCGGCACGATGCGATCCGCATCAAGGCCGAAGCCGGTTAGCCCTTGCTGGTGGTTTCGTTGAATGGCGTGCTGGCATCGCTGGTGATCACCTGCACGCTCAGGCGCGGGGTGGCCAGATCCAGCCCGGCCTCATCGAGCTGACGCTTGAGCGCCAGGTTGAAGGCCCGCGACACTTCCCATTGCTTGATCGGCGCCGTCTTGAAACGTGCACGCAGGACCGCCGAGCCCGATTCGAAACTCTCCACGCCTTGGAACTCCAGCGGCGACCAGATGTTGCGGCGCATCAACGGGTCGTTGCGCAGCTTCTGGCCGACATCGCGAATCAGGCTGATGGCCTGGTCGATGTTCATGCTGTGCGGAATCGCCACGCGAAAGATCGCGTAGCCGAATTCGCGGGAGTAGTTCTTGATGCTCTTGATCTCGCTGAACGGGATGGTGTGGACGATGCCGTCGATATCGCGCAGGCGCACGGTGCGGATGGTCAGGCCTTCGACGGTGCCGAGGTGGCCGCCGACATCGACATAGTCGTCAATCGCCAGCGAGTCTTCGATGATGATGAACAAGCCGGTGATCAGGTCGGCGACCAATGACTGGGCACCGAAGCCGATGGCCAGGCCGATCACACCGGCACCGGCCAGCAGCGGGGTGACGTTCATGCCCATGTTGGCCAGGGCGACGATCACCGCAATGATGAAAATCGCCACGAACAGCACGTTGCGGATCAGCGGCATCATGGTTTGCGCGCGGGTGTTGGCCGCACCTTTGCGCGAGCGGGTCAAGGCATGGTGCACGGCAGTGTCGGCGAGAATCCATACCAGCCACGCGGCGATCAGGGTACCGCCCAGGCCGAGCAGGCGCACCGCCACCTCATGGCCTTCGCCTTCGGCAAAGCCGACCAGAGAAAAGCCCCAGACCCGCAGGCCCAGTTCAATGAACACCAGCCAGATCGCCATGTGCACCAGGGTGTAGGCGAAGTTGCGCAGGCGTTCGCCATACACGGCATGGCGGCGGTTGGCGCGTTGCGGCTTGAGGCCGTGGCGGCGCACCAGGCCGTTGATGACCATGCACAGGATCAACAGCACCGTGCACATCAGCGACTGGCGCAAGGCCGTGCTGGTATCACCGGCGGAAATGAAGGTGGCAAACAGCGAGATCGCCACCAGCACCAGGGCTGGCAGGTACCAGAAGGTCCCGAGGATTTCGATGGTGTCGCTCAGGGCCCGTCGGGTCAGGCGCCGCGACAGCGGCTGATTGCGGATCAGGTGGGCGATGGGGCGGCGAAAACGCAGGATGAACAGCCCGGTGGACAGCGCCGCGAGGATGTTGGCCAGGGTCGCCAGGGTATGCGCCAGGTGATCGCCGAGGGCGCCGGCCATGCGCGGATCATTCATCGCCTCGCCAAAGGCGGCGAAACTGCCGATCAGCCACAGCGGGCGAAAGGCCTGGTGGCGAAGGATATGCAGGGCACGATGGCGATGCGGGCCGTCGAGCAGGGAGAAGGCGATGACGCAGATCGCCGAGAAGCAGGTACCCACCACCAGCGCATAGGCCAGCACCATGGCCATCGACTTGCCCAGGGACGAGGGCAGGGCAAAGCTGAAGTACACGGTGATGACCAGCGCCACCAGCCATGGCCCGAGTTTACGCAAGGCAAAGCGCACCAGGTCCCAGGTGCGTGGATGTTGCGGCAGTTCTTCGGTGAGGCCAAAGCGCAGGCGCACCTGATGGCTGACCCAGTTCAAGGCGTAGGCCAGCAAGCTCCAGAGGGCAATGATCGCGGCAAACCCGAAGAGGATCGGTGGCCATTCCTTGAGCGGCACCAGGCGGGCGTCGAGTTCGATCTGCGCCAGTTCAAGTTCGCGGGTCCAGCGGGTGAGGGGGCTGGCGTCGCCACTGAACTGTTTTTCCAGCTCGGCGAACGTGCTGCCGATCAGGCCCAGGACGCCTTGCTCAGCAGCCGGTTGCGCCTGTTTGGTGCTGTCGCGCAGCTTCTTCAGATCGGCCAGCAGCTTGCTGCGTTGCTGATCGTTCTCCAGGCTCTTGATGACTTCATCCAGCGACTGGGCCAGCGGCTCGCTGGCCTCGGGCTGGGCTTTACTGCCGCCAAGCAGGCTCGGCAGGCCGGCAGCGTGGGCCGGGGCCAGGATGAATAACGCCAGGAATATAGCTAGAACGCGGAAAAAAGCGGGCACCGGACAATCAACCTCAAAACGATCAATCGCCCGAGTGTAGTGTATTTGTCAGTTGAGTTTCTCGAGGATCTTCCAGCACATGATGCCGATCATGCCGAGGGTGCCGATCCACATCATGAATACGCCGATGTTGCGCTCGCGCATGCTGAAACCAACGGTCAGCAGGATCAGGCCGGCGATGACCGGAAGGAACAGGGATTGGAAAGCTGACATGCGGCAAGGTCCTTGGGTTCGAATTTATGCTGCAAGCATAGCGGGTATGGCTTGGAGGGAGTGTGATTGAGGTCAGTAGAGGGGCTCATCGCGGGGCAAGCCCGCTCCCACAGGTGGTGATGATCCCTGTGGGAGCGGGCTTGTCCCGCGATGTTTTTCAGGGCAGATCGCGACTGCGATAAAACGCCATCAGCACCTTGACCAGATGTGCCAGGTCGTGGCTGCCACACAGCTCGCGAATTGAGTGCATGGCGAAGGTCGGCAGGCCGATGTCCACCGTACGCACGCCCAGGTGGCTGGCAGTGATCGGGCCGATGGTCGAGCCGCAACCCATGTCGCTGCGCACCACGAAGCTTTGCACCGGCACTTCCTCGGCCATGCACAGGTGGCGGAAGAACCCGGCGGTTTCGCTGTTGGTGGCGTAGCGCTGGTTGTTGTTGACCTTGATCACCGGGCCGGCATTGAGCTTGGGCCCATGGTTGGCGTCATGCTTGTCGGCATAGTTGGGGTGCACGCCATGGGCGTTGTCCGCCGAAACCAGCAGCGAGCGCTGGATAACGCGGACAAAGTCGTCACCCTCGGGCATCAGGCGGCGCAGGGTCTGTTCGAGCATCGGGCCATCGGCGCCACAGGCTGAGCAGGAGCCGACTTCTTCGTGGTCGTTGCACACCAGTACGCAGGTTTCTTCGCTGTCGGCGTTGAGCAAGGCCTGCAGACCGGCATAGCAGGACAGCAGGTTGTCCAGGCGCGCGCCAGCGATGAACTCACCGTTAAGGCCGATCACCGCGGCGCTTTGGGTATCGTAGAAGCTCAGCTCGTAGTCCAGCACCACGTCGGCGTTCAGGTCATGCTCGCGCGCCAGTTGGTCGGTGAGCAGGGCACGGAAGTCGACACGCTCGTCACCGGCGACCTGGGCCAGGATCGGTGGCAGTTCGGTCTGCGGGTTGATCGCCCAGCCTTCGTTGGCGGTGCGGTTGAGATGAATCGCCAGGTTGGGGATGACCGCGATAGGCAGCTTGAAGTCGATCAGCTGGCTTTCGACCTTGCCGTCACGGCGGAAGGTCACCCGCCCGGCCAGCGACAGGTCACGGTCGAACCACGGGGCGAGCAGGGCGCCGCCGTAGACTTCCACACCCAGTTGCCAGAAACCCTGGCGCTGCAGTTCCGGTTGCGGCTTGACCCGCAGGCACGGGCTGTCGGTATGCGCGCCGACCAGGCGGATGCCGTCGAGCAGCGGCGAATGGCGGCCGAGCTTGAAAGCGATGATCGAGGAGTCGTTGCGGGTCAGGTAATAGCGGCCGCCGGCCACGGTGGCCCAGCTGTCGCGCTCGTCCAGGCGCTGGTAACCGGCAGCTTCTAGGCGTTGGGCCAGGGCAGCGGTAGCGTGGAACGGCGTGGGGGAAGCCTTGAGAAAGTCGATCAGGCCTTGGTTCAGTGCATCGCGCATAGGTCACTCCAGACAGCAGTGGCGCGAGTTTAGCGTACTTGGCGGGGGATTTGTGCGGACCCCATCGCCGGCAAGGCCGGCTCCCACAGGTTCTCGGACAGCAGAGGTCATTGTGGGAGCCGGCCTTGCCGGCGATGGCGGCAACGCGGTGTCTCAGAACGGCGCCGGGCACTCAAAGCGCAGCCGCTCACCGGTTACCGGGTGCGTGAAGCTGAGCATGCTCGCATGCAGGCACAGGCGCTCATGGGCGGCGAGGGCTTCAGGGTAGGCATACAAGCGGTCACCGAGCAACGGATGGCCAATCGACAACATATGCACGCGCAGCTGGTGCGAGCGCCCGGTAATCGGCGTCAACTCCACCCGGCAGTGATCGCCGCAGCGTTCCACAATGCGCCAGAAGGTCAGGGCATGCTTGCCCTGCTCGTGGTCGACGACATGACGCGGCTTGGTCGGCGGATCGTAGCGTAGGGGCAGGTCGATGCTGCCGCTGTCGAGTGCCGGCTGCCCCCAGCACAGGGCGGTGTAGGCCTTCTCGGTTTCACGGTCATGGAACTGCCGGGACAGCTCGCGGTGACTGTCGGCATTGCGGGCCAGCAGGATGATCCCCGAGGTTTCCCAGTCCAGGCGATGGACGATCAGGGCATCGGGATAGCCGTTTTCCTGCAGGCGGGTGATCAGGCAGTCCTTGTTGTCGTCGGCGCGACCGGGCACTGACAGCAGCAGGGTCGGTTTGTTGATCACCAGGATCGCGTCATCCTCATAGAGGACGTGAACATTGGACAGCGGCATTGCGTGTTCTCTGCAAACGCCAACGGCGTGTGGGAGCGGGCTTGCCCCGCGATGCGATATGACAGACAAATCGCTATCGCGGGGCAAGCCCGCTCCCACACGCCGTGGCAGGTTACCCGTAGGCGCCGATCAACGATCGGGCAGGGTGATGTTGAGTTCCAGGATCGAGCAGCTGCCCTGGTTTTCCAGAGCGACCTGCACATCATCGGAGCCGATGTTGACGTACTTGCGGATCACCTCCACCAGTTCCTTCTGCAGGGCTGGCAGGTAGTCCGGAGTACTGCGCTGACCGCGCTCGTGCGCCACGATGATCTGTAGACGCTCTTTCGCGACCGAGGCGGTGCTTACTTTTTTGCTGGCACGAAAGAAGTCAAAAAGGTTCATTGGTTAGTTGCCTCCAAACAGGCGCTCGAAGAATCCCTTCTTCTTCACATCAAGGAACCGATGTTCCACATTTTTGCCCAACAGGCGATCGACGGTATCGCTGTAGGCCTGACCGGCATCGCTCTGGTCGTCGAGAATCACCGGTACACCCTGGTTGGATGCCTTGAGCACCGCCTGGGATTCCGGGATCACGCCCAGCAGGGCGACCGAGAGGATTTCCTTGACGTCTTCGACGCCAAGCATTTCGCCCTGGCTCACGCGCTCTGGATGGTAGCGGGTGATCAGCAGGTGCTCTTTGATCGGGTCTTCGTTGCGTTCGGCGCGGCGCGATTTGCTTGCCAGCAGGCCGAGCATGCGGTCCGAGTCACGTACCGAGGAGACTTCCGGGTTGGTCACGACGATGGCCTCGTCGGCGAAGTACATCGCCAGGTGGGCACCTTTCTCGATACCGGCCGGGGAGTCGCAGACCACGTATTCGAAGTCTTCCTTGAGCTGCATCAGGACCTTTTCCACGCCTTCCTGGGTCAGCGCGTCCTTGTCACGGGTCTGGCTGGCGGCCAGCACGTAGAGGTTCTCAAGGCGTTTGTCCTTGATCAGTGCCTGCTGCAGGTTGGCTTCGCCGTTGACCACGTTGACGAAGTCATACACCACGCGGCGTTCGCAGCCCATGATCAGGTCGAGGTTACGCAGGCCGACGTCGAAGTCGACGATGACCGTCTTGTGACCGCGCAGTGCGAGGCCGGTACCAATAGCGGCGCTGGTGGTGGTCTTACCCACACCACCCTTGCCGGATGTAACCACGAGAATCTTGGCCAAGGTGTTTCACCCCTAAAGAAAAAGGACGTTGAGTCCCAGAAAATACAAAAAACGGCAACATCGAAAAAAGTTGCGCAGAAAATGGCGGCAAGTATCCGTTAAAGACGGGTGATGTTCAACACGTCACCAGACAGGCTGATCTGCACCCCGGTACCCCACAACGGATCACGGCGCAGGTCTTCGGAGACCTTGTACTGGCCGGCGATCGAGACCATTTCGGCAGTCAGCTGCTGGCAGAAAATGCGTGCCCGGGTATTGCCCTTGATCCCGGCCAGCGCCCGCCCGCGCATTGCACCGTACACATGGATGTTGCCATCGGCGAGAAGTTCCGCGCCCGGGCTGACCGACGACACCACTACCAGATCGCCACCCTGGGCATAGATCTGCTGGCCACCGCGTACTGGCGTAGTGATAATCTTGGTCGGTCTGATCGCCGGTTCCGGTGGCGGAACCGGGGCTGGTGGCGGTTCTGGCTTCTTCACCTCGGGTTCGGGTTCGACCGGCCGCTCGCGCGCGCCGGACGGTGGCAGCACCGGCAGGTCGATGGCGATGGCCGCGGCGATGTCTTCGATGCGGCTGGCGCGAATGGCCAGGGTGCGCAGGCCGTGATGGCGGCAGACGCGCATCAGCCCGGGCAGATCGATCGGCCCTTCACCGGCAGGCAGTTTGTCCAGGGCCAGTACCAGCGGCGTGTTGCTGAAGAAATTCGGTGCCTGGGCAACCTTGGCCGCCAACTGCCGGTCGAGGCCTTCGAGGTTGTTCCGGGCGAGCTCGAGCACGGTAATGGCGAGCATGCTGCCCTTGAGCTGGAACACAGGGTCTTGGTCTGGCGTTTGGGTTTGGCTCATGGTCTGCATAGGGCGGCTTGTTACGAAAAAGTGCCCAGACTTATAACGAGAACGCCGGTTAGCCGCAACCCGTGCCGAACCGTTGTAGAATGCCCGGCCATTGTCTTTCCGGAATCTTGAATGGATCGCCCGCGTTTTCGTCGTTACTTTCTGCACCCGCGCTTCTGGCCGCTGTGGCTGGGCCTGGGGCTGTTGTGGCTGATCGTGCAGCTGCCGTACCGGGTATTGCTGGTGATCGGCCGTGTGCTCGGGGCCTTGATGTACCGGGTGGCCGGTGAACGCCGCTATATTGCGGCGCGCAACCTGGAATTGTGCTTCCCGGAGCTACCGTCCGTCGAACGCAAGCGCCTGCTCAAGGAAAATTTCGCTTCCACCGGCATCGCCTTCTTCGAAATGGCCATGAGTTGGTGGTGGCCAAAGGCCCGTTTGGCGCGCCTGGCGCACATCGAAGGCCTGGAACATCTGCAAGCCGCTCAGCGTGATGGCCAGGGTGCCATCCTTATGGCCTTGCACTTCACTACCCTGGAAGTGGGCGCGGCCCTGCTCGGTCAGGAACATACCATCGACGGTATGTACCGTGAGCACGGCAACCCGGTGTTCGACTACATTCAGCGCCGCGGTCGCGAGCGGCACAACCTCGACTCGCTGGCCATCGAGCGCGAGGACGTGCGCGGCATGCTCAAGCTGCTGCGGGCCGGGCGTGCGATCTGGTATGCACCGGATCAGGACTACGGCGCCAAGCAGAGCCTGTTCGTGCCGCTGTTCGGCATCCAGGCCGCTACCGTCACCGCGACCACCAAGTTTGCCCGGCTGGGCAAGGCGCGGGTGATTCCTTTCACCCAGCAGCGCCTGGCGGACGGCAGCGGCTATCGGCTGGTGATTCATCCGCCGCTGGAAGATTTCCCGGGCGAGACCGAAGAGGCCGATTGCCTGCGCATCAACCAATGGATTGAAGTGGCCTTGCGCGAGTGTCCGGAGCAGTACCTGTGGGCGCATCGGCGCTTCAAGTCGCGTCCGCCGGGGGCGCCGAAGCTCTACAAAAAGCGGCGTTGAGGCTATCGCGGGGCAAGCCCGCTCCCACCAGGCTCAGGTGAACCTGGTGGGAGCGGGCTTGCCCCGCGATGAATTCACCACCATCTCCCAGGAAGGCAGTATGTCAGCACCGATCACAGGATTGATCCTCTCCGGCGGTGGCGCCCGCGCCGCCTACCAGGTTGGTGTGCTGGCCGGGATTGCCGACCTGCTGCCGCCGGGTGCGGCCAATCCGTTTCCGGTGATCGTCGGTACTTCCGCGGGGGCCATCAACGCCGTGACCCTGGCCAGCGGTGCGATGCACTTTGCCGATTCGATTCGTCGTCTGACCAGCTTCTGGCAGGGTTTTCGCAGTCATCAGGTGCTGCGCAGCGACTGGCCCGGAGTCATCCGCCAGGCCAGCCGCTTCGTTGGTCACAGCCTGCTCGGCCTCGGTGCGCCGGTACCGGTGGCCTTGCTCGACAGCTCACCGCTGCGCCAGCTGCTCAGCCAGCACCTGGACATGAGCGGTATCGGCCATGCCCTCGAACAGCAGCACCTGCACGCAGTGGCGGTGACCGCGTTCGGTTATGAATCCGGCCAGGCGGTGACCTTCTTTCAGGGCCGCGGCGCTATCGACCCCTGGTTGCGCCACCGCCGCATCGGTTTGCCCACCCGTCTGAGTGTCGAGCATTTGCTGGCCAGTTCCGCCATTCCGCTGCTGTTCGCGCCGGTCAAGCTGGGCGAGGAGTACTTCGGCGACGGCGCGGTGCGTCAGTCGGCACCGATCAGTCCGGCCTTGCACCTGGGGGCCAGCCGTGTGCTGGTGGTCGGCGTCAGTGGTAACCCGCAGCGTCCGGTCGAGGGCGAACTGCGGGCGCGCATCTTCAGTGGCCAGCAGCCGAGCCTGGCGCAGATCGGTGGTCATATGCTCAACAGCACCTTCATTGACAGCCTTGAAGATGACATCGAGTTGTTGCAGCGCCTCAACCACCTCAGTCACCTGATGCCCGAGCACCTGGAGCGTCGGCGCCTGGGCCTGACGCCGGTGGAGGTGCTGGTGGTTGCGCCGAGCCAGCCGCTGGATGAAATCGCTGCCCGCCATCGCCGCGAGCTGCCCGCAGCCTTGCGTTTGTTCCTGCGCGGCCCGGGTGCGACCAAAACCAGCGGTGCCGGGGTGCTCAGCTACCTGCTGTTCGAAGCCGGTTACTGCAGCGAGCTGATCGAGCTGGGGCGGCGCGATGCTCTGGCCAAGCGTCGGGAGTTGTGCAACTTCCTCGGCTTGTAGCCGGGTGGGTGCAGGCTGGCTGTGGGAGCGGGCTTGCCCCGCGATGCCAAGTGACTGGCCCCCCGAAATCGCGGGGCAAGCCCGCTCCTACAGTAGGGGGTTACTCGGCGATCTGCAGCTTGCGCGCTTCGGTGTAGACGTAGCGGACCTTCTCGTATTCGAACGGCGAGTTCAGCTGACCGTAGCGGAAACGGGTGGTGTATCGCTTGTCGACCGCCCGCAGCACCACCACTTCCGGATGATTGCGGCTGACTTCGGCAACGTTGAGGAAGTTGATCTGGTCCTCGGCGACGAAGTCCACCGCCAACCCACCGGTGTCGCGCAGGTTCGAAGGGCCAAGAATCGGCAGCATCAGGTACGGGCCGTCCGGCACGCCATAGAAGCCCAGGGTCTGGCCGAAGTCTTCGCTCTGGTGCGGCAGGCCCATTTTGCTTGCCGGGTCCCACAGGCCGGCGACACCAATTGTGGTGTTGAGCAGCAGGCGCGCGGTGATTTCCATCGAACGCTGGCCCTTGAACTGCAACAGGCTGTTGAGCAGGTTGGGAACATCGCCCAGGTTGCTGAAGAAGTTGCTCACGCCGCTACGGACAAAGCGCGGGGTGATATAGCGGTAGCCATCAACCACCGGCAGGAACACCCATTGGTCAAAGCGGTAGTTGAAGTGGTAGATCCGCCGGTTCACCGACTCCAGGGGGTCGTAGACGTTCAGCGCCGCCAGGGTCGAGCGCTCGAACTCACGCTGGTTCAACCCTGGATTGAACTTCAATTCCTTGAGTGGCTGGGTGAAGCCATCGGCTTCGACGACACTGGCGCGCGGCGCCGTTTCATCGGCCTGGGCCAGTCCGCTGGCAAGCAGTGCGGTAGCAATCAGTAGGCGTTTAACCACGGAAGAACTCCAGCATGGCGTCGCTGTTGACGCGGTAGTTGAGGTTGCCGCAATGGCCGCCGTGGGGGTAAAGGGTCAAGCGATCACCAAAAGTCTTGCGCAGAAAGCCGATGTCGCCGGGGCCGAGGATCACATCGTCGGCGTTGTGCATTACGGCAATTTTCGGGCTGTGTTGCAGGTAGTCCTTGAGCGCATACAGGCTGACCTGGTCAACCAGTTGCAGCAGACTGCCACCGTCGGTACGGGCGCGCCACATGGGAATCACCTGCTCGGTAATGTAGCAATCGAAGTCGCACTGCAGCGCGCGTTTGAAAAACGGCGTGAGGCTGCTGCTTTCGGTGATCGGAAACTTGGGTGGAGTAATCAGCCCGCGGCGGTTGACCAGGTCGGAGGTGAAGGCGATGTCGGCGGCCGAGAAACGGAACGAGGTGCCGATGACCATGGCCATCTGCTCGTTGCTCAGGTGCTGGCGCGACTGCTGGAAGTCGTAGAGCAGGGCATCGTTGAGGTCGATGTAGCCTTTTTGCTGGAAGTAGCGGGTCAGCTTGTTCAGCACCAGCTCGTAGAAGGTGGTGCTGCTGTTGACGCCCTTGACCTCGGTTTGCACCAGTTTGTCGAGGTTGGTGATCGAGGTGTAGAGGTTGACCGGCGGGTTGAGCAGCAGCACGCGCTTGAAGTTGAAGCTGCGCCGGGTTTCGTCCAGGTGGCTGACGAACGCCGCATCCAGGGCGCCGAGGCTGTAACCGCTGAGGTAGTACTCGGTGACCGGCAGGCGCGGGTGCTGGGCGCGCACGCCTTGCATGACCCGGTACAGGTCTTCGGCATCATCACTGCTGACGCCAGGGGTGGCGAAACGTGAGGCCGAGGTGATGAAGTCGAAGCTGGTCGGCGAAGACAGCTGGACTACGTGGTAACCCGCCTTGTAGAAGAGCTTCTTGAGGTATTCGTTGATGCTGCTGGAGTAGGGCGCGCCGGTACCGGCAATGAGGAAAATCAGCGGCGCCGGGTGGTCCTGTTCGGCCAGACGGTACTTGAGCTTCTTCACCGCCCAGAAATTGTCGGGGAGCGTGAAGGCCCGCTCCGGGCGCATGCTCAGGCTGTAGTCGGACTGCTTGATGTCATCGTCGCTGGGCAGCTCCGGACGCAAATCCGGCGGCGTCGTGGCGATGGTCGCCTCGAACGGGTTGGTCAGCGGGTAGCCGTAACTGGCGGCATCGATATCCTGCGCCGAAGCGGACGCACTCAGGATTAGGCCACCCAGAAGGGCAGCGAGGCGTAGTAATCGAAGCATGACGGATCCCCAAAAAAGCTGCAGCAAAGTGCGTTACGCAGGCTAGGACCATCGTGTCCCCGGCAAAGTTGCCTGGCGCTCCGGCATTTATCGTTCCTGATGTTGCCGTTTTCACCGGTAGCGCGGCAACAATTGGTTCCATTTATCTTCTGTTCAAAGTAGTCGAGGCTGGCGCTTTTGCCTTGCATAGACGGCCCGGGCCTTTATGCTGGGCGCCGATTTCGAAGATTCCGGAGTGTTCCATGTCCCGCCGTTTGCCGCTGATTACCTTGTTGCTGTTCCTGCCCTTGTGGCTGGCGGCCAGTTATGGGGTGCGCTATGTCCTGATGGAAGACGCTCAGTGGGTCGGTGTCTGCGCCGAACAGGCACAAGTGTGGCAGTGCCAGGCGCGTTCGGTGCTGGGTTTGATGATTCATTTCAGGGTCATTGCCTGGACCGCGCTGGGCCTGGCATTGCTGGCCCAGTTGCTGCCAGCGCGGGCGGGCTGGCGTGTGGCGGTGCTGGCGCTGGTGTTGGCGATTCCGGCGCTGGTGTTGTACAGCGCCAGTATTGCGGTGTTTGCGGTAGTGTTGGCCGGGTTGCGCCTGGTGCGGCGCTCGAAATGAAACTGTGCTGCTGCCATCGCCGGCAAGGCCGGCTCCCACATGTCTGGCATACACCGTGTCATAGTGGGAGCCGGCCTTGCCGGCGATTGGTTACGCCTGAGCGCGAACCCTCAGGCTACGCCACAACGCTCCGACCATCAGCACACTGACCCCGGCCCAGACCAGCGCCTGCTGGTTGCTCAAGCCCTCGCGGAACAGTTGCGGGGCAATGCCGGCGCCGACGATAAAGGCCAGCAGGCCGATCTCGGCCCGTGGCCCGCGTACCGGACGCAGCAGGTAGACCACCGCAGGCAGCACCAGTGCGGCACTCGGGAAGCTGCGATAACGCGGATCGAACACCAGCGCCAGCATACTCACCGCGGCAGCAAAGCCCGCCGCCAGCAACCACCAGCCCGCCCGCGCTTCAAGCCAGGCGAAGACCCGCTCACGCCAGCCATCACGTTGCGCCAGCGCCAGGGCGGCATGGGCAAGCACGATCAGGTTCAAGCCGCCCAGCAGTACCGCCCAGATCCACTCACCGGCAAAGCGGCTGTTGATCCGCACCAGCTCACCCCACAGGCCCAGGCTCGCGGTCCCCAGGGCGGCCAGCAGTGGCAGCAGCAAGGCTGCGCGGGTCCCACGGACACGACCGGCGAGCACCAGGGTGGCAACAAACAGCAGCCCACAAGCAATCAACCATTGCGGCCAGAACACCAGGTTGCTGACCGGGCCTTCAAGAATGCCTTTGTCTGCACGGTCGGCGTCGTACAAGCCCCAGTAACCACCGACCGCGCCCTCGCTGGCACGTTTCCACGGCTGGTCGAAGGCTTCGATCAGGTTGTAGTGCCAGCCGTGCTGCTCGGCCATGGCGACGAAACCGCGAATGAAGCGTGCTTCGTTGACCCGGCTGGGCAGGGCGGTCTCACGCTGACGCCCTTCGCTGGGCCAGCCGGTTTCGCCGATGACGATATCCTTGGGGGCAAAGCGGTTGCCGAACACCTGGCGGATCTCGCCGACATGCACCAGGGCGTCGTCGATGCTCTTGGGATCATCTTCCCAGTAAGGCAGCAGGTGAATGGTCAGAAAGTCCACGGTCGGGGCGATTTCCGGGTGCTGCAGCCAGAATTCCCAGACATCGGCGTAGGTCACCGGCACGCTGACCTGGCTTTTCACCTGGTTGATCAGTGCCGCCAGTTGCGGGCCGGTGACCTCTTTGCGCAACAAGGTCTCGTTGCCGACGATTACCGCCTTGACCACGTCAGGGTTGGCATTGGCCGAGGCAATCAGGGCCTTGACCTCTTTTTGCGTGTCCACCGGGTTGGCGTTGATCCAGGCGCCGAGCATGACCTTCAACCCATGTTTGCGTGCCAGCTCCGGGATCATTTCGAGCCCGGTCATCGAGTAGGTACGGATGCACTCGAAGCGCTGGGCCAGCAAGGCCAGGTCGGCGTCGATACGCGCCGGGCGCAGCTGGAACGGCTGGTCGAACGGCGACTGGTCCTTGTCGAACGGCGTGTAGGACGCGCACTGCAGCTTATGCGAGGCACTGGCCGCATCGGGCAGGACCACCGGCTTGCCCAGTCCGTACCAGAGCCCTCCCAGCGCAAACAGGCCGAGCAGGCAGGCGAACAGATAGGGCAGGAGGGGAAAGCGGGCAGTCGGGGACATGGATCGGGCCGTCAGGGAGCAAAGCCGCCAATAGTACCTGCAAATGGCACGGGCTAAAGCCTTGGCAGGCAAAGTTACCCGGGTTGGATGTTGCTTCATGTAACTGCACAGCGGGCTGGCGATGTGATGTCGCTTGTCGATGCCTGGAGGTCGTTGCCAGAGCAGGTCAGCCGCCATCAGCGGTTGATGATGCAGGTTCCGTGACGTGACGAGGGGAAGCTTTGATGAAAATGCGACGACTCCTGGGGGTGGGCACCGCCCTGGTAATGGCCATCGGCGCTGCGCAGGCGACGGCCAAGGAAGTAAGCATCGGCTACGTCGATGGTTGGTCCGACAGTGTGGCGACCACCAACGTGGCGGCCGAAGTGATCAGGCAGAAGCTCGGCTACGACGTCAAACTGCAGGCCGTGGCCACCGGGATCATGTGGCAGGGGGTGGCGACCGGCAAGCTCGACGCGATGATGTCGGCCTGGTTACCGGTAACCCATGGCGATTACTGGAGCAAGAACAAAGATAACGTCGTCGATTACGGGCCTAACTTCAAGGATGCCAAGATCGGCCTGATCGTCCCCGACTACGTCAAGGCCAGCTCCCTGGCCGACCTCAAGAGCGACGACAGCTTCAAGCACAAGATCGTCGGCATCGACGCCGGCTCCGGGGTCATGCTCAAGACCGATCAGGCGATCAAGGACTACGACCTCAGCGGCTACAAACTCCAGGCCAGCTCCGGTGCGGCCATGACTGCGGAACTGGGCCGTGCCTATGCCAAGCAACAATCGATCGCCGTCACCGGCTGGGTGCCGCACTGGATGTTCGCCAAGTGGAAACTCAAGTTCCTTGACGACCCTAAAGGTGTGTACGGCGCCGCGGAAACCGTCAACAGCATCGGCAGCAAGGAACTGGCAAGCAAGGCGCCAGAGGTGGCGGACTTCCTGAAGAAGTTCCAGTGGCAGTCCAAGGATGAAATCGGTGAGGTCATGTTGGCCATTCAAGAGGGCGCAAAACCCGAGGCCGCCGCCAAGGACTGGGTAGCCAAACACCCTGAGCGCGTCGCCGAGTGGACCGCCAAATAATGGCCTAACGCTTCTATCTGGCACCTTCCAGGGCCGCAGCACCAGAAACGGTGCTGCGGCCCTTGTCGTTTCTGGCTGTTACCGAATCGGTAAAACAGTTTTGCATCTAAGACTAAGGTCGTCTGGAGTGCGTCCAAAGGCAGCATAAAGTGGAGTCCGTACTACCTAATCTGTGCTGCGAGGACAAAAACAATGAACGACAGCATTTATCTCTCGATACAAAACAGCCCGCGGTTCAAGGAGCTGGTGTCAAAACGCGAACGTTTCGCCTGGATTCTCTCGGCGATCATGCTCGGTCTGTACTCCGCTTTCATCCTGTTGATCGCCTATGGTCCGCATGTATTGGGTACCAGGCTCAGCCCTGACTCGTCGATCACCTGGGGGATTCCCCTCGGTGTCGGTCTGATCCTTTCGGCGTTCGTGCTGACTGCGATCTACGTGCGTCGCGCCAACGGTGAGTTCGATGAGATGAACAAAGCGATTCTCAAGGAGGCACAGCAATGATCCGGCGTTTTCTGGCAACCCTGGCCTTCGGCATCTTCGCACCTGCCGTGTGGGCCGCCGACGCCCTCACCGGCGAGGTGCACAAACAACCGTTGAACGTAGCGGCGATCCTCATGTTCGTCGCCTTCGTCGGTGCCACCCTGTGCATCACTTACTGGGCGTCCAAACGTAACAACTCCGCCTCCGACTACTACGCCGCCGGCGGGCGCATCACCGGTTTCCAGAACGGCCTGGCGATTGCTGGCGACTACATGTCGGCCGCTTCCTTCCTGGGGATTTCCGCCCTGGTGTTCACCTCCGGCTACGACGGCCTGATCTACTCGATCGGCTTTCTGGTCGGCTGGCCGATCATTCTCTTCCTGATCGCCGAACGCCTGCGCAACCTGGGTAAATACACCTTTGCCGACGTCGCCTCGTACCGCCTCGGGCAGAAAGAAATCCGCACCCTGTCTGCCTCGGGCTCGCTGGTGGTGGTGGCGTTCTACCTGATCGCGCAAATGGTCGGTGCCGGTAAGCTGATCCAGCTGCTGTTCGGCCTGGACTACCACGTCGCGGTGATCCTGGTCGGTATCCTGATGTGCCTGTACGTGCTGTTCGGCGGCATGCTGGCGACCACCTGGGTACAGATCATCAAGGCCGTACTGCTGCTTTCCGGTGCCAGCTTCATGGCGCTGATGGTGATGAAACACGTCAACTTCGACTTCAACGCGCTGTTCTCCCAGGCCATCGATGTTCACCCGAAAGGTGAAGCGATCATGAGCCCGGGCGGTCTGGTCAAGGATCCGATCTCGGCCTTCTCCCTGGGTCTGGCACTGATGTTCGGCACCGCTGGCCTGCCACACATCCTGATGCGCTTCTTCACCGTCAGCGACGCCAAGGAAGCCCGCAAGAGCGTGCTGTATGCGACCGGTTTCATCGGCTACTTCTACATCCTGACTTTCATCATCGGCTTTGGCGCAATCCTGCTGGTCAGCACCAACCCTGACTTCAAGGACGCTGCTGGCGCCCTGATCGGCGGCAACAACATGGCTGCGGTGCACCTGGCCAACGCCGTCGGTGGCAGCGTGTTCCTCGGCTTCATCTCGGCGGTAGCCTTCGCGACCATCCTGGCAGTAGTGGCCGGTTTGACCCTGGCCGGTGCTTCGGCAGTGTCCCACGACCTGTACGCCAGCGTGATCAAGAAAGGCAAGGCCAACGAGAAGGATGAAATCCGCGTCTCGAAGATCACCACCATTGCCTTGGCAGTACTGGCGATCGGTCTGGGTATCCTGTTCGAAAGCCAGAACATCGCCTTCATGGTCGGCCTGGCGTTCTCGATTGCTGCCAGCTGCAACTTCCCGGTACTGCTGCTCTCGATGTACTGGAAAAAGCTGACCACCCGTGGCGCCATGATCGGCGGCTGGATGGGGCTGGTCAGTGCGGTGGCGCTGATGGTGCTCGGCCCGACCATCTGGGTACAAATCCTCGGTCACGAAAAAGCGATCTACCCGTACGAGTACCCGGCGCTGTTCTCGATGCTGATTGCCTTCGCAGGGATCTGGTTCTTCTCGATCACTGACAAGTCCAAGGCGGCAGACGAAGAACGTGCGCTGTTCTTCCCGCAGTTCGTTCGCTCGCAGACTGGCCTGGGTGCCAGCGGTGCGGTTTCGCACTGATACTTGAGCGCAGTACTACAACGCCCCGCTAGCCGGGGCGTTGTTGCTTCTATGGCCTGCTGCTGTCGCTAGGAAATTTCCGAAGATCGCTCAGACCGGTCTTACTCTTCGAAACGAGCCAACCACGAATAATCCTCCTCACTGACCGGGTACTACCGGTCAGGTATCGACCCTCAAGGAGAATTCATTCGTGAAACGTACGTTACTCGCCCTTCCCCTGGCCATGTTGTTCGCCGGTTCAGCCTTTGCCGCCGATCCGATCGAAAAGCAAGTGCTGGTCACCGCCGTTGTGCCAACGGCTGCGTTCTATGTCGAGCCGGTTGGCAGCGACTGGATGAATGACCCTCAAGAGCTGCCTTGGAACCCGATAAAGTCCAGCTTTGGTGAGATCCGTCATCAGCTGCAAGCCAAGAGCACCATTGGCCCGATCACCGGCTACCTGCTGAATGCGCCTGTCATCACCAGCGGCCTGGATGCTATCGACCTGAACGTCAAGGTCGGTGCCACCGATCTCGAAACCACGCCCAACGAAATCCTCACTGCCGCCCAAGCCGCTCCAGGTGCGGTCATGGACTTTGTGATCACCGCCAAGGCGCCCAGCAATGGCGCGTTCACCCCTGGCAACTATCAGGGCCTGGTGAGCATGATGTTCGAAACCGAAGCGCCCTGATCTACCCGCCAACCAAGCCCTTTCACCCCATTTGTCCAACCCTGCCTATGACGTTCGTCATCGGGCGGGGGAGGGCATTGCTTGCAGGCAGGGTCATGAGCCTATTCCACTCCTTTGTTTCCACAGGCTGCGTCTTGCTGGCGGCCGCTATGGGGCTGTACACACGGACCGCTGCAGCCGACGAACAGCCCGCAGTACTGGCGGCGCTTGCCCAGGCTCAGGGCTTGCCCCGTGAGTTCGAAGCCCACTTTTTCGACGTACCGCTGGCCGTGCGTGTCGAGCTCGATGGCCGTTACCTGGGCGATGCCATGGTGGTACTGAGCCGGGATGAGCGTGTACAGCTATTGGAGTTCACCGATATCCAGGAAAGCCGCGAGCCTGCCGCCGTGCGCCGACGCTGGCAGACACGCCTGGCCGAAGGCCGGCAGCTGGGCGACTGCCAGGCCGACTGCCCGGACGGCTTGCGCGCGATCCACTACAGCCTGGTCAACTCGCAACTCTCCTTGCTGACGTTCGATGCTGAACACAACAGCCCGGCAGCCCTTTACCACAGCCTGCCCGAAGACGGCAGCTACGGCCTGCTGCTGCGCAACCAGCTCAATCTGGTCGGCAACGAAGGCGAAACCAGCGGGCGCTATGTCGTGCAAGGCCAGGGCAGTCTGGGTAACTGGACGACCATGACCGAGGCCCAGTTCGATCGTGGTAGCGATCAGAGCGAGGGCACCCGCTACCGCCTCGACCAGCTCTACGCCGAGCGCCTGGTCGATGAACACTTCTACCGCCTGGGCTATTTCACCCCCAGCGCCCAGGGGCTGACCCGCCAGCCGCGTCTGCTCGGCAACAGCCCCGACACCACCCTTGGCCTGATGCTTGGCAGCAGCGACAGCTTGCTGGTCGACAGTGGCCAGCCCAGCACCACGCCGGTCTATGTCACGCCCAACCGCCAGGGCATCGCCGAGATCTACCGCAACGGTGTATTGATCAACAGCCAGCCGGTCCAGCCAGGTTTGCAAACCCTCGACACCCGCGTACTGCCGGGCGGTATTTACCAGGTCGAAGTACGCCTGATCGAAGATGGCCAGGAAACCTCGCGCAACGAAGCCTTCATCTACAAACCCTCGAACTGGGGCAACAGCCAGAGCCGCTGGCGTTACAACCTGTTTGCCGGCCAGCAGACCAGCGCCTTGAGCAACTGGGACGACACGTACGACGACAGCTTCAGCGGCGGCGCCATGCTCAACTACTTGCTGCACCCGCGCGCGGTGCTGGGCGTGTCGGCCCAGCATGTCGACGAGGCCATGCAGTACGCCACTTCCCTGGACTGGGAGGTGCGCGACCGGCTGAAGTTCTACGCCAACCTCAACCAGACCGCGGACCTGGGTGACGGCTATGACCTGCAGGCTATCTACAGCCATGACACAGGCTCGATGGTGCTCAGTCACAGCCGCACCTGGACCCGTCCCAGCCACAATGTGCGTGGCCCGCTGGCGCGCCAGGAGGAGGTCAGCCAGTCCTCACTGTCGCTGAGTCAGCGCTTGACCTCGCGCAGCACCGCTACGTTGCGCCTGTCGCACAGCACCGGAGCGGCCAACGGCTTGGGCGTGGACCTTGGCTGGACGCAGTTCGGCAAGCTGGCAGGCTCGGACGCCAACTGGCGCTTCTCGGTGTTCGACCGCCCCGGTAGCGCCAGCACCGGCGAGGCCCGCAATCGCGGTGTCAATCTGAGCTTGAGCATGAGCCTGGGCAGCCCTGGCCGACGCATGGCCGCTACTCTGGGCAGCCGTACCTCGCGCGACGGTGGGCGCGACCAGAATGTTTCGCTCGCCTACCAGCACGATGTCGATTACGGCGCCTTGCGCACCCTGGGCGCCATTGCCAGCGTGGACCGCTATGGCACAGGCATCGGGGGCAACGCGCAATTCCAGAGCCGCCAGCTCAATGGCGATGCCTACGCCCAGACCTCGTCCTACAACGGCGAGCTCAGCGCCGGTCTCAACCTGCAGAGCGTGCTTGCCCTCGGCGCGGGCAAGCTGGCGGCCAGCGGGCAGTTCCTCGCTCACGAGGCGGGGCTGATCGTCGACGTGGAATCCGATATCGACGGACTTGAACTGCGCGCCGACGACTTCCAGGGCATGAGTGCGAGCTTGCGTCCGGGGCGCAACGTACTGCCGGTGGTGGCCTACAGGCCCGGGCAGGTACAGGTCGATTTCCGCGACAGTCACGCGCCGTCCGCAGTCATCCAGCCCAACGGCTTCGAGTACCACCTCAACCGCGGCGGCATCGAGTACCGCCAGTTGCGGGTAATGCGCACGGTCACGGTGCTGGGGCGCTTGCTGGATGAAAACGGCAAGGGCCTGAGCGGCGCCCAGCTGATCAACCACGCCAGTCGCAGCGTCACAGAGGCCGACGGCTATTTCACCGTAGAGATGAGCGAGTCGACGCCAGTGCTCGAAGTGCGCCTGGCTGGCCGCACCAGCTGCCTGCTCAGTCTGAGGCCTGAACAGCTGATTCGGGAAAACGATGTGCTGATGGCAGGTGACCAGCGCTGCCGGTCGGAAAGCCTGGCTGACGCTGATACATCCAGTAGTGGAGGTGGCTCGTGAGCAGGCGACAAGAGGCGTTTTGGGGAAGAAAGCTGTACGACATTTCCTTGATTGGCTTAGGACGCGTACTGGAATGAAAGGCCGGCTTTTGGCGTGCTTTCGAGAAGTAATACTGTTTGGTTATTACGGGAAAAATACGGAGCTCAGGATGAATAGAAGTCTGTATTGCATGGTGCTGGCGTTACTGTTGCCCCTGCCGCTGCAGGCAGCGCCGGAGTTGAATATCGGCGGCTTGTACGATTACATCGACAGTGGCAAGAGCACCCTGCTCAAGCGTGTGCGCAACGGCGGCGACACGACCGCCTTCGTCAAGATCAGTGTCGCCGAGCTGGTGTATGACGAGCACGGCAAGGCCCGCGAGATCGGCCTTGAATCGCTGCCGCTGGAGGAACGCGGTTTGGTGGTCAGCCCGGCCCGCTTGATCGTACCGGCGCGTGGTCTGCAATCGGTGCGGCTCTTGTACCGTGGCGAGCGTGAGCGCGAGCGGTACTTTCGCGTGCGTTTCATCCCGGTGCTGCCAGAGGCCAATGACGGTTTCGCCGTCGATGAGGCCCAGGCCGACGCCTACCGTGAAAGCCTCAAGGCCGGGGTCAGCCTGCTGGCCGGCTACGGTTCGTTGCTGTTTGTGCGGCCCGCTGACACCCGCTATGCGACCAGTACTCAGGGCGAGGGCGGCAAGCTGACGGTGGTCAATCATGGCAACAGCACGGTGGTACTCGATCACTTGCGCGTTTGCCAGGCGGCGAACGAGCAGTGCGATCCGGCCACCAAGCAGCACTTGCTGCCGGGGCGCACGCGCCAGTTCGAGGGCGGGCAGGGCCGGGTGTTCCAGTTCGAGCTACAGGAAGGCGAGCAGCGCCGGCATATGACGGTGCAAGGATGAATCGGGTCGTAGCCTTGCGCTGTCGCCCTCTATGGCTGGCAGGCCTGCTCGTGCTCATCGCGCCAGTGGCTCAAGCACTCGAAGTTACGCTCAGCGCGCAGTATCGCGGAGAGAGCTCGGCAAAATTCGAGCACACCACGCCTCCGGCCTCCGTCTGCTCGTTCTTACCGTCAATGTGTACGAACAGGTTGACGGTCACCCTGCCTGTTACTTACACCAAACTTACCGAGGTGGCGACCGAGCCGCGTGAGAATTTCTACGTCAGGGTGCCGGAGCGGCGGCAGGTGGATGTCTACCACGAGCAAACCGGCGAAGCCTATCAGCTGCAGCTCAATTTCACTGCCATTTCACAGCGGGTTGCCAGCCCTCGCAGAGAACGTAACCCTGCCGCCAACAGTAACCGGATGGGGGGCAACTGCCAGGTTCAGAACGGAATGTGGCTGTCGCAGAATGAATTCCTCACGCGCTGGCAGTTTCCCATTACTCCGGGGGATTGCGCGACTCGAGCTACATCGGCTTTTTGGGGCCAGCAGGAAACTGTAACCACCTCGGAACTGAGTGTTGTCTACACCCTCGGGTTACCGCCGACGCACAGGGTCAAGCCTGGAGTCTACCGTGGCAGCGTCACCTACACCCTGGGCGCAGGTGGCGACTTCGACTTCGGTAACAACGTCACCGCGCTGAACGGCAACAGTGTCACAGTCAATATCGTCCTGGACGTCCAGCACAGTTTCCTCCTGGATTTCCCCCTCGGTTTCGATCGCGCCGTGCTGGATCCGCCGGGTGGCTGGTCTGCCTGGCTCGACGGTGGGCGGGTTCCACCACGGCTCTCCAGCGACCTGTCGATGCGCCTGTGGTCGACCGGGCCGTTCAAGGTCTACAAACAGTGCGAATACGACGTTGGCGATGGCTGCGGCATTCGTAACCGCCGCGGCGAAGAGGTTGCGCTGAAGGTGGCGATTACGCTGCCCTATGGCATTCGTTACCAAGGCTGGCAGACGGTCAACAAGATGGCGTTGCCGACCGGGCAGGCTGCAGCGTTGGAGCTCCAGTCGATACTGCCAACGGTCAATGGACCGAGCCAACTGCATTTCGAAGTGGCCCAGGATGATCTGCGCCCCATGCTCGAGCGTGGCGGTGAGCTGTACAGCGGCAAGGTCACCGTGATCTTCGACGCAGAACCGTAAGAAGGCGCAATTTCTAGTGAGGATGGATCATGTTCAAAGCTGTCGTGGTCGACGACCACCCCTTCATCCGTTCCACGGTTTGCATGCTGCTGCGCCAGGAGCAGCTGGAGGTGGTCGGCCAGGCCGACAATGGCATCGACGCACTGCACCTGGCGCGTGAGCAGACGCCGGATCTGATCATCCTCGATATCGCCATGCCCAAGCTGGACGGCCTCGAAGTCATCGCCAGGATCAGGGCCATGCCGCGTCCGGCCAAGGCCCTGGTGCTGACTTCACAGCTGGCTGAAGCTTATTCACTGCGCTGCATGCAGGCCGGAGCGGTGGGCTACGTGTCGAAAACCGACGACCTCGGCGAGCTGTGCAAGGCGGTGCATGCGGTGATGTCCGGCTACACCTACTTTCCCGACGTGACCCTGAGCTCGGTGCATCACCAGGACCTGCGCGCCAGCGAGGCGCACTGCATCGCCCGCCTCAGCGACCGCGAGCTGATGGTCCTGCAGCACCTGGCGCGGGGCCTGAGCAATAAAGCCATCGGCGAAATCATGTTGTTGAGCAACAAGACCATCAGCACCTACAAGAGCCGCCTGCTGGAAAAACTCAGGGTAAGTTCGTTGGTTGACCTGGCTGACCTCGCTCGCCGCAACCTGCTCATATAAGCCGCGTCGGTTCGTGTTGACGCGTGTCCTGTTGCTGGCACTGTTGTGCTGCCTGGTGCCGGCGCCAGCCCAGGCTGCGCCGACCCTGCACTCACGGGCTACGCTCGACAGCCCCCGACCGGAGCCGGACGGTGCCGAACTGCGCTGGTTGTGGGAGCGGCGGCAACTGCGCCTGGGGGTGATGGAGCGGGACAATCCGCCGTTCGACATTCTCGGCACCGGCCAGGTGTTCGAGGGCCTCACCGCCGACTATGCCGGGCTGATCGCCGAACAATTGCACCTGCAGGTCGAGGTGCGTGCCTATGCCTCTTTCGCCGAGGCGGTGGCGGCCTTGCACGAGGGGGCGATCGACCTGATTGGTTCGGTGTCCGGGCAACAGGCTCGGGAGACTGGTTTGCGCCTGTCGCGGGCCTACGCCGAGGATCGTCCGGTGCTGATTGCTCAGGAGGAAGGGGCCGCGCGTATCGGGCGCGAGGATGATTTCAGGCTGGCGATGGTCGAAGGCTACCGTTCCGTCGAGACGTTGCGTGAGCACTTTCCGCGGGCCCGCCTGCAACTGCATCCGTCGCGCTTCAGTGCCCTGGCTGCCGTGTCGCTTGGTCACGCCGATGTCTTCCTCGGCAATGCCTTGGGCAGTCGCTACGTGCTGGGCCGTAGCCAGTTGGGGGCGGTCGAGGAAATCGGCGATGCCGCCTTGCCAACGCAAGGCATAGGCTTTGCCATGCGCGAAAGCGACGGACCGTTGCCGCGCCTGGTGGATGCGGCGCTGGCCAGCCTGACCGAGCGCCAGCAGGCGCGGATCGGCGAGCGCTGGAGCCCGATGGCCGGCGCCGGGCACAAGCCCGAGCCTCTGCAGTTCAGTGTCGCCGAGCATCGTTGGCTGCGCGAAAATCCGACGGTGACGGTGCTGGTCGACGAACAGTTGCTGCCCCTGAGCTTTCGCGATGGCAAGGCCCAGTTGCGCGGGTTGAGCCTGGATGTCCTGCAACTGATTGCCCGGCGCACCGGCCTGCAGTTCGAGGTGCGCGCCGGTGGCAGTGTCGAGCGGATGATCGCGCAACTGCAGCAGGGCAAGGCCCAAGTGATCGCCGGCCTGCCTCACAGCCCGCTGCGTGAGCAGCAGTTGCTGTTCAGCCGTGCTTACCTCAGTGCCTCGAGAGTGCTGGTCAGTCGGGATGAAGCTCATGCACCCACCAGCCTGGCACAGTTGCAGGGCCGCAAGCTGGCGTTGGTCAATGGCAGTGCCTTGGCCGAGCTTGTGCGCCAGCGCTATCCACAGATCCAGCAATTGCATGTGCCTGGCCCGGTGGCCGCCCTGAAGGCGGTAGCCCGCGGCGAGGCGGCCGCCACCGTCTTGACCCTCGACGCCGCCCGCCCGCTGATCGCCCGCGGGTTCCCTGGTCGCTTGAAAGTCAGTGCCAGTCTGGCCTTGCCACCGGCGCACTTTGCCCTGGCCAGCAGCCGTGGAACGCCCGAACTGCAGTCGATTCTCAACAAGGCCCTGCTCAGCCTCGCCCCACGTGAGACCGACGCGCTGGTGCGGCGCTGGCGCAATCCGATGATCGTTGCCGATAGCGACTGGCCGCGCTACCGCCAGCGGATTCTGCTGGGTTTCGCTGTGGTGCTGGCACTGCTGCTCCTGGCCTCGCTGTGGATCCGCTACCTGCGTCGGCTGCAGGTCGAGTTACGCCGCACCAAGGCTGAGGCTGATACGGCCAACCAGGCCAAGACGCAGTTTCTTACCACCATGAGCCACGAGATCCGCACCCCGTTGCATGCCGTGCTGGGTATGCTTGAACTGGCTCAGCGCAAGGCCGAGCAGGGGGTACTCGATCACCTGGCGATCGAGGTGGCGGCCGATGCTGCGGGTGGCCTGCTGGAGTTGATCGGCGATGTTCTCGACATCACCCGCATCGAGGCCGGCCAGTTGCAGCTGGCACCCCAGCGGGTGCGTCTGCGTGAGCAAGTGGCGCGGGTAGTGCAGTTGTTTGAACAGCAGGCCCGTAGCAAGGGCCTGACGCTGCGCCTGGATGCTGAGGGCGCGGTGGATACCGAGGTGATGCTCGACCCTGTGCGTTTCAAGCAGGTACTGGCCAATCTGCTGAGCAATGCCGTCAAGTTCACTTGCCAGGGACATGTACGCGTCAGTTTGCGGGCGCAGGCCGTTGGCGAGCGATTGTCCGTCGAGTTACAGGTCGAGGACACCGGCATTGGCATTGCCGCCGCCGAGCTGGCCGGGCTCGGCCAGCCTTTTCGCCAGGCCAGTAACCAGCGCCAGTCGCCGCGCAGCAGCACCGGGCTGGGCCTGGGCATCAGCCGAAGTCTGTGCGAAATGATGGGGGGGGCGGATGGCGATGCACAGTGTGCTGGGCCACGGCACACGGGTGGAGATCCTCCTCGACCTGGCGCGCCTGCCGGCCGAGCACCAGGCACAGTCGCTGCGAGCAACGCAGGTGGTTTCGACGGGTGTGCGCCTGCGGGTGCTGGTGGTCGATGATTACCCGCCCAATCGCCTGTTGCTGGCGCAGCAGCTGGAGTACCTGGGACACCAGGCCCGGGTCGCCGAAGACGGTGCCCAGGGCTTGCGGCTGTGGCTGAAGGAGCAGATTGATGTGGTGATCAGTGACTGCAACATGCCGCGCCTGAACGGTCACGCCCTGGCGCGCGCGATCCGTTTGCATGAACGGCGCCGCCGCAGGCCGGCGTGCCGGCTCATCGGCCTGACTGCCAATGCGCTGGAAAGCGAGCGCCAGCGCTGCCTTGCCGTTGGCATGGATGACTGCCTGTTCAAGCCGCTTGGGCTGGATGCGCTGGTGCGGGCGCTGTACCCGTCTGCAGCAATGCCCGAGGATGTTACGCCGCTCCTGGACCTGCGCCATCTTCTGCGTCTGGTCGGCGGTGACCAGACGGCGTTCAAGGCGCTGCTTGCCGATCTGCGCAGCAGCAACCAGGAAGACTTGCGACGCCTGGAAGCGCTGGACAATGACCCACCGGCACTTGCGGAGCTGGCGCATCGGATCAAGGGTGGCGCGAGGATTGCCCGGGCCGAAGGCGTGATCAGGGCCTGCCAGCAAGTGGAACTCACCTGCGAATCCAGACCGTTCGAGGCCTCGCACCTGCGCCGCGATGTCCAGGCGCTGCGCCAAGCCTTGCAACGTCTGGACATGCAGCTGGCCGAGCGGATCGCAACGGATCCGCCCGATTCATATCATCCCTAGCAGTAGCAACACGAGCAGGACGACCAATACCACGCCGATAATGCCGGAAGGGCCGTAGCCCCAGCTGCGCGAGTGGGGAAAGACCGGCAAGCCACCGATCAGCAGCAGGATCAGGATGATGATGAGGATCGTGGTCATGGTTGAATCCTTGAGTGGTTCGAGGATAAGGGCCCCAATGCTGGCCGCTTACAGTTGCGACCGGTGTAACGGTGAAAAAATTCAATTTCTTGTTTTTGGCACCGCCTACCGGCATGTGCCGCATGCCTGCCCATTCAGCACCCTGATTGGTGTCCGTGCCCGGTCTGTGCTCGGTTATTCTGCCGTTCATATCCACTGGCAGAACAAGGCGCGCCACCATGCACAACCGCATCATGATTACCGGAGCCGGTTCGGGGCTCGGCCGCGAGATCGCCCTGCGTTGGGCCCGCGAGGGCTGGCGCCTGGCCCTGGCTGACGTCAATGAAGCAGGCCTGCGCGACACCCTGGCCCTGGTGCGCGAGGCGGGCGGCGAAGGATTCGTGCAGCGCTGCGACGTGCGCGACTACAGTCAACTGACCGCCCTGGCCCAGGCCTGCGAGGAGAAATTCGGCGGCATCGATGTGATCGTCAACAATGCCGGTGTGGCCTCCGGCGGTTTCTTCAGCGAGCTGTCGCTGGAAGACTGGGAGTGGCAGCTGTCGATCAACCTGATGGGCGTGGTCAAGGGCTGCAAAGCCTTCCTGCCGATGCTTGAGCGCAGCAAGGGGCGGATCATCAACATCGCCTCGATGGCGGCCTTGATGCAAGGGCCGGCGATGAGCAACTACAACGTCGCCAAGGCGGGGGTGCTGGCCCTTTCGGAAAGCCTGTTGATCGAATTGCGTCAACAGCAGGTGGCTGTGCATGTGGTGTGCCCGTCGTTCTTCCAGACCAATCTGCTGGACTCGTTCCGCGGGCCGACCCCGGCGATGAAAGCCCAGGTCGGCAAGCTGCTGGAAAGCTCGCCGATCAGCGCCGCCGATATTGCCGGGTATATCTTCCAGCAGGTCGCCGACGGTCAATTCCTGATCCTGCCCCATGAGCAGGGGCGTGAGGCCTGGCAGCTCAAACAACGCAACCCGCAGCTGATCTACGACGAGATGGCGACTATGGCCGAGAAAATGCGGGCCAAGGCGAAACCGACGCTGTAGGCGTCGATCCGCTATCCTTGGCCCCGTTTTCAACCGGAACGGGCTCCTTGGTGTGATCAATTACCTGTGGTTTTTCCTTGCGGCGGTCTTCGAGATCGCTGGTTGCTATGCCTTTTACATGTGGTTGCGGCTGGGCAAGAGCGGCTGGTGGATTGCCCCGGCACTGCTCAGCCTGACCCTGTTCGCGCTGATCCTGACCCGTGTCGAGGCCGCCTATGCCGGGCGCGCCTACGCCGCCTATGGCGGCATCTACATCGTCACCTCGTTGCTGTGGCTGGCGCTGGTCGAACGCGCACGACCGCTGGGCAGCGACTGGATCGGCGCGCTGCTCTGTGTGCTGGGGGCCAGCATCATCATCCTGGGGCCGCGGTTGCAGAGCACCTGAACAAGCGAAAACGACGAAAATCTGTAGGCAAATTCGTCGATTTTAGTGGGATCGGTCTATTTTACTGACGGAGCATTGCTGCGCTCTGACACCCCGTGCAGTCTCCGAATTCTCAGCGTTGTGGAGGATCGGAGCATGTTGGTAATAGGACGCGAAGTAGGAGAAGTCATCGCCATTGATGAGCACATTAAGGTCAGGGTGCTTTCGGTGGAGGGCAATACCGTGCGCTTCGGTATCAGCGCACCTCGCGAAATCGAAGTGCACAGGGCAGAAGTCTATCGGCGCATTGTCGAACAGGCCGCCAAGGATGCGGGCTGATCAGTCGAACAGTTCTTTCGGTACGTCGTGCTTGGCCAGCAGTTGGCATTGCTGGCTTTCGAGGTCGAACAGAATGAACGCCTGCTTTTTCGCCAGGGCTTGGCGCACGCGTAGCACGCGGGTTTCCAGCGGGGTGTCGTCGCCGTTGTCGGTGCCGTCGCGGGTGACGAAATCCTCGATCAAGCGGGTGAGGGTTTCGGCTTCCAGTTGTTCGTAAGGAATCAGCATCAATCAGTACAGGTTTGGCGAAGTGTGTACCTATGCTACGCGAAACCTGTCCTGACTGTGTAGGCACTAGTGCTTGTTGCCGATCAGGCTGTCGACCGCGGGCACCCGGGTATCGCTTTCCATTTGCGTGTCATGTTCCAGCTGGTGGCTGAAGCTTTCCAGCGAGCTGCCGGTCGCTTGTGAATCGCTGGCAAACACCGGCGGGCTGAGCAGGTAGGCGGTCAGCAGGCGACTGAGTGCTGCCAGGCTGTCGATGTGGGTGCGCTCATAACCGTGGGTGGCATCGCAACCAAAGGCCAGCAGCGCTGTGCGAATGTCGTGACCGGCGGTGATCGCCGAGTGGGCATCGCTGAAGTAGTAGCGAAACAGGTCACGGCGTGCGGGCAGGTCATGTTCGCGCGCCAGTTTCAGCAAGTGGCGTGACAGGTGATAGTCATAGGGCCCGGCCGAGTCCTGCATGGCCACGCTGACCGCATGCTCGCTGGAGTGCTGACCGGGGGCGACCGGGGCGATGTCGATACCGACGAACTCACTGACATCCCAGGGCAGCGCCGCGGCAGCACCGGAGCCGGTCTCTTCGGTGATGGTGAACAGCGGATGGCAGTCGATCAACGGCTGTGCGCCGCTGTCGACCACGGCCTTGAGCGAGGCCAGCAGCGCCGCAACGCCCGCCTTGTCATCCAGGTGACGGGCGCTGATATGGCCGCTTTCGGTGAATTCCGGCAGCGGATCGAAGGCGACAAAGTCTCCGATATCCACACCCAGGGTCTGGCAGTCGGCGCGGGTGGCGCAGTAAGCATCCAGGCGCAGTTCGATGTGTTCCCAACTGACCGGCAACTGGTCGATGGCGGTGTTGAAGGCATGACCGCTGGCCATCAACGGCAGGACGCTACCGCGCAGCACGCCCGTGTCGGTGAACACGCTGACCCGGCTGCCCTCGGCAAAGCGGCTGGACCAGCAGCCCACCGGCGCCAGCGCCAGGCGGCCGTTGTCCTGGAGGGCGCGCACGCTGGCACCGATGGTGTCCAGGTGTGCGGAAACGGCACGGTCCGGGGAACTCTTGCGGCCCTTGAGGGTAGCGCGGATGGTGCCACGGCGGGTCAGTTCGAAGGGAATGCCAAGCTCTTCCAGGCGCTCGGCGACATAGCGCACGATGGTATCGGTAAAGCCGGTCGGGCTGGGGATGGCGAGCATCTCCAGCAAGACTTTCTGCAGGTAGTTGAGGTCAGGTTGCGGGAGTGGTGCAGACATGCGGCCTCCTGTGCTCAAAGCGTCGAGCGGCTGTGGGGAAACAGCAGGTCGACGAAGCGTTCGGCAGTGGGTTGCGGTTCGTGGTTGGCCAGCCCGACGCGTTCGTTGGCTTCGATGAACACGTGCTCGGGTTGATCGGCGGAGCGGACCATCAGGTCGAGGCCGACCACCGGGATATCCAGGGCGCGGGCCGCGCGGATCGCTGCCTCGGCCAGCACCGGGTGCAAACGCTCGGTGACATCTTCCAGGCAGCCGCCGGTGTGCAGGTTGGCGGTGCGGCGCACCACCAGGGGCTGACCGGCCGGCAGCACGGTGTCGTAGTCGACGCCCGCGGCGTGCAGGGTGCGTTGGGTTTCTGCATCCAGGGGAATGCGGCTTTCGCCAGCGGTGGCGGCCTGGCGTCGGCGGCTTTGTGCTTCGATCAGGCAGCCGACGGCATGCTGGCCGTCGCCGATAATCTGTGCCGGATGGCGAATGGCGGCCGCCACCACTTCAAAGCCAATCACCACGATGCGCAGGTCCAGGCCCTCGTGGAAACTCTCCAGCAATACCCGGCTATCGAAGCGCCGGGCGTTTTCTATGGCCTGGTTGATCGCGTCCAGTCTGGTCAGGTTTACCGCCACGCCCTGGCCTTGTTCGCCGTCCAGCGGCTTGACCACTACTGCACCGTGGTCCTCGAGAAAGGCCAGGTTGTCATCGGCATTGCCGGCCAGTTGTTGTGCCGGCAATTGCAGGCCAGCGTCCTTCAGCACCTTGTGGGTCAGGCTCTTGTCCTGGCACAGGGTCATGCTCACGGCGCTGGCAAGGTCACTCAACGATTCGCGGCAGCGCACCCGCCGACCACCGAGGCTGAGGGTGAACAGGCCGGCATCGGCGTCATCGACCTGCACGTCGATACCGCGCCGGTAGGCTTCTTCGACGATGATCCGGGCATAGGGGTTAAGCCCGGTCTCGGGGCTCGGGCCGAGGAACAGCGGCTGGTTGATGGCGTTTTTGCGCTTGATCGCGAAGGTCGGCAGGGTGCGAAAACCCAGCTTGGCATAGAGCCGCTTGGCCTGGCGGTTGTCGTGCAGCACCGAGAGGTCGAGGCAGCTCAGGCCGCGGCTCATGAAATGCTCGATCAGGTGACGCACCAGCACCTCGCCGACACCGGGTCGGGTGCACTGCGGGTCCACCGCCAGGCACCAGAGGCTGCTGCCATGCTCAGGGTCGGTGAAGGCTTTGAGATGATTGAGGCCCATGACGCTGCCGATCACCGCGCCACTGTCTTCATCTTCGGCTAGCCAGAACACCGGGCCACCGAGGTGACGCGGGGTCAATAATGCCGGGTCGATGGCGAGCATGCCGCGGGCCAGGTACAAGGCATTGATGGCCTGCCAGTCGCTGTCGCTCTGCGCACGGCGGATACGAAAGCCGCGAAACACGCGCTGCGCCGGGCGGTAGTCGGTGAACCACAGGCGCAAGGTGTCGGAGGGATCGAGAAACAGCTGTTGCGGCGCCTGGGCCAGTACCTGCTGGGGGGCGGCGACGTACAAGGCGATATCGCGCTCGCCGGGGTTCTCGTCTTGCAAGGCATTGGCCAGGCTGGCCGGATCCGGGTAGGTGTGGCCGATCAGCAGGCGCCCCCAGCCACAGTGCAATGCGCGCGGCTGGTCGTGGGGCTCGCTGCCATCGCCGGCCAGTTGCGCCTGCAAGCGCGCATAGGACGGCATCTGGCCGCGCAGCAGGCGCTGGCCATAAGGGGAGGGGTGGGCTTTCATCGGTCAGATTCCTTGTTCGCTGAGCCACAGGTTCAAGGCTGCCAGTTGCCAGAGCTTCGAGCCTCGCAGCGGCGTCAGCTGGCCATGCGGATCGCTGAGCAGGCGGTCAAGGGCGGCCGGTTCGAACAGGCCGCGGTCCTGGCTCGGGTCCAGCAGCAGCTCACGCACCCAGTCCAGGGTGGCGCCTTGCAGGTGCTTGAGGCCGGGGACCGGGAAGTAGCCTTTCTTGCGGTCGATGACCTCACTGGGAATCACCAGGCGCGCCGCTTCCTTGAGCACCTGCTTGCCGCCGTCGGGTAGCTTGAAGCGCGCGGGAATGCGGGCCGACAGTTCCACCAGGCGGTAGTCGAGAAACGGCGTTCGCGCTTCCAGGCCCCAGGCCATGGTCATGTTGTCGACCCGTTTGACCGGGTCATCGACCAGCATCACCGTACTGTCCAGGCGCAGGGCCTTGTCCACCGCAGCACTGGCGCCGGGTTGGGCGAAATGTTGGCGGACAAAGTCACCAGCGGCATCGTGACCGAGGCGCCATGGCTGCTGCACCGTGGCGGCGTAGTCGTCGAAGCTGCGGTCGAAGAAGGCGTTGCGGTAAGCGCTATAAGGCTGTTGAGCACCGTCGACCTGCGGGTACCAGTGATAGCCGGCGAACAGTTCGTCGGCGCCCTGGCCGCTCTGCACCACCTTGCAGTGTTTGGCCACTTCCCGTGACAACAGGTAAAAGGCGATGCAGTCGTGACTGACCATCGGCTCGCTCATGGCGTGAAACGCCGCGGGCAGCTGCTCGATGATTTCCCGCTCGTCGATGCGCAACTGGTGATGGCGGGTGCCGTAGTGGCGGGCGATCAGGTCGGAATACTGGAACTCGTCGCCGCGCTCGCCACCGGCGTCTTCAAAACCGATGGAGAAGGTCGACAGGTCTTCGACGCCAACTTCGCGCAATAACCCGACCAGCAGGCTGGAATCGACCCCGCCCGACAGCAGCACGCCGACATCCACTGCCGCCCGATGGCGAATCGCAACGGCTTCACGGGTACTGGCCAGGACCCGGTCGCGCCAGTCTTCCAGGCTCAACTGCTGCTCGTCGCTGCGCGGGCCATAGTGCAACTGCCACCAGACCTGCTGTTCAACACGGCCCTGGGCATCGACACGCATCCAGGTGGCCGGTGGCAGTTTTTCGATATTGGCCAGCAGGGTGCGCGGTGCGGGTACCACCGCATGAAAGTTGAGGTAGTGGTTGAGCGCCACCGGGTCGAGCATCGGATTGATGTCGCCGCCCTGCAACAACGCCGGCAGGCTGGAGGCAAAGCGCAGGCGCTCGCCGGTGCGCGACAGGTACAGCGGCTTGACCCCGAGACGATCGCGGGCGAGGAACAGCTGCTGTGTGTCACGCTCCCAGATCGCCAGGGCAAACATGCCGTTCAGGCGCGGCAGCAGCTCGGCGCCCCAGGCGTGATAGCCCTTGAGCAGCACTTCGGTGTCGCCGCCGGAATAGAAGGCGTAGCCCAGGCTTTCCAGTTCGCTGCGCAGTTCCGGGAAGTTGTAGATGGCGCCATTGAAGGCCAGCGACAGGCCCAACTGATTATCGACCATCGGCTGCGCCGAGCCGTCGGACAAATCCATGATCTTCAGCCGGCGATGGCCCAGGGCAATCGGGCCCTGGCTATGAAAGCCCCAGGCATCGGGGCCGCGAGGTGCCAGGTGGTGGGTAATCCGCTCGACCGCGGCGAGGTCCGCCGGGCGTGGTGGGTGGGCAACAGGGGTGAAACGAAACTCTCCAGCTAATCCGCACATAAGTCCTTACCGGTTTTGCCGTTGGGGAAGGTGCCCGAACCCGGGCACATTGAAACTGACCGGTGCGGATAGCGAGAGTTTTAGATCGATCGGTTATAAGCGCTCAGCCTTGCTTGCCCTTGCCGCGAATCAGTTCGCGCAGCATGAAGCGATTCGGATGACAGGCTTCGGCGACACTGCGCGGCACCGGCAGCGGTGCGTTGTCGACCCAGGCGGCGATCAATTCGCCTGACAACGGCGCGGTAATCAGCCCGCGCGAGCCATGACCGCTGTTGACGTACAGGCCTTCAAGCCAGGGGCAGGGCGTGTCGGGCACCTGGCGGGCGTCCTTGGCCAGCACCGCATAGTGCTGGTTGAACGCCTGCTGGTCGGCGAGCGGGCCGACGATGGGCAGGTAGTCGGGGCTGGTGCAACGAAAGGCTGCGCGACCCTCGAGGGTGTGCGGGTCGATCTGGTGGGCGCCGAGACGCTCGGCCAGGTCGCCGGAGATTTCCTCCAGCAAACGCAGGTTGCCGATGTGCTCACCGGTGGTCGGGGTCAGGTCGATGCTGTGAAAGTCGAAACTGGCGCCCAGGGTGTGTTCGCCACCCCGCGAAGGCGCGACGTAGCCGTCGGCGCAGACCACGGTATTCAGTGCCTGGCTTTGCGCGGTAGCGGGCAGGCGGGTGATCTGCCCGCGGATGCGCTTGAGCGGCAGGCTGGCGCAGGGCTCGAAACGCTGGATCTCGGCGGCGGTGGCCAGCACCACCAGTGGCGCACTGGCGAGGAACTTTTCGCTTTCCCACGCCTGCCAAAGGCCATCGACCTTGCGCAGTTGCAGCACCTGATGGTGCGTCAGCAAAGTGATGTTCGGGTGTTGCAGCTGTGCCTGGCACAACGCTGGCGGATGCACCCAGCCCGCTTCCGGGTAGTACAGACCGCCGCTGGCCAGGCTCACGCCGGCCAGCGCTTGCGCCTGGTCTCGGTCCAGGGGCGTGAGCAGCTGCGGGTTGAAGGCGTTGGCCAGCAATGCCTGGCGCTGTTCTTCTTTGGTGTCGAAGGCCAGTTGCAAGACGCCGCAACCGTCCCAGTCACGGCCGCGTTGCAGGCTTTCGAGCAGGCGCCGGGTATAGCCGAAACCGCTGAGGATCAGGCGTGACAAGGCCGTGCCATGGGCGGAAAGCTTGAGGTAGAGCACCCCTTGCGGGTTGCCCGAGGCCTCGGCTGCCGGGGTGGCATGACGCTCCAGCACACTGACCTGCCAGCCGCGCGCGGCAAGGCTCGCGGCAGTGGCGCAACCGGCCAGGCCAGCGCCGATCACCAACGCCTGGCGCGGGCCGGGCAGGGCGGCGGGGCGGGCGAACCAGGGCGCAGCCGCGGCCGGTGGATCAAGTGCTTCAGGCCTGCCGCGAAAGACCCCGCGCAATACTTCCCACTTTTTGCCGATCCCGGGGATGCGCTTCATCTCGTAGCCCACGGCGATCAGGCCGCGACGCACCCAGCCGGTGCTGGTGAAAGTACCCAAGGTGGCATTGGCGGCCGACAGGCGACCGATCTGGGTGAACAGTTCCGGGGTCCACATCTGCGGATTCTTCGCCGGGGCGAAGCCGTCGAGGAACCAGGCGTCGACCTCAGCATCCAGTTGCGGCAACTGCTCCAGGACATCGCCGATCATCAGGGTCAAGCGCACCCGGCCGCGATCGAAGACAAAACTCTGAAAGCCTTCGTGCACCGCCACGTACTGCGCCAGCAACGGCGTGCTGAACGGCGCCAGTTCCGGCCACAGGGCCAGGGCGCGGCTCAGGTCGGCGTGGCTGAGCGGGTACTTTTCGACGCTGACGAAATGCAGGCGGGCGGCAGGAGCGGCGCACTCGCTGAACAGCTGCCAGGCACAGAAGAAGTTCAGCCCGGTGCCGAAACCGGTTTCACCGATCACCAGGCACTGGTCGGGCTGCATCGCGCCGAAGCGCTGGCGCAGGTCGTTCTGGTCGATGAACACATGACGGGTCTCCTCCAGGCTCTGGTCCTTGGAGAAATAAATGTCATCGAACTGGCGTGAGTGGGGGCGGCCCTGGTCGTCCCAGTCGATCTGGGCGTAGTGGGTAACTTCGGTCATGGTCGGCTCAGGCAGGTCTAGAGCGGCATTTTAGCTTACCCGGACAAAGTCTACCCGGATCCGCTAGTCTTGCTTATCCATGTAGGGAGCCTGGTATGTTCGAATCCGCTGAAATTGGTCACGCCATCGATAAAGAAACCTATGACGCTGAAGTGCCGGCGCTACGTGAGGCCTTGCTCGAGGCGCAGTTCGAACTCAAGCAGCAGGCGCGTTTCCCGGTGATTGTGCTGATCAACGGCATTGAAGGTGCCGGCAAGGGCGAGACGGTAAAGCTGCTCAACGAGTGGATGGACCCGCGCCTGATCGAAGTGCGCACCTTCGACCAGCAGACCGACGAAGAGCTTGCCCGGCCGCCGGCCTGGCGCTACTGGCGCGCATTGCCGGCCAAAGGGCGGATCGGCGTGTTTTTCGGCAACTGGTACAGCCAGATGTTGCAGGGCCGGGTCCATGGTTTGTTCAAGGACGCCGTGCTCGACCAGGCCATTCGCGGCGCCGAGCGCCTGGAAGAAATGCTCTGTGATGAAGGCGCACTGATTTTCAAATTCTGGTTTCACCTGTCCAAGAAACAGATGAAAGCCCGGCTCAAAGCGCTCCAGGACGATCCGTTGCACAGCTGGCGCATCAGCCCGCTGGACTGGCAGCAGTCGGAAACTTACGACCGCTTTGTACGCTTCGGCGAACGGGTGCTGCGCCAGACCAGCCGCGACTACGCGCCCTGGCATGTGATTGAAGGGGTGGACCCGCATTACCGCAGCCTGGCAGTCGGGCGCATTTTACTTGAGGGGTTGCAGGCGGCGCTCAAAGTCCAGCATGCGCCAGTGCACCAGGCCAATATTGCGCCACTGGGCCAGAGCATCGATCAGCGCAGCCTGTTGGGCAGCCTGGACATGACCCTGCGCCTGGACAAGAGCGACTACCAGGAACAGTTGATTACCGAGCAAGCGCGTCTGGCCGGCTTGTTGCGTGACAAACGCATGCGTCGGCATGCGCTGGTGGCGGTGTTCGAAGGCAATGACGCGGCGGGCAAGGGCGGTGCCATCCGCCGCGTCGCCGCCGCGCTGGACCCGCGTCAATACCGCATCGTGCCGATTGCCGCGCCGACTGAAGAAGAACGTGCGCAACCGTATTTGTGGCGGTTCTGGCGGCATGTTCCGGCGCGCGGCAAGTTCACCGTGTTCGACCGCTCCTGGTATGGCCGGGTGCTGGTTGAACGGGTCGAGGGCTTCTGCAGTCAGGCCGACTGGATGCGCGCCTATGGCGAGATCAACGACTTCGAAGAGCAGCTGACCAGTGCCGGGGTGGTGCTGGTCAAGTTCTGGCTGTCGATCGATGAGCAGACCCAGCTTGAGCGCTTCAAAGAGCGTGAGCAGATCCCGTTCAAGCGTTTCAAGATCACCGAAGAAGACTGGCGCAATCGCGAAAAATGGGGGCTGTACGCCGAAGCGGTGGGTGACATGGTCGACCGTACCAGCAGCGAGATCGCGCCCTGGACCCTGGTCGAGGCCAACGACAAGCGTTGGGCCCGGGTCAAGGTGTTGCGGACCATCAATGATGCGCTGGAGGCGGCGTTCAAGAAGGACAAGAAATGATTTGTCGGGGCCGCTGCTGGCCCTATCGCCGGCAACGCCGGCTCCCACTGTAGTAAGTGCCAATAGCAGTCATTGTGGGAGCCGGCCTTGCCGGCGAAAAGCTGCGCCAAAATCTTTTCCTCAATTGTACCTGTCAGTCCCCACCACCCAGCCCGTAGAATCCAGCCTCCCCCCACCACAGGGCATTTGAGGCTGGTATGCACATTTCTTCCGGACGCTGGGTCTATGGCCTTTCTCTTTCGCTGTTGACCGCGTTGCTCTGGGGCATCCTGCCGATCAAACTCAAACAGGTGCTGCAGGTGATGGACCCGATCACCGTGACCTGGTTTCGCCTGCTGGTCTCCGGTGGCTTGTTGCTGGCCTGGCTGGCGGCGAGCAAGCGTTTGCCGTCATTCAATACCCTCGGGCGCAAGGGCTGGGGCCTGGTGGCATTGGCCACCGGCGGTCTGGTCGGCAATTATGTGCTGTACCTGATGGGCCTGAACCTGCTCAGCCCGGGTACAGCGCAACTGGTGGTGCAGTTGGGGCCGGTATTGCTGCTGGTGGCCAGTGTGTTCCTGTTCAAGGAGCGCTTCAGCCTCGGCCAAGGGGTCGGCCTGGTCATTCTGCTCACGGGCTTCGGCCTGTTTTTCAATCAGCGCCTGGATGAACTGCTGACCTCGCTGAGCGTCTACACCACCGGTGTGCTGACCATTATCCTGGCCACTACCATCTGGGTTTTTTATGCCCTGAGCCAGAAGCAATTGCTGACGGTGTGGAATTCGATGCAGGTGATGATGGTGATCTACCTGTGCTGCGCTGCGCTACTGACGCCCTGGGTGCATCCGCTCGAAGCCCTGCAATTGACCCCGCTGCAAGGCTGGCTGTTGCTCGCCTGCTGCCTCAACACCCTGGTGGCCTATGGCGCCTTTGCCGAAGCCCTGGCCCACTGGGAAGCCTCCAAGGTCAGCGCCACCCTGGCGGTCACGCCGTTGATTACCTTCGTTGCCGTCGCCCTGGCGGCCTGGTTCTGGCCTGATTACGTGCATGCCGAACAGATCAACACCCTGGGTTACATCGGTGCGCTGGTGGTGGTGCTGGGTTCGGCGCTGACCGCGCTGGGCCCCTCGATCATGGCCGGCTGGCGAGCCAGGCGCACACGCCTGGCCCGGTGACTCAGCCTTTCTTGCCGGGTTCGAGCATGTCTTGCGGGCGTACCCATTGATCGAATTGCTCGTTGCTCAGGTAACCCAGGGTCAAGGCCGCCTCGCGTAACGTGCGGCCTTCGCTGTAGGCCTTCTTGGCAATTTCCGCGGCCTTGTCGTAGCCGATGTGCGGGTTGAGTGCGGTGACCAGCATCAGCCCGCGCTCCAGATGCGCGGCCATCTGTTCGGCATCCGCTTCGATGCCTGCCACGCAGTGCTGCTGGAAGTTGCTGCAGCCGTCGGCCAGCAGCTCGATGGACTGCAGCAGGTTGTGAATGATCACCGGCTTGAACACGTTCAACTGCAGGTGGCCTTGGCTGGCGGCAAAACCGATTGCGGTGTCGTTGCCCAGTACCTGGCAAGCCAGCATCGACAGCGCCTCGCACTGGGTCGGATTGACCTTTCCGGGCATGATCGAGCTGCCGGGTTCGTTAGCCGGCAGGCGCACTTCCGCCAGGCCTGCACGCGGGCCGGAGCCGAGCAGGCGTAGGTCGTTGGCCAGTTTCATCAACGCCACGGCCAGGGTCTTCAGACCACCGGACAGGGTAGTCAGCGGTTCATGCCCGGCGAGGGCGGCAAACTTGTTCGGTGCGGTAACAAATGGCAGGCCGGAGAGGGCGGCCAGCTCGGCGGCGATGGCCTCGGCAAAACCGTGCGGGGCATTCAGCCCGGTACCGACCGCGGTACCGCCCTGGGCCAGTTCGCACACCGCCGGCAAGGCCGAACGAATGGCGCGTTGGGCGTAATCGAGCTGCGCCACGTAGGCCGAGAGTTCCTGGCCGAAAGTGATCGGTGTGGCATCCATCATGTGCGTGCGGCCGGTCTTGACCAGATGCTGGTGGCGCACCGAAAGCTCCGCCAGCCCCGCTGACAACTCGGCAATGGCCGGCAGCAGCTTGTACTGGACTGCCTGGGCGGCGGCGATGTGCATGGCGGTGGGGAAGCAGTCGTTGGAACTCTGCGAGCGGTTGACATGATCGTTGGGGTGCACCGGATTCTTGCCGCCCCGGCCTTTACCGGCCAGTTCGTTGGCGCGTCCGGCGATCACTTCATTGACGTTCATGTTGCTCTGGGTGCCGCTGCCGGTCTGCCAGACGACGAGTGGAAATTGCTCATCCAGCTGGCCATCGAGCACCTCGTCGGCCGCCTGTTCGATCAACCGGGCGATATCCGCCGGCAGGTCTCCGTTGCGGTTGTTGACCCGTGCAGCGGCTTTTTTGATCATCGCCAGGGCGTGCAGGACAGCCAGTGGCATGCGTTCCTTGCCGATGGCAAAGTTGATCAGCGAGCGTTGCGTCTGGGCACCCCAGTAGGCCTGGTCAGGAACTTCGACCTGCCCCAGGCTGTCAGTTTCGATACGGCTCATGCTGTGAACACTCCCTTGTGGTCTGAATTCGCAGTTTAGGTCCCTTTTTGTCGCAGCGGTTCCATCGCTCGTCGACCCACTTGAGCGGCGTGCCCGAGTCGGCGCAGAATGCTCTACTCTGGGGTACTACCTCTTCTGTCTATTGAAGGAATTACGATGACCCGTCTTCGCGCCCTTTGCACTGCTGTTGCGCTGGTCTGCGCCAGCGGCCAGGTGCTTGCCGATACCGCCAGCCACAACGCCAGTGCCGAAAAATTCCTCATGATGGCGCACGCTGACAAGCTCGGCACTCCGGTCTACATGCAGGTGCAACAGATGTTTGCCCAGCGTTTCGAACAGACCAAAGCCCCAGCCTCGAAAAAATCCGTGCTCGACAGCTACCAGGCCAAGGCCAACGCCGCCCTGGACCAGGCCATCGGCTGGAACAAGCTCAAGCCGGACATGGTCAAGCTCTACACCAGCACCTTCAGCGAAAGCGAGCTCAAGGACCTGGTAGCCTTCTATCAGTCGCCACTGGGCAAGAAAGTCCTGGAAAAAATGCCGCAAGTGACCCAGCAGTCGGCCCAGCTGACCCAGCGCAAGCTGGAAAGCGCGGTACCGGTGGTCAACAAGCTGCTGGCTGACATGACCAAGGAACTCGACCCGAACGCTGGCAAGGCCGCCGCGCCAGCGAAGAAGTAATACCCGGAGCCGTCCATGTCCATGCAGCAAAAGATTGAACAGAGCCTGGCCGCGCTGGCGCCGCAGCACCTCTCGGTGCTCGACGAAAGCCACATGCACAGCCGTGGGCAAGAAACCCACTACAAGGCCGTGCTGGTCAGCGAACAGTTTGAAGGCCTGAACAGCGTCAAGCGTCACCAGAAGGTCTACGCCACCCTCGGTGAGCTGATGGGGCAGTTCCATGCCCTGGCCCTGCACACCTATACCCCCGAAGAGTGGCAAAAGGTCGGCGCAGCGCCCGCTTCACCCACCTGCGCAGGTGGCAGCAAACACTGATTTCATCGTCAGGTTTTTGTTAGAATGTGCAACGCGCCGCTTGTCGGCGCGTTTTTTATTGTCATCCGGTCCGCCCTTTACGAGGGTGACCACCTGGAGATTGATTGCATGACCCAAGCTATCGTCGTGGCGGCGCTGTATAAATTCGTCACCCTGAAAGATTACGTCGAGCTGCGCGAGCCGCTGCTCGAAAGCATGATGGCCAACGGCATCAAGGGCACCTTGTTGCTGGCCGAAGAAGGTATCAACGGCACCGTTTCCGGCAGCCGTGAAGGAATCGACGGCCTGCTGGCCTGGTTGCGCAGCGATGCCCGCCTGGTGGATATCGATCACAAAGAGTCCTACTGCGACGAACAGCCGTTCTATCGCACCAAGGTCAAGCTCAAGAAAGAGATTGTCACCCTCGGCGTGCCGGGCGTGGACCCGAACCACAAAGTCGGTACCTACGTCGAGCCGCAGGACTGGAACGCGCTGATCAGCGACCCTGAAGTGCTGCTGATCGATACCCGCAACGACTACGAAGTGTCGATTGGCACCTTCGAAGGCGCGATCGACCCGAAAACCACGACCTTCCGTGAGTTTCCCGAGTACATCAAGGCCAACTTCGACCCGGCGCGGCACAAGAAAGTCGCGATGTTCTGCACCGGCGGCATCCGTTGCGAAAAAGCCTCCAGCTACATGCTCGGTGAAGGTTTCGAAGAGGTCTATCATCTTAAAGGCGGGATCCTGAAATACCTCGAAGAGGTACCGCAGGACGAAAGCCGCTGGCAGGGCGACTGCTTCGTGTTCGACAACCGGGTCACCGTGCGTCACGACCTGACCGAGGGCGACTACGACCAGTGCCATGCCTGCCGTACCCCGATCAGTGTCGAAGACCGTGCGTCCGAGCACTATTCGCCTGGCATCAGCTGCCCGCATTGCTGGGACAGCCTGAGCGAAAAGACCCGGCGCAGCGCCATCGACCGGCAGAAGCAGATCGAGCTGGCCAAGGCCCGCAACATGCCGCACCCGATCGGCCATAACTACCGCAAAGCTGCCGAGGCCTGATAGATGTCCGCACGCCTGCTCTATGTGATGGACCCGATGTGCTCCTGGTGCTGGGGTTTTGCCCCGGTGGCCCAGGCGCTGATCGCCCAAGCGCGTGAAGCCGGGATCGACACCCAGCTGGTGCCCGGCGGCTTGCGCACCGGCAGCACGGCGCTGGATGCCTCGACCCGCGGTTACATCCTTGAGCACTGGCAAGCGGTCAATCAAGCGACTGGCCAGCCCTTCACCCTCGAAGGGGCGATGCCGGATGGTTTTGTCTATGACACCGAGCCTGCCTGTCGTGCCCTGGTGGCCGCCCGTGGTCTTGACCGGCAACGCACCTGGGCGTTGCTCGCGGCGATCCAGCAAGCGTTCTATCAGGGCGGCGAAGACGTCACCCGCGCGCCCAAACTGGTGGAGCTGGCCGAGCAGGCCGGTTTTGAGCGGGCGGCGTTTGCCGAGCGCTTCGCCAGTGCCGAGGTGCGCGCGGCCACGGCCTCCGATTTCACCTGGGTGCAGGATCTGGGGATTGCCGGGTTTCCGACCTTGCTGGCCGAACGTAACGGCCAACTGGCGTTGCTGACCAATGGCTACCAGTCGCTCGACGCGTTAAGCCCGCTGCTCGGCCGCTGGCTGCAGCAGGCCGCCTGTGCTTGACCTGCCTGGGTCACCCGACCCTGTGCCGGGGCCTGCTCCGGTTGTTGCCGATCGCCTGAGCTGGGCGGAAATCCGCCGCCTGGCCCTGCATCATAAAAAAGCCCTGTGGACCGCCAACGGCGTTGCCGTGCTGGCGGCGCTGTGCAGCGTGCCGATTCCCTTGTTGCTGCCGTTGCTGGTCGACGAAGTCCTGCTCGGGCATGGCGATGCCGCGCTCAAGTGGATGAATCAGTTGCTGCCGGGCAACTGGCAGGTGGCGGCCGGCTACATTGGCCTGATGCTGGTGCTGACCCTGTGCCTGCGCTGTGCCGCGCTGGCCTTCAACGTGATACAGGCCAAACTGTTCGCTGGCCTTGCCAAGGACATCGTCTATCGCTTGCGCATTCGCCTGATCGAGCGGCTCAAGCGTATCTCCCTGAAGGAATACGAAAGCCTCGGTAGTGGCACGGTGACCACGCACCTGGTCACCGACCTGGACACCCTGGACAAGTTCGTCGGCGAGACCCTGAGCCGGTTTCTGGTCGCGATGCTGACCCTGACCGGCACGGCAGCGATCCTGATGTGGATGCACTGGAAGCTGGCGTTGCTGATTCTGTTGTTCAACCCCGTTGTGGTGTTTGCCACGGTGCAGTTGGGCAAACGGGTCAAACACCTGAAAAAGCTGGAAAACGACAGCACCTCGCGCTTTACCCAAGCGCTGACCGAAACCCTCGATGCGATCCAGGAAATTCGTGCCAGCAATCGCCAGGGGCATTTCCTCGGGCGCCTCGGTCTGCGTGCTCAGGAGGTGCGCAACTACGCGGTGGCTTCGCAGTGGAAGAGCGATGCCAGTGGCCGTGCCAGTGGGCTGTTGTTCCAGTTCGGTATCGATATCTTCCGCGCTGCGGCGATGCTGACCGTGCTGTTCTCCGACCTGTCGATCGGCCAAATGCTGGCGGTGTTCAGCTACCTGTGGTTCATGATCGGCCCGGTCGAACAGCTGTTGAATCTGCAGTACGCCTTCTACGCCGCCGGTGGCGCGTTGAGCCGCCTCAACGAATTGCTTGCGCGTGCCGACGAGCCGCAGTATCCCGGTGGCGTCGATCCGTTCAAGGGCCGTGACACGGTCGGTATCGAAGTGCAGGGGCTGCGCTTTGCCTACGGCGACGAGCCGGTGCTTGACCAGCTGAACCTGTCCATCGCCCCGGGCGAAAAGGTCGCTATCGTCGGGGCCAGCGGGGGCGGCAAGAGCACCCTGGTGCAATTGCTGCTCGGGCTCTACAGCGCCCAGGCCGGTACCATCCGCTTCGGCGGCTCGACCTTGCAGGAGATCGGCCTGGAAACCCTGCGTGAACATGTCGCGGTGGTGTTGCAGCATCCGTCGCTGTTCAACGACACGGTGCGCGCCAACCTGACCATGGGCCGTGATTGCAGCGACGAAGCCTGCTGGCAGGCATTGGGCATAGCCCAGCTCGACAGCACGATTGCCGCGTTGCCGCGTGGCCTGGACACCGTGGTCGGGCGCTCGGGCGTACGCCTGTCCGGCGGCCAGCGTCAGCGCCTGGCGATTGCGCGGATGGTGCTGGCCGAACCCAAGGTGGTGATCCTCGACGAAGCCACCTCGGCGCTGGACGCGGCCACTGAATACAACCTGCATCAAGCCCTTGCGCGTTTTCTCAGTGCGCGTACCACGTTGATCATTGCCCACCGTCTATCCGCAGTGAAGCAGGCTGACCGTGTCCTGGTGTTCGATGGCGGGCATGTGGCCGAGGATGGCGATCATCAGCAATTGATTGCCGATGGCGGCTTGTACGCCAAGCTGTATGGTCACCTGCAACAGAGTTGAAGGCAAAGTGCTGAGTAATTGAGAAAAGCTCTCCAGTATTGCGGGCAAATAGCCTAGGCTGTGCACTTATAAGAATAGAGATTCATTCGGCTCTGCGTGTAAGGGACCTCATGAAGCGAAAACGGACTCTCGAAGCCCCGAACCTGCTGGGCATCATCTGGCCATTTGTTGCGGTGGTACTGTTTCAGGCATTGCTCGGGGGCATAAGTTTGTACGCCTTGTCGGCGGTGCGTGGTTACGTGGCGGGGGAGAGCCTCTGGTCCAAAGGCCAGAAGGACGCGATCTACTACCTCAACCTGTACGCCGACAGCCATGACCAGGCAGTCTTCCAGAAGTACCAGAAGGCCTTCGCCGTGCCGCAGGGCGGGCATGACTTGCGCGCGGCCCTGGATTTGCCTGTCCCGGACCTGGAGGCGGCGCGTCGAGGCATTCTTCAGGGTGGCAACCACCCTGATGATGTTTCCAGTCTCATTTGGCTGTACCTGAACTTTCGCCAGGTCAGCTATCTGGAAAAGGCCATTGAGCTGTGGACGGTGGGGGACAGCTTCCTCAGTCAGCTCGACGAGGTTGCCCGGCAGATGCACGCAGGTTTTCGCGCGGGCACGGCCACTGCGCAAGACGTGGCCGAATGGAAGGCGCGCATTGCCACCATCAACGATGGCGTGACACCGGCCGCGCGGGCGTTCAGCGATGCCTTGGGTGAAGGCTCGCGCATGCTGTTGCGGGTGCTGTTGGTGACCAACCTGGCCACTGCGCTGTTTTTGATTGCCTTGGCCTGGATGCGCTCAAGCAAGTTGCTGGCTCAGCGCCAGGCCTTTGCCAACGCTTTGGAAGTTGAAAAGGAGCGGGCGCAAATCACCCTCGAGTCGATTGGCGATGGGGTGATTACCACCGACGTCGAAGGCTGCATCGCTTACATGAACCCGGCCGCCGAACAGCTGACTCACTGGCACGCCGCCCAGGCCCATGGTCTGCCCTTGGCGGCGCTGTTCAGCCTGCTGGATGAAAATGCCGAGAAAGACAGCCTGACCCTGGTCGAGCACATCCTCAGTGGTGGCCTCAAAGGCGGAAGCGAACACACCAAACTGATCCAGCGTCTGGATGGCAGCACTGTGTCGGTAACCCTGGTGGGCGCGCCGATCATGGCCGACGGGCAGATCAGCGGTATTGTCCTGGTGCTGCATGACATGACTCAGGAGCGGCAGTACATCGCCAACCTGTCCTGGCAGGCAACCCATGACGCGCTGACCGGCCTGGCCAACCGCCGCGAGTTCGAATACCGCCTGGAGCAGGCGCTCAATGGCCTGGCGCGCAAGCCGGCACGGCACGCCTTGATGTTCCTCGACCTCGATCAATTCAAACTGGTCAACGATACCTGCGGGCATGCCGCCGGTGATGAGCTGCTGCGCCACATCTGTGCCGTGCTGCAGGCCGGGCTGCGCGAAGGTGACACCCTGGCGCGGCTGGGCGGCGATGAGTTCGGCATCCTGCTGGAGAATTGCCCGCAGGAACAAGCCGAGCGCATTGCCGAAGGCCTGCGTCAGGCCGTGCAGAGCCTGCATTTCGTCTGGAAAGGACGGCCGTTCATGACCACCGTGAGCCTGGGGCTGGTGCATATCGCCCAGGCGCCCGCCACCCTTGAAGCCTCGTTGCGCGCCGCCGACATGGCCTGCTACATGGCCAAGGAAAAGGGCCGAAATCGCGTGCAGGTGTACCATGCCGACGACAGCGAGTTGTCCATGCGCTTTGGCGAGATGGCCTGGATTCAACGCCTGCATGTGGCCCTGGAAGAGAACCGCTTCTGTCTGTACGCCCAGGAAATCGCCGCCCTCGGGCCCGATGACGGTGCCGGTCACATCGAGATCCTCCTGCGTCTGCAGGATGAAAACGGGCGGATCATCCTCCCGGACAGCTTCATTCCTGCTGCCGAGCGCTACGGCTTGATGACCGCGCTGGACCGTTGGGTGGTGCGCAGCGTGTTCACGGTCATTCGCCAGTGCCTGGATGAGCAGCGCGACGGCCCCTTGGCCATGTGCGCGATCAACCTGTCGGGCAGCAGCATCGGTGACGACAAGTTCCTTGACTACCTGCGGCGGCTGTTTGGTGAGTTTGCCATTCCGCCGCAGATGATCTGTTTCGAGATCACCGAAACCAGTGCCATTGCCAATCTCGGCAGCGCCATACGCTTCATCAATGAACTCAAAAGCCTGGGATGCCGGTTCTCGCTGGATGATTTCTGTGCCGGGATGTCGTCGTTCGCGTATTTGAAACACTTGCCGGTAGATTTCCTGAAAATCGACGGAAGTTTCGTCAAAGATATGCTCGACGACCCGGTTAACCGGGCTATGGTTGAAGTCATCAACCACATCGGCCATGTCATGGGCAAACGCACCATTGCCGAATTCGTCGAAACGCCGTTGATCGAACAGGCCCTGCAGGAAATCGGCGTCGATTACGCCCAGGGGTACCTGATCGAGCGGCCGCAGGTGTTCACCTGCGACAGCTTGCAACGCCAACGGATTGCGGCCAGGCCCCTGCTGTTCAAGGCACCCGGGACCTTTCGCTGACGATCCGCTCGATAATCACAAGGAACAAGGAGCTGACAGTGATTGACGCGTTTATCCGTACCGGTCCATTGATGGACCCCACCAGTTACCCGCTCTGGGCCCAGCAGTTGATCAAGGATTGCCATGAGAGCAAGCGCCGGGTAGTCGAACACGACCTCTATCAACGCATGCGCGATGGCCGGCTCAGTGCTCGTACCATGCGCCAGTACCTGATTGGCGGCTGGCCGGTGGTCGAGCAGTTTTCCCTGTACATGGCCAAGAACCTGACCAAGACCCGCTACGCACGCCATCCCGGCGAAGACATGGCGCGGCGCTGGTTGATGCGCAACATTCGTGTCGAGCTCAATCATGCCGACTACTGGCTGTACTGGAGTCAGGCCCATGGCGTCAGTCTCGAGGACCTGCAGAACCAGGATGTGCCGACCGAGCTCAATGCCCTGAGTGACTGGTGCTGGCACACCTGTGCAGCGGATTCGCTGGTGGTGGCCATCGCTGCTACCAACTATGCGATCGAAGGGGCGACAGGCGAATGGTCGGCCGTGGTGTGCTCGACCGGGGTCTATGCCCAGGGCTTTCCGGAGGAAGGTCGCAAGCGCGCCATGAAGTGGCTGAAGATGCATGCCCAGTACGACGACGCCCACCCGTGGGAGGCGCTGGAAATCGTCTGTACCCTGGCCGGCAACAACCCGTCGCAGGCGTTGCAGGCAGAGCTGCGTCGGGCGGTGTGCAAAAGTTACGACTACATGTACCTGTTCCTTGAGCGCTGCATGCAGCTGGAACAGCGCCAGCCCGCCCGTGCCCAGGCGGAACTGGTCGAGGGCTGAACTTACTGGGCGTTGAACGCCTGGCCGTTGACGCCAGTGCTGTCCGGGCCCATCAGGTACAGGTACACCGGCATGATCTGCTCGGGTAGCGGGTTGTTCTCCGGGTTTTCGCCTGGGTAGGCCTGGGCGCGCATGCTGGTGCGGGTGGCGCCCGGGTTGACGCTGTTGGAGCGCACCGGCGCCACGCCTTCGAGTTCGTCGGCGAGGGTCTGCATCAGGCCCTCGGTGGCGAACTTCGACACCCCGTAAGCACCCCAGTAGGCCCGGCCTTTGCGCCCGACGCTGCTGGAGGTGAAGATCACCGACGCATCCTGAGACAGTTTGAGCAGCGGCAGCAGGGTGCTGGTGAGCATGAACATGGCATTGACGTTGACCTGCATCACGCGCATGAAGTTGTCGCCGGACAGCTGCTCCAGCGGCGTGCGTGGGCCGATGATCGAAGCATTGTGCAGCAGGCCGTCGATATGGCCGAACTCGGTTTCGATCATCGCTGCCAGTTCGTCGTACTGATGCGGCAGGGCGGTTTCCAGGTTGAACGGGATGACCGCAGGTTTTGGATGGCCGGCGGCTTCGATCTCGTCGTAGACCTGGCTCAAGTTGCCTTCCGTTTTGCCCAGCAGCAGCACGGTTGCGCCATGGGCGGCGTAGGCCTTGGCGGCCGCTGCGCCGATTCCGCGACCGGCGCCGGTGACCAGGATGGTCCGGCCTTTGAGCAGGTCGGGGCGGGCGGAGTAATCGAACATGGGGTTACCTCGTGAAAATAGGGTGACTTTTTTCGCGGGGCAAGCCCGCTCCCACAGGTTCCATATGACCTCGGTGGGAGCGGGCTTGCCCCGCGATCCTTGTCGAAATCAGCAGCCGCAAAGCGCGCTATCAAGCACCTTGCGCAGCTCCAGCGGATGGTCGACGACCACATCCGCGCCCCAGTTGTTGGGGTTGTCTTCTGGATGAATATAGCCATAGCGCACGGCAGCGGTGCGAGTGCCGGCATCACGGCCAGACTCGATGTCGCGCAGGTCGTCACCGACGAACAGCACGCTGGCCGGGTCCAGGTTCAGGGTCTTGCAGGCGAGGATCAGCGGCTCGGGGTCCGGCTTGCTGTTCTTCACATGATCCGGGCAGATCAGCAGCGCCGAGCGCTCGGCCAGGCCCAGCTGCTGCATGATCGGCTCGGCGAAGCGCACCGGCTTGTTGGTCACCACGCCCCACAGCAGGTTGGCTTTCTCGATATCGGCCAGCAGTTCGGCCATGCCGTCATAGAGTTTGCTGTGTACCGCGCAGCCCTGTTGATAGCGCTCAAGGAACTCCAGGCGCAAGGCTTCGAACTCCGGCGCCTCGGGATCGAGGTTGAAAGTGACCGAAACCATTGCCTTGGCACCGCCGGACACCACGTCGCGGATGCGCTGGTCGTCGACGGCAGGCAGGCCGCGCTCGGCGAGCATCGCCTGGCAGATGGCAATGAAGTCCGGCGCCGTGTCGAGCAGGGTGCCGTCCATGTCGAAAAGTACTGCTCTCAGGCGCATGCTCATTCCTCGCGCAGGGTCTGGATCATGTAGTTGACGTCGACGTCGTTGGCCAGCTTGTAGTGCTTGGTCAGCGGGTTGTAGGTCAGGCCGATGATGTCCTTGACGTTCAGGCCGGCCTCACGGCTCCAGGCACCCAGTTCGGACGGGCGGATGAACTTCTTGAAGTCGTGGGTGCCGCGCGGTAGCAGCTTCATGATGTATTCGGCGCCGATGATCGCGAACAGGTAGGCCTTGGGGTTGCGGTTGATGGTCGAGAAGAACACCTGGCCGCCCGGCTTCACCATGCGGTAGCAGGCGCGGATTACCGACGACGGATCGGGTACGTGCTCAAGCATTTCCAGGCAGGTGACCACGTCGAATTGCTCGGGCATTTCTTCGGCCAGGGCTTCGGCGGTGATCTGCCGGTATTCGACCTCCACGCCGGACTCCAGCTGGTGCAGTTGGGCCACGGCCAGCGGCGCTTCGCCCATGTCGATACCGGTGACCGTGGCGCCGCGCTGGGCCATGGCTTCGCTGAGGATGCCGCCACCGCAACCGACGTCGAGGACCTTCTTGCCGGCCAGCTTGACCCGTTCATCGATCCAGTTGACCCGCAGCGGGTTGATGTCGTGCAGCGGCTTGAACTCGCTCTCGCGGTCCCACCAGCGGTGGGCCAGGGCTTCGAACTTGGCGATTTCGGCGTGGTCGACGTTGCTCATGGAACGGTCCTCTGAAACTTTGATTAAAGGTGTTACGGGCCGGCAGCTGCGGCTGCCAGCCGGTTATTCAGTGCGCTCGGCGATCCGCTGGCCCCAGGCGCAGGCGGCGGCATGCAGCGCCTGTTCGTCCATGCGGGTCAGGCGGCGCTCGTCGAGCAGTTGCTTGCCGGCGACCCAGACGTGCTTGACGCAGTCTCGGCCGCTGGCATAGATCAGTTGTGAAACCGGGTCGTAAATCGGTTGCTGGGCCAGGCCGGAAAGGTCGAAGGCTACCAGGTCGGCGGCCTTGCCCACTTCCAGCGACCCGGTCAGCGTCTCCAGGCCCAGCGCCCGGGCGCCGTTGAGGGTGGCCATGCGCAGTGCCCGGTGGGCATCCAGCGCGGCGGCCGAGCCTGCCACAGCCTTGGCCAGCAGCGCGGCGGTACGGGTTTCGCCGAGCAGGTCGAGATCGTTGTTGCTGGCCGCACCATCGGTGCCCACCGCGACATTGACCCCGGCCTGCCACAAGCGTTCGACCGGGCAGAAGCCACTGGCCAGCTTGAGGTTGGATTCCGGGCAATGCACCACGCTGGTGTTGCTTTCTACCAGCAGCGCCAGGTCTTCGTCGCTGACCTGGGTCATGTGTACCGCCTGCAGGCGCGGCCCGAGCAGGCCCAGGCGGGCGATGCGGGCCAGCGGGCGCTCGCCGCGGGTGGCCAGCGATTGCTCGACCTCGAAGGCGGTTTCATGCAGGTGCATGTGAATCGGCGCATCGAGCTCTTCGGCGATGACGCGGATCTTCTCCAAGTTCTCGTCGCTGACCGTGTAGGGCGCGTGCGGGCCCAGGGCGACAGTGATGCGCGGGTGGTGGCGCAGGTCGCCGAACAGCTCGATGCCCAGGTGCAAAGCTTCTTCGGTGCTGCGTGCACCGGGAATCGGGAAATCCAGCAGCGGCACGGCAATTTGCGCACGGATGCCGCTGTTGTGCACCCGTTCACTGGCAATCTTCGGGAAGAAGTACATGTCGGCGAAGCAGGTGATGCCGCCTTTGATCTGCTCGGCAATGGCCAGGTCGGTGCCATCGCGAACGAAATCTTCATCGACCCAGCGACCTTCGGCAGGCCAGATGTGCTCTTCAAGCCAGGTCATCAGCGGCAGGTCGTCGGCTAGACCGCGGAACAGGGTCATCGCTGCGTGGCCATGGGCGTTGATCAGTCCGGGGCTGAGCAGGCAGCCAGGCAGCTCGCGGGTTTCGGCGGCGACGAAGCGCTCAGCCTCGGCTCGGGGGCCGATGAACACAATCTGCCCGTCGCGAATGCCCAGGCCATGATCCTTCAATACCACCCCGGCAGGTTCGACAGGCACCAGCCAGCTAGGCAGGAGCAGCAGGTCGAGCGGCGTAGCGGGTTTGGGCATGGCGGGATTTCCCTGAGACACTTGGGCTGAGGGCGAAGTATACCCGAGCGTCTACGCCAGGGGCTCGCTATAATCGTACGCTTTTGATGTCCGAACGATGGGGTGAGCATGCGCGATCAACTACTGGCGGCAGAGACGGTGAAAGCCATCGATTGGCGTGATGGCGTCCTGTACCTGCTCGATCAGCGCGTTCTGCCCTTCGAACAGACCTGGCAGGCCTGCACCGATGTCGCCGCAGTGGCCGAGGCCATTCGCTTGATGGTGGTACGCGGCGCGCCGGCCATTGGCATCAGTGCTGCCTATGGCCTGGCCATGGCGGTGCGTCAGCGCCTGGCCGAAGGCGACGACTGGGAAATGGCCCTGGAAGAGGACTTCGAGCTGCTGTTCAACTCGCGCCCGACCGGCGCCAACCTGTTCTGGGCGCTCAATCGCATGCGTGAGCGCCTGTTGCGGATCAAGGCCGGTGACGATGTCGCGGCGATCATGGCCGCCGAAGCGGTTGCCATCCACGACAGTGACCGCGAAGCCAACCTGACCATGGCCCAGCTCGGTGTCGAGCTGATCCGCAAGCACCAGGGCAACGAACAGGCCGTGCTGACCCACTGCAACACCGGTGCCCTGGCCACCGGCGGTTTCGGCACCGCCCTGGGGGTGATCCGCGCTGCCTATCTGGAGGGCATGGTCGAGCGGGTCTATGTCGATGAAACCCGGCCATGGCTGCAGGGGTCGCGCCTGACCGCCTGGGAGCTGGCCGAGGCCGGCATCCCGGTGACCGTCAACGCCGACGCTGCTGCTGCCCACCTGATGAAGACCAAGGGCATTACCTGGGTCATCGTCGGTGCTGACCGCATCACTGCCAATGGCGACGTGGCCAACAAGATCGGTACTTACCAGCTGGCCGTCAACGCCATGCACCACGGCGTGCGCTTCATGGTGGTGGCGTCGAGTTCGAGTATCGACATGAATCTGGAAAGCGGCGAAGACATCCTGCTCGAAGAGCGCAGTGTCAACGAACTGCTGGAGGTTGATGGCAAACCCTTGGGCGCCGGGGTCGAGGCGGTCAATCCAGCATTTGACGTGACGCCGGCCGACCTGATCGATGTGATCGTCACCGAGAAAGGCATCGTCGAGCGCCCGGATACGGTGAAGATGGCACAATTGATGTGTCGCAAGCGTTTGCATTGAGTCATTGTGTCGCGCTTGCGGCCTGCTGGAGCGGCTGGCGGGCGTTACTGACGAGCAGTAGGGTAGTAGTGCCACAGGCTACTCCCACCGTCTGGGCGATTGTGGTAACATCCGACGGTTTCCAAGGTAGCCCCGTAGGGCTGTCTTTACTGCGCAGATCCATGGCTTAACTCGTTGATTTGTCGTAAGTCGTTGCAAGGAGTCACTTTGCAGCGGCGAGCTTCGTTCGTCCCATATGGATGTGACGAGGTTTCACCAGAAAAAGGAATCAGGCTTCTCATGGGCGAACTGGCCAAAGAAATCCTCCCGGTCAATATCGAAGACGAACTGAGACAGTCCTACCTCGACTACGCGATGAGCGTCATTGTCGGGCGTGCACTGCCCGATGCGCGTGATGGCTTGAAGCCCGTGCATCGCCGCGTTCTGTATGCGATGAGCGAACTGGGTAACGACTGGAACAAACCGTACAAGAAATCCGCCCGTGTGGTCGGTGACGTGATCGGTAAGTACCACCCGCACGGTGATACCGCGGTCTACGACACCATCGTCCGTATGGCCCAGCCGTTCTCGCTGCGTTACCTGCTGGTCGACGGCCAGGGCAACTTCGGTTCGGTGGACGGCGACAACGCCGCGGCCATGCGATACACCGAAGTGCGCATGACCAAGCTGGCCCATGAACTGCTGGCGGACCTGCACAAGGAAACCGTCGACTGGGTGCCCAACTACGACGGCACCGAGCAGATCCCGGCGGTCATGCCGACCAAGATCCCCAACCTGCTGGTCAACGGTTCCAGCGGTATCGCCGTGGGCATGGCGACCAACATTCCGCCGCACAACCTCGGTGAAGTCATCGACGGTTGCCTGGCGCTGATCGACAACGCCGACATTACCGTCGATGAGCTGATGGAGTTCATCCCGGGCCCGGACTTCCCGACCGCCGCGATCATCAACGGCCGCCAGGGCATTATCGAAGCCTACCGTACCGGCCGTGGCCGCATTTATATGCGTGCCCGCTCGACCATCGAAGACATCGACAAGGTCGGTGGCCGCCAGCAGATCGTCGTTACCGAGCTGCCTTACCAGCTGAACAAGGCGCGCTTGATCGAGAAGATCGCCGAGCTGGTCAAGGAAAAGAAACTCGAAGGTATCACCGAACTGCGCGACGAGTCCGACAAGGACGGTATGCGTATCGTCATCGAGCTGCGTCGTGGCGAGGTACCTGAGGTCATCCTCAACAACCTCTACGCCCAGACCCAGCTGCAGGCGGTATTCGGCATCAACATCGTTGCCCTGATCGACGGCCGTCCGCGGGTCCTGAACCTCAAGGACCTGCTCGAGGCGTTCGTTCGTCACCGTCGCGAAGTGGTTACCCGCCGTACCGTGTTCGAGCTGCGCAAGGCCCGTGAACGGGGTCACATCCTTGAAGGTCAGGCAGTTGCCCTGTCCAACATCGACCCGGTCATCGCCCTGATCAAGGCTTCGCCGACCCCGTCGGAAGCCAAGGAAGCGCTGATCAGCACGCCGTGGGAATCCAGTGCCGTGCAGGTCATGGTCGAGCGCGCCGGTGCCGACTCCTGCCGTCCGGAGAACCTCGACGAGCAGTACGGCCTGCGTGATGGCAAGTACTTCCTGTCGCCGGAACAGGCCCAGGCCATTCTCGACCTGCGTCTGCACCGCCTGACCGGCCTCGAGCACGAGAAACTGCTGGCCGAGTACCAGGAAATTCTCAACCAGATCGGTGAGCTGATCCGCATCCTCAACAGCGCCGAGCGCCTGATGGAAGTGATCCGCGAAGAGCTGGAGCTGATCCGCGCCGAATACGGCGACGTGCGCCGCACCGAAATCCTCGATGCGCGCCTGGACCTGACCCTGGGTGACATGATTCCGGAAGAAGACCGGGTTGTGACCATCTCTCACGGCGGCTACGCCAAGACCCAGCCGCTGGCGGCCTATCAGGCCCAGCGTCGCGGTGGCAAAGGCAAATCGGCTACCGGCGTCAAGGACGAGGACTACATCTCGCACCTGCTGGTCGCCAACAGCCACACCACGCTGCTGCTGTTCTCCAGCAAGGGCAAGGTGTACTGGCTGAAAACCTACGAAATTCCCGAAGCTTCCCGTGCCGCGCGTGGTCGACCGCTGGTCAACCTGCTGCCGCTGGACGAAGGCGAGTACATCTCGACCATGTTGCCGGTCGAGGAGTACACCGAAGGTCACTTCATCTTCATGGCCACCGCCAACGGTACCGTGAAGAAGACCCCGCTGGAGTCCTTCAGCCGTCAGCGCAGCGTCGGTCTGATCGCGCTGGAGCTGGACGAAGGCGACGTGCTGATTTCCGCCGCGATCACCGATGGCGAGCGCGAGGTCATGCTGTTCTCCGACGCCGGCAAGGTCACCCGTTTCAAAGAATCCGACGTCCGTGCCATGGGCCGTACCGCACGCGGTGTACGCGGCATGCGTCTGGGCGAAGGGCAGAAGCTGATCTCGATGATCATTCCGGAGGAGGGCAGCCAGATCCTCACCGCCTCCGAGCGTGGTTATGGCAAGCGTACCGAAATCGGCGAGTTCCCCGAGTACAAGCGTGGCGGTCAAGGCGTTATCGCCATGGTCAGCAACGAGCGTAACGGTCGCCTGGTCGGCGCCGTGCAGGTACAGGACGGCGAGGAAATCATGCTGATTTCCGACCAGGGCACCCTGGTCCGTACCCGTGTCGGCGAGGTTTCCAGCCTGGGTCGTAACACCCAGGGCGTGACCCTGATCAAGTTGGCCAGCGACGAGACCCTGGTGGGTCTGGAGCGTGTCCAGGAGCCATCCGAAGAGGAAGGCGACGAGGACTACGAGGTCGATGCTGACGCCGTTGAATCACCAGAGGCCCAGGCCGCTGGCGACGAAGAGGCGCCGCAGGAATAATCAACGCAGTAGCGTAACCCTGGTGGGGTGGCCGGCGCGGTGCAGTCTTTGCATCGCCCGGCCGGCTCCACGGACATCATGAGCAGAGCGAGAGTGGATGTGAGCAAACGAGCCTTTAACTTCTGCGCAGGCCCTGCTGCGCTTCCCGACGCTGTCCTGCAGCGCGCCCAGGCCGAAATGCTGGACTGGCATGGCAAGGGTTTGTCCGTGATGGAGATGAGTCACCGTAGCGACGACTACGTGGCCATCGCCGAGAAGGCCGAGCAGGACCTGCGCGACCTGATGTCCATTCCCGCCAACTACAAGGTGCTGTTCCTGCAGGGTGGTGCGAGCCAGCAGTTCGCCGAAATCCCGCTGAACCTGCTGCCTGAAGGTGGCACTGCCGACTATATCGAAACCGGTATCTGGTCGAAGAAAGCCATCGAAGAAGCCCGTCGTTTCGGCAACATCAACGTGGCTGCCAACGCCAAATCTTCCGATTACCTGAGCATTCCCGGCCAGAACGAGTGGAATCTGACCCCGGACGCCGCTTACCTGCACTACGCCTCGAACGAGACCATCGGTGGTCTGCAGTTTGACTGGGTGCCGCAGACCGGTGACGTGCCGCTGGTGGTCGACATGTCTTCGGACATTCTTTCGCGTCCGGTCGATGTCTCCGACTTCGGCCTGATCTATGCCGGCGCCCAGAAAAACATCGGCCCGAGCGGCCTGGTGGTGGTGATCGTGCGTGACGACCTGATCGGTCGTGCCCGCAGCAGCTGCCCGACCATGCTCGATTACAAGGTCGCGGCCGACAACGGCTCGATGTACAACACCCCGGCGACTTACTCCTGGTATCTGTCGGGTCTGGTCTTCGAGTGGCTGAAAGAGCAGGGCGGTGTTGATGCGATGGAGCAGCGCAACCGGGCGAAGAAAGATCGCCTGTACGGCTTCATCGACAGCAGCGACTTCTACAGCAACCCGATCAGCGTCAACGCCCGTTCTTGGATGAACGTGCCGTTCCGTCTGGCCGACGAGCGTCTGGACAAGGCTTTCCTTGCCGGTGCTGATGCCCGTGGCCTGCTCAACCTCAAAGGCCACCGTTCGGTGGGCGGCATGCGTGCGTCGATCTACAACGCCCTGGGCCTGGATGCTGTGGAAGCACTGGTGGCTTACATGGCTGAGTTCGAGAAGGAGCACGGCTGATGTCGGAGCAGGAACTCAAGGCGCTACGGGTGCGCATTGACAGTCTCGACGAGAAGATCCTCGAGCTGATCAGTGACCGTGCCCGCTGCGCGCAGGAAGTGGCGCGGGTCAAGACCGCGACCCTGGCTGAAGGCGAGGTGCCGGTATTCTACCGGCCCGAGCGCGAGGCGCAGGTGCTCAAGCGCGTGATGCAGCGCAACCAGGGGCCGTTGGGCAACGAAGAAATGGCCCGCCTGTTCCGTGAAATCATGTCCTCCTGCCTGGCCCTTGAGCAACCGCTCAAGGTTGCCTACCTGGGTCCTGAGGGTACTTTCACCCAAGCGGCGGCGATGAAGCATTTCGGTCACGCCGTGATCAGCAAGCCGATGGCAGCCATCGACGAGGTGTTCCGCGAAGTGGCGGCCGGTGCCGTCAACTTCGGCGTGGTGCCAGTGGAAAACTCCACCGAAGGTGCGGTCAACCACACCCTCGACAGCTTCCTCGAGCACGACATGGTCATCTGTGGCGAAGTCGAGCTGCGCATTCACCACCACCTGCTGGTGGGTGAAAACACCAAGACCGACAGCATCAGCCGCATTTACTCCCACGCCCAGTCCCTGGCCCAGTGCCGCAAGTGGCTGGACGCCCACTACCCGAATGTCGAGCGCGTTGCCGTGTCGAGCAATGCCGAGGCGGCCAAGCGGGTCAAGGGTGAGTGGAACTCGGCGGCCATCGCCGGTGACATGGCGGCTGGGCTGTATGGCCTGACCCGCCTGGCCGAGAAGATCGAAGACCGTCCGGACAACTCCACGCGCTTCCTGATGATCGGTAACCAGGAAGTGCCGCCGACCGGCGACGACAAGACTTCGATCATCGTCTCCATGAGCAACAAGCCGGGTGCCTTGCACGAGTTGCTGGTGCCGTTCCACGAGAACGGAATCGACCTGACCCGTATCGAGACCCGTCCGTCGCGCAGTGGTAAGTGGACCTACGTGTTCTTCATCGACTTCATCGGTCACCACCGTGATCCGCTGATCAAGGCCGTGCTGGAACAGATCAGCCAGGAAGCCGTGGCCCTCAAGGTGTTGGGTTCCTATCCCAAAGCGGTACTCTGAGGCAATGAATGGCGTGCATGCAGATTTGAATAGGGTCCTGCTCCGTGGTTGAAGTCGTGGTAAACAAGGTCGAGCCGCTGATCGGCCGCCTGGTAGTGGTCGGTCTCGGGCTCATTGGCGGCTCGTTCGCCAAGGGCTTGCGTGAAAGCGGCCTGTGCCGCGAGGTGGTCGGCGTTGATCTGGATCCGCAGTCGCGCAAGCTGGCGGTGGAGCTGGGGGTGGTCGACCGCTGCGAAGAAGACCTGGCCGCTGCCTGCGTAGGCGCTGATGTCATTCAGCTGGCCGTACCGATCCTGGCCATGGAGAAGCTCCTGGCGCGCCTGGCGCAACTGGACCTCGGGCGTGCGGTGCTGACGGATGTCGGCAGTGCCAAGGGTAATGTCGTGCGCGCGGCGCGTGAGGCGTTTGCCGAACAGCTGGCGTACTTCGTGCCCGGGCATCCGATTGCCGGCTCCGAGCAGAGCGGGGTAGAGGCCTCCAATGCTGCCCTGTTCCGCCGCCATAAAGTGATTCTCACGCCCTTGGCTGAAACCGCTCCAGAGGCCCTGGCGCTGGTCGATCGGCTCTGGCGTGCGCTGGAGGCCGATGTCGAGCACATGCAGGTCGAACGCCATGACGAAGTTCTGGCGGCGACCAGCCACCTGCCGCATCTGCTGGCCTTTGGTCTGGTCGACTCCCTGGCCAAGCGCAATGAAAACCTGGATATCTTCCGTTACGCTGCCGGAGGTTTCCGCGATTTCACAAGAATCGCCGGAAGCGACCCGGTCATGTGGCACGACATATTTCTCGCCAACCGCGAAGCTGTTCTGCGCACACTCGATACATTTCGCAGCGACCTCGACGCCTTGCGCGACGCGGTCGATGCAGGGGATGGGCATCAATTGCTGGGCGTCTTCACGCGCGCCCGGGTTGCCCGCGAGCATTTCAGTAAAATCCTGGCCCGCCGGGCCTATGTGGACGCTATGAACTCCAACGACCTGATTTTCCTGGCAAATCCTGGTGGCCAACTGTCTGGCCGAATTCGCGTACCAGGCGACAAATCGATTTCCCATCGCTCGATCATGCTGGGTTCCCTGGCCGAAGGCACCACTGAAGTCGAAGGCTTCCTTGAGGGTGAAGACGCGCTGGCAACCCTGCAGGCCTTCCGCGACATGGGTGTGGTCATCGAAGGCCCGCACCATGGCCGCGTGACCATTCACGGCGTCGGCCTCAATGGCCTGCAGCCGCCACCGGGCCCGATCTACCTGGGTAACTCCGGTACCTCGATGCGCCTGTTGTCCGGTTTGCTCGCGGCGCAGCCGTTCGACACCGTGCTGACTGGTGACGCCTCGCTGTCCAAGCGGCCGATGAACCGTGTCGCCAACCCGTTGCGGGAAATGGGCGCGGTGATCGAGACGGCCACCGAAGGTCGTCCGCCGATGACCATTCGCGGTGGCCACACGCTCAAGGCGCTGACTTACACCCTGCCGATGGCCAGTGCCCAGGTGAAATCCTGTCTGCTGCTGGCGGGCCTGTATGCCGAAGGCAAGACCACGGTGACCGAGCCTGCGCCAACCCGTGACCACACCGAGCGCATGCTGCGTGGTTTCGGCTACAGCGTTAACGTTGACGGCCCGACTGCCTCGCTGGAATCCGGCGGCAAGCTGACCGCGACCCATATCGAAGTGCCGGCCGACATCTCCTCGGCGGCGTTCTTCCTCGTCGCCGCCTCGATTGCTGAAGGTTCGGAGCTGGTGCTCGAGCACGTCGGCATCAACCCGACCCGTACCGGCGTGATTGATATCCTCAAGCTGATGGGTGGCGACATCACCCTGGAAAATCAGCGTGAAGTGGGTGGTGAGCCGGTAGCGGATCTGCGCGTGCGTGGCGCCAAGCTCAAGGGTATCGAGATCCCTGAGCATCTGGTGCCACTGGCTATCGACGAGTTCCCGGTACTGTTCGTCGCCGCGGCCTGTGCCGAAGGCCGCACCGTACTGCGTGGCGCCGAAGAGCTGCGGGTCAAGGAGTCCGACCGTATCCAGGTCATGGCCGATGGCCTGCTGACCCTCGGTGTGAAGTGCGAGCCGACCCCGGACGGCATCATCATCGACGGCGGCCCGATCGGTGGTGGTGAAGTGCACGGGCATGGCGACCATCGCATTGCCATGGCATTCAGCGTCGCTTCGCTGCGCGCCTCCGCCCCGATCCGCATTCATGACTGTGCCAACGTTGCTACTTCTTTCCCGAACTTCCTCGCCCTGTGCGCTGAAGTCGGGATTCGCGTTGCAGAAGAGGGCAAGTCGTGAACGTGAATGCACCGGTCATCACCATCGACGGTCCAAGCGGTTCGGGTAAAGGCACTGTTGCTGGCATTTTGGCCCGTGAACTGGGCTGGAAGCTACTGGATTCGGGCGCGCTCTATCGCCTGCTGGCCTTCGCTGCCAGCAATCACGGCGTTGACCTGACCAACGAAGAGCTGCTGGTCAAGCTGGCAGCGCACCTGGATGTGCAGTTCATCGCCGCTGAGTCGGGCAAGCTGCAACAGACTATTCTTGAAGGTGAGGATGTCAGTAATGTCATCCGTACCGAAACCGTAGGTGCCGGGGCCTCCATGGTTGCTTCGCTACCCGCAGTGCGTGACGCATTGTTGCAACGTCAGCGGGCGTTTCAGGAAGCGCCGGGGCTGATTGCCGACGGTCGCGACATGGGCACGGTGGTGTTCCCTGACGCACCTTTGAAGATTTTTCTGACCGCCAGCGCCGAGGAGCGGGCCCGTCGCCGTTACTTGCAGTTGAAGGCGAAAGGCGAAGATGTTAGTCTGTCGAGTCTGCTAGATGAGATTCGTGCGCGTGATGAGCGCGACACCCAGCGCGCAGTGGCCCCGCTTAAACCGGCGGCCGATGCGATTCAGCTGGATTCCACGGAGTTGTCCATCGAGCAGGTGTTGCAACGCATCAAGAGCGAGCTCGCCCTGCGCGATATCGCCTGATGACCAGGGAGGCAGGCAGGGGCACCAGTCAACGTCCTGTCGGCTTTCCTTTATATGAACGAAACCCACATTGTCTGGAATGTGGCTGATGGGCGTATGTTTCGCCCTTATTTACAGGAATTAAAATGAGCGAAAGCTTTGCAGAACTCTTTGAAGAAAGCCTGAAAACCCTCAATCTTCAGCCGGGTGCGATCATCACCGGTATCGTTGTCGACATCGACGGCGACTGGGTTACCGTACACGCTGGCCTGAAGTCCGAGGGCGTCATCCCGCTCGAGCAGTTCTACAACGAAGCTGGCGAGCTGACCATCAAGGTCGGTGACGAAGTTCACGTTGCGCTGGACGCGGTCGAAGACGGCTTTGGCGAAACCAAACTGTCCCGTGAAAAAGCCAAGCGCGCCGAGTGCTGGATTGTTCTGGAAGCAGCTTTCGCCGCCGAAGAAGTGGTCAAGGGCGTTATCAACGGTAAGGTTAAAGGCGGCTTCACTGTCGACGTTAACGGTATCCGTGCGTTCCTGCCGGGCTCCCTGGTTGATGTCCGCCCAGTGCGCGACACCACCCACCTGGAAGGCAAAGAGCTGGAATTCAAGGTCATCAAGCTGGACCAGAAGCGCAACAACGTTGTCGTTTCCCGTCGCAGCGTCCTGGAAGCCGAAAACAGCGCCGAGCGCGAAGCTCTGCTGGAATCGCTGCAGGAAGGCCAGCAGGTCAAAGGTATCGTCAAGAACCTCACCGACTACGGCGCATTCGTTGACCTGGGCGGCGTTGATGGCTTGCTGCACATCACCGACATGGCCTGGAAGCGTATCAAGCACCCATCGGAAATCGTCAACGTTGGCGACGAGATCGATGTCAAGGTTCTGAAGTACGATCGCGAGCGTAACCGTGTATCCCTGGGCCTGAAGCAACTGGGTGAAGACCCATGGGTTGCTATCAAAGCTCGTTACCCAGAAAGCACCCGCGTCATGGCGCGTGTTACCAACCTGACCGACTACGGCTGCTTCGCAGAGCTGGAAGAAGGCGTGGAAGGCCTGGTACACGTTTCCGAAATGGACTGGACCAACAAGAACATCCACCCTTCGAAAGTCGTACAAGTCGGCGACGAAGTGGAAGTCATGGTTCTGGACATCGACGAAGAGCGTCGTCGTATCTCCCTGGGCATCAAACAGTGCAAGTCCAACCCATGGGAAGACTTCTCTGGCCAGTTCAACAAGGGCGACAAGATCTCCGGCACCATCAAGTCGATCACCGATTTCGGTATCTTCATTGGTCTGGACGGCGGCATCGACGGTCTGGTTCACCTGTCCGACATCTCCTGGAACGAAGTAGGCGAAGAAGCCGTACGTCGCTTCAAGAAGGGCGACGAGCTGGACACCGTGATCCTGTCCGTAGATCCAGAGCGTGAGCGTATCTCCCTGGGCATCAAGCAACTGGAAGACGATCCGTTCTCCAACTACGTTGCTGTCAACGACAAAGGCGCTATCGTCAAAGGTACCGTTAAAGAAGTTGACGCCAAGGGCGCTATCATCACCCTGGCCGACGACATCGAAGCCACTCTGAAAGCTTCCGAAATCAGCCGTGACCGCGTTGAAGACGCGCGTAACGTCCTGAAGGAAGGCGAAGAGATCGAAGCCAAGATCATCAGCGTTGACCGTAAGAGCCGTGTCATCAGCCTCTCCATCAAGTCGAAAGACGACGCTGAAGAGAAAGAAGCTATCCAGAGCCTGAAAGAAACTGCTCCGGAAGCTGCTGATACCACCATGGCCGCGCTGCTGCGTCAGGCAATGGCCAAACAGAACTAAGTTCTGCTTGGATCAAAAAAGGGCGACTTCGGTCGCCCTTTTTTATGCCTGCGATTTACCTCTGTACCAGGCCCCGTTTGTCGCTGTAACCCTTGTGCTGGCTGGCTTTGGCAAAATTACCGGCCAAGTGCCATGATTTCCCCGTAGGGAGGGTGAAACAAGAATCCTCGATTAAGTCAATAACCGCCCTGTTCAAAACTCTCAGGTCATGCTAAAAACAATGAAGCAATGATCTAGCTGCTTGATAAAGAAGGGAAAAGTATGACGAAGTCGGAGCTGATCGAACGTATTGTCACCCATCAAGGGCTGCTCTCATCCAAGGATGTCGAGCTGGCCATCAAGACCATGCTTGAACAGATGTCTCAGTGCCTGGCGACTGGGGATCGTATTGAGATCCGTGGTTTTGGCAGTTTTTCCTTGCACTACCGTGCGCCGCGAGTGGGGCGTAACCCGAAGACGGGGCAGTCGGTCAGTCTCGATGGCAAGTTCGTGCCGCATTTCAAGCCGGGTAAGGAGTTGCGGGATCGGGTGAATGAAGACGAAGAACACAACGCTTGATGGCCCTGTGACAGGAGTGGGTTGTGCGGAATTTAAAGCGGTTATTGTTTGTCCTGTTTTTCCTCGTGATCGTTCTCGGGGTTCTTTTTTTTGTTCTGGAGAACCAGCAGCCCGTAGCGTTGGTGTTCCTGGGGTGGTCTTTGCCTCAGCTTCCGGTTTCGGTGTTAGTATTGGTGGCATTGCTGGTGGGGTTGGCGGTAGGGCCGATCCTGGCGTTGCTAGTGGCAAAGAGGCGGCGTCAGATCAGGTAGGCCATGAGGGGAGCTAGAAGGTCCTCAGGCATCGACTATTTTCGAATTTCATCGTCAGATTTCAGCGAAGGAATGGTGCCTTGCAGGTGGTCCTCTGTTGCGGAGCTGATGCTGCTGAGTACTTCGAATCTCAGCGCATCGTTTAAGCCGTAGGCACACCAAATATTTCAAAGATTGGGTTGTGCTGGTGCCACGGTTTTACTTGTCCATTTTCCCTATGGATGAGGTGAAAACGTTCGAAGTGTTTGTAAGGCAAGAGGAGTTTTTAGAGGCGCTTGGCATCTATACCCTTGTGCTGTTGGTAAGTGCTATCAATCTCAGCCCGATCTGCTTTTGTCAGCACAAGCCTCGACGAAATTTCTCTGATATTCTAGCGGTTGCGCTGACGTCCGAAGTCTATGGATTGGCTATGTCGCGCCTCGTTGAATACACTCACCTAAACGCCCTTGCAGCATTTTGGTGTAAGGGTGATCAGAAGTATGGCAGGTGCCAGCTCTTTGATTTCACCATCATCGAGCGGCCGTTAAGGATTCAAATATGGAATTGATCCCGGTAATTCTATCCGGTGGTGTTGGTAGTCGCTTGTGGCCGGTATCTCGTGAGGCTCATCCCAAGCCTTTCATGGTTTTGCCCGATGGCCAGAACCTCATTCAGAAGACTTTCTTGCGCGCATCAAAACTTGATGGCGTTGTGGAAATACTTACGGTCACCAATCGCGAGCTGCTGTTCAAGACGGAAGACGAGTATCGCGCGATCAACGGTAGTGGGCATGCGCAAGGTTATATTCTGGAACCTTTCGGTCGCAACACTGCAGCTGCAGTCGCCGCTGCTGCTTTGCAGTTAGCCGAAAGCCACGGTCCAGATGCGCACATGCTGGTGCTGGCAGCTGATCATTTGATTCAGGATGAGCAGGCTTTTTCCATTGCGGTCAATAAAGCGGTCAACCTTGCATCCAAGGGATGGCTGGTAACCTTCGGTGTTCAGCCACAATACCCAGAAACTGGGTTTGGCTATATTGAAGCCGCCAAGGAAGATCACCTCGAAGGCGGCCTTCAGGTGGCGCGTTTTGTAGAGAAACCAGATTTGAAGACCGCAGAGACTTACGTCGCAGCGGGTAACTACTTCTGGAATGCCGGAATGTTTTGTTTCCGGGTCGGGACTGTACTTGAAGAGCTGAAAAAGTACGCGCCAGATGTACTCGAAGCGGTTGCTCAAACGCTCGAAAAGTCCCGTCGGACGACATCGGTAGGTTACAGCTGCCTGGCGCTGGACGCTGAGTCATTCAGTAATGTACCTGATATCTCCATTGACTACGCCTTGATGGAGCGCTCTAAAAAGGTTGCCACCATTCCCTGCAACATCGGCTGGAGCGACATAGGCTCCTGGAATGCTGTTAGTGAGTTGACTCAGCCCGATGCGCAAGGTAATCGTTTCGAAGGTGAAGTCTTCGCACATGGTTCAAGCAACAACTATGTCAATAGTGAAAATCGCCTGACCGCTCTGGTTGGTGTGGAGGATTTGCTTGTTGTCGATACACCGGACGCTGTGCTGATTGCTCATAAAGATCACGCCCAGGATGTGAAGCACATAGTCAAGCATCTGAAGTCCAGTGGCCACACTGCACACATGCTTCATCAAACCGTCCACCGCCCCTGGGGGACTTACACCACATTGGAGAACGGCGATCGCTTCAAGATCAAGCGCATTGTGGTCAAGCCCAAAGCTTCTCTCTCGCTGCAGATGCATCACCATCGTAGTGAGCACTGGATTGTGGTAAGCGGTACGGCAGTTGTGATTAACGATCAACAGGAACTCATGCTCCATACCAATGAGTCGACCTTCATCCGCGCGGGTCACAAGCATCGGTTGCAGAATCCGGGTGTCATCGACCTGGTACTGATCGAAGTGCAGAGCGGTGATTATCTAGGGGAAGACGATATAGTTCGTTTCGAAGATAACTACGGTCGAGTTGATCAGTAATAAACACTGAGAAAAATGTGAGCCTTGATAACAGTCAAGGTTCACACGCCAACAATATCAGGCCTTAAACGTTCAATCCTTCCGTTGATTGTATCCAAACAGGCACGGATCTTTCAGTTTGTGAATAACATGTATCCACCAATCCTGACGCAATGTTTCAAGGCCTACGACATTCGAGGCCAAGTTCCCTCTCAGCTCAATGAAGACATTGCTTACCGTATTGGTCGGGCATTGGTTGCTGAACTGAATGGGAAATCTTATATCGTTGGCCGAGACATGAGGCTCGAGAGCCCGTCTTTAGCGTTAGCGCTTATCCGTGGTATCACAGATGCGGGTGCTGATGTTATTGATATTGGTTTATGTGGAACTGAGGAAGTCTACTTTGCGACAAGTCATTATAAAGTAGATGGCGGAGTAATGATAACCGCTAGCCATAATCCCAAAGGCTACAACGGAATGAAGCTTGTTCGTGCTGAATCTCGCCCCATCAGCGGTGATACTGGGCTGGATGCAATACGGCTCAGAGTAGAAAACGGCGACTTGGGAAGAAAAATTGGCGCCTCCGGTGGTGTGAAAGAGTCTTTTGACAAGACTGCTTACATTGAGCACCTCATGAGCTACATAGATGTAAGTACACTAAAGCCTCTTAAAATTCTCGCGGACCCGGGTAATGGTGCTGCCGGCCCTGTATTACATGAACTGGCATCCAGGCTCCCATTTCAATGGGTTTTCATCAATGACCAGCCTGATGGAAACTTTCCTAACGGCGTACCTAATCCGTTGCTTCCTGAGAGCCGTGCGCTGACGCAACAAGGGTTGTTAGCAAACGGTTGTGATATCGGGTTGGCATGGGATGGTGACTTTGACCGATGCTTTTTTTTCGACGCCAATGGCCGCTTTATTGAAGGCTATTATCTTGTCGGGCTCTTGGCAGAAGTGCTGCTCAAGCAGCACCCTGGTAGCAAGATCATTCATGACCCTCGATTGACCTGGAATACCATCGAACAGGTCGAGCGCGCGGGTGGTATCTCGATCCAGAGTAAGACTGGGCATGCCTTCATCAAAGAGCGCATGCGCAAAGAAGACGGGGTGTATGGGGGGGAGATGAGTGCTCACCACTATTTCAGGGACTTTGCCTATTGCGACAGTGGAATGATTCCATGGTTGCTGGTAGCCGCGCTGATATCCTCTACCCAAAAAGGATTGGCGGATTTGGTTGATGAAAGGATCCTCGCGTACCCTTGCAGTGGGGAAATTAATTACCAGGTAGAAAACGCCACGCAAACTATCGAAAAGATTAAGGCTTTTTACTCCCAGCTGTCCCCAGCTATTGATGAGACGGATGGGGTCAGCCTTGAGTTCTCGGACTGGCGATTCAATCTGCGCTCCTCGAATACTGAGCCGCTCCTACGTCTCAATGTTGAAACGCGCTCGGACAGTGAGTTGCTGGCCAAACGTGTTGCAGAGTTAGAGATATTGATTGTCTCCTGAGTCTCTAGTTGCAAAGTTTAATATAGATTCGCATTTTCAGGGCGCTGCAGACTCCAAGTCAGCAGCGCCTTTTGCTTGTGGCACTAAGGTCGATCTTGGATCAAGTGGGTCTGAGTTGAGTCGTGTGGTCACTTCAGAATGTCTTTATAAACGTCCACGTAAGATCGAACCATTTTGTCCGCTGTGAAGTATTGCCAGTAGCGCTGTTCCGCTCTTTTCCCCATGCTTGCAGCGGTTTCTGGATTATTCCAGAGCGTCCGCATTGCAGTGCTGAGCGCTTGTGCGTTCGCAGGAGGAACGGCAATACCGGTTTCATTGTTTATATTGATGAAGGTTGTTCCTGTGCCTATCTCACAGGAGATCATGGGCTTGCCATACATGGCACCTTCAAGCAAGGTTATTCCGAACGCTTCCGAGCGCAAATGGGATGGGAAGACAACGCTATAGCAGAGTGTTAGCAAAGCCGCTTTGTCTTCATCGGGTAAGCGTCCAAGGAAAAGCACGTTTTTCAAACCAAGTTTAATTGCTTGTGCTTTAAGCTCTTGCTCTTTGGGGCCGTTTCCAATAATAACGACCGGAAAATCGTTGTTCTGTAGCGCTTCCAGAAGTATATGCAGCCCTTTGTAATACCTTAGAACACCAATAAACAGAAAAAACTTCGGACCTGTAACTGCTTTCCATTTGGCAAGCAATTCGGGGCTGGTCGATGGGTAGCTTTGTTTATCGAGGCCTATAGGGATGATCTCTGCCTTCTGTTTAAATTCACGTAGTACAGGGCTGGAGTCTAGATAGTTTGGGGATGATACGATGATGCGATCCACGGCTTTCAAAAATCTATTTTGTATCGGACTATAAAGTTTTAACAGATTTTTCTGGTTGACAATGTCGGAATGATAGGACAATACTGACGGTTTGCCTGGGCGAGTCAGAAAGTGTACAAGATCCATGAATGGCCATGGAAAATGATAGTTTATGATGTCCGCGTTCTTTGCGAGTTCACGAAACTTCGAAATGGCCTGTAACGAAAATCCCGTTGAGGCAATGTTGAAGTCTTGCTTCACTCGGTGAACATTGTAACCTTCCATTGTAATCGTTGCGGGTGTGGGGGCGGTTGACAGTGAAAGTACTTCACAGGTAACGCCAAGGCGTGGTGCTCCCCGGGAAATTTGATGAATGACTTGCTCGATGCCACCCATTGTGTCTGGCAGTGCGGTTTTAAAGAAGTGCAGAATGCGCATGGTGAGTTCCAGCTATGGGAAGATGGATTTAAACCAGACGGAGTAGGGTTGGTAAAGCCACCATTTCAGGGGAACGCTACCGTGATGCTTGCGCACCACTGCCATGGCTTCCTTGTAATGGCGTCGACGCAATGTCTTTGTTTTGGTCTCCTCATGTTCCCGATTGACCGCAACAAATGCGTCGAGGTGCTTGAGTGGGCCTACTACTTTGAACAGCCGCCACCAAAGATCATAGTCCATAGCCATGTGTAGAGATCCGTCTACTCCTCCAATGGTTTCCCAGGCGGATCTTCGGATCAGAGTGGCTGGTTGCGAAATAATGCAGCGGAGTGAGAGCCGACGTTCGCTGAAGGGTTCGACCCATACAGGCTCGCGATTACCGGTCTTTTGGATGAAATTCCAGCATTTTCCGTAGACGGCTGGGGCCCGTGGTGCTGCTTCAATGGCAGAAACCAGCTGCTTCAATCCGTTGGGTTCAAACCAGTCATCACTATTTAACCAGCAGACAAAAGGCGCTTTGCCTTGAAGGATGCCTTCGTTGATCGCGGCTGCTTGACCGCCGTCTCGATGGCTGCGCCAGCCGGCCAACTTATGTTCCCATTTGCGGATAATGTCCACCGAATTGTCGGTGGAGCCGCCATCCAAGACGAATACTTCGACAGGAACGTTTTGCTCAAATATGGACCTCAAGGCATCGTCAAGATAACGTCCCTGGTTGAAGGAGGGTACAGCAATCGTAACAAGCGGTTGAGGCATTCAGTGGCGATCCAGGCGGCTGAGAAAATCTTGGTATGTCAAAGCTACACCTTCGCGCAGCTGCGTTTTAGCAGCCCATCCCAAGCTTTTGAGGCGATTGATATTGAGTAGTTTGCGAGGTGTGCCGTCAGGCTGGCTCTGGTCGTATACGATTCGACCCTCGTAGCCGACAACCTGCATGACTAATTCGGCAAGTTCGCTGATGGGCAGGTCACTTCCCATGCCCACATTGTATAGCCCGCTGTCGATCTCGGACTCCATCAGGTGTAAACAAGCATCGGCCATATCCTCAACGAAAAGGAATTCACGCCTTGGCTTGCCCGAACCCCAGACAACTAATTCCGCGGCACCACTGATCTTTGCTGCGTGGGCTTTGCAAATCAGTGCTGGTAGTACATGACAGTTTTCTAGGTCGTAACTGTCGTTAGGGCCATAGAGATTGGAGGGCATGACGGATATGAATTTTGCGCCGTACTGGCGGTGGTAGTTCTCGCAAAGTTTTACCCCCAGAATCTTGGCAACCGCATAAGGCTCATTGGTTTGCTCTAGTGGCCCGGTCAGCAGGTAGTCTTCGTGAATCGGTTGGGGGCAGTCTCGTGGATATATGCAACTGGAGCCCAGAAACAGGAGGCTTTGGACTCCATGCTTCCAGGCGCTGTGAATCACGTTCGCCTCAATCATCAAGTTTTGATATATAAATTCAGCTCTAAAATTATTGTTGGCTTTGATTCCGCCAACCTTGCCGGCCGCCAGGAATACGATCTCAGGTTTTTCTGCTGCAAAAAAAGCATCGACAGCAGCCTGTTGGGTTAGATCGAGTTCAGCGTGCGAGCGGGTGACGAGATTGCTGAATCCAGCGGCGGATAGCCGCCGCTGGATCGCAGAACCAGCCATACCGGCATGGCCTGCGATGTATATTTTGGCGCGTTTATCCACCTAGTTATTACTCGTGGTAATCGTAAACAGAGTAGCCGTGTTTTTTTACCAGCTCATCACGGGACGCAGACTTCAAATCTTCGGTCATCATTTCGGTGACCAGTTCCTCAAAGCTGATCTTAGGTGTCCAGCCCAGCTTTTGCTTCGCTTTCGTTGGGTCACCCAGCAATGTTTCCACTTCGGTTGGGCGGAAGTAGCGTGGGTCCACCGCAACTACGCATTTGCCAGTAGCATCGTAGCCCTTCTCATCCACGCCTTCGCCTTTCCACGTGATGTCGATTTCAGCGTGTTTCGCTGCTGCGTTGACGAAGTCACGAACGCTGTACTGTTTGCCGGTAGCGATAACGAAGTCTTCTGGGTTCTCTTGTTGGAGCATCAGCCACTGCATTTCGACGTAGTCTTTCGCATGGCCCCAGTCGCGCAATGCATCAAGGTTGCCCAGGTACAGGCAATCCTGTAGGCCCAGTTTGATACGGGCCAGTGCCCGGGTAATCTTGCGGGTGACGAAGGTTTCACCGCGTACCGGGCTTTCGTGATTGAAGAGAATGCCGTTGCAGGCATAGATGCCGTAGGCTTCCCGGTAGTTGACGGTGATCCAATATGCGTACATCTTGGCTACTGCATACGGGGAGCGCGGGTAGAAAGGAGTAGTTTCTTTTTGTGGAATTTCCTGCACCAAGCCATACAGTTCTGAAGTCGAAGCCTGATAGAACCGGGTCTTCTTCTCAAGGCCCAAGATCCGGATCGCTTCGAGGATACGCAGGGCGCCCAGTGCGTCGGAGTTGGCGGTGTACTCGGGCTCTTCAAACGAGACCGCGACATGGGACTGCGCAGCCAGGTTATAGATTTCGTCGGGTTGTACTTGCTGGATGACGCGGATCAGGCCGGTCGAATCGGTCATGTCACCATAGTGCAGAACCAGGCGACGGTCCGATTCGTGCGGATCTTGGTAAAGGTGGTCGATACGGTCCGTGTTGAACGAAGACGCACGGCGCTTGATGCCGTGCACTTCATAGCCTTTTTCGAGAAGCAACTCGGCCAGGTAGGATCCGTCTTGACCTGTTACTCCAGTAATAAGCGCAACTTTTTTCATATGCTTCTCTTAACGTATTTGTTCGAAAAATCTTCTTTGCTACGTAAGCGGGTTGGATAACTCCGCACGATCAGTATGCTCGGGATCAGACCCAAAGCTAGAATTCTCTATACTGCCTCAATGGAACCGAATTCTCAATATGTGCTGACGAGCTTCCGATCTAGGAGGCCCGTATAGCAGTATTCTGTAACGCTTCCGACTACCCAATCAGAGGGAAGATGAACAGCTGACGTTTGAGAACCAGGCATTGCCATCCTGTACGAGCTCGAATTGCAATGAATTTGCAGGATCTCCTAGGTATTGACGAGCTGCGGAGTAGTTTTTTAGATCGAAAACGAGCCTTTTTTTCTCGCCAGGCTTCACGGTCGAGTTTGTCGGGATACGATAACCTGAATCCCATAGTAGCATTGTGCCGTCTTTGCTTTTGATGTGTACTCCAACGCTGATCGGAAACGGGCCTTGACCCAGGGTCAGGCTGAAGGGGCCATCGTTGGTTAGATCCAGCGCGATGCTATTTTGTTCATCGGGCAGAGAACACGACAGGGTGGCCTTGAGGTCTGTTTGAGGCACTATCGCGAAATCGCCGCTGCCTTTGCGTACAGCGTTCAAATCATCGAAAATTTCCGGGTGTTGTGCTCGGTCAATGCGTAGAGGGAAGGTTACATTATTTTTTGAAAGGAATTTTTCAAGTTGTTCAGCATTTATCAACTCAGGGTATGAGTTGTTATTGGTAGCAGGTTTGGAGTTAATTGTTAGGCTGTCAATGGATTTATAGTTTTCTGAGTAATTGACTGTAAGATTGTTCTGGGGCAACAGGGCATAAGCAAGCTGGCCAGAAGAATCCTCTATGAGGTCAATTTGTTGTTGGTGTAGCGCGCTCTTAAGTTCGCCGTACTCATTACCTTTGATGACGGTTCTGTCTACAACAAATGCTTTGAACCCGACTGCTCGAATTTCGTTTAGCATCTCGTTGAGGGGGAGCTTTGATATGCGTTGATTCCAGTCGTCGGCAGGACTATTTTTGGAGCCGCCATTGCTCCAGTGTATGTTATGCGAAAAAAGGTAAAGGCGGATGTGGGAAAATGATCCCCAGCCATAGTATTTATTGTCTGTCAGGTACTGAGAGTAAGGGTACTGATAGACCATTGCTGCTTTCGGTAACTTTGACTCGAGTTCGCTGACGAAAGCGGTCTCTGCTGCGACGCGAGGTCTGATCTCAGGTGACCTGACGGCCGCGCTTGCCGGGATCTGATCGTAGACTCCCGCCGCAGTGATGACAACCAGTGCTGCGATCACGAGTGAGGTATGCCGCTGAGTCCTTAGTGCTCGGCTTGCTATTAATGCGCCAATCAGCAAGAGCGCGAAGACCAAGAAGATTGGGAATCGTTCGTAGGCGCGAATGGTTGGGAAGACGAGTGCTACCAAAGACCCGATTCCGCCAGAAATACTGGTTAAAAATACAAATAGAACAACCGCCAGCAGGCTGTCACCCAAGTCTATGGAGTTTTTGTCGCGTTGTGTGGTTGTGTCGCTGCCGGAAAGCAAGGTTCGACGCAGCTGCGGAATAATGAGCAGTGCGAAACTCAGGAGCAACAGTGCCGAGCCGACAATTCCAAGGGGCGCAGTGGGAAATGTAGGGATGCTTCTGGCAGCGTTGGTGGTCTCAAGCATGCGGCTGCCGATATGAGCTAACGCCGGAATATGGTGTTGTGGGCTAGGGCTCAGTAACAGCTTAAGGCTACTGCTATAAACTTCGGCTTCAAAGGGGTGTTTGATCAGCGTGGGGTCAGCAACGTTGTTCTGGAAGAATTCGTCATGGTGCGATTTTTTATACTGATACAGTGGTAGCTGGATGAGAAGTGAGGTGATCGTTAGTATTGCAATATAAATGATGACAGGAACAAGAGTTTTCGGATTTTTCCAGCCGCCTACGACAAATCGAATCGCACCGGCACATCCAAAGAGCAGAAGAGAGAAGAAGGCATAATAGCCGTCAGCCAAAGAAACCAAGATGATAAAAAAAATGCCTAGTAAGAAATACTTGCTTTTGAATAGCGACTTTATCGCGATGGAAAGGGGGTTCGATGTGAGTGCTTGGTCAAATTTACCCTGAACTATCCAGATTATTGAAACCATCACTAGGGGGATGGTGAAGTAATTTGACAGGAATGAATAGATCACGATATTGAAGCGATAGGTGGAGAAGGCAAAAAGTAATGCCGCACTCAATGCAGGAATGCGAGATATCGAAAGTAACCGACATGCCCAGTAGGTGGTAATGGCTATCAGTGGGAAATTTAAAATATAGTAGGTTTGTTGTAGGGTAATGGCGCTATCGAAAAGTGGGCTCATTGCCAACATGATTATGGAATGTAGTGCGCTGGTTTGTGCGGCAGAGTGATAGTGCCAGTTCGCAACTTCAGGGGCGCCGAGATTAGGGATGGAGAGAATCCAGCCTGTTTCTTTAAGTACTTTTGTAAGACTGAACTGCCAGATAATGTCTAGGTTGTCGTAGACAAAGGGTGAGGTGATTCCTGAATGATCAAGGCCCATTGCAAAGTAGGCAATTACTAAGGGGGCGATGATCAGGGTTAATGCTGTAATTACCGTTTTGTTGGGGGTGTCTAAGGTCATGCCCGGTTGTGCCTTACTCAATATTTGCTGTTCATAGTTTTTGCTGAAGAATCACTCAAGGCTAGCGTGAGGATGAATACTGGCGAATTCTTCAGATGCATTCAAACTCATGAGTGGCTATCTCCATTGGCCGAGGCGGGTGCTGTTAATGCCGTAAAACACCCGCATGTAGTACCCACTGAATCTCGCGTAACGGTTGTTGATGCTCAGGGATACTTGCGCTAGCCCCAATGCTCAGTCCCACTCAGAAGTGAGCCTGCCGGTATCTTTGTCTTTGTTGTCAATGTCAACCGTTGCCTCCTCAGTACAAATTCAAAGAGATTGCCAGCTTTCATCAGGTATCAGCCAGAAAGCATCATCCATCGCTGAAAATACTGGGTGTGAGTCAAATGCGTCTTTTGGATGTAGAGTAGACAATTTACCCTCGGCAACGTCTTCGCGTACGAAGAAAGCATTAAAACAGCAGGTTCCTACCGCGCAAAGTCTGTAGCCTCTTGGCTCCAGGAGACTGGTCCAGGCGGTCAAGCTGGCTGCCCCCGATTGTTGCCATCTGCGGCTGAACTGATCTCTGTCACGTTGGACTACGTTATGCCGTTCGCGGAAACGCTTTTCGAACTCTACGACAATTACGCGTGGCTTGACTGCAGAGAGGCTCTCCATGACTGCGAAGTCGCCACCATCAATGTCAATGATAAATAGATCGGGTTCCGGATCCGGAGCGGACACTACTAGCAGCTCGTTAATGTTTTCCGGGCTAACGGCTTGCTGAACGATTTTTGGCGAGTAGTATTCGGTTGAACCCTCATGGGTCCAATGGTAGTGGCGCGTTGAAGCCGTTCTGGCGAAGAAGTAAAGCATCCGGCTGCACTCGGTGGGATCGAGCTCAAAAATTGTACCGTGCCAGCCATGATTAACCAGCAGGTTGGTCGACAGGTTTTCTGGAATGCCTACATCAGAGTCATTGCAGTTGCTGCCTATTTCGACGACATAACGGTTGGTACAGCCGATATGTGTAAACAGGCGAAGCAAGATTCCATCTTCATCATTTTGAGAAAAAGCACGGAATCCACTTTCCACCAGGTCCGACGGCCCTAGTACGGGTGGAGAATTATACTTCCAGGCCAGCATCAGATGCTTTTGCTGTGCGGCATCGGCATTACCTAGAAAGTTACGGTGCAAAACCGGATTAAACCTTGCAACGTCTGCCGTCGACAGGCCTTTGTTCAATAATATCGTTTCAAAGTGAAGTTGCCGCTCTGTCAAAGCCTTGAGTTCTTGTAAGGCTTCGTTTAACTGTTGGGACAGCGTCTCGAGATCAGGCATTTTGTTTTTCTTCCAATAAATCTACTGATACAACTGGGTGCATGTTGAAGATCCCACCATAGAACGCCGCCAGAGGTGATTCAGTCACCTGTAGCTGCTCTACGTCATGCATCAGCAAGCTGTATTCTTCAAATTCGCTTCTGGAGAAACCTTTATTGGCAACGCCTACGGAAAATGAATATTGACCCGCCTTCAAATTCAGATTGAGGTTGAAGCGTACCATTACTTGAGCCCCTTGGCTGCACGGCGCCTCGGGCATTTGCAAGGCAAAGGTACTGGTTTCAAAAATAGAACGCCCCAAGCGGTCTCGAACTATCAGTCCATATGCCGGGCGTTCAAAGTTCTTATTTAACTTTACTACGTACCGAACGGTTAGCTGCGTTTCACTTTCCAGGTGAGTAACGGCGCGGTTTTCAGCATTTAGCAGGGTAAAGTCGATAAGTTCGGCATCACCATTGGTGGTGATAGTCGTGGCCTTGGTCCATGCCTTGGGATGCTCGATTGCCTCGAGGCTTTCAGTGGTTGGCGCGATGCTCTGGTCGACAGAAATCTCGCCGCTACTCATGTCAGTTTTTTTTGCCACCAATCCTTGATATAGATCGATGACATCTCGAGGTGCACCAAAACTGATCGTTCTGCCATGGCTCAGGAGCAGAGCCTTGTTGCAGATGTGTTTAACCGTGTTGGCATCATGGGAGACGAACAATAAAGTGCCCCCGCGTTCTCGGAAGCTTTCCAGGCGCTGGAAGCATTTTTGCTGGAAGTAGGCATCGCCCACTGCCAGCGCTTCATCGATAATTAGAATATCGGGTTCGAACGCAGTCGAAACTGCGAAGGCAACTCGCATTTGCATGCCGCTTGAGTACGACGAAAGCGCTTGATCAAAGTGGTCGCCGATATCGGCGAACGCTTCAATGTCCGGAATTTTTGCATCGATTTCGCGACGGCTGAAGCCCAATAAGGCTCCATTCATATACACATTCTCGCGACCACTGAATTCAGGATTAAAACCTGATCCCAGCTCCAGCAGGGCTGCAACCCGTCCGTTGATACTCACTTTGCCTGTAGTGGGGGTGAGGGTACCGGTAATGATTTGCAAAAGTGTGCTTTTGCCGCTTCCGTTAAGACCTACGATTGCACAAGATTCGCCTTTGCGGACCTCAAGAAAAATCTCACGAAGGGCCCAGAATTCCTTGAAGTAGGCTCGATTAGGTCGTCGAAGAAGGCGGCGCAGTCTTGGGTAGATGAACTGCTTGAGTTGGTCGCGCGGGTGTTCAAATATTTCGAATCGCTTGGAAACGGCTTCCACGCGAATTGCGAATTCACTAGAGAACATTCGCAAATCCTTTTCTGGTCTTCTGGAACCAGCCATACCCTGCCCACGCAAAGCAAAGGGCTACGGCGGCATAAACGGCCAAGCCGCTGAAGTCAGGCATTGATCCACTAATCAACACTGCCCGGGCTTGTTCAATTATGAAGGTCAAGGGGTTGAGCATCAACCAAGGTTGAATCTCTGCGGGCAGGGCGGAAATAGGGTAAAACACCGGAGAGGCGAACAGCAGCAGTGTCATCAGCAGGCCTATGGGGTGGGCGACATCACGTAAATACACTCCAAGCGATGCGAGTAACCAAGCCAGACCTAAAGACAGAACGATCAAGGGGGCAATCACCAGCGGCAAAAAAAACACCGTCCAGGGAATTGTGCCGTTTACCAGAAGTTGTGCGAGAAGCAATACTCCAATGCTGACCAGTGCATGGAAGAAGGAGGTGCCCATGGCGATAAGAGGGAGAATTTCCAAAGGAAAAACCACCTTCTTTACATAGCTTACGTTACTCAGGATCAGCGTAGGAGCCCGTGTTAGTGTCTCGGCAAACAGGCTGTGAACGATCATTCCGGTAAAGAGTAGGATCGCGAACTCACTTTTGCTAGCAGGCTCGCCGGTTCCCCAGCGAGCCTTGAACACGACTGAAAAAACTAGTGTGTAAATCACCAGCAATATTATTGGATTCGCGAACGACCACAGAATCCCCATCACCGAACCTTTATAGCGTCCGATGACGTCCCGTTTGGTCATTTGCTGAATTAGGTGTCTGTTCGACCAAACACTTTTGACCAGTGAAAGAAGCGAGATTGGTGCGGGAGCGTGTGGGTTCATAGGCTCAGTTTCCGCTTCAATACTTCAAAGCGAGCACTGAAGCCATGGGTCTTGATCGCCTGGATCTGAGCTTTGATCCAGGCCCTATTAAGAAACATCTTGGCGATTTTCAGGATTTGTGGTTGTGGCGCCTCAATGATCATCGGCGCAGGCGTCTCGGAAATATAGAACCCTGCCGACACTTTTAGTACAGTCGGATTGAAGTCTTTGATGAGTTCGGTTTCTGCCGCTTCATCCCAAGTTCTTTCGGGAAATAACTGGCGAAGGTTGAGCGTGACGGTGGCAGGCAGAAGGTGCTTGATTTTTCCGGTGATCATCGCAGCCAAGGGTCGACCGTCAAGATAGGGCAGCGCAATACCGATGTCGGCAGGCAGTGAGGTTGTCCGGAAGATGAAACGGCCATAGCCGGGTGGGCCGGCAGCATCTACATGGCCGAAGTCAATCAATTCATGAACGGTGTGTATCGGCGAGTGACCATCATCCATAACCACGGCAGTTGCTGCACAGTTTACTTGTGGGTCACTCTGCAGTGCGCCGGCCAAGACTGTCAAATGGTTGGAGAGCAGCTTTTCATTAGGTGCGACAAAAACTATGGCATCTGAGTTTGCTGCATCGGATACCAGTTCCTGTAGGACTTCCCCCAGGCGGCGCTTCGCTTTGATTTCAGGATGAATACTGTATTTATAACCTTCCACTTCCTTTACACGAATGGGGATAGGGGAGGCGTTGATGATTCTTGAGATTTCTGGCTTAAAGTTTCCTGCCACTACTTTGTCTATTACCAGCGTAGCGGTGAAGTTACGGTAATCTTGATGTCGGACACTTTCGACATGTGCTTTCAATGCCGCAGTCGAGTAGTCCAGCATCAAAAGATTAAGGCTAATATGGGTGCTTTCACCGTCGGCGCCCAGGTGTTGCGCGGTTAATTGCTGCTTGCGGGCATTCAGGCCGCTGTAGAGGTCCTTCAAGCTGCCAATGAGCGTGTAATGCTCCTTAAAGATTGCCTGTGCTTTTTTTATCTTCGCCATAGCCTCTTCGGGGTGGTTCTTGATCCAGCCGAGATGGGAAGTGATATCGCTATAGATCTGTTCCATAGGCGAGCGGCTATCGATATAGAGAAGTGAATCGCCGAAATACTTACGTGCGAATGGGTTTTCGTCACAGATAACCAGTGTGCCGGCCGCAACCGTTTCGAATAGACGGTTGGACATCATTTCTGAATCACGGTGTGCTTGGGAAGACAATACCAGTGCTGCCCCCGCTTTGGCGATTTCGTTGATCATGGAGAATCCATCGAACGGAATCTCCCGGACATAACTTTTATAACCTTCCCAGACACGTACGCCTTGGAAAATGGTTGGACCATAAATTTTCAGTAGGCCAGTAGGGTCGAGACGTTTGAGTACTTCCTGCTGGCGTGATTGGCGGCTGCTGACGATAGCTTCCCAGTTGATTCCGGCGTAGAACAGTTTGCCATCACCCAGGGACGGTTCGTGAACGACTTTAGGTGTGGAGTGATACATCTTGAAATGCGAAGGCAGATGCGTTGTGGCGCCACGCACCATCCGGGCAACATGGTCATCCGCTGCGCTGGAGCTGCAACTGATGAAGTCATCATGTGTTGTCAGGTTGCGCGAGCAACGTTGGTATCCCCACTCATGATAGAATTTCAGCGGATTCCATAGTGCGACAAAGGAAAACGCGTCGTAGCGTTTGGGGGTGTCGTAGTGCAAATGGATCACAAAATCGACATTTGCCTTGGACACTTTAATGTCAGGTGCTGTGACGAAACCACCATCGGCATGGATTTCAACGCACTCAACCCCTATGGCCTGGGCAGCAAGTTTCAGGCGTGCGATGCACTCATCTTCTGCGGTCTTGATACCTGGCCAAAGTTTGACAACGCCGAAGCGACCTAACACGCCCTCGGGCAGAGGGAAGTCATTACTCATTGCACAGCACCCAAATGTTCGTAACGATAGAATAAAGAAGGTGACAACTCGCCTATGCTACGCATCAGAGATCGATTCGTGCACCTGGTGTCGGCGACTGAAGTAGGCTCAAGAAGTCCTCGTAGGCGCTTTTAAGGCCCGTGCGCTCATCAATTTTGGGCTCCCATCCGAGTGCCCGAATTTTGCTGCTGTCCAGCAGTTTTCGCATAGTGCCATTCGGTTTGTTCGTGTCGTAGACAATTTTTCCTTGATAACCAACAACTTCTGCAATCATCGCCGCTAGATCGGCAATCGCAAGGTCGTGATTGCAGCCGATGTTGTAGAGGTCATCGATTGTCGGTGCTAGCATCACGCACTTCATGGCATCGGCGAGGTCGTCGACATGCAGTAGCTCGCGACGTGGGGTGCCGTCACCCCACACGACGAATTCATCCTTCTCAAGTAGCTTAGCCTCATGCGTGCGGCGGATAATGCCTGCAACGACATGGCTGTGTTGGGAATGGTAATTGTCGCCAGGACCATAAAGATTTGGAGGAATGATCGAGACAAAGTCGCACCCGTATTGTTTGCGGTATGCCCGGCACATTTCAATGCCGGCAATCTTGCTGACCGCATAGGCACGAATACTGTCTTCCAGAGGGCCGGTGAGGAGGGCTGCTTCGGAAATAGGTTGTTCTGCGTTTTTCGGGTAGGTGCAATTAGTTGCTACAAAAAGTAATTTTGTGGCGCCAAACTTATGGGCGCCTGAAATTACATTTGTTTGAATCATCAAATTGTCATATATGAACGACGCAGGCAGTGTTGCATTGGCATGAATACCGCCGACTTTGGCGCCGACATGAAAGATATAGTCTGGGCGGTTCTTTTCCATCCAGTCGTATACGGCTGCCTGATTGGTTAGATCTAGGTCGGCTCTGGACGTCAGCAGCAGTTGAGCATCCTCCCCTTTGAGATTTCGGACTACTGCAGAGCCGAGCATTCCCTTGTGCCCTGTGATCCAAACTTTTTTTCCGGCGAAGCGTAGTGCTGAACGCTGTGCTGATGCCTTGACGTTTGTTACAGACATTTTATCATCCTAATTTTTCAGAAAGCTTCGCAAATTCACCTTCGCCTACCTCACTCACCCATCATAGAGCACGCCGCCGACGAGCGCCTTCATCATCAAGGCGAGCTCTCGGTCTGCTGCACATCGTGCGGTCAAGGATGTTGGCTACAATACACCCATTTTAGGTGAGGGATGCAGGCCGAAGGTCGATTTTATTCTCCTCACAGGCATGCGCCTCCTCGTGTTTGGTCGCCTGATCGATCTGCAGGCGCGCGCTTACCAGGGTGTTGTAAGGTAAAATTACTGTCTAATCGGCCGTTCGTCCACCCTACAGCAGTCCATTCTGCTGATTTTTATCAAAATTTACACGCCATTCTATGCAGCCGTCTGCCAGGGAGGTTTCGCTGGATGCCTTGGAGGCAGCGTTGAGGCTGCTTCAATTTGCTAACAACTCCTCCGCGTAGCTTTTGTTACGGGCGTTAGGGAGAGATGTGTTAAGGAGTGAATTATACTTCCCCCTTGCTAATAATTGGGGCTATCCTTTCGCCGACTTGGGTCGCTCTGGCTAGGCTTACTGTAGTTGTGGCAGGGTGGTTGAAGTAGTACCCAATCAAGTCGCTCGGCGTTGTGTAGTGTTCAACGGCTTCCTGCCTGATGTTGCTATGGTAGCGCTATCGAAACGTGGGCTTGTCCGCTCATTGCTTCTCTTGGCTAGCTTTTTCGCTAAAAACAAATCGCTTGTTCAATACGTAAAATATGATCGTGTAGGTTCCCATGGCCATGATTTGAGCGATTTCTGCTCGAATGCCTAGGGTGCGGTGAAGAATTATCAGAACAATTTGATTAATAAGGAAAGCAAGCGCAAATGCCAGGATGAACCTTGGGATCATGCCGTGGTGAAACGTGGATTTATTGAATACGAATAATTTGTTCATTAAAAAGGCAAGAGTCAGAGCGATCCCGTACCCCATGGCATTCGCATGCTCAGCACTGAAATTGAAATGGGTAAACAATATCCAAAAGACTCCGTAACCGACGGCGGTGTTGATTAGGCCGGTAAGAGCGTATTTTATGATTTGCATTGGTTACTCGTGATTAGCTTGTTCTGCAAGTGATGTTAGGAGTGGCGTGTGGTTAGCAGGGTCGAAAGTGATGCTCAAGCTATTCCAGTAATCAAGAGTGTTGAGGAGCTGTTCGGTGTTTCGAGGGCCAATAATAAGGCCGCAAAGCGCCGGATTGGCATAGGTAAATGCCAGGGCGAGGTCATTTAGAGTGGTGGGGCGAGGTACGATTGTATGGTTTGAATCCAAAAAGCGTGTCAGCTTTTCAATAAGGGCCTTGGAGTGCACAATTTGTCTTAGCTCTGCGGAGCTGCTTTTCTCTGCTGGGGTCGATTTGATTCCGCCAAGGTTAACACCGTATGCCAAATACTTTGCGTTAGGGAAGTGCTGATAATAGCCTTCTCGGGCTTTACGGGTGATGAAGTTTTCCTTGACTTGTATAACCCATTTATCGGCCATTTCGGGTTTTGCCTTGCGGTACAGGTCGGGGAACTTAACACCTGACAAGCCGACCTCGAGGCCAGAGCGGTGTAGGGTTGTCAGGGCGTCCACAGTCCTTTCAATTGCATCTAGGTCGTTTTCTTCGGTGCCGCGGTTGTCCCAGTGTACGGAGATGCAGGACAATGCTCGTCCAAGGCGATCGCTCAGTTCTCCGCTAGTCGAAATGATGTTGTTTGAGGAAAGGTTGGCATCAGGAGAGCCGGTATTGTCAATGGCTCCAATCTTGACGATGACAGAAAGGTCGGTATTTGGGTTTGATTTCACCCAGTTTTCAATCCAGCGTATCGCAAGACCGAAATCTTCACTGCGGTTGTTAATGGGGTAATTGGACGCAGTGTCGATTATGCGGCCCCCATTGTTAACAAAAGAGTCAAGTAGTTGGAGTGCGCCGCTTTGTTCGATTCCCCAACCCCATAAAGCGGTGCCCAGTACGAGCGTCTTGTTGTTGTTTGAAAGGTTAATCATTTGGAGTACTCTGTCTTTTTGAGTGGGATAGTCGATCACGAAGTGCAGACATGGCTTTGAGATATTCTAGAGAAAGCTTAATGATTTTAACTTTTGAATTGGGGTCATCTGTCCATGTGACGGGTAGGTCGAGTACGGTGTATTTCAAATGTTCGCCGGTAACCAATATTTCCGTTGCAAAGAACCATCCGTCGCTTTGTGCGCCGTGAGCCATCAAGGGTGGGAGAATGTTCCGTTGGAGGAATTTAAATCCACACATGCCGTCGGTGAAAGAAGTGCGGAAGATAAATTTAACAATATGATTAAAGCAGGCGCTGGTGAAGTTTCGCAAAGGCGTTCGGCCAATGACTTTTGCTCCCTTGGCTAAGCGAGAGCCCGTGACAATATCGGCTTTTTTTGAAATCAAACTACTGAGTGCGGGCCTGAGGTGGCTGAGGTCTGTGGCAAGATCAAGGTCCATATAACCAATGATATCGGCTGTTGACTCACCCCATGACGATTTCAGGGCCAATCCAACACCGCGTTTTTCTAGGCGCAGATATTTGACGCCCGCGAGTTCATTCGAAAGCGCTCTACCGATGTCAGGAGTGCTGTCAGTGGAGCCATTGTCTGCGAGGGTAATGGTGATCGTGCCGATATCTTGAAGGTTTTTCTGAATGTAGGCATAAGCTATCCTCACCTGTTGAGCGAGGGTGGCTCCTTCGTTCAGGATGGGGATAGTAATCTCTATAGTTTTGGTCATTGTGTGCTCAGAATGTGAGTTCGGGTTCGCTGAAGATTTCAGTATCTAGTTTTTCTAGGACGTCATAGATGTTGTCGATCTTTCCGCCCAAAACAGAGTAGCAGCCAGGCAGCGTGGCGTGTTTTTCAAATAGGATTGGCCGTCCGTCGTCCCCTTCGCTCTTTGTCAATACTGTTTTGACTTCGAATAGCGAGTCTAAGTACCTGGCATTCAGTACAGCCGGGATGTACCTGCCGACATCTCTGACCATGCGATCAACACGACTAGCCTGCTCGTAGGCGTCAAGTTTTTCATAGGGATTGACCCCTTGATGGTCATCCCAGTGCAAGTGAGGTGTATATCGAACATGCGATAGAGTGTGAAGTCCGCGAGCGGGGAAAGGCATCATGGAGAAAAACGGGCCGTCCATTACCGTGATGCCAAGACCTTCTAGTGCGGGCGGCATGCGCATGAGTGGCATTTCGGTGATTTCTTGTTTGAGGCTGCTTCGAACACCAGGGAAGTCACCCTTGAAATGGTTAAGGCCGCTGTAGGTGCAGTTGAAGAGATAGCGGCATGTAATCAGTTCTGATAGTCCCTGATTTGTCTCGATCACCACCTGCAATGGTGAGTTTGTGCCTTTGGATATTTTGACTGCTCGCGTCTGGCAGCGAATTTGGACGCCGCTTTCTGTCAATTCGCGCTCGGCCCAGCGAGCCAGTGTTGTCGAGTCAAAAGCGTATTCCTCAACGAGAAATACGTCCTCGATCAAGCGTGGTTCAAACAGTGCCCGTAACGCTGGGGTAGCTGGTTCAATTACCGAGCCTATATCACGACAAAAACGTTCGAATTGCCTGGCAGTAACCTTCGAATTGCGCCGGGCGATAGCGTAGAGCTTTGTGAAGTCTTGTTTGACCGCCTCAGGCCAGTCTCTTACAAACTTTGGAAGGTTTACCCGGCTCCGATAGGCGGTTGTGAAACTGCGAGGGTAGTGATACCCATTATGAACGCGAGCCTGGTTGTTGTACGAGGCGCGCTTTAGCAGTTCCGGTTCGCGCTCAATCAGGAGAACGCGCTTCAATCCGCGTTGTTTGGCAAGATAGACTGCGATTGCGGTGCCGTAAAACCCCCCGCCTATCACAACGGCTGTGTGCTCATGACAGGAGAGTGGCATCAGGACGAGCGCCCCTTGATCTTGCTTTGTTCGGTACTGATCTCTTCAATGTTTAATTTTTCAAGGCGTGTCATGCGTGCACTGGTGAATTCTTGTCCAACATGATAAAGCGGCCCTTCGTTCGACAGGCTAGCCATGTTCAGGATGTACTCCCCTAGTACTAGCAACACCAACGAAATCAGTAAAAACATACCTGATTGCTGTAGCGAAACACTAACCCAGCCCGGGGCGACATTCGGGTCGAGGACCCCTACGGCAAGTACATAGATTGAATACACCACGTTTGCGATTGCGCCGAACAGGGAGAGATAAGTTACTAAGCGCATTGGTGCGCGTGTAGTCGATACCAGCAATCGCATGCCCCGATCAATGCTCTCGCCCAGACGTTTTGATGGTGATGACTTTGGTGTGGCGCTGTAATTGAGATAGGAGCGCGAAAATCCCCCCGTAGCGGGGAGATGGCGGTAAGTCATGGCCGGCTGTGCATGCTGGAGTATAAAATTGATGACACGTTTGCTGAGAACGCGGTACTGCGGTGCCTCTTTGGCAAGATTGACGCCATTGAGTTTGTTATAGAGTCCCTGAAATACTGCATCTGCGCTGCGGTAAGCAAGAGTTTGCGCGGGTTTCTGCTCATTGTGAGCAAACACCACATCTGCACCGTTTACTGCTTTTTCGAGCATCTGCGGCACAAAACTGATGTCATCTATTAGCGGGTTGATCACGGCAACGAAGTCGCCGAGTGCATTTTCCAGTCCAACCCATGAGGCTGTATCTGTATCCACTTCCTTGGTCAGTGCATATACTTGCAGGTTGGCTAGCCCATTTTCCCCTGTGAGGTGTTTTAATGTAGCGATGCTATCGTCATCAGAGGCGTTGTCTACAATGATCAACTCGTAGTCGCTGACGATCGTAGATATGATTTTTGCGGCATCGGTCAGCGTTTTTTCAATATATTTTGATTGGTTGCGAACAACAAGTACTATGGAGAGAAAACAGGGGAAAAAGTCCATTTCAATGGTGCTCTTTGGGTATGTTGAGTGAGAAATAATAGCGCGAAGAGATTTGTTTGCGAGGGGGTGGGGCTACCGAAAAAAAGTTAAAGTGTTGCCGCGTTCCGTTGAGCGCGATAGGTAGAGCAGGAGGAAAGGTGATACTCACACGAACTTTTCCTTCTAAGGATTACGCACCAGAGTTGTATAAGCGCAGTGACGCTCGGAATAACCTTCGACGACATCACTGAGGCGATCAATGAGGTTGGCGAGCTTTCAGATTTGAGTGAAGTTATCACAAACCCTCGGGCTCCGGGAAGTTGTCGTGTCCCCGATTTTTCAGGTTTTGTACGTAAGAGCCTTGGGATTTCGGTACTGCCCGGCACTTGCCCTGCGGGCCTGGGCTAGGTGGAGTGAGAATACGACCAGGCCTGGCGGTGCGTTGGCTCGGTGAGTTGGGCTGCCACGCTTGAGGAGCTGTGAGTCCGCTATCGAGGAGCAAGCTCATCAAGGCGCGTGAGGGGAGGCTGGTTTTAGGGGTGCGCTAAACTGATACCGTACACTCCGGTGAAGGAAGGCTATGGGGGGAGACGCTCCACTGCTCCCAACGTGCATTGTCACGTTGGCAAAAAGGCTGGTGGAGTTCGTCTCGCCTGTTGGTGTTATCCCCTGTTTGGTAATGTACTTTACGTACAGAATTTTAAGAGGGGAATGTCGTCATATGGATGTTTTTGTATAGTTCCTAAAGGTATGCTGTTAGGCGGGAGGGAGCAGGCATCGTCAGTAAACGACCGTCAGTGTCCGCAGTAGCATGCGCTTTCCGTCTGCATGGGCATAAAACAGAGATACTCTAATGGTTCGCAGGTCAATACTTGTAACAGGCGCTACTGGCTTCTTGGGCTCCGCGTTAGTCAGGTACCTGGCTTCATCCGAGAATTTTTCGGTACGCGCGCCCATCAGGAGTTTGACGGTTAGCTTTCCTATTGGTGTAGAGGTCGTACCTGTCGGAAGCCTGGACGCTTCGACCAGTTGGTCCGAGGTGTTGGTAGGGGTTGAGGTCGTCGTGCACGCCTCAGCACGAGTACACATTATGGAGGAGGATTCCCAGGACCCTCTGGCTGAGTTTCGTAAGGTAAATGTCGAAGGCACGCTCAATCTCGCTCGTCAGGCTGTCGCTGCCGGAGCAAAGCGATTCGTTTTTCTCAGTTCAATCAAGGTCAATGGTGAGGGAACTTCTGCGGGTAGACCCTATCGGGCGGACGATGAACCCGCTCCGGTGGATGCGTATGGCCGCTCCAAGCTTGAGGCTGAGCTGGGTTTACTCGAATTGGCCGCATCGACAGGGCTGGAGGTGGTCATTATCCGACCTGTTCTTGTCTATGGTCCGGGTGTGAAAGCAAATTTTCTGCGCATGATGCATTGGTTATCCAAAGGCATCCCATTACCCTTGGGGGCGATTCATAACCGGCGCAGTTTTGTAGCGTTGGGGAACTTAATCGATTTTATTGTCACTTGCATCGACCATCCACTGGCCGCGAATCAGACTTTTCTCGTTAGCGATGGTGAGGATGTGTCCACTACCGAATTGCTACGCAAGCTTTCCGATGGCTTGGGCAAGCCGTCGAGGTTGCTGCCGGTGCCCTCTTGGCTAATGTGCAGTGCGGCCGTTTTACTATCCCGCCAATCGGTTTTTGAGAGGTTATTCGGTTCACTACAAGTAGATATCAGTAAAAACCGAGAATTGTTGGGATGGACACCACCACTCAGTCTGGAGCAAGGTTTGAAACTGACAGCTCAACATTATCTGGAATCCAACCAATTATGAGTTTTTGGTGGCTTGTTCCTGTAGTCGCCGTTGTTTCCTTTTTTCTGACGGCAGCACTGCGTCGTTATGCGCTTTCCCGGAGCCTACTGGATATCCCCAACGCACGAAGCTCTCACTCCTTGCCTACCCCTCGAGGTGGTGGAGTGGCGATCGTGCTAGCTTTTATGGCTGCACTGATCTGTTTGTATTGGTGGGGGGGGATTTCCAAGGCGATGTTCGTTGGCTCTTTCGGAGCTGCGGGGCTTATTGCTCTCATTGGATTCATGGATGATCACGGGCACCTTGCCGCCCGTTGGCGGTTGTTGGGGCACTTTTTAGCTGCAGCATGGGCGCTGTTATGGTTGGGTGGGGTGCCGGCTATCGTCGTGTTTGGCGTACCTATTGAGCTCGGCTGGGCGGGTGCAGTGTTCGGACTTCTTTACTTGGTCTGGATGCTCAACCTTTATAACTTCATGGACGGAATAGATGGCATTGCCAGTGTTGAGGCCATATGTGTATGTATAGGAATCTGTCTGCTTTATGCGTTAACCGGACATCTGCACGCAGTTTGGGCTCCGCTCTTGCTTGCGGTAGCGGTAGCAGGGTTTCTGTTCTGGAATTTCCCGCCGGCGCGAATTTTCATGGGTGATGCGGGCAGTGGGTTCCTTGGCATAATGCTTGGCGTTTTTTCTCTTCAAGCGGCCTGGATGGCTCCTCAATTGTTCTGGGCGTGGTTGATACTGCTCGGCGTGTTTATTGTTGATGCCACATTCACTCTAGGTCGCCGCTTGTTGCGTGGCGACAGGATCTATGAAGCTCATCGCAGTCATGCTTATCAGTTCGCTTCGAGGCATTATGGCAGGCATCTGCCGGTTACCCTTGCAGTGGCAATAATCAACCTGTGTTGGTTATTGCCGTTCGCTGCCGCAGTTGCTTGTTTTGGACTCGATGGCGCATTCGGGATGGTTGTGGCGTATGTGCCACTGTTGATATTGGCCGTTAGGTTTCGAGCGGGAGAGCAAGAGATCCATGATCGCGTCAACTAACCCGCGAACCGCTTTTCGCAATAAGTCGATGATGAGTAATCGATGGCACGTAAATTCGACTTTTCGCCGTTACGCGAGGGAGAGAGCCTGATGGGCAATAGCGTCATTGATAAGGTTCGGGTGTTTCTGGTTGCACGACCCAGACGGCAAAAAAGGCTGATCCAGGTCGCCACAGATGTGGTGCTGATCTGGGTCGCATTGTGGCTGGCATTCATTGTGCGCTTGGGCATCGACGATCTCTACAATCCACTCGAAGCGCATTTCTGGCTGTTCCTCAGTGCTCCCGTTGTCGCGATCCCTTTGTTTATCCGCTTCGGTATGTACCGAGCGGTCATGCGTTATTTTGGTAACGACGCACTCATTGCCATTATCAAAGCGGTCAGCCTGTCTTCGCTCATTCTCGCCGTCGTGGTCTTCTGGTACAGCAACCATCAGGCGGTAGTTCCACGCTCGATCATCTTCAACTATTGGTGGTTGAGTCTGGTGATTATTGGCGGCCTGCGGTTGGCCATGCGTCAGTACTTCATGGGCGACTGGTTTTCCGCCACCCAGCACATACCGTTCACCAATCGTGATGATGGCTTGACCAAGGTCGCCGTATACGGCGCAGGCACTGCAGGCAACCAGTTGGTTGCCGCCCTGCGGATGGGGCGGATGATGCGACCCGTTGCCTTCATCGACGATGATAGTAGTATCACCGATCGGGTTATCTCCGGATTGCAGGTGTTCAAGCCTGAGCACATCCAGCAGATGATCGATATGACCGGGGCACAGGAAATCCTGCTGGCAATTCCGTCAACATCACGTGCTCGGCGCAGGGATATTCTGAGCCGTCTCGAAGGTTTTCCGCTGCATGTGCGTAGTGTGCCTGCATTTATGGACTTGGCCAGCGGACGGGTCAAGGTCGATGATATACAAGAGGTTGATATCGCCGACTTGCTCGGGCGCGATGCGGTCCCTGCCCAAGAGGATCTCCTTGAACGCTGCATTAAAAGACAGTCGGTGCTGGTAACGGGGGCTGGTGGTTCCATTGGTTCGGAGCTGTGCCGCCAGATCATTGGGTTGGCGCCCACTACGCTACTGCTATTCGACCACAGCGAGTTCAATCTCTATAGCATCCTCGGTGAGCTTGAGCAGCGCGTTGCACGCGAGTCTTTGCCTGTCCGAGTGTTGCCTATCCTGGGGTCGGTGCGCAATCAACAGCAACTGCTGGATGTGATGAAAAGCTGGCATGTCGATACTGTTTATCACGCTGCTGCTTACAAGCATGTACCGATGGTAGAGCACAATATTGCCGAAGGTATGCTCAATAATGTGATTGGCACGCTGAATACCGCTCAAGCCGCATTGCAAGCCGGTGTAGCCAACTTCGTTTTGATTTCCACCGACAAAGCCGTACGCCCGACCAATATCATGGGGAGTACTAAGCGGCTTGCCGAGATGACCTTGCAAGCGCTCAGCCGCGAATCCGCACCGGTGATGTTTGGTGATAACAGTAATGTTTCGCGGGTCAACAAGACCAGATTCACCATGGTGCGTTTTGGTAATGTGCTGGGATCTTCAGGTTCAGTGATCCCGCTTTTCCATAAGCAGATCAAGTCGGGTGGGCCGCTGACGGTGACCCATCCCAAGATCACCCGGTATTTCATGACGATAGCGGAAGCCGCTCAATTGGTGATTCAGGCTGGCGCCATGGGGCAGGGCGGTGATGTATTCGTTCTGGACATGGGGGAACCGGTGAAAATCGTTGAGTTGGCCGAGAAGATGATCCATCTGTCAGGGTTGAGCGTACGTTCAGAGAGGAATCCGCAAGGCGATATTGCCATTGAATTCACGGGTTTGCGTCCAGGTGAAAAGCTCTATGAAGAGCTGTTGATCGGCGATAACGTCGATGCTACCCAACATCCGATGATAATGAGCGCGCATGAGGATCACCTTCTATGGGATATGCTGAAGGAGCGTCTCGCAGAGCTGCTGGCGGCTATTTCTAACGATGATTACGGTCGTGTTCGCCAATTGTTGCGTGAAACCGTTAGCGGCTACAGCCCGGATGGGGAAATAGTCGATTGGATCTACCAGCAGCGCCGCCTGGAGCCCTGAACGGCATAGTGGGGCCACACCTGAATCTGGGGGTTTTATCACATTTGCTAACGTTGTTTTGCCGCTACCTTTGCCCCATCCAGTCGGGTCGAAAGGCCTTTAATCCGAGGGATTGCGTCGAACATGCAGCTTTCGTCTGATTTGGTAAAAATTCCCCCGTGGGCCACAGTTTGACTCTCGAGCAGGGCGTTCTAGGTTTCAGAGGCAGCCAGGAAATGCTGCCTCTGAAACCACCCCAGGAGTCTCTCTCATGCGCAATACTGTCCTTTCCTACCTTCTTCTTCCTCTGTTCACCAGTGTGTCCTTGTCCTTGAGTGCCGCACCCCAGCCAATCGAAAACCCACAGCTAACCGCTGTCGTAGAGCATCAAGTCGTTAAGTTGGACTTGAACACGGCCGACGTGATGACTCTCCAATCCACCCTGACCGGCATCGGAAAAACCAAAGCCGAAGCGATCGTTGCTCACCGAGAAGAGCACGGTGCCTTCAGCACGGTGGATGAGTTGCTGGAGATCAAGGGTATCGGTAAGGCCTTGCTCGATCGCAACCGCGACAAGCTCACCGTCAACTAGCGCTCCAAGAAAGGCCGGTCGTTGACCGGCCTTCTTGTTTGGGCATGCCTTTGGTCGGCAGGATTTGTGTAAATATTACGATGGTAATATTTTGCTTCAAGCAGATTCATCCTTCCCTAGCCAGTCCCAGGAGATCACCGTTATGTCAGCTTCCTCGGTAACACCCACTGCGCTCGTCACGGGCGCGTCTTCCGGAATCGGTGCGGTTTATGCGGAGCGTCTGGCTGCTCGTGGTCACGATCTGTTGTTGGTCGCGCGGGACCAACAGCGGCTTGAAGTCTTGGCGGCTGATCTACAGGCCCGGTACGGCATTAATGTCGAGGTATTGTCGGCAGATCTTGCGAAAGCGGTAGATCTGGCCCGTGTCGAGCAGCGTTTGCGCGATGATCCGAGCATCGGCGTATTGGTCAATAACGCCGGTATCGCCATGAGTGGCACCTTGGCGGACGCTACTGCTGCGCAGATCGATTCGTTGGTGGCGCTCAACATTGTCGCGCTAACACGTCTGGCTTCGGCCGCAGCCGCGCAGTTTGGCAAGGCCGGCCGCGGCACCATCATCAACATCGCCTCGGTCGTTGCCCTGGCGCCGGAGATGTTCAACGCGGTGTACAGCGCAAGCAAGGCCTATGTACTGAGCCTGACCCAGACGCTGCAAGGTGAGCTGAAAGACAAGGGCGTACAGGTTCAGGCCGTGCTACCCGGAGTTACCCGCACCGAGATCTGGGAGCGCTCGGGTCTGGATGTTGCCCAGATCGATCCACAGATGGTGATGGAGGCCGGGGAGATGGTTGATGCGGCTTTACAGGGCCTGGACAGTCAGGAGTTGGTCACTATTCCATCGTTACCCGATGCTACGGACTGGCAGGCGTTTATCAAGGCGCGCGATGCGTTGAGGCCAAATTTGTCGCGCAGTTCTGCCGCAGCACGTTACAAGTGATGCTGTGAGCAAGCCAGATGGCAGGTGGATTTAGCGATCCTGCGCATCCTTGGCATCCATTTCAGCATTGCGTTCATGCACGCGTTTAAGCTGTTCTTCAGTCAGGGGCAGCTTTTTCGCGGTATCACGCAGCAGCATCAGGCCACCGACGATGGAGCCTATCGCGAGCACCAGAATCAACCAGGCATACCAGGGCATGTCATTCTCCTTCAGGGCGGCGAATGATGCCGCTCCTGTTAAGTTGGAGCCAATGCTTCATTCATTGGTTCAATTATAGGGAAGCCAACGGGGGTGGGCCAATTCGCGATCATTGGCCCCCATAAACCGCGACTTCGTTTACAATGCGCGCCGTTCAAGACTTGCCAAGAGACTCGCCCATGTCCGCCTGCCAGACGCCCATCATCGTCGCCCTGGATTTCCCTACCCGTGACGCCGCCCTGAAACTGGCGGATCAACTCGATCCGTCCCTGTGCCGGGTCAAGGTCGGCAAGGAGCTGTTTACCAGCAGCGCGTCGGGCATTGTCGAAACCCTGGTCGAGAAGGGTTTCGAGGTGTTCCTCGATCTGAAATTCCACGACATTCCCAACACCACGGCAATGGCGGTTAAAGCCGCTGCGGAAATGGGTGTGTGGATGGTCAACGTTCATTGCTCCGGTGGCCTGCGCATGATGTCGGCCTGCCGTGAAGTGCTGGCTCAGCGCAGTGGCCCACAACCGCTGCTGATCGGTGTGACCGTGCTGACCAGCATGGAGCGTGAGGACCTGGCCGGTATTGGTCTGGACATCGAGCCGCAGGAGCAGGTGCTGCGGCTGGCGGCCCTGGCCGAGAAGGCCGGTATGGACGGTCTGGTGTGTTCTGCGCTGGAAGCACCGGCGCTGAAGGCGGCGCATCCGTCACTGCAACTGGTTACCCCGGGTATTCGTCCGGCGGGCAGTGCCCAGGATGACCAGCGTCGTATCCTGACTCCGCGCCAGGCGCTGGACGCCGGTTCCGATTACCTGGTGATCGGTCGCCCGATCAGCCAGGCTGCCGATCCGGCGCAGGCGCTGGCGGCGGTGGTTGCAGAAATTCGCGCTTGACTTGAGGCTGGCGGGAGCAGTGGGAGCGGGCTTGCCCCGCGATGCGATGTGGCTGACATACCGCAATCGCGGGGCAAGCCCGCTCCCACCGATGTTTAGACTTTCAGCACCAGCTTGCCGAAATTTTCCCCGCTGAACAGCTTCAACAGCGTCTCGGGGAAGGTTTCCAGTCCTTCGACCACGTCCTCCTTGCTCTGCAGTTTGCCGGTTGCCAGCCAGCCGGCAATTTCCTGTGCGGCCTTGCCGTAGTTGGCGGCATGGTCCATGACCACGAAGCCTTCCATTCGCGCCCGGTTGACCAGTAGTGACAGGTAGTTGGCCGGACCTTTGACCGCCTGCTTGTTGTTGTACTGGCTGATGGCGCCACAGATCACCACCCGTGCCTTGAAATTCAAGCGGCTGAGCACGGCATCAAGAATGTCGCCGCCGACATTGTCGAAGTAGACGTCGACACCTTTCGGGCATTCGCGCTTGAGGCCTTCGAGAACATCCTCGGCCTTGTAGTCAATGACGCCGTCGAAGCCCAGTTCGTCTTTCAGGTACCGGCATTTCTCTGTGCCGCCGGCGATCCCCACCACCCGGCAACCTTTGATCTTGGCAATCTGTCCGGCAATGCTGCCCACTGCACCGGCGGCCCCGGAGAGCACCACGGTTTCACCTGCCTTGGGGGCGCCAACATCGAGCAGGGCGAAGTAGGCGGTCATGCCGGTCATGCCCAGGGCGGACAGGTAGCGCGGCAGCGGCGCCAGTTTCGGATCGATTTTATAGAAGCCCTGCGGCTCACCCACAAAGTAGTCCTGCACACCGAGGGCACCATTGACGTGGTCGCCGACGGCGAAACCCGGGTGTTTCGAGGCGATCACTTCGCCGACGCCCAAGGCGCGCATGACCTGGCCGAGCGCCACAGGCGCAATATAAGACTTGCCTTCGTTCATCCAGCCGCGCATGGCAGGGTCCAGGGACAGGTAGAGGTTTTTCACCTGTACCTGGCCTTCGCCGGGCTCACTGAGCGGTATCTGTTCGAAGGTGAAGTCGTCACGGCTGACTGCCCCGATCGGGCGTTTGGCGAGCAGGAAACGGCGGTTGGTCTGCGCGGTCATGACTGGAGCTCTCGAGTGAAGGGCAAAGTCTGTTGATAGACCCTCACAGGCATTCCGGCAAGGTTTACCCGCTTGACGAATGCATCACGATCCACACACGTGATTCAGGTTTATCCAGATAATCACCCGAACCGATATGCCTTCAACCGGGCCCCTGATGATGCTGCCAATCCGTGCTACTGGCCGCCTAGACTCCACGCCACTGACCTCTCTTTGTTGCAGGAGCTAGCGATGAGCATGACTTTTTCCGGCCAGGTTGCCCTGGTTACCGGGGGCGCGGCGGGTATCGGCCGGTCCACGGCCCTGGCGTTTGCCGCCGAAGGTTTGAAGGTGGTGGTGGCCGATCTTGACGCCACAGGCGGTGAAGGTACGGTCGAGCTGATTCGCGCCGCCGGGGGAGAGGCGCTGTTCGTAGCCTGCAACGTTACCCGCGAGGCCGATGTGCAGCGCTTGCTGGCTTGCACGGTCGAAGCCTACGGTCGTCTCGACTATGCCTTCAACAATGCCGGCATCGAGATCGAGCAGGGCCGCCTGGCGGAAGGCAGCGAAGCCGAGTTCGACGCGATCATGGCTGTCAACGTCAAGGGGGTGTGGCTGTGCATGAAGCACCAGCTGCCGTTGTTGCTGGCCCAGGGCGGCGGCGCCATCGTCAACACCGCGTCAGTGGCCGGGCTCGGTGCGGCGCCGAAGATGAGTATCTACAGCGCGTCCAAGCACGCGGTCATCGGTCTGACCAAGTCGGCGGCGATCGAATACGCCAAGAAGAAGATCCGCGTCAATGCCGTCTGCCCGGCGGTGATCGATACCGATATGTTCCGCCGCGCTTACGAAGCTGATCCACGCAAGGCCGAGTTTGCAGCAGGCATGCATCCGCTGGGACGTATCGGCAAAGTCGAGGAGATCGCCAGCGCGGTGCTGTACCTGTGCAGTGATGGCGCCGCGTTCACCACCGGCCATGCCTTGGCGGTGGACGGTGGGGCGACTGCGATCTGAGGTTAGCCTGCTTTCAACTCACCGGTGAGAAACACTGTGCGTCGGTCTTTACGGCCGACGTGTTGATGTTTGCTCAGTTGATAGCAGGGCGTGAAGCGCTCCCGGTCGATATCGGGATAGTCGGCCAGCGCAGCCTCGACCAGTTCGTCGTAGCGGGCTTCGGTGATAAAGCGGTAGATCTCGCGGAAGTAAAAGAAGCCGAACTGAAAGCCAAGGGTCTCGCTGAGAAATGCGGTTGGCCGGCAGAAACAGTTTTCCAGATCAATGGCCTGGGCCGGCGCTGGAAGCGTGTCGGGCAACATCACGTTGGCAGCCCACAGGTCCATATGGCTGACGCCTTGCTGGTGCAGTGAGCGCAACAGTTCGAAGGCGCTGACAATCAACGTTTCAACCTGCTTCGGGTTGGTGTTGACCCACTTCCAGCCATCGGTATAACCCGCTAGCAAGCCAGTGATAATGATGAAATCATCCATCAGACCCAGACGGTCCCTGGAGTAACCAAAGCCGATCAAGGGCGCAACCCGGGCGCCGCGTTTGTGCGCTTCGGCGGTATTGACCAGCTCTTCGATCACCCAGTCATTCAGACCTTGGCGTTTGCTGCCACCGAAGGCCACCCGCAGCTTCTTTTTCAGCGAGTCCAGCGGCTGACGCTTGGTGAACAGGGCGCTTCGGGTACAGTCCAGCGGCGCGCTGACGCGTTTGCTCGAGCCCTGCTGTTCTACCAGGCGTTGCAACGCTTGAGCGGTGAAGGTGGTGGGGGGGGCCTTGAAGTGTAATGTTGAACGACGGTGGTTGAGTGTGTAGGAAAACTCGTTCACCAAATCCTTGCATCCGCGCGTCACTGCTGCACATCCCTAATGTCAAAATGCAATCGTCAAAGAAATGTACCATTTCCTACGTTTTTTAACATTTTTTTCACACTTTGTTCACTTGCGTAATTGACTGATTATTCGGGGTAAACAGACGTACACCCACCAGAAAGCAACCAACCATCAAGGCGCCGCCAAATACCAGCAGGGCAACCCTGGAACCCAGACGGTCAACCAATAGTCCGGTAAAGATCACCGGCAGGCTGAAACCCAGGTAGGCGAGGAGAAAGAAGCCGGCGCTGGCGCGGGTTTTCTCGGTGTCGGCCAGTGCATTCACGGCCGACACCCCACCCAGATAAACAAAGCCATAGCAGGCGCTGCTGGCAGCCACCGTACCGAGCAGCACGACGACCAACTGACCGCTATCGGCTCCCCAGGCCAGCAAGGCATAGCTGCAGGGCAATATCATCAAGCCGAGCAACGTTGCTTTGCCAGGCGCCATGCGCCGGGCCAGCGGCTGGAATAACAGGCCGCAGCTGATCACACAGAAGGTTGAGAACCCCGACCAACTGGCCAGACCGTGCTGCTTGAGGATCGACGGCAGCAAGGCGATGACCAGGCCGACACAGGCCCACGCCAGGAGAATCGCCAGGCCATAAGGCAGGCTGCCTGCGGGGTAGCAGGGCAGGCGTAGCCAGGCACCTTGCGTATTTCGACGTTGGTCGGGAAGACGCCACACCGCCAGCAGGGCCAGGCCAGCCAGCAGCAGGTGCACGTAGAAGCTCTCAGGCGTCAGGCTCGGCCCACGCAACAGGAACAGACTGGTCAACGCCGCGCCAAGGCCAAAGCCCAGTGAGGTACTGGCAGTGACCCACGTGGCCGCACGCCGATTGTCGCCGTTGTGCATCAGTTCACTCATGTAGGCGGTGCCCGTCGCCGAGGCCAGCGCTGTGCCGACGCCCAATAGCAAGCGGGCCAGCCCCAGTGTTTGCAGGGTGGGCGCCAGCAACATCAGCAGGGTAGCGAACATCGACAAGCCCAGGGCGACGATGATCAGGGGTCGCCGCCCGACTCGGTCCGCCAGGCCTCCGAGCAACAACAGTACCGGCACCACGCCGACGACATAAGCTGAAAAAGCCACCGCCGTGGCTGCGGCGCCTGTTCCGGACAGCTCGGCATAGGCGGTATAGAGCGGGGCCTGCAGGTTGACCGCGAAGGTGATCAGGCACAGGGCAAAGGCCAGCAGGGCAGGGGAACGCTGGGTGGGCATAGTGAGCTCCTTGTCGATACCGCGACTATCCGGTGATCACCAAGGGCTCTCAAGGCACACTGGCCGAGGAATTGTGATTAACTGTTTGGACAAAACCACCGAACACTTTGCCCATGAACCTGACTCTCGATCGTCAATCCTCCACGCCACTGGTCCAGCAGGTCGCGGCGCAGTTGCAGGGCTGGATCGAACAGCAGCGCCTGCGTCCTGGCAGCCGCCTGCCATCGATCCGCCAGTTGGCGCGCGAGCAGGGCATCAGCCAGTCCTGTGTGATCGAAGCCTATGACCGGCTGGTGGCGACGGGATTACTGGAGGCTCGGCATGGTGCCGGCTTTTTTGTCGCTGAACAGCGGTTAAGTGCTGCGCTGGTTGATCAGCCATTTCGCGATGAAACTTTCGCCAATCGCTGGCAGCAGTTCAGCGATGCCCCGGTCGATCTGCTCAATCTGTGTTGTGGCTGGGTGCCTTCCAGCTGGCGCGCCACCGAGGCGATCGCCCAGGCTGTGCGTCACGTCAGCCGTGGGCCGGTGGAAGATTTGCTCGACTACTGTCCACCGTTGGGGCTGGCCAGTTTGCGTGCTCAGCTGCACAAGGTATTGGCGCAGATCGGTATCCAGGTCAGCCCCCAGCAGATCCTTACGACTCAGGGGGCAAGCCATGCTCTCGACCTGCTGGTGCGAACCTTGCTCAAGCCTGGCGACAAGGTCGTGGTGGAAAGTCCGGGGTACTACAACCTGTACAACCTGCTGCGCCAGCATCAGGTCGACATGCTGCTGGTGCCGCGTACCGCCACAGGTCCGGACCTGCAAGTGCTGGAAGACTTGCTCAAGCGCCATCGGCCCCGTTGCCTGTACATCAACAGCCTGTATCACAACCCCACCGGCAGCAGCCTGACCCCCAAGGTGGCTTATCGCCTGCTGGAGCTTGCTCGTGAGCATGATGTACAGATCATCGAAGACGACATCTATGCCGACTTTCAGGACGGTGCGGTAACGCGCCTGGCCACCCTGGACGCCGAGCAGCGGGTGATTTACCTCGCCAGCTTTTCCAAGACCCTGAGCAGCTCGTTACGCGTCGGTTACCTGGTGGCGGAACCCGCATTGGTCGCCCGTCTGGCCGAACTGAAGATGGTTAGCGGGCTTGGCACTTGCCGGTTCAGCGAACAGGTGGTGGCGCAGATGCTCGCCAGCGGCTCGTACCGCAAAAGCGTGGCGCGCCTGCGCCCGCGCCTGGCGCAGCACATGGCCAAGGCGTTGGGGCAGCTGGAAGCCAGCGGCTGGCAGGTATTCACCGAGCCTTATGGCGGGATGTTTGTCTGGGCGCGTTGCCCTGGGTGGGATTTCGCCGCACTCAATCGAGAAGCATTGGCGTGTTCGGTGCTGTTGGCGCCGGGTAGTGCGTTTGATCCGCAGGGGGCAGCCAGTGACTGGCTGCGGATCAATGTCGCCTATGTTCAGGACCAACGCGCCCAGGCGTTCTTTCAGCGTACAAGGCGACCTCCGCCGTCTTGAAAACGACGCGTCTGTAGCCATTTGCCATTATTGCGACGCCAGCATCTTGTGTCACCCCGGGCGCCATTGCCACTCTGCAGTATTGAGTCGTTGCCGAGTCAGTGGGGGAGGTGCGATGAGTGCGCTCGAACGTGGTTTTTTTGCCAATCTGGGCATGGCACGCAAGCTGGGTCTGGGCTTTGCCCTGGTGTTGTTGCTGACCGCTGTGGTGGCGATCTGCAGTGTTGGCGCATTGCAAAGCATCGCTCAGCGATTCGACGGGCTCAAGCGGATGACGGTGCTCAGCACCGACGTGCTCAGGGTGCGTTTGCACGAGCAAGACTTTGCCTTGCGTTCCGCCCCGGAGGCAGTGGCGGCACTGCATCAAGGTGTGGACGGGCTGCTGGCGCAGCTGGGTGATCTGCCGCAACTGAGCGGCAGTGGTGTGGAGCAGGCCTTGAATGAGTACCGGCAGGCCTTCGACCAGTTCGTTCAGTTGACCCAGTCCAAGGAGCTGGCGCTGGACATGGCCAGCTGGTCGGTGTCGAGCGTGGCCAATAACCTCGACGTGCTGCAGGCGGGGCTGGCCGATGACGGCACTTACACCCTCAAGGACACCCAGGGCCAGCAAGGTGCCGAGTTTGTCGAGCAGGCCGGACAGGTTGCCCAGGTGTCCAGGTTGATGCTTCAGGCCATGGATGAGGCGCGGCTGCGCCTGGAGCAGAACCGCAAAGGCAGCGAGGATGTCCGCCAGGGGCGCATCGAACAGACCGGGCAGGCTGCGATGCTGGTCGAGCAGCTCAAAGCTGGCGTCAGTGATGCCGGTTATCAGACCGTTCTCAATGAGGTCAGTGGCCATATCGCCAGCTTCAGTGAAAAGCTCGGTGAGTACACAGATTTGCTCGGGCGCGAGCAGCAACTCAAACAGCAGCTGCAACAGCGCGCCGAGCAGGTGAGTGCTCAGATCGGTCAAGCCTATGCAGCCGAAGACCAGGCCATGCTGGCTCAACTCCAGCGTAACGCAGTGTTTATCCTGCTGGCGTCACTGCTGGCCCTGCTGGTCGGGGTGGTGGCGGCCTGGTTGATCACGCGCGCGGTGGTCGGGCCGCTGCGGCAGGTCATCGGGTGTGCCGAGCAGATCGCCGCAGGCGACCTGAGTGGCGGCATTCGGGTTGATCGCCGCGACGAGATTGGCCAGCTTATGCAGGCCATGCAGCAGATGAGTTCGGGGTTGAGCGGCATTGTCAGCGGGTTGCAGAAGGGGATCGAGCAGTTGGCGAGTAATGCGCAGTCACTCTCGGCGGTGACCGAGCAGACTACCCGTGAGGTCAGTAGCCAGAAGGAGGAAACCGAACAGGTCGCCACCGCCATGCAGCAGATGACTGCCACTGTTCATGATGTCGCGCGTAACGCCGAAGAGGCTGCGCAAGCGGCCCAGGCGGCAGACGACAAGGTTGGCACTGGCCAGCAGGTGGTGCGCCAGAGCATGCAACGGATCGAAGCGCTGGCGGGCGCTGCCGAATCGGCCAGCCAGGGTATCGAAAGCCTAAGTGCCGAAATCCAGACCATTGGTACGGTGCTGGAGGTGATCAAAAGCGTTGCCGAACAAACCAACTTGCTCGCCCTCAATGCCGCTATCGAAGCGGCCCGCGCAGGCGAGCAGGGCCGCGGCTTTGCGGTGGTGGCCGATGAGGTGCGTGCTTTGGCCCGGCGTACCCGGCAGTCAACCGAGGAGATTGAACAGCTGGTGAGCAGCCTGCGTCGCAATGCCCAGGCTTCAGTGGCGCAGATTCAGGGCAGTAGCGAACTGGTCAAGCTGGCGGTGGGCGATGCCCTGCACACCGAAAGTGCACTGGGCAGCATTGCCGCAGCGGTGTCGTTGATCCAGCAGATGAATCAACAGATTGCCGCAGCGGCTGAAGAGCAGAGCTCGGTGGCTGAGGAAATCAACCGTAGCGTCACCCAGATCCGCAGCAGCGCCGATCAGTCGGCGCTGGCCATGCAAGGCAACGCCAGCTCGAGTGTCGAGCTGGCGCAGTTAGGCAGTGACCTGAAGGGGATGGTGGGACATTTCAGGCTGTAGCGTGACTTAGTGGGAGCGGGCTTGCCCCGCGATGCGATGTGACTGACAAAGCACAATCGCGGGGCAAGCCCGTTCCCACCGGGTAACTGCAGCGTCCCTCAGGCGTTCTTGCGCCAGTTGAGAATCATCAACGTCAACACCCCGGCGACAATCCCCCAGAACGCCGAGCCGATCGAGAACAGGGTAAAGCCCGACGCGGTGACCATGAAGGTAATCAACGCCGCTTCGCGCTCTTTGGCTTCATTCATGGCAACTGTCAGGCCGTTCATGATCGAGCCGAACAGTGCCAGGGCAGCGATCGACAGCACCAGCTCTTTTGGCAAGGCCGCGAACAGGGCGGCCAGGGTGGCACCGAATACGCCGGCGATGCCATAGAAAATCCCGCACCAGACCGCTGCGGTATAGCGTTTGCTCGGGTCTTCATGGGCATGGGGGCCGGTACAGATCGCCGCGCTGATGGCCGCCAGGTTGATGCCATGGGAGCCGAAGGGCGCCAATACCAGCGAGGCCAGGCCGGTCACCGAGATCAGCGGTGAGGCCGGCACCTGGTAACCATCGGCCCGCAACACGGCAACGCCCGGCATGTTCTGTGAAGTCATTGCGACCACGAACAGTGGAATGCCGATGCTGATGGTGGCGGCCAGGGAAAAGCTTGGGGTGGTCCACACCGGGGTTGCCACTTCCAGGCGGAAACCACTGAAGTCCAGCAGGCCCATGGCAGCGGACAAGGCGGTGCCCACCAGCAACGCGGCGAGCACGGCATAACGTGGCGACAAGCGTTTGATGATCAGGTAACTGAAGAACATCCCCAGCACCAGCGCGGTGCGGTGCTGGGCGGCAAGGAAGATTTCGCTGCCGATCTTGAACAGGATACCGGCCAGCAACGCCGATGCCAGTGAGGCTGGAATGCGTTTGACCAAGCGTTCGAAACTGCCGGTCAGGCCGCAGATCACCACCAGCACGGCGCAGGTGATGTAGGCGCCGATGGCTTCGCCATAGCTGACCCCGCCAAGACTGGTGATCAGCAGTGCCGCGCCCGGCGTCGACCAGGCTACAGTCACCGGCGTGCGATAGCGCAACGACAGGCCGATGCTGCACACGGCCATGCCGATCGACAGGGCCCAGATCCACGATGAGATTTGCGCACTGGTCAAACCGGCCGCCTGGCCGGCCTGGAACATCAGGACCAGGGAGCTGGTGTAACCGGTCAGCATGGCGATAAAACCTGCGACCACGGCCGAGGGCGAGGAGTCAGCCAGAGGGCGCAGTTGCGCGGAAGTGGCATCGGGCATGGATCAATCCTTGTTCTAGGTGTAAGCAGTTTTTGCAGACTAACGCGCAGGCTGACGGTTTTTGCCATACAGCAGGCATTGCATTTAGCCGTACAGTCGCAAACTATGGGGGCGGGTACGATTCAGCCATTGATTGGGGGGAGAGATGTACAAGGTTTACGGTGATTACCAGTCGGGTAACTGCTACAAGGTCAAGCTGATGCTGCACTTGCTTGATCTGCCCTATGAATGGCACTCGGTGGATATCCTCAAGGGCGAGACGGAAACCCCGGCGTTTCTGGCCATGAACCCCAATGGCAAGGTGCCAGTGCTGGAGCTTGAAGACGGCACCTACCTGTGGGAATCCAACGCGATCCTGAACTTTCTCGCCGATGGCACCGAATTCCTGCCCAGCGAGCCGCGCTTGCGCACCCAGGTACTGCAGTGGCAGTTCTTCGAGCAATACAGCCACGAGCCGTACATAGCCGTGGCGCGCTTCATCCAGTTTTACCTGGGCCTGCCGCAAGAGCGCCTGGAGGAATACAAAACCCTGCACAAAGGCGGCTACAAGGCTTTGCGGGTGATGGAGAAGCAGCTGCAGCTAACGCCTTATCTGGTCGGCGACCGCTACTCGATTGCCGATGTTGCGCTGTACGCCTACACCCATGTCGCCCAGCAGGGTGGTTTTGATCTGGACGCCTATCCGGGCATTCAGGCATGGCTGGATCGGGTCGCCAGCCATCCTCGTCATGTGACTATGGTCGGCTGAGCGATCAGGCGGCAAAACGCTTGTTGAGGTAATCGATGATCACCTTGGATTCGTACATCCAGGTGGTCTTGCCGTCTTCTTCAATGCGCAGGCACGGTACTTTGATCTTGCCACCTTCATTGAGCAGTGCCTGGCGATCCTGTTCGTTGTTCTTCGCATCGCGCAGGGCCACCGGCACATTCAGGCGGTGCAGGGTACGGCGGGTTTTCACGCAGAACGGGCAGGCGTGGAACTGGTACAGGCTCAAGCCCTTGGCCTGTTGCTCGACCAGCGCCTGGCTGGCCGGTTCGCGTTTGAGCTTGGCCGGGCGGCTGATCCAGTCACCGAACACAATCAACTGGCCCAAGCCCACACGCAGTGCTTTGACGATCATGGCAACTCCTAAGAATAAAAAAAGCCGACCACGAAAGGTCGGCTTGCAGTCAGGCCCGATTACTTGATCAGGCTGAGAAACTCGCTGCGGGTCGCGGCATTTTCACGGAATTCGCCGAGCATCACCGAGGTGATCATGGTCGAGTTCTGTTTTTCCACACCGCGCATCATCATGCACATGTGCTTGGCTTCGATGACCACCGCCACGCCCAGGGCGCCGGTGACCTTCTGGATCGCCTCGGCCACCTGGCGGCTGAGGTTTTCCTGGATCTGCAGGCGACGTGCGTACATGTCGACGATCCGCGCAACCTTGGACAGGCCCAGGACCTTGCCATCGGGGATGTAGGCAACGTGAGCCTTGCCGATGAATGGCAGCATGTGGTGTTCGCACAGCGAGTACAGCTCGATGTCCTTGACCAGGACCATTTCGCTGTTATCGGAGCTGAACAGTGCGCCGTTGGTCACTTCTTCCAGGGTTTGTTCATAACCGCGGCAAAGGTACTGCATGGCCTTCGCAGCCCGCTTTGGCGTGTCGAGCAGGCCCTCGCGGGAGACGTCCTCGCCGAGCTGGCCGAGGATAGCGGTGTAGTTCTGTTCCAGGGACATGGATCTACCTGTGGGATTTATCGCAAACGCGAAGGGTACGGCGGCTGTGGCGGCGCTGCAAGTACGGCGTTACTCGTCACGGCCTTCGAGCATGGTTCGTTTGAGCATCACGTACACCGCACCGGTACCGCCGTGACGGGCCTGGCACGAGGTAAACCCCAGTACCTGCGGGTGTTGGCGCAGCCAGGTGTTGACGTGACTCTTGATCATCGGCTTCTTGCCATCCAGGCGTACGGCCTTGCCATGAGTGACGCGCACGCAGCGGACTTCGAAGCGGGTGGCCTCGGCGAGGAACGCCCAGAGGGTCTCGCGGGCTTTTTCCACATTCATGCCGTGCAGATCGAGGCTGCCTTCGAAACCGATCTGGCCGAGCTTGAGCTTGCGCATCTGGCTTTCCTGGACGCCGTCACGGCTCCAGTGCAGGTCGTCTTCGGGGCCTACATCGATGACAAACAGGTCCGACAAGCCATCGACCACGTTCTGGTCGCTGCGTACCGTCGCGGCCTGACGCAGGCCGGCCAGCTGCTTGCGGTCGGCCTTGGGTTTGCCGACTTCGGCGCGATCATGCTTGATCGGCTTGACGCCGCGCATCTCGCTTTTGAACAGGGAAAAATCGTCGTCTTGCATGTAAGCCTCCGCCTGGGCGGCGTAGTTTACGCGACTCCCCCGCAGGTTGCAGTCAATCGTGCTTTTTCATCAGGTGCGGCGACAGGTTCAGTTCGCGGCTGCGGCGCAAGCGCAGACGGCTGCGGCGCCAGAACCAGATGCCCAGGTACAGCAGCACCAGGCCGCCTGCGAGTACCACCGCGGCACCGGCGCGGTTGGCGTTGAGCTCGGCCAGCGCTTCCAGGTTGCCGAGCAGGCTGGCGGCGCCGGCCATGGCCAACAGCACGCCAAGGGTCGCCAGCAGCGCCGAAAAGGCTGCAGCCAGGCGTGCGCCCCAATTGCGTGGCTCACGCTGGCGTAAGCGCTTGGCATCGAAACCGTCGGACAACTTCATGCCGATTTCCTCTGTGGATATCCGGATGTTGACCGATATAGCGCAAGGTGGTTCCGCCGCAGCCTGTCGGATGACCGATCAGATCAGGCTGCTGGTCGGTGCCACGCAAGCAAAGTTATCGGCCATGATCGCCATTTCGCTTTGCTGGATCTGTGCAGCGGCAATGACTCCTCCCTTGAACGGCAGGTCGCGGGTAGCGCAGGCATCCTCGATCAGGGTGCAACGGTAACCATAGTCCTTGGCCCGGCGCACGGTGGTGCTGACGCTGGAATGGCTCATGAAACCGCAGACGATCAGGTCCAGGTGCCCGTACTTCTGCAGGGTTTCATGCAGGGTGGTGTTCTTGAAGGCGTTGGGCATGCGCTTTTCGATGATCACTTCATCGCCTTGCGGTTCAAGACCTGGAATGAATTCACCGCGTGGCCCCTGCGGGTCGAACAGGCCACCGACGGTGCCGAGGTGGCGCACGTGGATGATCGGGCGGCCGGCCTTGCGCGCCGCGTCGAGCATTTTAGCGATGTTCGCCACAGCCTCGTCCATGCCCGACAACGCCAGAGGACCGCTCAGGTACTCTTTTTGCGCATCGATAATGACCAGGCTGGCATTGCTGAGCTTGGCGGGTGGATAGCCACGGCCGCTAAGGTGGAACATCGTCGTTGGAACAGACATCAAGGGCTCCTTTGGATAGGGCTTTTCAACCTATTGTCCCCTGCCTGAGCACTTATGTGAATCGCTTCGCGTACAAGCAGCGTGGTTAGTGGCCTGCAGCCATGTCGGCGAAACACTTACAGGCGGTTTTGACGAACCTTTTCTGTGACCGGGCTGTTAGAATTGCAGGTCGTCTTTCAAGGAGTCTGTTGTGATCACTTCTCGCCTGCGCACCCTGCGCGATCATATCCGTTGGGCTGTCAGCCGTTTCCATGAGCATGGCCTGTTTTTCGGACATGGTGCCGACAACGCCTGGGACGAAGCACGGCTGCTGGTGCTCGGCTCGGTGCATTTGCCTTGGGAGGTTGCCGACAGCTATCTGGACTGCCAGCTGGAAGACGACGAGCTGGTGCACCTGCAGCGCCTGCTCAAGCGCCGCATCGAAGACCGCGTGCCGACCGCCTACCTGTTGGGTGAGGCGTGGTTCTGCGGCCTGGCCTTTATCGTCGATGAGCGCGTGCTGATTCCGCGTTCGCCCATCGGCGAGCTGATCGAAAAGCGTTTTGAGCCGTGGCTGGCCAGCGAGCCTGCGCGCATTCTCGACCTGTGCACCGGTTCCGGCTGCATCGGTATCGTCAGTGCCGAGGTATTCCCTGAGGCCGAAGTGGTGCTCGCCGACCTGTCATTCGAAGCGCTGGAGGTGGCCAACCAGAACATTGAGCGTCATGGCCTGGAAGAGCGCGTGTATACCGTTCAGGGCGATGGCTTCGAGGGTTTGCCTGGGCAGCGTTTCGACCTGATCCTGTCCAATCCGCCGTATGTCGATGCCGAGGATTTCGCCGACATGCCGGATGAGTACCACCATGAGCCGGAACTGGGCCTGGCCTGTGGCAACGACGGCCTGGACCTGGTGCGGCGCATGCTGGCCGAAGCAGCGGATCACCTGACCGAGAAGGGCTTGTTGATCGTCGAAGTGGGCAATAGCCAGGTGCACGTCGAAGCGCTGTACCCGGAAGTGGATTTTGCCTGGCTGGAATTCGAGCGCGGTGGCCACGGGGTGTTCATGTTGACGGCGGAGCAGTGCCGGCAGCATCAGGGGCTGTTTGCTTCCAGGGTGTAAGGGCAAAATCGATCGCGGGGCAAGCCCGCTCCCACAGGGTTTGGTTTACCCCGGTGGGAGCGGGCTTGCCCCGCGATGCTTTCAATGGGTCGCAATCCAGATCAACAACCCTGCCTGGAACACCGCAAAGGCCACCAGGCAGGTGATGGTGAAGCGCAGGCCGCTGTCTTCGCGACGGTACTTGCTGACCCGCTCGTCACGCTCGCGCAGTTGCGCTTCCTTTTCCTGCAGGTTCTGTTCGGCCTGCTGGAGCATCTGCGCAGCATCGAGAATTTCCACGCGCTGCACCTTGTCAGCATTCCAGCCGCCCTTGAGTTCGCCGACCGGCACATCGACGTAGCGACCCTTGAGGTGCTGGGCATCGGCGTATTCGACCTCCAGGCCATGGCTGTGCAACAGATGGTCGCGGCGCAGGCGGGTGTCCTCGTTGAGCGCATCCTTGTTGGCCAGGGCGGCGCCTTCGACCCGGTAGTGCGACCACTTGCGCTGCGCCCAGCTTACGGCCTGGGCCAGCATGAAGCGACCCAGCCCACGGTTCAAAGGCTCGATCTGCAGGCCGCTATCCGGGCCGATACGCACATGCTTTTCCTGATGATCGACCCAGACATCCAGGTGATTCTGTTCTTTGCGCACCTTTTGCCCGGGCAACTGGATGCTCATGCGCAACAGGCTGATGTCTTTGTTATGGCGCTCGGCATAACCGTACTGAACGAAGCGCAGTGGTCGTGCACCACTGTTGCGATCAGTCGGCAGTGGTGCCAGGCGCAGCATCTGGAAATGTTCCGCAGTCACCTCGGCCCACGGCAGCGGCGCGGGTTCCGGCGCGGCCTCTGGGGTTTCGGGGGCATCCTGGGGGGCGGCTTCAGTCATCACGGCAATCCTCTTGTGCACAGCAAGCTGGACACAATCACGATGCCAGCATCGGCTTATCGGCAGAATCGTCCGGGACTGGAGGCGTAATTTCGCTGAAATTCGCTCAGGCTGCAGGCAGCCTGTGGATAAAGTCGACCACACGCTCGCCCAGTTCGGCAGCTTGCGGCAATTTCGGGTTCAGGTAACTGTCGCGCTGCTGGCTGGCTGCCTGCGGGGCAATTCTGAGCATGTGGTTCATGCCCTGGATCAACGCCAGTTCGGCATCGGGTTTGGCGGCTTTGAGCCGTTCGGCATTGCTGACATCGACCTGGACATCATGGGTGCCCTGGATGATCAGAGCCGGTACTTTCACCCTGGCGAACGCCGCTGCCGGGTCCTGGCGAAACAACGAAATCAGGTACGGCTGAACCGACGGACGCAGCACATTCTGCAAGGGCCGGGGGATATTTGATGCAGTGCGCCCGGCCTTGAGAGCGTCCAGGATGTGCATCACCTGTTCGTTGTAGCGGTCCGGGATGCGCTCGGCGAGTTGTGCACGAAAGACCTCATCAATCGGCCGACCGCTGCCGGCCACGCTGACCACCGCGCTGGCGCCACTCGGTTCAGCGGCCAGGCTGGCAATCAGCGCGCCTTCACTGTGCCCCAGCAGGATCAACTGACCGAAACGCGGATCAGCCTTGAGTTTATGACTCCAGGCCACGGCATCGGCGACATAACCTTCAACCGTCAGGTCGCGTTCATCCGGTGTCGCCGCCAGGCTCGCGGCCACACCGCGCTTGTCATAACGCACACTGGCAATTCGGTTCTTCGCCAGCACCAGGGCCAGTTGCCGGAGATTGTCGGTGTGGGCGCCGTCCGGGCTGTTGCCGTTGCGGTCGGTGGGGCCGGAGCCGGGGATGATCAGCACTACCGGTGGCGGCTGTTCAGTGCGCGGTAACAGCAGGCTGCCATACAGCGTGCCGCTACCGGTATCGAGACTGATCGGGCGTTGCAATACAGTCGGGACAGCAGCGTGTACCAGGCCGCTGAACAGCAGGGCGATTACCACGAAAACGCGCAACATCATCAGGCCACTATCGAGGAGTTGGCTTTTTGACCGGCGCCTGGGCAGAAGGTTCGCTGTCAGGGATGAACTCAATGGTTAGCCTGCGTATACTGGCGACCTTGTTCAAATCAGGCTGATTCGCGGAGCGTCCTGCATGTCCGGCAATACCTACGGCAAGCTGTTCACTGTCACCACCGCTGGCGAAAGCCATGGTCCGGCGTTGGTCGCCATTGTCGACGGCTGTCCGCCGGGCCTGGAAATTTCCCTGGCCGACCTGCAGCACGACCTCGACCGGCGCAAGCCCGGCACCAGCCGGCACACCACCCAGCGCCAGGAAGCCGATGAAGTCGAAATCCTCTCCGGGGTTTTTGAAGGACGCACCACGGGCTGCTCGATCGGCCTGTTGATCCGCAACACCGACCAGAAGTCCAAGGACTACTCGGCGATCAAAGACCTGTTCCGTCCGGCCCACGCCGACTACACCTACCACCACAAGTACGGTGAGCGTGACTACCGTGGCGGTGGCCGCAGCTCGGCGCGGGAAACCGCCATGCGCGTGGCTGCGGGGGCGATTGCCAAGAAGTACCTGGCCAGCCAGGGTATTCGTATTCGCGGCTACATGAGCCAGCTGGGCCCGATCGAGATTCCGTTCAAGACCTGGGAGTCGGTGGAGCAGAATGCGTTTTTCAGCCCCGACCCGGACAAGGTGCCGGAGCTGGAGGCCTACATGGACCAGCTGCGCCGTGACCAGGATTCGGTCGGGGCGAAAATCACCGTGGTCGCCGAAGGCGTCATGCCGGGCCTGGGCGAGCCGATTTTCGACCGCCTGGATGCCGAGCTGGCGCATGCCTTGATGAGCATCAACGCGGTCAAGGGCGTGGAGATTGGCGCAGGTTTCGCCAGTGTGGCGCAACGCGGTACCGAGCACCGTGACGAAATGACCCCGGAAGGTTTCCTCAGCAACAACGCCGGCGGCATTCTCGGCGGGATTTCCTCTGGTCAGCCGATTGTTGCCCACCTGGCCTTGAAGCCGACGTCGAGTATCACCACCCCGGGTCGTTCGATCGATGTTGATGGCAACCCGGTCGAAGTGATCACCAAGGGCCGTCACGACCCGTGCGTGGGCATCCGCGCCACGCCGATCGCCGAAGCGATGATGGCCATCGTGCTGATGGATCACCTGCTGCGTCATCGCGGTCAGAACGCCGATGTACGCGTGAGCACGCCGGTGCTGGGCCAGCTGTAATGCCAACACCCGGCAAACGCGCTGCGGCCTGCTGAGCCGTGGCGCCGATTCCCTACTGGCGGCTGTCCAGCTTCTACCTGTTCTACTTCGCCTTGCTCGGTTCTACAGCGCCTTTCCTGGCGCTGTATTTCCATCACCTGGGATTTTCCAGTGCGCGTATCGGCGAGCTGGTCGCCATCCCCATGCTCATGCGGTGTGTCGCGCCCAATCTGTGGGGCTGGCTCGGTGACCGCAGTGGTCGGCGCCTGCTGATCGTACGCCTGGGGGCGCTGGCGACCCTGGCGAGTTTTTCGCTGATCTTCTTCGCCAAGAGCTATGCCTGGTTGGCGCTGGTCATGGCCTTGCACGCGTTCTTCTGGCATGCGGTGTTACCGCAGTTCGAGGTCATCACCCTGGCGCACCTGCAGGGCCAGACTGCACGCTACAGCCAGATCCGCCTGTGGGGCTCGATCGGTTTCATCCTCACTGTTGTTGGCCTGGGCCGACTGTTCGATGGGCTGAGCCTGGATGTTTATCCGCTGGCACTGGTGATCATCATGGCTGGCATCGTCCTCGCCAGCCTCTGGGTGCCCAACGCCCAGCCGCCCGGGCAGAACGAGCGCAGCCACGGCGGGTTTCTCAAGCAGTTGAGCAGTCCCGGCGTAGCAGCGTTCTATGTTTGTGTGGCGTTGATGCAGCTCAGTCACGGGCCTTACTACACCTTTCTGACTTTGCACCTGGAACACTTGGGCTATAGCCGTGGTGTTATCGGCATGCTCTGGGCCCTGGGCGTGGTCGCCGAGGTGTTGATGTTCCTCGGCATGAGCTGGATTCTGGCGCGGGTTTCGTTGCGCCGGGTGCTGATGGCCAGTTTCGTTCTGGCAGCCCTGCGTTGGCTGCTACTGGGTAATTTTGCCGAGCACCTGGCGGTGTTGTTATTCGCCCAGGTTTTGCACGCCGCCACGTTCGGCAGCTTCCACGCCGCAGCCATTGCTTTCGTGCAACGTAGCTTTGGCGCCCGTCAGCAAGGCCAGGGGCAGGCCCTGTATGCTGCCCTGGCGGGAACCGGCGGCGCTTTGGGCGCCCTGTATTCCGGCTATAGCTGGAATCTGCTGGGCGCCTCTACCACCTTTAGTATTGCCAGCGTCGCAGCGCTGGCTGCAGCCGTTATCATTGCCACTCGAATGAAAGAAGCCGAGCAATAGGAAATTCCTCTGATGAGCAGCCTGTCCGTTTACCACCTGTCCACCCCGGACACCCCCAACAAGGTCCTGACCCATCTTGAGGACATCGCTTCGACGCTGGCTGAGCACGGCGTGCGTTTCGAGCGTTGGCAGGCCGCTGCACAAATCCAGGCAGGCGCCAGTGATCAGGAACTGATCGACGCTTATCAACGCAGTATCGATGCCCTGAAGGCCGAGAAGGGGTATGCCGGTGTTGAGGTTACCCGCGACGCGGATGCCAGCCTGCTTGCCGAACACACCTGCGACGAAGATCGACTGCACTTTTTCGCCTCCGGGCGCGGGCTGTTCAGCCTGCACATCGCCGATTACATCTATGCGGTGTTGTGCGAGAAAGGCGACCTTATCGGTGTGCCTGCGGGTACTCGGCATTGGGTGGATATGGGGGCGGAGCCGCGGTTTGTGGCGATTCGGCTGTTCAACAAAACACCGGCAGCGGTTGCCCGTTTCACCGGCGAAACGATTGCCGAGCAGTTCCCGCGTCTTGACGATTGTGAGATGTAGCGGGCAAGGCCAGCTCCCACGGGTGGGAGCTGGCCTTGCCAGCGATTAACGGTAGGTCGGCAGAGCAAACCGCTGCTGGCTCTGCAGCCGAGAAATCACCGGCAGCTCACTGGCTTGCTCAGCCAGGTCGCGGCGAATTGCACTGATCGCCCAGGTCAGTTGTTCGGCGCTGTGCAATTGCCCGTAAGAAATCGAGCGTTTGACCTGTTTGCCATCTGCTGCACGCAAGGTCAGCAGAATTCCACCATCGGGCCGCGCCTGGGTGGTGACGGCATAGGCGGCGAATACCGAGGCGAATTTTTCCTGGATGAGGTCCATATCAGCTCCTGGTTGTGGGTGGCAGACATGGAGTGATAGGTGCAGTGACCGTGCCAGACTGTACTTATTAAAAATACATTATATTTCAACGGCTTATATAGATTGCCTAAACGCATTGGCGTGCATTGTGCAAGGCCGCGCAATTTGCACCGTGCATTTTGCAAGGTACGCTGGCCAATAGAAATGTTCTGTTGGCACCATGGGTTATCGACAATGGACCTGAAGGCTTGCCTGGCAAATACTTGGGTTCTCAAATCCGCCAGGAGGTTCCCCATGTCCGACCAACGCAGCCCCACGCCCATGAATGACGACGAAGCCGCAGCGTTCGCTGAAGAAGTTTTCGACCGGGCGCGCCAAGGCGATTCCGAGATGCTCAAACGCCTGCTGGAGAAGGGCTTGCCCGCCAACCTGCGTAACCACAAAGGCGACACCTTGCTGATGCTCGCCAGTTACCACGGTCATGTCGACGCGGTGAAAGTCCTCCTGCAGCACGGCGCCGATCCGCTGATTGCCAACGACAACGGTCAGTTGCCAATGGCCGGCGCTGCGTTCAAGGGTGATCTGGCGATGGTCCGGTTGCTGGTGGAGCAGGGCGTGGCGGTTGACTCGGCTGCCGCTGACGGTCGTACCGCACTGATGATGGCGGCGATGTTCAACCGGACCGCGCTTGTCGAGTACCTGCTGAGCCAAGGCGCTGATCCGCAGCGCCGGGACGCCAAGGGCATCACCGCGCTGGGCGCAGCCCAAGCCATGGGCGCGGTTGAAACCGCAGCGCAGCTGCAAGCGCTGGCCGGCTAACCCTCAGGGGCCTTTTGCGGCTATCCTTGGCGACTTTTTTCAGTGTCGCAGGGCCCCTTCATGAAATCCCAACTGGTCGAACTCATCGGCAAAATCAGCGCCGGCTGCATGCGCGAAGAAGACATCGCGCGCATCGCCGACGAAGCCGCCCAGGCCTATGCCGACCCGCAAGCCTTCCTGGCTGCCAATCCCGACATCAACTACGACGACAGCTTCCCGATTCCCCTGGGCGAGTGGATCGTCGTCGGCAGCTTGCCCGACACCGTGCTGTTCCAGGCCGATACCTACCAGGACCTGTTCGCGCAAATCGTCGACTCCTTCGACAAGAGCGTGCCCTTCAACCTCAAGCCCAAGCAACTGGCCAAGGTCGAACCACTGACCGCGCTCAACCGCATCCAGGTGCAGATGGGCGCGATGAACAAAGAAGCCGGTGGCTATGTGCTGATGAATTTCAGCCAGTTGCTCGATGACGAGCTGCAGATGGTCATGGTGGGCGGTAACGACCTGGCGCGGGTGCTGGAACTGTGCGCCGAGGTGGGGATTGCCGCAGCGCCTTCACTGGAAGCGCTGCGGGTGGCGGTACACGTTTAACCGAGGGCGGTATCGAGGAACATCATTACCGCAAAGCCGCCCATCAGCCCGAGAGTTGCTGAGGTCTGGTGGCCGTTGCGGTGGGTTTCCGGAATCACCTCGTGGGAGACCACAAAGATCATCGCGCCGGCCGCCAGGCCCATGCTCACCGGATAGGCGATGGCAAAGCCGGTGGAAATCCCTAGGCCGATGACTGCACCAATCGGCTCCATCAGCCCGGAGCCGATTGCTACCAGCGCCGCCTTCAAGGTTGAAAGCCCGGTAGCGCGTAACGCCAGGGCCACGGCCAGGCCTTCGGGAATGTCCTGGATGGCGATGGCGCTGGTCAGCGGCAGGCCGACATTCAGGTCGCCATTGGCAAAGCTGACGCCGATGGCCATGCCTTCGGGCAGGTTGTGCAGGGTTATCGCCAGCACGAACAGCCATACCCGGTTGATCCGTTCGGCCTGCGGGCCGCAGGGGCCGGTGCTTTCATGTTCGTGCGGGGTGAAACGATCAAGACCGAGCATCAGCAGGACCCCCAGGCCCATGCCAACCACCACCGTCAGCGCCGCATACGGGCCGTTGCCGGTGATCTCACGGGCGGCATCCAGGCCCGGCAGAATCAGGGAAAACGAGCTGGCGGCGAGCATCATCCCGGCGGCAAAGCCGAGCATCACATCCTGGCTGCGCGCGCTGACTTCGCGCAGGACCACGGCCATGACAGCGCCGAGAGCTGTCGCGGCAAACCCGGCCAGGCCACCGAGCATCGCCATGTGCAGGTTTTCCTGATGATCTCCGTGCACGGCGTTCCAAGCGCTGGCCATCAACAGGCCGAGTACTGCCAGCAGGCTCAAGCCCAGTCCGGCGCTCAGCCACGGTGTGCTTTGAGCTTGTTGCAACCAGGCGCTCCAGAGTGACACCGGAGCAGGGCCGCTGGAGCTGTGGGCGGGGGGCATAGGAACCTCACTGAAACATAATGATGAGCCGAGTGTAACCAGCGCCGTTGAGCCGCCGCCAACCATTAACGTCTATTGGGCTCATAGCCAGCTATGCTGTGGGCAGACGTGTTCAGGGGAGCGACAGCATGGGTTCCACATTCAATGGCCTGGTAGGCCTGATCATCCTTGTGCTGGATATCTGGGCGATCATCAATGTGCTCAAAAGCGGCGTGGGTTTGGGGCCGAAAATACTCTGGATTCTGTTGATTCTGTTGCTGCCGGTACTCGGGCTGATTATCTGGGCGATTGCCGGACCGCGGGGAGGGCGGTTGTAGGCGTGGCTCAAATCAACCACGCACCTTCAAGCTCCAGCAACTTCTGCTTGCGCTCCACACCGCCGGCATAGCCGGTCAAGGTGCCGTTGCTGCCGATCACCCGATGGCAGGGGACGATGATCGCGATCGGATTGGCGCCATTGGCAGTACCGACCGCGCGCACGGCACGCGGCCGACCGATTTGCCCGGCCAGGTCGCTGTAGCTGCAGGTGGTGCCGTAGGGAATGCGCTGCAAGGCCTGCCAGACTTCCCGTTGAAACGGCGTACCCAGCGGCGCCAGCCTGACCTCGAACACCTCGCGTTTGCCTGCGAAGTACTCATCCAGCTGGCGCGCCACTTCGTCCAGTCGATGCTGCGCAGGCAGCCATTCGCCCGGTAGTTCCCAGAGCTGCGCGGCATCCATGTGCAGCAGGTGCAGGCCCCGATCGTCACCGGCCAGCAACAGTGGACCAAGCGGACTGGGCTGATAGCGGAAATACATGGTGCTGCGCCTGGCGGTAGAAGGAATGAGGACAATATTGCAAGTCATTGCCAGGCGTGTCCATCAACGAAATTTTCACATTCGATTATGGAAAATCCGCGCGCGCAATTATCCGTTCGCCGAATGGCCGTGCATTGCCCTCGGGTTTAGTGCACATTTGCCGATTCGTTTTTTCGCCTTTCTTGAATCTGAATCCTAGGGATCTTCCAATCCATGGCTAACACGGACGCCTTGAGTGATCAGCGGGCTGCGTCGCGCCCGCTGCAACCGACGCTAAAATCGCACCTGGCCTACACCCTGCTGTGTGGCCTGGTGATCATGCTGATGCTCAGCCTGGTCCGTTTGGGCCTGCTGATCTACAACAGCGACATGATCGGTGACACACCGATGTCGACGGTGGCCGAGGGTTTCCTCAATGGCCTGCGCTTTGACCTGCGTGTTGTTGTCTACCTGAGCATTCCGCTGCTGCTGGCCACCCTCAGCGCCCGTGCCATGGCTGCTCGCGGCCTGTTCCGGGCGTGGCTGACCATCGCCTCGAGCGTCGTCATGTTCCTCGGTCTGATGGAACTGGACTTTTACCGTGAGTTCCACCAGCGTCTCAACGGCCTGGTGTTCCAGTACGTCAAGGAAGATCCCAAGACAGTCCTGAGCATGCTCTGGTACGGCTTCCCGGTGGTGCGCTACCTGTTGGCGTGGATCTTCGGTACCTGGTTGCTGAGCCTGCTGTTCAAGGGCATCGACCGCCTGACCCGTCCCCGTGGCGCCTACCAGAACCAGACGGCTGGCAGCCGTGCGGTGGCCCCGTGGTACGTGCGTGGCGTAGTGTTCTTCATGATTCTGCTGGTGGCTGTCATCGCTGCCCGCGGCACCCTGCGCCAGGGCCCTCCGATGCGCTGGGGTGATGCCTTCACCACCGACTCGAATTTTGTCAACCAGTTGGGCCTCAATGGCACCCTGACCTTGATCGACGCGGCCAAGAGCCGTTTCGGTGAAGACCGCGCCAACGTCTGGAAGTCGACCATCGAGCAGACTCTGGCCACCCAGACTGTGCGCGACATGCTGCTGACCGACAACGACAAACTGGTCGATGCCGACAGCGCTGCAGTACGCCGTGATTTCACCCCGCCGAGCGCCAATACCCTGCCGATCAAGAACGTCGTCGTGATCCTCATGGAGAGCTTCGCCGGTCACTCGGTAGGTGCCCTGGGCAGCCCGAACAACATCACCCCGTACTTCGACAAACTGGCCAAAGAAGGTCTGCTGTTCGACCGCTTCTTCTCCAATGGCACCCATACCCACCAGGGTATGTTCGCCACCATGGCCTGCTACCCCAACCTGCCGGGCTTCGAATACCTGATGCAGACCCCGGAAGGGGGTCACAAGCTCTCCGGTCTGCCAGCGCTGCTCAGCGCCCGTGACTACGACGATGTCTATGTCTACAACGGCGACTTCGCCTGGGATAACCAGTCGGGCTTCTTCGGCAACCAGGGCATGACCACCTTCATTGGCCGCAATGACTTCGTCAATCCGGTGTTCTCCGACCCTACCTGGGGCGTGTCCGATCAGGACATGTTCGACCGTGGTGCCGAAGAACTGGCCAAGAACTATGGCAAGAAGCCGTTCTATGCCCTGCTGCAGACCTTGTCCAACCACACCCCGTACGCTTTGCCAGCGCAGTTGCCAGTGGAGCCGGTAACCGGCCAGGGCCGCCTCGATCAGCACCTGACCGCGATGCGTTACTCTGACTGGGCGTTGGGCCAGTTCTTCGAGAAGGCGCGCAAAGAGCCGTACTTCAAGGAAACCTTGTTCGTCATCGTCGGTGACCACGGCTTTGGTAACCATCAACAAGTGACCGAGCTGGACCTGGGCCGTTTCAACGTACCGCTGCTGCTGATTGCGCCAGGCATCCAGGAGAAGTTCGGTGCGGTGAATCACACCGTTGGCACCCAGATCGACATCGTTCCGACCATCATGGGCCGTCTGGGCGGTGAAACCCGCCACCAGTGCTGGGGGCGCGACCTGCTCAACCTGCCGGCTGGCGATCCTGGCTTTGGCATGATCAAACCGTCGGGCAGCGAGCAGATCGTTGGCCTGATCAAGGGCGATCGCATCCTGATCGAGTCCAAGGACATGTCGCCGCGCATGTACCGCTACGAGCTGGGTGGCAACTTCAAGGCCGAGCTGATCGAAAGCCCGGACCAGAAGGACCTGACCCACAAGCTTGAGTCGTTCATCCAGACCGCGACCAAGAGCTTGCTGGATAACACCGCGGGTGTTGTCCATGGTGTGCCGAAGTAACGCATTGGGTTGAACGAAAAGAGGCCTGCGGGCCTCTTTTTTTTTTACCTTTGCAAGCGTGCGGCTGAACATTCGCCGCCGGCATGGGTCAACGGAATGTAGGCCGATTCACCCTGAGCATCCGTACAGAGGAGAATCCAATGAAAGCGTGGGTCATTACCTTTGTTGACCAGAAAGGCGAGCGCACCTCGCTGCCGTTCGCGTCGGAGCAAGAACCCAGCATCGAGGAGGCCGCGCGGCTGATTCGTACCCACCTGTTCCCGGTTATGGATGAACTGGACCTCAATGATTTCCAGGATCGTGCCAGCATGCCCACTGCCAAATGGCTGAAGGAGCAGAGCGGCGTGGAGATCACCGCCATTACCGAAGTGCCTTGAAGCGGCCGGTTGGCGCGCTTGGCAACTTGGCACTACGCTGCAATCAAGGTCGGGCCGATTTTTGCGATCGCCCGGGCTTGCCGATCCACGTCATGCATCAGCTCGAATTGCCCCCGCACAGCTTGTGTGGCGGGCAGGTGCGTTTTGCACTGAAAGTCTATCCATCAGTAGTTAGGAGGACGATTCATGAGCAGCCAATACGAGGACATCAGCAGCACGGTATTACGCCAGATGAAAGAGGGCGGCTTCAATTTTGCCCAGATTCATCCCATTGAGTTCTATGCGGTTTTTCCTGATGAGGCGCGGGCGCGACGGGCAGCGGGACAGTTTCGTGGAGAATCGCTAAGCGCTCAGGTACACGAGCGTGATGATGGTGCCTGGCACCTGGAATTGAGCAAGGTGATGTATGCCACCTACGGCGGCATCGATGAGTTCGAGCAGGATTTCGAAGCGGTCATAGCCCCTTTGGGTGGTGAAATCGAAGGCTGGGGCGTGAAACAGGAGCGTCCGCTGGCCTGAACGGGGCTATCAGGGTTGCTTGCGCGTGGCCATGTGTGCCAGGTAAGCGAGCAGGGCGCCAAGTTCCGGGTCGCTGAGCACGGCGCTGGTGAAACCGGGCATTTTCGCCTGGGGCCACTGGCGCAGGCTCTGCGGATCGCGAATGTAACTGCGCAGGAAGGCTGGCTGGAAATACTCGGTAGGGTTGTGCGGCAGGTTCAGGTCCGGGCCGAACTGGGCATCGCCAGCGCCATTGAGGCGATGGCAGGCCAGGCAGTTTTTCTGGAACACGCCAAAGCCCAGATTGATCGGGTCGTCACTGGCCAGGCCAGGAGCCGGCAGCAAGGCTGGAAAGCGGGCGGCGACCGTCGCCAGGCGACGAATGCGGGTGACTTGAAATGGCCACTGTTCCGGGCTGATGCGCCCGGCTTGCGGTGCGGTCCAAACCAGATAAAACGGCCCGGCGCTGTGCTTGCCAGCACCCAATGGCGGCCAGGGCCTGGCCGGATCTTCGATGGCCAGCCAGGCGCGCGCCGGGCCCTCCTTGAGCAACGGCGCTGCCGGCATCTCGGCGGCAAAGCCGTCCTCGGCCACCGCTTGCAGATGATCCTCTGGCCCAACGCCTTCGAGCAACACCGCCAAGGGCACAGCGCGGTAATGCATGGTCTTTTTATAGGACACGTCGTTGTCGATGCGGATGTCCTGCGCCTTGGGGTGGGCCAACAGTTCGGCACTTTGCCAGTGGCGGCTGGTGCTGCCCAGCTCCAGGGTCAGCTGCGCCGCCTGCAGGGGCAGGCAGAGCAGGGCTGACAACAGGACCAAGTAGTGGCACATAGACACTCTCCAGCGAATCAAGGCTGGCAGAGTACCTGCGCAAGGCCGTAGAGGGCCATAGTGAGATTCAGCCGAACAGACGTGACAGGTTCGGCAGGATCAACAGCAATGTCGTGGCGAAGAGAATGAGACCGGCTTGACGTACTTTGTGTTGTTTGAACATGGCTGACCGCCTTTTTGTTGTTATTCCTGAGTGCCCAATGGCTTCCTTGTCGTCGATCCGGCAAACATGGGTAACGCGGTTTGACGTCCAGACGCGAACCTTTGCTAATGGGTATACAACTAACCTTAGGGTCAACGTCAGTTGTATTTTAGAACGCTTTCGTATTTCTATATTTTTTATTGTGCTTTTTGGTTATGAGGCCTTATGCCATCTGGCAACTATTCCCCTTGCTAGACGCTTGCAATGGTTCTGTACCTGGATCCACTTGAAGTGACCGTTCGTCAGTGCATCATACTTGCCTGCAAGCCTTATTCGGGGCAGGCTCTAGGGGGCAATCCCGCCTTTTGTCGTTCAGGACTATTTTTATGTCGTTACGCATCTGCATCCTGGAAACCGACGTCCTGCGACCCGAGCTGATCGGGCAGTATCAGGGCTACGGACGGATGTTCGAGCAGCTGTTCACCCGCCAGCCGATCGCCGCCGAGTTTGACGTGTATAACGTGATGGACGGCAAATACCCCGATGATAACCAGGTATTCGATGCCTACCTGGTGACGGGCAGCAAAGCCGATTCGTTCGGTGATGATCCATGGATCGAAACACTCAAAGTGTTTCTGCTCGATCGCTATCAGCGTGGCGACAAGTTGCTGGGTGTGTGTTTCGGTCATCAACTGCTGGCGCTGCTGCTCGGTGGCAAGAGCGAGCGTGCCACCCAGGGCTGGGGGGTGGGTACCCATCGTTATGTCATGAACGCCAAGGCGCCGTGGATGAGCCCGCAGGTCGAGGAGCTGACCCTGCTGATCAGCCACCAGGATCAGGTCACCCGCTTGCCGGAAAACGCCACCGTGATTGCCTCAAGCGATTTCTGTCCAAACGCCGCTTACCACATTGGTGATCAGGTGCTGTGCTTCCAGGGGCACCCGGAGTTTATCCACGACTATTCGCGAGCACTGCTTGAGCTGCGCCAGGACAAGCTGGGTCAAGAGGTCTACCGCAAAGGCATCGACAGCCTGGCGCATGAGCACCAGGGCAGCACGGTGGCCGAATGGATGATGCGTTTCGTCGCCCACAAACCCCAGGGCAGCTCGACCTGAGGTCGCGGCTTAAAGCCAGCCTGAACGCTTGAAGCTGGCAAACAGCGCCGTGCAACCCACGGCGATGCCACCGAGTACGGCGAAGTAGCCGTAATGCCAGCTCAACTCCGGCATGTTCTGAAAGTTCATTCCGTAGATGCCCGCCACTGCGGTGGGAAACGCCAGGATCGCCGCCCAGGCGGCGAACTTGCGTTGCACGATGCTCTGGCGTGATGCCTCTAGCAGCATGCCGATTTCGATGGTCTGGCTGGCGATGTCACGGATCCCGGCGAGGTCTTCCATCTGCCGGGTCACGTGAATCTGCACATCGCGAAAGTACGGGCGCATGTTCTTGTCGATAAAGGGGAACGTCAGGCGCTGCAGTTCTTCGCTGATTTCGACCATCGGCGCTACGTAGCGGCGCAGGCGCAGAATGTCGCGACGCAGGCTGTGCAGGCGGCGGATGTCGTCCTCCTGCAGCGAGTTGCTCAGCACGCTCTGTTCCAGCTCCTCGATCTCGCCGTGGATGGCTTCGCCGATCGGTTGATAGTTTTCGGTGACGAAGTCGAGCAGGGCGTAGAGCACGAAATCCTCGCCATGCTCCAGTAGCAGTGGCCGCGCTTCGCAGCGCTGGCGAACCAGGGCGTAGGATTTGGAGTGGCCATTGCGGCAGGTGATGATGTAGCCATTGCCAGCGAAGATGTGGGTTTCGATGAACTCCAGCTTGCCTTCATGGCGCACCGGCGAGTAAGTGACAATGAACAGCGCGTCGCCGAAGGTTTCCAGCTTCGGCCGGCTGTGTTTTTCCAGGGCATCTTCAATGGCCAGTTCATGCAGGTTGAACTGGCATTGCAGGTTGGCCAGCTCCTGGGCATTGGGCTCTTCCAGGCCGATCCAGACGAAATGCCCGGGTTTACTGGCCCACTGGCTGCCTTCATCGATGCTGATGTTGGTGACTTTTCTGCCGGCGCTGTACACCGCCGCCGCAACGACTCGTCCCATGGTGATTCGCTTCTTCTGATGACCGTGGCAGTAGCTTGGTCTGCCACGCAGAATTGAGCAACCGTTCAGGCCTGTTGCAGTTCAGCTTCCATCAGGTCGATGCAGCGCTGCATCTGGAGTCGGCATTGTTCAGCCAGGGCCGGTACGTCCTGCTGGGTCAGGCCGCTGGTGGCAATCGGCGGCAGGGAGCGGATGATCACCTTGCTGCGCCGCCAGCTGTTCAGGCGCAGGCGCCGGGCATAGCGGCTGACACATACCGGTACGATCGGCACACCGGCCTCGACGGCCATGTGGAAGGCGCCCTTCTTGAACGGGATCAGTTGCTCGTCGGGATTGCGCGTGCCCTCAGGGAACACCCAGATCGACGTGTCGTCTTCACGCAAGGTGCGTGTGGTGGTCTGCATGGCACGGCGAGCATGGTAGGAGTTGCCACGGTCAATCAGCACATTGCCGCCCAGCCAGAACAGCTGGCCGAACAGCGGAACCCACTTCAGGCTTTTTTTGCCAATGCACACGGTGCGCGGGGGCACCACGTGGCCAAGGACGAACAGGTCATGGTTGGACTGGTGATTGGCGATGATCACGCAACCAGGCGGCTGGTCGAACAGCGGACCGACCTCGGCCTTGACCTCCAGGCGCATCAGCCAGGTGGCGGGCAGCCCGTACAGGCGCGCATAAATCCGGCTGTTGTCCGGGTTGAATGGCCGACACAGGCCGATCAATACTCCGACAATACCGATCAGAACAAAATGCAGTCCCAGCAGGAACATGCGTGTAAGAAAAAGCATCATACGACTCACATAGGCAAACGCGGCGCAGTGTACGGGTGTGCACTTGCGCGGGCAAACGCTCAATGCGGTCGTAGTGGCCTGATTGTGTAAGTAAACGCAATCAGGCCTTGGTAGGGGTCAGCCCAGGTGTTCCTGGTCGCGGATGATCGCGTCGTCGAGGGCGTCGAGCAGCGCCTTGCGAACCTTGAGCTTGGTGTGTTTGTGCGCGTTCATGTTGATCTTCTTCAACTGACGCGCAGCGGCCAGGGCCGTTTCCTGCAGCTGTTCGACCGCTACCACCTTGTCGAGGAAGCCGGCATCCACGGCGCTGACTGGGTCGAACATCTCGGCGTTGATCACCGAGCGGTGGAAGGCCGAGCGGCGCAGGCGGTCACGGGCCAGTTCGATACCGGCGTGGTGCATGGTCATGCCGATCTGCACTTCGTTCAGGCCGATGCTGAAAGGGCCTTCGACGCCGATGCGATAGTCGGCCGACAGCAGCAGGAACGCGCCCTTGGCCACGGCATGGCCGGGGCAGGCAACAATGATCGGGAATGGGTGCGAGAGCATGCGCCGGGCCAGGGTGGAACCGGCGGTGACCAGGCTGACCGCTTCTTTCGGGCCGGCGGTCATCACCTTGAGGTCGTAGCCACCGGACAGAATGCCCGGCTGGCCGGTGACGATGACTACGGCACGATCCGTCACAGCCTGATCCAGAGCGGCATTGAAGGCGGCAATGACGTCTGGCGAGATGGCGTTGACCTTGCCGTTGCTCAGGGTCAGGGTCGCGATGCCGTCTTCGAGGTGGTAGGTAATCAGCTCACTCATGACACAGTTCCTAAAGGGAGAGTTGGGCAGACGTTACTCACGCCGGGCAGGGAGGTAAAGCGCTGTGACTGACTGGCCGGTCAGCCTCGGGCGGCTTTTCCGTGCAAGTTGGGGCTGAAGGGTTGGGGGCTGCCGAAGCACTCCAGAGATTGGCGACTTTGCCCTGTGTGCGGCGGTTTTTTCGCGGACTGGCTTAAGCGCATGAAAATTCTGAAAAAAACCTTTGCCATCAGAACCTGTTTCGACTACATTAGCGCGCCTCGACAGGCTGAACAGCTTGAAGAGAAACGGTGAAGTGTCCGAGTGGCTGAAGGAGCACGCCTGGAAAGTGTGTATACAGGAAACTGTATCAAGGGTTCGAATCCCTTCTTCACCGCCACATTTAGAAAAGCCCCCGGCCTGAAAAGACCGGGGGCTTTTTGCATTTTCGGCATCAATCGCGGGGCAAGCCCGCTCCCACCAAGTTGAGTTGCCCCCCCCCTGTGGGAGCGGGCTTGCCCCGCGATAATTCCCTCAGAAACTCACAGAAGCCGACAGCCGAGCAGTCCTCGGCGCGCCCTGGAACAGATAGCCATCGCCCAGGTACTCCCCGGCATCTCGCCAGTAGCGCTTGTCGAAGACGTTATCGACCATCAGCCGCAGCGTCGTGTCGTAGCCAGCAATCCTGGTGCTGTAGCGGCTGCCGACATCGAACACGGCATAGTTGCCGACCTCCACCGTACCCGCCTGATTGGCATACTTGCTGGCGCTGTAACGTGCCCCGCCAAGCAGCGCCAGGCCGCGGATCGGCAGGCTGTAATCGGCCTGCAGCGCAGCCCGGAAGTTCGGCACGTTGAGCGCCTGATGATCTTCGTAGTCGGCAGTGCCGCTGTTCTTCACCCGGGCACGGATGGCCGCCGCGCTGGCATTGATCTGCAGGCGATCGCTCAACCAGCCGCTGGCGCCCAGTTCCAGGCCGATGTTCTTTTGCTGGCCTTGCTGCACGTAGGTGAAGTTACCGGCGCCGTCCGGGCGGGAATATTGATAGGCCTGACGCAGCTGGAACAACGCCGCGCTCAGGCTCAGGCGCTGCCAGTCGCGCTTGATGCCGACTTCCAGTTGGTGCGACAGCGTCGGGGCGAGGATTTCGGCACGGTTGCTGGCGAACCACGGCGCGGTGCCACCGGACGAGATACCTTTGCTGTAGCTGGTGTACAGGGAGATATCCGCACGCGGCTTGTAGATCAGGGCGGCGTTGGGCAGCAGTTGATAGTCGCGGGTATGACGGCTGGGGTTGCCATCCTCGTCGAAGGTTTTCTCGTCCAGGCGCACCAGGCGTGCGCCCAGCACCGTCTGCCACTGCTCGTTGAAACTGATCCGGTCACTGGCGAACAGGCCGTACTGACGGCTGTCCAGGCGACGGGTGCTGGAACCAACGGTTTTGTCGGACGGTGGCAACGCCGGTGTTGGCTGGTAAATGTTGCCGCTGCCGATCCATTCGTTGAAATACGGGCGCTGGTCCAGCGTGCGGCGCTGGGCACTGGTACCGAGCGTCAGCTCGTGACCCACACCCAGGGCATTGAAACGGCCGTTGAGTGCTGCCTGAGCTTCGTCGGTGCGTCGGGTGTCGTCGGGGCTGCGGTAGTCATAGATGTCGTAGTCGCCTGCACTGCTGAAGTAGGCCCCCTCGCTCGAACCCCAGGCAAACGAGCTGTAATCGTCGATCACCACCTTGCTGCGCGAGGCACTGACACTGCCGGTCCAGCTATCGCTGAAGCGGTATTCGAAGCGCCCACCCAGGTTCAGCGAGTCGATGGTGACCGGGTTCGCCCATCGCTGGTAGGCCAGGCGGTCGTGCGGGTCGATGTCGTGGGGCAGGCGGGTGCCGCCCAGCAGTTGATAACCCGGCACCGAACGCTGTTCACGTTGCTGGTACTCAGCATCCAGTTGCAACACCGCGTCGGGGTTGATCTGCCAGTCGAAAGCCAGGGCGGCGAAATCACGCTTGCCGTCGGCGTGGTCAACGTAAGAGCGGATGTCTTCATGGGCGAGGTTGGCGCGCACACCGAACTGGCGCTCGCTGCCGAACCAGCCGCCAAGATCGGTGGCGATGTAGCGTTCACCCTGCTCGTTGCTCGATACCGTCAGCGAGTGCACATCCTCCGGACGTTTGGTCACGTAGTTGATCAGCCCGCCGGGCTCGGCCACGCCGCTCTGTAACCCGGACAGGCCCTTGAGCAATTCAACCTGCTGCTTGTTCTCCAACGCCACATTCTGCTCGCCGGCGATGGTCTGGCCGTTGATTTTGTAGCTGCTGGCGGCATTGAGTTCGAAACCGCGCACGTTGAAGTTTTCGTAGTAGCCGATCGGCGCATAGCTTTCGCCCACCGAAGCATCGCTTTGCAATACTTCGCTGAGCTTGCGCACCTGTCGATCAGCCAGCAGTTGCTCGCTGAACACCGCCACCGACGCCGGTGTATCGAGCAGTGGCGCCGGGGCAAAACCGGCGACCGACGCCTCCTGTACCTGATAGCCCTCGCTGTAGGTTTCGGACACCTTCAGCGGTGCCAGGAGGATGCTGTCCTCGGCCAGGCTGTGGCAGGCGGGCAGGGCCAGGCTCAAGCCGAGCAGGCTCACGGGCAGGCGAGGGCGGGGCGGGGTCATGCAAAAAGCTCCTTGGGGGCATGCAGCGGACGCGCCGTCAGGGTTCGGTCGCGGTCCGGAGGGGCGTAAGTCCAATGAATTGCAGAAGGCCTGCGGGCATTGCGCCGGGCAGACGGGCGCGCATCTTAGCAGGGGCGACCGGATCCCGGTGCCCCTGTTGCGTGCGCAGTTGCAAACGATAGAACGAAAGCGCTGAACGTCGATTCAGCGATTGGCAGCCGGCTGTATATGGCGGCGCCAGTGGCCGTTGAGCTTCGACCAGGTCTTTTTGTCGGTGATCGCCATCAGCTTGCGGCCATCCTTGAAGGTGGCCAGGAAGGTGATTTCCTCTTCTTTGCCGCCTAGCCACAGGCCGGCAATCAGGCCGACCGGCCCGGCCACCAGGGCGCCGGCCATGCCCCAGCCCAAGGCACTGCCCAGGCTGCGGTTGGACTCCTGATTGGCGACGATCAGTTCACTGATGCCGGTAAGGGCAATTCTTTCCCCGGGAGAAGGGCTGCGGCAGGTCTTGAGTGTCAGCGATCCATTGCGGTACTCGCCTTCACCTTGCAAGAAATCGCCGGACTGAACCGTGAGTCTTGTCATTGTGGCATCCAGATAGAGGGGCTGTTGAGCACTCCCTACTCAAGACCCGGGATCGCCACAAGTCAATTCGCAGGCGACGGAGGGTCGCCTGCGGCCTGTGCCTTAGGCCATGCGCGCGCGCAGACTGCGCTGACGTTCAGCCAGCGCCCAGACCAGCAAGGCCAGGCTGCCGATCGTCAGGCCGGCGAGAACGATGCCGTGCCAGCCGTAGCTCTGGAACAACTGGGTGCCGAGCAACGAACCCAGTGCGCCGCCAATGAAGTAGCAGGTAATGTAGCCAGCGTTGAGGCGGTTGCGCGCTTCCGGACGCAGGGCAATCACCGCATTCTGGTTGCTCACGTGTACCAGCTGCACAGCCAGGTCCAGCAGCAGCACGCCGATCAACAAAGCCAGCAGCGACGATTGCGCGAAGCCCAACGGCACCCAGGACAGCAGCAGGGCCAGCAAGCCGACGGTAGTGCCCAGCGGCCCCTTGCCGCGATCCGCCAGACGCCCGGCCCAGTTGGCCGACAGCGCACCGGCAGCGCCGGCCAGGCCGAACAGGCCGATCACGGCATCCGAATAGTGATAGGGCTCGGCTGCAAGCAGAAACGCCAGCGGGGTCCAGAACAGCGCGAACAGGCTGAAGGCCAGCAATCCGAGCAACGAGCGCAGGCGCAATACCGGCTCATCGACGAACAGACGAAACACCGAGCCGATCAATGCCGGATAGCTGAGTCCTGCATGCTGGTGGCGTTCTGGCAGAGCGCGCGCCAGGGCGATGGCACAGATCGCCATCAGCCCTGCAGCCAGCAGATAGATACTGCGCCAGCCACCCAGTTCGGCCATGAAACCGGCCGCTGTGCGGGCCAGCAGAATGCCCAGCAGCAGCCCGCTCATCAGCGTCCCGACCACCCGCCCACGCTGGTTCGGATCGCTCAAACCCGCGGCCATCGGCACCAGTATTTGGGCCACCACCGAGAATAAACCGGTCAGCGTGGTACCTAGCAACAGCCAGACCAGGCTCGGCGAGAAGGCACTTATCAACAGGCCCAGGGTGCTGATGGCGATCATGCTGACGATCAGCCGGCGCTGTTCGAACAGGTCGCCCAGTGGCGCCAACAACAGCAGACCCGCGCCATAGCTCAGTTGCGCGGCAATGACGATGGCCCCGGCGCTGGAGGTGGTCAGGCCAAAATGCTCGGCGATGCTGTGCAGCAGCGGTTGCGCGTAGTAGTTGCTGGCAACGGCAAGGCCGGTGGCGGTGGCCATCAGCAGGATCAGGCCGCGGCTCAAGGGGGTAGCAGAGGTGGTCATGGACCGTCTCGATCAGTGGCAGTTAAGGCCTGACAGTATGGGAAATGCGCGAGCGTGACGCCAATCTATCGTGTTCATCTTGTCCATGGTGACAATGGATCACGGCATGAACCAGAAACAGACCCCGGCTGGCCAGGCTGCGCTCGACAGATCGAACACAGCCGGGCAAGCCGGGACGGACATCAGGGCATCAGGCAGCGAAGCCGCCGTCGATGGTCAGGCTGGCGCCGGTGATGTAAGCGGCTTCGGGGCTGGCCAGGTAGGCGACGAAACCGGCAATTTCCTCGACTTCGCCGTAACGGCCGACAGCCATGTACCCCATCAGGCTTTCGGCAAACTCGCCATGGGCCGGGTTCATATCAGTGTCTACCGGACCTGGCTGGACGTTGTTGATGGTGATGCCAAGGGGGCCGAGGTCCCGGGCCAGGCCGCGGGTCAGGCCAACCAGCGCCGATTTGCTCATGGCATAGGGGCCGCCACCAGCAAATGGCATGCGTTCGGCATTGGTGCTGCCGATGTTGATGATGCGCCCGCCCTGGCCCATATGCCGGGCTGCGGCCTGAGTGGCGACGAAGACGCTGCGCACGTTGACGGCCAGGGTGCGGTCGAAGTCGTCGAGGTCGAATTCCAGCAGCGGCGCGACGGCCAGTACCCCGGCGTTGTTGACCAGGATGTCCAGCCTGCCAAAGGCCTCAACGGTGTTCGCCACCGCTTGCTGCACGGCGCTGGCATCGGCGCTGTCGGCCTGGATGGCCAGGGCCTTGCCGCCGTTGGCGATGATCCTTTCCTGCAGGGCTTGGGCCTGTGCCGTGGCGCTAACGTAGGTGAAGGCGACACTGGCGCCTTCGGCGGCCAGGCGTTTGACGATGGCTGCGCCGATACCGCGCGATCCGCCCTGGACCAGGGCCACTTTGCCGTTGAGGCGAGTTTCAGTCGACATGCTGTGCTCCCTAAAGAACAAGGCCGGATGCCTTGGATGGGGCTCAGTATCGGCGCTGGATTACCCGCTGAGTAGCCGGTAATCGCTATAGTCTGTGTAAACCAGAAGTATGGAATCGCGCCTGTGGAAACTTTCAGCAGCATCGAATGCTTCGTGCGTAGCGCCGAAGTCGGCAGCTTCGCCGAGGCGGCCCGGCGCCTGAGCCTGACGCCAGCGGCGGTGGGCAAGAACGTTGCCCGGCTGGAGGCGCGTCTGGGGGTGCGTTTGTTTCAGCGCAGCACCCGGCGCTTGACCTTGACCGAAGCGGGTCAGCGTTTTCTCGGCGAAGTGGCCAGCAGCTTCCAGACTATCCAGCATGCCGTGGCCAACCTCGCCAGCGCCGAAGGGCAGCCGGCCGGGACCTTGAAAGTGAGCATGGGCACCGTTTTCGGGCGCCTGTACATTGTGCCGTTGCTGGCCGAGTTCCTGCAGCGCTATCCGGCCATCAGTCCGGACTGGCATTTCGATAATCGTCAGGTCGATCTGATCGGTCAGGGGTTCGATGCGGCGATCGGCGGTGGTTTTGATCTGCCCCAGGGCGTTGTCGCCCGCAAACTGACCCCGGCGCACCGGATTCTGGTGGCAGCCCCGGCGTTTCTTGAAGGTCACCCGCTGATCCAGCAGCCGACCGATCTGCAGGCGCTGGACGGCATTCTGATCCGTTCACCGCAAACCGGTCGGGTGCGCAACTGGCCGTTGACCAACCGTCAGCAAGAACAGACACCGCTGAACATTCGCCTGCGCATGACCATGAGCGATTCGGAAGCCGCCTGTGCGGTGGCGCAGCAGGGGCTGGGGGTGGCGCTGGTGAGCATGCCGTTTGCCGTGCCCTACTTGCAGGCGGGGAGCCTTGTGCGGGTGTTGCCGGACTGGTACGTGGATGATGGCAACATTTCGTTGTACTATGCCGAGCACAAGCTGTTGCCGGGCAAGACACGGGCGTTTGTCGATTTCATCATCGAGCAGTTTGCCGCCCAAGGGTTGGCGCAACGGTTCAGTGCAGTGCCCTTCAGCTGACTTCAATCACCACAAAGCTCTGGTGCTTTGCACCCAGGTTCAAGCTGACTTCATCATCTTCGCCCTTACCCAGTAAACACTGCCCCAACGGAGAGCGCGGGGTAATCACGGTGACCAGTTGTTCCCCTTGGCCAATCTTCAACCCCGCGCCTTCAGGCCCGAGAAACAGACGCTGGCAGGTGCCGTTCTCGGCTTCCAGGGTCACCAGGTTGCTGATTTGAATGCCGCGGGCCGGGTCGTAATCGCGAAGTACCAAGTGCTCAAACGCCGCCCGTGCCTGACGGATTTCCTCCATGCGCCGGGCTTGCCCGGTTGCCAGATAGGAGGCCTCCAAGCCCAGCGTGTCGTACTTGTTTTCGGCGATATTCTCTTCGGCGGTGGCCGCTTCATAAGCGGTCTGCGCTGCGCGCTGGGCCACGTCGAGGTCGAAGCTCAGGGTGTCGATGATGCGTTGCAGCAGGTCGGCTTTGTGCATGGCGTCAGTTACAGAATTCCAGGACGAGGGCACGACTCTTCTCGGTCGGCGCGGTGCGGTTCTGTTGCAGCCAGAACTGGCACTTGGGGTTGGAAAGATTACGCACACTGCCTTCGGCCTGTTGCTCGGCCTGCTGCAGTTCCTGATGGCGCAGGATCTGTTTGTACTGCTCGAACATCTGACTCTGCTGCTGCGCTGCGGCGCCAGAGCCTGGTGTGGCGGCTGGCGGAATCAGCATCTGGCGCACGGGCTCGACTGTTTCGGGGAGCAGGCGCCAGGCCAGCCACAGGCTCAAGGCAATGGCAACGGCACCCAGCCACAAGCCCAGGGCGATACACAGGATCAATTGCACAGGCTTGAAGGTGAAGCGCGGTTCGTCAGGGCGGGGCATGATGGCCTCCTGGCCAGGTCAGGGATGTTCATTGTCGCACGGTGCAACGGGTTTTTTTCGCGACACGCTTTTGTCTGCGATGATTTACCCGGACAATCGGCGCTTTTTCCAAGGGGCCAGCGATGAAAGCGGACTGGGACATCTTCTGTTGTGTCGTCGATAACTACGGCGATATCGGTGTGACCTGGCGTCTGGCCCGGCAACTGGTCGCCGAGCAGGGGGTGGCGGTGCGCCTGTGGGTGGATGACCTCAGCGCCTTCGCCCGCATCTGCCCCGAGGCAGACGCCCAGGCCCCGCGCCAATGGCAGCAGGGTGTGCAGGTCTGCCACTGGCTGCCGGACTGGCAGCCCACCCCAGTCGCCGATGTGGTCATCGGCGCTTTTGCTTGTCAGTTGCCCGCTGCTTATGTGCAGGCAATGCTCGATTGCCCGCGTGCGCCCCTGTGGCTGAACCTGGAATACCTCAGCGCTGAAGGCTGGGTCGAAGGTTGCCATGGTTTGCCTTCACCGCAGCCCAATGGTCTGCGCAAAGTGTTTTTCTTTCCCGGCTTTACCGCAAAAACCGGCGGCCTGCTGCGAGAGGGCACTCTGCTGGCGCGACGCGCGGCGTTCGAACAGGACCCGGCTGCCCGCCAGGCATTTCTTCAACGCCTGGGCGTGATCCCGGCCAGCGGCGCCCGCCTGATCTCACTGTTCGCCTATGAGAACGCGAGCCTGGCCAGCTGGCTCGATGCGCTGGCCGCCGACAATCGTGACAACCATTTGCTGGTGCCCGAGGGGCGTATTCTGGGGAATGTGCAGGCCTGGCTGGGCGATGGTGATCTGCAGGCGGGCAAGCTGGCAAGGCGTGGCGCGCTGACCGTGCAGATCCTGCCTTTCGTCAGCCAGGATGACTACGATCAGCTGCTGTGGAGCTGCGACTTCAATGCCGTGCGCGGCGAAGACTCGTTCGTGCGCGCACAATGGGCAGGGCGCCCGTTGCTGTGGCATATCTATATCCAGGAAGAGTACGCCCACTGGGAAAAACTCGAAGCGTTCCTCGATCACTACGTCGAGGGATTGTCGCCGTCGGCCAAGGCGGCGCTGGTCGATTTGTGGCGTGCCTGGAACATGGATCGCGACATGGCGCAGGCCTGGCAACAGGTGCTTGAACACTGGGCCGAGCTCGATCAGCACGCCCGCCGCTGGAGCGCCGTGCAGGCCGCTCAGCCGGACCTTGCCACGGCGCTGGTGAAGTTTTACCGAAATTGGCTATGATATGCGGCCTCGATTTTTGTAAATCCATCCAAATTCGGATATCTCGCAATGAAAACTGGTAAAGAACTGAAACCCGGTACCGTACTGCGGATCGACAACGACCCGTGGCTGGTTCAGAAAGCTGAATTCACCAAGTCGGGCCGTAACAGCGCGATCATGAAGACCAAGCTGAAGAACCTGCTGACCGGCTACAAGACCGAAACCGTTTACTCGGCTGACGACAAGCTGGACGACGTGATCCTGGATCGCAAAGAAGCGACCCTGTCGTTCATCAGCGGTGACACCTACACCTTCATGGACACCACTGACTACACCATGTACGAGCTGAACGCCGAAGACATCGAGGCCGTTCTGCCGTTCATCGAAGAAGGCATGACCGACGTCTGCGAAGCCGTGTTCTTCGAAGGCCGTCTGGTTTCGGTTGAACTGCCGACCACCATCGTTCGTCAGGTTGACTACACCGAAGGTTCCGCGCGCGGCGACACTTCGGGCAAGGTCATGAAGCCTGCCAAACTGAAAAACGGCACCGAGCTGAGCGTTGCTGACTTCATCGAAATCGGCGACATGATCGAGATCGATACCCGCGAAGGTGGCTCCTACAAGGGCCGCGCCAAGTAATACTGGCGTTTCGCACAAAAAACCCGGCCTTGGCCGGGTTTTTTCATGCCTGGGATTTATCCTCAGACGCTGACGTGCAAGCGCACATCAACGTTGCCGCGGGTGGCGTTGGAGTACGGGCAGACCTGGTGGGCTGCGTCTACCAGCGCTTGCGCCTCGGCTTGTTGCAGGCCTGGCAGGTCGATATTCAGGTCGATATCCAGACCAAAACCGCCGGGGATCTGGCCGATGCCGACCTTGGCGGTGATCGAGCTGTCGGCCGGCAGCGCTTTTTTCTGCTGGCCGGCAACGAACTTCAGGGCGCCGATGAAGCAGGCCGAGTAGCCGGCGGCGAACATTTGCTCAGGGTTGGTGCCGTCACCACCCGCGCCACCCAGTTCCTTGGGGGTGCTCAGCTTGACTTCGAGCTTGCCATCGCTGGAGCGCGAGCTGCCGTCGCGACCGCCGGTGGATTTGGCTTCGGCAATGTACAGAGGAGTGACCTTTTGCATCTTGAGCCTCGCTTGTGAGTTGCGCCGCAGCGCTGAGTGGTACGCAGTTGAATTTAGCACGCAGCCCATGAGCGCACTGATTACCAGCGCAGCTCGCTTTGCAGGGCCAGATCCCAGGGCGGCACGGGGCTGAAGCGGCTCTTGAGGAATTCGAGCAGCAAACGGCTGCGAGAGTTCGTTTCATGTTCCAGGCGCAAGGCATAAATGCCGCTGGATTCGGCTGCCGGCAGACCGTTTTCGCAGAACAGCGGCAACAGTTCGCCGCGCAGCAGGTATTCGCTGATCAGCCAGGTCGGCAAGTGGGCGATGCCCAGGCCGGCCAGGGCGCCGAACAACAGGGTCTCGGCGTTGTTGGCGCTCATGCGCATGCGCGTAGGGCGATACAGACGCAATTGGCCGTCGACGGCGAAGCGCCAGGCGAACGGCGGGGCCAGGCCGTCCCAGTCCAGGCCGTCATGTTCGGGCAGTTCAGCGGGGCTGGCGGGCACCCCCCGGGCTGCCAGGTAAGCGGGGCTGGCGCAGGCAATGCGCACCATGTAGGCCAAGGGCGTGGCCACCAGACGGGTATCGGCCAAGGGGCCTGCGCGCAGCACCAGATCGACTTCGCCCAGGTGCGAGCCATGCAGGTCGACAAAGCTGTCGATCAGACGCAGCTGCACATCGAGCCCGGGGTAGGCGACCAGAAAGTCGGCGATGGCCGGGGCCAGATGGCGGCGCCCGAACGCTGCTGGCGCGTCAATGCGGATTAGGCCCTCCGGGGCGTTGCTCAACGACACCGCCTCGGCACGGGCCAGGCGCAGCTCTTCGACGATGCGCCGGGCCCGCTCGGCAAAGGCGTTGCCTGCTGGAGTCGGGCGCACGGCGTGGGTGCTGCGCACAAACAGACGGCTGCCGACAGCGCTTTCGAGGGTATCGATGCGCCGTGCCACGGCGGAAGGGGTCAGCGGGTGGCGGCGGGCGGTGGCGGAAAAGCTGCCGGTTTCCAGTACATCCAGAAACAGGCTGAGTTGTTCGGTGAGGGCGTCCGGGTTCATGGCGCTGGGTCTGCTTTTGCGTAATCGGCAAAGCCATTGTGCGTTGCTGTGCGTTTCCCCGCTAGCATCAGCTCGGTAGCATGCAGCGATTGGAATTTTTGAGAGACGGTAATGATCGAGTCGGCAATGTACATAGCGCTGGGCGCTGCACTGGGGACGGTCGGCGGGCTGTTCGGCATTGGCGGCGGGCTAATCGCGATTCCGGCGCTCGGTGTGCTGTTCGGTCTTGACCAGCAACTGGCACAGGGCACAGCGCTGGTGATGGTGGTACCCAACGTGTTGCTGGCGCTATGGCGCTATCACCAGCGCAATCGCATCGAACTGCAGCATGCTGTGCCGCTGGCGGCCGCCAGTTTTATCTTTGCCTGGATTGGCTCGATCTGGGCCGTCGGTGTCGATGCGCAATCCATGCGCTTTGGTTTCGTTGTTTTTCTGGTGGCGTTGGCGGCCTGGAACCTGGCGCGCATGTTCATGCGTACAGCCCAGCCGAGCAGTGAGCTGCGTCATCCCTGGCCTTGGCTCGGGGTGTTGGGCGGTGGCGCTGGCGTGCTGGGCGGGTTGTTTGGGGTTGGCGGCGCGGTGGTGGCCACGCCAGTGCTGACCAGCGTCTTCGGCACCACCCAGGTAGTTGCCCAGGGGTTGTCGCTGGCCCTGGCCGCACCCAGTACCGCAGTGACCTTGCTGACCTACGGCATTCACCAGCATGTGCAGTGGAGCATGGGCATCCCGCTGGCAGTGGGTGGCCTGCTGAGCATCAGTTGGGGCGTGAAACTGGCTCACGCCTTGCCGGAAAAGGTCCTGCGTTCGCTGTTTTGCGGCTTTCTCGTACTCTGTGCGGTAATGCTGGCGTTCAAGATCTGAAGCCTTCGCTGATGTAGTCGGCCATGCAGTCGGTCATTTGTGACTGGCTGTTGTTATTGCGCAGCAACATGATGCTGGCGGTCGGTAATTCGGGCAGGCCTTCGGCTGCGCCGATCACCCGCAGGTCGCTGGTGATCAGGCTCTGCAACTGGGCGGTGACCGCCAGGCCGGCACTGACCACGGCCATGATCGCCGGGGTGCTGGCACTGGTGTAGGCGATGCGGTATTCCTTGTCGATCGCATCCAGGGCATTGCAGGCCCAGGTCCGGCAGCAGCAATCGGTGTTGAACACAGCCAGCGGCAAGGGATTGTGTTCGTGTGGGCAGAATCCCTGGGCCTGAACCCATACGGCGCGCTCGCGGCGCAACAACTGACCGACTTCATGGCCGGGCTCGCAGGTGATGATGGTCATGTCCAGATCCTGGCGTTGTATCAGCTGGCGCGAGCTTTCGCAATGCACCTCGACCTGGATCAGCGGGTAGGCCTGGGCGAAGCTGGAGAGGATGCCGGGCAGAAAGCGCATGGCATAGTCATCCGGCGTACCGATCCGCACCATGCCGACCATGTGCGGCATGCGCAGGGTGTTGAACACTTCACCATGCAACTTGAGAATGCGCCGGGCGTAGCCGAGCAAGACCTGGCCTTCTGCGGTGAGGCGCACCTGACGGCCATCCCGTTCGAACAGCTGGCGCTGGATAATGTCTTCCTCCAGGCGTTTCATCTGCATGCTCACCGCCGACTGGGTGCGGTTGACCACTTCACCGGCGCGAGTGAAACCGCCGTATTCGGCGATGGCGACGAAGGTGCGCAGGACGTCTGAGTCGATACTCTGGTACTGGGACATGGCATCAATCCCCTAGATGTATGACATAAGAAACATTCGTTGGATTGATCTTAGGCCTGCACTGACACTGTCGTCATCCCACACGGAGGGCAAGACGATGAAAGGTCAGAAATCGCTGGGCCTGATGTATTCCCAGCCGCACCACGGCGGCTTCTCCCATCTGCTCCACAGCGCTATCGGACAATTGGCGCGCTGGCGGCAACTGCACCATCAGCGCCTGGAACTGGCGCGCTTGAGTGATGCGGCGCTGCACGATATCGGCATGAGTCGTGTCGATGTCCTGCAGGAAGTGGAGCGGCCATTCTGGGATGATCCGCTGAAGAAATGAGTCGCGCCATGACGGTGTCGCTACTACCTTAAGTGGGCTTGTTCTACAGGAGTCGGGCATGCCCACCACTCAATCCTTCTCTACGCTGCAGGCGCGCCGCCTGGTGCTGTCGGCCCAGGGGTTCGCCGCACGGGCGCCTCGCGCGCAGGTAAATGCCGGCCATCTGCAGCGGGTGTTCGAGCGCCTTGGGGTGGTGCAGATCGATTCGGTCAATGCCCTGGTGCGTTCGCACTATTTGCCGCTGTTTTCCCGCCTGGGCAGTTATCCACAAGCGCTGCTTGAGCAGATTGCCTGGGGCCGCAGCCGCCAGCGCAAACTCTTCGAATATTGGGGGCATGAGGCCTCGTTGCTGCCGCTGCAACTCTATCCCTTGTTGCGCTGGCGCATGGAGCGTGCGCGGCAAGGGCAGGGGATTTATCAACAGTTGGCGCGTTTCGGCCGTGAACAGCAGCCGACCATTGCCCGCGTGCTGGCGGCAGTCACCGCCCAGGGCGCTCTGGGCGCGGGTAGCCTGTCGACCCGCGAAGAGCGCGCCGGCCCCTGGTGGGACTGGAGCGCGGAAAAACATGCGCTGGAATGGCTGTTTGCCGCAGGCCTGGTGACGGTGGCCGGGCGGCGTGGCTTCGAGCGCTTGTACGATTTGCCTGAACGGGTTTTGCCGGCTGCGCTGTTGCAACAGCCGTTGCTCGACGAAGCCGATGCCCAGCGTGGGCTGGTACTACAGGCCGCTTCTGCCTTGGGCGTGGCTACCGAGAAGGACCTGCGCGATTACTGGCGGTTGAGTCCGGCCGACAGCCGTGCGCGGCTGGCCGAGCTGCTCGAAGCGGGGCGGTTGCAAGCCTGCACGGTGCAGGGCTGGTCGCAACCGGCCTACTGCCTGGACACTGTGCGGCTGCCGCGCAAGGTCGTCGCCAGTGCGTTGCTGTCGCCGTTTGATTCGCTGGTCTGGGAGCGTGAGCGCACGGAGCGCTTGTTTGATTTTCGCTACCGCCTGGAGATTTATACTCCGGCGCACAAGCGCGTCTATGGCTATTACGTGCTGCCGTTCCTGCACAACGAGCGGATTGCCGCGCGGGTCGATCTGCGTGCCGAGCGGGCCAGTGATCGCCTGGCGGTGCATGCCGTGCATGAACAAACGCAGGGTCTGGATGAGGCCGGGATACAGGCCTTGGCGGACAGCCTGTGGCGCATGGCGGACTGGCTCGGCTTGAGCCGGGTGCAGCTCAACTGTCCACGGGCCAGCGCCGCGCGATTGCGCCCGGCGCTGGCCCGCGGCGCTGTCAGCGGCGGACCTGCTTGAGGGTTTCGGCGATCAGGAAGGCCAGCTCCAGCGACTGATCGGCGTTCATCCGCGGGTCGCAGTGGGTGTGGTAGCGATCAGACAGGGCGTCTTCAGTGATCGGCCGGGCGCCGCCAATGCATTCGGTGACATTCTGCCCGGTCATCTCGATGTGAATACCACCGGCATGGCTACCTTCGGCCTGGTGCACCTGGAAGAACTGTTTGACCTCGCTGAGGATCTGCGCGAAGTCGCGGGTCTTGTAGCCGCTGCTGGCCTTGATGGTGTTGCCGTGCATCGGGTCGGAACTCCACAGCACCTTGCGACCTTCGCGTTCGACGCTGCGGATCAGCGCAGGCAGGTGCTCGCCGACCTTGTTGGCGCCCATGCGCACGATCAGGTTGAGGCGACCGGGATCGTTGTCCGGGTTGAGCACGTCGATCAGGCGGATCAACTCTTCGGTGTTCATGCTCGGGCCGACCTTGACCCCGATCGGGTTGTTCACCCCGCGCAGGAACTCGACGTGAGCACCGTCAAGCTGACGGGTGCGGTCGCCGATCCAGAGCATATGCGCCGAGCAGTCGTAGTAGTCGTTGGTCAGGCTGTCGCGGCGCACGAAGGCTTCTTCGTAGTTCAGCAGCAAGGCTTCATGGGCGGTGAAGAAGCTGGTTTCACGCAATTGCGGCGAGCTGTCCATGCCACAGGCACGCATGAAGGCCAGGGTTTCGTCGATGCGGTCGGCCAGCTGGCTGTATTTTTCCGCCAGCGCCGAGTTGGCGATGAAGTCCAGGTTCCACTTGTGCACCTGGTGCAGGTCGGCAAACCCACCCTGGGCGAAGGCACGCAGCAGGTTGAGGCTGGCGGTGGACTGGTGATAGGCCTGGAGCAGGCGCTCGGGGTCGGGTACCCGGCTCTTTTCGTCGAAGCCGATGCCGTTGACGATGTCGCCGCGGTAAGCCGGCAGGGTCACCCCGGCGATGGTTTCGTCACCTGCCGAACGCGGCTTGGCAAACTGCCCGGCCATGCGCCCGACCTTGACCACCGGACAGCCGGCGGCAAAGGTCATGACGATCGCCATCTGCAGCAGTACCTTGAAGGTGTCGCGAATCTTCGCTGCGGAAAATTCGGCGAAACTTTCCGCGCAATCGCCGCCCTGCAGGAGAAATGCCCGGCCCTGGGTGACTTCGGCAAACTGCCGGCGCAGTTCGCGCGCTTCGCCGGCAAAGACCAGCGGCGGGTAGCTGGCCAGGGTCTGTTCGACCTTGAGCAGGTGTGCCGCATCGGGGTAGGTCGGTTGTTGCTGGATCGGCAAGGCACGCCAGCTGTCAGGACTCCAGGGTAGGTTCATCACGGGCTCGGTCAGGTCGGAAATGGGCTGTCTGCCATGTTAACAGTTGCCGCACGCCTTGTTGCACTGGCGCCATTGACGGACAATGGCGGTTTTTGCCTGGGGCAGCGGCACAAGCCGGGAGACAGCATGACAGTGGAACGGGTAGAGCGGGTGCTGGCCCAGGTGCAGGATCAATACGGCACCATCAGCGTGCTGGAAGTCGAAGACTATCGCTTTCTCGAATTCGGCGAGGCGATTGAGCAGAGCTGCGTGTTCACTGCCGATCCGAGCTGGCTGGAATATGACTATACCCGCGCCATGCTGGTGGCGGCGCTGTGCCACGCCGAACCCGAGAGTGCCTTGTTCCTCGGTCTGGGGGCAGGAACCCTGACCCAGGCCTGCCTGAAGTTCCTGCCGCTGGAAGACGTCGAAGCCATCGAGTTGCGCCCGGATGTGCCGCGTCTGGCCATCGAGTACCTGGGGCTGGATGACGACCCGCGTCTGTATATCCGCATCGGCGATGCGATGGAGTTGCTCGACAGCGCCGAACCCGCCGACCTGATCTTCGTCGACCTGTACACCGATCACGGTCCGGGTGTCGCCCACCTGGCCTGGCGTTTTCTCGAGGACTGCCAGAAGCGCCTGAATCCCGGCGGCTGGCTGGTGATCAACCAGTGGGCCGGCGATGATGGCAAGCCGCTGGGCGCGGCCTTGTTGCGCGGTCTGTATCATCGCCACTACTGGGAGCTGCCGGTCAAGGAGGGCAATGTGATCATCATGGTGCCGGCCGATCTTGACCAGGAGCTGGATATGGACGGCCTCAATGCCCGGGCAGAGGCGCTGGCGCCGCGTCTGGGTTACTCTTTGCAGCCGTTGATCGGCGCCATTCGCCCGGCCACCTGAGCCGCGCGCTAGAGCAGGCGGCAGAAAAACGATTCAGCCGCCTGCAACCTGCTTGTACCAGACCCGTCGTCACGTGGCCTGGCGCTGGCGTGTTGGAATAAAAAAATCTCCCGTGATTTGCGAAATCAGGTATAGTACGCGCCGGTCTTTTACCGGACCTCGTTTAGGTAGTGCAATTCCCCGAAGCCAGCTTCGGCTGCGCGTCCGCACCGCGGACTCTCCTTGACGTTCCTTTTTTTTCTTCAATCGTTTTCGCAAATCCCCGCCGACAAAGCTGCCAGGGTGACCTTCGGGTCTTACAAGGCATGCGCAGCTTTGGAGCATGGGTCTTTGCGGATGCACTTAGAGGCAGACCCATGACCCAGGAAACCGGCGGCTTCGCCGCTCTCGATCTTCATCCGAGCATTGTTGCTGCAGTATTGGCTACCGGCTACGAAGAGCCATCCGCCATTCAGCAGCAATCGATCCCGATTATTCTCGCCGGTCACGACATGATCGGTCAGGCGCAGACAGGTACCGGCAAAACCGCTGCCTTCGCACTGCCTATCCTGAACCGCATCGACCCGAGCAAGCGCGAGCCGCAAGCCCTGATCCTGGCGCCAACCCGTGAGTTGGCGCTGCAAGTAGCCACCGCTTTTGAAACCTACGCCAAGCAGATGCCGGGCGTTACCGTGGTGGCCGTTTATGGTGGTGCCCCAATGGGCCCACAACTGAAAGCAATCCGCAACGGCGCGCAAATCGTCGTCGCTACCCCTGGCCGTCTGTGCGACCACCTGCGTCGCGACGAGAAAGTCCTGGCAACCGTCAACCACCTGGTGCTCGACGAAGCCGACGAAATGCTCAAGCTGGGCTTCATGGACGACCTCGAAGTGATCTTCAAGGCCATGCCGGAAAGCCGTCAGACCGTGCTGTTCTCGGCCACCCTGCCAGCTTCGATCCGCGCCATTGCCGAACGTCACCTGCGTGACCCGAAGCACGTCAAGATCCAGAGCAAGACCCAGACCGTCACCGCGATCGAACAAGCTCACCTGATGGTCCACGCCGACCAGAAGGTTTCCGCTGTCCTGCGTTTGCTGGAAGTGGAAGAGTTCGACGCGCTGATCGCCTTCGTGCGTACCAAGCAGGCCACCCTGGACCTGGCCAGCGCCCTGGAAGCCAAAGGCTACAAGGCCGCTGCGCTGAACGGTGACATTGCCCAGAACCAGCGTGAGCGCGTCATCGACTCGCTCAAGGATGGCCGTCTGGACATCGTCGTCGCTACCGACGTCGCTGCCCGTGGTCTGGACGTACCGCGCATCACTCACGTGTTCAACGTTGACATGCCGTACGACCCGGAGTCCTACGTTCACCGTATCGGCCGTACCGGCCGTGCCGGTCGCGAAGGTCGCGCGCTGCTGCTGGTGACTCCACGTGAGCGTCGCATGCTGCAGGTGATCGAGCGTGTTACCGGTCAGAAGGTTGCTGAAGTTCGTCTGCCAAACGCCCAGGCCGTTCTTGATGCGCGCATCAAGAAGCTGACCAACAGCCTGGCGCCGCTGGTTGCTGATGCCGAATCGACCCATGGCGATCTGCTTGACCGCCTGACCGCCGACATCGGTTGCAGCCCGCGTGCCCTGGCCGCAGCCCTGCTGCGCAAGGCTACCAACGCTCAGGCGCTGACCCTGGAAGCGGTCGAGAAAGAGCAGCCGCTGGTTCCGACCTACACCCCGCGTGAGCGCACTGGCGAGCGTCCGGAGCGTGGCGAGCGTGAGCGTCGTGCACCAATGCCGCTGGGCGAAGGTCGTGCTCGTTGCCGTACCGCGCTGGGTGCGCGTGACGGTATCGCGGCCAAGAACCTGCTCGGCGCCATCCTTAACGAAGGCGGCTTGGCCCGCGAAGCCATCGGCCGCATCCAGGTGCGCGACAGCTTCAGCCTGGTCGAGCTGCCGGAAGAAGGTCTGGAGCGTCTGCTGGCCAAGCTCAAGGACACCCGCGTTGCCGGTAAGCAGCTGAAGCTGCGCCGCTACCGCGAAGACTGATCCGCGAGCTGTAAAAAAATCCCCGACTGAGTCGGGGATTTTTTTTGCCTGTGGGTTCAATCGAACCGGTAGATGTCCATTCCCAGGGCACCCAGGGTGAAGCCCTGATGGACTATCCCGAACCGCTTGCCCGCACCGCGGGCAAAATACAACGGCAAAAGATGCTCGTCACTCGGATGACTGCGCACGGCAAACGGCGCTTGATGCCGGTAATCATGCAGGGCTGGTGTATCACCGGCCTGCAGTTTTTCGATCATCCAGTCACGAAACGCCACAGCCCAGGGTTCGATGCTTTCCGGGCCGGCGCGCCAGTCCAGTTCACCGAGGTTGTGGGTGATGCTCCCCGAGCCGATCAGCAGGATGTCCTGTTCGCGCAAGCAGGCAAGCGCGGCGCCCACCATCTCCTGTAGTTTCGGGCCGAGCTGGGTCGGCAGGGACACCTGCACCACCGGAATATCCGCGTTCGGGTACATCAACGACAGTGGCACCCACGTGCCATGGTCGAAGGGCCGCTGTGGGTCGAGGCGGGCCGGCATGCCGGCGGCGCACAGCAGTTCGCTCACCTGCTGAGCCAGGGCCGGATCGCCTGGAGCCGGGTATTGCACGGCATACAGCGCGGCAGGGAAGCCGCCAAAGTCATGCCAGGTGTCTGGCTGAGGGCTACTGGACACCAGCAGTTCACGGCTTTCCCAGTGCGCCGATACCACCACAATGGCTTTCGGTCGCCCCAGTTCTGCGGCCAGGCGCTTCAATGCCGGACCACTCGCGCCCGGCTCCAGGGCAAGCATGGGCGAACCATGAGAAATAAACAGGCTGGGCAACATAAGGGCGTTCCTGACGTTTAAGATGAACCCATCTTCAGGCAGAACATTGATCTAAATCTAATATAAGTTTCCGCAGTATTTGATCGAAATTATCGAGGTGAGCCATGCAGGCAGAGTTTTGGCATTCACGCTGGAACAGCAATCAGATAGGTTTTCATCAGTCCCAGTTCAACGCCTACCTTCAGCAGCATTGGCCGGCGCTGGCTGTAGCGGCGGGCTCGCGGGTGCTCGTGCCGCTGTGCGGCAAGAGCCTGGACATGCTCTGGTTGGCTGGGCAGGGCCTGCAGGTGCTGGGTGTCGAGCTGTCGGAACGGGCTGTGGAGGATTTTTTCAAGGAGCATCAACTGCAGCCGCAGGTGACGCAGGAGGGCGCCTTCAAGGTTTTCCGCTGCGAGGATATCGAGATTCGCTGCGGTGATTTCTTCGCCCTGACAGCTGAGGACGTCAGCGGTTGCACAGCCTTGTATGACCGTGCTGCCGTCATTGCTCTGCCGGAGGCGATGCGCAAGCGCTATGTCGCGCATCTGCAGGCGATCTTGCCTGCTTCGGCAAAAGGCCTGTTGATCACCCTGGATTACGATCAAGCGCAAATCGACGGACCGCCGTTTGCCGTTACCGATGAGGAAGTGCAGGCACTGTTCGCCGCCTGGCATCCGCTTGAGCTGGCAGCGCACGATGTGCTCGATGACAGTCCAAAGTTTCAACAGGCCGGCGCCAGCCATCTGCTGGAGCGGGTCTATCGACTGTCTCGCTGAAATGCAAAAGGGCGACCCTGAGGTCGCCCTTTTTTCCTGCTTTGTCCCTTAGCCGCGACGGCGCAAGGCTTCGATACGATCTTCCAGCGGTGGGTGGCTCATCAGCAGGCCAGCCAGGCCCTGCTTGAGGCCGCCGTTGATACCGAAGGCGTTGAGGGTGTCAGGCATGTGCACTGGCACGCCTTGTTCCGAACGCAGGCGCTGCAGGGCGCCGATCATCGCGCTGGTACCGGCCAGGCGGGCACCGGCTTCGTCGGCGCGGTATTCGCGTTTACGCGAGAACCACATGACGATCATGCTGGCCAGAATGCCCAGCACCAGTTCGGCGACGATGGTCGCGATGTAGTAAGCGATGCCCTGGCCTTCTTCGTTCTTGAAAATCACCTTGTCGACAAAGTTGCCGATAATGCGGGCGAAGAACATCACGAAGGTGTTGACCACACCCTGGACCAGCGCCAGGGTAACCATGTCGCCGTTGGCGACGTGGCCGATCTCGTGGGCCAGCACCGCTCGTACTTCATCGGGCGAGAAACGCTCCAGCAGGCCCTGGCTTACCGCAACCAGTGCGTCGTTGCGGTTCCAGCCGGTGGCGAAGGCGTTGGCCTCATAGGCCGGGAAGATACCCACTTCCGGCATTTTGATGCCGGCTTCGCGGGACAGCTCTTCAACGGTCTGCAGCAGCCACTGTTCGTGGCGAGTGCGCGGCTGGCTGATAATCTGCGTGCCGGTGCTCATTTTCGCCATCCACTTGGAGATGAACAGCGAAATCAGCGAACCGGCAAAGCCGAACACGGCGCAGAAAACCAGCAGCTGGTCGAGCTTGAGGTCAACCCCGTTTGCCGCCATGAACCCATTGAAGCCGAACAGGCTCAGGGTAATGCTGGCAATCAGCACCACCGCAAGGTTGGTGGCTACAAACAGTAAGATGCGCATCATGGTTGTTACGTTCTCCTGACGGATAAAAATGTCACGTATGCGGGGGTATATAAGGTGCGGGCCGCAGTGATTCAACCGGGCGACTATTTCAAACTGTGTACTTCTCTGTATTACAGCCGAATTCCATCATCCCGCACGTCAAAGTGCCAGGGCTTACAGAGAGGGAAATTATTCTGTAGGACCTGCGCCGAGAGTGGCGCAGGTCTTCCAAAAAGCCTGGAGGTTACTGCTGATAGGTCTTCAGGAAGTTTCCGATACGGCCGATGGCCTGTTCCAGGTCGTCGACCCGTGGCAGGGTGACCACGCGGAAGTGATCCGGCCACGGCCAGTTGAAGGCGGTGCCCTGAACGATCAGCAGTTTTTCCGAGAGCAGCAGGTCGAGCACGAACTTCTCATCGTTAAGGATCGGGCAGACCTTTGGGTCGATCCGCGGGAAGGCGTAAAGCGCGCCCATGGGTTTGACGCAGCTGACTCCGGGAATGTCGTTGAGCAGCTCCCAAGTACGGTTGCGCTGTTCAAGCAGGCGGCCAGGTGGCAGGACCAGGTCATTGATGCTCTGGTAGCCGCCCAGGGCGGTCTGGATCGCGTGCTGGCTCGGCACGTTGGCGCACAGGCGCATGTTGGCCAGCATGTCGATGCCTTCGATGTAGCTCTGGGCATGGTGCTTGGGCCCGGAGATGATCAGCCAGCCGGAACGGAAACCTGCCACCCGGTAGGATTTGGACAGGCCGTTGAAGGTCAGGCAGAGCAGGTCCGGGGCCAGCGATGCGGTGCTGATGTGCACGGCTTCGTCGTAGAGAATCTTGTCGTAGATCTCATCGGAGAACACCACCAGGTTGTGCTGGCGTGCCAGTTCGAGCATGCCCAGCAGCAGTTCGCGCGAGTACACCGCACCGGTCGGGTTATTCGGGTTGATGATCACCAGGGCTTTGGTGTTGGGGGTGATCTTGGCCTTGATGTCGTCCAGGTCGGGGAACCAGTCGGCCTGTTCGTCGCACAGGTAATGCACCGGGTTGCCACCGGCCAGGCTCACTGCGGCAGTCCACAGCGGGTAGTCCGGCGCCGGGATCAGCACTTCGTCGCCATTGTTGAGCAGTGCCTGCATCGACATCACGATCAGCTCGGAGACGCCGTTGCCCAGGTAGATGTCTTCGATGCCGACACCTTCGATCTGCTTCTGCTGGCAGTACTGCATGACCGCCTTGCGCGCACTGAACAGGCCCTTGGAGTCACTGTAGCCCTGGGCGGTCGGCAGATTGCGGATCACATCCTGGAGGATTTCGTCCGGCGCCTCGAAACCAAATGGCGCCGGGTTGCCGATGTTCAGCTTGAGGATGCGATGGCCTTCCTCCTCCAGGCGTTTGGCGTGCTTGAGCACCGGGCCGCGAATGTCATAGCAGACATTGGCGAGCTTGTTCGATTTGCTGACCTGCATGATGTGATCCCGATTAGAAAAGATCGCCGCGCACTGCGCTGTGAAATCGTTTGAAAAGCGTGTTACGCGGGTGCCAGACTGATGTCTGATGAGGCGCAATAATATACGTGCCGACCGCGTTGTGGAAAAGACGCAGCGCGGGGTTTTTAGTCTGCCGAGGCCTGCACATGGAAAAGATAGAGAAAACCCTGGACGAATGGCGTGCCATGCTCGACCCCGAGCAGTACAACGTCTGCCGCCTGAAGGGCACAGAGCGGCCGTTCAGTGGCAAGTACAACAGTACCAGGACTGATGGTGTCTACCACTGTATCTGCTGCAGTGCGCCATTGTTCGATTCGAACGCCAAGTTCGACTCCGGCTGCGGCTGGCCGAGCTTCTACCAGCCGATCGAGGACCGCGCGATGATCGAGATTCGCGATACCTCGCACGGCATGATCCGTACCGAAGTCACTTGCGCCCAATGCGATGCCCATCTGGGGCACGTGTTTCCTGACGGTCCGCCGCCGACCGGGCTACGCTACTGCATCAACTCGGTCTGCCTGGACCTGGTTCCACGCTGATAAGAGGAGATCGGGTCATGGCCGACGCACTGCTGAATATTCCCTGCGTCACCCTGAGCGGTGAGCAGAAGGTCCTGGGCGACTTCCAGGGCAAGGTGCTGTTGGTGGTCAATACCGCCAGTCAGTGCGGTTTTACCCCGCAATACAAGGGCCTTGAGCAGCTCTGGGAGCGTTATCGCGAGCGCGGGCTGGTGGTGGTGGGGTTTCCCTGCAACCAGTTCGGCAAGCAGGAGCCGGGCGATGCGCGCGAAATCGCCCAGTTCTGTGAAACCAACTTCGGTGTCAGCTTTCCGCTGTTTCGCAAAATCGAGGTCAATGGCGATGGCGCCCACCCGTTGTTCGTCGAGCTGAAAAAACGCGCACCCGGCCTGCTCGGTTCGCAAAAGATCAAATGGAATTTCACCAAATTTCTCGTCGATCCGGCCAGCGGCAACGTCACCCGCTATGCGCCGAGCACCAAGCCCGAGGCACTGGCGGCGTCGATCGAGAAGCTGCTCAGGTAGTCGTCAGCGGCACCCAGTGATCGATCAGGCCCAGCAGCTCTTCGCGGCGGAAGGGCTTGGCCAGGTAGTCGTTCATGCCCGCCGCCCGGCAGCGTTCGCGCTCTTCGGGCATGGCGTTGGCGGTCAGGGCGACGATGGGCAGGTTTGGCCAGCGTCCGCTCTGGCGGATTCGGCGGCTGGCCTCGTAGCCGTCCATGACCGGCATGTTGCAATCCATCAGCACCAGATCGAAGGGCGTGCGCTCGAGCTGCTCCAGCGCTTCTGCGCCGTGCGCGGCAATGCTGACGTCGCAACCGAGCTTGGCCAGCATGCCCTTGGCCACCAACTGGTTCACCGGGTTGTCCTCGACCAGCAGGATATGTGCACGGCGCTGGCTGCGCAGAGCGCCCGGATGTGCATTGGAATTGCTGCTATCGGGACCGTGCAGGGTGCGCCGCAGCGTCTGGTACAGGGCATTGCGCGCCAGGGGGCGGGCCTGCTGTTGCAAGGGCGCCAGGTGCACGGCCTGTTCACCCGGAAGAAAGTTGCCGTAGGCGGTCACCAGCAGGATCGGCGCCTTTATCTGCGGGCGAAGGGCAAACAGGTTGTCCAGATCGTCGGTTATCAACAGGTCAGGGTGGGCGTCACGTAGTGCGTCAGGGTGGTCATAGCGCCGGTAATCCAGGCCCCAGTCAGGTAGCAGGGTGTGTAACAGCTCAGCTAAACCGCTGCCGGCATTGCTCAAGGCGGCGACGCGGCCGTGCAGGCGTTCGGCGGGGACGGCCGGGGAGTGGCAGGGCAGGGGCAGCTCGGCGCTGAACTGGCTGCCGAAACCGGCTTGTGAACGAATACTCAGGCGCCCCTGCATGGCCTCGCACAGGTTGTTGGTCAGTGTCAGCCCCAGGCCGGTACCGCCATATTGGCGGGTTATACCGGCACCGGCCTGGATGAACGGCTGGAAAATCCGCGTCTGGGCTTCATGGGGGATGCCGATGCCGGTGTCGCAGACCTCCAGGCGCACGCCACCGCTGTAGGCGCTCAAGCGCACATCGACGCGGCCGAAGCGGGTGAACTTGAGGGCGTTGGACAGCAGGTTGCTGACAATCTGGCGCACGCGGGTAGGGTCGCCGAGGACCATGGCGGGAAACTGCGGGTCGATCAGGCAGGTCAGCTCGACACTCGGTGCGGCGTTCTGCGATAGCAGGTTGGCGGTGTCTTCGACCAGGGCGCCAAGGTCGAACGGGATGCGTTCGAGCTCCAGTTGGCCGGCGTCAAACTTGGACAGGTCGAGAATATCGTTGAGCAGCTCCACCAGCACCTTGCCGGAGTCGTGGGCAATCGACAGCTGCTGACGCTGCTCGGCAGTGAGCGGGCTGTCCAGAGACAGGGCGATCATCCCCAGCAAGCCATTCAATGGGGTACGAATTTCATGGCTCATGTTGGCCAGAAAGGCTGCCCGTGCCTGGGCCATGTCCAGGGCCCGGCGCCGGGCATCTTCCAGTTCCTGGTTGGATTGACTCAGGCGCGTGTTGCTGGCCTTGAGCTCGATGGTGCGTGCCGAGACGATGTCTTCCAGTTCGTTGAGGTACTCGGTCAGGCGGTTTTCGGCGCTGCGCCGTTGCTGAATTTCCGTGGCCATGCTGACGAACTGCTGGTTGGCGACTTTCACCAGCACGCCGATTTCATCGTGCTGATGGCCGGGCGGGAATGACAGCTTGGACTGCTCCGGTTGGCGCGAGTCGCGATTGGCCAGGGCACTGATTACCCGCACCAACGGCTTGGTCAGCATGAAATAGAACAGCGCCAGAAGGATGCCGGTAAGGATCAGGCTGCGCATGAAGCCGTTGAGCAGGGTGACTTCGGCGCGCTTTAGAAAGCGGCCGCCAAAGGCGAAGGTGTCGACCTCCAGGTACAGGGTGCCGAGGTATTCGTCAGGCATGTGGCCGAGATACAGCGGGTCCTGGAAACGGCGGCTTTCACCGAACAGGAAGTCGCTGATCAAACGATAACTGCTTTCTTCCCGCGGTCGCTGCACGTCCGCGAGCACTGTATCGTTGTTGTCGATCAGCCACGCGCGGGTGATCGCCGGTGATTGCAGCAAGCCGCCGGTGAGCTCCTGCGCCAGTTCCGAGTCGATGTTGTAAGCAATCCGGGCGGCCGGGTTGTGACTGATTTGCAGCAGGGCCTGCATCTCGCGGTTGATGGAGGCGTCTTCGCTGGCATAATCGATACCGATCTGGATGAGACTGAGCAAGGTACCCAGGATGAAGCCGACCAGGACCGTCAGCCGGGCTTGCTTGTAGGACAGGCGATTGGTGAACTTGATATCCATGAGTCCCGGGCCAGTTTCACATTCCGTGCGCTGCGCAAGCATAGCCGATCAGCCCCGGCTGCTGGCACGCCCTGTCGCACATTCAGCAGTGCCGTTGTCCTTGAACCTGTCTTGAGGAACCATTGTGGACTCTCGTTTAAATGCTTTTCTGGAGCGTGCCGAAAGCGTGCTCGCCCGCCTTGAACCATTATTGCCCGCACCGCGCTCGCAGATCGACTGGAACCATTGCCTGGCCGCGCGCTGGCAACGTGATGGCCGCAGCGGCTACCTGCTGCCGCTGGAAGTCAGCCTCGACATGCGCCTGTCGGACCTGATCGGGGTTGACCTGCAGCGCGAGCAACTGGGACGCAACACGCGCCAGTTCCTCGATGGCATGCCCGCCAACCACGCGCTGCTCTGGGGCTCGCGCGGCACTGGAAAGTCTTCGCTGGTGCGCGCGCTGTTGGCCGAATATGCCAAGGCCGGCCTGCGGCTGATTGAGATCGAGCGCGATCATCTCGCCGACCTGCCACGGGTGGTAGAGCAACTGAGCAAGCTGCCTCAGCGATTCGTGCTGTTTTGCGACGACCTCTCGTTCGAGGCCGGGGAGGGCGACTACCGGGTGCTCAAGAGTGTGCTCGATGGCTCGCTTGAGCAGGCGCCGGACAACGTGCTGTTGTACGCCACCTCGAACCGACGGCACTTGGTGCCGGAAAAGCAGAGCGACAACGAAAACTGGAAAATGGTCGACGGCGAACTGCACCCCAACGAGGCGGTAGAAGACAAGATCGCCTTGTCTGACCGCTTCGGCCTGTGGCTGTCGTTCTATCCCTTCACCCAGGACCACTTCCTCAATGTGGTCGAACACTGGATCGGCCAGTTGGCCCGTTCCGCCGGGCTGGCCTGGCAGCGCGATGAGGCGCTGGACATACTCGCTGTGCGCTGGGCGACCGGCCGCGGCAACCGTAATGGCCGTTGTGCCTATCAGTTCGCCCGGTACTGGGTCGGACTGCAACTGTTGGAGCAAAAACATGATTGACCTGAACGCTTCTGGCGCAGGCCTCGAAGGCTATGGCTTGCTGGCGGCGCAGCTGGAAGCCCTGTTTGCCGATGAGCGCGACTTCATTGCCAATGCCGCGCAATTCTCGGCGTTCCTTTATAGCCAGGTTGAAGACCTGAACTGGGCGGGTTTTTACCTGAACCGTAATGAGGAACTGGTGCTGGGGCCGTTTCAGGGCCAGGTTGCCTGTGTGCGGATTCCGTTCGGTCGTGGCGTGTGCGGTGCGGCAGCGGCCAGTCGCGAAACCCAGCGGGTTGAAGACGTGCATGCGTTCCCGGGGCATATCGCCTGTGATAGCGCATCGAATAGCGAGCTGGTTATTCCGCTGGTCAAGGAAGGGCGACTGATTGGTGTGCTGGATCTGGACAGTCCGAAGCTGGCGCGCTTCAGTGCGGCGGATCAGGAGGGGTTGGAGCGTCTGGCGGCGATCTTTCTGCGCCTGACTGACTGCTGACATTATCGCGGGGCTAGCCCGCTCCCACAGGTTTTACATCAACCTGGTGGGAGCGGGCTAGCCCCGCGAAGAATTCTGCATCAGTCGTAAATGACTTTCTTCTTCCAGTCTTCCGTTGTATCGGTCTTCAGGCCTTCCGTCAGCTCGTTCACTTCGTCTTCGGCAGGTTCCAGCTGGCTCAGCACCTGGGCATTGGCCCGGGCCAGCAGCTTTTCCATGTACTCGAGCTGCTCGCGATACAGCGCCGGGTCCGGCTGCTTGCGCAGGTACTGAACGCCGCGCTCGAAGGCCAGGCGTGCATGCCCTGGCTGATTCTGCTGCAGCGCCTGCTGGCCGAGGTTGTTGAAAAACTCGATGTGCAGCAAAACCAGAATGTGGCGGATTTCCTTGACCCAGTACTTGGCCTCGTTGGTCGGCAGGAAGCCTTCCTGTGCGGCACGGGTGATCTGGTTGTGCATGCCTTCCAGTAGAAAACGCACATCCTTGGCCCGGGCTTCGGTCTGGATCGGCGCGGGTGGGTTATTCACCGGCAGCGCTTCACCTTGGGCAATCAGGCCTTCAAGTTCGGCAATGCGCGCGCGGATAGTGCGGCTGTTTTTATCCAGGGCCAGTTGACGCTGGTTGAGGTTGAGTTCGAGGCGGGTCAACAGCAGCTTCAAGGCCGGGGTCATCAGTTGGCCAGGAAAGGTTTCGGTGATCTCGCCACACCGGCGCAAGCGTTCAGCCAGCTCGATCTTCAGCCGGGCGCGCTCGAGCTTGTTGTTCTCGACCACATTGTTGAGGTAGCCGATCACGATCAATAACGCGATCCCCGCCACGATAAGCAGGGTGATCATAAGTGGTGTCACCGTTAACGCCTCATACAGGATGATTTACCGTTTGAGTGTAGTGGCTTAGCTTTTGCCCGGATAGAGCTGTTTGGCGTTTGTCAGGGACTCCCTGATGGCATTTTGCTTTTTAGATTGCCTCGCACAGCACCGGGAAGTCATTGATTTAAATAAATTTATACAGAGGGGTTGACGACTTTCCAAAGCATCCCTAGAATGCGCGCCACTTGCAGCGTAAAGCGCACAGCGCAACGCGGCAGGGAGTGAATGTTGTAGTGTGTCCCCTTCGTCTAGTGGCCTAGGACACCGCCCTTTCACGGCGGTAACAGGGGTTCGAGTCCCCTAGGGGACGCCAATGCGGGAATAGCTCAGTTGGTAGAGCACGACCTTGCCAAGGTCGGGGTCGCGAGTTCGAGTCTCGTTTCCCGCTCCAGATTCAATCGGCGCAAGCCGGTCAAGAAAGAGGCCCAAGGGCCTCTTTTTTTGTGCCTGAAATTCCTGCCCCTGGTGTTTTTCACCCCCTCCTTAGTCCGTTTCCTGCCGCAACGCACCTGTTATTTCTGTCAGTTTCCAGCCTGAGCGAATTCGCGTTCAATCACTCCTGACCGCTCGGGTGGCCCAAGGCAAGGCCATCGCGATGCCGTCTCGATCAGGACGGGAGCATCCATGGACGCGCGTAGAAAGCCGACTCATCTATTCAATGAGCTAACCCTTCCTGTGCCCGAAGTGCCGGCGATCATCAGGGATGAGCAAGGGCTGGAGAACCCCGAGGGCATTGTCGCGCGTGCCGTGCTCAATGATGACCTCGAGGTGGTGGTGCCCGCCTGGCCATTCTCGGACGACCCGCGAATTACCAGGGAAACTGTTTCTATCGGTTGGCGTATCGCCGGCTCAGGGTTTGTCTCGGTCAGGGATCAAGAGTACCCGACCCCGGTCGAGCCGGGAGACAAGACCCTGACGGTGCCGCAAAGAGAGCTGGTGCATGGCACTTATGACTTGTCTTACCGAATCAACCAGGGCGGGAATTTCAGTTTCTCGCTGATCAAGCGGGTCACCATCGATACCGTGCCGCCCCATGACCATCAACAGCCGGCGGGGGCGCGCTACCCTGATGAATTGCTCGGGGTTATTACCGATGACTACCTGAAGCAGCATGGCCAGGTGTTGGTCACAGTGCCTTCCTATAGCAGCATGCGTGCATTTGATCGGGCTGTGTTCTTCTGGGCCAGCGACGATCCGATGCCGGGCGATACGCCCATCGCCGGAGAGCAGACGTTCAGCCAGGACGATATCGACAACCGGCGCCTGCTCCTGCCTCTTGCTGAAGACGTGATACGTGACAGTGGTGGGGGGCAGCGCTATCTGTTTTATCGGCTGTATGACCTGGCAGGCAACGAAAGCCCGTTGTCCTATTCGGCCGGTATTGGCGTCGACCTGGTACTGGCGCCGGAAAATCTGCCAGCGCCGCGCATCCCTCTGTCGGCGCGCGGCTTGATTGACCGCCAGCATGCCCGTGAGGGGGCTACCAATCAGGGCGGGGTGACGGTCGAAATCGGCCGCTATGACAACGCTGAGGCTTCGCATTTCGTCATCGTTAACTGGGGTGGCAATGTGTTGGCGGAATTTGCAGTTGACCCCAGCAACTTTCCGTTGCCGATTTTCGTGCCCTGGCGGGAGCTGACGGCCAATGGTTTGGGGCCTGGCACGCTGCAGGTGAGCTATCAGATCCGTTTTGGTGGATCGCTAACGCCTAAATCCCCTGAAGTGTCAGTCTCCTTCGATTTCACCATCGCCGGCCAGGATCATGCCAATGCTCCGGCCCTGCTCAACAATGACCTGACCAGGCTGGAAGTACGAGGCGAAGTCTCGGACCGGCCCGATACCCTGACTGCCGAGGATCATGGGCGCGATGCCCGGGTGCTGCTGACGTTGTTCGAGGACCCGCAACCAGGCGAAGGGCTCGAGGTGTTCTGGGGCGCAGTGGCCGAAGTGGCCGCCCGTTATCAGGTGCAGCCGGGCGATGTGGCTGGCAAGCCGCTGACATTGAGTGTGCCGTGGAGGATCGTCGAACAGGACCTGAACAACGCGGCCCTGCCGGTCTCCTACGTCACGGATAACGGCGTCAACCAGCAGCAGGCACCCGCGACTGCCGTGCAAGTGACGATCGTGCCCATCGAAGGGTTGAAGACTCCGGACTTCCCGCACGCCGACAATCAGGGCTACCTCAATTGCTGTTCCAGGCCGCGAATCTGGGAAGGAGTCACTATCAAAGTTGAAGGTGATTCGACTTTATTCGCGGCCGACGACCTGGTGGAAGTTTATTGTCAGGGTTACGAAGACCTCGGTTCAAACAAACCAATTGAAGGCACTTTGTGGTCGCAGCGCAAAATGCTGAGCGCCGCTGAAGCGCGCGATGGATTTGAAGTCGTGGTGCCTTACCTGGTGTTTATCGAACCGATGGAAAACAACGGTTCTGCCATCGCTTATTACACCTTGACCAAAGTCGACGGTGGGTTCGGTAGTTCGCGGCGGAGGCAGGTGTATATCAATCGGACGCTACCGAGTGGCAAAGTCTGCGGGCCGGATAATGATCTTTGTAATGAAGCGTGATGTTGTTTTATTCGCCGCATTATGCGGCGGGCTTCAGTGTTGAAGTTGTCCAGTGGTATGCGTTCGCCATGTCCGGTGTTCTTGGCGATTTATTCGTAAGAAAAACCAAGTCCAATGAATGAGGCTGAATCATGAATCTCCAAGTAAAACTGAATGCCGAAGAAGCGCGAGCTAAGAGTAAAACGTTGCGGCGCACTGCAAAAAAGGCTGTTCCTGCGCCAGTGCTGGACGATAAAAACCTGCTGTTGCCAGATACGCCTGATGACAACCAGAATCAATTACATTCAAGGTTCCACGGGCAGCCACTCGCTGTCAATATTCCTGAATTCCCTCAGAGCGGCGCGCCCGGGGTGCGCGGGTACATTTTTTTACGCTGGAACGGAGTCCGGACAGGTGCGCGATATCCTTTTACGACGCCGCTCCTCCCGGAGGATTTCCCCCTGCCAATGACCCTGCCGGATACGGCGACAGTCAACGCGGGAATTTCTCAACTGTCATATGAAGTTAATACAGGGGGGAACCCTATCTACTCCGAGAGCTTTCCCATTAGCATCGACAGGACGCCACCCAATGGCGGTAACGCCGGCGCATTGATCGAGCTACCCGCCGAAGTAGAGGCAAGTGGCATCACGGCGGAGTATCTGGCTGCCAATGGCGACAAAGTCATTGTCACCGTGCCGCTCGGCTACGGTGACGCGAGGATCGGCGACGAGGTGGTGGTTTACCTGGGCAGCACCATTCCGACGGCGTTAAAAGTGGGGACTGTTGTCCGTACGGATGTGTCGCTTCCGATCACCGTTGACCTGACCAAGGACATGCTTGCGGGCAGGGAAGGTGATCAGACGTTGTTCTATACGTTGGCGGACCGTAAAGGTAATGTCGGCCGTCAATCGGCATTCAAGCACGTCAACATCACCTTGGTACCAGCACCTACCGATTTGAAACCACCCAGGGTACCCGTTAGTGAGGATGGTGTGATTGATCAGGCCGATGCCCTTCAGGGGGTGGTAGTCGAGATCGACCCTTATACAAATTGGAGTGCCGGTGACCAGGTGGTGGTCGCCTTCGAAGGCGTTGACCGGCCAGCGCAAACCATGCCGCAAACAGGGGCTGTGGTAGATCTGCCTTACTCCGCTGTGCACAATGGCAATCCGGGGGATGAGAGCAAGCCTGGTGAGGCGGGCTGGAAAGACTCGCGGGTGACATACAAAATTGTTCGCGGTAATCGCGATTTCGCAGAGCCACTCGGCCTCGACGTAAAAGTCGATCTACGTGTGCCGGGCCCGGTAGATCCGACTGTCCCGCCGGGCGTCGTGCATCCGCTTTTGGCGTTGCCTGTCGTTCAGGGCGCAGCGGGCGGCCCTCCCGATGAACTGACCGAGGCAGATGCGAACCAGCCTGCCACTGCATCGGTAGAGTTGTATGGGAGATCGAAGGCGGGTGATCTTGTCCAACTGTACTGGAACGGCAAGGTCGTCCCAACGCCGGGGGGAGAATATCGCGTATTGGGTACTGAGCCGCCGGATTTCAAAATCTCGTTCACTATCCCTTGGTCGCTCATCGACGAAGAAGGCAATAGCGACGCGCTGCCGGTCCACTATACAGTGGCCCATCCAGCGATCAGCGATAATATCATTACCTCAGGGGTCAAGCCCGTTCGTGTACGCGTCTCGCAAATTATGGTGCCTAAGCCAGAGTTCCTCAATCCTGACGAAGACTTTGGCGCTGACTGGTTCAATTGTGGGTCGTTACGTAGAAACCAGGCTGGCGTATGGGGAATGTTCATTCAAGTACCGGGTGGGGAACCGAAACTGGCGAATCAGGAACTGGCCTTTACTTATCAGGGGTGGATGGATGCTGGAGGCAGTACGCCGGTGCCGGGCAATGAGTATAAATTCACCTTTACCCCGACAATCGAAGAGGCCAATAACGGCTTTGTCGTTCATGTGCCCTATGATCCTTGGTTCCTGACCACTGAGCTTCGTTACGGCAGTATCGTCTACGAGGCAGAGGTTAATGGCTTTCCTGTGTTGGGGAAATCCGATGTAGTTACCTTCTGGATGTCCTCGGCCGGTCAAACCTGCAGGCTCTAGCCTGATACAGGCAGGGAGCAAATAAAGGGTAAATGCACAGTGCATTTACCCTTTTTTGTGTTCGACTGCAGTCCTTTCAGTGTTTAAAAGTTCAGTCTATGGCTGATTTCGTGGCATCAGGACTCATAGCAATCCTGTCACCGCTTCAGAAGCTGTAACGCAACCCGAGGTTCGCGCCGTACGGCTGTTCGATGTGCTTGCCGTTGGCATATTCCAGATCGACATGCACCTGCAAGCCGCTGGCAAGGCCCAGCGCCAGACCAGCGCCCAGTTCGCCACGCGAGCCCGACAGGTCGTTGTTGAAGCGGTTGTTGTTGACCTGGACTTCATTGTTGTTGATGAACTCGTGCGCCATCGCCGCACGCAGGTAAGGCTGCAGCTTGCCGCCGCTGGCGAGTTCGAAGGTTTTACCCGCCGTCAGGCCGGCCTTGCCCAGCAGCGAGCGGGTCTGGTCGCCATCAGCCTGCAGGTCGTTGCTCAAGTGGTAATCGTCGCCCTGGATCACCACTGCCGACCACTGGGTGAAAGGCTCGATGAAGTAACCGCTGGACAGTGGGATATGGCGACCGAACTCGGCGGAAACGCCCATGCCGAGGTTGTCGTAGTCGCCCTTGGCGTGGCTGCCATCATTGACGGCGACCTTGGCCTTGTTCTGGAAGCGGTTGAACTTGGCCACGCCGTCGAAGTAGTAACCCGACTCGGCGTCGAGCCAGGTGGTGTAGGCGCCGAGGTAGTAGCTGTCGACCGTGCCGGAAGTGCCTTCGTTGAGGTCCAGGTCCGAGCGGCTGTAACCGGCCAGGGCACCGATCAGCCACTGGCCGTCGCCCCAGGGCAGGCGGCCATCGGCACCGAGCGAAAGGCCGTGCTGGTTCTGCTGGTAACCGGTGCCGCTGCCGTCGGCAACGTTGTACTGGTTACCGTAGCTGCGCATCCACAGGCCAGGCTGGCTGCCGTTGAAACGCAGCTCACCCATGCGGCTGCGCAGCGAGGTCATTTCGCCATACCAGACGGTCGGTGCGGTGTTGAACAGCGCCATGACCGAACGCGTGGCCGGGCTGACCGTGCGTTTTTGCGGGTCGAGGAACCATTCGGTACCGCCGTTGCCATTGCTGGCCGAAGACAGCTCGTAGGACCAGGCGCCGACTGCCACCGCACGGCCGTTAATCAGGCTGAATTGCGCATCGCCCGCTGCGGTGTTGACCAGGGTCAGTTGCTCCGGGGCCACAGGGTCGACGCCCGAATCGGGTACCCACAGCTCGAAATTACCACTGGCGTTCTGGTTGACGGTCAGCCGGTCGTGGGTGTTGGTGCTGTAGTCGACGTTCATCTTGATGACGCCGGTACCGGAGAGGTTGTCGACGTTGAGCAGATAGAAGTTGCTGCCCGAACCCATGTTGACGGTGCCGCCAGCCATGTTCAGGGTTTCCAGCCGGGTGTTTTCGACCATGCTGTAGGAGGACTGGTCGCCGATGTCCAGTTGGCTGACATTCACCAGCCGACCGCTGAACGACGCCTGGCTTTGCAGGTTGAGGGTGCCGTTGCCGCCGGCTTCCACTTCGAAGTCACCGCTCCAGCTGGCCTGCTCCAGCGTCAGGTTGGCGCTGCTGTCGGCTGCGACGCGGACGATGCCGTCGAGGTTGCTGTTGACTACGTCGACGTTGGCAGTGGAATTGTTCCGCACCTGGATCAGCAGATCATCGGCACCGACCAGGGTGGAGCCATTGCGGACGGCGATGTCGGCGATTACGTCGCGTTCCACCAGGATCGCCGCGCCTGTACGGCCCTCGACCCGTGAGCCCTCCAGCACCAGACTTGGATCGCCGACTCTATCGATGTCGTGGGTAATGCGCACACCGTTGCTCTGGCCGCTGATCTGGCTGCCGGTGGCAATCGCCGCGCCCCCCAGAAGGTTGATGCCGCGGCTGCCGATACCCGTGCCGGTCACAGTGGAGTTGGCCAGGGACAGGGTGCTGGCGCCAGTGACCTGGGCGCCCTCTTCGCCGCCGGTGATCGCGCTGCTGTCGAGGGTGACTTGTGAACCTGTCGAGGTGCCCGCTACGCGGTTCACCGACAGGCCCAGAAAGTCGCCATTGATCCGGGCGTTGCTGACCGTGGCGGTGCTGTTGGTGACTTCCAGTCCGTCGTTGTCGATGCCCTGGATGGTGCCGCCGTTGATGACCAGATTGGACCCCGACTGAATGAAGACGCTGCTGGCCGTCGCGTTGTTCATGGTCAGCGTACTGTTGGTGCGGACGGTATAGCTATCGAGCGCAGTGTTTGCATCAATAACCAGGCTGTCACCATTTTCAACTATCGCGGCGTGCGCCAAGGGTGCGGCAAGAAACAATGTACAAGTAGCCAGGCTGAGGGGTTTTAACAAAAAAGTGGCATGTATGGAGTTATTTGTATTCATTGATTTGGCGTCCCTGAGTTTTGAAATGGTGGTAACTAAAATTGCGCGAAATCTACACCGCGTATTTAGTTGTCGTCTGTAGGAGAATTCCCAAAACAGTCCAGGATGGGCGATATGATTGTTGTCCCATTGTTGCTAGTGAGCACCTGATATTTTTGTCAGTAGACAGGACGTTGAAGTTATGAAATATGCGCTGATATCAGGGAGGGTTTCGAGTGCCTGATAAAAATGCCAGTTGGAAGTATTGCCTGACCGGTATTCAATACTTGGCACTTACCTGCTCAACCAACAGGGTGGCCAGCATGTCGTCAGAAGAGGCGTTGTCAGAAGATGTTCTGCCAGAGGAAGGTGTGCCCGAAGAGGGTAGTGAATCAAGCCTGGTGCAGGGTTTGTTTGCCCAGTCAGGTATCCAGCAGTTGGTCGAGCTGGAGATTCCTGGCAGAACCGGACCGGTACCCAGTGGCGAGTGGGGTATCAACCTCGCGGCGGCCCGCGACAATTTCCCCCAGCAGGGCTTGCAGCTGTTCGTTCCGCCTTGGCCGCAAATGGACAGGGGCGACAGTGTTGCGGTGCTGCTGGGGGGCACTGAAGTCACCCGCAAGCCGATTGGGGACGGCGAGGCCGGCAAGCGCCAGACACTTTTCATCGCGCCCAATCGGTTGACCAATAGCATCACCACCATTGGCTACAAGGTCACGCGGATCGGTCAGGTGCCCGAGGACTCTGCACTCACCTCTGTGCTGATCAATCTGGACCGTCCCGGTGGCCAGGACCAGGACGGCAGCAAGCCGGGGCATTCCGAGCTGAAACTGAGTTTGCCGCAGGACATCATCAACGATGGGGTGGACGCGGCGACGGCCAAAAAAGGTGTACCCGTCACTCTCGAGCCGTACCCGTTCATGGCCGAGCACGATGTGATCCGGCTGACCTGGGGCGGGCAATTCGTTTACCACACCGTGACCCAGGCCGAGGTCGAGGCCAACACAGCCATCGTCATCACGGTGGACGAGGCGACCATCCTGGCGGCCGGGGACTCGGAGAACGTCACTGCGCAGAAGCTCATTAGGAAGGATCCCCAGACTGGGCAGGTGATCGATACGGGGGAGACATTCAACAATGGCGGCCTGGCAGTCGCCTTTGAAGTTTACGACCTGGTGGACAATCAGTCCGAGGACTGGAGTGCCGAGGTTCGCGTGGTGGTTGACACTGGTGGCTCACGGCTGGCTGCCGGGATTGTCAAGGAAGCGCGAAACAACATCCTGGATCTCAATACGTTGGGCACTAACCCAGCGACGCTGCAGATTATTGCCTTGGCGGAAAATTTCGAGGAACTCGATGAAGTCATCGTCACCCTTATGGGTACCAGCGCCGACGGGCAGCCGGTTGATATCAGCTATCCTCCGCAGGTGGTTGATAACGTCCCCAGTGTGATCGAAATTCCGGTGCCCAACCGTGATGTACGCCGCCTGGCCAAGACTCAAGCGGTGTTCAGGTACCAGTTGAAAAAGGCCGGTGGCGCGCTCCTGCAAGCCAAGGGGCGATTCGTCAGTATCGTCGGTGAACCTGTGCAACTGGCCGCGCCGCAGGCCAAGGATGCCGTGGGCGGCAGTCTGGATCCGCAACTGCCGATGACCACCATCGAAGTGCCTTGGGATGAGACCATGGAGGAGGGCCAGACGATTAGGCTGACATGGCAGGGTACAAGGCCCGACCTGTCGCCGTACTTCCCGGAGATCGAGCCTCATGACATTAGCAATAACGATGCCAGCCTCAAGCTGCCTATCAAGTTCATCGTCGACGGCGAGCACCTCAGGTTCCTTGAGGGCGGGACCTTGCAGCTTTTTTATGAGCTGATTGACATCGATGGCGTCGCGCGCAAGTCGCTTGTTACGCCGCAATACAACGTGGGCGTCCCCCGGAAAGAGTTGCCGGCACCGAATGTCAAAGATGCGGACATCATCGAGTCCGATCCCGAAAACTTGCCAGTCTCTGGCACTCGAATTGAAGTAAAGCGCTATGCCGGGATCGCCATTAACGACCAATTGCATTTTTCCTGGAAGGGTTCGCAGACCGGCCTTTTTACCGACTGGATCAGGATCACCAAGAACAACTTCGGGCGTGACCTGTTTACCTTGGCAATTTCCAAAGATAAGGTCACGGACAACCTGAACGGTACGGTAGAGGCCTCCTACTGGGTTGTGCGTGCAGATGACGGGGGGCGTATCAGCGAATCCGATGTGTTGACCTTGCGAGTCGGGGGGCAAGAGCAGCAACTCGGGCCGGTGACTGTCGCCCAGGAGCGTGAGGGGCAACTTGACCTCAAAGAGGTCAGCGCTGGGGCGAACGTCACCCTGGCTGTCTACGCAGGCATGGACACCGGGGATGTTGTTTATCTGGAGTGGACGGATGACCAGGGCAATGAATACAAACCCGAAGGGACGGATATCACCAGCAGTATGGTCGACAATCCTGTGCCATTTGTTGTGCCCTATGCCGAGATAGAGAAGAACCTCAACAATCGGGTCACGGTGATCTGCCGGGTAGAGCTGGCTTCAGGTACAGCGCGTACCGAGGACCTGAGCTTCCGGGTGGTTAAAAGCGCGGAGCCTGAACCTGAACTCGAGCCGGTCACTGTCGACGGGGTAGCCGAAGGCAGCCTCGACCTGCGTGACGTACCCGACGGTACAACGGCCACACTCAAGGACTACACGGGGATGGACGCCGGCGATGTGGTCTATCTGGAGTGGACCGACAACAAGGGCAATAGCTATAAACCTGCAGGTAAGCGAATCGACGGCAGTATGATTGGCAAGCCTGTGGTCTTCCCCGTGCCTTATGCCGAGCTCAAGAAAAACGAAAACAATAACGTCACGGTGATTTGTCGAGTCGAACGGGTTGAGGAGGGCGAACTGCGGACACCGGTGCTGCATTTCACGGTAAAGGAAAGTGCGGCACCGCCTTTACCCGCGCCAACCATTGCCGAAGCGAACGCTGAAGGTGTGATTGATCCCAACACGGTAACGGCGGGGGCCACGGTGGTGATCGGCAGTGAGGCCCGGTTGCTGCCTGGCGACAAGGTCCGGGTTGTGGTTGCCGGCAAAGCAGGCGACGACAAGACCCACCCGGTGGTGTCGGTTGGCGTGCAGCGCTTCAAGGTGGACTACGCGGTCATCAAGGCCAATGAAAATGCCAGCATCGAACTGCAGTACCACGTGCAGCGCGGTGGCAGCGGACCGGCAGAGCCTTCGCCAATCGCTGAATACGATGTGCGGGTGATTATCGGTGGCGGGCAGTTGAAAATCCTTGGGGCCAGATTCAACCGCAGCACCTATCGCTCTTCGGGATCGCCGCGCTATCTGCAGGCCTTTGACGCCAACGACCTAAATAAAGCGCTGCAGGCAGAGTGGAAGTATTCCACCGACCCGCAATGGACGGTCGCCAACCGTTGGCGCGATATTCAGCCGCATTTGCCGCTGCAGGTACGCACCAACAATGATCAAGTGACGCTCAACCCGGCCAATATCATCGGCAGCGGTGCCGATACCACGGTAAACGGCACCGCCGCGTTTGTTGCCCATCGCGATGACGGGCGGGTGCGTGGCTGGGGCAATGCCGCCTTCGGTGCGAGCATTGATCCGACGATCCGCACCCTCAATGACATCGTCGAGGTCAGTTGCACCACCAGTGCCTATGCAATACGCCGGGTCGGCGGGATTGTCACCGTGTGGGGCAACGTGACCAACGGCGGCAACATGGGCAGCGTTTCGCCAGACGGCTTCACCACGGTGGTGGCCAACGGTGTCGCCTTTGCCGGCATCAAGACCTCCGGGCAGGTGGTGGCGTGGGGCGTTGCCGCATCCGGTGGCACGGTGCCGGCTCCAATCAGCGCTTACACCGATATCGTCAAGGTGGTGGGGGCGAGTACCGCGTTCGCTGCCTTGCGCGCTACCAGTCAGGTGGTCGCCTGGGGCGCTGCGGCCTCGGGTGGCAAGGTTCCGCCCGAAATCGCCTCACTGAATGACATTGTCGATATCAAGGGTAATTTCAAGGCTTTTGCCGCCTTGCGCGGTAACCGCACTGTCGTGGCCTGGGGCGATGCCGCTTACGGCGGCAATGCCGCTCCCGTTGCCGATTACGCCGATATCGTCGAAATCTGCAGCGCCAATGCGGGCGCCTTTGTGGTCAAGCGCGAAAGCGGCCATGTGCTGGCGTGGGGCAGCGCGGCCCATGGTGGAAACCTGCCGTCGGGTATTGCAGGCCTGACTGACATCGTCGATGTGGCCTCCAACTGGAACGTATTCGCTGCGGTGCGCGCCAATGGTTCTGTGGTCGCCTGGGGTGGCACGGCGGCGGAGGGGGGCGTGGTTCCTGATGAAATCGCCGACCTGACCAATGTAGTCCAGGTGACAGGCTCCTCCAAGGCGTTCGCCGTATTGTGCAGCGATGGCACCGTGAAGGCCTGGGGCGGCACGACTGTCGGAGGCAACATCGCGCCAGTGCTTGCTGACCTGGTCGATGTCCAGGCCATTTACAGCAACACCCATGGTTTTGTTGCCCTGAGGCGTGATGGCCGGGTGGTGACATGGGGGCAGGCAGCAGGCGGTGGTGACAGCTCGGCGGTCCGCAAACAACTGGATGGGTTCGTTACCTACCGTGCTTCCTCGGCGACCCGTGGGCGTGCGCTCAACGCCCAGCGCACGATCAACGCGGCAATTGAGGCTGCCTGACACGGCGGCATCAGGGTGCGCAGCGAAAATCTCCAACGCTTATGGGTAAACAGGCATGCCACAGTCCGCTTATCAACAGCCCTACATAAAAGATTACAGCCGGGTGCATTTTGTTAGCCCAGGATCGGACTGGGCAAGTAGCCGTAGGGCTTGTGACGCGGCTCAACGGGTACCGGCGTCGCTGGAACGGATCAAACGCCTGTGGCGCCTCTATCAGTCCGACTCCCACTCTGTTGGCGACTACCTGGGGTATTTGCCTTACCTCTACTGGACAGCAGACCAGATTGGCGCTGGCACAGCGTGGGTTTACGACCTCAATGACAGCAATGTTGATAAAAACGCCGATGGCAAGCCTGAAAGTGAGATTTGCCAGGTGTTGGGCATTGATCCCGCTTGATCAGCCTATGACTGCCCCACCAGTCTCGGGGCACTGCTTGTTGAATGTTTTGATCTTCCCACCAGCCATGCCCGGCAAGGAGTCGCCATGAGAATCTTCAGCGCCAGCCTTTTTCCTCCCAATCGCAAAGAACTGGGCATTCTGGCACTGCGACCGTTGTTCATTGCCAGCATGGTCACCCCGGTCGAACAGGGTGACGCGGGGCTCAACATCGCCATCGTGGAAGACGATCCGTCGGGTGTTCTGACGGTCATCGACCCCTATCTGGACATGCTCAAAGGCGACCGCTTGACAGTGTCCATTGAAGGGGAGCGGATACTGGAATTGATCGTGGATCAGGCGGACGAGGGCAAGCGGCTTTTCTTCCACCTGCCTAAAGATCGCTTCAACGAGGGGTGGGTAGAGGACATCCACTTCCAGCTGCTGCGCCAGGGTGCGACGGTGGCAGAGGACTCAGTGCCCTTGCGCTTGCGGGTCAAACTCAACCGGCCCGCCGGTGTCGATAAGGAACCGCACAAGCCTGGGCATTCCGAACTGCCGGTGCCACAAGTGCCGCAGGACGTTATCGACAACGGCGTCACCGCTGAGTGGGCGGCCAAAGGCGTTCCGGTCACCATTGGCTATTACCCCGAGCGGGCCGCCCGCGATACCGTGGTACTGCGCTGGGGCAGCGTGCGCATCCCGCGACAGATCAGCGAGAGCGAAGCGGCTGGCAAGGATCCGGTGGTAATCCTGGTTGACCAGGACGCGATCCTGGCCGGTGGGGATAGCGCTGCGTTGCAACTGAACTACGAAGTCTACGACGAGGTCTGGAACTATTCCTCCGACTGGTCGCGTTTCACTGCTGTGAAAGTAGAGGCGGGGGCCTGGCGGCTGGCGGCACCGATCATCAGGGAGGCGGTTAATGGGGCGATCGACCTGATCGCTTTGGGGCCGAATGATGTCACCGTAACGGTCTGGGTAGATGGCGATCCTTATGCCGAAGGTGACTTCATCGAATTCACTTGGGTTGGCACGCCGAAGATCGGGGCGCCGCTCGTTCACACTGAGTCGGTGCAGATCGGTAAGCCGCCCGTGGCTCTGGACTTCAAGGTCCCCAATGCCGATATCCGCGCAATCGCCTCGGGCACGGGGGATGCGTCCTACGTGCTGAGAAAGGCCAGTGGTGAGCCGCCGCAATCTTCCAAACGTGCGTTCGCCAGGATCATCGGCGAGCTTTCCGAGTTGCCTGCGCCACTCATCCTGCAGGCGGTCGACGGTTTGCTGGACAGCCGGCTGGAACACGCATGGGTAAGGCTTGGCCCTTATCCGGGGATGGTCGTCGGTGATGTCGTCAAGCTGATCTGGCAGGGTAAGCGTGCCGATGGCAGCGTCTACCTGCACGAGGTAGAAGAGGATGTCAGCGCCAATGATGTCGACAATGCCATCGAGATCCTGGTAGCGGCCGAACATATCGCAGTGCTCGATGGCGGAACTCTGGAACTGTATTACCGTGTCACCGACGCGGACCTAAACGCTACCCGCGAATCGGCACGCAGCTACTTCACGGTACTCAACTTGCGCCACGAGCTGCCTGCACCGGTTGTCCCGGAGGCCGACGGCGATGTCCTCGATCCAGAGGCGATCATCCCCAACGGCGCCACCGTGCGGATCGAATACACCGACACAGAGGCGGGCGACGTGCTCACCTATTACTGGCAGAGTGTTTACGCCAATGGCACAGTCAGCGACTGGCTGCCGGTAACCGAGGCATCCAAGGGACGTCCGGTGAGTTTCCGCATTGCTTCCGCCTTGGTCGAGGTATCGCGTGGCACCACCGTCAATGTCTTGTACTCACTCAAGCGCGGTAGTCAGACCAGGCTATCGAATGTCCTGCAACTCTATATCGGTACACCGATTCCGGTAGACATCACCAACGTTATCGACAGCTGGGGCCAGGTGGCCGACGGCGGCATCAGTGTCGACACCGCCGTCACGGTTACCGGCACGGCACGGGTGTCGATGGGCGTCGAGCTCCTCGACGGCGATACCGTGCTCGGGCGGGCGGGGGCGAATGATCTGGGAGTGTGGCGCTTCCCGCTGATGGATCTGTTGCCCCGGCGTTACGAGCTGAAGGCCAAAGCCCTGTATGGCAGCGGTACAGAGTCGCCAGTGTGGGGCTTTACCGTGGTCACCCAGCTGATCCCGAGTATCACCCGCGTGGACGACTCGCGGGGCGATGTCGCTGATGGCGGGGCTACGGTGGACACTGCGGTCACTCTATCGGGCAAGGCCAGCGCCGGGCTGGAAGTCGAGATTTTCGAGGGGGCTCAATCGTGGGGCGTGGTGCCGGTGGATGGCGAAGGCAACTGGCGCCTGCCACGAACCGCGCTGGCGATCAGAGGCTATAGCCTGCAGGTCAGGGCCAGGTATGGGGATGAATGGGCGTCCGAAGTGCGGAGCTTCCAGGTTGTGGCCGCGGTCAACCCGGCAATCACCAGTGTCATGGACTCCAGGGGCGAACTGGCCGAAGGGCAGACAACGGTCGATACCCAGATCATTGTGTCGGGTAAAGCCAGTATTGATCAGCCGCTGGAGGTGCTCGACGGGCAGGCTGTGCTCGATACCGTGCGTACCGATGCCCAGGGCAACTGGACGCTGTCGCTCAGCGGTCTGGCGGTCAAAGTCTATGTAATCAAGGCCAGGGCACTGTATGGCAGTGGCGCGGAATCGGCCGCGCGCAGCTTCCGTGTGGTCGATTATGTGTTCCCGACCCTCGACAGCGTCAGGGATTCGAGAGGCGAGCTCGGCGATGGCGGCGCCACGGTCGATACCTCGGTTACCTTGGGGGGCAAGGGCAGTGCTAACGAGCAGGTGGAGATCTTCGCGGGGGCGGATTCCAAAGGGGTTGCACGAGTGACTGCCAGCGGTGACTGGACCCTGACGCTGTCCGGCCTGGCGCCGCAAACCTACAGCGTCAGGGCCAAGGCACTGTATGGCAATGGTGAGGAGTCGGCGCTGCGTACGTTCACGGTTTATGTCGATATCAAGCCGAGCATTACCAGTGTCAGTGATTCACGCGGTGAGGTCGCCGAGGCGGGCACGACGGTGGACACCTCGGTGATCCTGGCCGGCAAGGCCAGTAACAGTCAGCGCGTGGAGCTGTTTGACGGTACGACTTCGCTTGCGACAGTAACGGCCAACGCCAGCGGCGACTGGTCCCATTCGTTGCAGGGGCTGACAGTCCGGCCTTACCGGCTCAGGGCCAAGGCGTTGTATGGCAGTGGGCAGGAATCGGATATCCGTTCGTTCAGTGTGGTGGCAGAAGTGCTGCCGACCCTGGTCAGTGTGAGGGACTCCCAGGGTGAGGTGGGCGAAGGCGGCTTTACCTTCGATTCGCGTGTCACTTTGTCGGGCAAGGCGAGCATTGGCCAGCGCATTGAGGTCTTCGAGGGGCTGGTGTCGGCCGGAACCACAGCGGCCAACGGTGCGGGCGATTGGACCCTGATCATGACCGGCCTGACTATCAGGCGCTACAGCGTCAAGGCCACAGCGCTGTACGGCAGTGGCCGGGAGTCTGCGCCACGTACCTTCGAAGTGCGCCAGGGCGTGACCCCGGTGATTACCCGGGTTCTCGACAGCAACGGCACGGCGATTGGCAACGGCGGCCGTACCTATGCCACGGCAGTGACGCTGCATGGCACCGCGCAAGGCGGGTTGCAGGTTCAGATCCTGGACAACGGAGCGGCGAAACAAACACTAACGGTGCCTGCCAATGGCACCTGGCAGGCGGCGCTCAACGGTCTGTCGGTCGGACAGCATGATTTCACGGCCAAGGGGCTCTATGGCAGTCAACCGGTCTCTGCGCCATGGCGGGTGATTGTCGACTCGCGGCCACCGTTAGTGATCGACACCAGCCTCATGCTCCTCAATGGCGTGATTTATGTGCGGGCCGATAACGGCCAGGGCCCCAGTCGCCGACCGGCCAATACTTCCCGGCAACGACTGGCGTCGGGTGGTACGCCGCCGCTGCGCTACAGTTCGAGCAACGCCAATGTGGCCAGCGTCGATGGCAACGGCACGGTGATGTCGCGTGCCAATGGTTCGGCAACCATTACGGTTAGCGACAGTGCAGGGCAGTCCCGCAGTTACAGCGTGACGGTGCAGAATGTTCGCAGGATGAACTTGATGGGCTCATCGCAATACATTGTCGGTGGGGACCAGCGTCTGTGGTTGTCGGAGTTGCGGGAAATCTATAACCAGTATGGAGGCGGCGGGCTCGCCCAGATCGGTTGGCCTGGCGGCAGGTATTGGGCGAGGGATCAGCGACTGGTTCCAGGTTTCCCTTGGCCCAGGCAGCAGGCAGTCTTCAAGGATATGAACGGAGGTGGGGAGGGCTGGGAGGCGCAGATCGGGCCGTTGTATCCCGGTATCCGGATTAGTTGAGAAACTTCAAGCAAAAGGCCATTGCCCACCCTGCCACGGGCTGGCAATGGCCTTGGGGCAGTTACTTTGCCAGTGTGGAAGTCATTGATTTAAATAAATTTATACAAAGGAGTTGACGAGCTTTATCAGCATCCCTAGAATGCGCGCCACTTGCAGCGTAAAGCACACAGCGCAACGCGGCAGGGAGTGAATGTTGTAGTGTGTCCCCTTCGTCTAGTGGCCTAGGACACCGCCCTTTCACGGCGGTAACAGGGGTTCGAGTCCCCTAGGGGACGCCAATGCGGGAATAGCTCAGTTGGTAGAGCACGACCTTGCCAAGGTCGGGGTCGCGAGTTCGAGTCTCGTTTCCCGCTCCAAATTTGGCGTCGCAGTATTTGAGTACTGCATGCGTTGGAAAGAAGGCCGATGGCCTTTTTTCTGTCCGGCACAGCCGGTTGCTTCATTTTGCGGGAATAGCTCAGTTGGTAGAGCACGACCTTGCCAAGGTCGGGGTCGCGAGTTCGAGTCTCGTTTCCCGCTCCAAACAAAGAAACGCCGTTCGCTTGAACGGCGTTTTTTTTCGTCCTGATTTTTATCGGGACTGCTGTGCGGCAGGGCATTTTTCAGCCCTGCGCACCTTTGCCACTCAGTGCTTGCTGTCGTCGTCAGACATGCTCAGCAGTTGCTTTTCCTGGTTCCAGTCAAACGGTTCGTCGTTCTGCTCCGCTTCGTAGCGGCGCTCTTCCAGGGTCTGGTACATCTGCTGCTCTTCGTCGGGCATGTAATGCAGACAGTCGCCACCGAAAAACCACAGCAGGTCACGTGGCACCAGGTGGGCGATCTGCGGGTAGCGCTGGATCACCTGGCACATCAGGTCCTGACCCAGGTAGATGCTCTCCGGGTCGACGGGCATCTGCAGCATCAGGTCGTCGAAGCGCTCCAGGAACAGCGCGTGGCTTTCTTCCGGCACCTGCTCGGCTTCACCCAGGGCAACCAGAATGGTACGCAGGTGGGTAAGCAGGGCGAGATGGTATTCCAGGCGATCGGTAGCCATGCTGGCAGTCCTCTTGAGCAAAAACGGGCGCGGGAGTATACGGCTCCCGGCGCCCGATGTCCCGGCCGTTAACGAATTTTGCCCGGCGTGGGCTGCAGTTCTTCTTTACTGAAGGCATCAACGTCAATGACCCGGCGCCGGGCTGTTTCGGCGGCCTCCAGGGTGTGTGCTTCTGTGGCCTGAAGGACGCCAGCGCGCAGGGCCGCCTCGATGGTCGATTCACCGGGCGTCGGGCTGACCTGGCCAGTCTTGAGGGCCTGACGCAGCTTCTCATGCAGCGGTGCGCATTCGTCGAGCAAGGTGCAGGCCTGCTGCAGGGCGCCCACCGGATCGTCGGCATCTTGCGGGCGATAGCAGCCGGCAAGCAGCTCTTCCAGCGCTGGATCGCCTTTGGCGCGGCCGATCAACGCGGCCACTTCGGCATCCAGCGCGTCGCTCGGGCCGGTGTGCCGGCGGCCGAACGGGAATACCACCAGGCGCAGGGCGCAGCCAAGGAAGCGATTGGGGAAGTTGTCGAGCAGCCGGTCCAGGGCTTTCTCGGCCTGGCCCAGGCTTTCTTCCAGGGCCCAGCTCAGCAGCGGTTGCAGGTGCTCCGGCGAGCCCAGGTCGTGATAACGCTTGAGCGCCGCCGAACTCAGGTAGAGGTGGCTCAGCACATCACCCAGGCGCGCGGACAGGCGTTCGCGACGTTTGAGTTCGCCGCCGAGCAGCATCATGCACAAGTCGGCGAGCAGGGCGAAGGCCGCGGCCTGGCGATTGAGTGCGCGGAAGTAGCCCTGGCTCAGGGCGTCACCCGGTACTTTCTCGAAATGCCCCAGGCCCAGCCCGAGAACCAAGGTGCTGGCGGCGTTGCCGACGGCGAAGCCGACGTGCTGCATCAGCAGCTGGTCGAACTCCCTGAGCGCCTGGTCGTGGTCCTCACGCCCGGCCAGGGCCATCTCCCTGAGCACGAACGGATGGCAGCGGATCGCGCCCTGGCCGAAGATCATCAGGTTGCGCGAGAGGATGTTGGCGCCCTCGACAGTGATGAAAATCGGTGCACCCTGCCAGTTGCGCCCCAGGTAGTTGTTCGGGCCCATGATGATGCCCTTGCCGCCGTGCACATCCATGGCGTGCTGAATGCACTCGCGGCCCCGTTCGGTCAGGTGGTACTTGAGAATCGCCGAGAGCACCGAGGGCTTTTCGCCCAGGTCCACGGCCTTGGCGGTGAGCAGGCGAGCGCTGTCCATCAGGAAGGCATTGCCGCCGATCCGTGCCAGGGATTCCTGGATGCCCTCGAAAGCGGCCAATGGCACGTTGAACTGTTCGCGAATCCGCGCATATTGGCCGGTAACCAGGCTGGTGTATTTGGCCGCGCCGGTGCCCACCGCCGGTAGGGAGATCGAGCGGCCGACCGACAGGCAGTTCATCAGCATCATCCAGCCTTTGCCGAGCATGTCCTGGCCGCCGATAAGGAAGTCCAGCGGCACGAACACATCCTTGCCGCTGTTGGGCCCGTTCATGAACGCGGCGCCCAGCGGCAAATGGCGTTGGCCGATCTCGACACCGGGAGTGTCGGTCGGAATCAGCGCCAGGCTGATACCCAGCTCTTCCTCCTCACCCAGCAGATGCTCCGGGTCGTAGGCCTTGAAGGCCAGGCCCAGCAAGGTCGCCACCGGGCCGAGGGTGATGTAGCGCTTTTCCCAGTTCAGGCGCAGGCCTATCACTTCCTCGCCTTGCCATTGGTCTTTGCAGATAACCCCGGTGTCGGGCATCGCGCCAGCATCGGAGCCGGCCAGCGGGCCGGTGAGGGCGAAGCAGGGGATTTCCTCGCCGCGTGCCAGGCGCGGCAGGTAATGCTGGCGCTGCGCGTCGGTGCCGTAGTGCAGCAACAGTTCAGCCGGGCCGAGGGAGTTGGGCACCATGACCGTCGAGGCCAGGTCGCCGCTGCGGGTGGCCAGCTTCATCGCCACCTGCGAGTGGGCATAGGCCGAGAAGCCTTTGCCGCCATATTCCCTGGGGATGATCAGGGCAAAGAAGCCGTTGGACTTGATGTGCTCCCAGGCGGCTGGCGGCAGGTCCAGGTCCTGACCGATCTGCCAGTCGCTGACCATGGCGCACAGCGCTTCGGTGGGGCCGTCGATGAAGGCTTGTTCTTCTTCAGTCAGCTCGGCCTTGGAGTAATCGAGCAAGGTGTTCCAGTTCGGGCGGCCGCTGAACAGTTCGCCATCCCACCAGACGGTGCCGGCATCGATAGCCTCGCGCTCGGTCTGCGACATCGCTGGCAGGGTGCGCTTGAACCAGGCGAACAGCGGGCCGCTGAAGACTTTGCGGCGCAGCTCCGGCAGCAGTACCAGTGCGGCCTTGGCTCCCAGCACCAGCCAGAAGAATGCCAGTAGCCAGCCGGGGGCGTGACTGAAAATGCCCATCAGCAGCACATACCCTGCAAGCAGGGCCAGCGCCGGCACGGCGGCAATGCGCCGGTGGGCAAGGTAGGCCGCACCGATCACCAGAACCAATAACCACAACAGCAACATAGTCTTTCCTCCGTGAAACTTAAGGGCTTTTGCGATCCATCAGAGCTTAGACCGCATCCGCCAATCGGCTTGTCAGAACAGTGACAGGCTGTGGCTGCAGGAGTTCGCCTGGATGCGTGGGCGATTGTCAGGGCGAGCGCCTGGGGTAGACTGGGCGACCGCACATTCATCAGGACGCCGTTATGCTCAAGATCTGGGGCCGGAAGAATTCGACCAATGTCAGGAAGGCACTGTGGTGCGCGCAAGAGTTGGGGCTGGAGTACGAATCGATCGATGCCGGTGGTGCCTTCGGCCTGGTCAACGAACCTCAGTACCGCGCATTGAATCCCAATGGCCTGGTGCCGATGATCGAAGATGACGGCCTGGTGCTCTGGGAGTCCAATGCCATTGTGCGCTACCTGTCGGCGCAGTACGGCAGTGACTCGGGCTGGTACGAGCCTGATGCGCGCAAGCGCGCCGAGGCGGACAAGTGGATGGACTGGGTGACCTCTTCCCTGGCGACGCCGTTTCGCCCGTTGTTCTGGGGCATCCTGCGCACGCCTGCAGATCAGCAGGACTGGGTTGCGATCAATGCCGCACACAAGACCTGCGCGCAGCTGCTGTCGATTGCTGACCAGGCCTTGGCGCACAAGCCTTACCTGTCCGGCGACGAGCTGGGCATGGGCGATATCCCGCTGGGCTGCTTTGCCTATGCCTGGTTCGAGATGCCTATCGAACGTCCTGAAATGCGCCACCTGCGCGCCTGGTACGAGCGTTTGCAAGAGCGCCCGGCCTATCAGGCAGCGGTCATGACCGCGCTGACCTGATCACAACGGTTAACCTGATAGTCATTATCGATACACATGACTGTACTTGTATGGCCTGGACAAGCACCATGGTCATATTCACTGCGGCCGGCCTGTCCGGTCGCGTCTTGAACCTTTAAAACTGGTACGCGACCCGCTATGAGTTCTGCTCTGTCCATAAGGCAGCTAACCAAAACCTACGGCAACGGTTTCCAGGCCCTCAAGGGGATTGACCTGGATGTCGCCGAAGGTGACTTCTTTGCCTTGCTCGGTCCCAATGGCGCTGGCAAGTCCACCACCATTGGCATCCTCTCGACCCTGGTCAACAAGACCAGCGGTACGGTGAGTATTTTTGGCCACGACCTCGATCGCCAGCCGGCCGCACTCAAGCGCAGCATCGGTGTGGTGCCGCAGGAGTTCAACTTCAACCAGTTCGAAAAGACCTTCGACATCGTCGTGACCCAGGCCGGTTACTACGGCATCCCGGCGAAAGTGGCCAAGGAACGCGCCGAGAAGTACCTGACCCAGCTCGGCCTGTGGGACAAGCGCGATGTGCCATCGCGTTCACTGTCGGGCGGCATGAAACGTCGTTTGATGATCGCCCGGGCGTTGATCCATGAGCCGCGCTTGCTGATTCTCGATGAGCCGACCGCAGGTGTGGATATCGAACTGCGCCGCTCGATGTGGAGCTTTCTCACCGAGCTGAACCAGCAGGGCATCACCATCATTCTGACCACCCATTACCTGGAAGAGGCCGAACAGCTGTGCCGACACATCGGCATCATCGACCACGGCACGATTGTCGAGAACACCAGCATGCGCGAGCTGCTCGGCAAGCTGCATGTCGAGACCTTCCTGCTCGATCTCAAGAATGATCTGCAGCAAGCCCCGCAACTGATCGGCTATCCGTGCCGTCTGCTCACCCCGAACACCCTGGAAGTGCAGGTGGACAAGGGCGTGGACAACGAAGCGGGGATTACCGGTCTGTTCAGCCAGCTGGCGGTGCAGAACATCGAAGTGCAAAGCCTGCGCAACAAGACCAACCGCCTTGAGGAGCTGTTCGTGTCACTGGTCGAGAAAAACCTGGCGAAGGTGGCGGTATGAGTTCGGAGCTGAGCGCCAACCTGGTCGCCCTCAATACCATTGTCCACCGCGAAGTGCGTCGTTTCACCCGGATCTGGCCGCAGACCCTGCTTCCCCCGGCAATCACCATGGTCTTGTACTTTGTGATCTTCGGGAACCTGATTGGCCGGCAGATTGGTGACATGGGTGGTTTCACCTACATGGAGTACATTGTGCCCGGGCTGATCATGATGTCGGTGATCACCAACTCCTACGGCAACGTGGTTTCGAGCTTCTTTGGCAGCAAATTCCAGCGCTCGATCGAAGAGTTGATGGTATCGCCGGTTTCGCCGCACACCATCCTGATAGGCTACACCCTCGGCGGGGTACTGCGTGGTCTGGCGGTGGGGGTGATTGTCACGGCGCTGTCGCTGTTTTTCACGCACCTGCAGGTGCACCATCTGGGCGTGACTATCCTGGTGGTGCTGCTGACCGCGACGATCTTTTCGCTGCTCGGCTTCATCAATGCGGTGTTTGCGCGCAACTTCGACGACATCTCGATCATTCCGACCTTCGTCCTCACACCGTTGACCTACCTGGGCGGGGTGTTCTACTCGATCAACCTGTTGCCGCCATTCTGGCAGACGGTGTCGTTGGCCAACCCGGTGCTGCACATGGTCAACTCGTTCCGTTACGGCATTCTCGGGGTTTCGGACATTCGCATCAGCGTGGCCATCAGCTTCATGCTCATTGCCACGGCTGTGCTGTACGTCGGCTGCGTGCGCCTACTGGTCAGTGGGCGAGGAATGCGCAGCTGAGACCTTTTGCTTGCGTCGGTGCCACTGCCGGCCTACCCACCAGCGCCAGTAGAGCATGGTCAGGCAGTAGGCCAGGGCACCGAGGAGCAGGCCGCAGACCACCGAGCCGAGCAGAAACGGCTGCCACAGGGTCGACAGCTCGCCGGTGATCCACTCGAAGGTCAATTCGTCCGGCAAGGTTCTGGCTGGCACCTGCATCAGCCAGGCGCCCATCTGGTAGGTGCAGTAGAACACCGGCGGCATGGTGAACGGGTTGGTCAGCCAGACCAGGCTGACAGCAATCGGCATGTTGCCACGCACCAGGATCGCCAGGCTGGCGGCCAGGAGCATTTGCATCGGCACCGGAATGAATGCCGCGAACAGGCCGACAGCCATCGCCCGCGCCACTGAATGACGATTCAGGTGCCAGAGGTTCGGGTCATGCAATAGCCGGCCGAGAAAGCGTAAGGATTTGTGTTCCCTGATGCTGGTCGGGTCGGGCATGTAGCGTTTGAAGAGACGACGCGGCATGTAGGCTCTCGACTGGGTGAAGGGGGCAAGTATGCACCGATTCTAAAAAGCCCCCATTACAGACTTTGTGACAATTATTGAGTGAGCTGTCGGCTCCACTGATCTAAGCCTCAAAGGGTGGATCTGTTCTGGAGCTGTAAACCATGCGCACAGGGATGTTAGCGCTGGCACTGGGCCTGCTGTGCCTGCGTGCCTTACCGGTATTGCCATCGGTCGGGATCGTCGTTTTGATGGCCTTGGTTGGGCTGTGTTGTCTGCCTTGGCGAGTTCGTCCGCTCGGGCTGTTCCTGCTCGGCCTGTGCTGGGCCTGTCTATCGGCGCAGCAAGCGCTGGATGATCGTCTGGCGCCTGCGCTCGATGGTCGTACTGTGTGGCTGGAGGGCAGGGTGGTCGGCTTGCCCGCGCACAACGGCCGGTCAATTCGATTCGAACTCGATGCCGCTCAATCTCGCCGCGCGCAGTTGCCGCAGCGCCTGCAACTGAGCTGGTTTGCCGGGCCGCAGGTGAACAGTGGCGAGCGCTGGCGGCTGGCGGTCACCCTCAAGCGTCCCAATGGCTTGCTCAACCCGCATGGTCCGGACCGCGAGGCCGCCTTGCTGGCCCGGCGGATTGGCGCCACCGGTAACGTCAAGGCCGGGGAGCGGCTGACGCCTGCCGAGGGCGCCTGGCGCGACGGGCTGCGTCAGCGCTTGTCGGGTGTGGATGCCCAGGGGCGCGAGGCAGAGCTGGTTGCCCTGGTACTGGGCGATGGCGCAGGGTTGGCCCGGGACAGCTGGCAAACGCTGCAGGCGACCGGCACGGTGCACTTGCTGGTGATCTCCGGGCAGCATGTCGGCCTGCTGGCCGGAATGGTCTATGGGCTGATAGCCGGTTTGGCGCGGCTTGGACTTTGGCCGCAGGCCTTGCCCTGGTTGCCCTGGGCCTGTGGCGCAGCCTTTGCCGCCGCGCTGGGTTACGGCTTGCTGGCCGGTTTTCAGGTGCCGGTACAGCGCGCCTGCATGATGCTCGCGGTGGTGCTGCTCTGGCGTTTGCGCTATCGCCATCTGGGGGTGGGCTTACCGTTGTTGCTGGCACTCAATGCCGTGTTGCTGTGGGAGCCGCTGGCCAGTCTGCTGCCCGGATTCTGGCTGTCTTTTGCCGCGGTTGCGGTGCTGCTCTTCACCTTCAGTGGCCGGCTCGGGGTCTGGAGCCCCTGGCGGGCGTGGGGACGGGCGCAGTGGTTGATTGCCTTGGGATTGCTGCCGGTGTTGATCGCTTTGGGGCTGCCGGTCAGTCTCAGTGCGCCGCTGGCCAACTTGTTTGCCGTGCCCTGGATCAGCCTGGCGGTGCTGCCAGTGGCATTGCTGGGAACCCTGCTGCTGCCTGTGCCGTTAGTGGGGCAAGGATTGCTCTGGCTGGCAGGTGGTCTGCTTGGCGTGCTGTTCGGCCTGCTGGAAAACCTCGCCCACATTCAGCCTGCATGGACACCGGAGTATTTGTCATGGCCGCTCTGGGCATTGCTCTGGCTGGGAGCTGTGCTGCTGTTACTGCCCCGTGGTCTGCCAATGCGTGTGCTCGGCTGGCCATTGCTCCTGCTGGCTGCGTTTGCGCCACGAGAGTGGGTACCGCATGGCCAAGTAGAAGTCTGGCAACTGGACGTCGGCCAGGGTCTGGCGTTCGTGCTGCGTACCCGTCAGCACGCGATGCTGTATGACGCCGGGCCTGCGCTGGGTGATCACGATCTGGGGGAGCGGGTCGTTCTACCGACTTTGCGCAAGTTGGGGGTGCACGAGCTCGATCTGATGCTACTCAGTCACGCCGACGCCGATCATGCTGGCGGCGCCCTGGCGATCAAGCGCGGATTGCCGGTGCATCAGGTGCGCGGCGGTGAATCGGCGCGGCTTGCGTCAGCCTTGCAAGCGTTGCCCTGTGTCAATGGCGAGCGCTGGCAGTGGGATGGGGTGAATTTTTCGGTCTGGCAGTGGCGCGGTGCCCGCGACAGTAACCAGGACTCCTGCGTACTGCTGGTTGAGGCGGGTGGCGAGCGGCTATTGCTTGCCGGTGATCTCGATGCCGCTGGCGAGCGGGCCTGGATCAGCGACTGGCAAGCTACCCGGGTCGACTGGCTGCAGGCACCGCACCATGGCAGTCGCACCTCATCCAGCCAGGCGTTGCTGGCAGCCACGGCGCCGCGTGGCGTATTGATTTCCAGGGGGCGCTACAACGCGTTTGGCCATCCCCATGCCGAAGTCATGGAGCGCTACCGGATAAATGGCATCGAAGCCTTCGACAGTGCTGTGCACGGCGCGCTGCGCCTGCGTCTGGGGACTTTCGGCGAGCCGCTGGGGATGCGCAGCCAGCGGCGCTTCTGGCGTGACCCGAGTTGACGACCTTCGGCAGATGAGCGTCCAAGGGTCCTATGGTAGAGTGGCGGACTTTTTCAAGGGGATGCTAACTGTGTGGGAATTGGTCAAGTCCGGTGGTTGGATGATGCTGCCGATCATTCTGAGTTCCATCGCCGCCATGGCTATCGTCGCCGAGCGTCTCTGGACCCTGCGCGCCAGCCGGGTCACCCCGCCGCACCTGCTGGGTCAGGTGTGGTTGTGGATCAAAGACAAGCAGCTGACCAGTGACAAGCTCAAGGCCCTGCGCGCCGATTCGCCGTTGGGTGAGATCCTCGCGGCTGGCCTGGCTAACTCCCGGCATGGCCGCGAGATCATGAAAGAGTGCATTGAAGAAGCTGCAGCCCGGGTTATCCACGAGCTGGAGCGCTATATCAATGCCTTGGGCACCATTGCCGCGATGGCGCCATTGCTCGGTCTGCTCGGCACTGTGCTGGGCATGATCGATATCTTCAGTGCCTTCATGGGGACCGGCATGACCACCAATGCCGCGGTGCTGGCCGGCGGTATCTCGAAAGCCTTGATTACCACCGCAGCCGGTCTGATGGTCGGTATTCCGTCGGTGTTCTTCCACCGCTTCCTGCAGCGCCGTATCGACGAACTGGTGGTCGGCATGGAGCAAGAGGCGATCAAGCTGGTCGAAGTGGTGCAGGGCGACCGTGACGTCGACCTGGCCGAGGGCAAGGCGTGAAATTCCGGCGCAAGGCACGGGAGACCGTGGACATCAACCTGGCGTCATTGATCGACGTGGTGTTTATCCTGTTGCTGTTTTTCGTGGTGACTACCACCTTCACCCGCGAAACCCAGCTGCGGGTCGAGCTGCCGGAGTCTGTCAGTGGTGCGCCCGCACCCGACAGCGAGCTCAAGCAACTGGAGATCACCATCAGCGCCGATGGCGTCTATTCGCTGAACAACAACCTGTTGCCCAAGAGCGATCTGGCGACGCTGACCGAAGCCCTGCAGAAAGAATCTGCCGGTGACACCAAACTGCCGTTGTCGATCAGCGCCGACGGCAAGACCCCGCACCAGGCGGTGGTCACTGCCATGGATGCGGCCGGCAAGCTCGGTTTCAGCCAGTTGCGCATGACCACCGTCGAGGCGGCCCAAGGAACGCCTTGATGGCTTTTGCCGACCGTCTGCTCAATGCCTGGTACGCCGGGCATCCGGCTCTGGGCCTGCTGCGCCCGCTCGAGGCGCTCTATCGCCGGGTGGTGCTACGCAAACGCGCGCGCTTCCTCAGCGGCGAAAGTCCAAGCTACCGCGCCCCGGTGCCGGTGATCGTGGTGGGCAATATCACCGTTGGCGGCACCGGCAAGACACCGATGATCCTCTGGTTGATCGAGCATTGCCGTCAGCAAGGCCTGCGCGTCGGTGTGGTCAGTCGTGGCTATGGCGCCAAACCGCCGCAATTGCCCTGGCGGGTGCGCGCTGAACAAAGTGCGGCCGAGGCCGGGGATGAGCCATTGCTGATCGTCCAGCGCAGCGGCGTACCGCTGATGATTGATCCCGACCGTTCGCGCGCCGTGCAGGCGTTGCTGGCCAGCGAGCCAGTGGACCTGATCCTGTGTGACGACGGCATGCAGCATTACCGCCTGGCCCGTGACCTGGAGCTGGTGTTGATCGATGCCGCCCGGGGCTTGGGTAATCGCCGCTGTCTGCCCGCAGGTCCTCTGCGCGAGCCGGTGGAGCGCCTGCAGGAGGTGGATGCACTGCTCTACAACGGCGCCACCGCCGATCGTGACGATGGCTATGGGTTTGCCCTCAAGCCAACCGCGCTGGTCAACCTGCGCAGCGGCGAGCGCGTAAGCGTGCAGCACTTCCCGGCGGGTCAAGCGGTTCACGCGGTTGCCGGCATTGGTAACCCGCAACGTTTCTTCAATACCCTGCAGGGGCTAAACTGGCGGCCTGTGCCGCACCCGTTTGCCGATCATGCCGAGTACAGCGCCCAGGCCCTGAGCTTCAGCCCTGCGCTGCCGCTGGTCATGACCGAGAAAGACGCGGTCAAATGCCGTGCCTTTGCAGCTGACGACTGGTGGTACCTGGCGGTCGACGCTGTGCCTTCACCGGCCTTTGTGGCCTGGTTCGACGGCCAGCTTGAGCGACTGTTGCAGGCGCCATCGCAGCCCTGATTCTTTTCTTTTTCCGGCCACTGGCCTGAGGAATATCCATGGACACCAAACTGCTCGACATCCTGGCCTGCCCGATCACCAAAGGCCCGCTCAAACTCAGCGCCGACAAGACCGAGCTGATCAGCAAGGGCGCTGGCCTGGCCTATCCGATCCGCGACGGTATCCCGGTGATGCTCGAAAGCGAAGCCCGTACCCTGACCGATGAAGAGCGTCTGGACAAATGAGCTTGACCTTCACTGTGGTGATTCCGGCGCGGCTGGCTTCTACCCGTCTGCCGGGCAAGCCGTTGCTGCCGATTGCTGGCAAGCCGATGATTCAGCACGTCTGGGAGCAGGCGCGCAAGAGCAGCGCCAGTCGCGTGGTGATTGCCACCGATGATGCCGGTATCTACCAGGTCTGCGAGGCCTTTGGCGCTGAAGTGCTGATGACCCGCGAAGACCATGATTCGGGTACCGACCGACTGGCCGAAGTGGCCACCAAACTCGGGCTGGCTGCGGACGCCATTGTCGTCAATGTCCAGGGCGATGAGCCGCTGATTCCGCCGGTCATCATTGACCAGGTGGCGGCCAACCTCGCGGCGCATCCAGAAGCAGGCATTGCGACCCTGGCCGAACCGATCAGCGACGTCACGGCGGTGTTCAATCCCAATGCGGTCAAAGTGGTCAGCGACTGCAATGGCCTGGCGTTGACTTTCAGCCGGGCGCCATTGCCCTGGGCGCGGGATGTGTTTGCCCAGAGCCGCGATACGCTGCCAGAAGGCGTGCCTTTTCGTCGGCACATCGGCATGTACGCTTACCGTGCGGGTTTCCTGCAGGATTTCGTTGGCTGGGGACCTTGCTGGCTGGAGCGCACCGAATCGCTTGAGCAGCTGCGGGCGCTCTGGCACGGCGTGCGTATTCACGTCGCCGATGCCATCGAGGCGCCACCGGTGGGTGTCGATACTCCCGAAGACCTCGAGCGCGTACGGCGCATTCTGGAGGCCTGATGCGGGTTCTGTTCGTGTGCCTGGGCAATATCTGCCGCTCGCCCACCGCCGAGGGCGTATTGCGCCACCAGCTTCAGGTCGAAGGCCTGGGCGAGCTGATTGAAGTGGCCTCGGCCGGTACCGGTGACTGGCATGTCGGCAAACAGCCGGACAGCCGCACCCGTCGTGCCGCGCAATTGCGCGGCTATGACCTGTCGCAGCAGCGCGCACAGCAGGTCAAGCCCAGGCATTTCAATGATTACGACCTGATCCTGGCGATGGACAAGAGCAACCTTGGCCATCTGCGGGCCATGCAACCCGCCGGGGCAAAAGCCGAGCTGGACCTGTTCCTGCGTCGCTATGAGGGCGTGCTGGATGAAGTGCCGGATCCTTACTACGGCGGTGAGCAAGGTTTCGAGCAGGTACTTGATCTGATCGAAGCTGCCTGCCGCCAATTGGTCATCGAACTCAAGGGTCGTCTATGAGCGCTCAGTGGCAGGAGCAGGTATCGCTCAAGCCGTACAACACCTTCGGTATTGACGTCAGGGCGCGGTATTTCACCGAAGCTCACAACGATGACGAAGTTCGACAGGCCCTGGCGGACGCCAGGCAGCATGATGTTCCGGTGCTGGTCATTGGCGGCGGCAGCAATCTGCTGTTGACCGCGGATGTGCAGGCCTTGGTGTTGCGTATGGCCAGTCGTGGTCTGCGCATCCTGGCTGATGATGGTCGGCGGGTGATTGTCGAAGCCGAGGCCGGGGAGCCCTGGCATCCTTTCGTGCAGTGGAGCCTGGCGCAAGGCCTGGCAGGGCTGGAGAACCTCAGCCTGATTCCCGGTACCGTCGGTGCCGCGCCGATGCAAAACATTGGTGCCTACGGGGTCGAGATCAAGGATGTCTTCGTCGGGTTGACCGCGCTGGATCGCGAGACCGGCGAGTTGCATGACTTTGATCTTGAAGGGTGCCAGTTTGCCTACCGCGACAGCCTGTTCAAACAGCATCCGGGGCGCTGGCTGATTCTGCGTGTGCGTTTTGCCTTGAGTCGCGTCATGCAGGCGCATCTGGACTACGGGCCGGTGCGTCAGCGCTTGAGCGAACAGGGTATCAGTCAGCCGACGGCGCAGAATGTCAGCGATGCGATTTGCAGCATTCGTCGGGAGAAACTGCCAGACCCGGTCGAGTTGGGCAATGCCGGGAGCTTCTTCAAGAACCCGGTGGTCGCCGCTGTGCTGGCCGACAAGATTCGTCTGCAGTATCCGGGGCTGGTGGCTTATCCACAGGCTGACGGGCAGATGAAGCTGGCGGCGGGCTGGCTGATCGAACAGGCAGGCTGGAAAGGTCACCGTGAAGGCGATGCCGGGGTGCACCGTTTGCAGTCGTTGGTACTGGTCAACTATGGCCAGGCCACTGGCCTGCAGTTGCATCAGTTGGCGCAGAAAATCCAGGCTGACATTCTTGAGCGCTTCGGCGTCAGGCTTGAGATGGAGCCGAATCTGTACTGATCGCTGTGGGAGCGGGCTTGCCCCGCGATTGCAGCACATCAGTTGCATCGCATCGCGGGGCAAGCCCGCTCCCACAGAGGCCATAAAAAAAGCCCCGCCAGTTACCTGGCGGGGCTTTTTACTGCCTGGATGATCAGACGAGCGGTTTGTGCTCTTCTGCAGTTTCCAGGGCTTCAGCTTGTTGCTCTACCGGTGCGGCTTGGGCGGCGGCAGCAGCTGCTGCTTCGGCCTCACGCTTGCGGCGACGCACTTCACGCGGGTCGTTGGGTGCACGGCCGTTTGGCAGCATCACTACCGGGGCTTCGGCCACCGCTGGCTCGGCAGCAGGTGCCTGTTCCGCAGCAACCGGCGCTGGCTCGGCAACAGCCGGCTTGGCAGTTTCAGCTTCGGCTTCAACCACTGGGGCCTGAACAACTTCTGGCTCGCGTGGTGCTTCAACGACAGGCTCGGCGGCGACAGCTACTTCAACCGGTGCTTCTACAACTGGCTGAGGGGCAACGTCGACAACCGGCTCAATGCTCGCTTCCACTGCAGCCACAGGTTCGCTGAATGGCTGCTCGACCACTGGGGCGATTACCACTTCTTCAGCAACGACAGGCTGTTGCGCTTCAACCACAACAGGTTCGACCACAGCAGGTTCGGTTGCTTCAACGGTCTCTACGGCGACAACCTCAGCAGCTACCGGGGCAGCCTCTTCAATGGCGGCAGTAGCGCGTTCAGCTTGAACGTTGGCTTGCGCTTCGGCTTCAGCGCTGATGTTGCTGGTGGCAACTGCAGCGGTGACTGCCAGGCCAGCTGCCAGGTCGGCGGCCGACGGCTCGTTGCCTTCTTCGCTACCGTCTTCGGTGCCTTCAACGACGTTGCCGTTGGCATCACGCTGACGCTCACGACGGTTGCTGCGGCGACGCTGGCCACGGGAGCGGCGACGTGGGCGTTCGCCGTCGGTGCCTTCCTGGTTGTCGTCCTGCAGCAGTTCTTCGTTCGGCAATTGCTCCTCAGCCGCTTCCGCAGCCTGCTCGGCTGGACGAGGCTGGCGCTCTTCACGTGGCGCACGTGGCTGACGCTCTTCGCGTGGCGCACGTTCTTCACGAGGCGCGCGCTCTTCGCGTGGTGCACGCTCTTCACGTGGGCTGCGCTCTTCACGAGGCTGGCGTTCTTCACGCGGGGCGCGCTCAGGACGCTCTTCACGCACGGCCGGGGTGGCAGCATCCAGCGGCTCGCGCAGTTCGCGGACCGGACGGTCTTCGCGGGAGCGGCGCTCTTCACGCGGGGCGCGAGGCTGACGCTCTTCGCGTGGCTGACGTGGAGCGCGCTCTTCGCGGGCCTGGGTTTCTTCACGGGCTTCGCGTGGTTGACGCTCTTCACGCGGTGCGCGCTCTTCGCGAGGCTTGCGATCTTCATCGCGACGGCCATTGCGGTTGCGGCTCTGCTGACGACCGTTGCGGCGCTCTTCGTTACGCTGCGGGCGCTCGGTGGCCGGTTTTTCGGCAACCACTGGGGCGGCGGCAGGCTCTTCCTTGCCGGCGAACAGGCTGACCAGCGACTTCACCAGGCCTTTGAACAGGCTTGGTTCTGGCGCGACGTGGACCGGTGCGGCAGGTTGTTCCGGGGCAGCTGGAACCGGAGCATTGGCGCGAGCCGGTGCAGTCTTGACCGCGGCTTCCTGGCGAACCAGGGTGCGGGTGGCGGCAGTCGGCTGGACTTCTTCGGTCTCGGCGGCGGCGATTTCGTAGCTGGACTGGCTGCTCAGCGCTTCCGGGCTGTCGTCGCGCAGGCGCTGGACTTCGAAGTGCGGAGTTTCCAGGTGGTCGTTCGGCAGGATGACGATACGCGCCCGGGTGCGCAGTTCGATCTTGGTGATCGAGTTGCGTTTTTCATTGAGCAGGAAGGCTGCAACAGGAATCGGCACTTGTGCGCGAACTTCAGCGGTGCGGTCTTTCAGGGCTTCTTCTTCGATCAGGCGCAGGATCGCCAGCGACAGGGATTCGACGTCACGGATGATGCCGGTGCCGCTGCAGCGCGGGCAGACGATGCCGCTGCTTTCGCCCAGGGACGGACGCAGGCGCTGACGGGACATTTCCAGCAGGCCGAAGCGCGAGATGCGGCCAACCTGTACGCGGGCACGGTCGGCTTCCAGGCACTCGCGTACCTTTTCTTCGACGGCGCGCTGGTTCTTGGCTGGGGTCATGTCGATGAAGTCGATGACGATCAGACCGCCGATGTCACGCAGGCGCAGCTGGCGGGCGATTTCTTCAGCCGCTTCCAGGTTGGTCTGCAGGGCGGTTTCCTCGATGTCGCTGCCTTTGGTGGCGCGCGCCGAGTTGATGTCGATGGACACCAGGGCTTCGGTCGGGTCGATGACGATCGAGCCGCCGGACGGCAGGTCGACCACACGCTGGAAGGCGGTTTCGATCTGGCTTTCGATCTGGAAGCGGTTGAACAGCGGAACGCTGTCTTCATACAGCTTGATCTTGCTGGCGTACTGCGGCATCACCTGGCGGATGAAGGTCAGGGCTTCTTCCTGGGCGTCGATGCTGTCGATCAGTACTTCGCCGATGTCCTGGCGCAGGTAGTCGCGGATGGCGCGGATGATGACGTTGCTTTCCTGGTAGATCAGGAAAGGCGCAGCGCGGTCCTGCGAGGCTTCTTTGATGGCAGTCCACAGCTGCAGCAGGTAATCCAGGTCCCACTGCATTTCTTCGCTGCTGCGGCCAAGGCCGGCAGTGCGCACGATCAGGCCCATGTCGGCAGGGGCGACCAGGCCGTTCAGGGCTTCGCGCAGTTCATTGCGCTCTTCGCCTTCGATGCGGCGGGAGATGCCACCGGCACGCGGGTTGTTCGGCATCAGCACCAGGTAACGGCCAGCCAGGCTGATAAAGGTGGTCAGGGCGGCGCCCTTGTTGCCGCGCTCTTCTTTCTCGACCTGGACGATAACTTCCTGGCCTTCGCTGAGCACTTCCTTGATGTTCACCCGGCCTTCCGGGGACTTCTTGAAGTATTCGCGGGAGATTTCTTTCAACGGCAGAAAGCCATGGCGTTCGGAGCCGAAGTCGACGAAAGCGGCTTCCAGGCTGGGTTCGATCCGGGTGATCCGGCCTTTGTAGATGTTGGCCTTCTTCTGCTCGCGCGCACCGGACTCGATGTCCAGGTCGTAGAGACGTTGGCCGTCTACCAGAGCTACACGCAACTCTTCGGGTTGAGTCGCGTTAATCAGCATTCTTTTCATGTAATACCGTCGGTTTCCGGGCTGCCGGAAACGGCGTTCGGCACACACGACTTCTCACGGTCGGTGTCAGGTGCGCAAGGGGTGGCGGGCCACCCCCGTGTCCAGCGACTGTCGAGCCAGACTGGTAACCCAGTACTGCCGAAGTCGCGACGACGCGTCCTGCTTGCTGTGGTGTCAAATGCACTCAGTCAGGAGGAGGAATCAGCCTTCGGCCGTGGACGCCCTGGGGGCATCTTGATCAAGACCGGGTCCGGTCGCCTGGCCAGAAGGCCTGTGGACTGGACGCGGTGCTACACGGTCCGACGGTTGTGCATCTCCACCCTACACGTATCCCTGATAATTCGGGTGCTGCCGCGCGCTGAATCCGCAACGGGTTGCATTTATCGCCAGCTCCAATACGGGAGCCCGCGCCTTTTATGTCCAAGGCTGGTATTTCCGAAGCTTTCACCATGACTGCGTGAAATTGACGGCACTGACAGAGTGGCATCGAAAAAAACATCGGGGGAGGGCAAAACACCGCTCTTGTCGTTTTTTATCGGTCTTCTCTGCACGGCGCTGGTGGCGATTCCAGGCAATTCTGTAAACTGGCAAAAGCCCCGTCGGACGGCCTCGCGTCCTCGAGATTTTGCGTCGGTCAGGGCCGGCTAGAAGCCGTGAGTCCGCTGCCCAGCCGCTTTTGGCGGCGTTCGCGACTATAGCAGCAATCATTAAGTGCTTCAAATCCATAAAAAATTGTTATGATTGGCAAATGACGACTAATGCCCCTCCGACCTCCGGCGTCCAGCTGATCGAGGTCGCGCCGGAACTTGCCGGCCAACGAATCGATAATTTTCTCATCACTGCACTCAAGGGTGTTCCCAAGACCTTGATTTACCGCATTTTGCGTAAAGGCGAAGTGCGGGTGAACAAGGGCCGGATCAAGCCCGAGTACAAGTTGCAGGCCGGCGACATCGTGCGCGTGCCGCCCGTTCGTCTGCCCGAGCGCGACGAGCCTGTGCCGGTGGCTCAGGGTTTGCTTCAGCGCCTTGAGGCCGCCATCGTCTATGAAGACAAGGCCTTGATCGTGCTGAACAAACCGGCGGGGATCGCCGTGCATGGCGGTAGCGGTCTGAATTTCGGCGTGATCGAAGCCTTTCGTCAGATGCGTCCGGATGCCAAGGAGCTGGAGCTGGTCCATCGCCTGGACCGCGACACCTCAGGGCTGTTGATGATTGCCAAAAAGCGCAGCATGTTGCGTCACCTGCATGCCGCATTGCGCGGTGATGGTGTCGACAAGCGCTACATGGCGCTGGTCCGTGGTCACTGGGCAACGGCGAAAAAGCAGGTCAATGCGCCGCTGCTCAAGAGCAATCTGCGTTCTGGCGAGCGTATGGTCGAGGTTAACGACGAAGGCAAGGAGGCGCTGACCATTTTCCGCGTGCTGCGTCGTTTTGGTGAATTTGCCACCATCGTCGAGGCGCGCCCGATCACCGGTCGTACCCACCAGATCCGCGTGCACGCCTTGCATGCCGGGCACTGCATCGCCGGTGACAGCAAGTACGGCGATGAAGATTTCACTCGCGAGATTCGCGACCTGGGCGGTAAGCGTCTGTTTCTGCATGCCTATGCCCTGACCGTGCCGCTGCCTGATGGTGGCGAGCTCAAGCTCGAGGCACCGGTGGACGAGATGTGGGCCAAGACTGTGGAGCGCTTGAGTGCGGCGTGATTACGATCTGCTGATCTTCGATTGGGATGGCACGCTGGCTGACTCGGTCGGGCGCATTGTCGAAGCCATGCATCTGGCCGCAGGTCGCGCCGGTCACGCTACCTGCGATGACGAGGCGGTCAAGGGTATAATTGGCCTGGCGCTGTCCGAAGCGATCGCCACGCTGTATCCGCACCTGGATGCCGAGCAGGTGGCGGTGTTCCGTCAGCACTATGCCGATGTGTACATGGCATTGGACGAGCAGCCGTCGCCCTTGTTCGACGGCGTGGTGGAGTCGCTGGAAGCGTTTCGTGCACAGGGCTATCGTCTGGCGGTGGCTACCGGCAAGGCGCGTCGGGGTCTGGATCGGGTGCTGCGGGCCAATGGTTGGCAGGATTACTTCGATATCACTCGCGCTGCCGACGAGAGTCGTGGCAAGCCCCATCCGCAAATGCTCGAAGAAATTCTGGCGCATTGCCGGGTCGAGCCGGGCAGGGCGTTGATGGTCGGCGATTCGTCGTTCGACCTGTTGATGGCCAGCAACGCTGGCATGCATTCGGTGGCTGTTGCCTACGGGGCCATGTCGCCGCAAGCACTGAGTGCTTTCGGGCCACAAGTCTGTATCGAGCACTTTTCACAGTTGCAGGCCTGGCTGAGCCGGTCGCCTGTCGCGGTAATTCCAGGGTAGGTGAGCATGGCTGACGAGTGGAAGGCGCCAAGCGCCGAAGGCAACGAAGAGCAGAAAAGCTGGAAGCTGCTGGAGAAAACCCTCCTGGCGGGTGTGCAGGAGCAGCGTCGTGCGCGGCGCTGGGGGATCTTCTTCAAGCTGCTGACCTTCGTCTATCTGTTTGGCATTCTCGCGCTGTTCAGTCCCTTGATGAATGTGGACAAGGCTGCTTCCCGAAGCGTCAGTCACACCGCGCTGGTTGAAGTGCGCGGGATGATTGCCGATCAGGAGCCCGCCAGTGCCGATAACATCGTTGGCGGCTTGCGCGAAGCGTTCAAGGATTCGAAAACCAAGGCGGTGATCCTGCGGATCAACAGTCCGGGTGGCAGCCCTGTGCAGTCGGGCTACATCTATGACGAAATTCGTCGTCTGCGCGCCGAGTACCCGCAAATCAAGCTGTACGCGGTGATCAGTGATCTGGGTGCTTCCGGTGCCTATTACATCGCCAGCGCTGCGGACCAGATCTATGCCGACAAGGCCAGTCTGGTCGGTTCCATTGGTGTCACGGCGGCCGGTTACGGCTTTGTCGGCACCATGGAGAAGCTCGGTGTCGAGCGCCGTACCTACACGGCGGGCGAGCACAAGGCCTTCCTCGATCCGTTCCAGCCGCAGAAGCCTGAGGAGACCGCGTTCTGGCAGGGCGTTCTGGAAACCACCCATAAGCAGTTCATTGCCAGCGTCAAGCAAGGGCGTGGTGATCGCCTGAAAGACAAAGAGCATCCTGAGTTGTTCAGCGGCCTGATCTGGTCGGGTGAGCAGGCACTGGCCCTGGGGCTGGTGGATGGCCTGGGCAGCGCCGGTTACGTGGCGCGCGAAGTGGTAGGCGAGAAAGAATTGGTCGACTTCACCATCGAAGAGTCGCCGTTCGATCGCTTCTCCAAGCGCCTGGGTACCAGTATTGCCGAGCGTCTGGCGCTGTGGATGGGCTTTCAGGGGCCGTCGTTGCGCTGAGTGCGAGCGAAGTGAAAAAAGCCCCGGCAGATGTCGGGGTTTTTTATTTGGGGGCGGTGGGAGCGGGCTTGCCCCGCGATTGTGAGCTGCCAGTTGAGTCGCATCGCGGGGCAAGCCCGCTCCTACAGGGTTACGCCTTCGATCAGGAGCATGTCCACCAGTCGAATCAGCGGCAGGCCGACCAGGCTGGTGGCATCGACGCCATGGGTGCCCTGAAACAGGCTGACGCCCAAGCCTTCGGCCTTGAAGCTGCCAGCGCAGTCATAAGGCTCTTCGGCGCGCAGGTAGCGTTCGATGCGCGCCAGGTCCAGTTCGCGCATGTTGACCGTGAACGGCACGCAATCGACCTGGCAGTGGCCGGTAGCGCTATTGAGCAGCGCCAGGCCAGTAAGAAAGGTGACGTGGTTGCCGCTGGCGGCCAGCAATTGCTCGCAGGCCCGCTCAAAGGTGTGCGGTTTGCCGAGGATCTGCTCGCCGAGCACGGCGACCTGGTCCGAGCCGATGATCAGGTGCTCGGGATGGCTGGTGGCCAGGGCCTGGGCTTTCTCTCGTGCCAGGCGTTTGACCAGGTCAACGGCAGGCTCTTCGGGCAGGCGGTGTTCGTCGATATCCGGTGAAGCCCAGCTGAAGGGCAGGCGCAAGCGTTCAAGTAATTCGCGCCTGTAGGGCGAGCTGGAAGCCAGTAATAAAGGCAGCATGATAAACTCCTGGGCAGGTGAAACGATTCTAACATGCTGAACGGGGCCGAATTTCCTTTGACAGGGGCGGGGGTCATCCCTAGAATGCTGCGCCTATGTTGAATGACCCGATTCCACCTCACGTTGACCCGCGCAAATTGGCCGATCGTGGTGTTTCCCTCGAAGGAACACTGCAACTCGCCGATTTGGAGAGACTCTGCGACCCGCTTTCCGACACTGTCGGTACGGTGCAGGCTAAATTCGATTTTGAGCGAGACGAGCAGAAGGCTGTGGTTATCCACACCGACCTGAGCGTCGAGGTCAAGATGGTTTGCCAGCGTTGTCTTGAGCTGGTCACCCTGCCGATCCACAGCGAATGCACTTACGCCGTGGTGAAGGAGGGTGCGAATACCCAGTCGTTGCCGAAAGGTTATGACGTGCTGGAACTGGGCGAAGATCCTTTGGATCTGCAGGCCTTGGTCGAGGAGGAGCTTTTGCTCGCCCTGCCCATCGTGCCTGCTCATCATCCGGAAGAATGCCAGCAGCCGGCGGGCGCCGATGAGCCCGAACCGAGCAAGGACGAGGTAACACGGTCCAACCCGTTCAGTGTATTGGCGCAGTTAAAGCGTGACCCAAACGTTTAGGAGTTAATCAATTATGGCTGTTCAGCAGAACAAAAAATCCCGCTCTGCCCGTGACATGCGCCGTTCGCACGACGCTCTCTCGGAAAACGCTCTGTCCGTAGAGAAAACCACTGGTGAAGTACACCTGCGTCACCACGTATCGCCAGAAGGCGTATACCGTGGTCGTAAAGTGATCGACAAGGGCGCTGACGAGTAATCCTTGTCCGCTCAGATCATCGCGATTGACGCAATGGGCGGGGACTTCGGTCCCCGCAGCATTGTTCAGGCGAGTATTGCTTGCCTGTCGGCTACCCCCTCGCTGCACCTGACCCTTGTCGGTCAACCCTCCCTCCTTGAAGATCTTATCGCTGGCCAGTCGGCAGCGGATCGCGCGCGCCTGCAGATTGTTGCCGCCAGCGAAGTGATCGGCATGGATGAGCGGCCCTCGCAAGCGTTGCGTGGCAAGCCCGATTCGTCCATGCGCGTGGCCCTGGAATTATTGCGTGATGGCAAGGTTCAGGCCTGCGTAAGTGCTGGTAATACCGGCGCGCTGATGGCGCTGTCGCGCTATGTGCTGAAAACCCTGCCCGGTATCGACCGTCCGGCCATGGTGGCGGCCATTCCGACCCAGACCGGCTATTGTCAGTTGCTCGACCTGGGCGCCAATGTCGACTGCAGCGCCGAAAACCTCTACCAGTTCGCCGTGATGGGCTCGGTGGCGGCTCAAGCCCTGGGTATCTCCCGGCCGCGGGTGGCCTTGCTGAATGTCGGTACCGAAGACATCAAGGGCAACCAGCAGGTCAAACTCGCCGCCAACATGTTGCAGAACGCCCGCGGGTTGAACTACATCGGCTTTGTCGAAGGTGACGGGTTGTACCGTGGAGAGGCGGATGTGGTGGTGTGTGACGGCTTTGTCGGCAACATCCTGCTCAAGTCCAGCGAAGGTCTGGCGACCATGATCGGTGCGCGCATCGAAGCCCTGTTCAAGGGCGGGCTCGGTGCACGCCTGGCCGGTGCCGTGGCCATGCCGCTGCTCAAGCGCCTGCAGGCCGACCTGGCACCGGCGCGGCATAATGGCGCAAGCTTTCTGGGGTTGCAGGGCATCGTCATCAAAAGCCATGGTTCTGCCGGCGTGCAGGGCTTTCAGAGTGCCATTCAGCGCGCTTTGATCGAGATTCAGGAGAATCTGCCGCAGCGCCTGCACGGGCGCCTGGAAGATCTGTTGCTTTAGGCATATGCCTCAGGAAGTGGTTAAATGTGACCGCTTGGTCCTCATTACCATCCAAGTCTTCAGTTTCTTGTGCTCAGCCTGGTGCTGGGTGCTTCATTTCCGACGACAAGATCATTAGGGGCTTGTTCAATGTCTGCATCCCTCGCATTCGTCTTTCCCGGTCAAGGTTCGCAGTCCCTCGGCATGCTTGCCGAGCTGGGCGCCCAGTATCCGCTGGTCATTGATACCTTCCGCGAGGCCTCCGAGGCTCTGGGCTATGACCTCTGGGCATTGACTCAGAACGGTCCGGAAGAGCAACTCAACCAAACCGACAAAACCCAACCGGCCATTCTCACTGCTTCGATCGCCCTGTGGCGTCTGTGGCTGGCAGAGGGCGGTGCGCGTCCGGCTTTCGTTTCCGGCCACAGCCTGGGCGAGTACAGCGCGCTGGTTGCCGCTGGCAGCCTGAGCCTGGGTGACGCGGTCAAACTGGTCAAGCGTCGTGGCGAGCTCATGCAAGAGGCCGTGCCGGCCGGGCAGGGCGCCATGGCGGCAATCCTCGGTCTGGACGACGCTGTCGTCGTGGGTATCTGCGCTGAAGCAGCCCAGGGCGAAGTGGTCAGCGCGGTCAACTTCAACTCGCCAGGTCAGGTCGTGATCGCTGGTGCCAAGGCTGCTGTCGAGCGCGCCATGGAAGCCTGCAAGGCCGCCGGTGCCAAGCGCGCGCTGCCGCTGCCGGTCAGCGTGCCGTCGCACTGCGAACTGATGCGTCCTGCTGCCGAGCGTTTTGCCGAGTCGGTCAATGCCATCGACTGGCAGGCCCCGCAAATTCCAGTGGTACAGAACGTCAGCGCTGCCGTTGCCGCGGACCTCGACACCCTCAAGCGCGATCTGCTCGAGCAGTTGTACAAGCCGGTTCGCTGGGTCGAATGCGTACAGACCCTGGCCGCCAAGGGTGCGGTACAGCTGGTCGAGTGCGGTCCGGGCAAGGTTCTGGCTGGCCTGAACAAGCGCTGCGCCGACGGCGTGAACACCTCTAACCTCAATACCCCGGATGCTTTCGCCGCTACCCTCGCGGCGCTGGCCTGATTTAGGAGAAGCTTGCATGAGCCTGCAAGGTAAAGTTGCACTGGTTACTGGCGCCAGCCGTGGTATCGGCCAGGCGATCGCCCTGGAACTGGGCCGTCTGGGCGCTACCGTGATCGGTACTGCGACCTCCGCCTCGGGTGCCGAGCGTATCGCCGCGACCCTCAAAGAACACGGCATCACCGGCACCGGCCTGGAGCTGAACGTGACCAGCGACGAGTCGGTCGCTGCCACCCTGGCCAAGATCCAGGAGCAGTTCGGCGCGCCGACCATTCTGGTCAACAACGCCGGCATCACCCGTGACAACCTGATGATGCGCATGAAAGACGACGAGTGGTTCGACGTCATCGACACCAACCTGAACAGCCTCTACCGTCTGTCCAAGGGCGTGCTGCGCGGCATGACCAAGGCGCGCTGGGGTCGTATCATCAGCATCGGTTCGGTAGTCGGCGCCATGGGTAATGCCGGGCAGGTCAACTACGCTGCAGCCAAGGCCGGCCTGGAAGGTTTCAGCCGTGCTCTGGCGCGTGAAGTCGGCTCCCGTGCGATTACCGTCAACTCGGTGACCCCGGGCTTCATCGATACCGACATGACCCGCGAACTGCCTGAAGCTCAGCGCGAAGCGCTGCAGACCCAGATCCCTCTGGGGCGTCTGGGCCAGGCTCAGGAAATCGCCAATGTGGTGGCTTTCCTGGCCTCTGAAGGCGCAGGTTATGTGACTGGCGCGACCATTCCGGTCAACGGCGGCATGTACATGTAAATCTAATGTGACGGATTGCTTCAAAAAAATGTCATACGAGCTGTCTAAAATCCGTTATAAAGCTGCAACCAGATTCTAGTCGGTTGGCAGGTGTGGTCTGGCGAGGCGTGTTGCGCTTGAAAAGCGGACGTCTTTCTATACACTTACACACCGGCCAGCTGCCTGACATATGTCCATTAGGAGTGAAAACAAGGTATGAGCACCATCGAAGAACGCGTCAAGAAAATCGTCGCCGAGCAACTGGGCGTTAAAGAAGAAGAAGTAGTGAACACTGCTTCCTTCGTCGAAGATCTGGGTGCCGATTCCCTTGACACCGTTGAGCTGGTGATGGCTCTGGAAGAGGAATTCGAGACCGAAATCCCTGACGAAGAAGCCGAGAAGATCACTACTGTTCAAGCTGCTATCGACTACGTCACCAGCCACCAGGCTTAAGACGTTGTAGTCGTCGCTTCTTGTCATGGAAAAACCGCACTGCCTTCGCCGGCGTGCGGTTTTTTCTTTACAAGAGATGTAGTCAATGTGAATAAGGAGAGTGCTGTGTCGCGTAGACGCGTCGTGGTCACCGGTATGGGTATGCTGTCGCCACTGGGTACGGATGTGCCGAGCAGTTGGCAGGGCATTCTGGCTGGCCGCAGTGGCATAGGTCTGATCGAACATACGGACCTGTCTGCCTACTCCACCCGTTTTGGCGGCTCGGTAAAGGGCTTCGAGGTTGAGCAGTACCTGTCGGTCAAGGAAGCCCGCAAGCTCGATCTGTTCATTCAGTACGGCCTGGCAGCCGGTTTTCAGGCAGTGCGTAACGCCGGCCTGGAAGTGACCGATGCCAACCGCGAGCGCATTGGCGTGGCCATGGGCTCGGGTATCGGTGGCCTGACCAATATCGAAGAAACCAGCCGGACTTTGCATGAACAAGGCCCGCGGCGTATTTCGCCGTTCTTCGTGCCGGGTTCGATCATCAACATGATTTCCGGTTTCCTGTCGATCCACCTGGGTGTACAGGGACCTAACTACGCCATTGCCACGGCCTGCACGACCGGTACTCACTGTATCGGCATGGCGGCGCGCAACATCGCCTTCGGTGAAGCCGACGTGATGATTGCCGGTGGTGCGGAAATGGCCGCCTGCGGTCTGGGCATGGGCGGCTTCGGTGCCTCGCGGGCGCTGTCGACCCGCAATGACGACCCGACCCGTGCCAGCCGTCCGTGGGACAAGGGCCGTGACGGCTTCGTTCTCGCCGATGGTGCCGGTGCGCTGGTGCTCGAAGAGCTCGAGCACGCCAAGGCCCGTGGTGCGACCATCTATGCCGAGCTGGTTGGTTTTGGCATGAGTGGCGACGCCTATCACATGACCTCGCCGCCGGAAGACGGCAGCGGCGCAGCGCGCTGCATGGTCAACGCCTTGCGCGATGCCGGCCTGAACGCTGATCAGGTGAACTACATCAACGCTCACGGTACCTCGACCCCGGCCGGTGACCTGGCTGAAGCGTCGGCGATCAAGTCGGTGTTCGGCGACCACGCCTACAAGCTGGCGGTCAGCTCGACCAAGTCGATGACCGGTCACCTGCTTGGCGCCGCCGGTGCCGTGGAGGCGATCTTCAGCGTGCTGTCGATCAACAGCCAGGTAGCCCCGCCGACCATCAACCTCGATGAGCCAAGCGAAGGTTGCGATCTGGATTTCGTGCCGCATGAGGCGCGCAACATGCCGATCGATGTCGTCCTGTCCAACTCCTTCGGTTTTGGCGGTACCAACGGCTCGCTGGTGTTCCGCCGGTTCGCCGAGTGATGCACAGCTGGATCGATGGCCAGCCGGCGGATGCAGTCAACCTGCAAAGCCGTGCGCTGGCCTACGGCGATGGTCTGTTCGAGACCATCGCGGTCAGGGCCGGTCGGCCATCGTTACTCGAGTATCATCTCGAGCGCCTGGCGCTGGGTTGCCAGCGCCTGGCGATCAGCGCCGATCACGGCCTGATTCGCGACGAGCTATGCCGTTATGCCCGCTTGCTGGGTGACGGCGTACTTAAACTGATTCTCGTCCGTGGTGACAGCCAGCGCGGCTATGCGCCTGCGGTTGGCGCGGCACCACGGCGTATCCTGCAGGGCAGTCCCTTGCCCGCCTATCCTGCTCAGCATGCCGAGCAGGGCGTTCGTCTTTTTCCCTGTAACACTCGTCTTGCGGAACAACCGCTGTTGGCCGGGCTCAAACACCTCAATCGACTTGAGCAGGTGCTGGCGCGTGCCGAATGGCAGGATGCCGAGCATGCCGAAGGATTGATGCGCGATGTTTCCGGTCGCATCATCGAAGGGGTCTACAGCAATTTGTTCCTGGTGCGCGGCGGCGAGCTGCTGACGGCTGACCTGAGCCGCTGTGGCGTGGCCGGGGTCATGCGTGCGGCCCTGATTGAGCACGCGGCAGTAGCCGGGATTGCGCTGCACATTACCGATCTGTCCCTGCAGGACCTGGAGCAGGCTGACGAAGTATTCGTCTGCAACAGCGTCTACGGTATCTGGCCGGTGCGTGCTTTTGCATCGCTGAACTGGTCGCCGGGCCCGCTCACCCGTAAACTGCAGGCCATTGCCCGTACGTTACTGGATGCCTGATTTGTGAGACGTAAATTCTTGGTGCTGCTGGAAACCGGATTGATTCTGGCAGGCCTGATCCTGGGTTTTTCGGCCTGGAAAGTGAATTCGGCGCTGGAGCAGACCCTGCACGTTAGCCAGGAGCAACTGCTCGACGTGCCTACCGGTACCAACCCCAACCGTATGTTCTACCGCATGGAGCATGAAGGCCTGCTGGACGATGCCTTTTGGCTGCGTCTGTACTGGCGCTTCAATATGGCGGGGGTGCCGCTGCATACCGGCGAGTACCGCATGACCCCGGGCATGACCGTGCGTGACCTGTTCGAGGTCTGGCGCCGTGGCGATGTCGTGCAGTACAGCCTGACCCTGGTCGAAGGCTGGAACTTCCGCCAGGTGCGCTCGGCGCTGGCCAGGCACGAGAAAATCAAGCAGACCCTCGATGGCCTCAGTGATACCGAGGTGATGGACAAACTTGGTCATCCCGGGGTGTTCCCTGAAGGGCGTTTCTTCCCCGATACCTATCGCTTCGTGCGCGGTATGACCGATGTCGAGTTCCTCCAGCAAGCCTACGCACGTCTGGACGAAGTGCTGGCCAAGGAGTGGGCGGAGCGGCCGGCCGACCTGCCGTATCGTGATCCGTACCAGGCGCTGATCATGGCGTCGCTGGTGGAGAAGGAGACCGGTGTGCCGCAGGAACGTGGTCAGATCGCCGGGGTGTTCGTGCGCCGCATGCGTATCGGCATGTTGCTGCAGACCGACCCGACAGTGATCTACGGCATGGGTGAACGTTACAACGGCAAGATCACCCGCGCCGACCTGCGCGAACCGACGCCGTACAACACCTATACCAATGCTGGCCTGCCGCCGACCCCGATTGCCATGGTCGGCCGCGAAGCTATCCATGCCGCCTTGAACCCGACGCCGGGCAGCAGCCTGTACTTCGTTGCCCGTGGCGACGGTAGCCATATCTTCTCCGACGACCTGGATGCGCACAATTCGGCGGTCCGCGAGTACCAGATCAAGCGCCGTGCCGATTATCGTTCCAGCCCGGCACCTGTCACCGACTCTCAGTCTGGGGCCGAATCTGAGCCTGAGGCTGAACCGCAGGTCCCGCAATCCCCTGAGGCGAGCCCTGAGCCGGTACCTGAAGCGTCGGCACCGGCCAGTGAAACCTCTTCGCAATGATCAACTGTAAGGACTGCCTGTGAGCGGCTTGTTTATCACCCTGGAAGGTCCCGAAGGCGCGGGCAAGAGCACCAACCGCGAGTACCTGGCCGAGCACCTGCGTGCCCGGGGTGTGGATGTGGTGCTGACCCGTGAGCCTGGCGGTACGCCGCTGGCCGAGCGGATCCGCGAACTGCTGCTGGCGCCCAGCGACGAAAAAATGGACGCCGACACCGAGCTGTTGCTGGTGTTCGCCGCCCGTGCCCAGCACCTGGCCGAAGTGATTCGCCCGGCGCTGGCCCGTGGTGCGGTGGTGCTCTGTGACCGTTTCACCGATGCTACCTACGCCTACCAGGGTGGCGGCCGTGGCCTGTCGCTGGAGCGCATTGCCACGCTGGAAAATTTTGTCCAGGGCACGCTGCGCCCGGACCTGACCCTGGTCTTCGATCTGCCGGTGGAAATCGGTTTGTCGCGGGCGGCGGCCCGCGGTCGCCTGGATCGTTTCGAGCAGGAAGGTCAGGCCTTTTTCGAGGCTGTGCGTCAGGCTTACCTGGCACGCGCCAAGGCAGCCCCGCAGCAGTACAAACTGATCGACGCCGCACAATCGTTGGCACAGGTGCAACAGGCACTGGATGCCTTGCTGCCGCAGATCCTGGAACGCTGCCGTGGCTGAGGCCTTCCCCTGGCAGCAGGCCTTGTGGCAACAACTGGCCGGACGCACCCAGCACGCGCATGCCTACCTGCTGCATGGGCCACAAGGTATCGGCAAGCGCGCGCTGGCCGAGCGGTTGATGGCCTTGCTGCTGTGTCAGCGCCCGGTCGATCTGCAAGCCTGTGGGCAATGCAAGTCGTGCCTGTTGCTGGCAGCTGGTAGCCACCCGGACAACTATGTGCTGGAGCCGGAGGAAGCCGACAAGCCGATCAAGGTCGACCAGGTGCGAGACCTGGTGTCCTTTGTGGTCCAGACCGCACAGCTGGGTGGGCGCAAGGTGGTGTTGATCGAGCCGGTCGAGGCGATGAACATCAATGCGGCCAACGCCTTGCTCAAAAGTCTGGAAGAGCCGTCCGGCAATACCGTGTTGCTGCTGGTCAGCCATCAGCCAAGCCGCTTGTTGCCGACCATCAAGAGTCGTTGTGTGCAGCAGACGTGTCCTTTGCCCAGTGCCACACAAAGCCTGGCCTGGTTAACTACAGCCTTGCCTGAGTGCGATGAGCAGGAGCGTCTGGATCTGCTCAGCCTGGCGGCTGGCTCGCCGCTGGCTGCGGTCAGCCTGCAGGCCCAGGGTGTACGCGAGCAGCGCGCGCTGGTGGTCGACGGGGTGAAGAAGCTGCTCAAGCAGCAGCAATCCCCAAGCCAGCTGGCCGAAGCCTGGAGTGCCATTCCCTTGCTGCTGCTGTTCGACTGGTTCTGTGACTGGTCGAACCTCATCCTGCGCTATCAGTTGACCGAGGATGAGGAAGGTTTAGGCTTGAGCGATATGCGCAAGGTTGTGCAGTACCTGGCGCAGAAGAGCGGCCAGGGCAAGGTTCTGGAGATTCAGGACTGGATCCTCGCCCAGCGCCAGAAAGTCCTGGCCAAGGCCAATCTCAATCGCGTGCTGTTGCTCGAAGCGCTGCTGGCCTCCTGGGCAATGTTGCCTGGCCAGCGTTGAACCGAGCTGTCCCTTTATTTCTTTTCAGTGTTGTCATGTGCCCATGCTTGTAGATTCCCACTGCCACCTCGACCGTCTCGACCTTACCGCTCACCAGGGCTCTCTGGATGCGGCGCTTGATGCCGCCCGTGCTTGCGGGGTCGGTCACTTCCTGTGCATCGGCGTCAGTGCCGACAACGCCAAGGCGGTCAAGGATCTGAGCGAACGTTACCGCGACGTCGACTGTTCGGTGGGTATCCATCCGCTCGACCTGACCCCCGACGGCGCACCGCCGCTGGAGTGGCTGCTCAAGGAGCTTGAACACCCGCATGCGGTGGCTATCGGCGAAACCGGACTGGACTACCACTACGAGCCGGAAGCGGCCGACGTGCAGCAGGATTCCTTCCGCCTGCACCTGCACGCGGCGCAAGTGACCGGCAAGCCGGTGATCATTCACACCCGTGCGGCGCGCGCCGACACCCTGACCCTGCTGCGCGAAGCAGACCTGAGTCAGGCTGGCGTGCTGCATTGCTTCACCGAAGACTGGGACATGGCCAAGGCGGCGCTGGACCTGGGCTACTACATCTCGCTGTCCGGCATCGTCACCTTCCGCAATGCCGATGCCTTGCGCGACGTCGCTCGGCAAGTGCCGGCTGACCGCCTGCTGGTCGAAACCGATTCGCCTTACCTGGCGCCGATTCCGTACCGTGGTAAACCGAACCTGCCGCAGTATGTGCGGGAAGTGGCGGAGTTCGTGGCGATGGTGCGGGGTGAAAAATACGAGCAATTGGCTGAGCAGACCACCGCGAATTTCAAGCGCCTGTTCCCGCTGGCGCGCGTTTAGGTGGGAGCGGGCTTGCCCCGCGATGACATCGCTGCAGCCAACCTCGCATCGCGGGGCAAGCCCGCTCCCACCGCAGAATCACAGGCAAAAAAAACCCGGGTTCTGGGGGGTGAATCCGGGTTAAGACCATTAGGAGTAAAACAAAGGTACGCGGTCCCTGAGCACCTTTATCGGCGCGCCACTTGGGGGGATGCGCCGCGCCAACACCTGAAGTATTGGTCAGGATTGGCCGGCTGCCAGCGGCTATTGCTCGTTTTTTAAACAGATTTGGAATACGGCCGCGACTGCTGAGCACTCATCGCTCTGCAATTTGCCGCACAATTGCCAGAGTTTCGTCGATTATCTGCCTGGGCGTGTAGAAATGCGGGGAAAAGCGCACGCCAGGCCCGCGGGTGATGCACACCACCTGCTGCTGTTTCAGTAAGTGGTAGGCCTGGGCATTGTCCACGCCGGCAATGCTGAACGAAACAATGCCGGAACGGCGTTGCGGATCTTCCGGGCTGTGCAGTTGAACCCCGGGAATCGCCGCCAGCCCTTCATAGAGCCACTGCACTCGTTCTGCCAACAGCGTCGATACCTGTCCCATGCCCACTTCTTCCAGCAGCGACAGGCTGGCGTCCAGCGCCGCGGCGCCGAGCATGTTCGGACTGCCACACTCAAAGCGCCGGGCGCTGCGGGCCGGCTCCCACGTGGTGCGGGTGTAGTCGCCCATGTGCTCGAGCATGTGCCAGCCGTATTCGCTGAGTTGCAGCTGTGGGCGAACTTCGGCGCGGCAGTAGAAAACGCCGAGGCCTTCCGGGCCGAGCATCCACTTGTGGCCATCGGCCATGGCGAAGTCGCACTGATAGGCCTGGACATCGAAGGGCAGGGCGCCCAGTTGCTGAATGGCGTCGATGCAGAACAGCACGTTGCGCTCACGACAGCCCTGACCGAGTCGCACCAGGTCCAGACGCAGGCCACTGGCGAACTGCACGGCACTGATTGCCAGCAAACGTACGCGCGGACCGCAGGCGGCCAGCAGGTCGGCTTCCGGGTCTTGGCCCTTGAGGCTCACCTGGATCACTTCGACGCCCTGATCGGCCAAGGCTTCCCAGACGATACGGTTGGACGGGAACTCTTCATCGCTGATGACGATCTGGTCGCCATCCTGCCAATCAATGCCGAAAGCCACGAACGAAAGTGCCTCGGAGGTGTTCTTGACCAGGGCGATGTCATCGGTCGATGGGGCGTTGGTCAGGCGCATCAGGCGTTCGCGCAGGCGTTGCTCCATCGCCATCCAGTCTGGATAGTCCCTGGCGCCGAGCCAAACGTTTTCGCTGGCAAAGCGCGCAACCGCCTGGCTGGCCCTTGTTGGCCAGGGGGCGACAGCAGCATGGTTCAGGTAGCGAAGGCCTGGCGCCTGTTCAAACTCATCAAGAAACATAGACATGGTCGGATGATCCGTGCATTTTGGCGCAAGTTAGGCATAATAACCGGCTTCGATTTTGATCCAGTCCTTCTTATGCAGAAAGAACCTCGTAAGGTCCGTGAGTTTCGTCGCCGTGAGCAAGAAATTCTCGATACCGCGCTCAAGCTGTTTCTCGAACAGGGTGAAGACAGTGTCACCGTCGAGATGATCGCTGATGCAGTCGGTATCGGCAAAGGCACGATCTACAAGCATTTCAAATCCAAGGCGGAGATCTACCTGCGCCTGATGCTCGACTATGAGCGCGATTTGAACGAACTGTTGCACTCTGCCGATGTTGATCGCGACAAGGAAGCCCTGTCGCGTGCCTACTTCGAATTCCGCATGCGCGATCCACAGCGTTACCGCTTGTTCGACCGCCTCGAAGAGAAGGTGGTCAAGGGCAATCAGGTGCCGGAGATGGTCGAGGAGTTGCACAAGATCCGTGCCTCCAATTTCGACCGTCTGACCTTGCTGATCAAAGGCCGCATCAGCGAAGGCAAGCTCGAAGACGTGCCGCCTTACTTCCACTACTGCGCCGCCTGGGCACTGGTGCACGGCGCGGTGGCGCTGTACCACTCGCCGTTCTGGAGTAACGTGCTGGAAGACCAGGAAGGCTTTTTCCAGTTCCTGATGGATATCGGCGTGCGCATGGGCAACAAGCGCAAGCGTGATCCGGACACAACCGGCAGCTGACATATTCAGAGGCCGAGCGAAACTACTGGCGCGGCCCGGGCAGGAATATACTCAGGTATGAGGCTTGCAAAAACCTGATTTTTGAGTCAGGTTTTGCAGGCCCGATTCATCCATGCCGGAGTCATCCATGATCGTCGACCGCCAAGGCAGGCGTTTTCGCAATTTGCGTGTCAGCCTTACCGCTGCCTGCAACTACGCCTGCACCTATTGCGTACCGGACGGCAAGCGTCTGGTGGCGGCCCAGGATGAGCTGTCTGCCGAGGCCATGGCCCGCGCGGTGGCCTACCTGATCGAAGCAGCCGGCATCGAACGCTTGCGGATTACCGGCGGCGAGCCGCTGGTCAGCCCCAAGCTTGAAACCTTCCTTAGCTCCGTCGCCGGCCTGGGCCTGGACGAAATCAGTCTGACCACCAACGGTCAATTACTGGCCCGCAAGCTGCCGTTGCTGCGTGCGGCCGGTATCAGTCGGCTCAACGTTTCCCTCGATACCCTCGATCCGGATGCCTTCCGGCGTATTGCCCGTGGTGGCGACCTGGCTAGCGTGCTCGATGGCATGGAGCAGGCCAGTGCTGCCGGGATGAACATCAAGGTCAACATGGTGCCCTTGCGTGGGCAGAACTTCGATCAGGTGGTACCGCTGCTCGAGTACTGCCTCGCTCGTGGCTACGAGCTGCGCTTTATCGAGTTGATGCGCATGGGGCATCTGGCGCGCGACAGCAATGCCTTCCTGCAGCAGTTCGTCAGTCTTGAGCATTTGCTGCAGTTGATCGGTGAGCGCTACGAATACCTGCAGGCCAATGCGCCCGTGGATGCCACAGCGTTGCGCTATCAGATCCCGGGTCAGGGCTACTTTGGCGTGATCGCCAACGAAAGCGTACCGTTTTGCCGCACCTGTTCACGCTTGCGCCTGTCGTCCACGGGCTGGCTGCATGGCTGCCTGTCGTCGAGTAACCGTCACTATATCGGCGACTTGCTCGACAAACCGCGTCATCAGGCTTTGCCCGCGCTGCAGGGGTTGCTGGTCAAGGCCCTTGGCGACAAGCAGCCGGTGGCGTTTTCTGGCGGTGCAACGGTGATGAAAATCATCGGCGGCTAAGACTGGCGCAAAAGCTGCATCTGTCGGCCATTCGCCGGTTTTCCGTCACCGGCCACTGGAGGATTGATGCGTAGCCTGGTTTTGCTGCTGGCGCTGACGGCGCTGGGCGGCTGCATGAATGTCAGCGATATGGGTGAGGGTGTCCGTTATCACATGAGCGACGCCGGTCTGCTCGATCACAGCGACACTCGTCGGTCGCTGTCGGTACGCCTGCAGCCTGACTCGTTCATCTACATCGGCCAGGGCGCTTTCGTTCCGCCGGGTAAAGGGCCTTATCCACGGCCCAACGTGGTGGCCGAAGAGGCGTTCAAAGGCTTTATCGAATACTTCCCCATGGTCCGTCGTGCCCAAGGGCCGCTGGGGCTGGAGCAGGCCCTGGTCGAGGCGCGTGGGGTGGGGGCGCATTATCTGCTCTACGCGCGCTTTGCCCGCACCGACGACCGTATCGGCAATGGCGATGAGTGGTATGACGAGCAAGCGGTCGACCGTCTGGGCATCGATACCGGGGTAATCCAGTTGATGCTCATCGAAACCAATACCCGCTACCTGATCGATACCACGCGGATCAACAGTCGTGGCGGATTGCTGACGTTCCACGACAACAGGCCGGAAGATTTGCTCGGGCCACCGCTAGAGGATTACGCTCGTAGCCTTTTGGGCATGAGTCGTTGAGGAGAGGGTGATGACAGATTCCGGCAAGGCCAATGATCTGCTGGCGCAGATTCCCAAGTCCGAAAAAGGGCTGCCACCGGTGCATCTGTGGAACCCGGACTTTTGTGGCGATATCGACATGCGCATCGCCCGTGACGGTACCTGGTACTACCTGGGTACGCCAATCGGGCGCAAGCCGATGGTCCGCTTGTTCTCCACCATCATTCGTCGCGACGGTGACGATTACTTTCTGGTGACGCCGGTGGAGAAGGTCGGCATCAAGGTCGATGATGCGCCATTTGTTGCGGTCAGTCTTGAGGTCGAAGGTGAGGGGGAGCAGCAGGTGCTGCGCTTCACCAGCAATGTCGAGGATCAGGTCGACGCCGGTCCCGACCACCCTTTGCGTTTCGAGATCGATGCGCAGACCCAGGAGCCGTCGCCGTATGTGCACATGCGCAGCAACCTTGAGGCGCTGATCCATCGCAATGTGTTTTATCAGCTGGTGGACCTGGCTGTTCCGCAGCAGATCGACGGGCAGCAATGGCTGGGGGTCTGGAGCAACGGCACCTTCTATCCCATCGGCCGCAGCTGATTAGCCTCCGCATTTTTCCCCGAATTGGCGCTTTTTACCTCGTGAGGGCCGGCATAACCTGCCGGTATTCCCCATCACGAGGCAGTGCCAATGAAATCGCGTCTGTTACCTGTCAGCACCCTGATCGTCGCTAGCCTGTTTACCCTGCCGGGCGCTTGGGCCCATGGTCCGGAGCCGGGTCAGGAGGCGGTCAAGATCCTGCAGGAACAATTGCCGAGCAATGCCGCTGGCAAGAAAGCCATCATGCTCACGGTCAGTTATGCGCCTGGGCAGAAGTCCTTGGCGCATCAACATCCGGGGGCGGTCATGGCCTATGTGCTCGAAGGCACAGTGGTGTCCCAGCTCAAGGGCGAGCCCAAGCCGGTCACCTACAAGGCGGGAGAGTTCTGGTACGAAGCACCAGGGTCGGTGCACCTGGTGTCTTACAATGCCAGTGCGACGCAGCCGGCAAAACTGTTGGTGTGGTCGCTGGTGGATGAGCAAAAGCCAGTGACTGAGCCTTACCAGCAGTAGGGAGGGGCTGAAACGAAAAAACCTCCAGTGCTCAGCGCAACTGGAGGTTTTTCAGGTGTTTGGCTCCGCGACCAGGACTCGAACCTGGGACCCAATGATTAACAGTCATTTGCTCTACCGACTGAGCTATCGCGGAATCTGTGGCGTATCTTACTGATTGCTAAGGGGAAGTCAAGCCTCCCCCGGGCAAAAAGTCAGTTACAGGACCTCGACGATCGCATTGGTCACCCCATCGATATTGCTCTGATTCAGGGTGGCCACGCAAATGCGACCGGTATCCAGGGCATAGATACCGAACTCGTTCTTCAGGCGCGCCACCTGCTCGACGCTCAGGCCCGAGTACGAGAACATGCCGCGCTGACGGGCGACGAAGCTGAAATCATGCCCGGGAGCCAGTTTGGCCAGCTGTTCAACCATCTGCTTGCGCATGCCGTGGATGCGCTGGCGCATCTCGCCCAGCTCGTCTTCCCACATTGCCCGCAGTTCCGGGCTGTTGAGCACGGTGGCGACGATAGTGGCGCCGTGGGTCGGCGGGTTGGAGTAGTTGGTGCGGATCACGCGCTTGACCTGCGACAGCACGCGCGCGCTCTCTTCCTTGGACTCGGTGATGATCGACAGCGCACCCACGCGCTCGCCGTACAGCGAGAAGGATTTCGAGAACGAGCTGGAGACGAAGAAGTTCAGGCCCGACTCGGCGAACAGGCGCACGGCGAAGGCGTCTTCGTAGATGCCGTCGCCAAAGCCCTGGTAGGCCATGTCGAGGAACGGTACGTGGCCCTTGGCCTTGACCACTTCGAGGACATTTTTCCAGTCGTCCAGGCTCAGGTCGACGCCCGTCGGGTTGTGGCAGCAGGCGTGCAGCACGATGATCGAGCCGGACGGCAAGGCGTTGAGGTCTTCGAGCATGCCGCTGCGGTTGACGTCGTGAGTAGCGGCGTCGTAGTAGCGGTAGTTCTGGACCGGGAAGCCAGCGGTTTCAAACAGGGCGCGGTGGTTTTCCCAGCTCGGGTCGCTGATCGCCACGACGGCGTTTGGCGAAACCTGCTTGAGGAAGTCGGCACCGATCTTCAGGGCGCCGGTACCGCCAACGGCCTGGGTGGTGATGACCCGGCCAGCAGCCAGCAGCGGCGACTCGGCACCGAACAGCAGCTTCTGTACGGCCTGGTCGTAGGCGGCGATGCCATCGATCGGCAGGTAACCGCGGGAAGCGTGCTGGGCAGCGCGCTGGGTTTCGGCTTCGATCACTGCACGCAGCAGTGGGATACGCCCTTCTTCGTTGCAGTAAACACCTACACCCAGGTTGACCTTGTTGCTACGGGTATCGGCGTTGAAAGCTTCGTTGAGGCCCAGAATGGGGTCGCGTGGTGCCAGCTCGACAGCGGAAAACAGGCTCATTATTACCTTGGCTCTGAATGGAGAGTGGAAGAGGTCGCACGCTCCAGTCGAATGCACTAGAGCGGTGCACAAACGGGGAGTCAGTATAGTGATACCCATCGGTCACGGCGACAGTCTGACGCAGCTTTTCCTGCTGTTTCGCCGATTATTTTTCGACCGTTAGTCGAATTGACCGGTCCATACTCACATCATTGCGTTGAAACTGGCGTTCGAGAGCCCTAATTCGGTATAAGCACTGTCTATAAATACAGTTACCAGCGTCTGCGATAAACACGTCGCGATTACACAGAGGTTTGTCATGTCCGAGTTTCAGCTCGTCACCCGTTTCCAGCCGGCCGGCGACCAGCCCGAAGCCATTCGCCTGATGGTCGAAGGCATCGAAGCGGGCCTGGCGCATCAGACCCTGCTCGGGGTGACGGGTTCGGGCAAGACCTTCAGCATCGCCAACGTCATCGCCCAGGTGCAGCGGCCGACTCTGGTGCTGGCGCCGAACAAGACCCTGGCGGCGCAGCTGTACGGCGAGTTCAAGGCATTTTTCCCCAATAATGCCGTGGAGTACTTCGTCTCCTACTACGACTACTACCAGCCCGAAGCCTATGTGCCGTCGTCCGATACCTTCATCGAGAAGGATGCCTCGATCAACGACCACATCGAACAGATGCGCCTGTCGGCGACCAAGGCGCTGCTGGAGCGTCGCGATGCGATCATCGTCACCACGGTGTCCTGTATCTATGGTCTGGGCAGCCCGGAAACCTACCTGAAGATGGTCCTGCACGTGGACCGTGGCGACAAGCTCGACCAGCGTGCCTTGCTACGCCGCCTGGCCGACTTGCAGTACACCCGCAACGAAATGGACTTTGCCCGCGCGACCTTCCGTGTGCGGGGTGATGTGATCGATATCTTCCCGGCCGAATCGGACCTGGAAGCCATCCGCATCGAGCTGTTCGATGATGAAGTGGAGAACATTGCCGCTTTCGATCCGCTGACCGGCGAAGTGATCCGCAAGTTGCCGCGTTTCACCTTCTACCCCAAGAGCCACTACGTGACCCCGCGTGAAACCCTGCTTGAGGCGGTGGAGGGCATCAAGGAGGAGTTGCAGCAGCGTCTGGAATACCTGCACAAGGCCAACAAACTGGTCGAAGCCCAGCGCCTGGAGCAGCGCACCCGTTTCGATCTGGAAATGATCATCGAACTGGGTTACTGCAACGGCATCGAGAACTACTCGCGCTACCTCTCCGGTCGTCCGGCCGGGGCGCCGCCACCGACGCTCTACGATTATCTGCCAGCGGACTCACTGCTGGTGATCGATGAGTCCCATGTCAGCGTTCCCCAGGTCGGGGCGATGTACAAGGGCGACCGCTCGCGCAAGGAAACCCTGGTCGAATACGGCTTCCGCCTGCCTTCGGCGCTGGACAACCGGCCGATGCGTTTTGACGAGTGGGAAAGCGTCAGTCCACAGACCATCTTCGTTTCCGCCACCCCCGGGAACTATGAGGCCGAGCATGCTGGCCGGGTCGTGGAGCAGGTGGTGCGGCCGACCGGCCTGGTCGATCCTCAGGTTGAAGTGCGCCCGGCGACTACCCAGGTCGACGACCTGCTCTCGGAAATCCGCAAGCGTGTCGCCGTGGAAGAGCGCGTGCTGGTCACTACCCTGACCAAACGCATGGCCGAAGACCTCACCGACTACCTCGCCGATCACGACGTGCGGGTGCGCTACCTGCATTCGGACATCGACACCGTGGAGCGCGTCGAAATCATCCGCGACCTGCGCTTGGGGACCTTCGATGTGCTGGTGGGGATCAACCTGTTGCGCGAGGGCCTGGACATGCCCGAGGTGTCGCTGGTGGCCATCCTCGATGCCGACAAGGAGGGCTTCCTGCGTTCCGAGCGCTCACTGATCCAGACCATCGGCCGTGCGGCGCGCAACCTCAATGGCCGGGCGATCCTATATGCCGACAACATGACCGGCTCGATGCAGCGGGCCATCGGCGAAACCGAACGTCGTCGTGACAAGCAGATTGCCTTCAACGCAGCCAATGGCATTGTGCCCAAGGGTGTGGTCAAGGACATCACCGACATCATGGAAGGCGCCAACGTGCCCGGCTCGCGCAGCAAGAAGCGCAAGGGCATGGCCAAGGCCGCCGAAGAAAGCGCGCGCTACGAAGCCGAGTTGCGCTCTCCGGGGGAGATTGCCAAACGTATCAAGCTGCTGGAAGAGAAGATGTACCAGTTGGCGCGGGACCTGGAGTTCGAGGCGGCGGCGCAGTTGCGTGACGAGATTACCGCGTTGCGCGAGCGCTTACTGACTGTGTAGGAGCGGATTTATCCGCGATGGGGCGCAGAGCGGCCCCAAAATGGGACTGCTACGCAGTCCATCGCGGCGGTCCGGCGTCCCGGTGAATCCGCTCCTACAAAGCGATTTGCAAGGCTGATCAGTGGGCTTCTCCAGCCTTCAACCCCAGCGGCAACTTGCGCGTCATCATCACCGCCAGCATGCTGATCGCCAGACCGATACCGACAAAATGGAAGGCATCGTTGTAGGCCATGATCATCGCCTGCTGGTGGGTGATTTCACTCAGTTTGCCCAGCGCCGCAGTATCGCTACCCAAGCGTTCCGTCAGCTGCGCCAGACGCTCCGCCACCTGTGGGTTGCTCGGTACGACGGACTCGCGCAAGTAATCGAAGTACACCTTGGTCCGCGCATCCAGCAACGTCGCCAGCAACGCAATGCCGATGGCACCGCCCAGGTTGCGCAGGATGTTGAACAGACTGGATGCCGAACCTGCATCCTGCGGCAGGATGTAGCTGGTGGCGATCAACGAGATGGTCACCATGATCATCGGCTGGCCAAGGGCGCGGATGATCTGGATATGATTGAACTGTTCGCCGGCAAAGTCCGGATTGAGAACCCCGGAACCGAAGCTGGCCAGGCCGAACAGACCAAAACCCAGGGTGCAGAGAATCTTGGGTGAGATCACCTTCATCAACTGCGGCACCAACGGAATCAGAAACAGCTGCGGAATACCCATCCACATGATCACTTCGCCAATCTGCAGGGCGTTGTAGTTCTGGATTTGCGCCAGGTACAGCGGTAGCAGGTAGATCGAGCCATACAAGCCCACGCCCATCCCCAGGCTGGCAATACTCGACAAACCGAAATTGCGGTTGCCGAGAATGCGCAGATTGATCAGCGGATTGGGTTTGGAAAATTGCAGGATCACAAAGGTGATCAGGCTCAGCAAGGCGATGCTGCCCAGGCCGACGATCAGGCTCGACTCCAGCCAGTCCTTGCGATGGCCTTCTTCAAGAAATACCTGCAGGCAACCCAGTCCGACGCCAAGCGTGACGATGCCGGCGTAATCGGTGCTTTTCAGCAGTTCCCAGTGCGACTCTTTCTTTTCCAGCCCATACAGCAGGCCGCCGATCATGATCAGGCCGGGCGGGATGTTGATGTAGAAGATGTACTCCCAACCCCAGTTCTCGGTCAGCCAGCCACCCAGGGTCGGGCCGATGGAGGGGGCAAAGGTGGCGGTCATGGCAAACATCGCCATGCCTTTGGCGCGGTGGTGTTCGGGCAGTTTGATCAGGGTCAGGGTGAACGCCAGCGGAATCAGCGCGCCGCCGGTAAAGCCCTGCATGGCGCGGAAGATGATCATGCTCTCCAGGTTCCAGGCCATGGAGCACAGCAACGACGAGACCAGAAAGCCCAGCGACACCCACACCGCCAGGCGCCGGGCCGACAGTAGCTGCACCAGCCAGGCGGTCAGCGGAATCATGATGATCTCGGCCACCAGGTACGAGGTGGAGATCCACGAGCCTTCCTCCAGGGTGGCCGAGAGGGCGCCCTGGATGTCCTTGAGCGAGGAATTGGTGATCTGGATGTCGAGCACCGCCATGAAGGCGCCGAGCATCACGCTCATCACCGCGATCCAGTCGCGCCGGCTGGGTTCGCCGGCAGGCCGGATCAGCGCATCACCGGCCATTGTCGGTGGTGTCCCGGATGTCCACAGTGGCGGTGACCGACATGCCTGGACGGATCCTGCCGTTCAGCGGGTTGTCGGCGGCGAAGGTCAACTTCACCGGAATACGCTGCACCACCTTGGTGAAGTTGCCGGTGGCGTTGTCGGGTGGCAACAGGCTGAACTGGGCGCCGGAGGCGGCGAACAGGCTGTCGACCCGGGCAGCGATCGGCGTGTCGGGGTAGCTGTCGAACACCAGCTCGGCGGTCTGGCCCGGCAGCATGCGGCCAATCTGGGTTTCCTTGAAGTTGGCCTGGATCCAGATGTCCTGGTCCGGAACGATCGACAGCAGGTAGGCGCCAGCCTGTACCACCTGACCATTACGCGCGGCACGCTGGCCGATCATGCCGCTGATCGGCGCGCGGATTTCGCTGCGGGTCAGGTTCAGTTCGGCCTGGGCCAGCTCGGCACGGGCATTGACGATCTGCGCGTCCAGGCGCTTGATTTCAGCGCTCAGGGCGTTGATCTGCTGGCGCTGGCCTTGCAGGTCGGCTTGCGCCTTGCTCACCTGGGAGCGGGCGACGCTATTTTCCGCCGACAGCGTCGTCACCCGTTCTTCGGAGACGAAGCCCGGTTTGCGCAGGGCCTGGGCGCGATTGAAGTCGAGCTCGGCGCGCCCCAGGGTGGCCTGGTTGGCGGCGACTTGAGCCTGGCCTGCGGCGATCAGGCTGGATTGCTGGGTCAAGCGGCTTTCGGCTTGCAGGCGCTCGGCTTCACGGGTGGCGAGGGCGGCGCGGGCGCGCTCCACGGCCAGGCGGAAATCGTCCGGCTCAAGGCGTACCAGCAGATCGCCCTTGGCGACATGCTGGTTATCCTGAACCAATACTTCGTCGATGCGCGCGCTGAGCTGGCTGGAAACCCGGGTGATTTCACCCTGTACATAAGCGTTGTCGGTGCTCTCGTAGAAGCGTCCTTTGACATACCAGTGGGCGAAGAAGGCAAGGGCGATGAACACAACCAGGGTCAGGAAAACCAGCAGGCGACGTTTGAGTTGAGCGGGCATGGGGTACTATCGTTCCAAAAATGTAAGCAAATTTAACCGCGTTTGGATCCGCTGCCACAAGTGTTGATCGCGCCCATTGCTGGAGCCCGGTGCCCGCTCCCTGTTAACATCCAGCCTTTGATTCATCTCTAGTTCGAGACTCTCATGACCACCGTTCGCACGCGTATCGCGCCTTCGCCGACTGGCGATCCCCACGTCGGCACCGCCTACATCGCCCTGTTCAACTACTGCTTCGCCAAGCAGCACGGCGGCGAGTTCATCCTGCGTATTGAAGATACCGACCAGTTGCGTTCGACCCGCGAGTCCGAACAGCAGATCTTCGACGCCCTGCGCTGGCTCGGCATCGAGTGGAGCGAAGGTCCGGACGTCGGTGGCCCGCATGGCCCGTACCGGCAGAGCGAGCGTGGCGACATCTACAAGCAGTACGCCCAGCAACTGGTCGACATGGGTCACGCCTTCCCGTGCTTCTGCACCGCCGAAGAGCTGGACCAGATGCGTGCCGAACAGATGGCCCGTGGCGAGACCCCGCGCTATGACGGTCGTGCCTTGCTGCTGTCGGCCGAAGAAGTGCAGCGCCGCCTGGCCGCTGGCGAGCCGCATGTGATCCGTATGAAGGTGCCGAGCGAAGGCGTTTGCGTGGTGCCGGACATGCTCCGTGGCGATGTCGAGATCCCGTGGGACCGCATGGACATGCAGGTGCTGATGAAGACCGACGGCCTGCCGACCTACTTCCTGGCCAACGTCGTCGACGACCACCTGATGGGCATCACCCACGTCCTGCGCGGCGAAGAATGGCTGCCGTCGGCGCCCAAGCTGATCAAGTTGTACGAGTACTTCGGTTGGGAACAGCCAACTTTGTGCTACATGCCGCTGCTGCGTAACCCGGACAAGAGCAAGCTGTCCAAGCGCAAGAATCCGACCTCGGTGACCTTCTACGAGCGCATGGGCTTCATGCCGGAAGCCATGCTCAACTACCTGGGGCGCATGGGCTGGTCGATGCCTGACGAGCGCGAGAAGTTCTCCCTGGCCGAGATGGTCGAGCACTTCGACCTGTCGCGGGTTTCCCTGGGGGGGCCGATTTTCGATATCGAGAAGCTGTCCTGGCTCAACGGCCAGTGGCTGCGTGACCTGCCGGTGGAAGAATTCGCCGCGCGGGTGCAGAAGTGGGCGTTCAACAACGACTACATGATGAAGATCGCCCCGCATGTGCAGGGCAGGGTAGAGACCTTCAGCCAGATCGCACCGCTGGGTGGCTTCTTCTTTGAAGGCGCGCTCAAGCTCGATGCCAAACTGTTCGAGCACAAGAAACTCTCGGCCGATCAGGTGCGTCAGGTTATCCAGTTGATCCTGTGGAAACTGGAAAGCCTGCGTCAGTGGGAAAAAGACCGCATTACCGGTTGCATCCAGGCTGTGGTCGAGGCCCTGGAGCTGAAACTGCGTGATGCCATGCCGCTGATGTTCGCCGCGATCAGCGGTCAGGCTAGCTCGGTATCGGTGCTCGACGCCATGGAGATTCTTGGCCCGGACCTGACTCGCTACCGTCTGCGCCAGGCCCTGGACCTGCTCGGTGGTGTGTCGAAGAAAGAAAACAAAGAGTGGGAGAAGCTGTTGGGCACCATCGCCTGATTGCTTTCCTTCCTC
>NZ_JANHLE010000020.1 GCF_028682475.1 Pseudomonas putida
ATCACCGTAATCGGTGTCCGGTAAAACTTGACCAGAACAGATTGCCCCGCGATTTGATCAATACAGATTGATCAGCGCTTGTCTTCAACCTTCCAGGCATTGCCGTCGTAGAACGCACGCCAGCCGGTCGGCTTGCCCTCGACCTCAGTCTGCACGTACTGCTCCTTGGTCTTGCGGCTGTAGCGAATCACTGCCGGACGGCCATCAGGATCCTTCTTCGGCGCTTCGCAGAGGAAGTGGTACTTCGGATCGATTTCGTCCTTGTGCGGAATGATCTCGATCACCAGTGGCGCACGGGTCTCGCGGTTTTTCGGGAACTGGCTGGCCGCCAGGAACAGACCCGAAGCACCATCACGCAGCACATAGGTGTCATTGACCTTTTCGCACTTGAGTTCCGGCATCTTCACCGCATCCATCTTCGGCGGCGCCGCTTCGCCGCTCTTGAGCAGCTTGCGGGTGTTCTTGCACTCGGCGTTGGTGCAGCCGAAGAACTTGCCGAAACGACCGGTCTTGAGCTGCATTTCGCTACCGCACTTGTCGCACTCCAGGCTCGGCCCTTCGTAGCCCTTGATGCGGTAGTTGCCTTCTTCGATCTCGTAGCCGGTGCAATCAGGGTTGTTACCGCAGATGTGCAGCTTGCGCTTCTCATCCAGCAGATAGGCATCCATCGCTGTCGAGCAGATCGGGCAGCGGTGCTTGTTGAGCAGCACGCGCGACTCCGACTCACCCTCGTCGTCGGCGGCGATTTCATCGCCTGGCACCAGGTTCACAGTGGCCTTGCAACGCTCTTTGGGCGGCAGGCTGTAGCCCGAGCAACCGAGGAACACGCCGGTGGAGGCGGTACGGATCATCATCGGCCGACCGCAATCCTTGCACGCAATGTTGGTCAGGGTCGGCTGATTGGCACGCATGCCCTTCTCGCCATCCTCGGCCAGCTTCAGCTTGTTGCTGAAATCGCCGTAGAACTCGTCCAGCACGTTTTTCCAGTCGCGTTCGCCCTGGGCCACGTCATCGAGGTTCTCTTCCATGCCAGCGGTGAAGCCGTAGTCCATCAGGTTGGAGAAGCTCTCGGACAGGCGCTCGGTGACGATGTCGCCCATCTTTTCGGAGTAGAACCGACGGTTGTGCAGGGTCACGTAGCCGCGATCCTGAATGGTCGAAATGATCGCCGCGTAAGTGGAAGGACGGCCAATGCCGCGTTTTTCCATTTCCTTGACCAGACTGGCCTCGGAGTAACGCGCAGGCGGTTTGGTGAAGTGCTGGCTTGGGTCGATCTGGATCAGCTTGAGCACTTCGCCCTGGTTCATCTCAGGCAGCACGTCGTCATCGCCCGGTTTGCTCTGCTGTGGCAGCACACGGGTGTAACCGTCGAACTTGAGGATACGGCCTTTGGCACGCAGCTCGAAGTCACCGGCAGTGACGCTGACGGTGGTCGACAGGTACTGCGCCGGTGGCATCTGGCAGGCCAGGAACTGGCGCCAGATCAACTCGTACAAACGCTCGGCATCACGTTCCATGCCGCTGAGCTTGGTCGGATGGGTGTTGACGTCGGAAGGTCGAATCGCTTCGTGCGCCTCCTGGGCACCCTCTTTGCTGCCGTAGACGATCGGCGCCTCAGGCAGGTATTTCTTGCCGAACTCGCTTTCGATGTAGCTGCGAGCCATTTCCACCGCATCGACCGAAAGGTTGGTCGAGTCGGTACGCATATAGGTGATGTAGCCGGCTTCGTACAGACGCTGGGCCATCATCATGGTCTTCTTCACCCCGAAGCCCAGGCGGTTGCTCGCAGCCTGCTGCAGGGTGGAGGTAATGAACGGTGCCGACGGCTTGCTGCTGGTCGGGCGATCTTCACGCTTGGCGACGGTGTAGCTGGAAGACTTGAGCTTCTCCAGCGCGGCCATGGCCTGGGTTTCGTTGAGCGGCTTGAAGGCTTCGCCCTTCTCCCGTGCCACTTCGAAACGCACCTTGGCATCCTTGGCGGTGCCAAGGTCGGCATGCACTTCCCAGTATTCTTCCGGGATGAACGCGCGGATCTCGCGCTCACGCTCAACCACCAGCTTTACCGCTACCGATTGCACACGACCGGCGGACAGACCACGGGCGATCTTCGACCACAGCAGTGGCGAGACCATGTAGCCCACCACGCGGTCGAGGAAGCGACGCGCCTGCTGGGCATTGACCCGATCGATATCCAGTTCGCCCGGCTGCGAGAACGCTTCCTGGATGGCCTTCTTGGTGATTTCGTTGAACACCACGCGCTTGTAGCGGCTGTCGTCACCACCGATGGCTTCGCGCAGGTGCCAGGCAATGGCTTCCCCCTCGCGATCCAAGTCGGTTGCGAGATAGATGGTGTCGGCATCTTTGGCCAGACGACGCAGTTCTTCGATGACCTTTTCCTTGCCCGGAAGGATCTCGTACTTGGCCTTCCAGCCGTGGTCCGGATCAACCCCCATGCGCGCGACCAGTTGCTTGCGCGCCTTTTCTTTCGGCGACAGGGCTGGCGCTTCGCCTGCAGCGGCCTTGCCACGCTTGGCGGCGGGCTCTTTGCTGGCGCTGGCCGAACCGCTGGTGGGCAGGTCTCGGATATGGCCGATACTCGACTTCACCACGTACTGGCTGCCCAGGTACTTGTTGATGGTCTTGGCCTTAGCCGGGGATTCCACAATGACCAGCGATTTGCCCATGGATCGGAAAATTCCTGAATACTGAAAATAAAAACACGGCAGGTACCTGACGCGGCACCGCTATATATAGTGGCAACAGAGTGAGGTCAAGCGCGAGGCGTTAGCCACCCTCGGCATCTGGCCGGGAAAACAGCTCGGCTTCAGCCTTGACCAAAGCAAAGCGCGGCACTTGCTCGCCGTCAACCTCAACCGACTCCATAAACATCGAAAGGGGTCGAACCCAGAGGCCGAACTCGCCGTACAGGGCCTGGTAAAACACCACCCACTCCTCGGTTTCGGAATGGCGCGCCGTGCCGAACACACGATACTCAGGCCCCTTGTAATGCCGGTATACGCCTGGTTGTATCTGCATGTTGCTCGCCCTCTTGAAAAAAAATTTCTGCAAAAACAAAAACCGGGGCACCAGGCCCCGGTTTCCGTCAGCTAAACGCTTAAACGCGTTCGAAGACGGTGGTGATACCTTGGCCCAGGCCGACGCACATGGTCGAAACGCCGAAGGTCCCGCCATTCTGCTTCATGACGTTGAGCAGAGTGCCGGAAATCCGCGCACCAGAGCAACCGAAAGGATGACCCAGGGCGATGGCGCCGCCGTGCAGGTTAACCTTCTCATCCATCTTGTCGAGCACTTTCAGATCTTTCAGCACTGGCAAGGCCTGTGCCGCGAAGGCTTCGTTGAGCTCGAAGAAGTCGATGTCGGCAATGCTCAGACCCGCGCGCTTGAGCGCTTTCTGGGTTGCCGGTACCGGACCGTAGCCCATGATTGCCGGGTCGACACCGGCCACGGCCATGGAACGGATCACGGCCAGCGGCTGGATACCCAGGTCCTGGGCACGTTGGGCCGACATGACGATCATGCACGAAGCGCCGTCGGTGATCTGCGACGACGTACCGGCAGTCACGGTACCACCTTTCGGGTTGAAAGCCGGCTTCAGGGCCGCCAGGCTTTCCAGGGTGGTGTCCGGGCGAATGGTTTCGTCGTAGTCGAAGACTTTGAGGAAGCCGTTCTCGTCGTAGCCCTGCATCGGGATGATTTCATCCTTGAACTTGCCTTCGACCGTCGCCTGGTGGGCGAGCTGGTGCGAACGCAGGCCGAACAGGTCTTGCTGCTCACGGCTGATGCCGTGCATCTTGCCAAGCATTTCGGCGGTCAGGCCCATCATGCCCGAAGCCTTGGCGGCGTACAGCGACATGTGCGGGTTCGGATCGACACCGTGCATCATGCTGACGTGGCCCATGTGCTCGACGCCACCGACGACGAACACGTCGCCGTTGCCGGTCATGATCGCCTGCGCTGCGGTGTGCAGGGCGCTCATGGACGAGCCACACAGACGGCTGACGGTCTGGCCGGCCGCAGTGTGCGGGATCTGGGTCATCAACGACGCCATGCGGGCGATGTTCCAGCCCTGCTCCAGGGTCTGGTTGACGCAGCCCCAGATCACGTCTTCGACTTCGTTAGGGTCGACCTTGGTGTTGCGCTCCAGCACCTTGCTGATCAGGTGCGCGGACATGTCTTCGGCGCGGGTGTTGCGGTGCATGCCACCCTTGGAGCGGCCCATCGGCGTGCGACCGAAGTCGACAATCACCACGTCTCTTGGATTCAGGCTCATATATTCTCTCGCTCTCTATCGTTGGGCGCTTAACCGAAGAAGCTCTGGCCGTTTTTGGCCATTTCACGCAGCTTCGCGGTGGGGTGATACAGCGGACCCAGATCGGCGTACTTGTCTGCCAGGGCAACGAATTCTGCAACACCGATCGAGTCGATGTAGCGCAGCGCACCGCCACGGAACGGAGGGAAACCGATACCGTAGACCAGACCCATGTCGGCTTCGGCGGCGGTTTCGACGATACCGTCTTCCAGGCAACGAACGGTTTCCAGGCACAGCGGCACCATCATCCAGTTGATGATGTCTTCGTCAGTGACTTCACGCTGCTCGTAGATGACCGGCTTGAGCACTTCGAGGACAGCCGCATCGGCGACTTTCTTCGGCTTGCCGCGCTTGTCGGTCTCGTAGGCGTAGAAGCCCTTGCCGTTCTTCTGGCCCAGGCGGTTGGCTTCGTAGAGCGCGTCGACGGCCGAACGACGGTCGTCCTTCATGCGGTCCGGGAAGCCTTCGGCCATAACGTCACGGCCGTGGTGGCCGGTGTCGATACCAACCACGTCCATCAGGTAGGCCGGGCCCATCGGCCAACCGAATTTTTCCATGATTTTGTCGATGCGCACGAAGTCGACACCGGCGCTGACCAGCTTGGCGAAACCGCCGAAGTACGGGAACAGCACGCGGTTGACCAAAAAGCCCGGGCAGTCGTTGACCACGATCGGGTTCTTGCCCATTTTCTTGGCGTAGGCAACGGTGGTGGCTACGGCCACGTCGCTGGACTTCTCGCCACGAATCACTTCCACCAACGGCATCATGTGCACCGGGTTGAAGAAGTGCATGCCGACGAAGTTTTCCGGGCGTTTGAGCGCCTTGGCCAGCAGGTTGATGGAGATGGTCGAGGTGTTGGAGGCCAGAATGGCATCTTCCTTCACCTGGCCTTCCACTTCAGCCAGTACCGCTTGCTTGACCTTCGGGTTCTCGACCACGGCTTCAACGACGATATCGACGTTGGCGAAGTCGCCATAGGACAGGGTCGGGCGAATCGCGTTCAGCGCTTCAGCCATTTTCGCCGGGGTCAGGCGGCCTTTTTCAACGCGCTTGCCGAGCAGCTTGGAGGCTTCGTTCAAGCCCAGCTGGATGGCGCCTTCGTTGATGTCCTTCATCAGGATCGGGGTGCCCTTGACCGCCGACTGGTAGGCGATGCCGCCACCCATGATGCCGGCGCCGAGGACGGCGGCCTGCTTCACGTCACGCGCGATTTCGTCGTGGGCCTTGGCCTTGCGCTTGAGCTCCTGGTCGTTGAGGAACAGACCGATCAGGCTCTCGGCAACCGAAGTCTTGGCCAGTTTGACGAAGCCGGCAGCTTCGACTTCCAGGGCTTTGTCACGACCGAAGTTGGCCGCCTTCTGGATGCTTTTGATCGCTTCGACTGGCGCCGGGTAGTTCGGGCCCGCCTGACCGGCGACGAAACCTTTGGCGGTTTCGAACGACATCATCTGCTCGATGGCGTTGAGCTTGAGCTTCTCAAGCTTCGGCTGACGCTTGGCCTTGTGATCGAACTCGCCGCTGATGGCGCGCTTGATCAGGTCCAGTGCTGCGGCCTGAAGCAGCTCAGGGGCTACCACGGCATCGACGGCGCCGACTTTCAGGGCGTCTTCAGCACGGTTTTCCTTGCCGGCGGCAATCCACTCGATGGCGTTGTCGGCACCGATGATGCGCGGCAGGCGCACAGTACCGCCAAAGCCCGGGTAGATACCCAGCTTGACTTCCGGCAGGCCGATCTTGGCGTTGCTGGACATCACGCGGTAGTCGGCAGCCAGGCACATTTCCAGACCGCCGCCCAGGGCGATGCCGTTGATCGCGGCAACAGTCGGCACGGCCAGGTCTTCGAAATCGCTGAAAATCCGGTTGGCTTCCAGGTTGCCGGCGACCAGTTCGGCCTCGGGCAGCTTGAAGTTATCGACAAACTCAGTGATATCCGCGCCGACGATGAACACGTCCTTGCCACTGCTGACAATCACGCCTTTGATCGATGCGTCGGCCTTGATGGTGTCTACGGCCTGACGCAATTCGTTCAGGGTAAGACGGTTGAACTTGTTGACGGACTCACCCTTGAGGTCGAACTTCAGTTCGACGATGCCGCTTTCAAGAGCCTTAACCGTGATGGCTTTACCTTCGTAAATCATCAACTGATCTCCACGATATGGAAGCTGAACTGTACACGCCGAACGCTGGTGAAGGACCCGGCCGGCCGTTGGCCGTGAGTTGCCGAATCCTTGCGCCAGGCACACCCGTCAGCGCGATAGTCGGGATTCTGTAAGAGCCTTCTGACAATACAAACGCTCAATTCATACGCCCGTTTGATTTGGGTATGCACACATTCAACGAAAAGATCGCCGTTGTCAAATGCCCGAAAGCGGTGTGAAAACGCGACTTTACGGTCACTTTCTGCTGAGCAGGAGCAAATACGGGTATCAGTGATCGAAGCGTATTCACGCCAACGATAATGGACAAAGGCTTACACACGCCTGCACAGGATCAACGCAGGGTCGGTGGGAGCGGGCTTGCCCCGCGATTCGCGTTTTGTCGGGGAAATCGTCTCGCGAGGCAAGCTCGCTCCCACAGGGAGTCCGCTACACTGGGAAGGAATCAAGAATTAGACCGGCCTGCCTGGCCCGCCTGCCCGATACGACTATCGGGCTTTTTATTGCTTGCGATCAGGCCAGGGCTTTGAGCACCGCGGCAATATCCTGCAATACAGCCGTTTCACCCCGCTCCCCCCAGTAGAGGGCAACCATTTGCGGGCCGGCTTCGACCTTGTAGACGCTTTCCGGCAAGCGGGCGAAATGCTCTGCCAGCACAGGATCGGCACATGGCTCACGCCATTGGTTGAGCCAGGTGCCCGGGGTGGTTTGCCAGTAGCTCCAGCTGTCTGCCCTGCCCTGGCGCCGCGGCCGCACGTATTGCGCGCAGGGGCTTGGCGGCTCTTTGGGCAGCCAGTGCGGCCACTGCTGAGGCGCCAGTTGCATGGTCAAGCCCATGCGCCGGGCTTCCATACGCAAAGCCATGCGGCCACTCTGGTTACGCGAAGGACGCAACCAGGCCAAGGGGCTGAGAATCAGCGCAAGGATTGACACCACTACCCAGACCGTCATATCTGTTGTTCCCATAAAGCTTTGCAAATGAGCTGGTTAGCCGAGGTTCTGAGCGATCAGCCTGAAACCGACCATACTTGAACTATCGCGACTGTCAGGAGAGCCTCTCATGCCCTACGAACACATACTGGTTGCCGTCGACCTGACCGAAGAATGCGATCCGGTCATCAAGCGCGCCATGACATTGGCTGCATCGACCGAGACCAAAGTTTCTCTGGTGCATATTGTCGAGCCCATGGCCATGGCGTTTGGTGGCGATGTGCCGATGGACCTGTCCCAGCTGCAGCAACAACAGTTCGACCAGGCGAAAGAACGCATGGACCGCCTGTTCGTCAAATACCCTGAGATCAAGCGCGGCGACTCACACCTGACCTACGGACAACCCCGCCAGGAGATCCATCAACTGGCGAAGGAGAATGCCTGCGACCTGATCGTGGTCGGCAGCCACGGCCGTCACGGTCTGGCCCTGCTGCTGGGCTCCACCGCCAACGACGTCCTGCACGGCGCACCTTGCGATGTGCTTGCTGTCCGCCTGCTGAAAAGAGAGTAACCCGATTAGCCCGGCGCAGCGTGCGCCGGGCTCCTGCCTTTAGCTGTCGAGTTCGGCCCAGCGCTCCACCAGCACATCCAGTTCGGCCTGCATCTGCTCCAGGCGCGCCAGTACGGCGGAAGTCTGGTCGATCGGGCGCTGGTAGAAGGCTGGGTCGGAAATTTCTTCCTGCACCGCTGCCATCTTCTGCTCCAGTTCGTCGATCTGGCCCGGCAAGGCTTCCAGCTCGCGCTGCAGCTTGTAGCTGAGCTTTTTCTTCGGCGCCTCGGCGACCGGTGCTGCTGCCGGCGCCGGAGCAACGGCTTCAACCACCGCCGTGTTCAGCTCCGACTTGCCCGACTTGCTCTCGGTAACGCCCAGCAATTTTGGCGAGCCACCCTGACGAATCCAGTCCTGGTAACCACCGACGTACTCGCGCACCTTGCCCTCGCCCTCGAAGACCAGGGTGCTGGTGACCACGTTGTCGAGGAAGGCCCGGTCGTGGCTGACCATCAGCACGGTGCCCTTGAACGCCGACAGCACTTCTTCGAGCAGTTCGAGGGTTTCCACGTCGAGGTCGTTGGTCGGTTCGTCGAGCACCAGCAGGTTGGCCGGCTTGCTGAACAGTTTGGCCAGCAGCAAGCGCGCACGCTCACCACCGGACAGCGCCTTGACCGGCGTGCGGGCACGCTGCGGGCTGAACAGGAAGTCGCCCAGATAGCTGAGGACGTGACGGTTCTGGCCGTCGATCTCGATGAAGTCGCGACCTTCGGAGAGGTTGTCGATGACGGTCTTTTCCAGGTCCAGCTGATGGCGCAGCTGGTCGAAATAGGCCACTTCCAGGCGGGTGCCGGACTCGACTTTACCGCTGGTAGGCTCAAGATCGCCAAGCATCAGTTTGAGCAAGGTGGTCTTGCCGGTACCGTTGGCGCCGAGCAGACCGATGCGGTCCTCGCGCTGCAGGACCATGGAGAAATCCTTGACCAGCTGCGGGCCGCCGGGATGGCTGAAGCTGACGTTTTCCAGGACCATCACCTGCTTGCCGGATTTCTCCGCAACATCAAGCATGATATTGGCCTTGCCCTGACGCTCGCGGCGCTCGCCGCGCTCAACGCGCAGCGCCTTGAGAGCGCGCACGCGGCCTTCGTTACGGGTACGCCGGGCCTTGATACCCTGACGGATCCACACTTCTTCCTGGGCCAGCTTCTTGTCGAACAGCGCGTTGGCGGTTTCTTCAGCGGCCAGCGCGGCTTCCTTGTGCACCAGGAAGCTGGCGTAGTCACCGTTCCAGTCGATCAGGCCGCCACGGTCCAGCTCAAGGATGCGCGTGGCCAGGTTTTGCAGGAAGGAACGGTCGTGGGTGATGAACAACACGGCACCGCCAAAACCGCTGAGGGCTTCTTCAAGCCAGGCAATGGCACCGATGTCCAGGTGGTTGGTCGGTTCGTCGAGCAGCAACAGGTCGGGCTCGGACACCAGCGCCTGGGCCAGCAGCACGCGACGGCGCCAGCCACCGGAAAGCTCGGCCAGGGTCTTGTCGGCTGGCAGCTGCAGACGGCTCAGGGTACTGTCGACCAGTTGCTGCAGGCGCCAGCCATCACGCGCTTCCAGGTCGTGCTGGACGTGCATGAGCTTTTCCAGGTCGGCATCGCTGTGGATGTTCTGGCTCAGGTGGTGATATTCAGCCAGCAAGGCGCCGACACCGTCGAGGCCCTCGGCCACCACGTCGAACACGGTACGACCGTCGGCCACCGGCAGTTCCTGCGGCAGCTCGCCAATCTTCAGCCCAGGGGCGCGCCAGACATCGCCGTCGTCAGGCTTCTGATCGCCCTTGACCAGGCGCAGCATGCTCGACTTGCCGGTACCGTTACGGCCGATAATGCACACCCGCTCACCACGGGCGATCTGCCACGACACCTTGTCCAACAACGGCATGGCGCCGAACGCAAGGGACACATCGCTTAATTTGAGCAGGGTCATGATCTTCTCCAAAAACCGGGCGCGCATTCTACCCGACTTGAGCCCGCTTCACATTAAGCAGGCGCGCCACCGGACAGATCCGACGACAGGCCGTGTGATTACAACTGGATACAAGCACAATGCTTTCATCCGCCTACGGCAAACGGCTAAGCTTAAGCAACGCAATCCCAACAGTGCTGGCTTCGCCGTCACTTTTCATGGTCAAACTGCCCGGAAGTCTCATGCGCAGCCGCCTGTTAAATCTAGTTTCCTGCCTGCTTCTCTCGGCTTCTGCCGCCAGCGTCGCCCAGGCCACCGACATCACCGTGCAGCGCCAGTACTATGACGAGGCAAAACGCGCCCTGGCCAAAGGTGACAAGGGTCCCTACCTGCGTTATGCGCAAGCATTGAGCGACTATCCGCTGACGCCTTATCTGGCCTATGACGAGCTGACCGCGCGTCTGAAAACCGCCAGTAATGCCGAGATCGAAAAATTCCTCGCCGCCCATGGCGACCTGCCCCAGGCCAACTGGATGAAATTGCGCTGGTTGCGCTGGCTGGCAGAGCGCGGCGAGTGGGAGACCTTCAGCCGTTACTACGACCCGAAGCTGAACTTCACCGAACTCGATTGCCTCAATGGCCAGCGCCAGCTGATTCAGGGCCAGCGCGCCGAAGGCTATGCCTCGGCAGAAAAGCTCTGGTTGGTGGGCAAGTCCCAGCCAGCCGCTTGCGACCCATTGTTCGACCGCTGGGCGGCCGAAGGCCAGCTCAGCGAGCAGAAACGCTGGCAGCGTACCAAGCTGGCGGCGCAAGCGCGCAACTATGCCTTGGCCAACAGCCTGACCAAAACCCTCACCACCCTCGCCCCGCAGGGTCGATTGCTGGTTGATGTGGCACAGAAACCACAACTGTTGAACCAGCCTGGACGCTTCGTACCCGTCAACGAGGCCATGTCCGACGTGGTCAGCCTCGGCCTGCGCCGCTTGGCACGCCAGGACCCAGAGCGGGCCATGAGCCTGCTGGACGACTATGCCAACCGCATGCATTTCTCCCGTGACGAGAAAGTCGCCATCGCCCGCGAAATCGGCCTGACCCTGGCCCGCCGCTACGACCCGCGCGCCCTGGACCTGATGACCCGCTACGACCCTGAGCTGCGCGACAACACCGTGACCGAATGGCGTCTGCGCCTGTTGCTGCGTCTGGGCCGCTGGGAAGATGCCTACGAGCTGACCAAACGCCTGCCCCAGGACCTGGCCAGCAGCAACCGCTGGCGTTACTGGCAAGCGCGCAGCCTTGAACTGGCGCAGCCACAGAACCCGCAGATCCCGCTGCTGTACAAAACCGTGGCACGCGAGCGTGACTTCTATGGCTTCCTCGCCGCCGATCGGGCGAAAACCCCGTACCAGCTGAACAACAAGCCATTGGTACTGAGCCATGCGGTGATGAACAAGGTGCGCAACACACCGGGTATCCGTCGCGCTCTGGAATTCCATGCCCGCGGCCAGATTGTCGATGGCCGCCGTGAGTGGTACCACGTCAGCCGCCACTTCAGCCGTGACGAAATGGTCGCCCAGGCGCGTCTGGCCTACGACATGCGCTGGTACTTCCCGGCAATCCGCACCATCAGCCAGGCGCAATACTGGGACGACCTGGATATCCGCTTCCCGATGGCCCACCGCGATACCCTGGTGCGTGAAGCCAAGGTACGTGGCCTGCACTCGAGCTGGGTGTTTGCCATCACCCGCCAGGAAAGTGCGTTTATGGAGGACGCCCGCTCCAGCGTTGGCGCCAGCGGCCTGATGCAACTGATGCCGGCCACTGCCAAGGAGACTGCGCGCAAGTTCAGTATTCCACTGGCCTCCCCGGCCCAGGTGTTCAACCCGGACAAGAACATCCAGCTCGGTGCCGCGTACCTGAGCCAGGTGCACAGTCAGTTCAACGGCAACCGGGTGCTGGCTTCCGCGGCCTATAACGCGGGTCCGGGCCGTGTACGGCAATGGCTGCGTGGCGCCGACCACCTGAGCTTCGATGTCTGGGTGGAGTCGATCCCGTTTGATGAGACTCGTCAGTACGTGCAGAACGTGCTGTCCTACTCGGTAATCTACGGACAGAAGCTCAATTCGCCGCAGCCGCTGGTGGACTGGCATGAGCGCTATTTTGACGATCAGTAGTTGAATGCAGTCGCGGGGCAAGCCCGCTCCCACAGGGTGATATAGAGCCCGGTGGGAGCGGGCTTGCCCCGCGATTTATTACTCCAGCACCGTCACCGGCATCCCCACCTCAATCACCCCGCCACCATCAGCCACCAGGTTCTGCCCGAACAGCACATCCCCCTCCTTCTGCCGATAGGTTTTGAGTGTGGTCAGCGGCTCGCGATCCGCACTGCGCTCGCCTGTCTGCGGATCGATGGTCGTCATGATGCAGCGTTCGCAAGGCTTGAGCACTCGAAACTCTACCTCGCCAATGCGGATGCGCTTCCAGCCATCTTCAGCAAAAGGCTCGGCACCCTCCACCACCAGATTAGGACGAAAGCGCTGCATCTCCAGCGGCCGGCCGAGCCGCTGCACCAGATCGTCGAGCGACGCCTGGCCAATCAGCAGTAAAGGGAATCCGTCGGCAAAGGCCACCCGATCATTGACTAGGCCATAACCGCCCGGCAGGAAACGGCTGCGCGCCTCAGGTACATAGACCAGGCGCACCTCCTTGCCGATAAACTCGCTGAGCCACTGCGCAGCGCCATCACCAGCATCCGGGACGCGAAAGGTGTCGCGCCAGATCGTGACGCCGCGCAGATCGCTGTCCGCCTGCGGCACGCCAACCCGCAACGCAGGTCGCCCAGGCGCCTCCAGGGTCAGCTCGCCGTCAACGCCATACAACGCCGTCAACTGGCTCATCTGCGGGTACGCGCGCTGAGTCAGGAAGCGGCCATTGTCGCGCTCTACAAGCATCCAGCGACGGTCGCCATCCAGTCCCAGCAGGCCCAGCGACGAGGTTTGCAGCGCCTCGCCGCGCGCGGACTTGAGCGGATATCGGTACAACGCACTCAATTGCATCGGTGACCTGTCCTTTTGCCGGTTCAAAGCCCTAGCTTATACCGACTCAGGCTGTCGCTTCATCCAGCATCAAGCGTTGGCGAACAACATCGACCAGCTTGTCGGGCTGGAACTTGGAGAGGAAATTGTCACAACCGACCTTCTTCACCATCGACTCGTTGAAACTACCCGACAGCGAGGTGTGCAACACCACATGCAACGCACGCAGACGCGGGTCGTTACGGATCTCGGTAGTTAAGCGGTAGCCGTCCATCTCCGGCATTTCGGCATCGGTGAAAATCATCAACAACTTCTCACACATGTCTTCGCCAGCGTCGGCCCAGCCTTTGAGCATGCGCAAGGCCTTGAGGCCATCACTGGCGACATGCATTTTCACCCCCAACTGAGACAAGGTGTCGCGCAACTGAGCCAAGGCCACCGTGGAATCGTCCACCAACAGCACCTCACGACCACGGGCACGCGCCAACACCGGGTCCTCCAGCTTGTCGCGCGAGACCTTGGCGCTGTAAGGCACAATTTCAGCCAGCACTTTCTCTACGTCGATGATCTCCACCAGTTGCTCGTCGACCTTGCTGATGGCCGTCAGGTAATGCTGACGACCGGCGCTGGTGGGCGGCGGCATGATGGCTTCCCAGTTCATGTTGACGATGCGGTCGACCCCACCGACCAGGAACGCCTGCACCGAGCGGTTGTACTCGGTAACGATAATGGTGCTGCCAGGCCCCGGCGTAAGCGGGCGCATGCCGATCGCCTGGGACAGGTCGATCACTGGCAGTGTCTGCCCACGCAGGTTGACCACGCCACAGACGAACGCATGACGCTGTGGCATCAAGGTCAGCTTGGGCATCTGCAGCACCTCCTGAACCTTGAACACGTTGATCGCGAACAACTGCCGCCCGGCCAGGCGGAACATCAGGATTTCCAGGCGGTTCTCACCCACCAGCTGCGTTCTTTGGTCTACTGTGTCGAGAATGCCAGCCATTAAAGAACCCCCAGGCTTGTTCCAAGAAATGAACCCATTGGCTCTGTATCGGCCAGATCAGGCACAGCTTGACCCCCTGAAGAAAATGCTCAGCCGGTCATTGATGTCATTTTAACATCATGCTTTACTGCGCTCAGCCCCTTCCTGTCGTAAACACCCGCAAAGGGTCGTAAACACACCACCTCATCAGGGAAACCCCTAGTAGCAATCGGGTGAGACCTGATGTTCGCGATATCCATTAGCCATTAATGTGACGCCATTCTCATTGCATGAACGGAGTCAGGCTTTTGTCAGCGATCGCCTCGTTGTGGCCAGCCCCTGCTCCAGCCCTTTGTGCTGGAGCCAAATGATGGCTAACGAATCACTGAACAGCTGCGCCCTGCAGGATTTTCTGGTGGACGCCCAGGTCTTGCTGACCCAGGCCGAGGAGTGCCTGCAGCACCTGGAACTGATCGACAACGATCCGGATGCCTGCCACTGCCTCAACGACACCTTGGCCACGCTAGTGACTCGCGCCCACGCCTTGGGGCTCCTGGAAGTGGCCAGTTACAGCCAGCAGCTGCAACATTTGCTGGAAACTGCGCACAACCCTTCGCGCCTGCCTGGCAGTGCCTTGCCGGCGCTGGAAGAATGCCTGACCCTGCTGGCCTGGCAACTGGAGCTGGTTGATCCGCACACAGGCCGCCTGAGCCTGGATACCGATGAACAGATGCTGCTGCTGGATAACCTGGCAGCCGCCTTGAACACTGGTTGCGCTTCCTGCCACTCAAGCATGACCCCCTGCGACCATCCACCGCACTTACCGCGAAAGGCAACTGGACGCCAAACTACGGGCAACTAAAGGGTCATCGACAAAGATCCAGCAGCAGGTGCTTACAGTGCTCCGCGCTACACACTAAACAATAACTTTTCCTGCTTGCCGATCATTCTGCAGTCGTTTGCACAACTGCAGTCTTACTTTATCTCGTGGGCGCATTATGCCTTATAAAGTAGTGGCAAAGTGCTAGACCCGAACGCACAACGGCCCCCTGTATCAGCCCGTAAAATCTGACGTTTCAGACAGTTATCAGAGTTCGCCACCCTTGGGACCTGAAGTGATACCATGCGCGCATTGAAGGTTAGCCAGACCTTGGCCGATCACACCTTCAACGGTTTTTCTCTTGGCACAGGTATTCATTACTGCGCCTGGCGCCGACATATAAGTAATGTTGAAGGCAACACGACAACGCCTCTAAGTTTGACCTGTTCAAGGCTTTCTTCAGCGATATTTCAGTGGCTTCATTTTCTATGCTCTCAAGCCTCACTAGATTCAAGCTCTGGCGCCCCGGGGCCGCTCTACTGCGCGGGCTGACCGCGCTCCTGTGCCTGGCCTCGATCATCGCCAACCTGGCGTTGTACCTCCACGCGCTGCCGATGCCGGCCAGTGTGCTGATCCTGCACATCGTTGCGATGCTGAGCATTGGCTGGCACCTGCGCCGCTGGGCACGGTCGATTGCCCTGCGTCCGGCAGAACTAGCCGATCGCCTGCTCAAGGTACAGGAGAGCGAGCGTCAACGCCTGAGCCGGGAGCTGCACGACGATATCGGCCAACTGCTGACAGCCGCTAAACTCCAGGCCGACTGGCTGCAACGCCGTGTTCCAGATGACCTGCGGGATCACTGCAGCACCCTGCGCAGCACCCTGGACGACACTCTGGCCAATGTCCGCGATGTCTCGGCCATTCTCAACCCGCGCCAGCTGTCCAGCCTGGGACTGGAGGCGAGTTTGCGCGCACACTTGCTGCGTACGCTGGAAAACACCAATGTGCACTGGAGCCTTGAGTGTCACCAGCGTCTGGGCGGGATACCTGAAGAGATGGCCATCGCAGCCTTTCGCATCACCCAGGAAGCGGTCACCAACATGCTTCGTCATGCCAGCGCGCACAATCTGGTTGTCTGCATTCAGCGCCAGCCTGAAGGCCTGAGCTTGTCGATCAGCGACGACGGCCTGGGTTTCCTGCCCGCCAGCAATCCTGCAGATGAAGGACAATGCGGCATGGCCGGCATGCTTGAGCGTGCCGCACTGCTTGATGGCACACTGTCAGTCAGCAGTCAGCCCGGCAAAGGCACCCGAATCGATGCCCTGTTCCCCTGGCCTCCACGCACCCTTGAACGCGCCAAGAAAAATAACGCCCCATGACCTGTAAATTGCTGTTGGTAGATGACCATTCACTGATTCGCGCCGGGGTTCGCGCCCTGGTCTCGGATATACCCGGATACACCGTGGTAGGTGAAGGCAATGATGGCAGTCAGGTGGCCGAACTGGTACTGCAGCTGGATCCGGATATTGTCCTGCTGGACATTTCGATGCGCGCGACCAATGGCCTGGACGCCCTTGCCCAGCTAGGCTCCAGCGGCTGTCGTAGCAAAGTGCTGATCCTGTCAATGCACACTGACCCCGAACTGATCATGCAGGCCCTGGAAAGTGGCGCCCATGGCTACCTGCTCAAGGACACCACTGCCACCGAACTGGAGCAAGCCCTGGCTGCACTGCGCAACGGCGAGCGCTACCTGAGCCCGGCGATAGCCCACACCGTGATCAATCAGGCCCTGCTGCGGACCCAGAGCGCCAAGGCACCGGCCTCGGAAAACCACAATCTGACGGCCCGCCAACTGGAAATCCTGCGCTTGATCGTGCGCGGCAAATCCACCCGCGAAATTGCTAACGGCCTGGGCTTGAGCATCAAGACCGTGGAGACCCACCGTTCACAAATCATGAAACGCCTGCAGATCTACGACGTCGCCGGCCTGGTTCTGTTTGCCGTGCGCGAGCAGATCATCAGCCTCGACGACTGAGCAGTGGCGAATCATGCGGCAGGTGCACGCGCAAGGCGCCTGCCAATGCTGCGAAACGCAGACTGTCGCCCTGCAACGGCTCGCCATCAAGATTGATATCCAGGCCTTGCGAGCTCTTGATCTCGACCCAGGGCAAGCGCGCTCGCACAAACATGTTGTCCAGGCCCAAACCGTCACTGAGCAGGCTGCGCAAGGTGCCCACCACTTCCTGAGGGGCCGGCAAAATGCTGATATCCAACAGCCCATCATCAACATACGCCTGCGGGCACAGCACATGCCCTCCACCGGCCTGACGGCCGTTGCCGATCCCCAGAGCCAACAAGTCACCCTGCCATTGAAAGCCCGGGCCATGCAACTCCACCGAGGCCGCACTGAGCTCGCTGAAGCGCGACAGACCGGTGAACAGGTAGGCTGCCGCGCCCAGTACTTTCTTCAGGTCTTCGGAGGTATTGGCGGTGACCTGACTGCCAAATCCGCCCGTGGCCATGTTGAGAAACACCTGCTCCCCCACCTGCCCAAGGTCAATGGTTTGCGCCGCAGTCTCCAGCAGCGCAAGCGCCTGCTCAGGGTCCAGCGGAACTCCAGCAGCGCGGGCAAAGTCATTGGCCGTTCCCAGCGGCAGGAGCAGCAGGCTTGCCGGGATAGCGGCTCGGACCATGGCTTCGGCAACATCGCGCAAGGTGCCGTCTCCCCCACCGGCCACCACATGCTCATAACCGCCAGCTTTGGCCTCGTTGACCAGCCGTGCGGCATCGCCGGCCTCCCACGTCAGGCGCACATCAAACTGCCAGCCACGTTCGCGCAGCGCCTCGACGGCGGCACGCACCTGCTCGTTCATGGCTTGCTTGCCATGCAGGATGATCAAGCTTTTGTGCTTCGTCATGGTGCTTCCCCCGCGTCAGAATCTCGAGCATCTCGACCGCAGGACAAGGGCTTTTGCTGCACGCCCAATGGTCGAAAGAATCGAAAACTTGCCGAGCATTCACACAAATATCATTGAAAGCAGGAACGCCCGGGTGCATCATTCGACAAATATTTGGCCTTCAAGGAAGATGCCGATGGTAAAAGTCATTTTATTGACTCATTACGCGAGCGCCTGCCAGGTCCCGGTTTCCCTTTACTGCACTGTAGTTTCAGTGCCCTGACTCAAGGCTGTGAAATGAGCGTTTTGATCCCCTGCATCATCGCCGGCGGCGCCGGCACTCGCCTCTGGCCGGTTTCCCGCGAAACCATGCCGAAACCGTTCATGCGCCTGCCCGATGGCCAGAGCCTGCTACAAAAGACCTTTTCCCGCGCCAGCGCGCTACCCGATGTCGAGCGGGTACTGACGGTGACCAACCGGGAAGTGTATTTCCGCACTCAGGATGAGTACCGCCAGCTAAACCAGGCCGGTATGGCGCTCGACTTCATTCTCGAGCCCTTTGGCCGCAATACTGCGCCAGCCATCGCTGCAGCCGCCCTGCATTGCGCCAAACTGTATGGCGAAAACGCCTTGCTACTGGTGTTGCCTGCCGATCACCTGATCAACGACCTGCCAGCCTTCGAACAGGCGGTCGCGCAAGCCCGTGATCTGGCCCAACAAGGTTGGCTGACCACTTTCGGCCTGATGCCCAGCCACGCCGAAACCGGATTTGGCTATATCGAGAAAGGCCAGGCCCTGGGCGTGCAAGGTTACACAGTACAGCGCTTTGTCGAAAAACCCGACGCCGCCACCGCCCAGCACTACCTCGAGGGCGGCCAGCACCTTTGGAATGCCGGCATGTTCTGCATGCGCGTCGATGCCATCCTGGCAGAACTGGACCGCTATGTTCCGGACCTGCTCGCCAGCGTCCACCACTGCCTGCAACACAGCCCAAGCAAACAGGGTGAGAGTGAACTGCAACTGGAACTCGACCCGCAGACCTTCGAAAGGGTCCCGGACATTTCCATTGACTACGCGGTAATGGAAGCCTCCAGCCAGGTGGCCGTACTACCCGCGGACCTGGGCTGGAGTGACATCGGTTGCTGGCAGGCGGTACGTGGCCTTACGCAAGCCGACCAGAATGGCAACCAGTGCAATGGCGAGACCGTCCTGCATGACGTCTCCAACTGCTACATCGACTCACCCCGCCGCCTGGTCGGTGCCGTGGGCCTCGACAACCTGATCATCATCGACACTCCCGACGCCCTGCTGATCGCCGATGCGGCGCGCAGCCAGGAGGTCAAGGTGATCGCCCAGCAACTAAAACACCAAGGCCACGATGCCTATCGACTGCACCGCACGGTGAACCGTCCATGGGGCATGTACACGGTGCTCGAGGAAGGTCCGCGCTTCAAGATCAAGCGCATCGTGGTGCGCCCGCAGGCGTCGCTGTCACTGCAGATGCACCACCACCGCAGCGAACACTGGATTGTGGTCAGCGGCATGGCCTGCGTGACCAACGGCGAAGACGAGTTTTTGCTCGACACCAATGAATCGACCTTCATCAAACCGGGGCGGGTACATCGCCTGACCAACCCTGGGGTGATCGACCTGGTCATGATCGAAGTACAAAGTGGCGAATATATGGGCGAGGACGACATCGTGCGCTTTACTGATATCTATGGACGCGCCCCGGAAGCAGCCAGCAGCTGACTCCCCAGGCGCGTCCATTCATATCTGCATGCCGTTACCCGCCTGGTAACAGAGGAAAGGGGTCATGCGCGTACTCTGGACACTGCCTTACCTGCCCTGGCCAACCACCAGCGGCGGCAAAACCCGGCAATACCACCTGCTGCGCAGCCTGGCGCAGCGTGGCCACCAGATCACCCTGCTGGTGCAGTCGAAAATCCCGCCCAGCGAGGCGGCACGCCAGGCGCTCGAGCCCCTGCTCGAACGCCTGATCGTGTTACCCAGGCGCCCTCTGCACAGCCCACTGAACCTGCTGGCTGCGGTCTATGCCGGCTATCCCATGCGAGCCAGTGTCAACGGCCTGGCTCCGCACCTGCGCCATTGCTTCGAACAACTGCTGGAAGAACGCTGGGATGTCATCCAGATCGAGCACAGCTATAGCTTTCAGCCCTTCGAAAAGGCCCTGCAAGCGCGACGCCTGCCCTTCCTCCTCAGTGAACACACTATCGAATCGGTTTCCGGCGCCGCCTGCCATGACCGCCTGCCGCTGTGGCTGCGACCGTTCAATGCCTTCGACCGCTGGCGCTACCGGCGCTGGGAAAACCGCGTGCTGGGCCAGGCCCATGAAGTGGTGGCGGTCAGCCCCAAGGATGTCGAGCACATCAGCCGCCTGACCGGCAATCCCGCTTCACTGGTGATCAATGGCGTGGATTGCGCGCACTATCAGGATATCCAGCCGTCTGCGCACAGTCAGCGCCTGTTGTTTGTCGGCAATTTTGAGTACGGCGCCAGTCTCGAAGCCATCGAGTGGGCACTGGAGGATATCCTCCCGCAAGTCTGGCAGAGCAACCCTGCGGTGCGCCTGGCTGTGGTCGGACATGCGTTGCCGGACAGCTGGAAATCGCGCTGGAGCGACCCGCGTATCGAATGGGTCGGCTACCTGCCTGACTTGCGCGATCTGCAACGCCGTTCGGCGATATTCTTCGCCCCCATGCGCTATAGCGGCGGCTCGAAGATCAAGGTGCTGGAGGCCATGGCTGCCGGATTGCCGGTGGTCACCACAACCAAGGGGGTATCCGGGTTACAAGTGACCCACGGCGAACACTATCTGGGCAGTGACGACGGCGATCACCTGGCCTTGCTCATCACCCAGTTGCTCAACCAGCCCTGGCGCATGCGTCAGTTGTCGGATGCCGCACGCCAGTTCGTCAGTGACCGGCATGACTGGAGCATTGCCGCCGCCCAGCTGGAAAGCGTGCATGCGCGCCTGAGCCAGCACGCGCCGACGATAAGCGAGCTGAGCAACAACGGGTTGCTCGGTCGCTCAACCGAGTAATTCACTCAAGGGAATGAACTGCACAGTATCGCCTTTGCCAAGTGTAGTACCCTCACGGACCTCCACCAGGCCCTCGGCCCAGGCCGCGCTGCGCAGCACGCCGGAACTCTGGTTCTTGTAGATCTGCGCACACCCCTGATCCAACCGTGCGCGCAGGTACTCTCGACGATTGCCGGCCTTGGGCCAGTCGAAACCAGCCGGTACCGGGAACTGCAGCGGGGTCACCTCCTGCACACCCTGACGGCGCAGCAGATACGGGCGGGTGAGCAGACCGAAAGTCACCAGGGTCGACGCCGGATTGCCGGGCAAACCGATCACCGGCACGCCTTTATAGTGACCGAAGGTCAATGGCTTGCCGGGCTTGATTGCCAGCTTCCAGAGTGCCAGTTCGCCTGCTTCGCGCAACGCCAGGCCAAGGTAGTCAGCCTCACCCACGGAAACACCACCGGTCGAGAGGATCAAATCGACCTGACCCAGACCCGCCAGGCAATCACGGGTTTTTTGCAGGTCGTCAGCAAGAATCCCCGCATCGATCACTTCACAGCCCAGGCGCTGCAGCCAACTGACCAGCAGGCGCCGATTACTGTTATAGATCTGCCCTGGCCCCAGCGGCAAGCCCGGCTCCACCAGCTCATCGCCGGTGGACAACACAGCCACCTTGACCCTGCGCACCACCGTCAGCGTGGCACAGCCCAGCGTTGCAGCCAGCCCCAGCTCGATCGGCCCCAGCCGCGTACCCGCCGCCAGTACCGACTCGCCAACCCGGGTTTCCTGGCCTTGCGGGCGCACATTCTGACCGGCGCGCAGCGGTTCGTTGAAACGCACCCGCTGATCTTGCAGAACCTCAGCGTTCTCCTGCATCTCGACACAATCAGCACCCAACGGCAACGGTGCTCCGGTGAAGATCCGTGCACAGGTGCCTGGTTGCAGCGGCTCAGGGGCATGACCTGCGAAAATTCGCTGGCTGACCGGCAACGCCTCGCCCTGCCAGTCGGCCAGGCGCAAAGCATAACCGTCCATGGCACTGTTGGGCCAAGGCGGCAGATCGAGGCTGGCAATCAGCGCCTCGGCCAGCACCCGCCCCTCAGCCTGCGCCAGGGCTACCTGCTCAGTCTCGATGATGGGCGCGGACTCAGCCAGTGCCAGCAAGCGTGCCAGTGCGTCTTCAACCGGCATCAACGGCTTGTTCACAGGCACCTCAACCACGGCTGGCGCAGGGCTCGGCCTGCTTGAGATGGGTCACGAAGTTGCACGGGCGATGGCGGGCATCGAGCTGCTCGGCAAGGATGCCATCCCAGCCGGTGCGCACAGCATTGGTCGAGCCGGGCAGGCAGCAGACCAGGGTACCGTTGGCCAACCCGGCCAGGGCACGCGACTGAACCGTCGACGTACCGATGTCAGCCAAGGAGATCTGGCGGAACAACTCACCGAAGCCATCGACCTGTTTATCCAGCAGGCAGGCAACCGCCTCCGGGGTACTGTCACGACCGGTGAAGCCGGTGCCGCCCGTGATCAACACCACCTGCACCTGTTCATCGGCAATCCAGGTGGCGACCTGGGCGCGAATCTTGTACAGATCGTCCTTGAGCAGCACCCGTGCCGCGAGGCCGTGACCGGCCTCGGTCAGGCGATCGACAAATACCTGGCCAGAGGTGTCGGTTTCCAGGGTACGGGTATCGCTGACCGTCAACACCGCGATGTTCAGCGGCACGAAAGGTATATCTGCCTTGGCTTTCATGGGACCTTGATCCATTGAGGGAGTATGGCCGGTGTTATATCACAGCCCCGCCCTGCCCGCGCCCATGGTCCTGCCCGGGCGTGCTCTCGATCAATAGTGCTGCGCAGTAGCTATGCTGCAATGGACAAGGAACTTGCGCCGTCGCCATGCGTCTCAAGGACATTACGCCCCACCCTCTACTGGAGAAACATGATGATTCAACGGACCCTCCCCGCCTTCCTGCTCGCTCTGGGCCTGGGCACTCTGGCTGGTTGCTCCTCGCCAACCGTCATCACTCTGAACGACGGTCGCGAAATCCAGGCGGTCGACACGCCGCAATATGACGATGAATCGGGTTTCTACGAATTTGAACAGCTCGATGGCAAACGTACACGTATCAACAAGGATCAGGTGCGTACCGTCAAGGACCTCTGATACCGGCGACGGCCCCTCTCTGGGGGCTTGTCGAGGAGAAAATTTTGAGTAATATTTTCTCCATCGGAGTGTAGCGCAGCCAGGTAGCGCGTCTCGTTCGGGACGAGAAGGCCGCAGGTTCGAATCCTGTCTCTCCGACCAGATCACTCGACAAAAAGCCCGCTTTCATGCGGGCTTTTTGCTATCTCAGAATCCTGTTGGGGATCCCACAGACAAGCCTCCCTCAATTACATTGGCCAGCATTGCGCAACAGCGGCAGGCCCAGCAAAATGCGCGCCTTTCGAACTCAGAGGTTGAAACACATGCGTAAGACTCTTGCCGCCCTGACACTGGGCCTGCTGTGTGCGCAAGGCGCCGTGGCCGGCGATGGCCAGACTGCCCTGGGCGGCGGCCTGGGTGGTGTACTGGGTAATGTGGTCGGGAAACAGCTCGGCGGCAGCACCGGCGCTGCGATTGGTGCCGGCGTCGGTGGCGCGGCAGGTGGCGCCATGGCCGCGAAGAAGGGCAACAAGACCGAGGCGGCCATTGGTGGCGGTCTGGGTTCAGCTGGCGGTTCGCTGATCGGTGGCAAGCTCGGTGGCAGCACCGGCTCGGCGATCGGTGCCGGCCTGGGTGGCGCGGCCGGTGGCGCACTGGGTAACAAATATGCCGACAAGCATCGTTGATTCAGCGCTGATCGCGGGGTAAGCCCGCTCCCACAGGCTGAACTACACCTGTGAGGCTTGTCCCACGAACAAAATAGCCCCCTGAACAGGGGGCTATTTTTATTACCGATTCAACCTTTACAGTGCAGGCTCAGCCTGTACTGCAGCAGTCTCTTCCGGCAGTACCGGAACATACAGCAGACCCAGACGCGAGCTGCTCCATTCACGGGTCTTGTTGGTCAGCTCAAGGTTGTTGTTGAGCTTCTGACCATAAGTCGGAACGATCTCCTTCAGCTTGGCCTGCCACTCAGGGGTCTTGATGCGATCCTTGTAGGTCTTCTCCAGCACGCTGAGCATGATCGGCGCAGCGGTCGAAGCACCTGGCGATGCACCCAGCAGCGCGGCGATGGTGCCGTCCTGGGCAGCCACGACTTCGGTACCGAACTGCAGCACACCACCGTGGACCGGATCCTTCTTGATCACCTGAACGCGTTGACCGGCCTGCAGCAGTTTCCAGTCTTCGTTCTTGGCGTTCGGGAAGTACTCACGCAGCGCTTGCATACGGTCGTCGAAGCTGAGCATCAACTGACCCATCAGGTAGGTGCTCAGGTCGATGTTGTCGATACCGGCGTGGGTCATCGGCATGATGTTGTGGGTGGTCAGTGCCGCGAACATGTCCAGCAGCGATCCGTTCTTGAGGAACTTGGTCGAGAAGGTCGCGAACGGGCCGAACAGCAGCACTTCCTTGCCGTCGATCACACGGGTGTCCAGGTGCGGAACGGACATTGGCGGTGCACCGACCGAGGCCTTGCCGTACAGCTTGGCCTTGTGGCGGGCAACGATGTCCTGGTTGTCAGTCATCAGGAACTGACCGCCGACCGGGAAGCCTGCATAGCCTTCGGCTTCAGGAATACCGGACTTCTGCAGTAGTTTCAGGGCGCCACCACCGGCACCGATGAAGACGAACTTGGCCTTCACGCTACGCTCGACGCCTTTGTTGGCCAGGTCGGCAACGACCACGGTCCAGGTGTTGTCAGCGTTGCGCACGATGTCACGCACTTCGTGCTGTACGTGCAGCTTGACGTTGTCGTGCTTGGTCAGCGAGGCGATCAACTGGCGGGTGATCTCGCCGAAGTTGACGTCGGTACCGATCGACATGCGGGTCGCGGCGATCTTCTGGTCGGCAGCACGGCCTTCCATCACGATCGGCACCCACTTCTGGATCTGCGCGTGGTCTTCGGAGTATTCCATGCCGCGGAACAGCGAGCTGTGCTGCAGGGCTTCATGACGCTTCTTGAGGAACTCGACGTTCTTGTCGCCCCAGACGAAGCTCATGTGCGGCACGTTGTTGATGAACGACTTCGGATTGCTCAGCACGTTCTGCTCGACCTGGTAGGCCCAGAACTGCTTGGAGATCTCGAATTGCTCGTTGACCCCGACCGCCTTGCTGATGTCGATCTTGCCGTCGGCACCTTCGCTGGTGTAGTTCAGTTCGCAGAAAGCGGAGTGGCCGGTACCGGCGTTGTTCCAGGCGTTGGAGCTTTCTTCGGCGACCTTGTCCAGGCGCTCGTAGATATCGATCGACCAGGTCGGTTCCAGCTCATTGAGGTAAGTCCCCAGACTTGCACTCATGATGCCGCCGCCGATCAGCAGTACATCTACGCTTTTCTCTGGCTCGCTGGGCTTGGAGCAACCGATGACACTCAGGCATAGGAGCGTCAGCAGGATCTTTTTCATAGTTCAATCCAATTGAGGTGAAGTAATTGGCAATGACCGCTCATCCCGTTGTGCACGCCCGGATTCTTGTTGTTGCTCGCGCAGACCAAAGCTTAGCGGGGCTCGGCGCTCAGGCAAGCAGCCTGGACGCGCGGGCGATGGTTGGCAGCTGGGGTTGTTCGATGGATCGGGAAACGGTCGTCACCCTGACGATGGGCATTGAAGCCTGACGCCGGGTGCTTGCATGGCCTAGGCCTGACCGCCTTTAAGCACGAAACAGGCCAACTTTTGCAAGACCAACGGCTAATAGCTAGGACGAGTCGTCGCACCCCATCTTTAACGGTTTTTCTGGCGACAATCCGCCACATCCCCGCCCCTGCCGGGCGAAATGTGGCGGATTTCCCCCTTTTTCAGGCGCTTAGCCGCGCGGTGACCTCGCCGAGCTGCCCCGACAGGCCATGCAGGCGATGCCCGGCCTGCTCGGTATGCTGCACCGCCTGCTGATTGGCAGTGGCGATGCGGGTGATTTCCACCAGGTTGCGGGAAATGTCTTCAGCCACGCTGGTCTGCTCTTCGGCGGCGGTGGCGATCTGGCGGTTCATGTCGCGAATTGCTTCCACCGCCAGGGTGATGCGCTGCAGCATTTGCCCGGCCCGCTGAACCTGCTCGGCGCCCTCCTCACTGCGCTGCTGACCGCTTTCAATGGCCTTGACTGCCTCCAGAGCGCCGGACTGCACAGCACTGATGATCTGGTTGATCTCGGCAATCGAGGCGGCAGTGCGCTGCGCCAGGCTGCGCACTTCGTCAGCGACCACGGCAAAGCCGCGACCAGCCTCCCCCGCACGCGCTGCCTCGATGGCGGCATTGAGTGCCAGCAGATTGGTCTGCTCGGCAATCCCGCGAATCACCTCCAGCACCTTGCCGATCCTGGCGCTGTCGGCCTCCAGGTGGCGAATCACCGCCGCCGTACCGGCAATCTCCTGATTGACCGTGGCAATGGTGTCGATGGTCGCCTGCATCACCTGCTCGCCCGCCTGAGCACCGTGATCGGCATCATCGGCGGCGCGCGCGGCTTCAGCGGCATGGCGTGCCACTTCCTGAGCGGTGGCGGACATTTCGTGCATCGCCGTGGCCACCTGGTCGGTACGCTGGAACTGGTCATCGGTGCCGCGGGCCATGCCACCGGCAATGCTGCGCAATTCGCCACTGGCGGTTTCCAGCTCACCGGCATTGCTCTGCAGGCGGGTAAACGTATCGGCGAGGAAGTCGCGCAAGGTATTGGCGGCCACGGCCAGACGACCCAGCTCATCCTGACGGTCAGTGGCGACCCGCGCCTCGAAACGCCCCTGACTCAGTTGTGCGACATAGTCGATCAGGCCACGGATCGGCTCGATCAGACTACGGTTAACCAGCCACAGGCTGAACAGGCCGACCAGCACTGCCGAAGCGAACATCACCAGCAACCCCAACCACACGGTGCGCTCTGCCGACTGATTGATGGCCCGGGCACGTGCCTGAGCATCGCTGCGTAGTTGGCTGACCAGTTCGCTCATCTGCTCACTGGTCGCACGATCCACGCCCTTGACCGCCTGGTCGCCCGCAGTCGGGTCGGCACCTGCGGCAAGAAACGCCTGACGCCCTTGCGCGTATGCCTGGCCCAACTGGCGATGGCTTTCCTTGAGCTGCTCGGCGCGCGCCTTCAGCGCTGCGTCGCTGCCCTGGATCAACTGGTCAAGAATGCCCTGCACCTGCTGTTCACGGGCAAGAAACTGCTGCCAGTACTTGTCCAGATCGGCCGGTTGCTTACCACGCAACAGCACGTTTTTCCACTCCTGGACTTGAACCTTGAACTGCAGATTGGCCTCGTCAATCAATTGCGAGGCCTGCAATGGCCCGTCGATCAATTGCCCGTAACCGCGCACGCTGGACGACAGCAATTGAAAGCAGACCAGCGCGATCATCAGTATCGCCAACAGGCTGCCACCAAGTAGCGCGAGGATTTGCACTCTGAGGGATTTACGCAACATCGAAAGGAATCTCGGAACAAGGAGGAAGGAAACGACGCTTGATTGCATCGACCAGGCAAAGACGTCCCTGTCCTCGTTCACTGGCAACCGGCGCAGGCGAAAAAAAAGCTGCCATCATTCGATAGCAGCCAGATTCGAGCATTACGCAACAGCTGGAACAGATAGTCTCAGGGGATTGCTACAGAAATGTGACAGCCTGTAGGACGCTGTCACATTTCCGTCACGACGTTGAACTGCAGGGCCGCCAGCCGCGCATACAACGGGCTCTGTGCGATCAATTGCCGGTGCGTGCCGATGGCGACCAGCCGGCCCTGATCGATCACCGCGATGCGATCGGCATGCTGCACGGTGGCCAGGCGGTGAGCGATCACCAGGGTGGTGCGCCCACTCATCAGGGTCGGTAGTGCCTGCTGGATCAGGTGCTCGCTCTGGGCATCGAGGGCACTGGTGGCCTCGTCCAGCAGCAGGATCGGCGCATCCACCAGCAATGCCCGGGCAATGGCCAGGCGTTGCCGCTGACCGCCCGACAAACCCAGGCCGGCATCGCCCAGGTGGGTCTGATAGCCCTGCGGCAGCTGCAGGATGAACTCATGAGCGTGGGCACTACGTGCGGCCGCTTCGACCTGCGCAGCGCTGGCATCGGCACGGCCGTAACGAATGTTGTCCTCCACGGTACCGAAGAACAGGGCCGGGTTCTGCGCCACCAGAGCGAAGTGTCGGCGCAGGTCCTGCGGGTCGAAGCGCCTCACGTCCTGATCATCGAGCAGGATCTGGCCTTGCTGGGGGTCATAAAAACGCAGCAGCAGGTCAAACAGGGTCGACTTACCCGCCCCCGAGGGCCCGACCAGTGCCAGTGTTTCCCCAGGCTCGACGATCAGGCTCAAGCCGTCGATCGCCGCAGGCTCAGGGCGCGACGGGTAGGCAAAGCGTACATCGCGAAGCTCAAGCCGACCGCTGACCCGCGGTGCCGTGCGCACCAGCCCCTGTGCCGGTGCGCTGATTTCGCTGCGCGCAGCCAGCAACTCGGCAATCCGTTCCGCCGCGCCGGCGGCGCGTTGCAGTTCGCCGATCACCTCACTGAGGGTGCCGAAAGCACCGCCGACGATCAGGCTATAGAAGACGAAGGCCGCCAGTTCACCCGCAGAAATGCGTCCGGCAATGACATCCATGCCACCGACCCAGAGCATCACCCCCACGGCCCCGAGCACCAGCACGATTACCAGGGTGATCAGCCAGGCGCGCTGCAGGATGCGCTTGCGCGCGACCGTAAAGGCCGCCTCGACCGTGTGGCCGAAACGTTGCTGATCGCTGGGCTGGTGGTTGTAGGCCTGTACCGTCTTGATCTGCCCGAGGGTTTCGGCCACGTAGCTGCCGACATCGGCCACCCGGTCCTGGCTCTGGCGCGACAGGCTGCGTACCCGCCGCCCGAAAATCAGGATCGGCGCCAGCACCAGCGGTAACGCCAGCACCACGATGCTGGTGAGCTTGGGGTTGGTGACAAACAACAGCACGATCCCGCCGAACACCATCAGCGCATTACGCAGGAACATCGACAACGACGAGCCGATCACCGATTGCAGCAAAGTGGTGTCGGCGGTGAGCCGTGACTGGATCTCAGAACTGCGATTGCTCTCGAAAAAGCCAGGGTGAAGGTAAATCAGATGATCAAACACTTGCTGACGGATATCGGCCACACAGCGCTCACCAATCCACGACACCAGGTAAAAGCGGCTGAACGTGCCAATGGCCAAGGCCAGCACCAGCATCAGGAAAAAACCGATGGACTGATTGAGCAGCTGCGGTGAACGGGTCATGAAGCCCTGATCGACCAACAGGCGGATACCCTGCCCCAAGGACAAGGTGATGCCGGCAGTAACGACCAGGGCGAGCAAGGCCAGCAGGACCTGTTTGCGATACGGGCGAATGAAGCGCCAGCCCAGACGCATGGCCTGACGCTGGCGAGGGGAAAAGCGATTGAGCATGGCGGGACCAGACATCAGCGGTTTTGCCCAGCGTACACCTGACCGCTCGTCCTGCGCCAAGGAACGCCAGGCAAATAATCGCTTCTTAGGTTTGCGCCACCGATCACTAGACCGTTTCGTTCTAACGCAGCACTGGAGGTTTACTCGGCTTTCTGGTCGACTGGAAGGGTCGTACAGTGATAACCGAAGGAGCTGTCATAGCTCGGTCACTAGGCGATTCTAGTCTGAGCTTGCAACCTGATGAGGAGACAGGAAATGAGTTTGCAACAAGGCAATACCCAGCCCAAAACCGCGCCGAACCCGCAGACACCTGTCGGCGGCTCGATCATCGGCCCGGATGGCAAAGAGATCACCATCACCGAAGCGATGGTCCAAGAGGCCTGCCAAAAGCTGGAGCAAAGCCGCAAAGACCCCGCCAAGAAAGACTGAACCAGACGAATTCTTCAACCCGGCGCAAGCGCCGGGTTTTTATTGCCTGTGTTTTACAGCAACACGCCACCCAGAGCCCGGACCATCTGTGCCAGGTCGGGTGCGTCCCCATGCAGACGCACCATGAGCCCCTCAATCTCGCGACGTGGCGGATAGTACTTACGCAAGGCATCAAACGCGGCCTTCTGCTCAAGCACATCAGTGCTGAGGCTGCGGCGGAAATCGGCATCATCGCGGCGCGGGTCATACACCGCCCGGCACAAGGTGGCCAGGGCCCAGGCCGGGTCGGTTTCCGCTTGCAGGCCGATCTCGGCTAGCCAGGGCTGGGGCAACAGGTCCTCCAGCAACACCGCTGCAGGCTCACCGCGCCAGGCACAGAAGGCCTGGTAGATCTGCGCAGTGCCGCGCTGCTTGCCATCCAGGCTGTAGCCAGCGATGTGCGGGGTGGCCAGCACGCAGAGGTCGGCCAGCTCGAGGTCGACCTGCGGTTCACCTTCCCAGACATCCAGCACTGCCAGCACATCTTCACGCTCCAGCAACAGCTCACGCAGGGCAGCGTTGTCGATCACCGGTCCCCGGCTGGCGTTGATCAGCCAGGCTCCCGGACGCAGCACCGCCAGTTGCTCGCTGTCGAGCAAATGCCAGGTGGCATGTTCGCCCTGGCGGGTCAGCGGGGTATGCAGACTGATCACATCACACTCGGCGAGAACCGTTTCCAGGCTGACGTAATCGCCGCCTTCACGGGCCTGGCGCGGCGGATCACACACCAGCACCTTCCAGCCCAGCCCGCGCAACACCTCAACCAGACGCCCGCCCACCTCACCTGCGCCAACCACACCGTAGGTACGGCCAGGCAAGTCGGCGCCATCGAGTTCGGCCAGGGTCAGCAAGCTGCCCAGCACATAGTCGACCACCCCACGGGCATTGCAGCCCGGTGCACTGGACCAGTGGATCCCGGCCTGGGCGAAGTAGTCCAGCGCCAGGTGATCGGTACCGATGGTGCAAGTGCCGACGAAACGGACCTTGCTGCCCTCAAGCAGCGCCTGGTCGACCCGGGTCACCGAGCGCACCAGAAGGACGTCGGCGTCCTTCACACAGGCGGCGTCAATGGCGCGGCCTGGATAGCGGCGGATTTCGCCAAAACCTGCAAAGAAGGCATCGAGCAGCGGAATATTCTCGTCGGCAACAATCAGCATGGCGCTCTCCTATCGGGGTGCGCAGTGTAGGCCCATGCAGGGGCGCTAATCCAGCCGCAGACAAAAGCGCCGGGTGGATTTCCTGACCAATGCGTCAAAGCGTAGACTAGGCGGCTTTGCGCACCTTTTTGGACACCTGTCTTGTGACACCTCAGACCTGCAACACCCTTTCCCCTCCCCTGTCCCGCTCCGCTCGCGTACGCGCCGAATTGCGCAGCCTGTTGCTGCTGGCGACACCGATCATCATTGCCCAGCTGGCCACCACCGCCATGGGCTTCGTCGATGCGGTCATGGCCGGCCGGGTCAGCCCGCGCGACCTGGCGGCGGTGGCATTGGGCAACTCGATCTGGATTCCGGTGTTCCTGCTGATGACCGGCATCCTGCTGGCCACTACGCCCAAGGTGGCGCAACGCTTTGGTGCCGGGCAGCATGGTGAAATCGGACCACTGGTGCGCCAGGCCTTGTGGCTGGCCGTCGCGGTCAGCCTGATTGCCAGTGGTCTGCTGATCAGCGCCGAACCGATCCTCCAAGTAATGAAGGTCGACCCGCAACTGGTCGAACCGAGCATGGGCTACCTGCAAGGTATTGCCTTCGGCTTCCCCGGCATCGCCCTCTACTACGTGCTGCGCTGCTACAGCGACGGCCTCGGCCGCACCCGTCCGAGCATGGTCATTGGCTGCCTGGGCCTGCTGCTGAATATTCCGCTGAACTACATCCTGATCTACGGTCACTTCGGCCTGCCTGCCCTCGGTGGCGTTGGCTGTGGCTGGGCCAGCGGCATCGTCATGTGGTTCATGGCCCTGAGCATGGCCGCCTGGACCCGTTGGGCCCCGGCCTACCAGAGCAGCCGGGTACTGGTCCGTTTTGAGCGACCGCAATGGCCGGTGATCAAACGCCTGATGGGCGTTGGCCTGCCAATCGGCATCGCGGTGTTCGCCGAGTCGAGCATCTTCGCAGTGATCGCCCTGCTGATCGGCAGCCTCGGCCCGACCGTGGTGGCCGGCCACCAGATCGCCCTGAACATCAGTTCGCTGCTGTTCATGATTCCATATTCACTGGGGATGGCGGTGACGGTACGTGTGGGTCAGGCAATCGGTGCCGGCGAGCCACGCCAGGCGCGCTTTGCTGCGCTGGTGGGACTGGCCGCCGCCCTGGTGTTCGCCTGTTTCTCGGCGAGCCTGATCCTGCTGATGCGCGAGCCGATCGCCTCGATCTACACCCCGGACACGGCGGTTATCCAGATTGCCGCGATGCTGATCGTGTATGCCGCGCTCTATCAGTTCTCCGACGCCATCCAGGTGATCGCAGCCGGTGCCCTGCGTGGCTACCAGGACACCCGGGTAACCATGATCCTGACCCTGTTCGCCTACTGGGGCATCGGTCTGCCGGTGGGTTACGTACTCGGCCTGACCGACTATTTCGGCCCGGCCAGCGGCCCCAACGGCTTGTGGGAAGGCCTGATCGCCGGCTTGACCTGCGCGGCCTTGATGCTGTCGATCCGCCTGGCGCGCAGCAGTGGCAAACACATTCGCCGGGCGCAGCGCACCTAGTCGAGCTTCTTGCGGATCCAGTACAGGTAGGTGCCGGCGTCTTCCTGTTGCTGGACCAGTTCATGGCCGAGGAACACGCAGAACTTGGGGATATCGCGACGGGTCGACGGATCGGTAGCGATCACCTTGAGCAGGCCACCGGCAGCCAGGTCGCGCACGTGCTGGTGCAACATCATCACCGGTTCCGGGCAGTTGAGGCCGGTAGCGTCGAGGATGGCGTCTGGGGTGAAATCGGTCATGTAGAACTCCGGAAACAATCAGCTATTGTCGCTCAACCAGGCTGCGGGGTCATCCCTGAGGGCCTCATCGCCGGCAAGGCCGGCTCCCACATTAGTTACAGTGCATGCCATTTCTGTGGGAGCTGGCCTTGCCAGCGATCAATTCAGCGCGGTTTCAGATCCAGGCGGCGCAAGTGGCAGGTCACCTCTTCGCGGTCGTGATACAGCTGCTTGCAGCCAATCGAGACCTTGACCTTGCGCGCCTTGAACCCCTCTTCGATCCGCTCCAGCAAGCGGCGCACTTCGGCATAGCGCTGTTTCATCGGCAGCTTGAGGTTGACCACCGCCTCCCGGCACAGGCCTTCGCCCAACCAGGTCTCCAGCAACGCTGCACTGCGCGCCGGCTTCTCGACGATATCGCAGACCATCCAGTCCACCGTCTGCTTCGGCTTGTAGGTAAAGCCGTCAGCCATCAGGTGCTGGACCAGGCCGGTGTCCATCAGGCTCTCGGCCATCGGGCCGTTGTCGATGGCGGTCACCAGCATGCCGCGTTTGACCAGCTGGTAGGTCCAGCCACCCGGCGCTGCGCCGAGGTCAACACCGGTCATGTCATCGGACAGCCGTGCATCCCATTGCTCACGGGGAATGAAATGATGCCAGGCCTCCTCCAGCTTGAGGGTCGAGCGGCTCGGCGCTTCACGCGGAAACTTCAGGCGCGGGATACCCATTGGCCACATGGCCGAATTGTCCGCAGCGGCAACGCCAACAAATACCCGCCGACCACTGACAAAAGTCAGCAGCAGCCGCGGCTTGCCCGGGTCCTCAACCAGGCGTCCAGCCTTGGTCAGCGCCTTGCGCAACGGTACCTCGAACTTGCGGCAGAAGGTCGACAGCTCTTTGCCGTCATTGGTGTCCATCACCTCCAGCCATACGCTACCGAACACCGGATAGTCGCCCAGGGATTCGAGCAGCACACTGATACGGTCGGTTTCTGGCAGTTCGATGAAACTACCGCGCGCCCACTGGCGGGGGAAAATCAGTTGCGCAAAGCGCAGTTCACGCATCAGGCGTTCGGCGCCTTCGCCATCGTTGCAGATGAATTCGGCACAGGCGCTCTGCGGTTTGGCCTTGGCGTAGCCGGCAACTTCCAGCCGGGCGGCATGCTCGGCGATTTCGGCACAGACTTCACTTTCGAAGCCGGGCCGGCAATGCATAAACAGGGTATTCATCTTCACTCCAGGACGGCTGGCGGCCAATGGCCCCAACCCTGACCGGGCGCAATGCACTGCCCCGGCAAATGCGCGAATGATAAAGCAAGTTCGGAACCGGCGACATGCCCCGCCGGTCCAGTACTTGGTCAGGTGCGCCAAACAGGTCTAACCTGACCGCTCAGCCAGGTCCGTGCCGTGCGGACCGTCACAGAGGCGTGAATCGGCGACAGCAAGGAAGATCGCCGGACACCTACGCAGAAGGAGTTGGTAATGCCCTCGATCGATAGCCTGAAAACCCTCAAGACCCTGACGGTCGCCAACCGTCCGTATCACTACTTCAGCCTGACCGAAGCTGCCAAGCATCTCGGCGATCTGCAGCGCCTGCCGATGTCGCTGAAGGTCCTGCTGGAAAACCTGCTGCGCTGGGAGGACGGCAAGACTGTCACGGGTGCAGACCTCAGCGCGCTGGCCGACTGGCTCAAGGAACGCCGCTCCGACCGCGAGATCCAGTACCGCCCGGCGCGGGTACTGATGCAGGATTTCACCGGCGTCCCCGCCGTGGTCGACCTGGCGGCCATGCGCGCCGCCATGGCCAAGGCCGGTGGTGACCCGCAGCGGATCAATCCGCTGTCGCCGGTGGACCTGGTGATCGACCACTCGGTGATGGTCGACCGCTACGCCAGCCAACAAGCCTTCGCCCAGAACGTCGACATCGAAATGCAACGCAACGGCGAACGCTACGCCTTCCTGCGCTGGGGCCAGAATGCCTTCGACAACTTCAGCGTGGTGCCACCGGGCACCGGCATCTGCCACCAGGTCAACCTCGAATACCTGGGCCGCACCGTCTGGACCCGCGAAGAAGACGGTCGCACCTATGCCTTCCCCGACACCCTGGTCGGTACCGACTCACACACCACCATGATCAACGGCCTTGGCGTGCTCGGCTGGGGCGTCGGCGGCATCGAAGCCGAGGCGGCCATGCTCGGCCAGCCGGTATCGATGCTGATTCCGGAAGTCATCGGCTTCAAGTTGACCGGCAAGCTGCGCGAAGGCATCACCGCCACCGACCTGGTGCTGACCGTCACGCAGATGCTGCGCAAGAAAGGCGTAGTCGGCAAATTCGTCGAGTTCTATGGTGATGGTCTGGCTGATCTGCCGCTGGCCGACCGCGCCACCATTGCCAACATGGCCCCGGAATATGGCGCCACCTGCGGCTTTTTCCCGGTCGATCAGGTGACTCTGGATTACCTGCGCCTGTCGGGTCGCACCGAAGAAACAGTGCAACTGGTTGAGGCCTACTGCAAGGAACAAGGCCTGTGGCGCTTGCCTGGCCAGGAGCCGGAGTTCACTGACACCCTGGCCCTGGACATGCACGAAGTCGAAGCCAGCCTGGCCGGTCCCAAGCGCCCTCAGGACCGGGTTTCCCTGTCGCAGGTCAGCCAGGCTTTTGACAGTTTCCTCGGCTTGCAACTGCGCGTCTCGGCCAAGGATGTCGGCCGTTTAGAAAGTGAAGGCGGTGGTGGCGTCGCTGTGGGCAATGCCGACCAGGCTGGCGAGGTCAGCTATGAACACGAGGGCCAGCAGCATGTTTTACGCGATGGCGCGGTGGTAATTGCCGCCATTACTTCCTGCACCAACACCTCCAACCCCAGCGTGATGATGGCCGCCGGCCTGGTGGCGAAAAAGGCCGTCGAGAAAGGCCTGAAACGCAAACCCTGGGTGAAAAGCTCACTGGCCCCCGGCTCCAAGGTGGTCACCGACTACTACAAGGCGGCAGGCCTGACGGAATACCTGGACGAACTGGGCTTCGACCTGGTCGGCTATGGCTGCACCACCTGCATCGGTAACTCCGGGCCGCTGGACGACGCCATCGAGAAAGCCATCACCGGCGCCGACCTCACCGTCGCCTCGGTACTGTCGGGCAACCGCAACTTCGAAGGGCGCGTGCACCCGCTGGTGAAAACCAACTGGCTGGCGTCGCCACCGCTGGTGGTGGCCTATGCCCTGGCCGGGAGCGTGCGCCTGGACCTGAGCAGCGAACCACTGGGTACCGGCAAGGATGGCCAGCCGGTGTACCTGCGGGACATCTGGCCCAGCCAGCAGGAAATCGCGGCGGCGGTCGCCAGCGTCAATACCGCGATGTTCCACAAGGAATATGCCGAAGTCTTCGCCGGCGATGCCCAATGGCAAGCGATCGAAGTACCGCAGGCGGCCACCTACGTCTGGCAGGACGACTCCACCTATATCCAGCACCCGCCGTTCTTCGATGACATCACCGGTCCCTTGCCGGTCATCGAGGACATTCACGGCGCGCGGATCCTGGCCTTGCTGGGCGACTCGGTGACCACCGACCACATCTCCCCGGCCGGCAACATCAAGGCCGACAGCCCGGCCGGCCGCTATCTGCGCGACAAAGGCGTGGAGCCACGCGACTTCAACTCCTACGGCTCACGCCGCGGCAACCATGAAGTGATGATGCGCGGCACCTTCGCCAATATCCGCATCCGCAACGAAATGCTTGGCGGCGAAGAAGGTGGCAACACCCTGTATGTACCGAGCGGCGAGAAGATGGCGATCTACGATGCAGCCATGCGTTACCAGGCTGACGGTACGCCGCTGGTGGTGATTGCCGGACAGGAATACGGCACCGGCTCCAGCCGCGACTGGGCGGCTAAAGGCACCAACCTGTTGGGCATCAAGGCGGTGCTGGCAGAAAGTTTCGAGCGAATTCACCGCTCCAACCTGGTGGGCATGGGGGTATTGCCGCTGCAGTTCCTTGCCGGACAGACCCGCAAGAACCTGGGCCTGGATGGCAGCGAACGAATCGACATTCTCGGCTTGAGCAGCGCACAGATCCAGCCGCACATGAACCTGAGCCTGAAAATCACTCGTCCCGATGGCCGCCAGGAGCAGATCGAAGTGCTGTGCCGGATCGATACCCTTAACGAAGTGGAGTACTTCAAATCGGGCGGCATTCTGCACTATGTACTGCGACAATTGATCGCAGCCTGAATCACCGGCCCGGCCCTTTGTGGCCGGGCCTTTGCCGATTTGCTCCGCTCGCGGCAAGCGCCTGTTGCAAGCGGTGAGACTGCAGGCATGCGTGTCCTGGGTGACGCCAGGGGAGTCGTAGACCTCACATTTTCACCGAATAATGGAATCTGCATGCCTAATGGCCTGGCTTACCGCTACGGCGGCTTGATCACCGCAGTACTCTGACATTTCGGTCTGAACCTGGCACATTTCGCCGGTTTTACCTATCCGATGCTGATACCTTCGTGAACAGGCGGTCACTTGCTGACTTTTGCAAAATATCATTCAACAAACCCCCCACGCTGCCGATAACCCTCGAAAGCCTTGCGGATTGAACAGCTAATGCGTAATAACCAGCCAATAACCCAGCGCGAACGGACTTTCCCAGCTCAACAACGCTTGATCTCGACTACCGATACCAAGGGTGTGATCACCTATTGCAACGACGCCTTCGTCGAGATCAGCGGTTTTTCCCGCGAAGAGCTGATGCGCGCACCGCACAACCTGGTGCGCCATCCGGACGTCCCGCCTGCGGTGTTCGCGCACATGTGGGCCACGCTCAAGCAAGGCTTACCATGGATGGGCATCGTCAAGAACCGGTGCAAGAGCGGTGACCATTACTGGGTCAACGCCTACGTCACCCCGGTGTTCGAAAACAACCAGGTGGTTGGCTTTGAATCGGTGCGGGTCAAGCCGACTGCCGAGCAGGTCCGTCGGGCCGAGGCGTTGTACCAGCGCATCAACCAGGGCCGTCCGGCGATCCCGCGTCGCGACAAGTGGCTGCCGGTGGTGCAGGACTGGCTTCCGTTCATTCTGGTCAGCCAGGTCGGTTTCCTGATCGGTAACTGGCTGGGCCACTCCTGGGGCTTCGCCTTGGCCGCTGCCCTGTCGGTGCCTCTCGGCCTGATGGGCTTGAGCTGGCAGCAACGTGGCCTCAAGCGTCTGCTGCGCCTGGCCGAGCAGTCCACCTCCGACCCGTTGATTGCGCAGATGTACACCGACAGCCGCGGCGTCCAGGCACGTCTGGAAATGGCCATGCTCAGTCAGGATGCACGGATGAAGACCTGCCTGACCCGACTGCAGGACACCGCAGAACACCTCAACGAGCAGGCCCGACAGTCCGATACCCTGGCCCACAACAGTTCATCGGGCCTGGAGCGGCAACGGGTCGAGACCGAACAGGTCGCCGCCGCAGTCAACCAGATGGCCGCCACCACCCAGGAAGTGGCCAACCACGTGCAGCGCACCGCCGACGCCACCCAGGAAGCCAATCGCCTGACCGGTCGTGGCCGTGACATTGCCGGGGAAACCCGCGAAGCCATCCGGCGGCTGTCGGCGAAACCGGCCTGACTGTCACCCAACTGGCGCGCGACAGCGATGAAATCGGCGGCGTGGTCGATGTGATCAAAGGCATTGCCGACCAGACCAACTTGCTGGCGCTCAACGCCGCCATTGAAGCCGCGCGAGCTGGCGAGATGGGCCGCGGCTTTGCCGTAGTGGCGGATGAAGTTCGTCAGCTGGCCCAGCGCACCAGCGAATCGACCGGGCAGATTCACGGCCTGATCGCCAAGCTGCAGCAAACTGCCAGCAATGCCGTACAAACCATGGAATCGGGTCATCGCCAGGCTGAAGAAGGCGTGGCGCGGGTGATGGAAGCAGACCAGGCACTGGTCGGTATCAGCGAAGCGGTGGCCAACATCACTGACATGGCCACCCAGATCGCGGCTGCCACCGAAGAGCAGACGGCGGTCGCCGACGAGATCAGCCGCAACATCAGCACCATAGCCGAGCTGGCTGACCAGACGTCCGAGCAGGCCCAGCATTCGGCCTTGCTCAGCGAAGAACTGACGCGCACCGCGACCACTCAGTACTCGCTGGTCGAGCGCTTCAATCGTTGAAAAAACGGCGCACCCGCTTGCGGGTGCGCCGATTCCCGCCTTACCAGTCGAGCGTCAGCCGGCTTTCGAAAAACCGCTCTTCGCCGCTCAGCGGATCCTTGAAGCGCAAGCTCTGCGCCAACAACTTCAGCGGTTTGCTGTAGTCATCCTGCTCCTGCAGCACCTGTGGATAAAAAGGATCGTTGCAGATACTCGCGCCCAGCGCTGTCATGTGCACACGCAACTGGTGGGTCTTGCCAGTGATCGGCGACAGGCCATAACGCCAGAGTTCACCGTGCTTCTCCAGCACCTCAGCCAGGGTCTCGCTATTGCTCTGCCCTTCGACCTCCTGCATACGGAAGAACGGCTCGCCACTGACCATGCGGCTTTTGTGCGTCAACGGAAATTCAAGCTGCGGCAAGGCCCGGGCAATCGCCTGGTAGCGCTTGTCGATCTGCCGGTTGGGAAACAGCGATTGATAGGCTGATCGGCTCTGGGGGTTGGCGGAAAACATCACCAGCCCGGCGGTATGCCGATCAATACGATGCAACGGCACCAGGTGCGGATTGTCCAGGCGGCGAATCAGCCGCCGCAACAAGGTATGTTCGACATATTCGCCCGTAGGTGTGACGGGCAGGAAATGCGGTTTGTCGGCCACCACCAGATGCTCGTCGACATGCAGGATCTGCTCTTCGAACGGGATCGGCTTCTCGTTGGGTACTTCACGGAAATAGTGGATGCGCAGTCCCGGCTTGTAAGCCAGCGCCGCAGTGATCGGTTCACCCTGGGCATCCAGCACTCGCCCCCGGGCAATCCGGTCAAGCCATTGCTCGCGCCCGATGGCTTTGAAATGCTCGCTCAGGCAATCGAGCACGGTCGCCCAGTTGCCAGGTGGCAGGCAGACCGTGCTGGCTTGATGCTGGGCCGGAACGAAAGGGGCAATGGCCATGGAAACGCTCGTGACAGATAGACCGCGCATTATCCCGCAAGCCTGGCGCCTCAGCCAGCCTCGGTTGCAGCGGCCTCGGTGAACTCCTTGAGCCAGCGCAACACCTCGACCGCCTCCCAGCGGCCGGGGTCGTAGAGCGCATACAACAAGCCCTGATAGCCGACCACATCCAGTGCACGGTGATAGCCGGCCCGCTGAAACAGCGCTTCGATTTCAGCAAAACAGGTATTGAAGTGCAGTTTGTTGAAAGGCGTCTTGCCCTCCAGCACCAGACCATCGAGGCGCAACTCGAGCACCGCCTCGCTCACCATGGCGGTGGACATGCGATTGACGGTGTATTTTAGTTGTTCGACATTGACCATGATCTGCATCCTCGAGGTAAACGCCACCTCAATACTGTATTTATATACAGCATATTCAGAGTTGGAGGATACGTCAATCAAGCGCTACTCAGACCAGCCCCGGAAGGTAGCCGGTCCCCTTGCGGATGGTCAGGAGTTGCCGCCGTTCGGCCGCCACGGCGAGCCCTACATGCACCCATTGATCGAATTCGAGAATCAGCTGATCGAACATCAACGGACTGTCGGACACACGCTGCGCCAACTCACGAGGTGTCAGGCCGGGGACATTGATATCCGCCGCCAGACCGTCGACATGGGCACTCTGCACCGACCCACCAATGACTTCATTCAACTGGTTGCAGCGAAAACCGCTGCTGACCAGCACCGGCTGGTTGACCAACTGACGTACTTGTTCCAGAAAAGCGCACAGACGGCGAAGATTAATCAGGGTCTCGGCATTCGGGGAGTTGTCGATATTCAGGCGCGCGGCATTCTCCGACACCGTCATTTCGGCCAGGGTGAAGTGTTCGCTCAGGTACATGGTCCGCTCCTTGGCATGCGTAAGAACATCCAAGGATTGTCCACCCCCGCGCCCGGCCGCGCACGACAGGAAGTTTGTCCAGCCAGGCAGCTAGTTCAATGCAGAAAAGCCACCACTTGATCAGCATCAAACGGCCAGTTCAGCTCGGCTCCGGTATCACAGCGGCGCAGCACCGGGATCTTCAGCGCGTATTTCTCGAGCCAGATTTCGTCGTCGGCAATATCGACCAGCTCAACCAGCAGACCATGCTCGACAAAGGGCATCAACAACGCTTCGGCCACTTCACACAGGTGACAACCCAGGGTGCCGAACAGTTGGCATTCAGGAGGCATTTACAGGTACCGGCAGATGTAAGAAAAGACCATTATTCTAGGTCTGCAACCCAGCGCAGTCGAGCACGGTCCCTGGATACGCCGTCGCCACTCGGCTGCTGATTCAGATCAGCGCACGTGTAACCGCTATCGTTCAGACTGAGTGGTTTTTTATCGTTTTGCTACAGGGAGTGTTTCGTGTTTGCCAACCTATTAATCATCCTGGCCTCGTCACTGGTGGTCATTGCCTTCTTCAGGCGCCTGAAGTTGCCCCCTGTGCTGGGCTATCTGTGTGTTGGCCTGTTTGTCGGTCCGACGGCCCTGAACTGGGTCAATGAAAGCGAAGAGTTACCCGACCTGGCCGAAATGGGTGTGGTATTCCTGCTGTTCTCACTGGGCCTGGAATTTTCCCTTTCGAAGATGCTCGCCCTGCGCAAGGTGGTGTTTGGCCTGGGCAGCCTGCAGGTGATCTGCTCGGCGATTCTCCTCGCGGGGCTTCTGGCGCTGCTCGACATGCCCGCCAATGTAGCGCTGCTGCTGGGTGCGGGGCTTGCGCTGTCATCCACGGCAATTGTCAGCAAGGAACTGACCAGCCTCGGGGAGATTTTCAGCAGTCACGGGCAAAACGCTATTGGCGTACTGCTGTTCCAGGATGTGGTGGCCGTGTTGCTGCTGACCCTGGTTCCGGTGTTCGCCGGCGAAGGCGGCCAAGCCTGGTACTGGGCCCTGCCGCTGACCTTGGGCAAAACCGTGATCCTCTTCGTCGGTCTGTTGCTGGCCAGCCGCTGGTTGCTGCCGCGCCTGTTTCACGAAGTGGCCAGCTCCCATTCGGCGGAGCTGTTCGTGTTGCTGGCACTGGTCATTGTCCTGCTGACTGCCTGGCTGACCCACCTGCTTGGCCTGTCGCCGGCGCTGGGCGCCTTCCTGGCCGGCATGCTGCTGGGTGAGAGTAACTATCGCCATCAGATCGAAGCAGACATCCGCCCGTTCCGCGACATTCTTCTGGGGCTGTTTTTTGTCAGCATCGGCATGCTCATCGACCTGCAGCTGTTTGCCACCCATGGCCTGGAAATTATTGCCCTGACCTTGGGCCTGCTGCTGGTCAAAGGCTGCGTGGTCGCGGCACTGGTCCGGGTGCGTGGCAGCGATGCCGAAACCGCCTGGCGCAGTGGCCTGGCCCTGGCTCAGGGTGGCGAGTTCTGTTTCGCCCTGATGGCACAGATGCAGCAAACCCATTTGCTGCCCGAAGCCCTTGGCAATCTGTTGCTGGCCGCGACCTTCTGCTCAATGCTGGTCACTCCGCTGCTACTGCGCGCCGCCCCCAGCATTGCCGCCCACTTGCACCGCAAGCCCAATCAGGAAGTCCAGCTGGAGGCCATCGAAGCGCAAAGCGCCTCAATGAGCGGACACGTGCTGATCTGCGGCTATGGCCGGGTTGGACAATCGATCGGGCGCTTCCTGCGCCGTGAAAACATCCCCTTCATTGCCCTGGATGACGACCCGGTAAGGGTTCAGGAAGCTGCGGCTGGCGAAAGCAGCGTGCACTACGGCGACTCAAGGCGCGGCGAATTGCTCAGCGCCATCGGCCTTGAGCGTGCACGCCTGCTGGTGATTGCGGTGGATAAAACCGACATCGCCATGAGCGTGCTCAAAGCGGCGCGTGAACGTCACGCCCAGGTGCAGATCCTGGTGCGTACCCGTGACGACAGCCAGCGTGAAGAGCTGCGGGCGGCAGGTGCCACCGCCGTTGTACCCGAGCTGCTGGAGTCGAGCCTGATGCTCGCTTCCCATGCACTGGTCATGCTCGGTCTGCCAATGGACCACGTACAGGCGCGCATCGACGAAGTGCGCCAGACCCGCTACCGCATGCTCCAGGCGTTCTATCAGGGCGCCCAGACCAGCCCGGTCGACAGCGAAGGCCTGCCCAAAGCGATGATGCATGCGGTCAACCTTGGCGCCGAGGCCTACGCCTGCGGACGCCCTCTGACCGAACTGGACCTGCAGCAGTTCGGTGTCGAGCTGCAGGCCGTACAACGCAATGGCGAAGAGCTGGCAATGAGTGCCGACACCTGCCTGCATGCCGGCGATGCCGTGCTGCTCAGCGGCCCGCTGCATGCCCTGGCAGCCTGTGAGGCACGGCTGGTCGCCGGGCGCTGATCAATCCTGGCTGGTGGCGCCGATCTTGTGGATCGACAGGTCGGCGCCGTAATACTCCTGCTCCTGGCTCAAGCGCAGCCCGAGCGACGTTTTGATCACGCCATACACGACAAAGCCGCCCGCCAGTGCCACCAGCACCCCGCCCAGGCTACCGATCAACTGGCTGATCAGGCTTACGCCACCCAGGCCACCGAGCGCTGTCTGCCCGAAAATCCCACAGGCGATACCTCCCCACACACCGCACAAACCGTGCAGCGGCCAGACGCCCAGCACATCGTCGACTTTCCAGGTGTTCTGCGCCGCAATAAAACACCACACAAACAACGCCCCGGCAATCGCGCCCGTGACCAATGCCCCAACCGGGTGCATCAGGTCGGAGCCTGCGCACACCGCCACCAAGCCGGCCAATGGGCCGTTGTGCAGAAAGCCCGGGTCATTGCGCCCGACCAGCAACGCCGCCACCGTGCCACCGACCATCGCCATCAACGAGTTGACCGCGACCAGGCCGCTGACCCCTTGCAGGGTCTGGGCACTCATGACATTGAAGCCGAACCAGCCGACGATCAGGATCCACGAACCCAGCGCCAGAAAGGGAATGTTCGAAGGGGCGAACGCCACCAGCTTGCCATCGCGGTAACGCCCGTTGCGCGGACCGAGCAGCAGCACTGCGGTCAAGGCCAGCCAGCCGCCCATGGCATGCACCACCACGGAACCGGCAAAGTCATGGAAGCTGGCGCCAAACTGCGCCTGCAACCAGGCCTGCAAGCCCAGGTTGCCATTCCAGACGATGCCTTCGAAGAACGGATAGACCACAGCGACAATCAGCGCCGTAGCGCACATCTGCGGAGCAAAGCGCGCCCGCTCGGCGATACCGCCGGAAATGATTGCCGGAATCGCGGCGGCAAAGGTCAGCAGGAAAAAGAACTTCACCAGGCTGTAACCATGCTCCTGACTGAGCGCCGCCGCCGGCTGCAGGAAATTCACGCCATAGGAAATCCAGTAGCCAACGAAGAAATACGCCAGGGTTGATACCGCAAAATCACTGAGAATCTTCGACAGCGCGTTAACCTGGTTCTTGTGGCGTACGGTACCCACTTCCAGGAAGGCAAACCCGGCGTGCATGGCCAGCACCATGACAGCGCCCAGCAGAATGAAGAGTGTGTTGGAGCCGTGGATCAGACTGTCCACCGCACTTTGCAGGTTTTCCATGGAATCGGCAGGCCTTTCGAAAGCACCAAGACAGCGCGGAGTGACTCCTTTTTGCACCAGCCTGGATCATGCGAGTGCCACCTCGCTGGCTGATCCTGCTGATATCCGGAGTTTTTCCTTGGGTTTGTCGTGGATTGGGTTAAGGTTTACAGACCCGGTTGCCCTTCGTGCGCGAACGTGGCGCAGGCGCCGGACCTGAGCGCACCCTGGGACAGCAAAACCTGTACCAGCATTTTCACTGAACCTTCGCCAGCGCTCGCGACTCGAAATAGCCATACACCTTAGGGAGAGCCCCATGACCAGCAAATCGGCAAAGACTGCTCAAGACATATTGATGGCTGATTTTCAGGCGTTGGTGCGTGACACCGAAAAATTGCTGGAACACACCGCTACCCTGGCCGGTGATCAGGCCGACGAATTACGCGGCCAGATCCACGAGAGTCTGGAACGTGCCCGGGAAACCCTGCAACTGACCCAGGAGTCCGTCCGCGAGCACGGCCAGGCAGCCCTGAGCGCGACTGAAGACTACGTACAGAGCAATCCCTGGCAATCGATCGGCATCGCCGCCGGGGTCGGTTTTCTGATCGGTCTGCTGGCCAGTCGGCGCTGAGGGTGGCTATGGAAAGTGAATCCAACAGCGCCAGCGCAGCGTCGAGCAAGCGTCTGGGCGCAGCGGTACTCGGTCTATTGCATGGCCATGTCGAGCTGTTTGGCATCGAATTGCAGGAGCAGAAAGCGCGCACCCTGAGCCTGCTGCTGTTTGCCGGCCTGGCGCTGGTGTTCGCCTTGCTGTTGCTGGTCGCCCTTTCGGGCATGGTTCTGGTGCTGCTGTGGGACAGTTACCGCCTGGCCGGCATCATCGGCTTGTGCGTGTTCTATGGCGCGGCGACGCTGTTCTGTGGCCTGCGCCTGAAAGCGGCGGTGTACGACGAGTCGTCGCCCTTCAGCTCAACCCTTGAAGAACTTGCCAAGGACCGGGAGCGCCTGTTGCCATGAGCCTGTCTGAGCTACCGAAAACCACCAACCGGCGTGAGTTGCGCAAGGCGCTGGTGCGTCTACGCATGGAAATGCACCGCCAGGAAATCCGTCATGAATCAGGGCAGTTGCTTAATCCGCTGACCCGTCTGCGCGCCATGGGCGACAGCCTGCAGGGTGGGCTGGGTATCAAGCATGCGCCGCTGTGGGGAATCGCTGCGGTGGTGGTGCTGGGTTTCCTGACTGGCAAGGGTGCCAAGAACGGCAGCCTGAGCCGGATGATTCGCGTGGGTAGCAGCCTGGTGCCGCTGCTCAAGCTGGTCATACAGGGCGCGGCCAACAAACGCTGAGTCAGTGGCAGCAACTTCCGGTGGGAGCGGGCTTGCCCCGCGAGGCGATGTGGCTGAAAAACCGTCATCGCGGGGCAAGCCCGCTCCCACAGACAGCTGCGTCCACAGATAGACTTGCAGGTGCCGCGTCGACACGGGAAGCTAGGCGCCTGCCCCTGTATTGGAGAACCGGCCTTGGACTGGCACACCCTGCTCACCCGCGAACGTCTCGGCAAGACCCTGCACAGCCCTGAAGAGCTGGGCCGCAGCCCCTTCCACAAAGACCATGACCGGATCATTTTCTCCGGTGCCTTTCGCCGCCTGGGACGCAAGACCCAAGTACACCCGGTATCGAGTAACGATCATATCCACACACGTTTGACCCATTCGCTGGAAGTCAGCTGCGTCGGCCGCTCACTGGGTATGCGTGTCGGTGAAACGCTGCGGCGCCAGTTGCCTGATTGGTGCGAGCCGAGTGATCTTGGCATGGTCGTGCAGTCAGCTTGCCTTGCTCACGATATTGGCAACCCGCCCTTTGGCCACTCCGGTGAAGATGCCATCCGCCACTGGTTCCAGCAGGCCGCCGGGCGCGGATGGCTCGATGCAATGAGCGACGCCGAGCGCGCCGATTTTCTCAACTTCGAAGGCAATGCCCAGGGCTTCCGGGTCCTGACTCAACTGGAGTATCACCAGTTCGATGGCGGCACCCGTCTGACCTACGCAACCCTCGGCACGTACCTGAAATACCCCTGGACCGCCCGCCATGCCGACGCGTTGGGCTACAAGAAGCACAAGTTCGGCTGCTATCAGAGCGAATTGCCATTGCTGGAACAGATTGCCGGCAAACTCGGCCTGCCGCAGCTTGAAGATCAGCGCTGGGCCCGGCACCCGTTGGTCTATCTGATGGAAGCCGCCGACGACATCTGCTATGCCCTGATCGACCTTGAAGACGGTCTGGAAATGGAGCTGCTCGACTACCCGGAAGTGGAATCGCTGCTGTTGAACCTGGTGGGTGACGATCTGCCGGAAACCTACCGTCAGCTGGGCCCGGGTGATTCACGTCGGCGCAAGCTGGCGATTCTGCGCGGTAAAGCCATCGAGCACCTGACCAATGCCGCCGCCCGCGCCTTTGTCGAACAACAGGATGCCTTGCTGTCGGGGCGTTTGCAGGGCGATTTGGTCGAACACATGCACGGCCCGGCCAAACGCTGCGTCCTGCAGGCCAAGGACATGGCACGCAAGAAGATCTTCCAGGACAAGCGCAAGACGCTGCATGAGATTGGCGCCTACACCACCCTCGAAATACTGCTCAACGCTTTCTGCGGCGCGGCACTTGAACAACACGGTGGCCGCACGCCCTCGTTCAAGAGCCGACGCATCCTCGACCTGCTCGGTAATAGCGCCCCCCATCCGGATGCACCGCTGTATACATCGTTCCTGCGCATGATCGACTTCATCGCCGGGATGACAGACAGCTATGCCAGTGAAATGGCACGGGAGATGACGGGACGTTCAAGCCCGGTGTAACCACATCAGGCACCCGCCAGGTGTGAGGCGTGTTATCGGTCTCACACCTGGTGGCCTGGCAATACATAACGCTGCAGGACAAAAACTACATTGCGAAAAACATATTAAACAAACCCAATAAACAGAAATATTAAGTTACCAACACCCGCACTTGCAGCAATAGCGCGAAACAACACTTGTAGTCCATACCTGCATTTAGAGTCAGATATTTCCTATATAGCAATTAGCTCCCTTTCTGTTCGTGTGCGCCCTGTTCTATCTGCGTTAAGGTGCCTGCTTAATCGACACCTTTCCTGGATACGCTCACCATGCAATCTGTATTTATCATCGACGATCACCCAGTCATCCGCCTGGCCGTGCGCATGCTTCTGGAGAATGAAGGCTACTGCGTGGTCGGAGAGTCGGACAACGGCGTGGACGCCATGCAGATGGTCCGCGAATGCCTACCCGACCTGATCATCCTCGATATCAGCATTCCCAGACTCGATGGCCTGGAAGTGCTGTCACGCTTTCATACCATGGCCATTCCGCTGAAAATCCTGGTGCTCACCGCCCAGTCGCCAGCGTTGTTTGCCGTACGCTGCATGCACTCCGGCGCCGCCGGCTATGTCTGCAAACAGGAAGACCTGAGCGAATTGCTCAGTGCGATCAAAGCTGTGTTGTCCGGTTACAACTACTTCCCCAGCCAGGCCATCAGCAACTTGCGCCCTCACGACAATGGACACTGCGAGCTGGAACTGTTCAAGCAAGTCAATGATCGCGAATTGATGGTCCTGCAACTCTTTGCCCAAGGCAGAAGCAACAAAGAAATCGCCCAGGGGATGTTCCTCAGCAACAAAACTGTCAGCACGTATAAAAAACGCTTGATGCAAAAGCTCAAAGCCAAGTCGTTGGTCGAACTCATCGAAATGGCCAAACGCAATGCGCTGGTTTGAATCAGGCCATGCCTAGTCGTACCCTCTATTGTTACCTGTGCAGCATCCTGGCCTGCCTGTGCCTGCTACCTGCGGCAACTGCCGACGAAGCACAGGCCAGTCAATACAGGTTGCTCAGCCGCTCGCAAGCGCTGAGTGTCAGCCTCCCGCTGAATTCCGCGCAACGACACTGGATCGCAGGCAAAAAGCAATTGCTGCTGGGTACGTCGGCACCGGATTATCCACCCTTCGACATAACCGCCAGCGGCCGCGACTACGAGGGCCTGACTGCTGACATTGCGGGAATACTGCAAAACACGCTGCGCTTGCCGATTCAGGTCCGACGCTTTGCCAGCCGCCAGGAAGCGGTAAGAGCCCTGAGCCTGGGGCAGATAGACCTGCTCGGCAGTGCCAATGGCTTCGAAGCCGCGACACCGGGGGTGGTGCTTTCCAGGCCCTACGCCATCGATCAACCGGTGCTGGTGACCCGCGAAAACGAAAGCCGCCCCCTGGATACTGGCCTGGCCGGCCTACGCTTGAGCATGGTCTATCATTACTTGCCACTGGCAGAAGTACGGGCCAATTACCCGAAAGCAACGATTCAGACCTACCCCTCCTATCTGAATGCCCTCAATGCCGTCGCGTTCGATCAGGCCGACGTGTTTCTCGGCGATACCATTTCCACCCATTACATGATCAACCAGGGCCATTTGCAGAACGTCAAGATGGCTAATTTCAGCCGACACGAACCGGTCGGTTTCAGTTTCGCCGTACAGCAAAGCAACCTTCCCCTGCTGCAGTTGATCAACGCCACACTCGACCACCTCTCAAGTACGACCCGGGAAGACATTTTCAAACGCTGGAGCGCAGGCAGCGACATACTGCTGACCGATCGCAAACTGCAACTCTCGCAACGCGAAGAGCAGTGGCTGAGCAAGCACCCGGTGGTCCGTGTAGTGGTCAACGAAACCGCAGCACCCCTGACATTTTTTGATAACGCCGGTAACTTTCGCGGGATTGCCGCCGACCTGCTTGAGCTGATCCGCTTGCGCACCGGATTGCGCTTCGAAGTACAGCGTGCTAGTGGCATCAGTGACATGATTGATCGGGTAAACCACAACCAGGCCGATGTAATTGCCGCCATCTCGCCCAGCAAGCAGCGGGAAAGCACCCTGAATATCAGCCGTCCCTACCTGGAAAACTCCTACGTGCTGATGACTCGCACCGGAGCGGACCAACCCACCTCGCTGGACCAACTGTCAGGTCGGCGAGTGGCCCTGACCCGCGACAGCCCTCTGATCGACAGGCTGCGTGCACGTGAGGCCGGTATACAGCTGGTGGAGACCGAGAGCGCCGTTCATTCCACATCCTTACTGGCCAGCGGCCATGTCGATGCGGCCATCACTGCGCTGATCAACGCCAACTTCAGCCTGGCAACCCAGCATGGACTGGTCATTCGCGCCTCGGTGGGTGCCGAACCTGCAACCTTTTCGCTGGCGACCGCCCGGCATTCCCAGGAACTGGCTTCGATTCTAAACAAGGCACTGCTGAGCATCGCGCCGGAAGAACTGGGCGTTATCAACAGCCGTTGGCGAGGCTACAGCACCGAAACCAATGCCTACTGGAGCAAGTACCACCAACTGGTCCTGCAAATCGTACTGGGTACCAGCGTGCTACTGCTCTTGTCGCTGGCCTGGAATGCCTGGATGCGCCGCCAGATCAAGCAACGCGAGGCCGCAGAGCGCGCCTTGGGCGATCAGCTCGAATTCATGCGCACGCTGCTAAACGGCACGCCTCACCCCATGTATGTACGTGACCGTGAAGGGCTGCTGCAAAGTTGCAACGACAGCTACCTGGAGGCCGTTCAGCTACAGCTCGATGAGGTGCTGGGCAAACGCCTGGATGACAGCGCGCTGGGCGACAGCTGCTATGCCAGCCAGATTCAAGCCGACTACCAGCAAGTGATGCGCGAGGGCGTGCCATTGATCATTGATCGTCCGCTGCTGATCAATGACCGGACAATGACCATTTACCACTGGATCCTGCCTTACCGGGATTCGCTCGGTGAGGTCCGGGGCATCATCGGCGGCTGGATCGATATCAGTGAACGACGCCAGTTGATTCAGGACCTGAGCCAGGCCAAGCAGCAGGCCGATGATGCCAATCGCGCCAAGAGCACCTTTCTGGCAACCATCAGTCATGAAATCCGTACGCCGATGAACGCAATTCTCGGCATGCTCGAGCTGGCTCTCGAAAAAGCCGACCAGGGGCAACTGGATCGACCGGCCGTTGAAGTGGCCTACAGTTCGGCCAACGACTTGCTGGACCTGATCGGCGACATACTCGACATCGCCCGCATCGAGTCCGGGCACCTTGGCCTTGCGCCGGAACGGGTCGGCCTGCTGGCGCTGGTGGAGTCTGTCGGACGCGTATTCGATGGCCTGGCGCGCCAGAAGAACCTGTGCCTGATGATCCGTATCGCACCCAGCGCGCGCGTCGACGTTCAACTGGACCCGCTACGGATGAAACAGATCCTTTCGAACCTGGTCAGCAATGCGATCAAATTCACCGAGCGGGGTCAGGTCATCATCGAGCTGGGCCTGGAGCCTGGCCCCGAACCGGGTTTTGCCAGACTTGAACTGACCGTACAGGACACCGGTATCGGCATTCGCGAACAGGACCAGCAGCGCCTGTTCCTGCCCTTCGCCCAAGCCAACCCCGATAGCAAGCTGGCGCGTAGCGGCACTGGCCTGGGGCTGTCGATCAGTCGCGACCTGTGCCATCTGATGGGCGGTAACCTGACCCTGCACAGCGTGTTTGGCCAGGGCACCCGCGTGCACGTCAGCATGCCGGTGAGGTTGCTGACCAGCCAGCCCGGCGAGCCTGCCGTTATGCCCGAACCCTGCCTGTCCGTTGCCGCGCTGAAAGTACTGGTAGTCGATGACCATCCGGCCAATCTGTTGCTGCTGACCCAGCAACTGAACTACCTGGGGTTGCCGCACCGCAGTGTCGACAATGGCCTGGAAGCTCTGGAGATATGGCGGCGGGAGGCATTCGATGTGCTGATCATCGACTGCAACATGCCCGGCATCGATGGCTACCAATTCGCCCAGGCGGTACGCGCTGAGGAAAACGCCCAACAATGGCCACGCAGCACCCTGTTGGGTTACACCGCCAATGCGCAACCGGAAGTGCGCCGGCAATGCCAGCACGCCGGCATGGATGACTGCCTGCTCAAGCCGATCAGTCTCAAGGCGCTGGGCCAGCGTCTGGCCAGGATACAACCACTCCGCCAACGCCCCAGCACCAGCCACTCTGCCCTGTTCGACCTACAAGGCCTGGAGCCCGTGGTGGGCAGCAGCGCCGTCGACCTGCAAGCATTGCTGAAACAGCTTCAACAGAGTTTTAGCAAGGACCGGATATCCCTGGCAGCGCTTGACCCTGAACTGCAACCCGAACGGTTGAAGGACGAAGCACATCGTATTCTCGGTGCAGCGCGGATCATTCAGGCCAATGCCTTGATCGGTGCCTGCGAACAGCTGGAATCAGACTGCCAGGCGAATGCGCCGGTCCCCACGCTCGAGCTTCACCAGCAACAGCTGGCGGCAGCCATGGCAGAGGTGGAGCAGGCACTTGAACGACACTTGCAGCCAGGGGGCTCAGCCAGTGCAACGGCAAAGGTGAGCTGAAAACAAAACGGCGGCCACTGGGGCCGCCGTTTCTTCAGGCATCAGGCAACCGGATTGATCGGGTTTTCCGGATACCAGGCGTCCAGCAGCGGGCTGACTTCGATCTTGGTCAGCTCGTTGCGGCCTTTGAGCCAGCTTTCAACGGCAGCGCGTTGTTCTTCAGTGACCGAGCCACGATCTGCTTTGCAAACCAGACCGAAGTCGTCGCCGCCAACATAGTCCAGACCATTGGCATCCATAGCGTCTGCCAGGAAGGCATCGAGGAAGGCATCAACGGCTTCGTCGGTCAGGTCTTCCTTGAACTCCAGGTTCAGTTCAAAACCCAGCTCCTGGAATTCATCCACGCAGAGCTTTTTGCGCAGACGGCGGGAACGGTTAGTGGCCATGAAACAATCCTCTTGAGTAATAACGCCGCGCACTTTACCAGTTTCGCCGCGAGGCTGCCGGAATAAAAGCCGACAAGCCACCCTGTCGCACTGCCCCATCACCCTGCGCCTTGGGGCATAATGCGCGCTATATTTTTCACACCGGGGCCTTCACCTTTTCCTGCTCCGTTTTTTTCACCCCTCGCTTGCAGGGTTTTATTGCACATGATCAGATCTCTACGCCCTCTTCTGCTTGCCGGCCTGCTCCTTCCCGTTGCCTTGCCTTCCCAGGCGGCGGCCGTCAACACCACGCTGCCTGCCAAAGTCCAGCAAGCGCTGAAAACCAATAAATTGCAGGACTCGGCCCTGTCGCTGGTGATGCTGCCGCTCAACGGCCCGGGCACGCCAACCGTGTTCAACGCCGACATTTCGGTCAACCCGGCCTCGACCATGAAGCTGGTCACCACCTATGCGGCCCTGGAGCTGCTCGGCCCGACGCACCAGTGGAAGACCGAGTTCTACAGCGACGGCCCACTGCGTAACGGCACCCTGCAGGGCAATCTCTACCTCAAAGGCGGTGGCGACCCGAAACTGAACATGGAAAAGCTCTGGCTGTTGATGCGCGACCTGCGCGCCAACGGGGTGCAAACCATCAGCGGTGACCTGGTGCTCGACCGCAGCCACTTCGTCCAGCCCGTGCTGCCGCAGTTCAACGATGACGGCGGCGACGAAAACAAGCCGTTTCTGGTCAAGCCCGACTCCCTGTTGATCAACCTCAAGGCCCTGCGTTTTGTCGCCCGCAACGACGGCGGCAAAGTGCTGGTATCGGTTGAACCACCGATTGCCAGCGTCCGCATCGACAACCAGGTCAAGGCGGTCAACAGCAAGCAGTGCAGCGGCGACGTACGCTACAACCCGGTCACCCAGGCAGACGGCGTCACCGTCGTGGTCAGCGGCCAGTTGGCCGATGGCTGCAACTCGCAGACCTACCTGTCGCTGCTCGACCACCCGACCTATGCCGCCGGTGCGGTTCGGGCCATCTGGAATGAACTGGGCGGGACCATCCAGGGCCGCGACCGGATCGACAACGTACCGAAAAGCGCCCGCCTGCTGGCACGCGCCTTCTCGCCGGACCTGGTCGAGATCATTCGCGATATCAACAAATACAGTAACAACACCATGGCCCAGCAGCTGTTCCTGAGCCTGGGCGCGCAGTTCCGCACCGATGCCGATGGCGACGACGCCCGTGCAGCGCAGCGCGTGGTGCGCCAGTGGCTGGCGAAAAAAGGCATCACCGCACCGCACCTGATCATGGAGAACGGCTCCGGGTTGTCTCGCGCCGAACGGGTCAGCACCCGGGAAATGGCGGCCCTGCTGCAGGCTGCCTGGAAAAGCCCATACGCCGCCGAATTCATCAGCTCCATGCCGCTGGTCGGCATGGATGGCACCATGCGCAAGCGCCTCAAACGCACCGCGATGACCGGCGAGGCCCATATCAAGACCGGTACCCTGAACACCGTACGCGCGATTGCCGGCTACAGCCGCGACAGCAACGGCAACACCTGGGCGGTGGCGGCGATCCTCAACGATCCAAAGCCGTGGGGTGCTTCAGCGGTGCTCGATCAGGTGCTGCTGGACCTCTATCGCCAGCCGAAACTGGTCAACAGTACGGCTTCGGTGCAGCCCTGAGTTTTCAGGGCAGTTCCACCTCGACCCGGTCGCGGCCAGCTTGTTTGGCCGCGTAGACACCGGAGTCGGCGCGTAGCAACAAGGCATCGGCGCCCTCCCCCGGGCGCCAGCCGGCCACACCAAAACTGGCCGTGACCTGCCCAACACCCTCGACGGCGACGCTGCGCACCCCCTGCCACAATTCCAGGGCCAGCGAGTGCGCCTGCTCGGCGTTGCTGCCGGGGCATAGCACCATGAACTCCTCTCCGCCCAGACGACAGAACACGTCGGTACGCCGCAGTCGCTGGCTGATGCGCTGGCACAGATTGCGCAACACATGATCGCCCACGGCATGACCAAACTGGTCGTTGATACGTTTGAAGTGGTCGATATCCAGCATGATGATCGCCAGGTCCAGCTGGTCGCGCTGTGCGCGCTCCAGCTCGACCTTCAAACGCTCCTGGAAATAGCGCCGATTGTGGATACCGGTCAGCGCGTCGGTCACCGACAACGCGCGCAACTCTTCTTCAACCCGTTTCAGATCGGAAATATCCGTCAGGTAGCCGTGCCACAGCGTACTGCCGTCCTCCTCCGGCTCAGGAGTGGCCTCGCCACGCACCCAGCGCTGACCGGCCAGCGGCAACAACACCCGGTACTCTTCCCGCCAGGGCGTCAAGTGATCGGCCGAATTGCGGATAGAGGCCCGCACGCGCAGCAGATCTTCTGGATGAATGCGCTCGAATACCGCCGTAGCATCCTGGCGCAAGTGCTCAAGCTCGATCTCGTAGATGTCACGTAAGCCTTCACTGGCATAGGTGAAACACGAACTGCCATCCAGACGCAGGCGAAACTGATAGATACCGCCAGGCACCTCGGCACTGAGCTTGTCCAGCAAGCGGTCACGGGCTGCCAGGGCTTCATGTATACGCTTGCGCTCAGTGACATCGATGCAGATCGCCAGGTGGCCGACCCACAAGCCATGCTCATCGAGCACTGCCGTCACCAGCATGTTGGCCAGCAGCTGACTGCCGTCCTTACGCTGCAACGTCCACTCACCCGCCTCTTTGCCTCCCTCCTGCACAGTTTGCGCGAACATTGCCTGGGCCGGGGTGATTTCGCGGCCATAGCGCTGGCTCAAGTCCCGGGCCCGCTGGTGCAGCTCCTGGGGCGAAATCAGCATTTCAAGGGTCAGGCTACCGACGGCCTCAGTACTGCTGTAGCCGAGCATGCGCTCGGCGCCGGCATTGAAGGTGCTGACCACGCCACGCAGGTTGGTGGCGATGATCGCGACCTGGGTCGCGGCATCCAGCACACTGCGCAACTGATTGTGAGTATTGCGTAGCGACTGTTCACTGATGCGCAGCTCGCCTGTGCGTTGTTCAACCAGGGTCAGCGCGCGTTGGCGCTGACTGAACAGACTGAACAGCAAGGCACTGAGCAATACGCTGAGCAAGCCGCCAAGAGATACCACGGCGGTGACTGCCGAAGAGCGGTTGGCCTGCATGAACGCCAGGCTTGGACGGATATCGAGCTGATATTCATGATCGGCAAGGTGCAACAGGTAACTGGCCGACAAGGGTGACGATGCCCCCTGATTGCCCGACTGGAATAACACCTCATGCTGGCTGTCCGGCCCGGTCAGGTCACGGATACGCACCACCAGGTTGTCGTGAACCGTTTTGGGCAAACCCTCGGCCATCAGTTGGCGCATGCTGATCACTGCAATGACATAACCCCGCGGTTGCCCCCCCGCACCGTCCGCTGAGAACACCGGCGCAACCATCAGCACACCGCGGGCATACGCAGGCTCTATATCCGCAAGGTTGAGCGGCGCAGAGACCGCCATGCTGCCAGGCTTCAAGGCGCGCTGCAGGGTGTCCTGACGCAAGGGGTGGGAAAGCAAGTCCAGACCGAATGGCTGACGCAGCAGGCTCAATGCCTGGGAAAACAGCACCGGGTAGTACATCGGACGCCCGGGTGATACGCGCAAACTGCCGTCATCGGTCAGTTGCTGAATGGCGTAGGGGCGGTCAAGCACCTCACTCGCGCGTTGCTCAAAAGCCTGGCGTGCGGGCCCCGGCACCAGCGGCGCCCAGGAATAGGCCTGGGTACGATGCAGCAGGGGCCGCGCGTAACCATTGAATTCGTCGAGGGTTATTTCAGTGGCAAAGACGAAGAACCGGCGCAACCCATCAAGGCGCTGCACCTGATCCTCGAAGCGTTCTTCGATACGACTGTAACGCTCACTGGCCAGCAACTCGAAGCGTTGGCGCAACTGTTGCTGGTACAACGCGTAGGTTGCAAACGCCAGAAAAGCGGTCAACAGCCCGCCGGCCACCAGTGCCACAAGGGCAACCAGCCAGGCTGACACTTCTTCGCTGACGAAGCCGAGCATCTTTGGACGAACGCCGTGCATCGACATAGTTGATAACACTCATAACGCCAGCATGCAGCGTTTCCCAGGTCCTCCTTCAGTTATAGCCATTAGCCACTAATGAAGCAATCCGAGGCCTGGGAGAAGATCGCCTTCAACGTGCCTGAATGCGCCATGCCCGATGAATCTTGGTGTTACGGGCGAAGTCCGGATCCAGGGTCTGCGCGCTGATTTCCTCTACCGCATAACGTTCAGCCAGACGTTCGTCGAGCTGGAACTTGCGGAAGTTGTTGGAGAAATACAGCACGCCGCCTGGCGCCAGGCGCGCGACCGCCAGGTCGAGCAATTCGACATGGTCACGCTGGACATCGAATACACCTTCCATGCGCTTGGAGTTGGAGAAGGTCGGTGGATCGATGAAGATCAAGTCGAACTCGTCACGGCACGCCTGCAGCCAGGCCATGACATCCCCCTGCTCCAGCCGGTTCTTGTCGGAGAAACCATTGAGCGACAGGTTGCGCCGCGCCCAGTCCAGGTACGTCCGTGACAGGTCGACGCTGGTGGTGCTGCGTGCGCCGCCCTTGGCCGCATGCACGCTGGCGGTCGCGGTGTAGCAGAACAGGTTGAGGAAGCGCTTGCCGGCGGCTTCGCGCTGGATACGCATGCGCATCGGCCGATGGTCGAGGAACAGCCCGGTGTCGAGGTAGTCGGTCAGGTTGACCAGCAACTTGACGCCCCCTTCGCTGACTTCCAGGAACTGGCCCTGGGTGCTCTGGCGCTCGTACTGGCGGGTACCGCTCTGACGCTCGCGACGCTTGACCACCACCCGGCTCTGATCGATGCCCAGTGCCTGGGGAATCGCAGCCAAGGCATCGAACAGGCGGGCCTGGGCTTTCTCCGGATCAATCGAACGCGGTGCGGCGTATTCCTGGACGTGTACCCAGTCCTGATACAGGTCGATGGCCAGGGCATACTCCGGCATGTCGGCGTCATACAGACGATAGCAACTGACCTGCTCGCGCTTGGCCCATTTGCCCAGCTGCTTGAGGTTTTTCTGCAGGCGATTGGCGAACATCTGCCCGCCTTCGCTCAAGCGTGCCGGCTCGCTGGCAACCGCCGCCGGAGAACGCTGATCGTCGTTACCCTGAGCGTCACGCTCGGGCTGGCGACGCTCGCCGGTGACGAACTGGTCGGGCTGCACCTTGATCAGCAGCAGCTTGCACGGCAACGCGCCGTTCCAGAACGCGTACTGCTTGTGGCTGCGAATGCCCATGCGCTTGCCCAGGTCGGGGGCGCCAGTAAACACCGCCGCTTCCCAGTTCAGGCAGGATTGACGCAGACGCTCGCCGAGGTTCTGGTAGAGATACAGCAGGCTGGCTTCATCACCCAGACGCTCGCCATAGGGTGGGTTGCAGATCACCAGGCCCTTCTGGTTCTGGTCAGGACGCGGCTCGAAACTGCCGACCTCACCCTGGTAGATTTTCACCCAGTCACTAAGGCCGGCACGTTCGACGTTGTTGCGCCCCGGCTGGATCAGCCGCGGGTCGGCTTCGTAGCCTCGAATCCACAACGGCGGCCGGGCAAGACCAGCCTGCGCCCGCGCCTGCGCTTCGTCATGCAGCTTGCGCCACAGTGCCGGGACATGGCCAAGCCAGGCGCTGAAGCCCCAGCGCTCTCGCTTGAGGTTGGGGGCGATGTCGGCAGCGATCATCGCCGCTTCCACCAGGAAGGTACCCACGCCACACATCGGGTCAGCCAGCGCTCCGCCTTCGGCGGCAATACGCGGCCAACCGGCACGGATCAGCACGGCGGCGGCAAGGTTTTCCTTGAGCGGTGCCGCCCCCTGCTGCAGGCGATAACCGCGCTGGTGCAGGCTGTGACCGGACAGGTCCAGGGACAGGATCGCTTCCCCGCGGTCCAGACGAAGGTGCACGCGCAAGTCCGGGTTGAGCTTGTCGACCGAAGGGCGCTCGCCATCGCGGGTGCGCAGTTTGTCGACAATGGCATCCTTGACCTTCAGGGCACCGAAATGGGTGTTGTCGATCCCCGAGCCATGGCCGCTGAACTCGACGGCCAGCGAACCGCTGGCTTCCAGGTGGTCCTGCCACTCGACATCGTGCACGCCATCGTACAGGTCGTCGGCGTTCTTCATGTTGAAGCGCTTGAGCACCAGCAGCACGCGGTTGCCCAGGCGTGACCAGAGGCACAAGCGGTAGGCGGTTTCCATGTCGGCCGAGCCGCGAATGGCCGAAGTGTGTTCACGCACCTCTTCAAGGCCCAGGCCGCGGGCCTCTTCGGCGAGCAGGCCTTCAAGACCTTTAGGGCAGGTTAGGTAGAGTTCGAAACGGTCCGACATGAGGTATCCAGTGCCTTGAGCAATAAGTGGAGGGCAAGCGCATCGCCTTCCGATGTTTAATCGAACGCCTTTCCAGCGAGCGTTCGAATGGCACCGCAATGAGTGCCGGGCCACCCGGGCAACCTGACCTTTGCCTGGGGCAGAAAAGTCTTTGATCGCCGGGCAGAATGAAAATTTCACGACTGACAGGGGAAAAATGACCCTTCGTCGTATTGACTGCCTTGTTACAAATTATCACCAGGCAATAGCCAAGTGACTTCAATTCTTATCAAACCCTGATCATAGCGGGCTTTGCATCGGATCCAGGTCTGAAGCATTTATTTACTTATCCTTTGACCCTAGGAAAGGTTACGTCCTTATGACAAAACGATCATTCACACTGTGTCGTGCATTGGTTAGAACTCATCTCAGGTTGTCACCGCAACGGGGCAACACTTTCGCTCGCGACGCCGGCAGCGAGCGCAAACCGGCAGAACGATTCTGCCCGGCCTCCTGGAGGCCGACGCGACATTACAGTCAACAAGTGAGGGCAACACCCTATGAGAAGACTTAAGCGTGATCCGTTGGAAAGAGCATTTTCACGTGGCTACCAATATGGGGTCACCGGCAAATCCCGCGAGCTTTGCCCCTTTACTCTACCGTCTGTACGCCAGGCATGGATCAATGGCTGGCGTGAAGGACGCGGCGACAACTGGGACGGTATGACCGGCACTGCGGGTATTCACAGACTCAACGAACTTCACGCCGTTGGCTGAACGAGGATCTGAATTCATTCACCATGCGCGCCCCATCCGGGCGGCGGGCTAAGGCCCAGGGGCCCCTTCAAGGGGCCCTTTTTTATGCCTGCGCTTCAGCGCGGCATGGCAGCGATGGCGTCCACCGCTTCGCGGATCAGCGCAGGGCCCTTGTAGATGAACCCCGAATAGATCTGCACGAGGCTGGCACCAGCGGCGATCTTCTGTGCCGCGTGTTTGCCCTCGGTGATGCCGCCGGCGGCGATGATCGGCAATTTGCCGCCCAGCTCACCCGACAGCACCTTGACGATATGCGTGCTCTTTTCCAGTACCGGCGCGCCCGACAGGCCTCCGGCCTCGTCGCCATGGGGCAAGCCTTCGACACCTTCGCGGCCGAGCGTGGTGTTGGTGGCGATCACCGCATCCATGCCTGACTCGATCAGCGCCGCTGCCACCAGGGCGGTTTCTTCATCGCTCATGTCCGGAGCAATCTTGATCGCCAACGGTACGTGCTTGCCGTACTGCGCAGCCAGTTGCCCACGGCGCTCGGCCAGGGCATCGAGCAACTGCTTGAGCGAGTCGCCGAACTGCAGGCTGCGCAGGCCCGGGGTGTTGGGCGAACTGACGTTGACGGTGATGTAGCTGGCATGGTCGTAAACCTTGTCCAGACAGATCAGGTAGTCGTCTACCGCGCGCTCGACCGGGGTGTCGAAGTTCTTGCCGATGTTGATACCCAGCACGCCGCGGTATTTCGCCGCCTGCACGCGGTTCAGCAGGTTATCGACGCCCAGGTTGTTGAAGCCCATGCGGTTGATGATCGCTTCGGCTTGCGGCAAGCGGAACAGGCGCGGCTTGGGATTACCCGGCTGCGGACGAGGCGTGACCGTACCGATTTCGACAAAGCCGAAGCCCAGCTGGGCAAACCCATCGATGGCTGCGCCGTTTTTGTCCAGACCAGCCGCCAGCCCCACCGGGTTGGCGAACTCCAGGCCCATGACCGTCACCGGCAAGGAGGCCGGAGCCTTGGTCAGCAGCCCGTTCAGGCCCAGGCGGCCACCGGCGCCGATCAGGTCCAGGGACAGGTCATGGGAGGTCTCCGGGGAGAGCTTGAACAGCAGCTGGCGGGCCAGGGTATACATGGGCGGGCTTAGCTCGACGTGAGTGAGGGGGCGATTATATAGGGGGCGTGGTCCGGGGGACAGCGCCGCCTTGGCATATGCGTTGCTTTGTTGTCTGTCGATACCGGCCCCGCAAGCGGCACGGCCTGACTTTCGATACAGGCGCGATACTGTGAACAATGATATCCCTTCGACAGCACTGGCCTGGGTCAACGGCAGCGATGCGCCGGAAAAACACAGCCTGAATATCGGTTTCATGGCCCTGAGCGATTGCGCCTCGGTGGTGGTCGCCGCAACCCAGGGTTTTGCCCAGCCCTACGGCTTGAGCCTGAACCTCAAGCGCCAGAGCTCCTGGGCCGGCTTGCGCGACAAGCTGGTCAGCGGTGAACTGGATGCTGCCCATAGTCTGTACGGGCTGATTTATGCCGTGCACCTGGGCATTGGCGGCATCGGGGCCACCGACATGGCGGTGCTGATGGGGCTCAACCAGAATGGCCAAGGCATCAACCTGTCGGCGGCGCTGCAGCGTCAAGGCGTGACCCGTCCCGAGGCGCTGGAGCGTTTCGCGCACCAAAGCAGGACAAAACTCACCTTTGCCCAGACCTTTCCGACCGGCACGCACGCCATGTGGCTGTATTACTGGCTGGCCAGCCAGGGCATCCACCCACTGCATGACGTCAACAGCGTTGTAGTGCCCCCGGCGCAGATGCTTGCTCATCTACAAGCCGGGCGTATTGACGGTTTCTGTGTCGGCGAACCCTGGTCGGCCGAGGCCGTCGAGCAGGGCCAGGGGTTTACGCTGGCGACCAGCCAGTCGATCTGGCCCGACCACCCGGAAAAAGTCCTCGGCTGTACCCGCGCCTTTGTCGAGCACTACCCCAATACCGCCAGGGCGCTGGTCAAAGCGATTCTGGCCGCCAGCCGCTTCATCGAGCAAAGCCCGGAAAACCGGCGCGGCACTGCCCAGCTGCTGAGCGGCGAGGCGTACCTGGACGCCCCCTTGAACAGCATCGAGCCGCGCTTGCTCGGCGACTACCACGACGGCCTTGGCAATCACTGGCACGACCCGCATGCCTTGCGCCTGTATGACAACGGCCGGGCCAACCTGCCTTACCTGTCCGACGGTATGTGGTTCATGACCCAATTCCGCCGCTGGGGCCTGCTGCGCGAGGATCCCGACTACCTGGGCGTGGCGCGCCAGGTGCAACAACTGGCGCTGTACCGCGACGCCGCCAGTGCCATCGGTGTGCCTTGCGCCGAGCAGAACATGCGCCGTAGCCAGTTGATCGATGGCAGCTATTGGAATGGCAGCGACCCCGCCGGCTACGCCCGCAGCTTTGCCCTGCACGCGCTGGTGCAAACGCCTGCCGCCCTAGCCCGTCGCTGATAAGGAGGCGCCATGATTCTGCGAATCCTGTTGATCGACGACACCGAAAAAAAAGTCGGGCGCCTGAAAGCCGCACTGGTTGAGGCTGGCTTTGAAGTGATCGAAGCATCGGGATTGACCATCGACCTGCCGGCACGCGTCGAAACGGTGCGTCCGGATGTGGTCCTGATCGATACCGAGTCACCCGGCCGGGATGTGATGGAGCAAGTGATCCTGGTCAGTCGCGACCGACCACGGCCAATCGTCATGTTTACCGACGAGCACGACCCGGGCGTGATGCGCCAGGCGATTCAGGCCGGGGTCAGCGCTTACATCGTCGAGGGCATTCATGCGGCGCGGCTGCAGCCGATCCTCGACGTGGCCATGGCCCGCTTCGAAAGCGACCAGGCGCTCAAGGCCCAGCTGCAAGCCCGCGACCAGCAGCTGGCTGAACGCAAACGCATCGAGCTGGCCAAGGGCCTGCTGATGAAGATGAAGGACTGCAACGAAGAGCAGGCCTACACCCTGATGCGTCGCCAGGCCATGAGCAAGCAGCAGAAGCTGATCCAGGTGGCCGAGCAGATCATTGCCATGAGTGATTTGCTTGGCTGACAGGACGCTGGCCTGGCTTTTGCAAAATCTATCGCACAGGTAGCCAACGGCGGTTGCCCCTTCACGACAAAGACGTCGCATCCCCCTCGCAGCAGCGGGCCGGGAGGCGGCGTCTTTTGCGTTTCTGCCCCTTGAGGGCGCGACCTGCAGTGCAACGTTCAACGAGGTGTTCGATGAATACGAGTTTCTGGAAGTCCGGGCATATCCCCACGCTGTTCGCCGCCTTTTTGTATTTCGACCTGAGCTTTATGGTCTGGTACCTGCTCGGCCCCCTGGCAGTGCAGATTGCCACCGACCTGCAGTTGACCACCCAGCAGCGCGGCCTGATGGTGGCCACACCGATCCTCGCCGGCGCCATCCTGCGCTTGGTGATGGGTATCCTGGTAGATCGGCTGTCAGCGAAAACCGCCGGCCTCATCGGCCAGGTGATCGTCATCATCGCGTTGTTCTGTGCCTGGAAGATGGGCGTACACAGCTATGAACAGGCATTGCTGCTAGGTGTGTTCCTCGGTGTCGCTGGCGCCTCCTTCGCCGTCTCCCTGCCGCTGGCCTCGCAGTGGTACCCGGCCCAGCACCAGGGCAAGGCCATGGGTATTGCCGGCGCGGGTAACTCCGGCACCGTGTTTGCCGCACTGCTGGCGCCGGTCCTGGCGGCCAGTTTTGGCTGGAACAATGTTTTCGGCTTTGCCGTGGTGCCGCTGATGCTGAGCCTTGTGCTGTTCGCCCTGCTCGCGCGCAATGCCCCGCAACGCCCCAAGCCCAAGGCCATGGCCGACTACCTCAAAGCCCTGGGTGACCGCGACAGTTGGTGGTTCATGTTCTTCTACAGCGTCACCTTTGGCGGCTTCATCGGCCTGGCCAGCGCCCTGCCCGGCTACTTCAACGACCAGTATGGCCTGAGCCCGGTCACTGCCGGCTACTACACCGCCGCCTGCGTGTTCGCCGGCAGCCTGATGCGCCCTCTGGGTGGCGCCCTGGCCGATCGCTTTGGCGGTATCCGCACCTTGCTGGCGATGTACACCGTGGCCGCCATCTGCATCGCCGCCGTCGGTTTCAATCTGCCCAGCTCGGTGGCGGCACTGGCATTGTTCGTCAGTGCCATGCTCGGCCTTGGCGCAGGCAATGGCGCGGTATTTCAACTGGTACCGCAGCGCTTTCGCCAGGAAATCGGGGTGATGACTGGCCTGATCGGCATGGCCGGGGGTATCGGTGGTTTCCTTCTGGCCGCCGGCCTTGGCGCGATCAAACAACACAGCGGCGACTATCAACTGGGGCTTTGGCTGTTCGCCAGCCTGGGCGTGCTGGCCTGGTTCGGCCTGCACGGCGTCAAGCAACGCTGGCGCACCACCTGGGGCTCGGCCGCCGTCACTGCGGCGCGGGTCTGAGACAGCGCCATGAGCCTGCAACTGAGCTTCGCCCACGCCAGCGCTACCGGGCCTCGAGAAGAGAACCAGGATGCCTTGCGCCTGGTCACACCCAACCCGGAACTGGCCGCCAGCAAGGGCTATCTGTTCGCCCTCGCCGACGGCGTCAGCCAGTGCGCCGACGGCGGCCTGGCCGCGCGGGCAAGCCTGCAGGCGCTAGCCCTGGACTATTACGCCACACCGCCTACCTGGGGCGTGGCCCAGGCCCTCGACCGCCTGTTGCTGGCACAGAATCGCTGGCTGCGCGCCAATGGTGGTGGCCAGCCTCTCCTGACCACCCTCAGCGCCCTGGTGCTGCGCGGTCGGCGCTTCACCCTGGCGCATGTCGGCGACTGCCGCGTCTATCGCTGGGCCGCCGGCCAGTTGCAACGCATCAGCGAGGATCACGTCTGGGATCAGCCCGGCATGCAGCATGTGCTGAAGCGCGCCCTGGGCCTGGATCAACACTTGCAGGTCGACTATCTCGAAGGGGACCTGCACACCGGTGAATGCTTCGTCCTGCTCAGCGATGGCGTCTGGGCCAGCCTCAGCGAATCGCAGATAAGGGCGATATTGCGCGAACAGCTGGACTTGCAGGATGCCGCCCAAACGCTGGTCAGCTCGGCCCATCACAGCGGCAGCCAGGACAATGCCAGCGCCTTGCTGGTGCGGATCGACCGGTTGGGCGCAAGCAACCTCGGCGATTCCCTGGCGCAATTGCAGCAATGGCCGCTGCCTGGCCCCCTGCGTAGCGGCCAATCGATCGATGGCTGGACGGTCGAGCAGACGCTCGGCCAGAGTCGGCAGTCCCTGCTGTACCGGGTCCACGACGACCAGCAGCGCGCCTGGCTGCTGAAAACCTTGCCCGAGCAGCGCAAGGATGAACCTGGCGCGCTGCAAAGCCTGCTGCTCGAAGAATGGTTCCTGCGCCGGGTTGCCGGGCGTTACTTCCCCGAAGTGCACCCGGCCAGCCAACGCCAGCACCTGTATTACCTGATGCGTGAATACCCGGGCCAGACCCTTGCGCAACTGTTCGCCCGTTCCGGCCCTCTGCCATTGGCGGATTGGCAAGCGCTTGCCCAGCAACTGTTGCAGGCCGTGGGCCTGTTACATCGACGCAACATTCTCCATCGCGACATCAAGCCGGAAAACCTGCACCTGGGCGATGACGGCCAATTGCGCGTGCTGGATTTTGGCCTGGCCTTTTGCCCCGGACTTTCCGAAGACCGCGCCCATGAGTTGCCCGGCACCCCGTCGTTCATTGCTCCGGAGGCGTTCGACGGTAAGCCGCCCAGTGCCCAGCAGGACTTGTACAGCGTCGGCGTGACGCTGTTCTATCTGCTGACCGGTCACTATCCCTATGGCGAAATCGAAGCCTTCCAGCGCCCACGCTTTGTCCAGCCCACCAGTGCCGCGCGCTACCGCCCAGACCTGCCCGAATGGCTGGAGCACAACCTGACCCAGGCGTTGTTGGCCGACCCGCAACAACGTTTCGAAACCGCCGAACAATGGCTGTTGCTGCTCGAACAAGGCGAACGCCAGCAACTGAGCCTGCGCCCGCGGCCACTGCTCGAGCGCGAGCCGATGAAAGTCTGGCGCGGCCTGGCGCTGCTGTCATTGTTGCTCAACCTGATCCTGCTGATCTGCCTGCTAAAAGGCTGACGCTGCGCGCTTCAAACTGAGCAGCCCGGCGATCCTGGTGATTGGCGAAGTGGCGGCCCGAGGAGCCTCACACAGCACCCTGCTGCAGATACCGGCCTGAATCGCAGGCAAAGAAAAGCCCGGCCTAGGCCGGGCTTTTCTGTGAAGCGCTTACCAATTACTTGGCTTGTGCTTCTACTTGTGCTTCTACGCGACGGTTAACAGCGCGACCAGCGTCGGTGGCGTTGTCAGCAACCGGACGGGTTTCACCGTAGCCTACCGACTCAACACGGCTCGATTCTACGCCGTACTGGTTGGTCAGAACCTGCTTAACGGCGTTTGCACGACGCTCAGACAGCTTCTGGTTGTAAGCGTCAGGACCGACGGAGTCAGTGTGACCTTCAACAGTGGTGGTGGTCTGTGGGTACTGCTTCATGAAGTCAGCCAGGTTCTTGATGTCGCCGTAGCTGTTTGGCTTGACGACCGACTTGTCGAAGTCGAACTTGACGTCCAGCTCAACACGTACGACTTCGGCAACAGCCGGGCAGCCGTCAGCGTCAACGGTAACGTTGGCTGGGGTGTCAGGGCACTTGTCAACGTTGTCGCAAACGCCGTCGTTGTCGCTGTCGGAGCAGACTTCAGCAACTGGAGCAGGAGCAGCTGCAACCTTGCCACCGCTACCACCGAAGTTCAGACCCAGACCGACGGTTGGACCCCACTCGGTGTTGCCGTTGTCGATGTTGTACATGGCTTCAACGCCGGCACGGGCGAAGAACATGTCGGTGATGTACCACTTGGCGCCAGCGCCAACGTTGGCGAAGGTGGAGTGGTCACGACCGTTGTTAGTGGCCTGGCCCAGGCTCTCGTGCGCGAAACCAGCGGAAACGTAAGGACGCACTGCGTCGCCTACGGTACCCAGGTGGTAGGTAGCGTCGAGCTTGGCTTTAGAACCTTTGATGTCTTTGTTGAAGACTTCGCCACGAGCGTTGTGAGTCTCGTTGTAGCCCAGGTCCAGCGACAGGTCGTCGGTCAGGAAGTAACCGAGGCGAACACCAGGGTTGGTGCCGTCGTTCTTGAAATTGCGCTCGCTATCGTAGTACTGCTTGGTAACGTTACCTTCGATCTCAACCGCGCCTTGGCCTTGTGCCAGAGCGCCGAGCGAAGTTACGGCTACAAGAGAACCAATGGCCAAGCCCAAGGTGTTTTTCAATTTCATCCGTTAAATCCCCATCTGGTGATAGTTAAGCAGTCCCACCAACATCCGGGGGACAACTCGACGGCAAGTCTAGCAGAACTTGCCGGTACGTTAGAGATATTTACGCGCCACTAAGTTTCAGCAAGGCCCGCAAATTTCTCACGTAGCTTGTCTAGCGCACGCTTGTACCGCATTTTCGTTGCGCTCAGGCCCATATGCATGATATCGGCGATTTCCTGAAATTCCAGCTCTGCGACAAATCGTAGCACCAGAATTTCACGGTCAATCGGATTAACATGCACTAACCACTTGTCCAACCCACCCTTCTCTTCCGGTTTCGGCGCCTTCTCTTCCGAGGCTTCCTCAAGTGGATCAAGACTCAAGGCATCCATCAGTCGACGCTTGCGCCGCTCCTTGCGGTACTGGGTGATGCATTCGTTATAGGTGATGCTGTAGAGCCAGGTCTTGAACTTCGATTTACCCTCGAAGTTCTTCAAACCATAGAGCACCTTGAGCATCACCTCCTGACAGACATCATCAGCGTCCCGATCGTTCCCCAGATAACGCGCACAGACGTTAAAAAGGGTCCGCTGGTAGCGTCGCATGAGCTCCTCATACGCGCGAGTAACATGAAACAGCTCCTCATGCGAACGCGCCACCAACTCCTCATCAGTGAGCTCGCGGGGGTCGTAACGCATGGGCAGCGAGTGAACTTTATTCAAAACGAATCTGGCCGACAGTCAGGTCAATGTCGCCGCTTACCCCTGCCTGGGGCAATTTCGCGGCGGCATACATTAGCAGGATTTACCCGGTTAGCGGCTATTGACTCGCTGCTCGAGAAGAATCCGGTTGGACAACGAAACCAACTCGCCGTCGTCGGTCAGCAAGGTCGTCTTGACCGTGCCGATCTCCTCGATCTGCCCTTCGACCTCTCCAACCTGCACTTGCTGGCCGACTTGATAGAGTTCTCGAACATAGATTCCAGCCAGAATCTGCCCGGCAATTTCGCGACTGCCCAGGCCCATCGCCAGGGCAACGGCCAGACCAACGGTAATCAATCCGATGACAATTACATGGTTGAGCAGGTCGGTTTTGACCTCGAGCTGGCTGATTGCCACTGAAATACTGATGATAATCACCAGGCCCTGGGCGATACGACCGACACCGGCGGCGTACTCCAGGCCGATGCCTTCGGCGGCACCGCGCACCAGGCCGTTGACCAGTTGCGCCAGCAGCACGCCCGCCAGCAGCACCAGGGCCGCGCCGAACACCTTCGGCAGGTACAGTGCGAGCATGTCCAGGGTTGCCGAGACGCGCTCAAGACCCAGGGATTCAGCGGCCGAGACCAGGAAAATGAGCAACACGAACCAGTAAACAATCTTGCCGATCAACGTCGAGATCGGCACCTGGATACCGACCCGATCGAGCATCTTGGTCAGGCCGGTGCCGCCCATCAGGCGGTCCAGACCGAGTTTGGCCAGCAGCTTGGAGAGCAAGGTGTCGAGCAGCTTGGCCACGACAAAACCGAGCAGCACCACAACCAGGGCGCCAAACAGATTGGGGATGAAGTTCGCCACTTTGGTCCACAGCGCGGTCATCGCGGTGAGCAAGCTCTGGGTCCAGAGATTAAGTTCCATATTCAATCGGCCTTATCAGCTTTACGAGCGGTAGCGTTACGGCGGACCGGCGCTACATGCGCCGAACCATTGTTCACGGCAATCATCAACGCCTGGCTCCAGCGGCCAAGCAGGCTGAACAGATCGCCCGCACCGACCTGACGGTTGGCGGTTTTCAGGACACGCCCAAGGCAGGCATCGTCGTCGCGCTCGCGCCCGGACGGTGAAGCCTTGAGCAGGTCTCGCAGGGATTCTTCAAACGGATCGTGCATAGGCACCTCGCGCAATATCTGTCAGAGACGAGGTGGTCTCAGCGCGGGTCACATGAACCGGGCAGACAGTTAATGACTGGTTGTTCACCAAATGCACCGGATCACACCCAGCGCAGTCGGCGGAACAGCCACCACTGCCCCAGTGCCAGCGCCAGTACCAGCAGGCTGGCGAAGAGAAATCCATAGGGGCTTTCCGATCCCGGAATACCGCCGACGTTGATGCCTAGCAGCCCGGTGACAAAACTCATGGGCAGAAAAATGCAGGTGATGATGCCAAAGCGGTACATGGTCCGGTTCATCCGCTCGGCACGCCGACGGTCTTCGCTTTCCAACACCAGGGCAGCCCGTTCACGGGTCAGTTCCAGCTCTTCAAGGTAGCGGATCAGGCTGTTGTTCAGCTCGTTCCAGTAATCGGCATCGTCTTCGGCGAACCAGCTCCACTTGTTGCGCGCCAATTGCGCGTATAGCTCGCGCTGCGGCGCGAGAAAGCGCCGCAGACCGGCAGCGCGGCGGCGGATCTGCTGCAAGGAAGCCTGCTCCGGCGCGTACCGCTGGTCGGCTTCAAGCTTCTCTTCTTCCAGGTCGACCACTTCCGAGAGGTCGCTGAGCAGCGCCTGAACCTTCTCGGTCAGTAGCTGCGCCATACTCAGCAACAGTTCGGAGGCCGTCTTGGGGCCACGGCCTTCGGCCAGTTGCTGCAACAGCTCGTCACTGGCGCGTAATGGCCGCAAGCGCAGGGAAATTACCCGCTGCGCCTGGGCGAAGATCCGTACCGACACCATGTCTTCGGGCTCTGCGCCCGGATTGAGGTTGACCCCGCGCAAAAACAGCAGCATCTGCGCTTCTGGCAAGGGCAGTAGGCGTGGACGGGTATTTTCTTCAAGGAGCAGGTCGCAGGCGAATTCGCTCAGGCCGCTGTCGCGACGCAGCCAGGTCCGCGTCTGCGGGTGACTGCGATCCCAATGCAGCCAGAGGCTCTGCTCTGGCTGCAACTGCAGGTCGTCCAGTTCAGTTCGACCAATCGAACGCGCACCGCCTTTACCATCGAGCACCAGGGCATGCACCAACCCCCACTGCGCGTTTTCTTCCTCGAACATTCCTGCTCCACTTCGCGGTTTCAGTGCTTATTCCGGCATTTTAAGCGGACTTGGCGAGACAATCACACCATTGTTGTCAGCGTAGATATACTCGCCCGGACGGAACGTCACCCCGGCAAAGTTCACCACCACGTTGAGATCACCGATGCCGCGCTTGTCGGTCTTCATCGGGTGGCTGGCCAGGGCCTGCACGCCAACGTCGGTCTGTGCCAGGACATCGACATCACGCACGCAGCCATAGATCACCAGGCCTTCCCAGCCGTTCTTGGCGGCTTTCTCGGCGAGCATGTCACCGAGCAGCGCGCGACGCAGCGAACCGCCACCGTCGACCACCAGCACCTTGCCCTTGCCATCCAGGTCAACCTGCTCCTTGACCAGCGAGTTGTCTTCGAAGCACTTGATGGTGACGATCTCACCACCGAAGGAGTCGCGGCCGCCGAAGTTGCTGAACATCGGCTCCAGCACCTGCACCAGTTCCGGGTAGGCGTCGCACAGATCGGGGGTGAGATAATGCATGGGAAACTCCTGTCGGTTGCCAAGACAAAGGGATGTCACAGTTTCAAATCAGTTAACGAGGCCCAGCGATCACGCTTTAGGCTCAAGGCTACACGTCGGCGCCGGTCCGGTCACCTGCTGCGCAGCATCATTGAGCAAAGCAGTCAAAGGGTTGTGCAGCCAGCGCTCGACCAGCGGCCAAACCTGGGTCTGCGCCGGCTTGCTGACCAGCATGTCGACGTGGCCGAAGTTGTCGAAACCCTCTTCACGTCCCAGGCGAATGAATTGCTTGTGCTCGCCGCCCAGTTGCTCAAACAGCTTGCGGCAGGCCCACACCGGGTCCTGATGATCGCCCGCCGCGCCTACCGCCAGCACCGGCACATCGACTTCGGCCAGCCCGGCCCACCAATCGCGATCCTTGTCGCCGAAACGGCCGAACAGACCGAACCAGCGCATGCTTTCCAGAGCCAGGCCAATCGGTTCGTCTTCCGGGCCGCGCTTGAGACGCGCGCCGGAAATCTGCCCGAAGCGCTTGAGCAACAGGCGCCCGCCCCACTCCACTGGCGGCAATTTCAGCGGCCAATAGGTGCGACTGACCTGAGTACCGAAAAATGCCGCGCTGGCCACCTGCTCAGCCGTCAGATACTGACCGCCAAGCGCGGCAGCCAGGGTGGTGCCGCCCAGGGAGTGGCCGATCCAGTGCGCGGCACGGCCGCACTGCTCGCTGACAAAGGCTGCAATGACTGGCAAATCGTAACGGGCATAGTCGGCGACACGGTTGTGTCGATAAGCATGGTTGCGCGGCGACAGACCGTGACCGCGCATTTCCGGAATCCACACATCGAAACCGGCGCGCGCCAGGTAGGCACCCAGGCCAATACCCCGGGGCGAATACCAGAAACGCCGGTTGGAAAAGCTGCCGTGCAGCAAAATCACCGGGGCGCCGCGCACCTCGGCCTGGTCAGCCAGACCGAGACGGGTGACCGCCAGCTCAACGGTGCGATCCGGGCTGTTACCGGCCTTGATCCGGTAGACATCTTCGCTCAGATCACCGCGACGCTCGGCACTGAGCAAGGCCACGGGAAATAGAGAACTGCTGCTTTGCATAGGTTTCTTGCACGAAAAAGGGCGGGAACCATCACTGGAACACGCCCTGGAATACGGTCGAAACCTTCACCGACCCAAATAGGCCGGGTGAAGGTTCCGGTTCAACGCCTCAGTTCGCAGCCTGACCTTCGGCCAGGAAGAACCAGGTTTCGAGTACCGAATCCGGGTTCAGCGAGACGCTTTCGATGCCCTGTTCCATCAGCCACTTGGCCAGGTCCGGGTGGTCGGATGGACCCTGGCCGCAGATGCCGATGTACTTGCCAGCCTTGTTACAGGCCTGGATGGCATTGGCCAGCAGCTTCTTGACCGCAGGATTACGCTCGTCGAACAGGTGCGCGATGATCCCCGAGTCACGGTCCAGGCCCAGGGTCAGCTGAGTCAGGTCGTTGGAACCGATGGAGAAGCCGTCGAAATACTCGAGGAACTCTTCGGCAAGGATCGCATTGGACGGCAGCTCGCACATCATGATCACGCGCAGGCCGTTGTCGCCGCGGGCCAGGCCGTTTTCAGCGAGCAGGTCGACGACCTGGCTGGCTTCACCCAAGGTGCGTACGAACGGCACCATGATCTCGACGTTGGTCAGGCCCATCTCGTTGCGCACGCGCTTGAGGGCGCGGCACTCCAGCTCGAAGCAGTCACGGAAGGTTTCGCTGATGTAACGCGAAGCGCCACGGAAGCCCAGCATCGGGTTTTCTTCTTCCGGCTCGTAGAGCTTGCCGCCGATCAGGTTGGCGTATTCGTTGGACTTGAAGTCCGACAGACGCACGATGACCTTTTTCGGCCAGAACGCCGCCGCCAGGGTGCTGATGCCCTCGACCAGTTTCTCGACGTAGAAGCCGACCGGATCGTTGTAGCCGGCGATGCGCTTGTCGACGCTTTCTTTCAGTTCGGCAGGCAGGCCGGCATAGTTCAGCAGTGCCTTGGGGTGCACACCGATCATGCGGTTGATGATGAACTCCAGGCGCGCCAGGCCGACACCGGCGTTGGGCAGCTGGGCAAAGTCGAACGCGCGGTCCGGGTTGCCGACGTTCATCATGATCTTGAACGGCAGGTCAGGCATGGCATCGACCGAGTTCTGACGGACGTCGAAGCCCAGCTCGCCTTCGAAGATGAAACCGGTGTCGCCTTCGGCGCAGGAAACGGTCACGCCCTGGCCGTCCTTGAGCAACTGGGTGGCGTTGCCGCAACCGACCACGGCCGGGATACCCAGCTCACGGGCAATGATCGCCGCGTGGCAGGTACGCCCGCCACGGTTGGTGACGATGGCGCTGGCGCGCTTCATGACCGGTTCCCAGTCCGGGTCGGTCATGTCAGATACCAGTACGTCGCCGGCCTGGACCTTGTCCATCTCCGACACGTCCTTGATGATGCGCACCTTGCCGGCGCCGATGCGCTGGCCGATGGCACGACCTTCAACCAGCACGGTGCCGGTTTCCTTGAGCAGGTAACGCTCCATGACGTTGGCCTGGGAACGGCTCTTCACGGTTTCCGGACGCGCCTGAACGATGTACAGCTTGCCGTCATCGCCGTCTTTGGCCCACTCGATATCCATCGGGCACTTGTAGTGCTTCTCGATGATCATGGCCTGTTTGGCCAGCTCGCTGACTTCGGCGTCGCTCAGGCAGAAACGGGCGCGGTCGGCCTTGTCGACATCAACGGTCTTGACCGAACGACCGGCCTTGGCTTCTTCGCCGTAGACCATTTTGATGGCCTTGCTGCCCAGGTTGCGACGCAGGATGGCCGGGCGACCGGCTTCCAGCGTGCCTTTGTGGACATAGAACTCATCCGGGTTGACCGCGCCTTGTACGACGGTTTCACCCAGGCCATAGGCGCCGGTGATGAACACCACATCACGGAAGCCCGATTCGGTGTCGAGGGTGAACATCACGCCGGCCGTGCCGGTTTCCGAACGCACCATGCGCTGCACGCCTGCCGACAGGGCCACCAGCTTGTGGTCGAAGCCCTGGTGCACGCGGTAGGAAATCGCGCGGTCGTTGAACAGCGAGGCGAACACTTCCTTGGCGGCGCGGATGACGTTGTCGACGCCGCGGATGTTCAGGAAAGTCTCCTGCTGACCGGCGAACGAAGCGTCTGGCAGGTCTTCGGCGGTGGCCGAGGAACGCACGGCAACGGCCATGTTCGGGTTGCCCTGGGACATTTCAGCGAAGGCAGTGCGGATTTCAGCGTTCAGGCGCTCGGGGAACTCGGCTTCCATGATCCATTGACGGATCTGCGCGCCGGTACGGGCCAGGGCATTGACGTCATCGACATCCAGCGCGTCGAGCGCGGCGTGGATCTGGGCATTGAGCCCACTCTGCTCGAGAAAATCACGGTACGCCTGAGCCGTAGTGGCAAAGCCGCCGGGGACCGATACACCGGCGCCCGCGAGGTTACTGATCATCTCGCCGAGGGATGCGTTCTTGCCCCCCACATGCTCTACATCATGGACGCCGAGCTTATCGAGGGAAACTACGTACTCTACCAAGGTGATCTCTCCACTAACTGTGTTGGAAAAGCTCAGGTCGCCCGCCTGCCAGCTCTGGCTTGGCCGGGCGCTTGTGGCCTGGACCCGGAAAATAAGTGAGAATGCCGAACACGATGTTCGGTAAACCGAACCTATCATATCCAAGAATTCTCACCAGCTTAAGGCCCAAGGCGCAAATGAAACGATCTGCTTTCTTTATTTCCGACGGCACCGGTATCACTGCCGAGACGCTGGGACAGAGTCTTCTGGCGCAATTCGATACCATTGTGTTCAATAAATACACACGGCCGTACATCGACAGTGTGGAAAAAGCGCGGGCCATGGTACAGCAAATCAATAGCGCCGCAGACAGGGACGGCGTCCGTCCGATCATCTTTGACACCATCGTCAATCAGGATATCCGAGAGGTCCTGGCCACCTCCAATGGCTTCATGATCGACATTTTTTCCACCTTCCTGGCCCCGCTGGAGCAGGAACTGACTGCGCATTCGTCCTATTCGGTGGGCAAGTCCCACTCCATTGGCGGCAATTCCAACTACATGGAGCGCATCGAGGCGGTCAACTTTGCCCTGGACAACGATGATGGCGCCCGCACTCACTACTACGACAAGGCCGACCTGATCCTGGTGGGGGTCTCGCGTTGCGGCAAAACCCCGACCTGTCTGTACATGGCCATGCAATTCGGCATCCGCGCGGCCAACTACCCGCTGACCGAAGATGACATGGAACGCCTGCAACTGCCGCAGGCCTTGAAAAACCACCAGCACAAGCTGTTCGGCCTGACCATCGACCCGGACCGGCTGACCGCCATTCGTCATGAGCGCAAGCCCAACAGCCGCTACGCCAGCTTCGCCCAGTGCGAGTTCGAAGTGCGCGAGGTGGAGAACCTGTTCCGCCGCGAAAACATTGCCCACATCAACTCCACGCATTTCTCGGTGGAAGAGATCGCGGCGAAGATTCTGGTCGAGAAAGGTGTGGAGCGACGCTTCAAATAACACTCGGTGGGAGCAACTGTCTTGATTGGCTAGCGGCTACACGGTGGGAGCGGGCTTGCCCCGCGATTGCGGGTTGTCAGTTACATCGCCTCGCGGGGCAAGCCCGCTCCCACCGTGGTCCCACAAAAAAGCCCCGGCAGATGCCGGGGCTTTTTCATTTCAGCTCAGACTCAGGATGGCACCACTGCCGCCTGGCCGCTCATGGCCAGATCGACCAGCTCGCGGTTGGCTACCGCGTACATGGCGTAATCGGTACCGGTTGCGGCACGCAGCTCGTCCAGCATGGCACGCCAGCGACTGACCATTACACGGTGCTGCTCAAGCCACAGCGCCACCCGGGCATCCATGTCTTCGGGCGCATCAGTCATCTGCAGGACGGAAATGGTGATCACCCGCTGCTGCAGATCGATATCATCGCGGAACGACTCGCGGGCCAGGGCCTGCCAGTTGTTTTCCACCGACAGGTTGCTGATTTCCTGCAGGTACCAGGTCAGGTCCAGGGCACTGCCCACCGCGAAGAAGGCCTTGGCCACTTCCGCCGGATCCTGGCCGGTGACGTCGGACGCTTCGATGATCGGCAACAGGGTGTACAGGTGCGTAGTACCGGCCACCATACGCGCCAGCAGCTCTGGCACTCCGGCTTCGACGAAGCCCTGGTAACGGGTCATCCAGCGCTCACGGGTCGGCCCTTCGAGCAGTTCGTCAAGCTTCAGACCCAACGCGGCGATCTTCGGCCCGAAGTGCGCAACATCGCGCCCGGCATCCTGCTCGTTACGGCGGCTGCGCAGGAACCAGCGGGTCGCCCGACGGCCCAGACGCATCAGCTCGTCCATCAGGGTCAGCTGGATTTCCGCAGGCACCTGGTAGTCCAGCGCCTCGATCTGCCGGAACCAGTGCGGCAGGTGGAAGATGTCGCGCACGATCACGTAGGCACCGGCAACGTTCGCCGGGCTCATGCCGGTGGACTCTTTCAGGCGCTGAACGAAGGTGATGCCCATGTTGTTGACCAGATCGTTGGCGATCTGGGTGCTGACGATTTCGCGTTTCAGGCGATGGCGACGCATGGCCTCGGCGAACTTGTTCACCAGTGACGGCGGGAACGCGGTCTCCATGTCACGCGTCAGGTAATCGTCATCCGGTACCAGCGACTTGAGCAACTGCTCCTTGAGGTCGATCTTGCTGTAGGAGATCAGCACAGACAGCTCGGCGCGGGTCAGGCCCTGGCCAGCCGCCAGGCGCTCGGCCAGCTGTTCTTCGGTGGGCAGGAACTCGATAGCCCGGTCCAGCTTGCCACGGCTTTCCAGGTCGGCCATCAGCCGCTTGTACTCGGCGATGCGCTCCTTGGCCCGACGCGCGGCCAGAGACAGTGCCTGAGTCTGCTTGTAGTTGTTGCCCAGCACCAGACCGGCGACTTCGTCGGTCATGCTGCCCAGCAGCTGGTTACGCTGCTTCTCGGTCATGTCGCCAGCCTGCACCACTTCGTTGAGCAGGATCTTGATGTTGACCTCGTGGTCAGAGCAGTCCACGCCACCGGCGTTGTCGATGAAGTCGGTGTTGGTGGCGCCACCATTGAGACCGAACTCGACCCGACCGAGCTGGGTCATGCCGAGGTTACCGCCCTCACCCACCACCTTGCAGCGCAGCTCGTCGCCGTCGACACGCAGGGCGTCGTTGGCCTTGTCGCCGACATCGGCGTGGCTTTCTTCGCTGGACTTGACGTAGGTACCGATACCGCCGTTCCACAGCAGATCAACCGGCGCCTTGAGCAAGGCGTTGAGCAGTTCGGTCGGGGTCAGCTTGTCGGCTTCGATGGCGAAGCGCTCTTTCATTTGCGGGGTGATCGCAATACTTTTTGCGCTGCGCGGGAAGATCCCGCCGCCTTCGGACATGATGCTGGTGTCGTAGTCGCTCCAGGCCGAACGCGGCAGGTCGAACAGACGCTTGCGCTCGGCAAAACTGCTGGCGGGCTCCGGGTTCGGGTCGATGAAGATGTGCAGGTGGTTGAATGCGGCCACCAGTTGCAGCTTCTCGGACATCAGCAAACCGTTGCCGAACACGTCACCAGCCATGTCACCGACGCCGACCACGGTGATTGGGTCTTTCTGGACATTGATGCCGCGCTCACGGAAGTGACGCTGCACGCCGACCCAGGCGCCACGGGCAGTGATGCCCATTTTTTTGTGGTCGTAACCGGCCGAGCCACCGGAGGCGAAGGCATCGCCGAGCCAGAAGCCGTAGTCGATGGCAATGCCGTTGGCGATGTCGGAGAAGGTGGCGGTGCCCTTGTCGGCGGCCACTACCAGGTACGGGTCGTCATCGTCGTGACGCACGACATTCGCCGGTGGCACCAGGGCGCCGTCCTTGAGGTTGTCGGTGATATCCAGCAGACCGGAAATGAAGATCCGGTAGCAGGCGATGCCTTCAGCCTGGATGTCGTCACGGCTGCCGCCCAGCGGCAGACGGCGCGGCAGGAAGCCACCTTTGGCCCCGACCGGCACGATTACCGAGTTCTTCACCTGCTGGGCTTTTACCAGGCCCAGCACTTCGGTACGGAAGTCTTCCTCACGGTCCGACCAGCGTAGACCTCCGCGGGCAACGTTGCCGAAGCGCAGGTGCACACCTTCGACGCGCGGCGAGTAGACGAAAATCTCGAACTTCGGCACCGGCTTGGGCAGTTCGGGAATCAGCTTGGGATTGAACTTGAAGCTGAAGTACGACTTGATCTGGCCGTGGGCGTCAGTCTGGTAGAAGTTGGTGCGCAGGGTGGCCTTGATCAGGTCCAGGTAACGACGCAGGATGCGGTCTTCGTTGAGCACCTGGACGTCGTCCAGCGCCGTCAGGATGGCCTGTTCCAGACGTTGCTGCTTGTCGTCCAGGTCTTCGCTGGTGAGCTTGCGTGCCAGGTAGAAGCGGGTCTTGAACAACCGCGTCAGCTCGCGGGCGATGTCGGTGTGGTTGTTCAGGGTGCTGGCGATGTACCCCAGGTCGAAGCCCAGGCGGATCTGCTTGAGGTAGCGGGCATAGGCACGCAGCAGCGCGACGTCGCGCCACGGCAGGCCGGCGGTCAGTACCAGGCGGTTGAAGGCGTCGTTTTCCGCATCGCCATTGACGATGTGAACAAAGGCATCCTGCAGGGTGTCGTTGAGCTGCTGGATATCCAGGCTCAGGCCTTCGCTATAGGTGAAGGCGAAATCATGAATCCAGAACTCACGGCCATTGGCATGCTTGAGGCGATACGGGAACTCGCCGAGCACCCGCAGGCCGAGGTTTTCCAGGATCGGCAGGACGTCCGATAGCGCCAACGGCGTATCGGCATGGTACAGCTTGCAGTGCAGCTGCTGTTTGCCGGCCTGGGTCAACGGCTGGTAGAAGCTCATCACCAGCGGCTTGCGCTCGGACAGGGTGAGCACATGCTGCATGTCGACCACTGCCGAATGGGCGGCGAAACGCTCGCGGTAGCCGGCCGGGAAGCCTTTCGGGAAGTCGGCTAGGACATTGGTGCCCTGGGCTTCGCCGAAGCTTTCGACGGTCAGGCTGGCATAGTCGTCCTGCCACGAACGGCAGGCCTGGATCACTTCGTTTTCCAGCTGTTGCGGGTCGATGTCGATGCGGTTTTTCGGATCGACGCGCAGGATCAGTTGCACACGCGCCAGCACCGACTCGGAGAAGAACGTCCAGAACTCGCAATCGCTGGCCTTCAAGCGATCCATCAGCACCTGCTGGATCTTCTGCCGTACTTCGGTGGAGTAGATATCGCGCGGCACATAGGCCAGGCAGTAGCAGAAGCGGCCGTACGGATCCTTGCGCAGGAACACGCGGATCTTGTTGCGCTCCTGGATCTGCACGATCGACATGACGGTGCTGAACAGCTCGTCGACCGGGGTCTGGAACAGGTCGTCACGCGGCAGCACTTCCAGGACCTGGGCCAGTTCTTTACCCAAGTGGGCTTTGGGGTCGAAGTGCGAGCGACGCTCGACTTCCGCCACCTTGCCACGAATGTAAGGGATGTTGCGCACGCTCTCGCCGTACACCGAGGAGGTGTACAGGCCCATGAAGCGGCATTCCTTGATGACCTTGCCGTCGGCATCCAGCTGGCGGATCGAGACGTAATCCGGGTAGGCCGGACGGTGCACACGGCTCGGGTAAGCGGCCTTGGCGAAGGACAGCAGCAACGGCTCGTTGAGGTAATTGACCGCGTAGTCTTCGATGCGCAGGTCTTCGGCCGTCAGGCCGGCGCGCAACAGACGGGTCAGGCCGAGGAACGACTGCTCGTCATACACCAGCTGACCGCCCTGGGCATCGGCGCGGACCACGAACTCTTCATAACCGAGGAAGGTGAAGTGGTTGCCCACCAGCCATTCCAGGAAGTCCTTGACCTCGGCCTTCTCGGCCTGGGCCGGGGCATAGGCGGTTTGTTCGACCAGCGCCAGCAGATCCCGCAGCTTGGCTTTCATCGGCTCGAAGTCGGCCACCGCAACGCGCACCTCGGCCAGCACTTGCTCCAGCTCGCGGCTCAGCACATTGAGCTCGGCGGCGTTGGCGCAGCGATCGATCTCCAGGTACATCAGCGACTCTTGTGAAACGCCCTCGCCCTGAGTGCCCTTGGGCAGGACTTCCAGCAGCTCGCCCTTGGCCCCGCGACGCACGCTCAGGACGGTGGTCTGCAGGGTATGGATGCTGTAGCCGCGACGGTTGAGTTCGGTGCGTACCGAGTCAACCAGGAAGGGCAGGTCATGGTGCAGTACTTCAACCGCAGTGTGCGTCGACTGCCAGCCATGACGCTCGTAATCGGGGTTGTAGACGTGGACCTGGGGGTGGGCTGGGTCGAAACGCTCGATGATGCGCCAGGCCGACAGGGTGCAACCGGCCAGGTCCGACAGGCGGCGCTGGGTAAGTTCGTCTAGAGAAATGATGCCGAAGAACTGTTCCGCGAACATCGCCACTTGTGGCAGTGCCTGTTCGCTGATGTGCTGCGCCAGGGCCGCTTGCAGTTGGTGCTGGAAGTCGGCTTTGCTGGCTGCGGTGAAAAACGCCATCTGTGGTACTCCGCTGGGCTTTGTTATGGAGTGAAGCGTCGCGCGCGTCCGCCCTCTACGGATCAACGATAGCCAACCCGTAGCAGGAGGACGGAAAAACCATCGGAACGGGTGCAAATCATGACTAACAAGTCACAGGCACTCGTTCCACGGATGGGCATCTGCAAAAACGACTGCTCCAGGCGGAGCTGTGTCTTTACGGGTGACCATCGACAGCGCAGCTTAACGAGTGCCCGCCCGCCCCTGCTTGCGGTGCTGCGACATATTCGGTCATTGAGGTGCAGGTCCACGTTTATCCGGGCGCCGAAGACTGGCAGAATCGTGTTTCAACTTATTTATCGAGCCACTCATGCAACTGACCACCGCCCTGCTCTTCGCCACCCCTTGCGATGATGAAGAAGACAACATGGCCACTTTGTGCTGCCACAGCGACAAGGGCCGGATGTTCCTCATGACCCGCTACCCGGACGAAGACCGCGTGGACATCACCCTCGACGACCACTACGCCCCGGTCGATGGCTTGAAGGTCACCCTGGGCAAAACCAGACTGCTGATCGAGGTTGCGCCGCTGGATGCCGACGCCCTCGGTGGCGATGATCACCTGGAGATCACCCTGAGCAGCGACGGCACCGACCTGGCCGAAGTCGAAGAGACCTTGCAGAACATCCTCAAGGGCACTGGCACCTACGTCAGGGAGCTGTAATGGCGATTGCGGTTTCTTGACAAGAAACCCTCCCGAAGGCATTGTCTGACAACCTGATTAATGAGCAATACCCCATGCTTGAGCTTCAGCGCCCCGATACGCTGGTTGAACGCGTTGTCGGTGCCATTCGTGCAGAGATCGATTCCGGGCGCCTGGCGGCCGAATCGCGCCTGCCCACCGAACAGCAACTGGCCGAACAGCTGAACGTCAGCCGCTCGGTAGTGCGCGAGGCGGTGGCCCAGCTCAAGGCCGATGGTGTGTTGATCGCCCGTCGCGGTCTGGGTTCGTACATTTCGCAAACCCCGACCGGCACGGTGTTCCGCTTCCCTTCCGGCCAGGGCCGTCGCCCGGACCTGGTGCAGATGTTCGAAGTGCGCCTGTGGATCGAAACCCAGGCTGCCTCGGTTGCCGCCCAGCGCCGCGATGCCGCGGACCTGGCGCGGATGAACAAGGCCCTGCAGGAGATGCTCGACAAGCGCAGCGACTTTGCCGCTGCGGCAGCCGCTGACGTCGAGTTTCACCGTGCCATCGCCGACGCCAGCAAAAACGATTATTTCGTGGCCTTCCACGACTTTCTTCGTGGCCAGTTGGCCGCCGCCCGCAAAACCGCCTGGGAAAACTCGGCAGCCCACTCGGTGGGTGGTTCGGCGGATGCCAACCGCGAGCATCAGGCGCTGTACCAGGCCATCGCCGATGGCGACCGGCATGCCGCCGCTGCCTGCGCTGAGGCCCACCTGCGCGCCTCGGCCAAACGCCTGAAACTGGAATTGCCAAGCATCGATTGAACCCTTGAACTGCCATGAATAGCGGGCGCTGGTGCACAGCGCCCTTTTGTTTGACCGACTTAGTCTGACAACCTGATAAGCAGACTCTCTGACAAGAACAAGCCAAGGTGACACCTGCATGATTTACGACTACTGCATCATCGGCGGCGGCATCGTCGGCCTCGCCACCGCCATGGCGCTCCTCGAACGCCAGCCCGGCGCTTCGCTGCTGATTCTGGAAAAGGAAGCGAGCCTAGCCAGGCACCAGACCGGTCACAACAGTGGCGTCATCCATGCGGGCATCTACTACGCCCCGGGCAGCCTCAAGGCCGACCTGTGCAAGCGCGGCGCCGAGGCAACCAAGGCGTTCTGCACCGAGCACAAGATCAAGTTCGATGTCTGCGGCAAACTGCTGGTGGCCTCTACCCCGCTGGAAGTCCAACGCATGCACGCGCTTTACGAACGTTCGCAGCAAAATGGCCTGAAGGTCGAACAACTGGACGCTGCCGAACTGCAACGCCGCGAGCCGAACATCGTTGGCCTCGGCGGACTGTTTCTCGATGCCACCGGCATCGTCGACTACAAGCAGGTGTGCCAGGCCATGGCCCGGGTGATCCAGGCCGCAGGCGGCGAGGTGCAGCTGTCGACCACCGTGCGCGCAATCGTCGAGAGCGGCGACAGCGTCACCGTCAGCAGTGATGACAAGGTCTGGCAGGCCCGTCAGCTGGTGGCCTGTGCCGGTCTGCAGTCGGATCGCCTGGCAGCACTGGCCGGGGTCAAGATCGATCACCAGATCATTCCGTTTCGCGGCGAATACTTCCGCCTGCCGGCGAGCAAGAACGACATCGTCAACCACCTGATCTACCCGATCCCCGACCCCGAGTTGCCGTTTCTCGGCGTGCACCTGACGCGAATGATCGATGGCAGCGTCACCGTCGGGCCCAACGCCGTACTAGGGCTGGGCCGGGAGAACTACAAGAAATTCTCGGTGAACTGGCGCGACGTCGCCGAATACGCACGCTTCCCTGGTTTCTGGAAAACCATCTGGGCCAACCTCGGCTCCGGCACCACCGAGATGAAGAACTCGCTGTTCAAGGGCGGCTACCTGGAGCAATGCCGCAAGTACTGCCCGTCGCTGAACATCGAAGACCTGCTGCCCTATGAAGCCGGGATCCGCGCCCAGGCGGTGATGCGCGACGGCACCCTGGTGCACGACTTCCTGTTCGCCGAGACGCCGCGCATGGTGCATGTCTGCAATGCCCCTTCACCGGCCGCCACCTCGGCGATCCCGATCGGCCAGATGATCGCCGACAGGATCTTCAAGACACGCTGAACCCTGCTGAACACCATAACTACAAAGACAAAAAGGAAACCTCCGATGTCGGTACATGAGGCGGCTGTGGCCGCGACAGAATCCCCGGAACAGAAAAAAAAGCGCCTGCGCAAGGTCGCGGCTGCGACCATTTTCGGCTCGATGCTGGAGTGGTATGACTTTTACCTGTACGCCACCATGGCGGCGATCGTGTTCTCCAAGGTGTTCTTCGATCCCAGCAACCCGGCCGTGGCCTCGCTGCTGGCGTTTTCGACCTTTGCCATCGGCTTTATCGCCCGGCCCTTCGGCGGCATCCTGTTCGGCTACCTGGGCGACCGTTTCGGGCGCAAGCAGGTACTGGTCATCACCTTCTGCCTGATGGGGGTGTGCACCACCCTGATCGGCCTGATCCCCAGCTACGCCTCGATCGGCATCTGGGCGCCGATCATCCTTGTTCTGGTCCGCGTGATTCAAGGGCTGGGGGCTGGCGCCGAACTCTCCGCCGCGGCGGTCACCTCCTACGAGCACGCCAGTGAAGGCAAGCGCGGCAGCCAGGGTGCCTGGCCAGCACTGGGGCTGAACCTGGGCCTGTTGCTGTCGTCGCTGACCGTGTACCTGTTGACCATGAACGGCAACGAATTCCTGCTCTCCGGTGGCTGGCGCATTCCGTTCATCTGCAGCATCGTGCTGGTCGCGGTCGGCCTGTGGGTACGCAGAAGCATTCCGGAAACCCCGGACTTCAAAGAGCTCGACAAAACTCAGCGCAAAGCGCAGGTGTCGCCACTCAAGCTGCTGTTCAAAAACGACCTCAAGGGTCTGGCCGTGGTGTTCTTCGTCGCCATCGGCTACAACGCCCTGAGCTACATCTTCAAGACCTTCTCCCTGGCCTACCTGACCCAGTACAAAGGCGTTGAAGCGCATGTCACTTCGCTGTCGGTGACCATCGCCAGCCTGGTGGCGATTATCGCCGTGCCGTTCTTCGGCTGGCTGTGCGACAAGTGGAGCAGCAAGACCGTGCTGATGCTCGGCGGGGTCTTCTCGGTGCTGTTCGCCTATCCGTTCCTGGCCCTGCTCAACACCGGCGAGCCGATGATGATCTACCTGGCGATCGCCATCGGTACCGGCATCCTCGCGCCGATGATGTTCGCTCCCCAGGGCTCGTTCCTCAGCCGCCAGTTCCCGACCCAGACCCGCTCCTCGGGCTTCGGTACCGGTCGCGAGATCGGTACTGCCGTCGCCGGTGGCCTGGCACCACTGGGCGGCCTGGCCCTGGTGGCCAGCTCCGCGACCCACTCCACCGATGGGGTGGCGGTGATCCTGGCGGTAGCGGCCGTGCTGGTGGTGGTGTTTGCCTTGTGTGACCAAGGACGCAAACATTCCAGCTTCAAGAACTGAAACATCGCCTCACTCACCCGCGTAGTCTTCGGGCTACGCGGGCCCCGCCTGTATCGCAACCTGTAGCACTACCGGGATTTCCTCTACAGTTGCTTTTGCGTAACACTGCAGCCCCTGATGGCGCTCCGCGCCTTTGCCCGGCGCCATCCTGACCCCAACCTGTTCCCTGACCGGTCGAGACCTGCTCCGATGGTGTCCATCTACCAACTCAAACCTGCTTTCCAGAACCTCCTGCGCCCGCTGGTCAAACGCCTGCACGCACGCAATGTCACCGCCAATCAGATCACTTTGCTGGCCGGTGCCTGCTCGGTGTTGCTTGGCTGCCTGATCGCCCTCTTCGCCCAGCACGCCTGGCTGTTCATCCTGATTCCGTTGTGGATGATCCTGCGCATGGCCCTCAACGCCATTGACGGTATGCTGGCCAGAGAATTCGGCCAGCAGTCGCACCTGGGGGCCTACCTCAACGAACTGTGCGACATCGTTGCCGACAGTGCGCTGATCCTGCCTTTCGCGCTGCTGCCAGGCGTCAGCGCGTTTGCGGTAGTGCTGGTCGCGCTATTGGCGGTGTTCAGCGAGTACACTGGCGTGCTCGGGCCAATGGTCGGCGCCTCACGCCGCTATGACGGCCCGATGGGCAAAAGCGACCGCGCCTTCGTGCTCGGTGCCTTGGCCATTGCAATTGCCCTGGGTTGGCTCAGCGCCACCTGGATCAATGCAGTGTTCGCGGTGATTGCCGGCTTGCTGGTGTATACCCTGATCAACCGGGTGCGCCAGGGCCTCAAAGAAGTACAGGAAAACGCTCCATCAGCATAAGGAAATTGCAATGCGCGAAGCTCAGGATCAGACCTTCACCACCCATGACGGCGTAGCACTGTACTACCGCCACTGGCCAGCCAGCAGCGCCACGCCGGCCGAGCCGCGCAAGGCCGTGCTGCTGTTTCATCGCGGTCACGAACACTCCGGGCGCATTGCCCATCTGGTGGATGAACTGGACCTGGCAGACACTGACTTCTTCGCCTGGGATGCCCGTGGCCACGGCCAGTCACCCGGCGCCCGCGGCGACAGCCCGAGCTTTGCCACCAGCGCCCGGGACGTACAGACCTTCTGCGAGCACCTGGCCCAGGCCCATGGCATCGCCGAAGAACACATCGCCGTGATTGCCCAAAGCGTAGGTGCGGTAATCGTTGCCACCTGGGTTCACGACTATGCCCCGCGCATCCGCGCCCTGGTGCTCGCCTCGCCGGCGTTCAAAGTCAAACTTTACGTGCCCCTGGCCCGGCCGGGGCTGGCTTTGCTGGGTAAACTGCGCGGCAACTTTTTTGTCGACAGTTACGTCAAGGCCCGCTTTCTCACCCACGATCCACAGCGTGTAGCGTCCTACGACCAGGACCCGCTGATCACCAAGAGCATTTCGGTCAATGTGCTGCTGGGCCTCTACGAAGCGGGCGAACGCGTGGTCGCCGATGCCCAGGCGATCGGCGTACCGACCCAGTTGCTGATCTCCGGCGCCGACTTTGTGGTGCATCGCAAACCCCAGGAACAGTTTTTCGAGCGCCTGGGCAGCGTGCACAAGGAGAAACACATTCTGCCGGGGTTCTTCCACGACACCCTGGGCGAAAAAGATCGCGCCCCGGTCATCGCCCGCATGCGCCGCTTTATCCTGCAGAATTTCGCCCGCCCGTTGCATCGCCCGTCATTGCTGGACGCCGACCGCCTCGGCGCCACCTGTGCCGAGGCCGAATCGCTGGCCACCGCGCTGCCACGCAACTCCCTGCGCGACCTGTACTGGCGCATGACCCGTGCCAGTCTCGGCCTGGGTAGCAAACTGTCGGCCGGGGTCAAGCTGGGTTTTGACACCGGTTTCGACTCGGGCAGCACCCTCGATTACGTGTACCGCAACCGCGCCACCGGGCTGTCGCCGCTTGGCCGGCTGATCGATCGCAATTACCTCGACTCCATCGGCTGGCGCGGTATCCGCCAACGCAAGCTGCATGTCGAAGAACTGCTACGCCTGGCCATCGCCGGGTTGCGCGAACAGCAGCAGCCGGTGCGCATCGTCGATATCGCGGCCGGTCACGGCCGCTACATCCTTGAGGCGGTACACGGCATGAGCCCGTTGCCGGAGTCGATCCTGCTGCGCGACTACAGCGACATCAACGTGCGCGACGGTAGTGCGTTGATCGCTGAAAAGGGCCTTGGCGACATCGCCCGGTTCGTCAAAGGCGATGCATTCGACCGTGAGGACCTGGCTGCGCTGTCGCCAAAACCGAGCCTGGCGGTGGTCTCCGGGCTCTATGAACTGTTTGCCGACAATCAGATGGTCAGCAACTCCCTGGCCGGGCTGGCCGATGCCATCGAACCAGGAGGTTATCTGGTCTACACCGGGCAACCCTGGCACCCGCAACTGGAGCTGATCGCCCGCGCCCTGACCAGCCATCGCGCCGGCCAGGCCTGGGTGATGCGCCGCCGCAGCCAGGCCGAGATGGATCAGTTGGTGGAGGCGGCAGGCTTTCGCAAGGTGACCCAGCGCATCGACCAATGGGGGATCTTCAGCGTTTCGCTCGCCCAGCGGGTGCAATGATGAGCCTGAGCGCCGCCGCCCCGCTGACCGCACGCGAACCTGGCCTGCTGAAACCCGCCGTGCTCTGGTTGCTGCTATTGGCGCCGCTGTTTTTCGGCACTTACGGCTTCGCCACCTGGGTCACCGCCCAGCGCGATGATGTCGCCAGCCTGGTGTTTGCCTGGGAACAACATGTGCCGTTCTGGCCGTGGACCATCGTGCCCTACTGGTCCATCGACCTGCTGTACGGCTTTTCCCTGTTGCTGCCGCGCAGCCGCCAGGCCCTCAAACGTCATGCCCTGCGCCTGCTCACTGCCCAGCTGATTGCCGTCAGTTGCTTCTTGCTCTGGCCTTTGCGCTTCACGTTCGAACGACCCGAGCTCGACGGTATGTTCGGCTGGCTGTTTGCCGTACTTGCAGGGTTCGACAAACCCTTCAATCAGGCCCCCTCATTGCACATCGCCCTGCTGGTGGTGTTGTGGGTGTGCTACGCCCAGCATTGCCGGGGGCTGTGGCGCTGGCTGGTGCACGGCTGGTTTGCCTTGATCGGCGTTTCGGTACTGACCACCTACCAGCACCACTTTATCGATGTGCCCACCGGCGCCCTGGCCGGTTGGCTCTGTGTCTGGCTGTGGCCACTGGAGCGCCCCGGCATGCTGCAACGGCTAGAGCTGACACGCGACCGCAAGCGCTGGCAGCTGGCAGTGCGCTACACACTGGGTGCTGCGCTGTTTGCCATCCCCGCCTTCGCCCTCGGCGGCGGCGCGTTGTGGTTGCTCTGGCCTGCGCTGGCACTGCTGCTGGTGGCGCTGAACTATGCGCTGTTCGATGCCGCCGGTTTTCAGAAAGGCGCCAACGGTCGCTTGAGCCCTGCCGCCTGCTGGTTGCTGGCGCCGTATCTGGCCGCTGCCTGGATCAACTCAAGGCTGTGGACGCGCAAACACCCGCAGCCAGACCGGGTAATCGATGACGTCTGGCTAGGACGTATCCCTACTGCCGCGCAACTACGCAACAGCTCGTTCAACGCCGTGCTCGACCTGTGCGCCGAGCTGCCCCTTGATCCTGGCACCGCGGCCTATCAGGCAGCGCCGGTACTCGATCTGACGGCCCCCACGACGGCGCAATGCGTTGAACTTGCCGAGGCGCTGGAACGCCTGCGCCAGCACGGCCCGGTGCTGGTCTGCTGCGCCCTGGGCTACTCCCGAAGTGCAACGGCAGTGGCAGCCTGGTTGCTGCACACTGGCCGCGCCGCCAGTGTTGACGCTGCCCTCGAACGGCTTCGCCAGGCACGCCCGCGGGTGGTCCTGCACGCTGCGCACCGTCAGGCCCTGGCGCCGTTGAGCGAACATCAGTCGAGGGTCTATGGCCACTGAAATGCAACTCTATTGTGTCGCCAGCCTGCTGCGCCGCGGACGCAGCCTGGATCACCTATCCACCGGTCTGACATTGCTGGGCGTGGTGCTCGGGCTCGGCCCCTGGTGGCTGGCCACGTTCAACCCCTGGGCCCTGAGCGCCGGCTGCATGTTGCTGATGCTGGGGGCAGTGCAAAAATACTGGGCGCTGAGGGTGGCCTTCGATGCCGATCTGTTCCAGCGCCTGGCCGATGACCCGTCAGCGCTGAACGACAATACCCGAGCGCTGGATCACGCCCTGGCTGCACTGGGCCTGCAAGCTGCCGAACGCGGCGGCCGAGCGTGGTCTGAACGCAGTCGCGGCGCCCTGGCGCTGCTGCGCCGCCAAGCGCTGGTGCTCGCGGCGCAACTACTCCTGACCCTGGGCTGCCTGCTGGCCAGCCCCTGGTGGACCACAGCCGGATAAGGAATCCCTATGCTCGCACCCCTGGTCGCGCACCTCATCACCTCCGCCGCACGCTCAATCACCGGTGCCCGCAGCCTGTGGCTCGGCTGCGGCCCGGAGCCTGTGCAACGCATCTACTTCGCCAATCACAGCAGCCATGGCGACTTCGTCCTGCTGTGGGCCTCGCTGCCGCCGGCGCTGCGCAAAACCACTCGACCGGTGGCGGGGGCCGATTACTGGCAAACCTCTGGTTTGCGCCGCTATGTGATCAATCAGGTATTCAATGGCGTACTGATCGACCGTGAGCGCCACGACCCACAGGCCAATCCCCTGCAACCGATGCTCGATGCCCTGGAGGCTGGTGATTCGCTGATCATTTTCCCCGAAGGCACGCGCAATCAGGAAGACGGCCTGCTGCCATTCAAAAGCGGCATCTTTCACCTGGCCACAACCTACCCACAGGTGCAACTGGTGCCGGTGTGGATCGCCAATCTCAATCGGGTCATGCCCAAGGGCCGTGTACTGCCGTTGCCGTTGCTGTGCACCACCAGTTTCGGCGCACCGCTTGAGCTCGAAGATGGCGAGAGCAAAACACAATTTCTTCAACGTAGCCGTGCTGCGTTACTGGACCTGGCCCCGGAGCATTGCTGAACATGGATAACCAGACCCTGACGTTGTTTGCCGGCATCGGCGCACTGCTGCTGGCAGCCTCGCTGATCGGCTTGATCCTCAAATGGCGAACCGGCGGCAGCGCCAATGCCGTGATCGACAACCTCAATGCGCGGATCAATGCCTGGTGGGTGATGGTGCTGGTCATCGGCATCGCCTTCTGGCTGGGTAACGGCGCCGTGATCCTGCTGTTCTACGCCGTATCGTTCTACGCCCTGCGTGAATTCCTCACCCTGACCCCGACCCGGCGCAGCGACTACCCGGCCCTGGTGGCAGCGTTCTATCTGGCGCTGCCGCTGCAATACCTGCTGATTTACGCCGACTGGTACGGATTGTTCTCGATCTTCATCCCGGTCTACGTGTTCTTGCTCCTGCCGATCCTCGCGTCCCTGGGCGGTGACAGCGCGCATTTTCTCGAGCGCGCCTCCAAAGTCCAGTGGGGTCTGATGATTGCGGTGTACTGCATATCCTTCGTGCCGGCCCTGCTGACCCTGGACATCGCCGGCTACGAGGGCCGCAACCTGTTGCTGATCGCGTATCTGGTGATCGTCGTGCAACTGTCCGATGTGCTGCAGTACGTCTGCGGCAAGCTGTTTGGCAAACACAAGATCGCCCCCAACCTGTCACCGTCGAAAACCGTCGAAGGCTTTGTCGGCGGCCTGTTGCTGGCGTCGCTGATTGGCGCTGCGCTGTGGTGGATTACCCCGTTCAACCTCTGGCAGTCGTTCCTGATCGCGCTGCTGATCAACCTGTTGGGCTTTGCCGGCGGTATCGTCATGTCCGCGATCAAACGCGACCGTGGCGTCAAGGACTGGGGGCACATGATCGAAGGTCATGGCGGCATGCTCGATCGCCTGGACTCGGTGTGCTTTGCCGCACCGATCTTCTTTCACCTGGTGCGTTACTGGTGGACCTGAGATCGCTCGCGGGGCAAGCCCGCTCCTACCACAGCCGGTGGGAGCGGGCTTGCCCCGCGAGGCGTTGGCGATTTGCACAAAATAACCTGCCGCCATTAGTAGCCTGAGGCCCGGATGGATTAAAGTAACAGCCCCCGCCCGGGCGCTTTCACGCCGCACGCCCAGGCTTTTGTCCAGGAACCTTCAACGATGGAACACCGTGAGGCGCTGATCGCGCTGCGCACCTTTCTTTCAACCCAGATTCTGGGGCAGGAAAAACTCGTCGAGCGCTTGCTCATCGTGCTCCTGGCCGACGGCCACATGCTCGTCGAAGGCGCCCCCGGCCTGGCCAAGACCAAGGCCATCAAGGAACTGGCCGAAGGCGTCGAAGCCGAGTTCCATCGTATCCAGTTCACCCCCGACCTGCTCCCGGCCGATATCACCGGTACTGAAATCTACCGTCCGGAAACCGGCAGCTTCGTATTCCAGCAAGGGCCGATCTTCCACAACCTGGTTCTGGCCGACGAAATCAACCGCGCCCCGGCCAAGGTTCAGTCGGCCCTGCTCGAAGCCATGGCCGAACGCCAGGTCAGTGTCGGGCGCAGCACTTACGAGCTGTCGCCCTTGTTCCTGGTCATGGCCACGCAAAACCCGATCGAGCAGGAAGGCACCTACCCGCTGCCTGAAGCCCAGCTCGACCGTTTCCTCATGCATGTGAAAATCGGTTTCCCGGATGCCTCCGTGGAGCGCCGGATTCTCCTGCAGGCTCGCGGCGAAGCACTCAATGGCGAAGCCAAGCCCGAACGCCGGGTCAGCCAGCAAGCGATCTTCGCCGCACGCAAGGAGATCCTTGGCCTGTACATGGCCGATGCGGTGGAGGAGTACCTGGTGCAACTGGTCATGGCCACCCGCACGCCGGCCAAGTTCGACCTCGAGCTGGCCGACTGGATCGCCTATGGCGCCAGCCCGCGCGGTTCGATCGCCCTGGACCGTTGCGCACGCGCCCACGCCTGGCTGGCCGGGCGCGACTTTGTCAGCCCCGAAGACATCCAGGCCGTGCTGTTCGACGTGCTGCGCCACCGCATCATTCTTTCCTTCGAGGCCGAGGCCGCCGGGATCGATCAGGACCGGGTGATCCAGCGCGTCCTCGACGTCGTCGCCGTCGCCTGACGCCATGCCCGATCGTTTGCTGGCCGCGCCCGGAATCCGTATCAGCCTCGCCGAGCTGATCGAGATGCGTCATCGTGTGCGCGAAGTGCAATTGTTCTCGCGTCCCGGCCAGCGCAGCCCGCTGGTGGGGCTGCACCATTCAAAACTGCGTGGGCGCGGGGTCGACTTCGACCAGGTGCGGGTGTACCAGGCCGGCGACGATGTGCGCAACATCGACTGGCGGGTGACCGCACGCACCCAGGAGCCGCATACCAAGCTGTTCCATGAAGAGCGTGAGCGGCCGATCTTCATTCTCGTCGAACAAAGCCAGCGCCTGTTCTTCGGCTCGGGACTGATGTTCAAATCGGTGCTCGCCGCCCAGGCTGCGGCGCTGATCGGCTGGGCGGCCCTTGGCCACAACGACCGCATCGGCGGCCTGGTGTTCGGTGACAACGAGCACTACGAAATCAAACCGCGGCGCAGCAAGCAGAGCCTGCTGCAATTGCTCAACCGCCTGGCCCGGGTCAACCAGTCGCTGCATACCGAAGCCAGGCCGCAGGCCGACAGCCTCGGCCTGGCCCTGCGCCGCGCCCGCGAAGTACTGCGCCCGGGCAGCCTGGCGATCATCATCTGCGACGAGCGTGCCTTGAGCCCGGCGGTGGAGCAGCAACTGAGCCTGCTGTCGCGCCACTGCGACCTGCTCCTGCTGCCGCTGTCCGACCCGCTCGACCACGCCTTGCCCGCCGCCGGGCTGCTGCGTTTTGCCCAGCACGGTGCGCAACTGGAGCTCGATACCCTCGACCCGACCTTGCGCCGCAGCTACCGTCAACAGAGCGAAGCGCGTATCGAGCGCTGGGAGCTGCTGGCACAGAAACTGCGGGTGGTGCTGATGCCCCTGAGCACGCAAAGTGAAATGATCGAACAGTTGCGCGAGTACCTCAATGCGCAGCGACCGGGGAAAGCCCAGTGAACCCGCTGGAGCAACTGCAACCACTGATCAGCCCGCCGCCGATCAGCTGGTGGCCACTGGCACCGGGCTGGTGGCTGTTGCTGGCCCTGCTGCCGTTGCTGGGCTGGGGCATGTGGCGCTTGCGCCACTGGCGACCAGGCAAAAAACCCATCGTGCGCGCCGAACTGCCGCTGGACCCGATCCGTATCGAAGCGCTGGCAGAACTCGCGCGCCTGCCCAAACCCTATGACGGTGAACCGGCCGGCGCCTGGCTGCAGCAGATCAACGCGCTGCTCAAGCGCCTGTGCCGCAACCACTACCCCGGCAGCCACAGCCATACCCTCAATGGCCGGCAGTGGCTGGCCTTTCTCGACAACCGTTGCCCGGCTGCCGGCCTGACCCGCTGGATGGTCCTGGTCGAAGGCGCCTATAAGCCCGAATGCAAGCTCGACGACAAGGCCATCGCTGGGCTCAATCAAGCGGTCGAAACCTGGATCCGTAAACATGTTTGAACTGGCCTGGCCGTGGGTGTTCCTGCTGTTACCGCTGCCCTGGCTGGCGCGCTGGCTGCTGCCTGGCGCCGACAGCGGCGAACCGGTACTCAAGGTCAGCTTTCTCAATGAACTCGAAGGCCTGGCTGGGCGCCGTGCCCGCCTGAACCTGCCGACCTGGCGCCAACAGGCACCCTTTGTCGTGGTCTGGCTGTTACTGTTGCTGGCCGCCGCTCGCCCGCAGTGGCTGGGCGAGCCCGTACCAGTCTCTGCCAGCGGCCGCGACTTGCTGGTGGCGGTGGATGTCTCCGGCTCCATGGACTTTCCCGACATGCATTGGCAAGACGAAGAAGTCAGCCGTCTGACCTTGGTCAAGGCCCTGCTCGGCGACTTCCTTGAAGCGCGCCAGGGCGACCGCGTCGGCCTGATCCTGTTCGGCAGCCAGGCCTACCTGCAAGCGCCGCTGACCTTCGACCGGCGTACCGTGCGCACTTTCCTCGACGAAGCGCAGATCGGCATCGCCGGCAAGAACACCGCCATCGGCGATGCCATTGGCCTGGCACTCAAGCGCCTGCGCCAGCGTCCGGCGCAGAGCCGGGTGCTGGTACTGGTTACTGACGGCGCCAACAACGGCGGACAGATCCACCCGCTGACCGCTGCCCGCCTGGCCGCTCAGGAAAACGTGAGGATCTACACCATCGGCATCGGCGCCGACCCGGAAGAAACCGGCACTGCCGGCTTGCTCGGCCTCAATCCGAGCCTGGACCTGGACGAAGCCTCCCTCAAGGAAATCGCCGGGCTGACCGGCGGCACCTATTTCCGCGCCCGTGACGGCGAAGAACTGCGCGCTATCGACGATGCCCTGGACCGTCTGGAACCGGTCGCCCAGCAACCGACCCAGGCGCGTACGGCCGAGGCCTTGTACAGCTGGCCGCTGGCGCTGGCCCTGCTGCTCAGCGTATTGCTGGTCATCCAGGAACAATGGCCGGACAACCGCCTGCAGCGCCTGTTACGCCGCCCCAGCTTTCTTGTCCCGCATCCGCAATGGCGCGAGCGGCTCAAGCGCCTGCGCCTGAGGAGACGCCGATGATCGCTCTATGGCCGCAATGGCTGCGCCCGGTCTGGCTGATCGTATTGCCGCTGCTCGCCTGGTTGCTGTGGAAGCTCTGGCACCGGCAGAAACGCGCTGGGCGCTGGCAGATGATCCTGCCGCCCAGCTTCCATGCCGTGCTGCTCGGCGGTGGCAGCGGCCGCGACAGCAAACTGCCGTGGATTGCCCTGGGCCTGGCCTGGCTGCTCAGCGTCCTGGCACTGACCGGCCCCAGCTGGCAACGCCTGGAAGAAACCCGTCAGCGTCCGGCCGACCCGCTGGTGATCCTTCTCGAGCTGACCCCGCAGATGCTCGCCGAAGATGTCGCGCCGACCCGTCTGGACCAGGCCCGGCGCAAGATTCTTGACCTTCTCGAACATCGCCGCGACAGCCAGACGGCAATCATCGTCTATGCCGGCAGTGCCCACACCCTGGTGCCGCTGTCGGACGATCTGGCCACCAGCCGCAACCTGCTTGAAGCCCTCGACCCGTCGATCATGCCGCAGACCGGCCAGCGCGCCGACCTCGCCGTGCGCAAGGGTCTGGCCTTGCTGGCCCAGGCTGGCCTGGGCCAGGGGCGCCTGCTGCTGGTGGGCTCGGCCTTGACCCCGCAGGAACGCGAAGGCATCAAGCAAGCCCTGGGGCGCAATGGGCCGAGCCTGCTGATGCTGGGTATCGGTACCGCGCAAGGCGCCCCGGTCAAGCAAGCCAATGGTGAATTCCTCAAGGACGACCAAGGCGGCATCCTGCTGCCACGACTGGAAAGCGCCAGCCTTAAAGCATTTCTCAGCAGTACCGGCGGGCGCTACCGCAACGCCCGTATTGACGACCTCGACCTGCGTGGTCTGCGCCTGTTCGAGAATCCGAAAAGCCTGCGCGACGATGGTCAGACGCTGCAATTGGACAGCTGGGCCGATCAGGGCTACTGGCTGCTGTTGCCACTGCTGCTGTTGGCTGCCTGCGCCGGCCGCCGTGGCTGGCTGTTCTGCCTGCCGTTGTTACTGGTGTTGCCACAACCCAGTTATGCCTTCGAGTTCAGCGACCTGTGGCTACGTCCCGACCAGCAGGGCCAGCGCCTGCTTGAGCAACAGCGTCCGAATGAAGCCGCCGAGCACTTCCAGGATCGCCAATGGAAAGGCCTGGCCCTCTATGAAGCCGGCGACTTCGACGCGGCCGCGCGCCTGTTCGCCCAGGGCAACAGCGCTGCAGACCACTACAATCGCGGCAACGCCCTGGCGCGTAGCGGGGAACTTGAAGCGGCGCTGGATGCCTATGAACAGGCGCTGGAGCTTCAGCCGGAATTGCAGCCGGCGTTGAGCAACAAGGCCCTGGTCGAACAGTTGCTGCAACAACGTCAGGCCGAACAGCCTGAGCAACCGCCCGAGCAAAACCAGCAGAGTGACGCCAACGCCCAGACCGACAGCAACAGCAGCGCCCAGAACAATCAGGATCCGGCCAGCGAAAAGCCTGCGCAACAGCCCAGCGACAGCCACAAGGACGACAGCAACAGCAGTGAGCAGGCGCAGCAGCTGGCCAACAACGGCGATGATGAAGAAACCACCCGGCCACCGCAACGCCCGCTCGACAGCACCCTGGATGCCGAACAGCGCCAGGCGCTGGAACAATGGCTGCGGCAGATTCCGGACAACCCGGCCGAACTGCTTCGGCGTAAATTCTGGTACGAACAGCAACAACATCAGGAACCCCATCGATGAGTCGCGTCAGCGTCTTTGTACTCGGCTTCTTACTCTGCCTGCAGGTGCAGGCCGCGTCGCTGCTCGCCAGCGTCGATCGCACACGCCTGAACGCTGGCGAAACCCTTGAGCTGACCTTGCAGACCCGAGACGTCACCCAGTTCGGCAAACCGGACCTGAGCCCGCTGGAGGCCAGTTTCGAAGTCCGTGACACCCGTCAGGTCAACAGCCTGAACAGCCTCGACGACCAGAACGCCGCCGGCACCCGCTGGATCATCACCCTGCTGCCACGCCAGAGCGGCAGCGTGGAAATTCCGGCGCTGCAACTGGGCGAGCTGCGCAGTGAGCCGATCAGCCTGCAGATCCTCACCCCGCAAGCCAGCAACGAGAACCACGGCCCGGTATTCATCGACGCCAGCCTCGATCAACCCGAAGTCTATGTGCAGGCCCAGGCGGTCCTGACCCTGAGCATCTATCACTCGGTGCCGCTGTACGACGACAGCAGCTTGAGCCCATTGCAGATCGACAACGCCAAGGTCGAGCCGCTGGGTGAATCGCGGACTTTCGAGAAAGATATCGACGGTGTACGCCACGGGGTGATCGAAATGCGCTATGCGATCTACCCGCAGCAAAGCGGCGACCTCACTATCCCGGCCCTGGCGTTCAGCGCCACGGCTGCACAGAATGATGCCGAGCAGGAACTCAATACGCCCAGGGCCGGCAAACAGGTGCGCGTCGACTCCACACCGCTGGTGCTGACGGTCAACCCGATCCCTGCCGATTATCCGGCCAATGCGCCCTGGCTGCCGACCAGCAACCTGAGCCTGGAGGAACACTGGAGCCCGGACCCTGCGCAACAGCAGACCCAGATCGGCGATTCCCTGACCCGTACCGTAACAGTGCAGGCCGAAGGCCTTTCCAGTGCCCAGTTGCCACCTTTGCCGGCGACCGAAGTCACCGGCCTGCGCCGTTACCCGGACCAGCCGCAACTGCGCAATCAGGTCAATGACCGGGGTTTGCTCGGCATTCGCGAAGAACGTGAAGCGCTGGTCCCGACCCATAGCGGCAACCTCGAACTGCCGGCTCAGGAGGTATTCTGGTGGAACACCCGTGAAGACCACCTGGAGCACAGCAGCCTGCCGGCGCGCAGCTTGCAGATCGAGGACAACCCGGCGCTGAGTGCCGACAAACCGGCCAATATCGACCCGGTCAGTGTCACCACCCGGCCGCTCTGGCCGTGGCAACTGAGTACCGCGTTGCTGGCCCTGACCACCTTGCTCGGCTTCGCCCTGTGGTGGCGCGCCCGTTCGCAACCGGCGGTGCTGCGTGCCGCCCAGAGTGGACCGAGCCCGCGTACCCTGCTCGATGATCTCAAGCGCGCGTGCCAGGCCAACGACCCGCAGGCCACCCGCCAGGCCCTGGACGCCTGGGCCCGGCAACAACCGGAAACCCTGGCGGAAATGGCCGCCCGCTTCGTGCCGCTGTCAGATGCCTTGGACGGCCTCAACGGTGCCCTCTACAGCGAAAGCGGGCAGTATTGGCAAGGTGAAGAACTGTGGCGTGCCATCGGCACCATCCCGGCGGCTGAACAGCTGCAGCCAACGGCGAGCGAAAACGGCAGCCTGCCGCCCTTGTACCCCAAATAACCCCAAGGCGTGACGCCCAACGCGTCGCGCCAGTCATCTGCGGAACCCTTCATGCGTCTGTTTCACACCTCCGACTGGCACCTGGGACAAACCCTGCATGGCCAGGAACGCGACTTCGAACACGCCTGCTTTCTGGACTGGCTGCTCGGCCAGCTCAAGCTGCGTCAACCGGATGCCCTGCTGATCGCCGGCGACATCTTCGACACGGTCAACCCACCGGTCAAAGCCCAGGAACGTCTCTACGACTTTATCGTCCAGGCCCACGAGCAGCAGCCGAAGCTGAACATCGTGATGATCGCCGGCAACCACGATTCGGGCTCGCGCATCGAATTGCCAGCGCCGTTGATGCGGCGCCTGCGCACCCATGCCCTGGGCCGGGTGCAGTGGCTCGACGACGGCGTGCTGGACAGCGATCGTCTGCTGATCCCCCTGACCAATGCGCGCGGCAAAGTCGCGGCCTGGTGCCTGGCCCTGCCATTCCTGCGCCCGGCCGAAGTGACCGGCGCGCAGCTGGGCGATGACTACCTGCGCGGAATCGGCCAGGTGCACGAGCGCCTGATCGAAGCCGCGCTGGAGCGGCGCAAGCCAGGCCAGGCGCTGATCGCCGTCAGCCATGCACACATGGCCGGTGGTTCGGTCTCGGAAGACTCCGAACGCAGCCTGATCATCGGCAACGCCGAAGCGCTGCCCGCCAGTCTGTTCAGCAAGGACATCAGCTACGTCGCCCTCGGCCACCTGCACAAACCGCAGCGGGTCAACCGCGAGGAGCGCATCCGCTACAGCGGCTCGCCGATCCCGCTGTCGTTCTCGGAAATTGGCTATCAGCACCAGATCCTCGAAATCGAACTCGAGGGCAGCAAGCTGGCCAGCGTCGAAACGCGCCTGATACCCCGTGCCGTGCACCTGCAGCGCCTCGGCCCAGCACCGCTGGCAGAAATTCTTGAGCAACTGGCCGAACTGCCGGTTATCGACCTGCTCGATGACCCGCAGCGCCAACCCTGGCTGGAAGTGCGCGTGCGCCTCGACGAGCCACAACCGGACCTGCGCCAGCAACTGGAAAGCGCCCTGCACGGCAAGGCCGTGCGTCTGGTGCGCATTGGCGCCGAATACGCGGGTAACCGCGAAGGTGAAGCACTGGATGACGCCGCCCTGGTGGAGCTGGGCCAGATGACGCCGCAAGAATTGTTCAGCCGCGCCTGGGCCCAGGCCTACGGCAACGCCGTGGACGAACAGACCCTGGCCGACTTCGCCCTGTTGCTGCAGGACGTTCAACAGCAAGAGGAGCAGCCATGAAGATTCTCGCCATCCGCCTGAAGAACCTGGCCTCTCTGGCGGGCCCCTTTGAAATCGACTTCACTGCCGAGCCTTTGGCCAGCGCCGGCCTGTTCGCCATCACCGGCCCTACCGGCGCCGGCAAAAGCACGCTGCTCGATGCCCTGTGCCTGGCCCTGTTCGGCGCCGTGCCGCGCCTGAGCAATATCGGCCGCGAAACCAAGCTGCCGGAAGTCGACAGCGACATCCTCACCAGCGACCCGCGCACCCTGCTACGCCGCGGTACCGGCAGCGGTTTTGCCGAAGTCGACTTCGTCGGTGTCGATGGCCGTCGTTATCGCGCCCGCTGGGAAGCCAACCGCGCCCGCGACAAAGCCAATGGCAAACTGCAAGGCAGCCGCCAGAGCCTGCACGATCTGGACAGCGAGCAATTGCTGAGCAACCAGAGCAAAAGCGAGTACAAGCAACTGATCGAGGCCTGCCTGGGGCTGAATTTCGAGCAGTTCACCCGTGCCGTGATGCTGGCCCAGAGCGAATTCAGCGCCTTCCTCAAGGCCGACGACAAAGACCGTAGCGAGCTGCTGGAAAAGCTTACCAACACGGCGATCTACAGCCAGCTGGGGCGGCGCGCCTACAGCAAGAGCAAAGAAGCCGAAGAGGCGCACAAGGCCCTCGAAGACCAGGCGGCCGGCGTCATGCCGATGACGCCTGAGGCCCGTGCCGACCTCGATCAACGCTATGGCGAGGCGCTGGCAACACTCAAGGGCGAACAAGCACAACTGCGTCAACTCGAACTGCAACGTGCCTGGCTGACCGAACTGCAGCAGCTGCAAGCCCAGGTACACAGCAGCAACGAGCAATTGCATAGCGCCCGGCAGCACAGCGACAGCCTGCAAGGCGAACGCCTGAACCTGGTGCGTCTGGAACAACTGGCCCCGCAGCGCCATCAGTTCGCCCGTCAGCAGGCATTGAGCAGTCAGCTGTCACCCTTGGCCGCCAGCATCAGCGCCTTGCGCCAACAGCACGACGAACTGCACACGCGCCAGCAACAGCTGCACGAGCTTCAGCACAACGCCCAGCAGGCATTGAACCAGGCCCTGGCCGCACAAAGCGACAGCGCACCTTTGCTGCGCCAGGCCTTTGCCGAGCAGAACAGCGTGGCCCGCCTGTCGCAGGAGCTGGGCAACTGTCTGGCACTGAAGGAGCAGGCCGAGCAAGCCTGCAGCGAAGGCCAGCAACAGTTGCTCAACCTTGCCGAACAACAGCGCCTGAGTACGGAACGCCTCGGCCAGATCAGCGAACAATTGGCCCAGAGTGCCTCCCTGGCAGGCCTGAGCGAAGCCTGGAATGCCTACCGCGATCGCCTGCAACAGGTGATGCAACTGGGTAACCGCCTCAATCAGGGCCGCGCCGAACTGCCCGCCCTGCAAGCCCGTGCCGAGCAGGCCAGCGCCGCCCTCGAGCAACAGCGCGCCGCCATCGCCCTGCTCTACCATGAAGCCCAGGCCGAACCCGAAGCCCTGGCCGAGCAGGTCGGTTTGCTCGGCGAGCTGCTGCAGAAAAATCGCCAGCAGCAAAGCCAGGTGGAAGCACTCAACCGCCTGTGGAGCCAGCAGCAAGAACTGGAGCAACGCCTGAATGCCTTGCGCGAGCGCCAGCAAATCGCCCTCAAACAGCGTGAACAGCTGATCAGCGAAGGCCTCAACGGCAAGCACCAGCTGAGCGCCGCCGAACAAGCGCTGACTGTTACCCGCCAGCTGCTCGAACGCCAGCGCCTGGCCCGCAGCCAGAGCGTGGAAGAGCTGCGCGCACAACTTCAGGATGATCAGCCCTGCCCGGTATGCGGCAGCCAGGAGCATCCCTACCATCAGCCTGAAGCCCTGCTGCAGAGCCTCGGTCGGCATGACCAGGATGAAGAACGCAACGCCCAGCTGGCCGTCGATGAACTGAAGAAGCAACTGGACGAACTGCGCACCCAGCTGGGTGGCGTCAACGGTCAGATCAAGGAACACTTGCTTCAGCAGGAGCAACTGAGCGAGCAGCTGCAAGGCCTGGCGCCTGCTCTGCAGGCGCACCCGCTGTTCCCTGCCTTGTCCGATCAGGAGGTGAGCCAGCGCTCGGCCTGGCTGGCACTGCAGTCACGGCGCCTGAACGATGACATCAGCCGCGACGAACAGCGCCAGAACACCCTACTGACGCTGCAGAAGGACGCCGCCCGCCTGCAGCAGCAACTGCACGTCACAAGCGAAGCCAACCAGCAGGCCAACCAGCACCTGCAGCAACAACAGCAAGCGCTGGCTGCCGATCAGGAGCGACTGGAGCAGGAGCTGGCGAGCTTCGCCACGCTGCTGCCCGCCGACACCCTCGATGAACTACGCCGTGAGCCGGCCGCCACCTTCCTGCGTCTGGACCAGCAGTTGGCCCAGCGCCTGGACCTGCTGCAGCGGCACAAAGATGAGCAACTAGAGCACAGCGAACGCCAGCAGACCCTGGACAAGGCTCAGCTCCAGCAACAGGCGCGGGCACAAAAGCAGCAAGAGCTGCAGACGCAGTTCGCCGAGCTGGAACGCCAACAGCAGCAGAGCCAGGCCAGCCTCGCCAACCTGCTCGCCGAACAACCCAGCGCCGAGCAATGGCAGCAGCACCTGGAACAGGCGGTAGAGCAGGCTCGCCAGCAACAGGCGCAAGCAGCCTCGCAATTGCAGGAGACCCAGACACAGCTGATTGAACTGGCGGCCGAACTCAAGGCCAAGGGCGAGCGTTTGACTGCCCTGGAACAAGAGCACGCCGAGGTACGCAGTCAGATCGAGCAATGGCGCCAAGGCCACCCTGAACTGGATGACAGCGCCCTGGATCAGTTGCTGGCCCTGGATGACAGCGCCGTCAGCCAGCTGCGTCAGCGCCTGCAGGACAGCGACAAAGCGCTGGAACAAACGCAGATTCTGCTCAAGGAACGCCAGCAACGCCTGGAACAACATCAAACCCTGGCCACCCTGGAGCTGCCCGCCGAAGCGCTGGAGCAAGCCCTGCAAACCCTGCAGGAACAACTGTCGGCCAGCGAACAGGCGTGTGCCGAACTGCGGGCCGGGCAAGCTGATGACCAGCGCCGCCAGCAAGCCAACCAGGCCCTGGCCGAGCAAATCGCCCAGGCCTACAGTGAATGGCAACGCTGGGCGCGGCTCAATGCCCTGATCGGCTCGGCCACCGGTGATACTTTCCGCAAGATCGCCCAGGGCTACAACCTCGATTTGCTGGTGCATCACGCCAACGCCCAGCTGCGCCAGCTGGCCCGGCGCTATCGCCTCAAGCGTGGCGGCAGCCTGCTGGGGCTGCTGGTGCTGGATACCGAGATGGGCGACGAGCTGCGTTCGGTGCACTCATTGTCCGGTGGGGAGACCTTTCTGGTGTCCCTGGCCCTGGCATTAGGCTTGGCGTCGATGGCCTCGAGCACCTTGCGCATCGAATCGCTGTTCATCGACGAAGGCTTCGGCAGTCTCGATCCGGAATCGCTGCAACTGGCCATGGATGCCCTTGACGGTCTGCAGGCCCAGGGCCGCAAGGTAGCGGTGATCTCCCATGTGCAGGAAATGCACGAACGCATCCCGGTGCAGATCCAGGTGCGCCGTCAGGGCAATGGTTTGAGTACGGTGGAGGTCAGCGGATGATTCTCTACTCGTTCCGCCGTTGTCCCTGGGCCATGCGCGCGCGTCTGGCCCTGCGTTATAGCGAATGTGCGGTGGAAATCCGCGAAGTCAGCCTCAAGGCCAAGCCGGCCGAGCTGCTCGCACTTTCGCCCAAAGGCACGGTGCCAGTACTGAGCGCGAATGGCCAGGTGCTTGAAGAAAGCCTGGATATCATGCGCTGGGCCCTGGCCCGGCATGATCCACAGGACTGGCGGCTACGTGCCGACTCCGAGGCGGCGCAAGCGGCCGACGCGCTGATTGTGCGCAATGACCGGGACTTCAAGGTCCAGGTCAATCTGTACAAATACGCCGAACGCTACCCGCAGCACTCGCGTGAGTTCTACCGGACGCAAGCCGAAGCCTGGTTGGCCGAACTGGATGAGCGGCTGAGGCAACGGACGTATCTGTTTGCCGATCACCCGAGCCTGGCCGATGCCGCCTTGCTGCCGTTGATGCGCCAGTTTGCCGGGGTCGAACCGGACTGGTTCGCCAGCGCGCCCTACCCGCACCTGCGTGCGTGGTTGCAGGGCTGGCTGGAGTCGCGACTGTTCAAAGCGATCATGGCGCGGTGACAGTCTCTTCGCGGGGCAAGCCCGCTCCCACCGGGTGAGCTGAGAC